>NZ_QHKS01000006.1 GCF_003353175.1 Paraburkholderia lacunae | reverse complement strand
AGCTTGTCGTAGTAATTCATGAACGGGTAATAGCGCGACAGCGCAAACCCGGCGCCCGCGACCATCGCGAGGGCGAACAGCCAGTCGGTCATGCCGAGGCGCTTCAGGAACGGGCGCTCGTCGAGCGGCGTCGATGCGCGGGCCGCGGTCAGGGCAGCGTCCTTTTGAGGCGCGGGTTCCCGCTCCGGCGCACCGGCATCAAGAAACAATCGTGTCAGATTCATGGCCTTCACCGTTGCGCAGAGCTTCGCTCCGACGCTTCATTCGCCCCACGCAAACCCGCCGGTCGCTTGCGCGTCCGTATCGCTGCGCCTGTGGGCGCAGCGATACGTCAAGCAAGCAGGCTCATTGATTGGCCTGCGAGCCGTCCGGCGCCTGCGGCTCGGCTGGCGGGCTGGCCGATGCCTCGGTCTCCGGCGGAAACGCCTCGACGAAGGCCGCGACGGCGCGCATATCCTCGTCCGACATATTGGCGCAGACCGCCTTCATGATGGCACCGCGGGGCCGATCTTCGGTGCGCTGGAACACCATGAGCTGCTTCACGATGTAGTCCGCGTGCTGCCCAGCCAGACCAGGAAACGTGTCCTTCCCCTCGCCGTGCTGGCCGTGACAGGAAACGCATGCCGCGACGCCCTTGTCCGGCAGGCCCGCTGTAAAAATCGCTTTCCCCTTGTGAATGAGCGCCGGGTCGCCGGGTTCACCCAGAACCGCGTGCTGACTTGAAAAATACGTAGCAAGCTCGTCGATCTGCGCTTCGCTCAAGTGGGTAAAGCCCCACATGAATCGTTTGGCGTTCGGGTCGGTTCGGGCATGGTTCTTGAAGTCCGTCAATTGATCGACAAGGTATTCCCGTCGTTGCCCCGCCAGCTTGGGAAAGGTCGGCGATACCGACACGCCGTTCGCGCCATGACAGTTCGAGCAAACTTGCAGAGCAATGGTCTTTCCGGAGACAGCCGGATTATCGACTGCCCGGGATCGTTCCAGGTCGTGACAGCCCGACCCGACAAGCAACATCCCAAGCGAGATGAACTGCGCCAATTTGTTCATGTCACGAACCTCCAGACTGCTCTTACCGCCCTTTAAGGCCGCGCAACAAAGCGCAGCGCATTCAGTGCGTAGTTCAACGCCTCCCGTTTGCGCCGCTACTGCATGAACGCGAGGCACCTTTCCTTTATTCCAGGCAAGCGCGACAAGTTTTAGTCGGACACGCCGGCGTGGATGTCACCAATACGCGGCCCATAAGTAGACGAACAGCGTGTCGTTGTCCGATGCGTTGCGTCCGGTGCCGTCGTAGTTGGTTCGGGATCCAAGGAATTTGGTGAAATGCGTGTATTGCAGGCCGACCCGGATGTTCTGCACCGGAATCCAGAAAATCTCGGGTATCCATCCCTGCGTGGCAGGAGAAAAGTTCGCGCTGCTGGCGTAAGCCACGCTATCGGTGCTGCCCGTCACATTGAAGAAAGCGAGGCTCACGCCGTACTTGGCCTGATAGATGTACGACGCTTTCAGCAGCATCGATTTGAGATTCGCCGACTGGCTGTCGCCCAAAACGAAATTATTCGGATCGCTGATGTTCTCGTGAACGTAGCGTGCCTGTGCCGTAATCGTATGCGGCTCCAGCAGGTACTGATACTGCGCATCCACACCGATATCGCGATAGCGGGTCACACCCTGCGTGAATATCGGGAAAGCGTCTGGATCGTTGGGATAGACGTCGGCCAGCAACCCGAACGTCCCCAGCATGATGTTATGCGGACCCCATTCGCGAGTCAGCGCAAGCCGCCAATACGGGTTGTAGCCCTTCAGATAGGTCTGCGGGTGGGCCAGGTCTCCGGCCTTGCTGCCATGGCTCAGAAACGACCAGATTCCGTCGGCGGTGCTGTACCCGGTCAGTTCCGCGTACACCATCTTGTTCCAGTACATGTAGCCGCCAATGCCCACGACCTGCTGCGCCAATGCCCCCTCGATGAGAGGCGTAAACGGCGGAGACCCAACCGCGCTCGTCGACGAAGAGAGATAGGGGTAGCTCCATGCGGGCGCAGTGTTCCAGACGTCCTGTACGGTCGGATTGTTGTGCAACGTTACGCCCAGTATGAAGTCGCTCGCTTCGCCGACGATCCGTTCCACGTAACGGACATCGGTGTTGTCCGATGCCCATTTACCGATCCACTTGCCGTCGCCATTCTGGTGATCGTAGTTCGTGTAGGTATATTGAGCGAACGCGCCGATCTTGTCGGTGATCTTCCCGGCGAGGAAAATGCTGGCCGCATCCCATGTCAGATTGCCGTCTTTGGGAGAAATGGGATTCCCGTTAGCGTCGTCGTTGTGCCTTGTCTTGGTCACATCCACGGTACCCATCACGGCGATTGGAATGGTGCGTTCGCCGAGGGTATAACCATTCAACTTGAACATCCGCCCATAGGGTGTCAGTTCGGGAAATTGGCCGCCGGCGTGACACGCCACGCAGCTTTGCCCCGTCTGACGCGCGAATATCGGCAACGCGTGCGCGGTGGAAGTCAGCAACAGACAAAGCGCCGCGAGTGCGGCAGTCGAGCTGCAGCGAAGCAGACGATAAAGCGCCTGGTTACTGGTACTAGCCTTTGACATGGCCGTCTCCCCTGCGCCGTCTCCCGGCTGCCTGACACCACGAGTGATAAAGACTTGGCACTGCATCAATGACGATTCGCATTTCTCACTGCTCGCCACGCTACTATTGTGCAAACGGGCGATAAAACCCGGCAGGGGGCAACGTCCTACTCTTGCGGTAGGTGAGCGCTCCAGTCCGTCACGTTTCGACGGTCTGCCACGGTTTCCCCGCAACCTCGAATGGACATGGCCCGCTCTCGACAAAGCGATGAACACGACAAACGGGAAGCCGGCTCGCAAATAAAGTCACGCAAGAAGCAGCAAGACTGCGCAGCCTCGTCAAGGCACCGTCCACTTGCCGTCGGCGACGAACCCGACTCGATCCGGCTCGGAAAACCGCACGATATAACCGCCTTTGGACGCGAAGTGCTGCCCCGGCGCCAACGTCAGGCGCGGATAGTAGCCAGTCAGGATGCGGCGCTCGAGCATGTCCTGGATACGCTCGATCAGATATTCCCTGCCGAATGCATCGACCATATGGCTGAGCGTCTCGGCAAGCAGGCCGCACGCGAGATAGGTGTCCGCCTGCACCTGCGGGGCGACCATCGGAATCTTGCGGATCGAGAACCAGCCGAACGCATAGTCGACACGGACACGCCGTCCGTCCGGCAAGTCGAACGGATAAGCGAGGCGCGTCACGCCGCGCCAGCTCGCTGACAATGGCGTGTCATCCAGCCCGCCCAGCAGCCCCGACATGAACACCGTGTCCGACGGCGGCGGTAGGTGGCCGAGCGCCGCGATGTCGGCCGGACGTAGCCACAACACGAGCACGTCCCCACGCGCAATGCCATGCGTGGCGCGCGCGACGCCGGCGTCTCGCGCAAGAGCGCGATTCGCCACCGCTATGCCGTGGCCCTTCAAGGCGGCGGCAAGCGCCTGTGCACCCTGTTCGCCGCTGTCACCCGCGCGATAGATCTGCCAGACTTTTTTCACCGCGTGCGCCGGCTTGCTGCCGGCTTCATCGAGAATCCGCCCGGCCAGCAGATCCGCCTCGAGCAGCACGCCCTTCGAGAAATACACGGAATAGAAATCGTGGTCGGTTTCGACCGGCACTTCCACGTTGGGAAAGAGACACGGCACGGCCTCCTGCTCGCAGAACTCGTGGACCGGCGCCCAGTTCTTGCCGCCGAGTCCCGACAGCACCGCAAGCACCGGCTGCTGTGCCAGATAGCGCCGCAACTGTTCATGCCATGTCCCCGGCGGGCCGCTCAGCTCCCACACATGCAGTTCCCAGCGGCGATTGACCATGAACATCATTTTGCGCGACGAGCGCAGCGGCGGCGTCGCGCCAAGCGGGAACACGTTCTTGTCAGCGAAGTACTGTTTGAGCACATCGAGCATGCCGCGCCGCTTCACCGGGTCCGCATCGGGCGTAATGATCGTCGCGAAGTGCAGCACCGTGTCCGTCACACCCACCGGCGTGCGTCGATCGAGATGCTTCAGATAGCCGATCAGCGCTGCCATGTCGGTGTCGTTCAGCGCGTACTGCGGCATCAGATTGCTGAGCGGTTTGCCTTGCGAGTCGACCCCTTCGCGGACCGCTCTTGCGATCGTCGCATCGGTGTACGGCTCGCGATTGGTACGCATGCCTGGAATGTAGGGTATGTCGAGATCGTCGGGGCTGTCCGCGCGAGGATGGAACAGATACCGGCCGGTGATCGGCGGGATGCTGCTATTTCCCTCTTTGGACCCGAGGCCGCTGCGCCGATGGCAATTCATACAGGCCGCCGCGGCGCCGCGCAGGTTCACGCCGCCGTCGTGCATGGCTTCAAGCGGTTCGCCGGAGCCCAGCACGCCTTTCTGGAAGATCGCTTCCCCTGTGCTCCCGGCCGCGACCAGCGGTGCCGAGGGAGCACAGTTCGCCTTGCCCACCGGCACCATCAGCGCCGCGAGCAACATGCATTGAACGAGCGCACGCGCCGCGAGCGGCCGTGCCCGCGCGATGGCTTCCCGGCTGACCCCGGCGCAGTCCATGGCTACGGGGTTGGCCGGGTCATCGCGCGAAGCGCCGGCGGCGATACATCGGCGTTGACCGCCACCGAATTGTGCCGTCCCTGCGAGGCGGGTCTCGTGAACATCGCGTCGTCGAGCGGCGGATTGAGCGTCACCTTGTCGATCGTCAGCTTGTCCCTGTTTCCGGAAGCCGCCACGCCGCTTTCGATCGTGAACGGTATCTGCAACCCGTCGACGTTCCTGTAATCGCTGTACGTCACTTCCACCATGACCGGTTGCCCGCGAGCGCCCCGCACCTGGCGGTCGTACTTCACGTCCAGAAAGGTTTGAGCGTCGACCCACACGTGACGGGTCGCGCCGGAAGGCAGCTTCGCGCCGAGCCGATAGGCATCGTGTCCGTCGACCTTGTCGGTACCGTCGAGCGTGACATCGACGCCCTTCGCCTGATGATCGATCAGCAAACCGTCGATGACCTGCTCGTCATGCGCGGACTTCTGCTCGTCCATGGTATAGGGCCGCAGGCTCCCGCTGCCCATTCCGCTCGGGCTCAACTTCCAGCCTTCTCTACCGTCGAATACCCGGACAGCCTTCTGGTTGAGCACGGTGATCTCGAAACGGGTCTTGTTCGGACGTTTCAGCGCGAGGAAAAACGGCAGATCCCGCGCGGGCGTATTCGCGCTATCCACGTGCCCCACCCAGACCATCGTCTGGACTTTGCGCCATGCGTCGAGACCGCCCCTCGCGGCGACGTTTTTCTCGACGATCTGGTCCGCGCTCAGATCGTGCTCCGCCGGTATCTGCTCGCTCGCGTATACCGCCACCGTCAGGCAGCCGACGAGCATCCACAATACGATTTTTGTCATGGCCGTGAACCTCGCACGGATGTTCGGCTAGTGGCTCGGCAACTTGGCCATGGCCAACTGCGGTTTCGCAAACAGGGTGTCGTCCGTCGGCGGATTCACTGTGACATGCTCGATCGTCAACTTGTGCGGCTGTTTGCCACCGGTGACAACGGTCTCCAACGTGTGCGGCACGACGAGCCCACTTTCTTTCCGGTAATCGCGATAGAAGATGGCGACGTCGTGCATCTTGCCGTCGAGCTTGCGCGGTTCGCCGTCGATCTTCAGTTCAAGAAAGCTGCTGGCGTCGATCCAGATGCGACGTGACGCATTGTCTTTCGTCGTCACTTTCAGGACGTACGCGCGATGCCCTTCCACCTGTTCCATGCCCAGCGCCTCGACCCGCGAGCCCTTGCTCGCATAGTCGATCAGCGGTCCGTCCAGTTCAGCCGATACCGCGGCCGATTTGGCCTCCGCAGGCGTATAGGGCTCGACTTCATCGCGTCCAAGGAAAGGCCTGACTTTCCAGCCCTGTGCGCCGTCGTAGACCTGAAACGCCGTCTGATCGTTGAAGCGAACCTCGAAGCGGCTCTTGTGGGGCCGCTTCAACGTCATCACGAACGGCAGCTTGGTGTTCTTCTTGCCGCCGGCTTCGAGCTGCCCCGACATCGTCATCGCACTGACCGCGTGCCACGCCTGAAGCCCGCCGCGTGCCGCGACGTTCCGGTCGACGATCTGCGCCGCGCTCAGATGACTCGCCGCCGCGGCCTGAGCCGTTCCTGCGGTCGAGGCCGCGAACGCAACCGGGCCGGATGCCAGAACACCCGCCACAGAGGCCGCCGAGAGCGCCATCAAAAGAAACCGGGTCATGAGTCACCTCCTCTATTTATGTCACAGATCGCTGTCCCGCGATCATTCGACAATCATCCCGTCGATATGGAGCGAACCGATCAATACGTCGACGCGCTCACCCGCCTTGATCGGATTGCCCTTGTTGGAAAACACCATCCAGTATTCCTGGCCGACTTCCAATGGGCCGGTCTGGCGCAATTGGCCGATCTTGTCCATCACCGGAATCTCGAGCAACACGTGGCTCGCTTCCCCGTACAGATAAGCGGTCGCGGTCTTCTCGCCGAGCAGCCGCGCCGCCACCGGATCCGTCACGCGATAGCTGAAGCGAATCAGATTGCCCGAGGCGGTGCGGCGCACACTCAGGTTGTCGACGCCCTTCATCAGCCCGTAGAAGTTCTTCGCACGCTGCGACAGATTCACGGGCATGTACGGCGAGTGCCTGAGCGTGGACACCGCCGGTGCGCCCGGCTGGGCCGCGACCGCTTGAACCAGGGTCGCGGCCAGGCACACGCTGCCCGCAAGCAGCACCGCCGGCGTCGTCGAGGGGGATCGAAGTTTCATTGCAACGGCCCCATCAGTGTATGAGCGCCGACACTGCCGGCACCAGCGCCGGCAACAGGCCGAACAGACCGCCCGACTGGCTCCCCAATGCGAGCGGATCGATCCTAGGGCTGCCGAACAGGCCGGGCTGCACGAACTCGACCGCGCCGATGTCGTACCCGGCGCCTTGCGGCCGCGTCGTGCCGAAGATGTCGTAATTCGGCGCACCGGCTGACGTGCCGTGATTGATTGCCGGCGAGGCGGACGTGATCGAGTAGTTGCCCAGCAGTACGCCATAGCCAGTGGTGCCGGATGTGACGGACATGTTGAACAGCGACAGTGGGCCGTACGACATGTTGATCCACTGGTTGCCTTCATCAGGCACCGCCGACGGCAGCAGGCTGAACAACGGATTCGGCAGCACCGCGTCCGAGATGCCCGGCGGCACCGCAAAGCCGTTTCCGCCGCCCTCCGGAGGCACACGCGCACCATTGCAGTACTGGCTCACCACCGCCGGACTGGACCCGATATTGTTCGCGCCCGGGTAGTCGCCGGCGTCGGTCAGGATCGAGTACTTCGGGCTCATCGACATACCCGCCTGACGGCTGCTGGCCGAGGTGTCGCCGAACGCGCCGATGTCCCAATAGACTGCCTTTGATGTATCGCAAAAGCCCGTCGGGTGCCCGGCCTGATTCAACGTCGGGTTCAGCGCCACCGTATTCTGCACGCCCTGTATGTTCGGATTCTGCCCGTTCACCGTGATATAGAACGAACGGTTCTGCCAGATCACGTTGTTGGTCAACACCGGGTTCGAGAACGTCGTGCAGTTCGGCAAGCCTCCGGGACACACCACATTCGGATTGGTGAACGTGACGATGAAGTTCGCCGTATGGCGCGCGGTCTCTAGTCCGGCCGGCTGATAGGTCGACGTCGTGATCGGGTTGCACGTCGTTTCCGATCCCACCGTCGTGCAGTTCGGCGGCCCGACGTTGGCTTGCGAGGCGGCATTCGTGTTGAACAGCACGCCCGCGGACGCCGTCGCATCGTTGGAGACTACCGTGTTGTTGACGAAGCTCACACGCACCGCATCCTGCAGCGAAACACCGCCTCCTGCCCAGCCAGCCACGTTGTTCGAGATGATGTTGTTGATCACGCGAACCTGGTGCCACTTGCTCGGGTCGCTGGGGCTGCGTTGCACGTCAGTGCCGTTGATGTTCTGCAGCCGCAGGCCTCCGCCCTTGCCGCTTTCCGCCGTGTTGCCCATGATCAGATTGCCGTCGATCAGAAGGCCAGGGCCGACGCCGTCTGACAGCTCCGGCGCGCAGTCCACGTCGACGGTCGCGTTCTCGCAGAACGTGCCGTCCGGAGGCACGCCCTGGGCGATCACGCCGCCGCCGTACGTAGGCAGCGTCGGGTTGTTGCTCTGGTTGAACAGCACCCAGTTGTGGGAGATGTCGCCGTTATAGCTGAACCCGAAGTGAGCGACACCGCCGCCGTCACCGCTGCTCATGTTGCCGCAGACCCAGTTGTAGTTGAAATGGTAGTTGTCCGCGCCTGTGCAGAAGGTCACGCCCCCAGCCGACGAAGGCGTGGTCGAGTTGATTTCATCGCCATACGATGCGTTCGACGTGACCGCATTGTGATGCACGAGCACCCGGGTATTGAAGTTAAAGGGCAGCTCGGTCACGCCGTCAGGACCACCGATGGTGCCGTCCGGCGTTTCGACCTGGCCGACCGTGATGCCACCCGTGAGCGTCCCTGCATTGCTGAACACACGGTTGTTCGAGACCTCCATGTAATGGTTCCAGCCGTGCAGGAAGATCCCGCCGCCGCCTTGCGAACTATTGGTGAAGGTCATGCCGTCGATGCGCGACGGATTGCACTTGAAGTTGCTCGGATAGTTGACGCAATCCGGGGGGTTCCGCTGGAGCAGGGTCGGGCCAGCGAGCGGCGTGCAGATGCCGTTCGCGGTGCAGTTCGCATCGGGTTGCAGCACGCCGCCCACCAGCACATCCTTCACGCCTTTGCCGAGGACCGTGATGGCCGCCCCCTCATAGGCGCCCATCAGTGTCGGCTCGATCAGCAGCTCGGACAGATTGCCGTTGAGGTTGAAGTCCCATCCGGAGGCGGGTTCGAACGGTATCGTATCCACCTTGCGCTGCATCGACGCCAGGCAGGCATTCGGATTGTTCGGATCGAACGGATTGCTCGCCGAGATCAAACCACCGTTCAATGCGTCGCCAAACAGACAGTTGACCTCCCTGCGCCACGCGTCCATCTTGCCCGACGGGTGGGTGTTCGCGTTGACGGTCACCGACGTCGCGCCGACACCTTGCAGGCGGACCGGCTTCCACATCAGCAGCATTTCGTTATAGACACCCGGACCAACGATTATCAGGTCACCCGGAGTCGCCGCGTCGATCGCCTTCTGGATCGCGTTGCCCGTGGCATTCTCGCCATTCACGTAGGTCGGCGCCTTGCCGCCGATCGTGACGGTGACCGTGTCGATCGAGCGCTTGCCGTTGCCGGCCGTGACGACCAGCTCACCGCACATCGCCGTCGGCTGGCCGATTTGCTGGACCGCGCAGCTCGACAGCAGCGGCGTCCCGGGCAAACGCAAGGACAAAGGCAAAGGCAAAGGCGGCAGGGCGACCCTGACCTGAATCTGCGTATCGCTCCATGACGTCACCAGAGCCGGGACGCCGCCTACCGTCACCGATCCCGATCCCTGCTGCGCGCCGAAGCCATAGTGGCGCTTGACGAACTTCTGGTTGAACGGCGCCGTTGTTGCAGCAGGCCCGTTGTACGCACTGTTCGGCACCTGCTGGTCGCCCAGCGCCTTGATCGTCAGAGTGTGGCCGAGCGCGCTGAGCCACGGTCCCGCGCCGCCGCCGCTCGAGTCGCCGGTCACGGTGGAGATCGCCGGGGTCGCATCCGGGTACGCACAGTCAGGCGGATTGTAGCCATCCGCGAAGGCCTGGACCGGCACCACCGGCGTATCCATGTACTGGGTCTGTCCGGGCATGAACGGAATCTCGTAGCAGAACTGGCTGTACGCCGGATTGAACAGGGGATCCCGGATCGTCTGGCCGGGATGCGCCGGATCGGGCATGTCCGGATCGTTCATGCAGGCGACCATCATCGTCGGTGCATAGCCGGTCGGATTCGGCGGATTGACCTCCCAGGTCGAATAATTCAGTCCGTTGAAGATGCCCCACGAATCCGAATACGTGCGCGCGACCTCGTTGCCGGCAAAATCCTTCATCGAGATCGGCACGTTCGGCACCGCGAATTTCTCGCCGAACTGCGGCGAATACGGGTCGAACTCCGCCGAGAAGTCATCCAGCATGAAGCCGGTATAGTGCGCGGCGACGTGTGTCGAGCTGAACACCCAGAACTTGGCCAGCACCGACATCTGGTTCGTGAGCGTCACTTCCTTGCGGTCGCACAGGTGCCGCGACGCACCCGCGAACGGGGCGACTTCCTGCGAGCCGGGGAACAGGCTGATGTAATCGGGCACGACACGCAGCGCACCGACGCAAGGCCAGAACGTTTCGACGCTGCCCGTGTCGCCTTCGTGCCGGGGCGAGGAGCCGAGATCCGAGGTCGGATTCTGCGCATTGTTCTGGTTATAGGTGGAGTTCATCGCAGCCTGGTCGGGCAGGATGAAGATGCTGCCCAGAGCGGCGAACTGCTGCGTCACCGGCGCAATGTAGTTGTCGCCGATCAGGATGTTCTTGTCTTCCTCCTTCACCAGTTCATAGCCCGGCGGCACAATCACTTCGACCACATACTTGCCGGCAGGCAGCATCGGCGTCCCGTCGTCCGGGTTCGCAACACAGATCGTGCAGTTCGAACCCGGGCGCGATCCGGGCACGCCGTTGACTGATCCGGCGCCCTTGGGTGCTCCGCTCAGCGGATCCCGGCCAACGATGCTCGGGAATTGGTACATCCCGTCGTACGGCGCAGGCTGCAGCTGGTTGAATGCATGCATGCCGTCATAGCACTTGAACTGCGAATTCGCGGGCAACGCACGATGCTGCGGGTCGAGCCACTGGGTGCTGCCCTGCAGTGTGAAGAAGAACGGGTCGCTGGGGGTCGTTTTGTCCGTGTACTGTCCCGGACAGTTCATGTTCGGCATGCCGTCGGAACGGAAGCCCTGTGCCCAGTCATCCCAGCTCGAGGTCTTCGTCGTGTCCACCAGCGTCAGGCTCTGCGTCCCGTCCGCGGCCGTGCCCTCCTGATACAGGTTCACCGTGACGTTCGGCACGTCCGGCGTCCAGCTCGTGTGGATCAGCAGCGCGGGATCGTCGAAAGGCCGCGTCGACGCGTAGATGACTTCACCCTTGATGCCGCCGTTTTCGTTCGAGGCGAACGGCTTCTTGCCGAATTCGATAAAAGAGCTCTGCCCCGAGAAGCCCTGCCAGCCCTCCGTGGTCACCCATGGCGGATCGATTCTGCCGGTCGAACCGACGCCCTTTTGGGTGCAGTCCGCATCCTGGCAATACGCCGCGCCCGGTACCCGAAGGTTTGGCGGAAGGGGCACGGATTCCAGCGTGTTGGCGAAGTTGGAGGCAATGTTCGAACTACCCCCGCCTGGCGTGCCGTCGGGCGGGCCGCCCGCGTCATAGACCACATGTACGCCGGTCTGCTTGAAGCGGGTCGTATCCGCTTCTGCGACATACCAGTTGAAGAGCGGGAACACTTCGTTAAACCCGGCGTAGCCGTTCAGGTCGGTGTTGTTGAAGTTCGAATAGCTGCCGTCGCGGAAACGGATATTGGTCGGCACCAGCGTCAGTCCGGGCTCGCTGGCCTGCGACACGCCGTCCCCATTGAGATCCAGGAAGGTCCGAGTATAGAGATTCGTGTGCCATTGGAGCACCGGGATATCGCCGAGACTCTGGCTTTGGCCGCCCGCAACCTTCACCGCCGTCGCCAGCCCGTCGACGATCTGATCGTTCCACTGATCGAAGACCGTGATTCTGTACGTGCCGTCGGGCAGGCCGGAGAAACTGAACTTGCCGTCGGCGCTGCACTTTGTGAACGAGACGTCTTCCCCGTCCGTGTCGCCGATGCTCACGTAGCACTGCGTGAAACTCAACGAGTCGCGCGACCCGGAGCCATACAGGTTCTGGTTAGGCGGCCGGCTGTAGTGCAGGTTCGTGATCCGGCCGTTGACGGAGTTGTTGCACGTCTTGCCCGCGCACAGGAGAGGCAGGCGGGCATTGATGATTTTCGGGTTCGCAAAGCCGACCGACACGTGAAAGCCCGCCGGTCCGAACTCCTGGAAGTATGCGGGCCCGCCCACCTTGATGAACGCGTCGTGGGCCTTCTGGCCGTCCAGTGTGTTCGTCTGCAGCCACTCTTCTCCCCTGCCGATTCTGTCGGCGCTGGGCGTGGCGACCACGCCGTACCGGCCTGGCATCAGGTTGGCAATGATGGCCTGGCCGACGAGCGGCGATATCGTCGTGCCGTCCGACTCGTACTTCGGACACGTCGGAATCATGCCGACCAGTCCGTCGCTCTCCGTCGTCGCCTTCGAAATCGGGCAGGCGTCTTTTCCGGTGACGGGGTCGATCGTCCCCTGCAACGAGTTGGACAGCGGCATGTTGAACATGTCGTAGGTCATCTGCCCGGTTGCATCGCCGGTACCGCCCGCGTCGTCGAAGAGCTTGATTTCGAAGCCGCCGAGGCCCGGCTCGTGTGCCGAGCCGAATACATCGGTTCCGCCGCTGACGTCCACCTCACCATTGAGCGGCGCGTCGTCTTCGAAGACGAACACCGAGATCTTCGCCGTCTGGAACGGCGTCTCTTGCAGCAGGACGTTGACACTGGTCTGCGCGGGTGCGATCGGCGCACCGCCCATGCTGTGTCCGCATTTGCCCGAGCCCGGCGCGAAATCCGCCGTGGTCGGGCAGTCCTTCGCAATGTCGAACGGTCTCGTCGGGGAACTGACCGGCTGCGGCGCGCCCCCACCGTTCGTGAAGGGATTGCCGGCGTCGCCCGGCAGGATCGAGATGTAGTAGTGCTTTTTCGGATCGAGCGCCACCTGACTCGGGTCGACCGGCGCCTGTTGCGCAGCGGTCGTGCGGCATACGCCGTTACCAACGTCACACACGGCTGGCTGGCCCAGGAGCGTCTGCCCCGACTCGCACGCGAAGGTGCCGACGCAGCCCGCCGCAATCACCGGCATGTAGCTGGTGTGGAAGTTCGTGCCGAGACTGGGAACCGGCAACGGCGGACACGAGGCCGGGCGCGGCGTGGTGTTCACCTGGCATGCAGGATCGATCTGGAAGGTGCGGTCTTCCTCGATGATCCAGCGGTAGTCGGTCAGCTTAACCGGAGTCTTGCCCGGCGCCGCGCTCGGCGCGTCCAGCACGTTGACCATGAGTCCGCTGCCGCCCTTGAACGTTACCGTCACGGTCCCGGGTGCGGCTGCGGCACTCGTCGTGCCCTGCGAATTCGCTACCGTGTAATGGAACGTCAGGTTGGCGTTCGTATTGCTGCCGACCGGCGCCGCCGTCGGTATGGCGGTGAACGATCCGTCCGCATTCAGCTTGACGCTTCCGCCGGTCACAGAACCCGAAAGCACCGCGGTGAGCGGCAGCCCGGCCGGATCACTGGCATTGGCCAGCACGCCGGGTGCGCCGATCTGCAGCCGCGACGCGATGTTGCTGATGTAACTGCTGTCGCCGGCCACCGGCAGCTTGCTGGACATACAACCGTTGCCGGTCGTGCACTGCGCCAGGCTGACGGTGGTGCAAAGCGGTCCACTGGTGGCGCCGTTACCACAATAGGTGAAGGAGTCTGAGAGAACGTTCTGCCCCGGTACATAGGTAAACGTACCGTTAGGATTCAAGGTGAGTGTGCTGTTCAGGCCCGTTGGCCCTGCCAGGACTTTCACCCCGTACACGCCGACGTCATTGGCGATCACGCCCTTGGCCGGGTCTGAAACGGTCAACGTGTTGCCCGCGACCAGGAAGTACTTGTCCGGATTGGCAATCCCATTCTGATTGGCCGCCCCCGCCGTCGGCAGCGCGCCGCTATTGACGCTGATGTAGCCCTGCATCCCGCCATCGCGCTGATTGTTGGTGGACAGACTCAGTTCGCGGTCGAACACCGGGAGCGCTGACGCGCCTGTTGCCGGTGCGTTCATCAACACGTCCTGCGTTTTGCCGGCCGCGAGGAACACTTCCGACTGCACCCGCGCATTGCCGGGCAGCACGTTGCCGTCCTCTGCAATCAGCGAGAAACCGGACACGGCAGGCGTGCCGGTTTGCGCGCCCACCACCGACGGAACGTGCATCCGCAGACCTGCGTTCACGAAGCGCACGAGCACCTGGCCAGTCGACGCGGTGGCGGCAGCGGGAAACGCCGACGCGTTGGCATTCGTCCGGTCGAACGCGACGCCATTGATCAGGTAGTAGCGCGGATCGTAGTTCACCGCCGGCGGATAGCAGGTGCCGAACGACGTCGACTTCGAATCACCGCAACCGCCTGACAGACCCGACCACACTTTGGTTTCGCTAAAGCCCGTCGTCGTCACCGCCGCCGCGACAGCGGTGTTTTGCACGGGATCGATTTCGCTCAGCACGAGCGGCACGTCGGCGTCATAGCAGATATTCGGATACGCCTGATAGGTCTGCGACGCCACCGGGCAGCTCACATTGCCGCCGACCGGAGTCTTCACCACCAGCACGCCGTAAAGCCCCATCGGCCCCTGGATCGACGGATGCGTTCCCGACTCGATCAGATAGGTGCCCGGGCTGAGGTTGCTCCAGGTGAGCGCCGTTGTCGTGCCGGTCGCCACCTCGGTCGCAAACGACTGGACACGCGGCCCCTGGGCGGGCGGCGTAAATGTCGCGCCGCTCGCACTGCTGGCAATCGGCCAGGTCGTCGCGGTTTGCGTCGGATGCGGCGGGCTCGCCGTACTCGTCGCGGTCGTCCCCAGACCGCCGCCCAGTTGCCCCACGACGACGAGCGAGGTCGGCACGGCACCGGGCAAGCTATTGGTCAGATTGATCGTCAGCGGTCCTGGCGGCACGGTAATCACCACCGGCGACCAGTTCGCTCCGGCGCCCGGATTAGCCGCCGCACAGGTAGCTGGCGCGACCGCGGCAGGCGTGCAGCTGTAGCCCCACATCGGCACAGCCTGCCCGTCGGGCAACGCGGCTGTCGTCGCTTTCGCTGTCAGATTGACGACCTGGGCGAAAGATACGCCACTGGCCGTCAGCAGAACACACGCCGTGACCCCTGCCTTGAACACGTCGAAGAGGGTCGCCTTAAACTGGATGGATCTCATCGCGCTTCTCCCCGCCTCTAATTGGATTCGTCAATCAGGAAAACCTGTGGATCGACGAGCATCATCATCATCATTCCGCCTGGAAAGATGTTGTTCGTGGTGATCTCGCGCTCGTTATGCGAATGCCACATGAATGCGAAGCCTGCTTCGCTTGCCGGTGGATTCGCAATCGTCCCGCTCGGCGGCGTCGTCCCGGTGGGCGAGGTGGCGCGTATGGTCGCGTCTGGCCCGAGATAAGGACTGCCGCCATACCAGGCGCCGTTCGTCAGGAGATGCGAGTCCGGCAAGGTGACCGGCCCGCCGCTGCCGACGTTACCGAACGGATGCGCTTCGAGCGCTTTGTTGTGATCGGCGCACCACTCGTAGTAGTTCGGTGCGAGCGGGTCTGCCGTGTAATAGCCGTTCGCGTCCGGGATGCAGACGACCGGCTTCCCGAAGTAAGCCGCGAATTTCGGATCGGTATCGGTGTATACGCTCCCCGGCTTGTGCCCGTAGACGTCCCAGTTCAGGCCCTTACCTGTCCAATAGAAAATCCCGTCCATCGCGAGGCCCGGCGTCGTAGTCGTCGTGAACAGCAAGGGGCCGGCCGCCTTCGTCGCGTCCGTCTTGCTCAGCAGCAGGTTTCCATCGCGCGCCAGCACGCGCACGTGATTGCCGTGCTCGTGGAACGGATGCTGCCAGCGGCCGGTACCGACGATCCGCAACAGCACCAGTTCACCGGGATGCATGTGTGGATTGCCGTTGTAGGGCTGGTGCGGATACTGCACCGCGTAGTTCGGGTCCATGTCGTCCGGCATCGAGCGGCCGTTCACCATGAAGTAGGCGGGGTGATACGGCTCCGTCTCGACAGTCATGCAGCCGTTTGGCAGCGTGCACGCGTTCGCAGCCTGCTGTTCCGCCTGCGTATGGATGCGCGGATCCATTTCGGAGAACTGGAACAGATACTCGCGGTCGTAACAGGCCGTGCCGTGGTTATAGGCCGCGGCGGCGTTGCGGAAGTCCGTCTGACCATCCGGCAGAGTCGCCGCAACCGCACGGCAGCCGGCCGGCACGGCAACCGTGCCGGGCGCCGAGGTCGGTAAAACGATAATCGCGCCGTACAGGCCCATCTCGACCTGCAGATCGCCCTGCGTGCCGCTGTAGTACGCATGCGTGCCAGGCGTCGCCGCGACGAAGCTATACGTGACAGTGCCGCCGTGGGCGGCTTCGCGCGTCAGCAATCCAGGCACGCCGGTGAGCGTAGTCGGACAGGTTCCATCGGGGTTCAACGCCGCGGCGCAGACCTGGAATCCGGGAAACAGGATCGACGTGTTGCCCGCCGCGGCAGGCAGGTTATTGGTGAGCGTCACCGTGACGACGTCGCCCTGTTTGACGATCAGTGTCGGACCGGGAATCTGCATGCTCGGACAGGTCGCGCCCGCGATCGTGGGCGGCGAAAAGCCGGCCGGCGCGAGGCGGCATCCATAGCCCCACGAATAAACGCTCGCGCCGTCGGGTTGGCTGATGCGATTCGCCTCGGCGCTCAGATCGAAGCGCGTCCCCGTGATGCCTGGGGCTGCGGCTTGCGCGTGCATGCACACGAGCGCGGCGAGCGTCGCCGCACCGAAGCGTGCAAGCCGTCCAAGATGCGCGAGCACCGCGATCCATGTGTTGTGTTTGATGTATCCCACGGCTCTTCTCCTAGGTGCAGGACTTCGTGGTCGGGTCCACTGCGTGGCAGATGTGGACCTCGGTCATCAAGCCGCCAAAGTTTTCTGCGTCATTCGACAGGTGATCGAGATTTGGCGTGTACAGGTAATAGACCGCCCCCGCCGCATACTTCGTCGTGTCGCTGGCGTCGAGGATGACGTCGATGGACTCGCCGCCGCCCAGCGTGATCGAGTTCGTTTTGTAGGTCAGGTCATTGCCGGCCATGTCGCGCAGCAAGCGGGCGTTGATGCCGACCACGTGCATCGGGATCCCGAGCGACGCCAGCGTCTGAAACTCGCTGACGTCGAGGTCCGAAATCCTGAGCAGCGCCTTGCCGCCGGCCGGAATATTGATCAGTGTGGGCAGTGGTTGCGAAAAATGCTGCGTGCCGTCCGCCACCACCGTCTGCATCGAGCCTGGGTCGCCCGGAGTCACCGTGTTCACCGTGTCCGGATAGCTGCGCCCGTTCAGCAGGAAGTACTTGTCCTTCATGTCGGTGAACGGCTCCGGATTGAATGTCATGCCCACGAAGTGGAAGTTCGGATCGAAGCCGTGTATCTGAACCGGATACTCGACGTCGTAGGCGGTCGAGCCGTCGCCGTCGTTGTATGCGTACAGCGTCGGCGTGCCGCTCAGGTTGTTCACATGAAGCACGCTGTTGGTCGGCGGCAGCGGCGTCGTGCACAGAATGTCGTTGCCGCACGCCGTGCGCAGATCCAGTTGCTGGGCGACCAGCGAGTTGTATAGCGACGCGCCGCCGGGCACGCGGTTCTGGCGCGGCCGCACGAAGATCTGGCCGACCATGCCCATCTGCAGGTGCTCCGGCGGCGTGATGTGGCAGTGCCAGAAGTAGGTGCCCGCATCCGGCGCGAGGTAGTAGTACGTGAAGCTGGCGCCGATATTGATCGCGACCGATGCGTCCGGCACGCCGTCATAGAACGAGGACGCGTTCGGATAGCCGTGGAAGTGCACCGTGTGTTGCTCGAACAGGTCGGGCCGCATGATCATTCCGACGTTCGTCAGCGTCAGGAAGAACTCGTCGTCCTCGTCGATCGCCATCGTCGGCGCCGGCTCATTGCCGTTCATTACGCCGATGTCCATGATCGCCCGTGGATCGACGTGGCCGGTCAGCTGACCCGCAGGCACGGATTCCGGATCAGGAACGAGGCCAACCGCACCGTTGAAGGTCGGGTTCACTCTCGGATCGCCGACGGTGTTGAAGACCGAGGCGAACTCTGTGCCGGGAAGACCCTTCTGGATGTCGGCGAGCCCGGACAGAGGGCCGAAGGCGAACAGGTACGTCTGCGTACCGTCGCCCATCGTCGCGTAACCGTCGCCGCCCGAGATCTGCTGGCACTTGATCGCGCCGTTGACAACGCCTGTCGACACGGAGGTCTGTCCGGTGTAGGACGGCCCGGTGTAGGCGGGCTCCCCTGCGCCTGGCTGCAGCGCCGTCGGATGCGCCGGCGTGGTCGGCGGGCATTGAACCCGGAACGATTGCGCGAATGAAGGAATGGAGAACAACAGAAGCAGCAGTGCTGCAACACTGCCGAGGAATGCGCGGGTACTGAACATATGACCTCCAGCCCAGGGGTCAGCCAGCGCGATACGCGCTGGACGTCATGCTCTACTGCGAATGCGGGCGGATTACTTCTTCACATCGGCCCGTATCTGGATTCTGAATAAGAGCGACACGGCCTGGGATGGGTCACCCCCCTACACTTGCGGTAGGGCAAACCCAGCGGCGGTATCCAGATTGGTTTTGCCGGAGACAGCGAGCGAACGCCTGGTGCAGTGCAGCGTTCCACATGGCCTGCATGGCGGGTTTTTACCCATGCCGTTCGGCGGGAATCCCCACTTCCCTTCATGTCCATCGAGGCAAAAATGTGGAAACAGTGCCCGGGCGTCGGGCACTGGAAAGTGCCAGGGTTACAACGGGTCGAGGACAGGATGAGGTCCGAACCATCGCACCGTCGACCCGCCGCTCCTGAGATTTCCGGCCTCCCCATTGAATTGCTGAAGGATCACATCATGAACAAGCTAACTGCCATCATTCTCGCGAGTTGCGCAACGCTCGCAAGCGCGGGCGCCTTTGCTGCCGATAGCGCGTCGGACGACCCGGCGCCAAAAGACGCAATGACTCAGGAGGCCACGGCAACCGAACACGATGCGATGAGCGCCGACAGCATGGCCAAAGACGGAATGAAAGAAGAAGCGATGGACGCGATGAGCCATGACAGCATGGCTAAAGAAGAAACCAAGAGCGACGAGGTGAAGCAGTAGGGACGCGTGCGTCGTTCATGTCGCGTACATGAGGCAGACGCAGTGGCTTAAGGCTTAAGGCTTACCGCTTACGGCTGACGAGCCGCGGGTCAAACGGACAACCCCAACTCATCGTCGTGCCGTGGACACGCGTCGCGTGTCCACGGCATCGTAGCCGGCCTCAGCCTAGCAGGCTATCGGGTGCGACGTACACGTAGTTCAGGTCTCTTGCGACCGCTTCGTAGGTCACCTGCCCTTCGCACACGTTCAAGCCGGCTTTCAGATGCGCATCGTCCTTGAGCGCACGTTTCCAGCCCTTGTCCGCAAGCGCGATCGCGTGACGGATCGTCGCGTTGTTCAGCGCGAAAGTGGAGGTTCTGGCCACTGCGCCAGGCATGTTCGCCACGCAATAGTGGATGACGCCGTCGACCAGATAGGTCGGCTTGGCGTGTGTGGTCGGATGCGAAGTTTCGAAGCAGCCGCCCTGATCGATCGCCACATCGACGACAACCGTGCCCGCCTTCATGCCCGCAATCATGTTCCGCGTGACGAGCTTGGGCGCCGCCGCACCCGGTATCAGCACGCCGCCGATCACGAGGTCCGCGTCGAGCACGGACTCTTCGATACTCTGGCCATTGGAGTAGAGGGTTGCGATGCGATTGCCGAAAACCAGATCCAGTTGACGCAGGCGATCCACGTTGGTGTCGAGACACGTGACCTTCGCGCCCATTCCCACCGCGATCTGCAGGGCGTTGGTTCCGACGACGCCCGCGCCGATGATCACCACATGCGCCGGCGCCACACCCGGCACGCCGCCGAGCAACAAGCCGATGCCGCCCTTCGATTTTTCCAGATGCGCCGCGCCGGCCTGGATCGACATGCGGCCTGCCACTTCGCTCATGGGCGCGAGCAGCGGCAGCCCACCGCCCGGACCGGTGATCGTCTCGTAGGCAATGCAGACCGCCCCGGACTTCACCAATGCGGCGGTCTGCGCAGGATCGGGCGCGAGATGAAGATACGTATAGAGGATCTGTCCCGCGCGCAGCATCGCGCACTCGGCAGGCTGCGGCTCCTTGACCTTGACGATCATGCCGGCCTGCGCAAAGATTTCCGCCGCAGTACTACACAAGGTTGCGCCGGCCGCCGCGTAGGCCTCGTCGGATAGACCGATCTCGGCGCCCGCCCCGCACTGCACCATCACCTGATGACCACGGCTGGTCAATTCGCGCACGCTCGCCGGTGTCAAACCCACGCGATATTCGTGGTTCTTGATTTCCTTCGGTACGCCGATCAACATTTGTCACCTCCATATAGTTTGTTGTTATCGCGCCGGGACCGGCTTCATGCATTGCTTCGCGCTTCGACGCATAGCGCCGGCTTCACCGCGCAAGTCTGCGCGAGCGGTGGCTGGCCGCTCACGAGAAGTCGTTCTTCACCAGCATACTCTGCTAATTGGCCGCAACGAGATGGGTAATCGTCATATCGCTGAATGTCGCGGTGCCGCCGTCGGCGAAGACCGAAACCCGGTTATCGTGCGCGGACGGAAAGACGAGATCCGTGATGACGGTACGGCCATGCCCGGCAAATACTTCCACGGAATTCCTGTCGACCACCACGGTGAGATGCAACTTGCCGTTCACGAGCGGCAGGTTGACGATGTGCTGCTTGCTGATGGCATTCGAGAAACCGGTCTCGCCTGACATCGAACGGTCGAGCGTCAAGGTCTGATTCGTGGTGTCGTAGAAGATGCGGGTGCCGACATCGCCGTTCGCCGAGCCTCGCACGACGAGACCGGCACGCTCAGCCGAATGCGGGCTCAACGTCACCTCGATGTTCTGCACGACGCCTCGCGTCAGCTGGCCTAGCTCCCGTACGCGCGAAGACACACTGAGTTCTTTTATCCGCGTGGTCGAGCCAACGCCCACGAGCGACTCATATTGCAGCACCGGCTCAAAGGTCAGTTGCGGTACGCCGTCTACAGTCTTCAGCGCGAGCACGCGAGGAAGCGCCATGGCGCCCTTCCAGGGCGTGGTCGGTATGCGTTCGGCGTAGTCCCAGTTGCTCATCCAGCCGATCGTGACCGCCTTGCCGTCCGGCGCGTTGGCGAAGGTTCCGGCTGCATAGTAATCGGCGCCGTGGTCGAGCCACTGGTAGCGCGAAGGATCCGAACCTGGCGGCGCCACGTTCTCCGGCGTGAACGTCCTGCCGTCGAAGCGGCCGACGAAATACATCGCGCCGGATCCGCCCGCAATCGACCACGGATTGACGTTGACGATCATCACCCACTTCTGCTGGCGGCTGTCTCCATCGAGAGGCAGCGGGAACAGATCGGGCATCTCCCAGAGTGCCCCTTGATGAGGAATGCCGGGAAGACTGAAGTCGCTGAGGAAGTCCCAGTCGATGAGATTGTTCGAGCGGTACATCTTGACGACCTGGGCATCGGCCACGACGGTGGTCATCAGCCAATAACCTCCCGGCGCATACCACGACACCTTCGGATCGCGAAAATTTTTCGATTCCGGGTTGAGCGTCAACACCGGATTGCGTGCGTACTGGCGCCACGTCTTGCCGTCATCCGTGCTGTAGGCGAGCGATTGCGCCTGAGTGCCCGGCCGATGTCCGGAGCCGGCCTTGTATGCGCTCGTATAGAGCGCGATCAGCGGCGACGAATTCGCCGTGCCCAGGCCGGACGTATTGTGTTCGTCCACGACGATGGAGCCGGAAAATATCTCCTCGGTGTCATTGGCGCGCATGGCGACAGGCTGCTCGCTCCAGTGAAGGAGATCGTGGCTGGTGGCATGTCCCCACGACATGTTGCCCCATGCGTTGCCTTCCGGATTGTATTGATAGAACAGGTGATACAGGCCCTTGTAGAAGACGAGCCCGTTGGGGTCGTTCATCCAGTTGCGTTGCGGCGTGTAGTGAAGCGCCGGGCGCCATTGTGTCGTGCCGGCATCGGCTTCGCCGGGCAATGCCGACGGCGCCGCGTATGCCGCGCTCGAAACGCTCAGCATGGCGAACAGCCAGGCTGCCAGCCGGCGCGGTTTGGACCTGTTGGGACGTTGCGGGTCGTACATGAATTGCCTTTTGCCTGCTTGCGCACGCGCGTCAGCGGAAATGCCGCCGCGCTCCGCGAGCGCAGTGAATGAATACTCATGGGCTCGACCGGCTATCAGGCGGCGAGCCTGAGAATGACAGTGCCCCTGCGCCGGCTGCCGACTGTCAAGCCACGGCGCGACGTCTCGCGAATGGCGCGATTGACGGTGTTCACGTGCAAGCCGAGGAAGTCCGCCAGCATCCGTTGCGAAGGCAAGATATCGCCGGGCTTGAGGTGGCCGGATCCCACTGCCGCTTCAATCGCATTCACCACCGCGCGGTACGCGGGACCGTCGTACGAAGACAAATCTGGAATCCAAGCTTTCATCGCTGCGTTCTCACTACCGGCGCTCGCCGTTCGGACACGGCCATGACCGGACGCTCGTCCAGTGCCGTGCCATGGTCGAATGGCCGGAGCGGGCGACGAACCGAATCGTCACCCGCCCGGCCTTCGTTAGACTGCCTTGCCGCGCAGGGTCTTATTAGTTGCCGTTGCCACCTTGATTGCCCTGACCGCCCTGATTGCCCCGGCTGGCGTCGGCGTTAGCCGGAATGTCGCCGTAGCCGCCCAGACCACCCTTGCCATAGAGCCGGTCGAGGTCGGTCGAATCGCCGTGAATATTGAGCTTCACGGTCGGCGCCAGCGTGCCGCCGCGGCGCGGACCGACCGCGTCGATGAACGATTCGACCAGACCGCCCGGCATCACGTAATGCGAGTACGACTGGAAGGCTCGCGGATTCTGATTCGGGTCCAGCGCGTACGGAGCGCCGATCGGCTGATCGAAATCGGTCGGATTGCCGAGCACCAGGCCGCTGCCCTTGTTCAACGGCAGGAAGTCGCTGCGAATGCCGTTGCCGACGAAACCGTACACGCCGTCAGGACCGTCGACGCCCGCGGCATAGGTCGGCCGGTGGCTGATCGTGAACAGGTAGTACTTGCCGTCCTTGATGTAGATCTGCGGACGCTCGGTCTGATCGTTGACGCAGTTGGCCGACAGAAGCGGCGGCAGGAACTTCCACTGCGTGAGCTGCGGGTTGGTGGCCACCGCCAGACCGACGTTCGCCTTCTGATAGGTCGCGCCGGAATTCATCACCGCGTTGAGGTCTTCCTTGTACGGATCGTTGGGCGCGTAACCCAGATCGGCCTCGGTACAGGTGCGGGCGCCGCGCGGGCCCGCCGTGTTGCCTTCGAACACCATGAAGGTCTTGCCCGGATGCGCCGGGTCGACGAACACGAACGGATCCCGGAACGAGTAGTACACGTTCTGATCGCGCGACTGATACAGCTTGCCGTCCGGTTCGAGCAGCGCGTCGTGCTTGTCGAAGCCGTCGAACCACACGTGCTTGTCGTCGGCGTGGATGTGCCCGTCCGTGCGCGTGATGATCGCGATCGGCGGCGTGATGTCCTGGCCGCCCTCAGCCGTGCGGTTGAACGACAGCGCGGTGTAGTAGAGGCTGACGTTGTTGCCGTTCAGCATCCGCGCGGAGCCCGACCATTCCGCGTTCTGCGTCATCGGCGCAGTGCCGAAGACCTTCACGCTCGCGCCATCCGGGAACAGATGCCCACCGTAGGTCCATCCACCGTTCGCCGGACGCAGCGCGGCCGGAATTCCGGCACGGCGATAAAAGAAACCGATGCGCGCGTGCACGTGACGGTCGTCGAACGAATAGCCCGCGTGCGGATCGGCGGTCAGCGAGAAGATCACTTCCCAGCCCTTGAAGCTCAAGTTGTTCGCCTTGACGTCGGACAGCGGCCACGTGTCCCACACCCAGACGTTCGAGTCGATCAGCGGGAAGTCCGCCGGAATGTCCGGCATGGTCAGCGCCGCCGGCAGCGAATTCTTGTCCGCCGCCGTCGCGGTATGCGATTGCGCCTTGATCTGCCGGACATCCGCGCGCGTCCAGCGCATCGTGAAATTGCTCTCGGGGTCATACGCCTGCTGCGAGTGCGGGGTCGGCGCGGGGAATCCGTCGACCGCGTGAGCCAGCGTGGGCATCGCCGCGGCGGCCAACAGGGAACCGGAAATCAGGCCGGCGCGCAGGCGGGTGCGGGCTAACGTCGCTGGTGGAAGTGGGGGGCATTTCATCGTGACCGCGTCCTTATGGGTGAGGAGAGAACCTGTAAGATTTCGCAACAAAACCGGTTTGGATGCTAAGCCAAACCGGTTTGGAAGTCAAACGTTTGCGCAAGCCATGTAACATGCCGTGTGTTTCGGCACGGGGCGGCCTGCCAGGCCTTGCTGGCAGCCGGAAACGGGGTTCACGAGGGTGTCACGGTGAAGGTCAATTTAAAAACGCTATCCAGCTCGCTCGGTCTTTCGCGCACCACCGTCAGCCGGGCGCTGAACGGCTACGACGATGTCAGCGAAGCGACCCGCGAACGGGTCAGAAAAGCCGCCGAAGAGCTGGGCTATCACGCGGACCCGACGGCGCGCCGCCTCGCAACCGGCCGCGCGGAGGCCGTGGGCATCGTCTATCCGTTTGGGGCGTGCGATCTCGGCGATCCCCGGTTTGGCGAGGTGGTTGCCGGCATGACGGAAAGTCTTGGCGCGAAGGGGCTCGATCTCTTTATCGTCTCGGCGCGGCCGAATGCGGAACTCGAGACGTACCGCCGCCTTGTCGAAGGCAAGCTGGTGGACGGCCTGGTCGTGGCGCGTACGCTGATGGACGATCCGCGTATCCGCTTTCTCCAGGAGGAGAATTTCCCGTTTATCGCGTACGGCCGCACCAACAGCCCGGTGCCCTACGGATGGTTCGATTTCGACAATGAAGCAGGCGCCCGCGCGGCGACCCAGCGCCTGATCGATTTCGGGCACCGCAGAATCGCCATGGTCAGCGCGCCGCAGACCATCAGCTTTGCGGCGCAACGGCGCGCTGGTTTCCTGAGCGCATTGCGCGAGGCGAATATCGAGCCGGAGGCATCGCTGATCGTCGAATGCACGTTCGACAGAACGGGAGGCTACGAAGCAACGCGCGCCCTGCTGAACTGCGCCGATGCGCCGTCAGCGGTGCTGATCGACAACAACATTGCGGGCACGGGCGCGTTTCGTGCCATTGTCGACAGCGGCAGGCAGATCGGCACGGACATCTCCCTGATCGTCTACGACGGCGTGCCGCCCGATGTTGCTTTCCCGTACACGGTGACCTCGGTCGTGCAGCCTACCGGGCACGCGTCGGGCAAGATCATCGGCGAACTGATCATGGGCGCGATTGCCGACAGGGCGCATTGCGAGCAGCGCCTGGCGCTTCCCTTGATCGAGCCAGGCGACACAGACGGCCCGCCCCGCTGACAGCGCGAGTCGACCTGCGACGCGACTGCAATCAACAGTCGCTCAAAGGTTCTCTTGCGTGACCAGTTGCAGCGGCGTCTCGATGAAGCGCGACAACTCGCTCTGTTTTTTCCCTTCGGCGATGGCCTTGAGCGCGACGTCGATGCCGAACACGGCCTGCCGGTCGGCGAACTGGTTCATCGTCGCGAGCACCCGGCCGCGCGCGAGCAGCGGTTTGATGGCGTCGATATTGTTGTAGCCGGTGACGTAGACGCTGCCGGTTCTGCCCGCATCGCGCACGGCCTCGACCGCGCCCATCGCCATATTGTCGTTGCCGCACAGCAACGCGCGCAGCCGCGGATGTTCGCTCAACATCCTGGATGCCGCCGCCTTGCCTTTGCCGGCGTCCCACTCGCCGGAGCGGACGGCGACGATCTCCATGCCTGCCGCGCGCATCGCCTCTTTGCTGCCTGCGGTGCGCTGCTGCGCATTGCGGTCGGCGGAAATGCCTTCGATGATCCCGACCTCGTCGCCCGCCTTGAGTCTGCGGGCCAGATAGTTGCCCACTTCCAACGCGCCTTTGCGGTTGTTCGGACCGACGAACGGCACGGTGATGCCCGCGGCGCGCTGGGATGCCTCGTCGAGTGAGTTGTCGATGGTGATCATGATGATGCCCGCTTTGACGCCCCGCGCGACGACGGGCGTCAGCGCTTTCGAATCAGTCGGTGCGATCACGATCGCGTTCATCCTCGCACGGATCATTTCGTCGACGATGCGGATCTGGGCTGGCGTATCGGTTTCCGCTGCGGTTCCTCGAACCGTCAGATCGAACTGCGATGCGAAGTGCTTCTGGTAATTCTGCGCGGCGCTCGCCATCGCCACGGCGTACGGGTCGGCAAGAGACTTCAACACGAGCGCAACCGTCAACTTGCCGCCCTGCATCGCATCGGCGCGAGCCGCGCCTGCCAGGCCGGCCGCTGCAAGCGTGCCGGCAACCAGCACACGGCGGCGCATCCTTTGAGTCATTGCTTCTCTCTCCTCCTTGCCCAGGCTTGCGAACGGTCGCCGCGCCTTCACATAAAAACGCCGCGACATTGTACTGACTCGACTGAAGGAGCCATGCATTACTCCGTTTCGGCAGAACCCGCCAGCGCAGACAGACGGGAGGCGATCTCATCGAACAACGGCCTGCTGCCCACGTCCTCACTCAGGCACTCCGCCTTCAGTGTTTCGAGCTTCGTCACGATGCCGTGCGCCTCGTCCCGCACATCGCATCGATCCATCAATTCCTCGAGCAGACAGCCATACGCCCGCACTTCCAGCCGCTGAAGCGCAAGCCCGAGCGCCGGATCTTCAGGCGCGTGGAAAGAGGCCGCGCCAAAATCGCCCAGCAACGCCCGGCCTTGTCCGCAATGCAGAATATTGTGGGCATACAGGTCTCCGTGCATGACGCCTTGCCGATGCAAATGACAAGCTGCCGAAGCGATGCCATGTGCGATGCGTAACGCGGAAGTCAGATCGAAACGGGTGTCGGGACCGTAGATGTCGCGCGTACACGATTCCAGACTCGGCGGCCCGGCAAGGTTGCTGTATTGCGGATCGATCAGTTCCATGACGAGCCCGTGCGCGCCCGCCGGATGGTCCTTCACTTTGCCCACTACCGGAATCAGATTCGGATGATCGCCGGCACGGATGCAAGCCGCCATCTCGCAGTCCGGCAAACCATCGCTCGTCACCGCGCCTTTGAACAACTTGACGGCCACCGAGCGAGACGCGTCCCTCGCCGTCCGCAGAAGCGCCGCACGGTAGATGACACCGGAAGCGCCCTCGCCCAGTGGCTCCTCGAGCCTCAAGGTGCCCCAGTGAATCTCGGCGATCGGCGTGTCGGTCAGCGCCGCGGTCTCCCGCGCTGCGCCGAACGGATTGCCGGCATACGCGAGCCAGGAAAGCCGTGGCAGACTCGGCAGCCACGCGGGCAACTCGCTCAACTGGTTGGCCGCGAGGCGCAGAAGTTCGAGCCGCGTGCAGGCGGCCAGCGTCTCGGGTAAGGTCTGCAACCGGTTGCCGGCAAGCATCAGCTTCTGTAGCTGGGTGCAGTTGCCGATTTCGGCAGGCAGCGTTTCGATTTCGTTGTCGGTCAGGATCAGCCAGCGCAGTTGAGCGGGAAGCGATCTGCCTGACACCTTGCGTATGCGGTTTGCCTTGAAGCCGATCATGCTCAATTGCGAGCATTGCCCGAGAACTTCAGGCAGTTCGGTGAACAGGTTGTCGGAGGCGAAGACGATGCGCAGCTTGCTCAGTCGCGGCAAATCCGCGGGCAGCGTCGAGAGCGCATTGCCGGACAGGTCGAGGATTTCCAGCGTGTCGGACAGATCGAAAATCTCGCGCGGAAATTCGGTCAGTCCGCAAGCCAGTTTGAGGCGTCGGGTACCCGCCAGTTGTCCGGCCCGCAGTTGTTCAAGTGTGGTTGTCACAATCGTAGAGAAGATATCCGGGTTGCCGGTGGGCATCGTGCCCTGGGTATCGATTCTAATCCGCGGCGCGCGCGGCCACCGCGACAGCGCGAGGTGGCGAGCGAATTTTGGTCACCTCGCCTGGTCACCTCGCGTTAGTATCCGGACACGCACTGAAGGCCGACGCGAGGAATTGAATAGCAAGATCCGGCGCGCCTCCAGACAATCCGCGGGTTAAGTTATCGGCTATCGGCACGATTTCATCGCGGGTTCACGAACCCGCGTGGGCGGCCCGCCATCTGCGCCGCCAACCAGCCAGGAGTTGAGCAAAATGATCTACGCGTACAAGTTGATGGACTCTCCCGTCGGCAAGCTGAAGCTCGTTGCAAAAGGCGACCGGTTGAGCGCGATTTTGTGGGAGAACGACAAGCCGAACCGGGTGCGTCTGCATCAGATGGTCGAAGCCAACGATCGTCCGATCCTGATCGAAGCCGAGCGGCAACTGAACGAATATTTCGCCGGCACGAGAAACCAGTTCGACCTGGCGCTCGATTTCGAAGGGACCGGCTTCCAGAAAAAGGTTTGGGACGCGTTGTTGACGATCCCGTTCGGCGAAACGCGCAGCTATAAGGAAATCGCCGCGCAGATCGGGGACCTCAAGGCCGTGCGGGCGGTTGGTGCGGCCAATGGCAAGAATCCGCTCTCCATCGTCGCGCCCTGCCATCGCGTGATCGGCGCTTCCGGCGATCTGACGGGTTTCGCCGGCGGATTGGCGGCCAAGCAATTTCTGCTGTCGCTCGAATCCGGACAGACTTCGCTGGACATGAATGCGGCTACGGGCAGCGACGAAACGCAGGCGCAACCCGCACGGCAACCGTCACGATCGGCCAAGCAGACGTCGCTGTTCGGCAACGGTGGATAGGTTGGGCGTCTGTGACGCTTGGGGCTGAGCCCGGGGCTGAGCAGCATCGTCAACACAGGTGCTCAAAAAACAGAAAATCCCGCAAAACGCGGGCTTTTCTGCTGACTGCTGACTGCTACACCGACCGCTTAGAAGCGGTGACGGATACCCACCGCGCCGACAATCTGCGAGTCGGTCGACGAGCGGCTCACGCCGACGATATCCGCCGTGATGCCCTCGTCGGCCGCTCGCTGCGCACCACGCCCTTCCTGATAGCCGGATAATGGGGCTTCCGTTGACCGATCGAGAGGAGATTGCAGCGATGTCTGCCTATGAATCCAAAGTACCGCGGGCGCTGTTGACGAACGACGATGGTATCGACGCGCCCGGTCTCGCCGTGCTCGAAGCGGTTGCCGCCGAGCTCGCGCACGAAGTCTGGGTGGTCGCGCCCGAGCATGATCAGAGCGGCACGTCGCACTCGATCAGTCTGCATTCGCCGCTGCGCGTCAGCCGCCAGGGCGAGCGGCGTTTCGGCGTCGTGGGCACGCCCGGCGATTGCGTCGTGATGGGCGTGCGGCATCTGATGCGCGACGCGCCGCCCACGCTCGTTCTCTCCGGCGTCAATCGCGGCGGCAATCTCGGCGTGGAGACGATGTTCTCCGGCACGGTCGGCGCGGCCATGACGGGTCTGTTGCTCGGCCTGCCGTCGTTCGCATTGAGCCAGACTTTCAGCGATCGCGACAAGGTGCGCTGGGACACCGCGCGAACACTTGCGCCGGGCGTGATCCGTCAGTTGCTCGCGATCGAACACGATGTCCCGACCTGCCTGAACATCAATTTCCCCGATGTCGACGCCGCCGCTGCCGGCCCGCTCACGCCGACCAAGCAAGGCGTCGGGCTCGTCGAGGATATCGAGGTGCTGCCGCAGGTCGATCCGCGTGGCTTTGCCTATCATTGGCTGCGTTTCCAGCGCGGTGCGCGCGCGGACGACCCTGATAGCGAAACGGCTGTCGTGGCCTCGGGACGTGTGTCGGTGACCCCGCTTGCCTTCGATCGCACGGATGAACGCACATTCGCTAAGCTCGCTGCGTCGTTGCGCTGACGGCCGGCTCGCATGCCGCGCTCACTGCCGATACTGCCAGCTTGCGTTGCCGGTTACGGTAGCCCGTTCCCGCAATAGGCGGCGAAACCCGGGCGTTGCGCCAGGCGTTCGAAATAGTCGGACACCGCCGGGAAATGAGGACGTTCTAACGGGGTGCTGAACCAACGGTTCACGGACAGCCCCACCGGTATGTCGGCGAGCGAAAATCGCTCGCCGGCAACGAATGCCCCGGTCGCCTCAAGCTGCCCATTCAGTATGCCCATGTGCCTCGACCAATTCCGGCACGACAGACTGATCTCGTTGCGATCCTGATGAGCGGGCGACTTCCTGACCAGACCGAGAAACGCGTAGCTCCATGAACGATTCAGGTCCGTTGCCTGCCAGTCCATCCACTGATCGACGCGGGCACGCGCCAGCGGATCGGCCGGATAAAGATGCTCGCCGCCGTAGCGGGACACAAGGTAGCGAATGATCGAGTTGGATTCCCAGAGGACCAGGTCCTCGTCCTTGATGACGGGCACGAGGCCATTGGGATTCAGGGAAAGAAATTCAGGCGTGTCGGTCGATCTGAACCCCACGCCCCAATTCTCCTGTTCGAAAGGAAGTTGCAGCTCGGCACACGTCCAAAGCACTTTGCGAACATTGATGGAGGATGCCTTCCCAAGTATTTTCAGCATGCAAAGTCCTTGTAGTTGAGCGCGCGACCATTCTAGGAAAGTGCAAGCGTCGTTGAAATGGACAGTTCCATGCACATGATCCAGTCCACTTTCGAGCCGCCGCAGGTGCCCGCCTCCGATCTGAAAACCTCGCTCGAAAGCCACTGGAACCCACCTGCGGTACACGAGTACGGCGGCGCATCATGACAATAGCGTGTCAGGCGGCTACGCCTCGCCGACTATCATGTTCGAGCGCTGCGCGTAAATTTCACCTACGCTTTCTACCAGGTATGGTAGCTTCGCGATCAGCCTTCACGGCCGGCGGTGAAGATCGGCGATGTCCCGCCCGCTCAAGACAAACCGAACTGAAATCGATCCACGGTGGAGCCCGACATGACAATACTGATCCTGGGATTGCTGATCTTCTTGGGCGTGCATTCGGTGCGCATTGTCGCCGACGACTGGCGCAGCGCGCAGATCGCACGTATCGGCGAGAAGCGCTGGAAGGGCATCTACTCCATCGCTTCGGGCATCGGGCTCGTGCTGATCATCTGGGGCTACGGACTGGCGCGCGCGCATCCCGTGTCCGTATGGATTCCGCCGACATGGGCGCGGCCCGTGGCGATGCCGTTGGTCGCCATCGCGTTCATCCTGCTGCCTGCCGCGCATGTCCCGAACAATCACTTCAAGACGCTGCTCGGTCATCCGATGGTCCTGGGCGTGCTGCTGTGGGCCTTCGCGCATTTGCTGGCGAACGGCACGTTGTCGGCCATCGTGCTGTTCGGCGCGTTCCTGCTTTGGGCAATCGTCGATTTCATCGCCGCGCGGCGACGCGACCTGCTCGCCGGGACCACCTACCCGCCGGCCAACGTGGCGCGCGACGGCATGGTTATCGTCTCCGGACTGATCGCATGGGCGTTGTTTGCATTCTTACTTCACGGATGGTTGTTCGGCGTGCGGCCCATGGGGTAGGCAACGCCATGCGCCTTCAGGGCGATCCGGCAGACGTCCCGTCCTTGCCGCGACGTTGAGACGCCACGGAGCGCGATAAAGCGAAAACACCGGCCATCCGGGCCGACCGGGCCAATGCGGCTAGTCGGCCACAGACCGGCATTGTGTCGAGCGTCGTCCTGGGATCCGCTTGCCCGCCGGGAGCATTCCCGAACTGACTGGCAGCCAATACGGAGCCAGCGGCGGCGCCAACCGCGATGAATGCGATCGCTATCCGGCGCAGCCGGGCGCCGCGAACCAGCCACGTCCTGAATCTGGTTCGCCAGGCGACCAGCAAGGTCATTGCAAGTGCAACAATCGCGCAGCACATCGCTCAGCCTATGTATGAGCGTGAGCGCCGCAGGCGCATGCCGGGGCCTGATAGCGGCCGTTGCCTTCGACTACTCCGCCCTGGCCATACATGTTGTGCGGCCGGGCCCAGTCGACCAGGGAGTGAAACGGACCGTTCTCGTTGCGCCCCTTCGGCAACACGTCCAGCAGCCCGTAAATCCCAAGGAACTGCTCGCCGCCACGGCAAAAGGTCGAATAGGTCAGGAAGATCTCGCCCGCTGCGTTCCTGAAGAAAACGCTGTCGCCCGAGAGATCCTGCAATCCCGCGGCCCAGTCCGGCGCCGGCTGAAAGTTATAGAGCGCTTCGCCTGAAGCGATCTGCTCGGCCGTAAAGGAAACATGGAAGTCGTAGTTGAAGTCGCTGCGCGAGGAAGACACCCACCGGAAGCGCCATCCCATACGCTGGCGCACCGCCTCTATTTCGGCGATCGGCGCCCGTGCGACGGCGACATAGCTCACGTCGTTGTTCTCGAGGTGCGGCAGCAGCGGACCGATATGGTCCACCTCGAGCGAACACCCGACGCACTGATGCTCGACGCCTGGGCCCATCATGAAGTGCTTGATGAAGAGCTGGCTGCGTCCATCGAACAGGTCCGACAGCGTAACCGGTCCGTCCGGCCCATCGAATACATACTCCTTTTCAATTTTCATCCAGGGCAGCTCGCGCCGCTCGGCGGCGAGCGCGTCCTTGCGACGCGTCAGTTCCTTTTCCCTGGCAAGGAATGCGACCCGCGCCTTGACCCATTCATCAAGCGACACAACGCTGTGCGTTTCCATGTTTCAATCCTTTCCGAAGTATGGGCGGGGTTAGGACCCGCCTGGCGGAAGCTCACGCGTTTGCCGCCGTTCTCGCCGGAAACGGCTCCCGCCATGCGTCGATTGCGTTGAGCTGATCGTGCCAGCGCCGGACCTCCGGAAACTCGTCCAGAGGCATCGCCGCCCGTTTCGCGTAGGGAAGCGTCACTGCGACGGAAAAGTCGGCCACCGTGAGGTCATCGCCGACAAGCCACTTGCGGCCCTTGAGATGCTGATCGAGCACGCCGGCAAACTTGCGAAACATGCCCTGCCCTTGCGCCACCGCTGACGGATCAGGGTCGCCGAGCCCGAGCTGCGGCTTGATCAGGTATTCGAAGTAAAGCGACCCGCCATGCCGATAAAAATGCTGGCTATTCCAGCTGAGCCAACGCACGACATCGGTCTGGCGCGCGCCTTCCGGCCAGAGACCTGAACCCGTGCGCTGCGCCAGATGGCAGATGATAGCGTCGGCCTCCCAGATGCTCCTGTCGCCGTCAACCAGACATGGAACCTTGCCGTTCGGGTTGATCGCCAGATAGCCAGGCGCGTTCTGTTCGCCTTTCTTCAGGTCGACAAAGACATACTCCATCGGCACACCGAGATACTTGGCAACAGCGCATGCTTTCCGGGGAGCCAGGGTTTCAGCGTAGTAGAGCTTCATCGTCGACCTCTATATGAGTTGCATCTGATTTGAAGATCATCTGTTGCGGCCTCGCGAAGCACCGCACGGGATGCGCTTGCATCACCGGTCTCTTCCAGTCAGGCGAAGAGCGCTTCGAGCTTGTCGAGCGCGCCGTTCCAGCCGACGTAGTGGGCGTCGCGAGCGACTTCGTCGAAGAACTGGGCATGGGTAAAGTCGAGTTCGGTGCCTTCCGCGACAGGACGCAGCCGGATCGTCACGAGCGACCGGCGCTCGGGCATGGTGACCCACTCCCACGTGAAGACGAGCTTGCGGTCCGCTTCGACTTCCCTGTATTCCCCGCGGCAATCGTGCGTTTCGCCGTCCAGCGTCTGAAACACGACGCGGAAGCGGCCGCCGACGCGCGGGTCGGCTTCGGCGCTCAACACCGGTCCGCCGTCAGGTCCCCACCACCGCACCATCAGTTCGGGCTGGGTCCATGCTGCGTAGACCTTCGCCGGCGACGCCTTGATGCGCCGGACAATGGTCAGGCTCGGCTGCTCCTTGATCATTCGTCATCCTCCTCAACAAAGCCGGCGAGTCGATCGAGGCTCGCGGACCAGAACCGCTCGTAGCGCTTCAGCCAGGCCATCGCCTCTTCCATCGGGCCGGCGATCAATTCCACCGAAACAGTTCGTCCACGCTTGGTGCGCGACACCAGGCCCGCGTCGCTCAGCACATCGAGGTGCTTCATGACCGCGGGGAGCTTGAGCGGCAGCGGACGGGCGATCTCAGTGATCGACAAGCCGGGCTCCCGCTCGAGACGCGCGAGAATCGCCCTGCGTGTGGGGTCCACAAGCGCAGAAAAAGTACGATCGAGTTGACTGACTGGAGACTTCACCATATGGCGAACTATAGGCGATGATTTTCCGCTGTCAAGGTGTTGTTCAGGTTTTCATGCGCTATTCATGAATCGCGCTCAGGCGACCGGCCGGTCGCCAGCGAGCCGCTGTATAACCTCGTCGACCGCGCGGCGAAGGTCGAGCAATTGCCGGCGGCGGCGCATCACTACGGTCTGGGCGTGTCGTACAGCCCGCTGGCGCGCGGCGTGCTCAGCGGCAAATACGCCGTGGATGCGCCGCCGCCCGCCGCACGGTTTAACACGCGCGACACTAGACGCCGCTGCCGCCCACCGTCTTCACGCTCTTCCATTGTCCCTGCTGGACCTGGAACAGCGTGTAAGGCGGCTTGATCAGGTCTCCGTACGGATCGAATGTGATCTTGCCCGTCACGCCCGTCACGCTGACCTTCGACAGGTTATCGACGATCTTCGCGCGGTCGAGCGAATCGGCGCCGTGAACCGCCTTGATCATCGCGAGCGCGGCGTCATACGCAAACGGCGCGTACAGTTCGACATCCTGATTGAAGCGCGCCTTGTAGCGCTTGCCGAACTCCTGCGCGGCCGGCAGCTTGTCCAGCGCCGGACCCGGCTCCAGATCCTGCGTACCGTCTCCCGCCGTGCCGGAAATCTGCAGGAAAGCATTGCTCTTCAACGCACCCGCGCCGAACAACTGCGCGGGCATGCCGAGCGAGCGCATCTGCTTGACGAGCATCGCGCCCTGTTCATCCAGGCCGCCGAAGAAAATCAGATCGACGTTCTTGCTCTTGAGCGTCGTCAGGATCGCGCGGAAATCGACCGCTTTGTCGTTGGTGAATTCGCGGTCCACGATGTTGCCGTTCGCTTCTTTCGCGCCTTTCTCGAAGGCGTCCGCGAGTCCTTGCCCGAATGCCGTGCGATCGTCGATGATGCCGATGCGCTTCGCCTTCATCTGCTCGACCACGAAGTGCCCTGCCACCACGCCGCCGATGCCGTCATGCCCCATCGTGCGAAACACGTTCTTGTAACCCTGCTTCGTCAGCTGCGGATTAGTCGAACCCGGCGTAATCATCGCAACGTTCGCCTGATGGTAGACCGTCGAGGCCGGAATGCTGCACCCCGAGTTGTAGTGGCCGATCACGCCGACCACGCCGTCATCCACCAGTTTCTGCGCGACCTGAATCGCCACGCGCGGATCCGCCTGGTCATCCTGAACGTCGAGCACGAACTTGACCGGCTTGCCGCCGATCGTGGGATGCCTGGCGTTCTCTTCGTCGAGCGCCAGTTGCGCACCGTACTGCAAATCCTTGCCGACCCGGGCAACCGGGCCGGTCAACGGTCCGACAAAACCAATCTTGACGACTTCCGGATCGGCAGCCCACGAAATCGGCACGTGCGTGCCGAGTGCGCAGACGGCCAGTGTCAAAAGCCAATAGCGGCGATTCATGATGCGCTCCTTGCGAGATGTCACGTCGCGCGTTGTGGTGATCGACCGGTTCGATGCGCGACGCGTCGAAACCGTCCTGCGATGCCCGCTGTGAAATTTGAACCTATGCTGCGAATCCCTCCGCGAAATCTAGAAACGTGTGGCCGCGTACGGCGCGAGATCGAGTGGGGGCTCACGCCGCGCAATCAGATCGGCGACGATACGCCCGCTCACGCCAGCCAGCGTCAAGCCAAGATGCTGGTGGCCGAATGCGTAGATCACACGGTCGCTTGCACGCGAACGTCCGAGCACCGGCAAGCCGTCCGGCAAGGTCGGCCGAAAACCGAGCCAACTGCTGTCGGGCGTATCGAGCGCGGGCAACGCGCGCTTCGACGAGAACGTCAGCAGGTCGAGCAGCGAGCGATTACGCGTGTCGCTGAAGCCGCCGAGTTCGACGGTGCCCGCGACCCGAATGCCGTCGCTCATCGGCGTCATGTAAAAGCCGCGCTCGGCCCAGCCGACCGGCCGTGAAATCAGCTGCTGCGCGCCTGGATAGCGCACGTGATAACCGCGCTCGGTATCGAGCGGCACTACGTCGCCGCATTGTCTGGCGAACTGCGCGGAGTGCGCGCCGGTCGCGATCACGACGTGGCTGAAGGGCCGCGCGGCGCCGTTGACCTTCAGTCTCACGCCATCGGCCGACGGCTGCACCACGCTGACCGCCGAGTGATCCAACGCCAGCCCTTGCGCGGCAAGCCGCTCATAAAGCGCCTGCAAAAAGCCCCGCGGATCGGAAAAATGCCAGCTGTCGCTGAACAGCACGCCGCGCTCGAAAATGGGCGCCAGCGACGGCTCGAGCCCGCGGATGTCCGCGCCGGCAAGCACGTCGAACGCCACGCCGAGCTGGCGGCGCAGATCGAGCGCGGCACCCGCGGCGTCGAACGAAGCCGCATTCGAATACAGATAAAGACACTCGCGCGGCCGGACGAAACGCGCGAGTTCCGGATCCGCCAGCAGCGGCGCGTAGCCCTCCTGCGCAAGCGCGAGCAACGCGGCGAGTGCGCCGGCGCTCGCTTCATAGCGGCGCGGCAGCGAACTCACCATGAAGCGCACGAGCCACGGCGCCAGATGCGGCAGATACTGCCAACGCAGCCTGAACGGACTGTTCTTCGACAACAGGAAGCGCGGCAGATCGCGGAACACGGACGGGTTGTTGACCGGGATGCACGCGTAGTGCGCGAAGGTCCCGGCATTGCCGAACGACGCGCCCTGCCCCACGCCGGACGGATCGAACAGCGTGACGCGATGACCGTCGCGCATCAGCGCCGCGGCGCTCGCGAGGCCGATGAATCCCGCTCCGACGATGGCGATATCCGGCATTACTTGCACCCGTCCAACGCTGATGCGCCGATCCGCGACAGAGATCCGCTGACGGCGCCGGGTTTCGGGGCGGCCTCGGGTACGGCGAACGGCACAATGCTCATGGGAAAAACTCCAGCTGACAGTGCCAGGACACGCCCTGGCGATGCCTCAAAGCACCCTAATCGGACCAACTCCGCGGACCAACTCTGCGGACAAACTCTGACACATAGAATCACACAATATTTTTTTGTGTGCAATTAAAACGAGTCTTGTGTGGCCCTGGCATTTTCCCTGGATGGTGATTGGCGCGGTCCTTGCGGCGTGTCGCGGCGGCGCCGCTGTCTGCCGGACGCCCCATCGGTTGAGGCTTGCAGTCGGGCTTGTGTGGTATAGAATCGGCACACATCCGCAAAACTGCGGACAAAGACGATTTTGTATGGAGACATCTGACTCATGGCTTCTGGCAAAGACGCGGCGCAACGCGCCAACGGTGCGCCGGCGCGAGCGAAGCGCTCCACGTATGTCGAGGTGTCCAGCTCGATCGAGAACGAGATTCGCAGCGGCATTTATCCGCCCGGCAGCCGTCTGCCGCCGCAGCGGCAACTCGCGACTGAGCTGGGCATCAACGTGTCGACGGTGTCGCGCGCCTACAAGGAATTGCAGCTGCGCGGGCTGGTGATCGGCAGCAAACGGCGCGGCTCGCTCGTCACCGGCGGCGCGATGCCGAGCGTCGAGCCCGCGCGGGCGCTGAACAACGCGGCGATCGATCTGACCGTCAACCGGCCGGCCACCGGCGAATTTCTCACCTGCCTCGCGCGCACGCTCGCGGAGTTGCCGCAGGATCCGCGCTACCCGCAACTGCAGGAATACCAGCCGCCACAAGGGCCGACATGGGCGCGCGCCGCCGGCGCTCGCTGGATCGCCGCGCCGGGCTTTACGCCCGCACCCGATCACGTGGTCGTGACAAGCGGTGCGCAGCACGGCCTGTACGCCGTGCTGAACAGCCTGATCGGCACGGACGGCGTGATCCTCGCCGATCAACTCACCTACTACGGCCTGAAGGCGCTCGCGCCGGTTTTCCAGTTCGAAATCGTCGGCATTCCGAGCGACCGCGATGGCCTGCTGACCGATGCGGTCGAAGCCGCCTGCCGGCGTATGCCGGTAAAGGCCATCTTCACGGTGCCCAATCTGCAGAACCCGACTGTCACGACGATGAGCCTCGAGCGCCGCATGGCGCTCGTCGACATTGCCCGACGGCACGGCGTGGCGATCATCGAGGACGACGTCTATGGGCCGCTGGTATCGCAGCGCTTGCCGACCATCGCGAGTCTTTGCCCTGAGCTGACGTTTCATATCGGCGCAACCTCGAAGATCCTCGCGCCTGGGCTGCGGCTCGGCTATCTGCTCAGCCCGCCAGACAGTTCCGCGCTCTGCGCGGAGGCGGTGCGCACCACCGCATGGATGCCCGCGCCGATGTCCATGCTGATCGCGTCGATCTGGATCGAGGACGGCACCGCGCGCCACATCATGGACGCGCAACTCGCCGAAATTCGCGCGCGCCAGGATCTCGCGCGCGAGCTGCTGCCGCAGGAGCTGCTGCAAACCGATCCGGCGTGCATGTTTGTCTGGCTCAAGTTGCCGCCGCCGTGGCGTGCGGATGATTTCGCCGCGAATGCGAAGGCGCGCGGCGTGGTGGTGATGCCGTCGTCGGCGTTTGCCGTCGACCGTTCCGAAATCGAACACGGCGTGCGGATCAACCTCGCGTGCGCGACGAGCCGCGATCAACTGGTGAGCGCGCTACGGCTGTTGACGGGAACGCTCAAGGACCGTCCGCGCGCGCTGTTCGGAACGATCTGATCCCGCCAAAGTATTGAAGAACCGCCAGGCCGTCGAATCGCGCCGTGGCGAAGGACGGCTACATCTCGCCGTTCTCGACGGCGCGGCCTTCCGCGCGCCAGCGAAGCATGCCGCCGGCGAGATTGGCGACGGCTTCGAATCCTGCCTGCCGCAGGATGGCCGTGGCTTGCGCCGACCGTCCGCCGGCCCGGCAGACCGTCACGATCGGGCGCTCCCGAGCGAGCTCGCCGGCGCGTGCGGCCAGCTCGCCAAGTGAAATGAGCCGGGCATCGGGAATGCGCCCTAGCGGCCCGTCGAACTCGGCAGGCTCGCGTACATCGACGATCTGGACCGAACCGGGATTTTCCTCGAGCCATTGCGGATCGATTTCCCAGATGCCCGCAAAGGTGTAGGTCAGCGGCGCCCAACCGGCCTCGGCCATTTGCGTGGGAACGCCCGCGGCGAGCCCGCATTTCAGATTCGCCGGCACCGCTACGTCGATCTGCCTCGGATGCGGCAGCCCCAGATTCGTCATGTAGACAGCGAAGTCGTCCTCGCAAAGCGCACCGCCCAGGCGCGGATTGAAGCGCCGCTCCTCACCTGCGCTCGTGACGGTCAGACCGCGATAGTCGTGGGCCGGGTAGAGCAGGCACGCGTCGGGCAGCGTGAAAATCTGCTCGTGGACAGCCCGGAACATCGCGCGCGCATCGCCGTGCTGGAAATCCGTCCGGCCGGTTCCGCGAATCAGCAGGCAATCGCCGGTAAACGCCATGCTCTCGTCGTCGAGCACGAGGCTGATGCAGCCGTTCGTATGACCAGGCGTGGCACGCACCGTCAGATACCGTGCGCCGAATCCGCATCTGTCGCCATGGCTCAGGTAGCGGTCAGCGCCCTCGGCGCCGCTCGCGGCCGATATCGCGATCCGGCTGCCCGTGCGCTGCTTGTGCATCCACGCGCCGGTCACATGATCGGCGTGAACGTGGGTGTCGATGGTATACAGCAGGCGCAATCGCAGCTCGCCGATCAGTGCGGTGTCGCGGCGTACCTGTTCGAATACCGGATCGATCAGCACAGCTTCCGCCGTAGCGCTATCGGCAAGAAGATACGTGTAGGTGGACGATTGCTGGTCGAACAATTGCCGGAAGATCAGCACGATGGCGCTCCGTCGCCCGCGCTTGCGGGTCTTCGAGAATGGCGGCAGAAGCGGCGCCGCCGAGCCGCCCTGCAATCAGCGGGCGTCACGGCGGGCACCGGCCCGGATTGGCCGGCACCCGCCGCCCCGCTTCAGCCGGCCCGTTACTTCGGTTGCTGCACATACCGCAGATACGGTTTCAAGGTTTTGAATCCCTGCGGATATTTCTTCCTGGCGTCATCGTCCGAGACAGATGTCGGAATGATGACGTCGTCACCCGGTTTCCAGTTCACCGGCGTCGCCACCGTGTGCTTGGCGTTCAGCTGCAGCGAATCGAGCAGGCGCAGCACCTCGTCGAAATTACGGCCCGCGCTCATCGGGTACACGAGCATCGCCTTGACCTTCTTGTCGGGCCCGATGAGGAACACCGAGCGTACCGTTGCGTTGTCCACAGCGGTGCGCGGGCCGCCGCTCGCGTTCGGGTGAATCATGTCGTAGAGCTTCGCGACGTTCAGATCCGCGTCGCCGATCATCGGGTAGTTGATGGCATGTCCCTGCGTCTCTTCGATGTCCTTCACCCATTTCTGGTGGTCGCTCACGGGGTCCACGCTGAGTCCGATGATTTTCGTGTTGCGCTTGTCGAACTCCGGCTTGAGCCCCGCCATGTATCCCAGCTCAGTGGTGCAAACGGGCGTGAAGTCTTTCGGATGCGAGAACAGGATCACCCAGTTGTCGCCGATCCATTCATGAAAATGGATCGTCCCCTCGGTCGTTTCAGCGGTGAAATCGGGAGCTTCTTCTCCTAATCGAATCGACATCTTCCTCTCCATGAAAGGGGTCGCCAAGGTACCGCCGCCGCTGTCGAAGCGGCGGCGTCCGGCTAACAGGGTTGTAGTCAGACGAATGGTTGATTAACGATCGGCCGCCGGCTCATTGGACTGCTCATTGGACTGCTTAAGGGACTCTGCTCATTGCCCTGCACTGCGGCGAGCACCTTCAGCGAACGCAGCTGATTCAGAGGCCCTCTCCAATAGCCGTAACGCGGGAGGTCGCGCTTATAGCGTAGAACAAAATAAGGATTTCACTACGGCCAACATGCAGTGCAAACCCGCAGGCCTTTGCGGCGACGGGATGCTCGCCGTGGTGCCGGGGTAGCACCGGCGGCGGTGGCGGTGGCGGTGGCGGTGGCGGTGGCGGTGGCGGTGGCGGTGGCGGTGGCGGTGGCGCCGATCTTACCGAATCAGCTTCAGATCCTCGGTCCTGACATCGCAAACCAGCATGTAACCGGGGGCGTGAGTGATGCATATCGGCGGCCGCGCTTCCACCGCCGCAGCCTGAGGCGTGACGCCGCAACCCCAGAAAACCGGAATCTCGCCGGCGCGGATTTCCGTCGGCTCGCCCTCATCGGGCACGTCCACATTCGCGATGCCGATCAGCGCCGGATCGCCCATGTGGACCGGCGCACCGTGCGCACCCGGCAACGGCCGACAAACCTCATAGGCGATCGCCGCTTCGGCCGGCGTATACGGCCGCATCGACACGACCATCGGTCCGCGAAAAGCGCCAACGGGTTTCGTCTGAATGGAGGTGCGGTACATTGGAACGACCTTGCCTTCGTCCACGTGCCGCACACGCAGCCCCGCCAATTCCAGAGCGTGCTCGAACGATAGCGAACAACCGAGCACGAAACCCACGAAGTCGTCCTGCCAGATCGCGGAGATATCGTCCCGCTCCTCCACGAGAGCGCCACCGCGCCAGACCCGATAGCGTGGAATGTCGGTGCGCAGGTCGACGTCATCGCCCAGCATCGGCACAAGACTGCTGCCGGCCTCGGTCATGCCGATGAGCGGACAAGGCGTGGGATTGGCGCGGCAGTACCCGATGAAATCGCCAGCCCACGACTGCGGCAGAATCACGAGGTTTCCCTGCGCAAAGCCGGGCGCCATGCCGCTCGTGTTGCCGTTGAATCCGGCGCGAATGCGTGCTCTCGCACCGCGAGGCGTGGCCGCCCAACCGGGCAGGATATTGCCTCGTGGCGCTTCGCTGATTGCCTGCTTCATGACAAGGTCTGCTAGCCGGAGTGGGTTGATATCGGGTTGAATTCTGTTCGGCGGATTGGCCTTTACAGCAAGGAGGCATCCGCCGTTTCGCGCGTCCTGGTCAGCGTCAGCAAAGCGATGGCCGCCGCACCGACGAGTATGAACGCGGGACTCAGCAGGTTGGCGGTCTTGCCGATCAACGCGGTCGCAATGTAAGGCGTCACGCCGCCGCCGAAAATGGCGCCGAAATTGAAGCTGAAGGCCATCCCGGTGTAGCGGACCCGCGTCGGGAATTGCTCGGCATAGGTCGGATATCCGACCGATTGAACGACGGGCATCGGCAGCGCGACGATAAACATCGAGAGGAAAGCGAGAGCGAGATTCTGGTGGTTCATGAGCATCATCATCGGGAACACCAGCACGATGTATCCGGCAAATCCGATCGCCAGCACGCGGCGGCGGCCGATGCGGTCGGACAGTCCGCCCCACACCGGCATCAGCACGGCCATCGAAATGCTGACGATCGACATGATCCAGTAGACGCTCGCCTTGTCGTATTTCAGGTACGTGGTCATGTAGATGTTCATGAAGACGAAGCCCACCCAGTAGCCGGCATTCTGTCCGAACGAAATCAGGAAGACCTTCAGCATGGCCGCGCGATGGTGCGCAAAGACTTCCTTGAGCGGCGCTTTCAGCGGCTCGCTGTGTTCGAGCGTCTTCCTGAATGCAACCGACTCTTCGACCCGTTTGCGCACACAAGCCGATATCAGCACGAGCGGAACCGCCGCGAGGAAGGGAATCCGCCAGCCCCAGTCGTGCAGCTGCGACGAGCTGACGAGTGCGGTAGTCAACCCGCAGACTGCCGCGGCAAGCGCGCCGCCCAATGCGACACCGACTGGCGTGAACGCGCCGTATAATCCGCGGCGTCCGCGAGGCGCGGATTCAGCGACATAAGCCGCTGCACCGGTCACCTCCGCGCCCGAGAAAAATCCCTGCGCCAGACGCACCACCAGCAGTGCCGCCGGCGCGAAGACTCCTGCGCTCGCCGCAGTCGGCAGCAAGCCGACGACAGCGGTCGCCATGCCCATCCCGATCACGGTCACCAGCAGGATGGCGCGGCGCCCGAGCTTGTCGCCGAGACGCCCCAGTACGATTCCGCCGACTGGACGCATGAGAAACGCACTGCCGAAGATCGCCAGGATCGACAGCAGCGCGGCGGTCGGATTGTCCGACGGGAAGAACAGCGGCCCGATTACCGCGGCCATGTAACCGTACACGCCGAATTCGTAGTATTCGATCGCGGTTCCGACAGCTGCGGCGGTCGCTGCCTTGCGAGCGACTTGCCTTGTCGAGAGGGGCGCAGCCGGGATGTCTGCGTCGAGGGTGGCGGTTGGGACGTGGGGCATTTTGCGTTCCGTTGTGAGGATGAAAGATGGACTACGTCCCGCCGAGGCCGGGGTTGAAGTCGAGGTTGAAATCGCTGCGGAAATCGCGCTTCAGATCGCGACGATCACGCTCGGCACCAATGCGCGAGCTGCGCAAAACTTCGCTCCTGGGACAGAAACAGGCGCTGTGCCTCCGCAAGATCGACCAGCTCGAAGCGCACGTCGTCTCCGGGTATCCGCTGGGCAAGACGCGGCAAATCGACAGCGCATACGTGCGCGATCTTCGGATAGCCGCCGGTTGTCTGGCGGTCCGCCATCAGGATGATCGGCCGACCATCGGCGGGCACCTGGATCGCGCCGAAACCCACGGCCTCGGACACCACTTCCCGACGCGCAACGAGGCTGAGCACCGGGCCTTGCAGGCGATAACCCATGCGGTCGGACTGCGCCGTGATCTGGTATGTCTCGTGCTCGAGAGTTCGCCTTGCGTTCGCCGTGAAGTAGCGCCATTCGCGCCCAGGCGTGATTCTGATCGGCGCGTCATGCGATAACAGCACGTCTTCGGCAAACACCGTTTCTAAAGAGAGCGAGGCGCTTCGGCAGGTGAAGCTTTCCTGAGTGAACAACATGTCGCCCTTCTTCAGCGGCCGACCGGCGTGCCCACCGTAACCGCCGCGCGCGAACGTGCTCGCGCTGCCCATCACCGGCTCGATCGAAAAGCCGCCACGCACCGCGAAATACGTACGCAGCCCTGCATAACGAGTGCCGAACGATATGTCGCAGCCCGCCGGCACCTCCAGGGCGCAATCGCTGAAGAGCGGCTGTCCATCGAGCTGGCAGTCGAGATTCCCGCCACAGAACGCAATCGTCGCCTTCTCGTGAAACCTGAGCGTCGGTCCCATCAACGTGATTTCGAGCGTCGGCACAGTGGGCGCGTTGCCGACCAGCGCATTGGCCAGCCGGTGTGCCCGTTCATCCATCACGCCGTTGACCGGAATGCCGAGATGCTGATGGCCCACACGGCCGAGATCCTGAAACGTGCTCAACGCACCCGGCTTGATGACTTCGATGCTCATCGCGCGGCTCCCGCATACCGGCTCGCCGATTCATAGGCCTGGAACTGCTCCGGCGTGATCGGCATGAAGCGGATCCGGTCGCCCGCGTTCATCAGACACGGCGTTTCGCGCGACGGATCGAACATCCGGCATGGTGTGCGGCCGATCAGATTCCAGCCGCCCGGCAGCGCCATCGGATAGATGACGGTTTGCCGGTTGGCGAGACCGATGGAGCCGGGAGCGACCGCCGTGCGAGGTGTCGCGCGCCTGGCCGGCGACAGGCGTTTGTCGAACATGCCGATATACGGGTGTCCCGGTGCGAACCCGAGCAGCATCACGTCCACCAGCGAATCACTGTGCAGCGCGATGATCTCGCCGGTGGCGAGACCGCACGAGCGGGCCACTTCCTCGAGATCCGGCCCATGTTCCCCGCCGTAGCACACGGGAATCTCCACGACGCGCGCCGACTCGGGCTGCGCCTCGGATGCGCTTTCGAGCAGGCCGGCCACCACCTTCGCCAGCGCGTCGTAAGGCGCGTGCGTTTCATGCGGGAGCGGAACTCGCGACGGCGCGTAGTGAATGCCGACAGTCGTCATGGCGGGCGCGATGTCGATCACGAAGTCGAGCTGCGCGGCCGCCACGCGCGCCGCGAAGGCTCGCGCCCGGCGGTTCTGCTCGACGCGGTCGCTTCCTGCCACCTCGATGATCAGCAGGCTCTCGCCCGACGGGAAGAGCGACCATGAATTCTCAGGAACAGCTTCCGGCAGGACAGGTTCGCTTTTCATGGGACATGATCCGGCTGCGGGGCAGATTCGGCGCGATGCGCGGCGCGTTGGACGGCGCAATAAGCAGCGCCGTCGTTCGGGAAGTGACTACACGGCTGAACGCTTACTTCGCGAACAGCGACTCGATATTGGCGAACGCCTTGATTTCGAGCGCGTTGCCCGACGGGTCGAGGAAGAACATCGTGGCCTGTTCGCCCACTTCGCCCTTGAAACGGATGTGAGGTTCGATGATGAAGTCGGTCCCGGCCGCGGTCAGCCTGTCCGAAGCAGCGTGCCACTGCTCCATCGGCAGCACGACGCCGAAGTGCCGGACCGGCACGGCGTCGCCGTCTACTTCACTAGTCGTGCGGTGACCGGCTTCTTCCGGCGCCAGATGAGCCACGATCTGATGACCGTAAAAATTGAAGTCCACCCAGTCGGCGGCGCTGCGTCCTTCAGGACAGCCCAGCAGATCGCCATAGAATTCGCGCGCCGCGGAGATGCTGTGCACCGGAAATGCGAGGTGAAAAGGAGGGATGACGGCAGTCGTGTCGCTCATGGTCGGACCGATATAAGTTGAAGGATGTAGACGGCGACGGGAGCGCAACCGCGCTATCCCGCCGTGCTGGAACGACCCGTTGGCCACGCCATGAGAAGCAGTCTAGGGATGACAAAAATAGCGAAAAAGCGATATATTTTCACCCTCAGCAACAATAATTTCGATCAATCGATCGGACCAATCGACCCATGATGCGAGAGCTGAAAACCTTCCTGGCTGTCGTGCGCTACGGCACCTTTGCGAGCGCCGGCTCGCATATCGGGCTCACGCAATCGGCCGTCTCCGCACAAATTCAGCGGCTGGAAGAAGACCTGGGTTTCGCGCTCTTCGATCGAACGGGCCGCTCCGCGACGCTCAACGAGGCCGGCAAACAAACGGTCAAACTGGCCGAAGACGTCTTGTCCGCTTACGCGCGGCTGGCGGAAAAAAGCGGCGACGCGGAGCGCTCAGGCATCCTGCGCATCGGCGCCATTGCATCGGCGCAAGCGTCGTTTCTCATCAGCGCGATTCAACAGTTCCGTCAGCATTCGCCAGGATGGAGAATTCGCGTCGTTCCCGGCGTATCGCTCAATCTGCTGACACAGGTGGACTCGGGCGAGGTGGATATCGCGGTGATCATCAAACCGCCATTCGCGTTGCCCGCCGAGCTGCAGTGGCGCACCTTGATTACCGAGGCCTTTGCGCTGCTGGTTCCCCGCGAGCTGGCGGATCAGTCATGGCGCACGCTGCTCAAGACAGAACCCTTTGTGAGGTACGACCGGAATTCCTTCGGCGGCCGGCTCGTCGATCGTTTCCTGAGAAGGATCCGGGTCACGGTGCATGACGTGGTCGAACTGGATGAACTGCAGGGGATCGTGGGGCTCGTCGCGCAAGGCGTGGGAATTTCGCTGGTTCCCGAGGCGGCCGCGCTTCACTTGCCGAAGAATGTCGTCGCGCTGTCTTTGGGAGAAGACACGTTCAACCGTGAAATCGGCCTCGTGCAGCGAGGCACGCAACATCAGCAACCCGCGATCGCGCAGTTTTCCGCTTGCCTGCGTTCCGCGATCGACGCGCTTGGGCAAGCCGGGTGAAGCGGTGAGCGCTCCAGCGCATTCCGCAGCAAGCGCTGAATATCCACTTCGCGAGTAATGCCGGTTTTCCCACATACCTGAAATTGACGCTCCGTCATCCTGTCAGTTCGGGCGTGTGTCGGGAGGTCGCCATGTCGGTCTATGTCGACGAGGGGTTCAGGCCCTGTGTCACGGAATGCGCAACCGTGGCCTTTCGTGTCTGCTTTGATGATCGCGCGCAGATCTTCGAGGTGAGCGCTGAGGCGCTGATCAGATATTGCGGGGCCGCGAGCAGGCGGCGGACCGACCTTCTCATCGCGTTCGAAGACGCGCAGTTCGAGATATTGAAGGTGGCGGAACTCAAACAATCCTTCAAGCCCGCGGAGCCCATCAAGCTAGGGCTCGATGAATTCAAAATGGTCATGCACTAGGTACCGGCGGTCACGGTACGGCCGAAGGCGGAAGCTGAAGCGGTCACCCGCCGGGTGTGGCAGTGCAGGTTCGAGCAGGATCCCGGCATCCGCAAGCCCGCCAGCGAGTTGCCGTGGCTGGACGCATGAGCTCGGGTGCCAGGGCATTCGCCGTTGGCACATCCGGCAATTCCACCAAGCCGCACCCATTTTTTTCAAGCGGTGTCGATTTCAGTCATCCCGATTCGTCGTAGTATCAGAGCCGCCGTTCGATCCTGAATCTACTTCGGGATCGCGCGACTCCAACTACTCACTCAAGGAGAACGACGATGCGTGTCATGGTGATGGTCAAGGCGACGAGCGAGTCAGAAGCCGGCAAGATGCCGAGCACGGAGCTGCTCACGGCAATGGGCAACTTCAACGAAGAACTCGTCAAGGCCGGCGTGATGCTCGCGGGCGAGGGCTTGCACCCGAGCGTCCGGGGCAAACGGGTACGCTTTTCGGGCAGCCAGCGCAGCGTGATCGACGGACCGTTCGCGGAGACCAAGGAACTTGTCGCCGGGTTCTGGCTGTGGCAGGTCAAATCGATGGAGGAAGCCGTCGAATGGGTCAAGCGCTGCCCCAACCCCATGGAAGGAGAATCGGAGATCGAGATTCGCCCGCTGTTCGATGCCGCCGATTTCGGCGCCGAATTCACACCCGAGTTGCAGGCCCAGGAAGAACGCGTGCGCGCCGCGGCCCATGACGCCGCAAACCAGCCGCGCTGACGCGCAGACACTGAATTGTTGAAACGGCGTTCGTGTCGAAATCGGACGTGGCAACCGTCAAATTAGAGTTCTTCACGCCGACGCGACAGATTGCTCATTGCGGGCACGCGACAATCGCTACATTTTCGCTTTTAAGAGAACTCGGCAGGGTGAATGCCGGCGCGTTGACGAAGGAAACTATTGACGGTTGCAGAAACGTTCTGGTGGACGACCACGTAGTCCTGATGAAACAGAGTTCGCCGACGTATAGGCCAATCGCATCAGGATCGGATCTCGCTCAAAAAGTCGCGCGGTCGATGAGCCTCGAAGTTTGACGAGCTTGTGTGGCCGCTATTGGGATAGTTGAAGGACCGTTGAGGGTCGACCAGGCGTCGGCCGCATCGGGCAGAGGTCGGCCCAACTGCAGACGTTGGTCGGCACTCGCGCCAGGACACTCCGGCGTCGGTGTTTCAACCGATAACGGTCATCCAGACACGGGCCTGGCCGGTCTCGTCAAGGGAGCGGGCCGACGACGCGTTCGCGCGCGGTCGTCGGAATCCGCATACCCGCGAACGCTGCCCTGAAACAGGCTCAAGTACGTGTAATCGAAGCCCCGCCGTCGACCAATGAAGCCGTACCCGTGACGAACGACGAATCGTCGGAAGCAAGATAGAGGGCCGAGCGCGCAAGCTCTTCAGGTTTCGCGACGCGCTTGAGCGCGTGCAGGCCCGTGACGAATGCCTGCGATTCCGACGTGTCATTCATGCCGCGATACATCTCGGTGTCGACCGCGCCCGGGAGGATTGCGTTGACGCGCACACCTTGCGGACCGAATTCGGCCGCCAGTGCCTGCGTGAGTCCGATCAACCCGGCTTTGCTCGCAGCATAGGCCGCAGTGCCTGGGAAGGCGAACGAATAGCCGACGAACGTCGAGGTGAAGATGATCGATCCGCCGCCCTGCTTGACCATCTCGGGGATCTGATACTTGGCGCCCAGAAACGCGCTCGTCAGGTTAGTGGCCAATGTGGACGACCAACCCGCTTCCGAGACGCCGGTTGACGGTCCCATTTCTCCCAGCGTTCCGGCATTGTTATAGGCGATGTCAAGGCGCCCGAACCGGCTGACAGCGAGTGCGACGAGCGCTTTCGCGAAGTCTTCGGATTGCACGTCCCCTGCTAGCGACACGGCCGTGCCGCCTGCGCCAACGATCTCCGTGACGAGCGTGTCAAGCTCGGCTTCGCGGCGCGCGGCCACGACGACCTTGGCGCCTTCAGCGGCGAACAGTTTTGCGGCAGCCCTGCCAATGCCAGCACTCGCGCCCGTGACGATAGCGACCTTTCCTGATAAGCGTTGCATGTTCAATCTCCAGCTTCATTCGTGGACCGATGCCCAATGCCCGGCTCCGTGATGTGAACTATAGGATTCGCTTCTTGTTACAGGAAGGCATAAAAGATGGCTGTATCATTCAGCTTTTGTGAATGATCGAGGCGTTGTATGGACCGTCTGCGCGCTTTTGAGGTTTTCGTGACTGTGGTCAACCGGGGCAGCTTTGCGCGTGCGGCCGATGCGCTCGACACCTCGCCTGCGAACGTGACCCGCTACGTGAATGAACTGGAGACGCATCTCGGCACCCGGCTGCTCAATCGCACCTCACGCAAGTTGTCGCTTACCGAGGGAGGCGACACGCTTTATTCGCGATGCAGGACTATCCTCGAAGACGTCGCCGAAACGGAGGGGCTGCTGTCAAGAACGTCAATCGAGCCGCGCGGTCGATTGCGTATCAATGCTCCTGTCAGCTTCGGTGTGCTGCACCTGGCGCCGCTGTGGCCTGAGTTCATGCAGAGATATCCCGATGTCGAACTTGAAATCGCGCTCATCGATCGCGTTGTCGACATCGTCGAGGAAGGTTTCGATCTGGCCATTCGCATCTCGCGTGCCGGCACGACCGAGCACGCAGCCCGCAAACTGGCGACATCGAGAAACGTGCTGTGCGCTTCTCCTGACTATCTGAACCAATGGGGGTATCCGGAAATACCGCAGGATCTGCTCAGACACCAGTGCATCGGTTACACCTATGCAGCCACAGGGGACGATTGGCAACTGACAGACAGCAACGGCCGCGATCACCCTGTTCAGGTCAACTGTCGCATGCACACCAATAACGGCGATACAGCGCGCGCGGCGGCGCTTGCCGGACGAGGCATTATCTGGCAGCCCACGTTTCTGATTGGCGACGACCTTCGCACGGGCAAGCTCGTTAGAGTGTTGCCTGAATACCGTTTGCCGGACATCGATGTGCTTGCACTGTATCCGAGCCGTCGTCACGTGAGCGCCAAAGTGCGTGCGGCAATCGATTTTCTGGTCGATGCATTTTCGGGTTTGCCGCCGTGGGACAACGTGTGAAACGGCGAAGGACTCTTCCGCTACCCCAATGATCGCCTGCACGGGATTCGGGATCGTTTCAGAGCCGACCGAGTGATGCAATGTGATGCGCGCAGCCAGTCTTCCTCGCGATTGACTGCACGGCTGCACCGTCGCCGTTCGAGTTGTGCCGACCGCATCGGGCGAAGTTCGGCCAGAAACAGTCCAGCGTGACGATAACGTGGGCGCCTGTTCCTCGCCGTTTAGCGGACGTTCGTCGCAGTCGGCTAACGGATCAACGCGAGCGCTCGTTTGTCGCACCTTTGCGACGCCGTAACGCTATCGCCAAATCGAAACGTGCCAAACTCAGTGCGACGAGACGTACGTCGCATCAGCAAACGCTGCCGGAATGGCGAAGCTCTCGCGCATACGCTTCGTCTCCGCCGCCGGCGTCAAGCCGAAGAGACGCTTGAACTCCCTGCTGAACTGGGACGAGCTCGTGTAACCCACGGCGTGGCTCGCCGCCTCCGCGGTCAGGTCCTGGCGCACCATCAACAGGCGAGCCTGATGCAGACGCGTCGACTTCACGTACTGCATGGGCGACACCTGCGTGATCGCCTTGAAGTGGCTGTGGAAGCTCGGGACGCTCATACCCGCTTCCGCGGCAAGCTGCGTCACGTCAAGCGATTGCGCGTAGCCGGCATGGATAAGGCGTAGTGATTTGCCTATCCTGCCGAACTGTCCTCGCATCGCCAAAGCCTCTCGCATCGAGCCTCCCTGGGCCCCGGTGAGCACGCGGAAATACAGTTCGCGCAGCAGGCCCGGGCCCAGCACAGCGGCTTCGAGCGGCCGGTGCATCGCCTCGAGAAAGCGCAACACGGACGTCTGCATCGCGTCATCCATCGGCGTCGACATCATGCTCTGAGGCGGTGGTGCGCGCGTTGTTACGCCTTCGCGGTCAATTTGTGCCGCCAGTTCGGCGGCCAATGTGAAATCGAGGTGCAGGTACAGCGCTAGCAGTGGACGCTCCTCGGTCGCGTCGGTCTCCATGCTGAACGGCACAGGCACGGACACGGCCAGGTAGTGGTGCTCGTCGTACAGATAGAGCTGTTCGCCGAAGTAACCTCGCTTGCGGCCCTGGCAAACGATCACGATGCCGGGGTCGTACAGAACCGGCGTGCGCGACAGTGCGCGGTTCGACCGCAGGATGCGGACGCTCGGCAGTGCCGTCAGGTTGTAGCCCTCCTCGGGAGCCAACGCGCGCAGCAGGGCAACCATGCGTTTCTGGCTTCGGGAGGATAGATCCGGATGCCGGGTCGAAGCACGTATCGTGCTCATAGTTTTATGCAAGAAAATTAGCGAAAATCGACTTACTTTGCCTCGTTCGTCAGACTAGTATGCACTCTCCAATCGACATTCAGGAGAAGCTTCAATGGCATCCAGTAAAACTCTGCTTATCACTGGGGTCAGCAGCGGCTTTGGCCGCGCGCTCGCACAAGAAGCGCTGGCGGTGGGTCACAAGGTCGTCGGTACGGTGAGAAGTGCCCAGGCAAAGCGTGATTTTGAGTCTGTGTCCGCGAATGCCGCTTGGGGGCGTGTGCTCGACGTAACCGACTTCGACGCCATCGATGGCGTCGTGGCGGAAATCGAGGCTGGCGTCGGACCAATCGATGTGCTGGTCAACAATGCCGGCTACGGCCACGAGGGCATCATGGAAGAATCGCCGTTGTCGGAAATGCGCCAACAGTTCGATGTGAATGTATTTGGTGCGGTCGCCATGATGAAGGCCGTCCTGCCCTTCATGCGCGAGCGCCGCCGCGGCCACATTCTGAATATCACGTCGATGGGCGGCTACATCACGATGCCGGGAATCGCTTATTACTGCGGGAGCAAATTCGCGCTGGAGGGCATCTCCGAGGCGCTCGGCAAAGAGGTCAAGTCTTTCGGCATTGCCGTGACAGCCGTGGCACCGGGCTCGTTCCGCACGGATTGGGCAGGCCGCTCGATGACGCGGACGCCCCGCTCGATTGCGGATTACGACGATATCTTCGACCCCATCCGCAAAGCCCGTGAGGAAAAAAGCGGCAAGCAATTGGGAGATCCCAGGAAAGCAGCGCGCGCGATGCTCGCCGCCATTGCTGCGGATCGCCCGCCCGCGCATCTTTTGCTCGGCAGCGATGCACTCGGCCTCGTGCGAGGCAAATTGTCGGCATTGGAGAATGAGATCGATGCGTGGGAGACCGTTACCGTCTCGACGGATGGATAAAAACCGCTGGAGCTGGGCAGCGGTCGAGGACCGCATCCGATGCTCGAAGGCCGGCCAGGCTGGGCCGGGCCGCTCGAAGCATCCGGCGGTGCCGGCGCTGTGATGCTGCCCCTTGCACAAATCCACTGCGAGGTGTCAGGCGAGGTCGCACGCATGCTAGGTCTTTCGAGCGTTACCGACGCCGCACTGCGTCACATTTTCGAAACATGGGACGGCGTAGGCCTGCCCGGGCGTATCGCGCGTGAGATGGTGCCAATGCCTGTGTTCGTCGTTGCGCTTGCGGGCGACCTGGAGTCGCCACAGACGGCTGCTTAGCCCGGCCAACAACAATTGAAGGTCATCATCGAAGTGTCATAGACGAAATTATCGGCGCATGCCACGCCCACACAGGCATGTGTAGATCGTTCTCGCGTACCTTTGGGAGAGCTCCGTTTCGCGCGGCGGTCCACCGGCGCCGACGAACGAAGCCGTTCGCGCGACGCACCTGGGCGACACGCGCACGCTGGTGATTCCGGTTGCGCCGACCATCTACTGGGAAACGGGCCCCGAGCGGCGCGCGTCGATGGGCATTGCCGATTCGCTGGTGCGCGTCTCGGTCGGCATTGAAGACGAAGCCGACCTGCTGAGTGATTTCACCCAGGCGCGGGACGCAACGCCCGTCACCTGAGGAACGGTCGGCGAAGGGATCAGTGGAAGAAGAGTTCCCGCATGCCGAAGGTGTGATGCGCTTCGGCAGCCATCAGGACCAGCAGCACCAGCAGACACAGGGGCGGTATCAGGATGGCGTACACCAGCGCCAACCGCTCCCACATCATGTGCATGAAAATCGACACGATCAGCCCGGCCTTGGCGATCATGAGGACGACGATCAGCGTCCAGCGCAGCAGGCCCTGCACGTGGAAGTAATCCACCATGTACGACATCGTGCTCAGTACGAACAGCAGCCCCCAGATCTTCAGGTAGAGGCCGATCGGATGCTGCTGCCCGCGCGCGGCGTCGGGTCGATGGGCGAGATCGGTGTGGTCCATGGTCTGCCTCACCACAAATAGAACAGCGCAAAGATGAACACCCACACCAGGTCGACGAAGTGCCAGTACAAGCCGGCAATCTCGACGATCTGGAAGTTGCCGTGCTCGGTGAACCCCGGCTGCAGGATCTTGCGTGCGATCAGCAGCAGGTAGATCACACCGCAGCTCACGTGAAAGCCGTGGAACCCGGTGATCATGAAGAAGCAGGCGCCAAACTGCGCCGCGCCCATCGCGTTGCCCCAGGGGCGGATACCTTCATGGAAGATCAGCTTGCTCCATTCGAAGGCCTGCATCGACACGAAGCTCACGCCCAGCAGCGCGGTCGCCAGCAACAATGTGGCGGCGCGCTTTGCGTTGCGCCGGTAGCCAAAATTGACAGCCATCGCCATGGTGCCGCTGCTGGTGATCAGGATGAACGTCATGATGGCGATCAGCAGCAAGGGCACATCCACGCCGCCCACAGTGAGCGCGAACACCTTGGAAGGGTCAGGCCAAGGCACCGTGGTCGACATGCGCACCGTCATGTAGCCGATCAGGAAACTGCTGAAGATGAAGGTGTCCGACAGCAGGAAGATCCACATCATCGCCTTGCCCCACGGCACCTTGAAGGCTTCGCGGTCGGCCGACCAGTCCGTGACGATGCCGCGCCAGCCGTCAGGCCCGGCGTCGGTCGGCGCGGTGGCAGCGGATTCGGTGGGGAGCGTGGGCGTGGTCATGGCGCGGCTCCATACAGCGGCCCGCAGATGGCGGCGACGAACTCAGGGGTGATCCACCACATTGCCGCCAGCAGCACGAGCCAGACAGCCAGCAGGAAATGCCAGTAGATGGCGCACAGCACGATGGCGCGCTGGGTTCGGAAGGGGTCCGAGCGCTGGAGATACGCGATCGTCACGGCCCAGGCCACCAGCCCGCCCAGCACATGCAACCCGTGCAGGCCGGTGAGCAGATAGAGGAAGCTATTGGAAGGATTGACGGTGACGGTCTGCCCGGCCGCCGACAGCATGCGCCAGGCGGCCAGTTGTCCGATCACGAACACGGCCGCCAGCACACCGCCGGACACCAGCCACGCCGCGCGGTGTAAGGTCATCTGCCGGGCACGCTGCATGGCAATGCTTGCCAGCACCAGCGCACCGGTGTTCCACCACAGCTGCGCCGGATGCGGGATCGGCTGCCAGTCGGGCTCGCGCATGCGCATGACATAGGCGAGCAGCAGCAGTGAAAACAATGTCGTTGCCACCGCCATGAAAACGATCAGGCCGACGCGGCTCGCATTCGGCAAGACCGGTGGCGCGCCAGGAACGAAGGGGCGGGGCAGTGTGGTCATTCGCGTGCCTCGCCGGGTTGAAGCGTCGGGTGGACCGGTTCAGACGCCGTCGCAGGCGGCTGGTTTTGCGGGACGAAGTCTTCCTCGTGTCCCGGCGGGCTGTATTCGTACGCCCAGCGGTAGACGACGGGCGGCGCGGCGCCCCAGTTGCCATGCACGGGCGGCGTTTGCGGCGTCTGCCATTCCAGCGTGGTGGCCCGCCACGGGTTGCTGTCGGCACGCTTGCCGCGCACGAGGCTCCACGCCAGGTTGTACAGGAACAGCAACTGCGCCGCCGCAACGATCAGCGCAATGACGGTGATGAACGTGTTGAGCGTCTGCGCCGAATGTGGAATGAAGCTGTAGCCCTCATACGCGTAATACCGCCGCGGCATGCCCAGGATGCCGAGATAGTGCATCGGGAAGTAGATCGCATAGGTGCCGAGGAAGGTGACCCAGAAGTGCACGCGCCCGATCGTGTCGTTGAGCATGCGGCCCGTCACCTTCGGATACCAGTGGTAGATGCCGCCAAACACCACCAGGATCGGCGACACGCCCATCACCATATGGAAGTGCGCCACCACGAAGTACGTGTTCGACAGCGGAATGTCCACGCTCACGTTGCCGAGGTAGAGCCCGGTCAGCCCACCCAGGACGAAGGTGCTGATGAAGCCGATGGCAAACAGCATCGGCACGGTCAGGTGGATATCGCCGCGCCACAGCGTTAGCACCCAGTTGTAGACCTTGAGGGCGGTCGGGACGGCGATGATGAGCGTGGTGGTGGCAAAGAAGAAGCCGAAGTACGGATTCATGCCGGCGATGAACATGTGGTGCGCCCAGACCACGAAGCTCAGCACACCGATGATGATGATGGCCCACACCATCATCTTGTAGCCGAAGATGTTCTTGCGCGCGTGCGTGCTGATGAGGTCCGACACGATGCCAAAGGCCGGCAGCGCGACGATATAGACCTCCGGATGCCCGAAGAACCAGAACAGGTGCTGGAACAGCAGCGGACTGCCGCCGGCATGCTTGAGCGTCTGCCCCATCGACACCACGGCCGGCATGAAGAAGCTGGTGCCGAGTGTCCTGTCGAGCAGCATCATCACCGCCGACACGAACAGCGCCGGAAACGCCAGCAGCGCCAGGATGGTCGCCATGAAGATGCCCCACACCGTGAGCGGCATGCGCATGAGGGTCATGCCGCGCGTACGCGCCTGCAGCGTGGTGGTGACGTAGTTCAAGCCGCCCATCGTTGCCGCAACGATGAAAATCGCCAGCGACACCAGCATCAACACGATGCCCCATTCCACGCCCGGCGTACCCGGCAGAATGGCCTGGGGTGGATACAGCGTCCAGCCCGCGCCGGTCGGCCCGCCTGGCACGAAGAAGCTCGACACCAGCACCAGTACGGCCAGCAGGTAGACCCAGTAGCTCAGCATGTTGAGAAACGGGAACACCATGTCGCGCGCGCCCAGCATCAGCGGGATCAGGTAGTTGCCGAAGCCGCCCAGAAACAGCGCCGTCAGCAGGTAGATCACCATGATCATCCCGTGCATGGTGACGAACTGGTAGTAGTGGTTGGCGTCGATGAAACTGAACTTGCCGGGAAAGCCGAGCTGCAAGCGCATCAGGTTCGACAACACAAGGCCGACCAGTCCGATGGCGATGGCCGTCAGCGAATACTGCACGGCGATGACCTTGTGGTCCTGGCTCCAGACATAGCGGGTCCAGAAGCTTTGCGGGACGTGGTCGGTGTGCGCGTAGGACATTGCGTCTGCTCCGCTAGGGTTTGGCTGTGCTGCTGGCGGCCGGGCCGCCTTGCGATTCGATGTAGGTCACCAGCGCGGTCAGCTCCTGCTCGCTCAGGTCGAAGGTCGGCATGATGGGTGCGAAGCCCTTCACGACGCGGGCCTTCGGGTCGCGGATGAAGGCGCGCAGATAAGCTTCGTCCACCTTCGCGGTGCCGCCGTCGGCCATCGTTTCGGTCTTGCCGTACAGGCCCTTCCAGGTGGGGCCCACGCGCGGACTGCCGTCCACGGTATGGCAGGCGACGCAGCCCTTGACCTCCGCGAGCGTCTTGCCCTGGTCAGCAAGCGCCTGGGCGCTGCCGCCTGCAGAGGCGGGTGCGGCCTGCACGTTGGCCTGCTGCCGCTGCGCGAACGTGCTCTGCTGCGCCAGCCAGCGCGAGAACGATGCTTCGTCCTCCACCACCACCACGCCGCGCATGTTGGAGTGCCCAATACCGCAAAGCTGCGCGCACAGGATGTCGTAACGCCCCGCCTTGGTCGGCGTGAACCAGAAGGTGGTCACCATGCCGGGCACCATGTTCATGCGCGCGCGGAACGGCGGTACGTAGAAGTCGTGCAGCACGTCGCGCGACCGTGTCAGGACCTGGATCGGCCGGTTGAGCGGCAGGTGCACCTCGGGCGTTTCGATCAGGTAATTGTCACGGCCGTTGGGGTCGCCGGGGTTCATGCCGAAGGGGTTGTCGTTGCTGATGTAGCGCACGTCCGTCGTGCCCAGCTTGCCACCGGGGCCGGCAAAGCGGAAGCGCCATTGCCATTGCTGGCCGAGCACTTCCATCTGCAGCACGTTGGACGGCGGCCGTACGTAGTCCGCGTAGACGAAGAGCCCCGGTGCCAGCAACGCTGCCACGCCGACCGTGGTGAGGCCGATCAGCCACCATTCCAGCCGCTTGTTGTGCGGCTCGTACGCAGCGCGATGCCCCCCGCGGTGGCGGTAGCGCATCAGTGCGACCGCGATGAACAGGTTGATTGCGATGAAGAGCGCGCCGGTAATGACGATCGTGATCGTCAGCATGTCGTCCATGCGCACCCAGTTCGAGGCGATCGGCGTGATCCACCAGGGACTGGCAAAGTGAAACCCTACCGCCAATACGACGATCAGGCTCAGGGCAATCGCAAGCGCCATAGGCCGCCTCGCTGCGTTTCACTCGCTGGAGCCGCTAGCAAAAAAGCGCCTGGCAGACGTGCCGCCTTGCCGTACTTCGTACTGTCCGTGCCGGCACGTCTGCCAGGACCGCTTCGCTGAGCGTAGTAAGCGGCTCTAAAATAAAGGTAGTCCTCTCCTCTGCATCGTGCAAGGCAGCGCAAGGGGAAGCGCGCCCCATATACGGATCGCGCGAATGAAGGCGTCACTTGCTGCGATGCAATGCAAAACGGCTGCCTCCAGCATGGGTTGCCGAGGCGGTCGTCTCCCGAGGGCGCCGGGTGTTTAGGGTCTGTTCACGTGTGCGACGTGCGTATGTCGCACACGTGAACAGACCCGATCGGCGACGCGGGGAAAAACGGCGCGTCAGGCGATCGCGTCCTGCCTGCGCCGTTGCAGCAAGCCGTAGACGATGGCGGTGACCACACCGAACAGCAGGTTTGCCAACAAGGGTCCGGAACCCCGCTCCGAGACGAACCATGGGAACACGGCCGTCATGACATAGAAGTTCCACACATACGCGACGATCCCGAAGGCCACCCCAATGACAGCCTCCATGCCCACACTCGAATCGAAGCGGAAAGGCGCAATGACCGCTCCGAGAATCATCCCCATGATGGCGCCGAGTACGTAGTGCAGTACCAGCGCCGTCGCCACGATGCCAAAGCTGAAGTACGACATCTGTTCGAGCGCACTCGGGCCCATCACCATCGCCGCGATCTTGTGGGTCGGTCGCCACGGGCTTTCATTGAGCACCATGATCGACCAGAGGAATTCCAGCACGATCACCAGGGCAGCACCCGCAAAACCGGCCACGGCAGCGGCGAGCCAGTCGGGCATGCGCCGTTCCCAATGGTGTGATTGAATGTGCAGTTCCATACGACCTCCTTGTCGACAGTTCAACTTCGGCACACTCAGGTCCCGAAAGCGCGACTTGCTTAGCTTGAGCGCCGCTCGCGCCAAAAGTGCGTCCCTTGTGCGATTCAGGATGGCAGATATGGGTGCCAACGCAAGGTAGAAAAACCCTGCACGTCGCATGGCACCACGGCGTTCTGCTCGAAGTTCAGCATCAGCGTGTCGGCGATGGCGGGGTCGTCGATACGCGTCGATCAGTTCTGGCGAGGCACCGGCGGGGGCCGGTGCGCCATGGAACGGAGATTGTTGCGCCGCGCGGTTGTGGGCGTCAGCTCAGGTGTTGTGTATGCGGGTTTTCGAGTTTCAGGGGAAGATCGGCGTCGTAGGCTCGCCGCCCTCCAGATCGGCCTTCGGAAAATGCTGGGCGACCATCTGCTCGATTTCCTGCTCTCGTGATCCCGGCACGTCGGCCATGATCAGGATCTGGCCTTCCTTTATAGCGTCACGAAATCGCTCGAGTCGCGCATTCGGCTCGGCGATGCCGATCATCGCGGCCGTCCACGCCCCGAAGCCCGCTCCCGCCACCGTCAACGCGACGACGGCGCCGCCCGCAATCGCGAGCTCCGCAGGGGGGTACACAAGCGCGACGAGGCCGAGAAGCGCGCCAGTCGCGCCGCCGAGTGCGACGCCGCGCTCGAGCGAGTGCACGACATCGCTGCTTTGCAGCAAAGACGCTTCAGGCAACTGATCGAGCGTGACACTGTGATTGGCGAGGATGTGGATATGGCGCCAGATGATACGCGCGCGCAGCAAGTCGTCGACGATCGCCTTCGCCATCTGCGTATCGGGTACGAGGAAATAAAGGCGTCTCATGTTGGCACTCCTTTTTTTACTATCAGCTCATCCTCGAGCGAGGATTCTTTATTCTACGTCAGCATTTCCGGAGGTTGCTCCCGTAATTGTAGAAACTGTGATAGTGGCGCGCCGCATTGTCCTGATCCGAGCAGCAATAGAGATTTCGCCAAAGAGAAAATTGAGCTCGGTCACAGGGTTGCGCAAGTAGCCTGGCATCAGGCCGATCGCGCTCGATCGCTCGTTCCGGGTGAGACGAAAATGCTCGTGATCTGATCGTGACACGATGCGTATCGATTGCACGCACCTCCTTCTCGGGGGCTTCCAGCACTTCTGGCCGGATAATCGCGACAACGCGGCGTGATGCCATGATGAACGCCTCGATCAATCACCTGCTACGCTTTCTTCACATAGGCGCTGCACCAGCCTTTTGCATTGACCTGCTTGCCGCCGAAAATCGTGCACGGCGCCATCGCGTCGCCGGTCTTGCCCTGGAAGAACTGGCAGTTCACACAGGCCTGGCCAGCCTGAAATTTCGGAAACTTCGTATGATCGACCCGGCTTGCATCCGTCTTGTAACCAAGGGCCTGGGCGTTTGCATCGGATTCCTGCACGGCACCGGCATCTGCCGCCGCCGCGCGGCGTCCAAAGGCCAGCGCGGATGTCAGGACGGTGGTGGCCGCAATAAAACGTCGGCGTGAAAATTTCATGATGTCCTCCTTCATGTTTGCGTGAACGGATATCTGAGAAACCTCGTCCGATTATTTCGTCATGTCAGAACCAGATAGTTGCGCATCAGGCCTGACTCCTCGTGCTCGAGCATGTGGCAGTGATAGAGAAACGTCCCAGTATGCGCGCCGAAATTAATCACCAGGCGCACGCGCTCGCGAGGCATGAGAAAGACAGTGTCCTTCCATACTGGAAAGCGCGATCGAAGCGAGAAGGCGGCCGATCAGTCATTTTTCTTGGCTGACCACTTCAAGACTGTCGAAGCGGATGTTAGGCGTCAGCGCCAGAATTCGGTGAGCTGATCGGCAAGGGCTCTGCCTTGGTTGTAACCGGCTTGAGCAGCGGGCGGACGCGTCGACAGATCCATCATGTTGAGACCGAACGCGCTGAGCGAGTCGCCGTCCGGGAAGATCGCCTCGACTCTGCTGTTGCCCGCGCGGAGTTCGTCGACCTGTGCAGCAAGGTGCATGCCCCACTCCAGCGGATGCCGTGATCTGCCACCGAAGGGCGACAGCACCAGCACCCGTGCGTATCCGGCTGCCAGATCGGCATTCTCGTTGCGTCGGTAGCCGCCGTCGATGTATCGGTTGTCGCCGATGCTGTAGGGAGGGACACCGAAGCCGTTGGAAGTGCTGGCGGCGACGGCGTCCACGAGGTCGACTCCGCTGTGGCGGTCGAACACGACCGGTTCGCCGGTATGGGCATCGACCGCCGTGATGAGTAACGGCCGTTCCGGCCAGCGCTGACTGGGCAGCCGAGCGGCGACGACAGCGCGCCACCGCGTTTGCCCGGAGCCGTCCGACGCCGCGTCCATTTCGAGCGCCGCCGCACCCATTCTGCGGCGCATATCGGCCGCATCCTCAGCGGCGGCGATGATTCGGCTCGTTATCTCCATATGGTTCGCCGCCGGCCCAATGGGAACGCGTCCACCCTCGGGTCCGTTCGGACCAGTCCGTTGCTGGGATGCAGCGGAAAGGATGGCGGCAAGCAGTTCGGTCGGGGTCGCGCTAGTGATCTGGGCCACTGCAGTCGATCCAGCCGACGTCCCGATGATCAAATCGGCCTCGGTCACATCCAACCCGGCATCGAACAGGCCGGCGACGACGCCGATCTCCCACGCATTGCCGGCCGATCCACCACCATGGAGGACCAACGCTCGCTCACGTCTGGTTTCCATGCCTCCCCCTGTATGGATTGATCCGGTCGAGTCGATGATTTTTGCCTGCTGGCCAAGAAGGTCCGCTTCATTGGGTCAAAAGCGGATCTTTCAGAATATAGCCTGTGGGGCCTGACGGCAGCAGGCCACCCGCCCCTGGTCAGCACCAGCAGGGTGTTCAATGCTCGCCGGAGTCAATGTTCAGCCTGACCGGAATCCGCATCTGACGTAGTTATCGACCGCAATTGTCGATGCCGAAGGCCGGCTTTTCGCCTTCGGACGGACGGGATGCTTGGATAATGTATGGGGCACTGCCCCTGGTGGGTCGGGTTCGGAAGTTCGGCAGCTGGTCGAGATCAGTGATGTTCGAGTCGACCGCGTACTTCCGGGTTCGTTAAGGTTTATTCGATGCCTGCCATCGGTCGCAGGAATGTGCATGCCTCCGCGCATGTCGGCAGGCGTCGAATAAACCCGATGGAGGAAACCGCGGAGTGCCCCAACGCGGTTGGAGGTTTCGCGGCTATGGCGATTGATAGGCCGGGATGGTCAGTGGTGTCGGATGCGGCACGATCAGGCGAGGTGCCGCCTGAGCATCGCCAGCAGCTTGTCGCCGTCCAGCCGGCCGGTCTTGGCGCGCCTGGCGCGTCGAACACCTCAGTGTCGTGGCTCGAGTTCCAGCCGTCTGTAAGCACTCGCTCTAAGCGTTTGACAGATCGCTTCCGCAGCCACCTCGCATGTTTCGGATACTCGGGGTATGCAGGTATTGCGATGTTGTTCCAATTCTTGCATCAGTTCTACCCCACGTGCTTCCCGAGCGAGTTTAATCAGCTTCGAATTTGCTACCACTTGTTCATCTGAAGGGACGACGTCATCCAAATCGTGTTCCACGGTGTCTTCACCACGTATCAAGTCAAGACTGCATAAAATTCCGTAAACGTACGTGCTGTGATACCCATGCACCATGGCATATCCCATTTTCTGATTATCCGGTAGCGCGTTATATGTTTCGGCAACGAAATTCGGCCCCGGCATGAACCAGTCGCGCGAAAAAACATCCGATAATACGGAACTCGCTGTTTTTGAAAAAATGGAATCGCGAGATTGAAGAAAACGCTGAACCATGACAATCTCACCGAGCAAATCCCAGTCAGAATAGGCAAGACACCAGGAGATGGAATGGTCAATAAATCCACATAATTTCCATCGATCTATACTGGGCAAAAATGTCGAACGGCCGAAATCGGTTAGATACATCGCCGCATGAGTGACTGCATATGCGTCTTCCCGCCGCATGAAAATTGGATGCATGGGTTTATTAATGATGCTGCACGGGAGCAAATCTGAGAAATCTGGGATTGTATTGGAGTAGAGACTGTATAGCCATCTGATCTCCATCTGTCGAAAATTGGGTCGATCAATTGAATCAATATAGGGCGATGCAAATGCTGCCTGTACTGCGGCGTCGAAGGTTTCATCCCGCTTGCCTAGACACGTCAGCGCAATATGAGCCAGGGCAATGCCTCCGACGGCTTGCGGGCTCGCAGCCAGCAGGAAGAGATGCCGAGCGGTGCGGGCGTGGGGGGATAAAATCGCGCTCAGCTCACGAATATCTGTTTGAAAACCGGAGTTTTCAGGGATACGGTTTGCTACGAGGAGCAGCAACGCCGTTTCAGCAACTAGCTTATCCAGGATTTGATGTCTATCCAGCGCAGGATCATAACGGGATGACGATTCCGCAAATCTGTCCAGATCCATTAGCAAGGACCGCGCGAATCCAAGGACGTGTGCAAGATTATTTCGGGTGTCGTGCATTGATGGGCTCGCTTGGAAAAATCGCCCGCACCTTCGCGGGCGGAAATGGCTACGTGCGCCAAGTCTGGGGCTTCTACGGCGCGTTACTGGCCGCTTCCTTGCGCAGCAGCACCTTGATTGATCACAGTAGCACCTGGGTTTTGGCCACAGACGATGACATAGTGATCGCCACCCAACGCGTACCAGCCGGCTTGAACGCCTGGATTGGTGATACTGTCCGCAGAAATGGATAGCAAATCGTTCAGCGTGGTGCTGGTATTCAGGATGCTCTTGTTGTTCATGTCTGTGACGAGGCGATGAATATCGCTAATGTTCGGCATGATGGATCTCCTTGAATGGTTGAAAATCACGTCAGGGTCGACGTGACAATCAGTAAACGGGGAGCGCCTGCTTTTTTATGAAGAATTGAGCCATTTTTTATTGGGACGATCCGCTTATTCAATTGCCCCGTAGCACCGAACGTATCAAGGCAGCTACTTAATTAGTGACGAACTGGCTGTGCGACGCTGCTGGTGAGATTTCACGCGAGGTGCGGGCATCAACCGACGGTGACTGGCGCTTTCACGCGGGCAGTCGAACGTAGACAGAGCCCCAATTAACGGTCGTCTGCGTTCGCTCGTCGAAGATCTCTAGTGGGTCGAACGGTCTTGGCTGCGCTGGAAACCCGACATTGGCCATCTGCCGTGACACCCTGGCGTGAATGGCCGGAATGGCCGAACTGCCGCCGACCTCCATGCCGACACCAACGACCGTTGTGCTTCAAAAGCGCACGCTGCACTTAGGGCGACACGACGGGCAGCTCGGGGGTCGAACTCAGTCAGCCGCGGGCCGGACACGCAAAGAACACGTCCTGGCCCCAAATTTTGATGTTGCAGCGCACCCAAAATCATCCTAAAACCATCCACATGGATGGCATAAGGATGGATAAATGAAAAAACCGGCGTTACCCAACGCGACGCGTTTCAAAGGCGGCGACTCGGAAAAAATCACGATCAACCTTGGCCCTGTTGATCTCGGGCAGATCGATCTTCTGGTCGAAGAAGGCTTTTATTCGAACCGGACCGACCTGATTCGCACGGCGATTCGAAACCAGCTCGCTGTGCATGGGCAGGTCGTCCAGGAAACCATTACGCGTCGCGCGCTCGTGCTCGGGCTGCAGCATTTCTCCAAGCAGGATCTCGAGGCGGTACGCGCCGCCCACGAGCGCCTCAACGTTCACGTGCTGGGACTGGCCAGCATTGCCGCCGATGTCTCACCGGAGCTCGCGCTCGCCACCATCGAGAGCGTCGTGGTACTGGGCGCCTTTCACGCTTCGCCTGCCGTCAAAACGGCGCTCGCCGACAGAATCCGCTAGCCGTGCGCCGCCCAACCCGAAAACCGGACAAATTTTATGAAACTGAACGAAGGCTTCCTGAACGCAATGCGCGAAGCGATGACTTTGCTGCGTACCCGCGGCCCTGCCGAAGCGACGGAAGTGATACAACGCGCACTGCGAGGCGAAACTGCCGGCGCGGCGAACGAATCCGCGTCGCGCGACAAGGCGCCGGAACCCGTCGGCTTCCGGATTGCCGAGGCCAAGGCGAAGCAAGCCGCCGCGCACACGGCGCGGGATGCAGGCATCGACGTGGAGGATCGCGGGCATTTCAGCACGCTTGCGCATTCGAATACAGCCGGCTCCCGTCAATATCGGCTGTATGTGCCGGCGGAGACCGCCGGCGAACCGCTTCCGCTGATTGTGATGCTGCACGGCTGCACCCAGAACGCCGACGATTTCGCCGCAGGCACGCAGATGAATGCGCTTGCCGGGCGGCATCGATGTCTCGTTGCTTATCCGGTGCAGCCGCGGCGGGCCAATCCGTCGAAGTGCTGGAACTGGTTCAAACCCGAAGATCAACATCGCGAGGGCGGCGAGCCGTCACTGATCGCGGGCATCACGCGCGATATCATCGCGGCCCATCACGTCGATCCTGCGCGAGTGTACGTCGCGGGCATGTCCGCGGGGGGCGCAATGGCGGCGATCATGCTAGCCGCTTATCCCGAGTTGTATGCCGCAGCCGGTGTGCATTCCGGTCTCCCCGCGCGGTGCGCGCACGATTTACCCTCTGCGCTCGCGGCGATGAAAGGCGGCAAACGCCCCGCAGAGTCACAGCGCGCGAAGCGCGATACAGACTCACCGCAACGGCCCATGATCGTCTTTCATGGTGACGCCGACGCCACGGTTCACATAGCGAATGCCGCGCGGCTCGTGCACGGCTTCGAAGCACGGCCGGACGCCGGAGGCGAAGAGCGTCGGTTCGATGCGGGCCGACGTGCCTGTACCGTCTCGCGGCTGGTTTCCAGCGACGGTGTCGACGCGGAGTTGTGGACCATCCATGGCGCGCCGCACGCGTGGGCGGGCGGCAATGCGCGCGGCAGTTACACGGACCCCACCGGTCCGGACGCAAGCGCCGAAATGCTGCGCTTCTTTCTTGATCATCCGCAACGGCAATAGCACGACGAGAGGCGGCACGCGCATGCGTCGTGAGGCTTGGCGCGTCAGATTTCCACGCGTGCGCCCAACTCGATGACCCGATTGGCAGGCAGCTTCAAATAGGCCGCGACGTTGCCGACGTTGTGCAGCATGACCGCGAACAGCCGCTCGCGCCACATCGCCATGCCGCTGTCGCGCGTGGGCACCACGGTCGCCCGGCTGAGGAAATAGGACGTCTCCGCTGAATCGAAGCCGAGGCCCGACGCCTTCAGTGCGCGCGGCAGATCGACCTCATCCATGAAGCCATAGGTGATCGTGATCTGGTAGCAGTCCGAGTCGAGCGCGTGCACAGTCACTCGCTCGCTCGCCGGAACCCACGGTATCTCCTCGTTATTCACTGTCACGAAAATCACGCGATCGTGCAGCACGCGGTTGTGCTGCAGATTGTTTATCAGCGAGTGCGGCACGCCATCAGGATCAGCCGACAGAAAGATCGCCGTACCGCCGACCCGCATCGGCGAGCGGGCCAGCAGCTTCGCCAGGTATGGCTGGAGAGGCGTCGTCCCGGCCCTCACGCGCGCTTCGGCACGCATCATCTCCCAGCCGCGTCCCCATGTCGCCATGATCGTGTAGATGATCAGCCCGATCAGAAGCGGGAACCAGCCGCCCTGCATCAGCTTCAGCAGATTCGCGGAGAAGAACGTCGCGTCGATGATGAAGAAAAATACGGTGGCGAAAACACACAGCAGCCAGTTGTAATGCCACGCGTAGCGCACCACGAAGAACGTGAGAACTGTTGTGATCAGCATCGTGCCGGTCACGGCAATACCGTATGCGGAGCCGAGCGCCGTCGATGAGCCGAAGCCGAGCACCGCGGCCACGACGGCCGCAAGCAATGTCCAGTTGATGCCGGGCACGTAGATCTGCCCCATCTCTCTTTCCGACGTGTAGACGACGTTCATGCGCGGCAGGAAGCCGAGTTGCATCGCCTGCTTCGTCATCGAATACGTACCCGAGATGACGGCTTGAGACGCGATGACGGTCGCAATCGTCGACAACACGATCATCGGATACAGCGCCCATTGCGGGAACAGCCGGTAGAACGGATTCTGCAGCGCCCCCGGATCGGCGAGCAGCAACGCGCCCTGCCCCAGGTAGTTCAGCGCGAGCGCCGGGAACACCAGGCCGAACCAGGTCAACCTGATCGGCTTCGCGCCGAAATGTCCCATGTCGGCATACAGCGCCTCGGCGCCCGTCAGCGACAACACGACCGCACCCAACGCAACGAAGGCCAGCCACCGGTGACGCAGGCAGAATGCAAGCCCGGTGAACGGATCGAGCGCGACCAGGATCGCGGGCGCCCTCGTCATGTTGACGACGCCCACCACGGCAAGCACGATGAACCAGAGCACCATCACAGGTCCAAAGATATTGCCGATGCCGGCTGTGCCACGCTTCTGCATCATGAACAGCGTGACCAGCGCGACCAGTGTCACCGGTATCACGTACGTCTTCAGAAACGGCGCGGCGACCTCCAGACCTTCGACCGCGCTCAGCACCGAGATCGCCGGCGTGATCACGCTGTCGCCGTAGAAGAGCGCTGCGCCCATGATGCCGACGCCCAGCAGCGTATGACGAAGCCGTGGCCGTGTCGCCACGGATGAAGCAGCGAGCGCCAGCAGCGCCATGATGCCGCCTTCGCCGTGATTGTTCGCGCGCAAAATCAGCGCGACATACTTGAGCGAGACGACGATAGTCAGCGACCAGACGATCAACGACACAATGCCGACCACGTTCAGCGCGTTCAGCGTGAGTCCATTGGCCGGATCGAACACCGTCTGCAGCGTATAGAGCGGGCTGGTGCCGATGTCGCCGTACACGATTCCGAGCGCCGCAAGTGCGAGCGCGGGCATCGCCGGCCGGTGAGGCGCGGGACGGCCGGGTTGGTCGGGATGGCCTGGATGGCCAGCCTTCGCCCTGGCGGATACTGACTGGCTCATGTCTCGCTCCAGATTGGCGCGCCTGCGACGCAACGCACTCGAGGTGCCGCTGCGCCGTGAGGAACAGATCGTCGCGTCTTCGCTCCCGATCGATCTGAAAGCACGATCAATGATCAGTTGATTGGCTTGCTGCCTTAATTGTTCAAAGTATAGGGAAGCAACAGCTGAAAAGCAGGTTCGATGTGACAGTGAAAAAAACCTACCGCGACGGCCCGTCAGCGTCGGAACGCCGCCGCATGCCGGTCGATTGCCGCTGTTCGGTCGATAAATTCCGCCAGGCGGTTCGGATAGGGCGGCACGCCTAGAAGTTCGCGAAAAAAGCCCGTGCAGCGACCATGCAGAACGGCGCGACCAGGTCGCCATGGTAGGCCTGCAGCACTGCGGAGGCGCCGCCGTCGGTGGCGCCTGCCGCCACCGCCTGACTGGCGAGCGTCGATTTCGCGAGCGCAAAACCTTGCTTGATCGGTGCGTAGGCGTCGTTGGGCCCGGAGACCGGGGAGTCGACATCCAGCACCGACGTGAGCCCCGCCGGCACTTTGGCGTTCAGCCAGTAGGCCTGTTCGATCTCCGCGTTGAAGAAAAACACCGTGGGATCCGACTGGCCTCCGCAGAGCAGAACCGGCGAACGCGGACGCCAGTTTCGCAGATCGTTCCGCTTGAATGCCTGGCGCAACGGATGGGTCGGATTGGCAGCCGGCGCGAGCGCAACCGTTGCGCTGGGGAAGGCGCCGTCGGGATTGACGGATGCGTCTTCGAGAAGGCTCAGCCGATACTCGTTGCGCACGAGGTTCGCGCTGCCGAACCCTGAAGCAAAGAGCGGCGTCAGCGCGGCGGGCACGAGAGGGGGAGCCGTCGGCGGCGTCACGGAAGCGAATTGCGGGGCCGGGGGGACGCTGCTGAAGAGTTGCGTCGCGGGCAGCTTACCTTTGGCAAACAGGGTATCGAGCGGTTTCACATTGGGCAGCAGGGTCTCGATGCCGGGCGCGTAGGCGGCTTCGTAAAAATCGCCCGGCTTGCGATAGATGTTCTGGTACGCATGCTGGTAGCCCGTCACGACCAGCGTCGTAAACACCGTCGAGCCCAGGTTCACCTCGCCTGCGACGAGCGCGTCGGCGGTGGCGGCCAGCGCGTAGGGTCCCGATCCCGGCGCGGCCGCGGTCACGCTGACGCCTGCCGCTTGCAACGCACGATGCGTCGCCATGGCGACAAAGCCGCCTTGCGAATAGCCGGTGATAAAGAGCTTGCCGTTTTCCCGCGTTTTTCTTTCCGACCGCTCCGACTTTTCCGGCCTTTCCGGTTTTGATTCGCCCAGGACGATGCGCGCCGCCCGCAGCGAGTCGAGCATATCCGCCGATTGCTGATCGGCGTTCAGATAAGGGTGGTACGGAAGATCGGAGCCGGCATAGCCCGCATAGTTGCTGGCTACCACGATGTAGCCCTGGGCCGCGTACATGGCGGCGACGCTGATGCCCTCCGACGCACCGTCGCCGTTGCCCGGATCGGTTTGCGTCACATCGGCGATGTTGTAGTTGCGATAGGCGGTGGTGCCGTGCGCGTAGAGCATGAGCGGGCGCGGGCCGCTACACCCCGTACGTCCGCCGGGAATCATGAGGGCGGCGCTGGCGGTGGTGGGCTCCCCTGCTCCGCCGATGGTGCGGTAGCGGAAATACACGACCTCCACGTTGCACGCGGGGGTGCCGGCGACTTGAGCGAGTTGCTGGCCGGAGGCGGTCGATGCCAGCAGTTTCGAGAATGCGGCTGCGCTCAGGCGCAGCGTGGCGCGTTGATCGAGGAGTTGGCCGCGAGGATAGCAATTTGCGGAGTTGCATCTGGCATCGGCTTGTACGCAGACCGTGGCGCTCAACATGGAGCAGGTCAGTAATGCCAAGGCCGCGTTTCGCATTGCTATCGGCATGTGAGGCTCCGTGTTGTTCGTGTGACAGCGGTTGGGGGGCGCCTTTCAGAGTGAGATGAGTATAGGTAAAGAGGTGATGCGGGGCTAGCGTCGCCTTCAAAGCTAGAATCCGCAGGAATGCTTCAGGCCGCATGACACTACACTCTCCAACAGATCGCGAGACAACCGGAGCCCGCCACACCATGAAACCCTACGACGACGACCTCGTGCATTTCGAAGCGCATGGCGCCGCGCCTCTGCCTGCCTCTAGCGACCAGGGTCACGTAGAGCACGACGGTGCGCGTATCTGGTACGCGACATACGGAACAGGCTCGCCCGTGATCCTGCTGCATGGCGGTCTCGGCCATAGCGGCAACTGGGGTTATCAGGTGCCCGCGCTGGTCAGCTCGGGGCATCGCGTGGTGCTCGTCGACAGCCGCGGCCATGGCCGCAGTACGCGCGATTCACGACCCTTCGAGTATGAGTTGATGGCGTCCGACGTTCTCGCCGTCATGGACGCATTGCAGCTTGCACGAGCGGCCATCGTGGGCTGGAGCGACGGCGCCTGCGTCGGCATGATCCTCGGCATGAAATCCCCCGAGCGGGTGGCAGGCGTATTTTTCTTCGGCTGCAACATGGACCCCAGCGGCACAAAGGAATTCACGCCAAGCCCGGTCATCGACCGGTGCTTCAGCAGGCACGCCAAAGACTATGCGCAACTGTCCGCCACGCCGGACAACTTCAATGCGTTTGTCGGCGCGGTCAGCGAGATGATGAAAACCGAGCCCAACTATTGCGCGCGCGAGCTGGCCGAAATTCGCGTACCGGTTGCGATCGTGCAAAGCGAGCATGACGAATTCATCAAACCGGAACATGCCGACTATCTCGCCCAGAGTATTCCCGGCGCGGAATTCATTCTGCTTCCTGGCGTGAGCCATTTCGCGCCCCTGCAAAGGCCGGATCAATTCAACAGCGTGATGCTGGCGTTCCTCGATGAGGTTCTCGCTCAAGGAAATGGCGAGCAAGGTCCCGCTTCGTCTTGAGTCCGCGGCGCTTTATGTCACGCCACCCCCAAAATTTCACGATGCGGCATGACGCGTTGCTCTGTAAAAAATCGTGGTGCACGGCACAAATTCGCCATTTCGCAATGTCGCCCCACGTTGCACATCGCGGAACGAAGCAATCAAATCATTGTTTTTAAATGATATTTTTCGATCGAATGAACCATCTAACGATCCCTTGCGACGCGACCTGCTGACGTAGACTCTTTTACATGAGTTGGCGCTTCACGCGGTCGGGTCGAAACGGATAGGACGAAAACGCTGTCGAGTTTGTCCCCACCGCCCGCAGGAAGCCACCACGTCGTCGCGGTTTTTTATGGCAATTGGGAGACTAAAAATGAAAGGCTTTCGCTTTGGCTCGCCCCAGGGAGCGTTCTACATTTTGCCGGGACAGGATGGTTGGGAGGCAACCTTCGGCAACGAAACACTCGGTGAGTTTTCCAGCCCGCAACAGGCGGCCGACGACCTCGCGCGCGGCTTGACCTGCCCGCATCTGTCCGAAGTCGACACGTCGACGCTCGAGATTCCGGAGAAAATCGGCGATTGGGAAATCGTTCACGTGTGACGGCAGGGATGGCCGCCGCCCACGTGCAGGTAGAAACGACGATGGCGCTCACGAGCGCCATCGTCATGCTTACCGCTTGCTTCACTGCTTACTTCAGTGCGTGCTGCAGTGATTCACGCGATCACTTACGCAACCCTTTACGCAACCCGTTACGCAACCGAGTCCACGATCTGGTTCAACGTGGCGCTCGGACGCATTGCCTTGCTCGTCAGTTCAACGCTCGGACGATAGTAGCCGCCGATATCCACCGGCTTGCCTTGCGCTGCGCCCAACTCTTCGATGATCTTCGTTTCGTTGTCGGCCATTGCCTTCGCCACACCGGCGAACTGCACCTGCAGCGCGGCGTCTTCGGTCTGCGCAGCGAGTGCCTCGGCCCAGTACATCGCCAGATAGAAGTGGCTGCCGCGATTGTCGATACCGCCGACCTTGCGCGCCGGCGACTTGTCGTTATCGAGGAACTTGCCGGTCGCCTGATCCAGCGTCTTCGCCAGAACCGCTGCCTTCGGGTTGTGATACGCGCTGCTCAGGTGTTCCAGCGACGCAGCCAGCGCGAGGAATTCGCCGAGCGAGTCCCAGCGCAGGAAGCCTTCTTCAACCAGTTGCTGAACGTGCTTCGGCGCCGAACCGCCCGCGCCGGTTTCGAACATGCCGCCACCGGCCATCAGCGGAACGATCGACAGCATCTTCGCGCTGGTGCCCAGTTCCATGATCGGGAACAGGTCGGTCAGGTAGTCGCGCAGCACGTTGCCGGTCACCGAGATCGTGTCCTTGCCGGCGCGGATGCGCTCGAGCGAGAACGTCGTGGCTTCGACCGGCGTCATGATGCGGATATCCAGACCGCTGGTGTCGTGATCCTTCAGGTATTGCTCGACCTTGCCGATGATCTGCGCGTCATGCGCACGAGCCGCGTCCAGCCAGAACACGGCCGGCGTGCTGGTGGCGCGTGCGCGGTTCACTGCGAGCTTGACCCAATCCTGGACCGGTGCGTCCTTGGTCTGGCACATGCGCCAGATGTCGCCTGCTTCGACCGGCTGCTCGAGCAGAACCGTGCCGGCTGCGTCGGTCACGCGAACCACGCCGTTCGCCGGAATCTGGAACGTCTTGTCGTGTGAACCGTATTCTTCCGCGGCTTGCGCCATCAGGCCGACGTTGGGCACGGTGCCCATCGTGACCGGATCGAACGCGCCGTTTTTCTTGCAGTCTTCGATCACGGCCTGATAGACGCCTGCATAGCAACGGTCCGGAATCACGGCCTTGGCGTCGTGCAGCGCGCCGTCCGCGCCCCACATCTTGCCCGACTCGCGGATCATGGCCGGCATGGATGCGTCAACGATCACGTCGCTCGGCACGTGCAGGCTCGTGATGCCCTTGTCCGAGTTGACCATGGCGAGTTGCGGACGCTGTTCGTACTGCGCCTTGATGTCCGCTTCGATCGCTTCGCGCGTTTCGGCCGGCAGGTCCTTCAGGCGCGCATACAGATCGCCGATGCCGTTGTTCGGATTGAAGCCGGCTTGCGCCAGCGCTTCAGCGTGCTTGGTCAGCACGTCTTTGTAGAACACCGACACCACCTGGCCGAAGATGATCGGATCCGATACCTTCATCATGGTGGCTTTCAGGTGCACCGAGAACAGCACGCCCTTTGCCTTCGCGTCGTTGATCTCGGCTTCGATGAAGCTGCGCAGCGCGTTCTTGCTCAGCACCGAAGCGTCGATAATCTCGCCCGCTTGCACTGCCGTTTTTTCTTTCAGGACCGTCTTCGTGCCGTCAGCGGCCGTCAATTCGATCTTCACGCTGCCGGCTGCCGCGATCAGCGCGGACTTTTCGCTGCCGTAGAAATCGCCGCCGCTCATGTGCGCCACGTGCGACTTCGAGTCCGCGCTCCACGCGCCCATCTTGTGCGGGTGCTTGCGCGCGTAGTTCTTCACCGACAACGGTGCGCGGCGATCCGAATTACCTTCGCGCAGCACCGGGTTCACCGCGCTGCCTTTGATCTTGTCGTAGCGCGCCTTGACGTCTTTTTCAGCGTCGGTCTTCGCCTCGTCCGGATAGGCCGGCAGCTTGTAGCCCTGGTCGCGCAGTTCGGTGATCGCAGCCTTCAGCTGCGGCACCGACGCGCTGATGTTCGGCAGCTTGATGATGTTCGCTTCCGGGCGCGTGGTGAGTCCACCCAGTTCCGCCAGATCGTCGGAACCCTTTTGTTCCGCGGTCAGGTAGTCCGGAAATGCAGCGATGATCCGGCCGGCAAGCGAGATATCACGCGTTTCAACGATCACGTCGGACGAGCGCGTGAAAGCCTTGACGATCGGGAGCAGCGAGTAAGTCGCCAGTGCAGGCGCTTCGTCGGTAAGGGTGTAGATGATCTTTGGCGTGGACATGTTTAATGCTTTGCTTGGTGAAATGAAAGACAGAGCGTTGTAGCGCTGAGCCAGCGAGGTTGCGACGAACGGCGCAAAGGCAGCGCGACCCACGGCACTACTTTTTACGGCCCGCACGTGAGTATATGCGTGTTTTCCAGTACGCGCTGCTAGATAAACATATTCCGCCGACGCCTCAAACCGGCCCAACGCCCGCCAGGCATGGGTTTGACGGCATCTCCCCAAGTCTTTTGTCAGATGTCTTATAGATGACTGTGACGATGTAATTATGAATGAGAATCGGATGCATTAACATTCACCAGAACTTGCCGTTCTGCACGTTCAACCAGATAGTTTTGTCTGACAAACGGGGGATGTTCCGCGACGTGGATGAACCTACGCGCCGGCATAAATGGATTTGACCGGCCAATTCAGCGAGTTGAACGCGACCGCGCTGTTATTCACTTTGGCGACTGTTGCCGGTGGCGCGACGGGCAACGCATGCGGACACGCGTGGATTTCGTCCGCCTTGCGCGGCTGATTCAACGTGAACAAAGCCGAAAAGTCGCCCGCATCCGCGAAACGCGGCGTGTCGAGCAGCGGCCCATCGGCGTGCTGGACGATCTTCGCGAGCGTCTTCGCCATCGACAGATGGTCGTAGAACGTATGGTCGATCGTCGCCTGCTTCACGTAGGGCGAGACGACGACCGCCGGGACGCGAAAGCCATAGCGATCGAAGCGGAAGCCGCGCTTCGTCAGCGCGGTGGGCGCAACCGGCGCGAGCGCGGGCATGCCGGACACGACCGTCGGATGCGCAACGACATGATCGAAAAAACCGCCGTGCTCGTCGAACAGAATGAGCAGCACGCTTTCCTCCCAATACGGCGAGGTCCTGATGGCGTTGTAGACGCGCTCGACCAGCGCGTCGCCGAGGCGGACGTCGCCGCATGGATGCATCGATTCGCCATTCCGAAAGTTGCCCATTGGATCGTAGGTCGGCTCGATAAAGACGAAACTCGCATCCACGTTGCCGCTCGCCAGGCTCGCGAAAAAATCCGCATGGGTGACGAAGCTCGACGCGTGGGCGTCGACGCCCTTGAGCGCCCATGACTGAGGGATGTCGCCGTGCGCGACCAGCCATTGCGTAGGCGCGAGGCGGGTGAGCAGCGAGTCGCCACCGTTGCCGAACTTCGCGCCGTCGAACAGAGTCGAGCCGATCGACTCAGAGTCGCTAGGCGAATGATCGAGTCCCCACGACGTCCCGGCCAGCGCGAAAAAACGGTTCGGCCATGTCGGACCCGGCATCGACGAGAACCACCGGTCGCAGACCGCGAACTGCTGCGCAAGGAAGTTGAGCACGGGAAGCTGGTCGGGAGTCAACGCGCGCAGGCCCGTCGCGATGTCGTAGCCATGCGCGCCGAGGTCGCACGCAAAGCCCAGATCGTTGGCGCCGGCGGCCGGTGGCGGGTAGATGCCGTCCTGCAGCACGGCGGAGTCGGCCACGGCGTTTGCCATCAAGCGCCGGGCGTCGGCCCCGCCGCACGACTGCACCAGCGTATCGGTGAACTCATGGCCCGGGTCGAACGCGAGCCGGTATGGCGCACCTTGCGCAATCGTATAGGCATGTCCACTGGCGTCCACGCTTTGGAACGGCGGCTTGCCGAGCAGGCCGTCCGCCTGCGTCGCGACGCCGTTCGGCGTCCAGCCGCGTAGATCCGACCAGCCGAAGATATTGTCGTATGAACGGTTCTCGAGCATCAGCACAAACATCTTCTTGATATTCTGGATTGCCGACATTGCATGCTCCTCGTGGCGTTCGAATCGACCAGGGACGCGCTGTTCAGACTGCGACTCCCGAAACAGCGCGGCGCTTGTCTTGAAGACGAATGGCCGGGACACGGTTCGCAAACCACGCGAGTTCCGGTTCCCGCGAATGTGCCAAGGATGATAGTGGGGATCGGCACGCGCGTGGGATGTAATGAGCGTACGCGGCCCCCCTCGTCCGGTGTTTGTTGGCGTCGGCTTGCACGCGAGCCGTTTTAATCGGCAGCGAACCGAGACGCGGTCGGTAAGTTGGCGCCAACGTTACGTTCGCCGCAGACGTTACGTAGCACCGGCGGAACATGGGATCGTCAAGCGAGACGAAATGACGTTTTTATAGGTTTAAATGTCTCGTTATCCAGACTCATCAAATATAAATACACTGCTTCAAGCGAATTAAGCGATATTCCGCATTTGGCCTGCAATTTGCTGCGATGGTCCGCCAACAGTATTTTTTTCGGGGACATCATGCAGAACTTCGCCAGTCGGACAGCTATCGCTGTTGCGACGTACGCATTGCTTGCACTCTACGGTTGCGGGTCAACCCTCGATACGCCTCGCGGGGTCGGCGGGAGTGGACTGGGCGGGACTTCTTCGGGGAGTTCGTCGGGGGGGTCTTCGGGGACCTCCTCGGGGAGTTCCTCCGGGACTTCTTCGGGGACCTCCTCAGGGACTTCCTCCGGTACGTCTTCCGGGACCTCCTCCACCCCCATCGGCACCGTCGTCACTCAAAGCAGCAACCTCATCACCGCGGTGGGCACGTCGGTCGCCGATGCAGGCGCCCAGGTCACCGGCACTTCCATGCCCGGCGTCAACGGCGCAACGACGGCCAATCTCGGCGCCGCTCTCACCGATCTCGGCAGCGGCGTCAACGCGTTAGGCGACGGCACGGCCGCAGGCCTGGGTACGCTCGGCAGCTCCGCCAATCCGCTCGGCCCGACCCTGACCTCCACATCAGGCGTCGTTTCGAATACGGGCGCGGCCGTTGCCGCGGTTGGCGGCGTCGTGTCGAGTCTCGGCACAGGGCCTCTGGCGCCGCTCGCACCTGTCACCTCGACGCTGGGCAGCGTCGTCGGTGGGGTGGGCAACGGCGTCGTCGCAGTCGGCTCCGGACTGAACTCGGCGCTCACCAGTGCCCCGGTTCAGAAAGTCGAGACGCAGCTGAGCTCGATCATCAACCCGATCACGCTCGCGGTCTCGAACGCGACACAGACCATCGGCAACGCCACCGGTCTGGGCACGCCGCTCAATACTCTGATCAGCACGCTCGGCGGTGGACTCGATTCGGCTGGTGTGCAAGCGTCGGGGGCCACCAGCAATCCAGTCGGCCAAGACGTTGGCGGCGCCGTCAGCCAGTCCGGCCAAACCGTCGCAAGCACCGGCGGACTGCTCACCGGCGCGACCACCGACCCGCTCGCACAGACCGTGAGCCTGCTGGGTCCGCTCGGCGGCGGACTCGGCGGCACAGGCGGCGGCGTCACCATCCCGCCGCTGACCGGGTTGATCGGCAATCTCGGATCGCTGGGCGGCGGCTCCGGCTCGGGCGGCCCGCTGGCCCCAGTCACCGGTCTCGTCAACACGCTGACCTCGACGCTGGGCAGCGCCTCAGGCCAAGGCGCGCCGCTCGCGCCGGTAACCGGTCTGGTGAGCGGACTGACCTCGACCGTCAGCGGCACCACGGGCAACAAGACTTCGCCGCTGGCACCCGTCACCGGTCTCGTCAGCGGACTGACCGGCAGCGCAGGCACGGCTGGCAGCAGCAGTTCGACGAACGCGGGTCTGCTGGCGCCGGTGACAAACCTTGTCGGCGGATTGCCCGGCGGCACCGCCGGCAAATAAGCACGACGTCGGAAGCAGTAGTCGGCACAGCGGCCGGACCTCAATAAATCAAAAGCCCGGCCGCCTTCCATGTCATGAATACGAGGACGGCATGAACTCCACCCTGGATACCGCAGCCCACCTTCAGGAGCGGCGGCCGCGTTCGGCCACGCCGTTTTTTGTGGGCTTGCTCGGCATCGCCGCCGGCCTGCTCACGCTCTGGTCACTGCGCAACAGCATCGCGCTCGACGGCGCGGGCCGAAGCACTGCCGCCTGTGTCGCGATCATCGCGACGATCGCCGCCTACGAACTGTTCGTTGCACGCGTGTATCTGCGCCCAAGCGCCGGACTGGCCGGCTGCGCCGTTCGGCCGCTGAGCACCGCGCGCGTCGGTTTGCGTCTTGCCGCGCTTGCCTCCGTGTATGCAGGCATCGGTTTGCTCTACTGGCTCTTGCCCGAGTATCACGGCGCGTTCTACAACCCGTTCTGGTCGCTGATCGGCACGCTCGCGCCGTATCTCATCGTGGCTGCGCCGTTTTACTTTGCGTGGATGGACAGGCATCAGCGCGAGCTCGACGATGCCTATATGTTGTGGGGCCGCCTGCTGTTTCGCGGACAGCGCCCGGCCAACTGGCGCCCCGTGCGTGAAATGCTGGCCGGATGGCTGGTGAAGGCGTTCTTCCTGCCGCTGATGATCGTCTATCTTTCGACCGATGCGGATCATCTCAATGCCTCACTAGCGACGGCGCTAAACGCACCGTTCTCGCTTTCGACGTTCAGGTTCATGTACGACTTGTCCTTCACGATGGACCTGATGTTCGGCACGGTGGGCTACCTGTGCACGCTGCGCATTCTGGACAGCCACGTGCGCAGCGCGGAACCGACCGTGCTCGGCTGGCTGGTCGCGGTGATCTGCTATCAGCCGTTCTGGTCGCTGATCGCCAACCAGTACATCCACTACGAAGGCTCGATGTTCTGGGACAGCTGGCTGATATCGATGCCGGCTGTCAGAGTGATCTGGGGCACGGCAATCATTGCCCTGCTGATGTGCTACGCGCTCGCCACCATCTCGTTCGGACTGCGATTCTCGAACCTGACCAATCGAGGCATCATCACCTCCGGGCCTTACCGGTTCACCAGGCATCCTGCGTACATCGCGAAGAATCTCTCGTACTGGATGGTCTCGGTGCCGTTCATCGAGCCGTTGGGCTGGCGGCCGGCGCTCACGCACTGCGCGGCGCTCGTCGCGGTCAATCTGCTGTATTTCCTGCGCGCCAAAACCGAGGAAAGACATCTGATGAACGATCCCGACTATCGCGCCTATGCTGAATGGATTGCAAGGAATGGCCTGTTGGCAAAGCTCTCGCGTGCGTTTGCCTGACGGCCGCCGAATCAATGGCACTGTGCATCTTGCGATAAGCCGTGACACCCTTCGCGGTTGTCACGGTATGCCGCGTGGCGCCGAGGTCCCTGCTCTAACCAAGCAGGCTATCCAGATCGGGCTTTGGCCGCGAGAAGAGCGCCCCCTGCGCAAGCACGCCTGGCCACGCGCTCAGCCACTGCAACTGCGCCTTCGTGTCGACGCCGTGCATCAGGACTCGCACGTCAAGGGCATGAAGCAGATCCAGCACCGCCGACGTCACGACGCATGCACGAGGGTTGCGGGGGACCGCGGCCATCAACTCGCGCGCCAACGTCACCGCGTCCACATCGAGCGCGCCTAGCGATGCGAGCGACGAAGCGCCATTGCCCCATTCGCCGAGCGAGATACCGGCGCCCGTTGCCCGGAGTCCGGCCGTCAAGGTACGCAACGACAACAGCTGCGCCGCATCGGCGCTATCGGGCACGTCGATTTCCAGCAAGGCTGTGTCAACGCCATATGAGCGGGCCACGCTGGCAAGGTGCGCCGCAAACGAATCGAGCACGGCCACCTGAGCCGGCACGGTGATCGCGATCGGTTGAAGCAGCACGTTGGAGGACAGGTAGTCGCGAAGCTCGCGGCACACACCGTCGATCGCGAACGAAGCCATTTCGATCGCCACCTGCGGATGCTCGAGCGGCATCAGAAAGCTGCCGGGGAGCAATAGTCCGTAGTCCGGATGCGTCCACCGGACCTGCGCATGGATGCGCGCCAATGCTCCGGTCGCCGCGTGGTAGGCGCCTTGAAAGACAAGATGAAACTCGCCCGCGCGCAGTCCCTCGCAGACGCGGCTTTCGAGTTCGCTCAGTGCCACGGGCTCACCGCCGGAGTCGTTCCAACCGGTCTGCGCAGCGCGTACGGTACCCGTACCGAGCGCGAGTGCGATATGCGAAGCAGGTTTTTCATAATCGAGCGTGTGCATGGCGTAAGCGTGTTTTTTATCGCGTCGATTTACGCACATGTCGTGCCAGGTGAAGTGTCCACCGCGCAAGCCAATCGGACGCCAACCGGACGCGAGGTCCGGGACGCCCGCTGGGCGGGGGTTAGCGGAGAATCGATCGAAACACTTTGCGCGTGATTCGCCACGCCGAACGATCGCGAACCGGTCACGAAAAAGTCACGAAGCGACCGACGTTACGTAGCGTGCGTTGGCCACGTTACGCTACATCGCACATTGGCAGAATCAAAGATTTACCGTCATGCACTGCAACAAGACTATTTGACCGAGCAAAATAGATTGACTAGTATCGGCACGAACGCAGCACGCAACGACTGCGACCTTCCAATACAGACATTCCGGGTGGCCGATGCTCCAGATTCCCCTCACTGACGCCGATTGGGATCGCGTCCAGCGTTTCTTTCCGGCGATATCGTCGGCGCGCGGCCGACCACGCCGCAACGATCGGGACATCCTCAACGCAATCCTGTGGATCCAGCAGAACAAGGAAAAATGGCACAGGCTCCCCGCGACTTTTCCGCCGCAGCAGACCTGCTACCTTCGCTATATGACGTGGAAGAAGATGGGGGTGCTCGATCAGGTGAATGATCTTCTGGTCCGCGACACGGCTCTTGCCATTTGAAGGCGCATAGCGGCGCCGAGTCGATTCCGGTTGCTTTAAACGCCGGTTTCAAGCGTCATGCGAACCCGACGATGATTCGCACACCATATCGATCGATGGCGCCACTCGTGGTCTCGCGGATGGCGCCAGATTCGATTACGGTGAGGACGTCAGGCCTTGCCGCTCATCCGGTCGATAACGGCCAGCAGATCAGCGAGCGATTGCTTGCAATCCGCCGCATTCGGCGTGCCGGCGCGCAATGCGCTCAATGCGCGATCGATTGCCTTGTCGACGGTGTGCCAGTCGGCTGCGGCGCGTGGCTTCAGCGATGGCTCGGCATCGTCCCAAGCGAGCTCCAGATCCTTGATGCGCGCTTTGCCGCCCGCGAGATCGCCTTTGCCGACCAGGGCCGCGGTATCGGCGGCAATCTTGCGGAACGGCGACAGGTCGCCGAGCTTCGACGCCTTGGCCGGTTCGGCAGCCACCGCGGACGAAAAGCCGATCCTGCCCGGCTCGAGGTGGCCAAAACTGGCTGCGGAGATCGCGATGAACGAAGCAATGACGGCTCGACTCAGGGTACGTTGATTCATGATTGTTCTCTTCGGTTGGATTCGATATTCGGTGACAAACGAAGGCATCGCGCGTGGCTTTCCGCACGACGCGGATTCAGGGCTCGAGGTTCAAGGTTCGCGCACAGGTTCAAGGTTCGCGTACGGTGACCGCGCGCATGGACCGCTGTTCGATAGCGCTGGCGAAGATAACCAGCACGACGATCGCGCTCAGGAACAACACGCTCGTATTGATCGTGCCCAGGCCGAGACCGCCGTATGCGCGTGACTGCGAGAGCAGATCGCCGAACGAGGCGCCCAACGGCCGCGTCAGAATGTAGGCAATCCAGAAGGTCAGCACAGGATTTCCGCCGACGTAATAGCCGATGCCCACCACCGCAATCAGCGCGCCGAACGCCACCACACCGATCATGAAGCCGAGTCCCAAGGCTTCTGTCGCGAGATCGCCGGCGGCGGTGCCCAATGCGAACGTAAATAAGATGGTGGCCCAGTAAAACAGTTCTCTGCGTGTCGTGACGATCGTGTGGATCGATAGCGTTCGCTCGCTGCGATACCAGAGCGCGAACACCACGGCGAGCGCAAGGGAAAACGCAATCGTGCTGGCGTAAAGACTGACGCCGAGACCGTCGGTCAGCGCATCGGTGATCTGCGTGCCGACCACGCTGACCAGAACCACGGTCAGCCAATAAATCCACGGTACGTACTTGCGCTTACGAAGCTGCGCGGTCAGTGCGGCGAGCAGCAACGCAAGCATCATCCCGCCGGTGAGCGCCGTGCCGAGACCGACGTGCACGGCCAGATAGTCCGCACCGGTCTCGCCGACGGTGGTTGCCATGATCTTGATCGCCCAGAAGACAAGTGTCGCTTCAGGCACTTTGTTGCTCATGTCGGCAACGCGATGGTTCGAGATCTCTGCCAAGCTGGTTCTCCCGTTAACAGGCATATAGATCGACGCTGCGAGCGAGGCGGCTCGCGTTTCGTCCAGGCGCCAATATGCGACGGGGAACCTTATGGAAGGCTTACGACGATGCAAAAAAGATTCGCGAGTCGCTGTCGTCGCCCGCATCAGGAAGACAAGCTTCGATCGAGCCTTAAGAGATGCTTAAGGGCCGCGCGAAATGCCAGAAATATACCGCTCAAGCACTCGGGTTCCAGGCTGATAGACAGAGCGCAGTATGAACGTCTTCTCTCGGAGGATTTAGATATCCTGAACTGACGCCACGGCGGCGAAACTACCGCGCGGGGCCGGCCATCCCGTTACAAGCATGAGGTCACCGTTCCCGCGCCTTTCCCGCCCGGAAAGCATGCTTGACGATCCGTCGATTATCGCGCCCGCGAAAATCCCGCAACATGGTCGCCATGGATTTCACATAGGGAGACAGGGTGATGCAGCGCCCTCTGGAAGGCATTCGGGTACTTGAGATGGGGCAGCTCATTGCTGGCCCTTTCGCCGGAAAAATGTTGGCGGAGTTCGGCGCCGACGTCATCAAGATCGAGCCGCCGGGAACCGGTGATCCGCTGCGCAAATGGCGCCTGCTTCATGAAGGTACCTCGGTCTGGTGGGTGGTGCAGTCCCGCAACAAGAAGTCCGTGTCGCTCGATCTGCGCTCCACTGAGGGTCAGGAAGTCGCTCGTCGCCTGATTGCACAAAGCGACGTGTTGATCGAAAACTTTCGTCCCGGCACGCTCGAGAACTGGGGGCTCGGCTGGGACGAGCTGCGACAGATCAATCCCGGTCTGGTCATGTTGCGCGTGTCCGGATACGGCCAATCCGGGCCGTATCGCGACCGGCCGGGCTTCGGCGTCGTGGCCGAAGCGATGGGCGGATTGCGGCACCTGACGGGCGAGCCCGGCCGCACGCCCGTGCGCGTCGGCATCTCGCTCGGCGACTCGCTTGCCGCACTGCATGGCGTCATCGGCATACTGCTTGCCCTTCGGCACCGGGAGCAACAGGGAGGGCTGGGGCAGGTGGTCGACGTCGCCCTCTACGAGTCCGTGTTCAACATGATGGAGAGTCTGCTTCCCGAGTACGCGGTGTTCGGCACGGTCCGGCAGCCTGCCGGCAGCAGCCTGCCAGGCATCGCACCGACCAACGCGTACAAGTGCCGCGACGGCAAATACGCGCTGATTGCCGGCAACGGCGACAGCATCTTTCGTCGGCTCATGGAGCTGATTGACCGGCCCGATCTCGGCATCGACCCGGCACTCGCACAGAACGACGGCCGCGTGAAGCAGGTGGAACGCATAGACGCCGCCATCGGCGCGTGGACGGCCCAGCTCTCGCTCGACGACGTCCTCGCCGCGCTCAACGAAGCGAAGATTCCCGCAGGCCGCATCTACGACGTCGCCGACATCGCCGCCGACCCGCACTACAGGGCACGCGACATGATCTTGAATGCCGAGCTTCCCGACGGCACGTCCGTCCAGGTGCCGGGCATCGTGCCGAAGCTGAGCGAGACGCCCGGCGCGATCGCGCATCCTGCCCCGGCGCTCGGCGAGCACACCGACGAGGTGCTCGCCGAGCTGGGCATCGATGCGGACACCCGCGCCGCATGGCGCTCGCGCAATGTTATCTAGCAAGGAGCCGACGACATGTCGACAGCACCAAAGAGACTAAATATCCACGAAGTCGCCACGCGCGACGGCTTGCAGAACGAAGCGCGATTCGTGGACACGGACGCGAAGATCGCGCTGGTGAACCGTCTGAGCCAGTGCGGATTCGCCAAGATCGAGGTCACCTCGTTCACCTCGCCGCGAGCCATCCCGGCGCTGCGCGATGCCGAAGCCGTGATGCAGCAGATCACGCGTGTGCCCGGCGTGATCTATACGGTGCTCGTGCCCAACGTGCGCGGTGCGCAACGGGCGATGTCGTGTGGCGTCGACGAGGTCAATCTCGTCATGTCGATCAGCGAGAGCCACAACCGCACCAATCTGCGCATGACACGAGAGCAGTCATTTGCGCAGCTTCGCGACGTTGTTTCTGTCATGCGCGAAACCGGCGTTGCGATCAACGTCTCGCTTTCCACCGCGATGGGCTGTCCGATGGAAGGCGACGTGCCCGTCGCGAAAGTGCTGGGCTGGATGCGGCGCTTCGCCGATCTCGGCGTGCATGGCATCACCCTGTGCGACACGACGGGCATGGCTTTCCCATCCCAAGTGAGCGATCTGTGCCGTCAAGCGATCGACGCCTTGCCCCAGCTCGAACTCACTCTCCATTTCCACAATACCCGCGGCATGGCGCTCGCTAATACGCTCGCAGCGCTCGATGCCGGCATCGACCGTTTCGATTCGTCGCTCGGAGGCCTCGGCGGTTGCCCGTATGCGCCCGGCGCAACGGGAAACGTCTGCACGGAAGAGCTCGTTCACATGCTGGATCTCGACGGCTACGACACAGGCGTCGATCTTGCCGCGGTACTCGATGCGGCAGCCCTTCTGCCGGACCTCATCGGTCACGACGTCCCAAGCCAGCTGCTAAAAGCCGGCCACCGCCTCGACCTTCACCCAATGCCCGCTTTCGCGGCCGACGGCATTCCCGAACAGCGCGCGTTCGCGCAACAAGGAGCATGAAATGGCTCTGATCGATCATCTCGATCACCTGGTCCTCACCTGTGTGGACCCCGAGGCAACGAAAGACTTCTACACCCGCGTGTTGCAGATGGAACTGGAAACCTTCGGTGCGGGCCGCCTTGCATTTCGTTTCGGCAACCAGAAGATCAACCTGCACGTGCGTGGCGCCGAGTTCGAGCCCAAGGCGCACGTGCCGGTGCCTGGCGCACTGGACCTCTGCTTCATCGCCACGGTGCCGCTCGACGACGTCATTGCGCATCTGAACCGGATGGAATGGCCGATCATCGAAGGCCCCGTCGTGCGTACTGGCGCCACGCAGAAGATCCGTTCGGTATACGTGCGAGACCCCGACCTGAACCTGATCGAGATTTCCGAAGTTTCGAAGTAACACCCAAGGACCTGCTTTCGCACCGGGGCAAAGACCCCGGGCCGCACGGTCATACCTGTACACATCAAGCTTTGCATGGGACCCGAGTAGGTGCTTTGCATGGGACCGGAGTAACACGCTAAAGCGTGAACTCCGGTCGACAGCTAAAGCGCCAACTCCGGTCGACCGCTGCGGGCCTGGAGTAAGTGCTCAAGCACTAACTCCAGGCAACCTCAGCATGGGACCGGAGTAAGCGCTAAAGCGCCAACTCCGGTCGACAAGGAGACGTCATGAGCATCAACCAGTTCGATCTGCGCGGCGACGCGGCCGCGGGCACCCCGATACCCATCCCTCACGACAGCGTCGCGCAGGATCCGATCAGCCGGTTCGCCGGAGACGCAACGCTCGGCAGCCTGATGGACGACATGCCCGTAGGCGCGCTGCACAGGTTCGTCGTCTGGGTCGTCGGCATTGGCCTTTTCTTCGACATGTACGAGATATTCCTCGTCAGCTCGATCGGATCCGCGCTGCAGCACGAGTTCGGTATCAACAGGCAAAGCGCCGACTTCAAGCTGCTGCTGGCGTCGGCCTTCATCGGCATGTTTTTCGGCGCGTTCTGCCTTGGAAGCCTCGCCGATCGCATCGGCCGGCGCAAGGCGTTCGTATTTACTCTGCTCTGGTACAGCGCCTTTTCGCTAATCGGCGCATTTTCGGTCAACGCCAGCATGCTTGTGGCCTGCCGGTTTCTTACGGGTATCGGCGTGGGTGCGATCTATCCGGTTGCGGACAGCTACCTGTCCGAAATCCTGCCCCGGGAGCGCAGAGGCCGGCTGGCCGCATGGGCCTACACGACGTCGTACGTCGCGGTGCCTCTGGTCGGCTTTCTCGCGGTGTGGCTCAATCCGCTGCAGGTCGGCACCGTGGCGGGATGGCGCATCATTCTGGCCGTCGGCAGCCTCGGCGCCGTGTTCGTGCTGCTCGTCCAGCACAGGCTGCCGGAAAGCCCGCGCTGGCTGCTGGCCCGCGGGCGCGTCGAGGAGGCGCACGCCGAGCTGCGCCGCTTCGCCGATAGTGCAGGCGCGAGCCTGCCCGCGATCGTCTCCGCTGGCCCTGCAAAGCCGCACGCGTTGGGCATAGGCGAGCGCATCGCGGCGCTGCGTCAGGCACCTTATGGCAAGCGGTATCTGATGCTCGCAGTCTTTCACCTGTTTCAGGCATTCGGCTACTATGGCTTCGGCACACTGGCGAGCACCGTCGTGAAAAGCAGAGGCTTCGACGTCACCGACGGAACGCTGTTCATGGCCCTGTCTTTCCTCGGTTATCCCGTGGGTTCGCTGCTGTCGATACCGCTGCTCAACTGGATCGAGCGCCGTACGCTCGTCGTCGCGTCCATCCTGTCGATCGCTGTGTTCGGTCTTTGCTTCGCGTATTCCGCCAACACAGTCCTGATCGTCACGTTCGGCGTGCTCACGACCTGCGCTTCGAACGTGTTCAGCAACGCGTACCATATTTACCAGGCCGAAATCTTTCCTGCACGCGTGCGCTCGACGGCGATCGGCAGCACCTATGCGTTGTCCCGCATCATGAGCGGCTCGCTGCCTTTCCTTCTGTTACCGGTGTTGAACCAATATGGACCCGGCGCCATGTTTGGGGTCATCTCCGTAGCGCTGTTGATCGTGGCATTCGTCGTGCGCGTGCTTGGTCCGCTGACCACTCGCCGCAGCCAGGACGAAATCAACCCTGTCTAAAGGCTCGTCGAGGCAACGACGAACACGCTGGCCGCGGGCGGTATTCGACGATCGCCGCCTGCGGCAATCTTCCGTCAGCGCCGGGAACTCGTGGGCTCCACATCTGCCTCGCCCGACAGGAAGTCGAACAGCCTGGCGACCTCCGGCGCGGCCATCGCCGAATCGTTCACGCCGATCCACAGTGTTCTGGCCGCCCATGGATCCGTGAGCCTTACCATGCGCAACCGGGTGGTGACCAGCTCCGGCCTCACGGCCGCGCGCGGCAGGATGCCGATGCCGAGCCCGCACTCGATCATGCGGCAAATGCCGTCGAAGCTAGACACCTGAATCCTGAGCTTGAGCGGCCGCCCGGCCTCGAATGAGGCGTCGGTCATCCTTGCAAGCAGCGAGCTGCCGGTACTCAGTCCGACATAGTCTTCGTCGAGCGTATCCACGAAGTCGATATGTTCCTCGCGAGCCAGTGAATGAGACTGCGGAACGAGCAGGACCAGTTCGTCCTGCCTGTACAGACGCCGCTCGATCCCGTACGCGGGCACGTTGTCCGCGAACACGCCGAGATCGGCCTTGCCCGACTTCACCGCATCGACGATCTCACCGCTGAGCCGCTCCTCGAGGCTGATCTTGATGGTCTGGTTCGCATCGAGGAACCGCGCGAGATCGGCTGGCAGAAACTGGACGATGGACGAAGTGTTGGCCCACAGTCTGACGTGTCCCCGCACGCCGACGGCGTAATCGCCCATTTCGCTGGCCATGCTGTTCACCTGATCGAGGATGCGGGACGCGTGCTCGACCAATCCCCGGCCTGCTGCCGTGAGCTCGACGCCACGCGGCCGGCGAATCAGAAGCGGACAGTCTGTCACGCTCTCCAGTTCCGCGATGCGCTTGCTGATTGCCGATAGCGTGAGCTGGCCGCGCTCGGCCGCTTTTGTCAGGCTGCCATGCTCGGCGACGAGCAGAAAAACTCTCAGGGATTGCAGGTCGAAGTGCGTGGGGTTGACCATGGCGGCTATTCCGGCGGATGAGATTCAGTGAGACGGCCCGATAGAGTCTACACGCCCGTGTCACGAGCCATCCTGCCAGTCGCCCGACCCTTTCCCTGACGCCAAGCATCGTGGAGCAAGCAGCAACCGAAACATGGAGCGAACTGCGCACAATGCCGGTTGGAGGCGTACTTCGTTCGGTTGACGAGTCGCCAATGCCCGAACGCATTTTTTCTACATGAGGTTCCGATATGCATGGCACTGCGCGACCGCTGCGAGTGGTCTTTCTCGACCGGGCTACGATTTCGCCCCAGACGAAATTGAAAGAACTGCCGTTTCCGCACGTGTTCGAACTTTTCGACCACACAGCAGCCGAGCAGGTCTCGTCGCGCATCCGATACGCTGATATCGTCCTGACCAACAAGGTGCGCCTGACTGCGCGCGATATCGCGGACGCCAGCAACCTGAAGATGATCGCCGTTGCGGCAACCGGCACTGACCACATCGACCTGCAAGCTTGCGTTGCACGCGGTGTGGTCGTGAGCAACATACGGAACTACGCGGTGCAAACCGTCCCGGAACATACGTTCGCGCTGATCTTCGCCTTGCGCAGGAGCCTCACAGCCTACCGTGACGCCGTGCGTGCCGGGCGCTGGTTTGAGTCGGGCCAGTTCTGCTTTTTCGATTATCCGATCCGGGACCTGAAGGGTTCGACACTCGGCGTCATCGGCGACGGTGTACTGGGCCGGGCCGTTGCCGAAATCGGCCGGGCGCTCGGCATGCGCGTGCTCTTCTCCGCGTACAAGGACCGAACCGACATGGGACCGTTGTACACGCCGTTCGACGAGTTGCTCCAGCAATCCGACGTTATCACCCTGCATTGCCCGTTGACAGCAGCCACACGAAACCTGATCGCTGAACCCGAGTTCGCGCGGATAGCGAAAGGAAGACGGCGGCCGCTGATTGTGAATACCGCTCGTGGGGGTCTTGTCGACGAAGCAGCGCTCGTCGCCGCGCTGAAGGCCGGAACTATCTCAGGCGCAGGGTTCGACGTCGTCACACAGGAACCGCTGCCGGAAGACCACCTGTTCAATGAAGTGCTTGGCCACCCCGCGTTTATCCTGACTCCCCACGTGGCCTGGGCAAGTGACGAGGCCATCCAGTGTCTTGCCGACCAATTGGTTGAGAACATAGTTACGTTCGTCGAGGGCAGACCCGCCCATGTCGTCACGCCGCAGTAGGACGTGCCGGTCGCCAAAAACGGCGGATTCAACCGGTGGATGCAATAGTTTGCTGGAATCGCTCGGCTGGCGTTTCGTAGTCCAGGGTCTTTCTCGGACGCTCATTCAATCGTCTCGCCACGGCGTTGAGTTTGGCCTGTGAATACACTGACAGGTCGGTCCCTTTAGGGAACTACTGTCTTAACAGGCCGTTCGTATTTTCGTTTGATCCGCGCTGCCATGGATGCTGAGGATCGCAGAAGTAGACCTGGATATCAGTGGCCACGGTGAAACGTTTGTGCCCCGCCATCTCCATTACGCGACCACCACGTCGTTTTGTCTGACTGGGTCGTTTTCAGCGAGATAACACTTGTCGTCGCAATAGATTCCGCGCTGGTCCCACAGCGCGCAGGGCCACGACGTAAAAGCGGCAACGGAATCGTGAACGTACTCGGCCAGTAAGCGATCGACGACCAACAAAGGCGGCTCCGGCTCGTCCCACGCCGACAGGATCATTTTCTCGTAAGGTGTCAGTTCGCGCGGCGTTGGCGGGTAGCTATTCGGGCCTGGGCGGCGTTCGATCGGGTTGCGCAGGAACTCGATATGCCGCTCTAGCCGCCGCTGCTCGCGCAAAAGCTGGTTTGCCTGCTCTTGCGGATCCTTCGGCACGTCATACATCCACTCGTTCGGCTGACAGGCCGGATGGTCCGCGTCCGTACCGGCCGGTACGGCTCGGCAAAACGACTCGCCGACCTTTGCATACAAATGACCCAACACGCGCTCGTCCGCATGGTGTCGAGCGAGGATGCTTCGCCAGCGGAAGTTCAGGTGGCGATGCGGCTGGATTAGCTCTTCGAGTGTGTCGCCACTGGCGGGCGACAGTGCCGCCATGTATTCGCTATAAAGCTTCACGATAGGCGCATCGTCGACCAGTTCGAAATCCCTCCTGAGACGCGGCTCCATTTGACTCGGCGACGTTAACGGCACACCCGCCCGTAAAGCCTCAGCCATCATGTGCCGAAGCGGAATTGCCGAAAGATCCTGACTGCGCCCCTGTTCCTCCGGCCCGTAGCCTCCGCCAACGTCGGAATGCACGCCGGGATACACCACTTCTTCACAATTGCCCGGATAGGTCTTATCGACGCGAACCGAATCGAGTGGAAACGCTCGACGCACTTCATGCGCCGCAACGAAATGCACGCAACGCTCGACCTCGGCAGGAATAGCCAGTTCGGAAGCCCAGCTCATATTCAGCGCGGGGCCGCCGACCGACGCGACAGTATCGAATAGCCCCATGAAATTGATGCGCATTCGTACACGCATGCCGTTCGGAGCTTGCCAATACAGCTTGCCACTGTCTTTCAAACACTTCTGCTCCACGAATCGACGCGCGAACACCCGAGCTTGTGTCGCACCCCGGGAGAATCCGAAAATCGCGATCGTAATCTCCCGCATATGCTTCCATGAACCGGCACCCCAATCCACTTCCAGTCGACGTGAAAATTCCGCCAGTGCAAACTCGATTCGCAGATCACCGCCCGCACCAAATCCCAATCCGATAGTTCCGCCTTCATCATCCTTCAAATGGTCTGTATAGCCGACCACTTTGACAAATCTGAAGGGAGTGCCGACGCCGGGCAGATATACGCGAACCGCATCCACCGCGATGGAGTCCTTTGCCGCACGGAACAATTTTGCGACATTCGAGTGCTTTTTGAGCGGAATATCTCGATCCATATTGTTATTCGTGCCATCGAAGAAGAACGACAGCTTTGGGTAGAGGCGGCATGCAACCATATCGGACTTATCGGTTGGATATTGATTGCGCGCAACGTCCAGCCCCCCGTCAATCGCCACCTGCTTAAGTTCTTCGTTAGTGATAGGCAAAACAGCTTGGCGTACCGTCACGATAGTTCCTGTCGGAAAGATATTATTTGCTCAAGCACCCTGATCCGCTCGGCGAGAATGCCAAGGCCGCAGTATTGCGATCTCGAAGAATGACGCAAAGATATGCGTCGGTCTTATGCCAATCCGGGTCCTGATGCGGCCCCTCCGGCGGGAAGCGAACTTGCACACTGTGCTTTTCGTCAGGTAGCGTTACAGCTTTGGTCTTCGGGTCTTCCTCGTATCCCCATTCCCATGTCACAGTAACAGGCTTGCTCCAGTCCTTCACGCCCGGAAAACAGCATGCCGAGCTACCGCCACCGCCTTGCCTACTTACATCCCCCGCCCAGTATTTCTCGACAAAGACGTTCACTGCATAGCGATCGGTATGGTTGACAGGTACCATTGCCAGCGCCGGCCCCGAACCAGCAAGCGGATCGTCAGGAGCCTTATTGTCGGCACATGCAGTCAGCGCGAACGCTGCGACTGTCGAGATCAACATATTTCTTAGAACTTTTGCAAACATGATCGAAGGCACCCTAATAAGCAACGCGCGTCACATACAAATGAGACAACTATTTACTCCTTTTCTCGCAATCCTCACTGCTTCGCCCAAAATCAAGGTCAACTTTGTCGACATCGCGAAATATCACACAAATCACCGGCTTAATTTTCTCTTCCTTTAATTTTTTCAAAACATCTAGTTTATTTTCCTGGAAATTAGCAACTATCATATCCTCACTATCCGGCTTAAAAAGCATGCCTCCTTTATCCTGAGAAAACTCCGCTTCCCACTGAAAATAAATGCGAACCGGGCGACTCCAATCTTTTTTTGCTGAGACACAGCACATCGGAACCTCAACATATCCCGGATACACTCCAATGCCAATCCCATCTCCATCCATTTGAATGTTGGCTATGTAGTGATGCGAGTTATTAACCGTTGTAACCAGCACAGTTTCTTGTTCATCATCCTTTGCAACGTGTGAAGATGTCGCAAATGATTCAGAGGAAAAGCAAAGTAACCCGGACATAGCCAAGCAAATCAAAAACACACACCGAACTGCACATCGACAAAAATTCACATTTCCCTCCACCAAATTCTCACCTTCATTAGTCAGATCAACTCGTCAATCAGTGCGAATCGAAGAAATCACCCCGCATCAGGACGTGAGTGCAGTAATCCATCCATGCGCCCGTTCCCTCGATGCCGAGCTGCCGCGCGCGCTCAATCTGGCGGCAGACAAACCCGTAGCGCTCGTGCTCAGGCACATCGGCCAGCGCATCCGGCGCATGCTCGCCGATATGCTGGAGCAACCCGTCCGGCACACTCGCATCAATCAACGCATCGACCTGCACCTGTTCCAGCTTGAGCGGCGGCCGAAGCGGCGCGGCGGATGCCGGCATCCGCTCCTGGGTCCAGTCGACCTGACGCAGCACGCCGCCGCGATCCCAATACGACCAGCGCAGCACTGGCGCAAGAAACGCCTGACGCTGCGCGTCGGTCAGCACCGGTCCTTTCACAAACAGCGTTTCGTCATCGCGCGAGCCGATCAACGTCGCAAGAATCGCCGGGTCCCAAAACGCCAGCACGATCAGCTCGCCGTCCGGCAGGTGCACCCGAAGGAATTGCTTCAGGTGACCGGCCAGCGCCACGAGCGGCAGGGGCGACGCCAGCAAGGATGCGCACGGCGCAGCCGGCGCATGCTGATCGAGCCACACACGCACCGAGTCAAAGTTACCTGGGGGGATGTAGACAAGGTGGGGAGACACGGCCTGCACATCCGACCCGCCGTCCATCAGGCAAACGATATGGTCCGGTCGAGCGGATAAGGCGCCGGGAAGCGCGGCGTTCTGCACCGGGTCGACGAGCGCATAGAGGTGCGCGCCCAACGGCTCAACTTCGGCAAACGCGAGCTGCGTATCCATCACGCCCCCGTCGTCACGAAGGGCGAGCGCCCTGCCGCGCGCTTCATCATGCACGGCACGCACACCGCGTCCGGCAAGGTCGGCATCTGGAACGGCATGCTGGCCGGCCCATTGAAGCTATGCAGGCTGCCCTTCACGTCGATCTTGCCGGGCGCGTGGATCTCGATGTTGCCCTTCGCGATGCGAATATAGGCTTCCCCGCAGGTGATCAGGATTTCCTGATCGGCCGCGATCTCGATACGTCCTGTCGTCGACAGGATCTGGAGGATTTTCTGGGCGATGAGCCCGATGTTGTCGCCGTGGGACTCGATCTGCACCGGCCCCTTCGAGAACATCTTCACGCCTTCTTGCGCGAACAGACTGGCCGCTTCCCCAACGCTCATCGCAAGCGACTTGCCGGTCGCCACGAAAGCGCCCTTGCCCGCCACGACATTCACGTGCTGGTCAGCAGCGACCTGAATCGATTGCGGCGTCGACAACCCGATCCCGGCCGCACTGCCGAGCAGCATCAGCGGGGCCCTGAACGTGTTCGCGCTACCCGTCCCACCGCCCGCCGTCCGGCCGCCCTTCGTCTCAGGCGCTGACGACTGCTGCGTCGCGTCCGTAAAATGCGTCAGGGCAGCGTGTCCGTCCTTCAGGCTGGCCGCGCGATGCTGCTCGGCGAGTGACGACTGCGCCGCCATCACGTCGGCCGCGTCTTTCAGCTGCTCGCGCGCCTCGTCGACGTCGAGCTGGTCGCCGTCGTGTCGCGCCTCGTATGTACCCACATAGAGGCCGCGGTTCGCCCGGATCGCGCCGTAGCGATCGGCATGCAAGGTATATCCCAGCCCGAGAAACCGGCCGCGCGTGTTGCCCTGCTGAACGATCGCATAGCCAAGCGTCAGGTGACTATAGTCGCTGCCCGTCGTACTCAGGAGCCGCGCACGGGTCTGCCCGGTCGCATCGTCGAGCTGGACCTCGTTGTAGCCACCGCCACCGCCGTATTCACGCGACTGAAAGCCTGAGAACAACCCGTGCGAATGCCACATCGGCGGCGTTGCCCCGCCAGGTGCGCGAGACACGACATAGGGCCGGTCGCAATCACCGCCGACGAAATCGATGTAGATGGTCTCGCCCCTGCGCGGGACGTGGACGCCGCCGTATCGCTCGCCCGTGTCGGACTGCGCGATCAGCAGCGCGGGCGACGTATTGAACGCTTCGGCCGGGCTTTGCCGATCCCAGTGGAATCGCACCTTGACCCGGTTCAGCGCATCGGTCCAGATCTCCTCGCCGTTCGGCGTTACCACCGTCGCCATCTCGACCGTCATGACGGGCTTGGGATGGTCAAACGGGCTGCGATACTCGACGTCGGTCCGCTGCGCCTCGACCTCGACCACGTAGACACCGACCGAGCCGTCCTGCGGGTGCGAGGCGATCGCCAACGCCGAGCCGGTTGAAGAGCGGACACGCTCGACGTCCGCTTGCAGGCTGTACGGGAGGTGCGCCCCCGGCTGCACAATCGGGACGTTGTTCTGGATCGTCCAGCGCACCGCGACGGCCACGAATTCCCGCTGTCGTGCATCCGTCTCGGTGTGCGCCGGGTGATCGTCCAGCACGAAGCGTCCGCCAATGTCGATCCAGCGCGAACCGCCGACGCCGAAGAATCGCCGCGATCGCGACTCGTATTCCTCGGCGCGAATCTGCGCCCAACTCCCGCCGCGATCCGAGTCGGGATAGCGGTACGCGCCGGCGCTGTAATGCTCCAGTTGCGGGTACGGGATTTTCTTCTCTTCCTCGGTCCGCCAGTTCACCTGTTCCGTGTAGCTGGTCGTCTGGACCGTGCTTTGCACTTCGAACGGGCTGGTCGGCCGTTTGTAGTCGCCCGAGCGCGATGCGACGGCTACGCTGTTCAACTGGCGCAGCGCCGTCCACTGCGTGAACCGGTCGACTTCATCGCCGACGTCGCCGCGATAGAAACCGATCGGCTTCGCGTCGGGCAACGTGCTGACGCGATCGACAATGACGTAGGTCGTTTTCTGCTCGTTATCGGCGTGCGCCCAGTAGCCGTAAAGCCCTTCATCCTCCATCAGCCGTTCAGCGAAATTCCAATCCGTCTCGCTCTGCCGGCAATACGAACGCACGGCGAGCGGCCGGCTCAGCTTGAACTGGAACGCGCCCTGAAGCTGCGGGTAGCGGTTGAACACGTCGGACAGAATGGCCGTCGCGTCGCGATCGAGCCAGTAGTGTTCGTCGCGGCGGTGGCGCAGAAAGTGCAATGCCGACGAGAACCCAATTTGATACGTCGTGAGCCCTCCATCGGCCCCGAGGCGTTGCACCTTGTGGACGTAGCCGTGGATCGGACGATACTCGGAATCGAAGTCGAATGTCCCGCGCGGCAACTGCAACCACAACGTGACCGGCTGCGCCATCAACGCATCGAGATTCAGATCGTCACGCGTCGACGCGGCGTCGATCGTCCATGTATAGTCGCGGCCGAGCCTGGCCTCCCCAATCGCGCGCAGCGGAATCAGGGCGTTGGCCCCGAGCGGCGTGTCGAGCTTCAGTAACCGGTCCCGCTGCAACAGGCCGCGATGGATGGCCTCAAAAATCGGCTGAGGCGACAGGCCGCCGAACGCGCGCGGCTGCATCGTCATCGTTCATTTCCTTGTTCTCAAGTTCTCCGGACGGCACGCGTGGCCACCCCTCCCCTTATTGAGCGCTTCGCTTGATTCTGAGGCAGAGAGATCGCCCTATCCGGGCAGCAAGAATATCAAATCATCAGACGAAAACTGCAAATCGGCCGGTTGAAAGCGCGCCGTGCATCAAAATTTCACAAAAATTGACAGTGGAGACGCCGTCGTTTCACCGATTCGTCGCTGCCGATCGTGCGAGCCGATCAAAGCTCCATTAGTAAGCACACCGGTATATCACCCGTCGAGATTCACCTTGCGCCCGGTTACTATCTGCAAGTGCGACGTGAATGTCGCTTGATTCGTTGTTTCACCGCTGAGGTTAGCGGGAGGAAACCGGGCGTTCCGTCGTCCGTAGTCTATCGGTGCATGCAAGGCCGGCAACAGCCTTGTATGAAGCCACCGAGACAATGGAGCCCTGTGCAAGCCACGCCAAGGTCTGGATACCGAAGCGTCTCTGCGAGTGTCAATGCGGAGGGGGCGCTGGACTGAATGGCATGGTCAAGATTACTTTTCCGGAGGGCGTATCTCGATGATCAAATTTCCAACTTTAGTTGGTTCTTGCTATAGCAATCTGAAAGTGATGCTTTTCGGATTGCCGACAGTGAAACTCATTCCACTCGCGCTATTGCTAACTTATGTTGCAACGCTACCGTCCGTCATTTCCGTTCTGGTCAGTCCCGAATCTCCTATCGGCGGGCCCGGCTGGGGCAAGCAAGACGTCTTTCGGATGATTCTGTTCGGATGCGTGCTTGCGCCGTTGCTCGAAACGGCATTTCATCAGTGGGCCTGTCTCCGCATACTTCAGAAGCTCCGTTGTCGAGCAAGCGTTGCTATTCTTGTCTCCTCGGCGGTGTTCGGTCTGGCTCACGACTACAGCATTCCATACATGGCGACGGCGTTCCTGGGCGGGGTCGTCCTATCGACGGTCTTTGTGATCGAGAGCAAACGGAATGGCCATCCATTTCTAGCTACGCTGACTGTCCACGCCTTGCGAAACTGGATAACAACCACGTACATACTTTTAGTGTGAGCCAGTCCCGCCATTGATCTGCTTCATTGGTCCGATTCATTGGTCCAATGGTGAGCGCTCAACCCACGGATTCCGTTTCGACCACACTGCCGCTCGAGCGCTGCTTCTCCAGCCAATGCGACAGACGGTCGAACCACAAATGCACCACCGGCGTCGTGAACAGCGTCAGCATCTGCGAAACGATCAGGCCGCCGACAATCGCAATCCCGAGCGGCACGCGCAACTCGGCGCCCGCACCATGCCCGAGCGCGAGCGGCAACGCGCCGAACAGAGCCGCAAGCGTGGTCATCATAATCGGCCGGAAGCGCAGCACGCAGGCCTGCCGGATCGCTTCGCGCGGCGACAGGCCCTGCTCCCGTTCCGCCACGAGCGCGAAGTCGATCATCATGATCGCGTTCTTCTTCACAATGCCGATCAGCAGGATGATGCCGATCATCCCCATGATCGAGAGATCCTGACCGCACAGCATCAACGCAAGCAGAGCGCCCACGCCCGCTGAAGGCAGCGTCGAGATAATGGTGAGCGGATGAATCGCGCTCTCGTACAGGATGCCGAGTATCAGATAGACCACCACGAGCGCCGCGGCGATCAGATACGGCTCGCTCGCGAGCGATGCCTGGAACGCCTGCGCGGTACCCTGAAACGAGCCCGCCAGACTATCGGGCTTGCCAGCCGCAACCTCGGCCTGGTGAATCGCCGTCACCGCGTTACCGAGCGACTGCCCCGCCGCGAGATTGAACGAGATCGTCACGGACGGGAACAGCCCCTGATGATTCACCGAAATCGGCGACACGTTGTTCTCGAGTTTCGCCAGCGTGTCGAGCGGCACCAGTTCGTTGGTCAACGGCGAGCGCACGTAGAGGTGCGCGAGCGCATCCATAGTCAACTGAAAAGCCGGGCTGACTTCCTCGACGACATGGTACTGATTCAGTTGCGTGAAGAGCGTCGCGATCTGCCGCTGGCCAAACGCATCGTAAAGCGTGTCGTCGATCGCCTGCGCGGTGATGCCGAAACGCGAAGCCGTGCTGCGGTCGATCACGAGCGTCGCGCTGGTGGCGGCGGCTTGCTGGTCGGAAGTGACTTCGGCGAGTTGCGGCAGCTTCGACAGCCGGTCGGTCAGCACGCCGGCCCATCGGTTCAGTTCGCCGATGTCGGGGTCCTGCAACGTGTACTGATACTGCGCGGCGCTGATCCGGCCGCCCACCTGAATGTCCTGCCGCACCTGCATCGACAGTGAAATGCCCATGATCTTCGCCAGTTCCGGCTTCAGGCGATTGAGCACCTGCGCCGCGCTGTCCTTGCGCTGATTGAACGGCTTCAGGTTGATCATGACGCGCCCCTGGCTCACGGTCGGATTCGGGCCCATCCAGTAGTAGACGTTATCGACAGCCGGATCGGCTTCGATCAGATTGCCCAGTTGCTGCATCTTGACCGACATCGAGCGAGGCGAGATGTCCGGCGCGGCCTGGGCGACGCCCATGATCAAGCCGGAGTCTTCCTGCGGAAAGAAGCCCTTCGGGATCACGACGAACAACGCGCCGGTGGCCGCAATCGTGGCGACCGTCACCGCCAGCATCAGCTTCTGATGACTCAGCACCCAATCGAGGCCACGCTCGTAGCGCCGCTCCACCGCGGTAAAGCCCGCTTCGAGCCACGCTTCCAACTTGCGCATCGGGCTTGCGTCATCCGGCTCGGGCAAACGGATCAGCCAGCCGCACAGCATCGGCGTCACGGTCAGCGATACCAGCGCCGACATCACGATCGCCACGCTCACCGTCACCGCGAATTCGCGGAACAGACGGCCGACAATGCCGCCCATCAGCAGGATCGGAATGAAGACGGCGATCAGCGAGATCGTCATCGAAACGATGGTGAAGCGCACTTCCATTGCGCCGAGCAGGGCGGCTTTCATTCTGGGCACACCCTCTTCGATATGCCGCATCACGTTTTCGATCACGACGATCGCATCGTCCACCACGAAGCCCACCGCGATCGTCAGACCCATCAGCGACAGATTGTCGAGGCTATAGCCAAGCAGATACATCACGCCGAACGTGGCCACCAACGAAAGCGGAATCGTCAGGCTCGGAATCACCGTCGCCCACAGGTTGCGCAGGAACGAGAAAATGACCATCACGACCAAGGCGATCGTCAGCATCAGCGTGAACTGCACGTCGTGCACCGACGCGTCGATGGTCTGCGTTCGATCGCCCACAACGTGCAGATGCGCGGCCGCGGGCAGCGTCGCTTCGAGCGCCGGCAGCGTCGCCTTGATGTTGGCGATGGTCTGCACGACGTTGAAGCCGGGTTGCTTGTGAATGTCGAGAATGATCGCGCGCTCGTGTTGCAGCCACGCGGCCTGCTGGTTGTCTTCGGCGGCGTTCAGAACCGTGCCGAGATCGGACACGCGAATCGGCGCGCCGTTCTTGTACGCCACCACCAGATCGCGATACTCCGAGGCGCTCGTGATCTGGTCGGTCGCATTGAAGATGACCGAGCGGTCCGGGCCGTTCAGACTGCCCTTCGGCGCATTCACTGTTTGCACGCTCACGATCGAGCGCACGTCTTCCAGCGTCAAGCCGCGCGCGGTGAGCTTGTCCGGATCGAGCTGGATGCGCACCGCGGGCCGCTGCTGGCCGTGGAAATCGACGAGGCCGACGCCGGGCATCTGCGAGATCTGTTGCGCCAGATAATCTTCGGCGTAGCTGTCGAGCTGCGTGAGCGTCAGCGAAGGCGACGTCAGCGCCAGCGACAGCAACGTGAAGTCGGCCGGGTTGACCTTCTGATAGGTCGGCGGGTTCGGCAGATTCTTCGGCAGATTACCGCCGGCAGCGTTGATCGCGGTCTGCACGTCCTGTGCCGCGCCGTTGATGTCGCGCGACAGGTCGAACTGCACGGCAATGTTCGTGGTGCCGAGCGAGCTCGACGACGTCATCTGCGTCACGCCGGAAATCAGCGAAAGTTGCCGCTCCAATGGCGTCGCCACCGAAGTCGCCATCGTTTCCGCACTTGCGCCGGGCAACTTCGCAACGATCTGGATGGTCGGAAAGTCGACTTGCGGCAAGGGCGCGACGGGCAGCAGAAAATACGCTACCGCGCCGACCAGCAGCACCGCGATCGCCAGAAAACTGGTCGCGACGCGCCGCTTGATGAACAACTCCATGAAACTCATGACGGATGGTCCTGGTTAGCCTGGTTGTCCGCTGCGTTGGTGTTGGCGTTGGTGTTGGTGTTGGTGTTGGTGTTGGTGTTGGTGTTGGTGTTGGTGTTGGTGTTGGTGTTGGTGTTGGTGTTGGTGTTGGTGTTGGTGTTGGTGTTGGTGTTGGTGTTGGTGTTGGTGTTGGCGTTGGCCTGCGGCGCTTCGGCCACCGTCGCCACCATGGTCGCCGCCACCTGCACGCCCGGGTTCAGCCGGCTTTGTCCGTCGAACACGATCAGATCCGCCGGGGCAATGCCGCTGCGTATCTCCGTCATGCCGTCGACCGCGACGCCGGTTTGCACCGGCCGCATCCGCGCCGTGCCGTTCGCGTCGATCACATACAGTTGCGTGCCGTTCTGCGTATTCACCACGGCGCGGCTCGGCACCGCGAGACGCTGCGAATCGGTACGCATCAGCACGCGCGCGTTCACCAGTTCGCCCGGCCAGAGCGTGCGGTCCTTGTTGGTGAACGAGGCCTTGAGCCTGATCTGGCCGGTTGTCGCATCCACCGTGCTGTCGATGAACACGAGCGTGCCCTCCGCAAGCGGCGTACTGCCGGAACGCGTGGTGACGTTCACCGCGAGCGGCGCTTTCGCCTGATTGGCGAGCAGGTCGGGCAGCACGTCCTGAGGCACCGAGAACTGCACGGTGATCGGCTCCATTTGCGTGACCGTGACGATGCCGGTCGTGTCGGCCGGATGCACGATCGCGCCGATGTCGGCTTCGCGCGCGCCGACGCGGCCGGTGAACGGCGCGCATAGCGTCGTGAAGCTGAGTTGCAGGCGCTCGCTCTGCACCAGCGCAGCATCCGCGGCGACGGTCGCGGCGAGTGCTTCCACTTGCGACCTCGCCGTGTCGACCGCCTGGGTGGTCGCCGCGCCGATGCCGACCAGCTTCGAATAACGCGCGAAATCGAGCCGCGCGTTGTCGAGCGACGCCTGGTCCTTGCGCTGCGCCGCTTCCGCCTGGTGCAGCTGGGCGCTCAGCGGTCCCTGATCGAGTTGCGCGAGCAGTTGTCCGGCTTTCACATCCTGCCCTTCGGTGAAGGCGATGCGCTGCAACTGGCCGTCGACGCGCACCTTGACGTCCACGGTATTGAGCGCCAGAACCGTGCCCACCGCCGCGACGCGGATCGGAAAGTCGCGCTTCGCCGCGTGGCCGGCGTTGACCGGCACGGCCTGCACCGATTTGACAGCCGGGTGCCTCGGCCAGAACCACGCCACGAGAATCACGACGAGAACGGCCACCGCCGCGATCAACGGCGCGCGGTTTCTGCGCGCACGCGGCGCCTCATGGTTCGGAAGGTCAGCAGGTTTCATGAGCGGGAAGGCGTAGAAGAGGAAGCGGGACTGGCGTCGCTATCGCCGGTGATGCCGAAGCCGCCGCCGAATGCGCGAAACAGACTGACCGACGCTTGCAGGCGCGCGAGCCGCGCCTGCACCAGCGTGTCTTCGGACTGGTACAGCGTGCGTTGGGCGTCGAGTACGGTCAGAAAATCGACGGTGCCGAGCGTGTACTGGGTTTGCGCGAGCGTGGCGGCCTTGCGGGCGGCGTCGGCGGCGTTCTGGTCGGCGGCCTCCGCGAGTTGCTGCTGCTGCGCCGCCGACAGCGAATCCTCGACGTCCTGCAGCGCGCTCACCACGGCCTGCCGGTAATCCGCCACGCTCTTCGTCTGCGCCGCCTGACTCGCATGCAGTTGGCCGCGCAGCGCGCCGCCGTCGAAGATCGGCGCCGCCAGCGAAGCGGCGATGCTGGCGAACGGGCTCGACAGGAAGTGCGACAGCGACTTGCTGCTGAGGCCGCCGTCGGCGGTCAGCACGAGGTTCGGCAGAAACGCCGCGCGCGCCGCGCCGACGCTCTGATTGGCCGCTTGCAACTGCGCTTCCTTGGAACGGACGTCGGGGCGCGTTTCGAGCAGACTCGCGGGCAGATTCGCGCGCGGCTGCGGAATGACGACGTCGGCGAGCGCGGTTTCGCTGACCGTGAATTGTTCGGGCGCCGTGCCCACCAGCACAGCGAGCGCATGCACGCTGGTGTCGAGTTGCTGCTGCAGCGCCGGCACCGCGGCCTGGAAGGTGGCGAGCGCATTGCGTTGCTGCTGCACTTGCAATTCGGTCGCGACGCCGGCGGCTTGTTGCGCGAGCAACAATTGCAGAATGCGTGCTGCGTCGTCGGAAATGGTCCGTGCGATCGCGAGACGGCGGCGCAGACTCTGCACCTGAAAATACGTGTCCGCAACCGAGGCAGTCAGCGTCAGCGCAACCGTATCGCGATCGAATTCGGACGCGCGTGCGAGCAGGTCGGCGGCATTGGCGTTGGCGGCATTCAAGCCCCAGAAATCGATTTCGTAGCTGGCTTCGGCGAAGAGGCTTTGGTTTTTGGTGGTCGAGCCGCGGCCCTGGTGACTGCGAGTAAACGTCCCCCCGACCGACAGCGAAGGATACTGCGGCGCGCCGGCTTTCTCGGCATTGCCGCGCGCCTGTTCGACGCTCGCGACGGCCGACGCCAGCGTGAAGTTGTTGCGCAGGCTGCGCTCGACCAGCGCGTCGAGCGCGGGGTCGTGATACTCGCGCCACCAGCCGCTTCTGACCGGCACCGTATCGGTCAGCGAGGCCCCTGCCGCGCCGTCGAAGGTTTGCGCCAGCGGCGTACTGGGCCGCTGATAGACAGGCGCGAGCGAGCAGCCGGCCAGAACCGCGGCAGCCAGCGTGCACACGGCAGCGCGCATGGCGCAGGAACTCCGCGCATGAGGACTGACGACGGGAGAAAACGGCGCCGGACGGAACAGCCCTGACATGGAAAGGCCTCAGGCAACAAAGAATCTCGCCAGATTAGCCAGTGGGTTCTGTCGGCGCTTTCGCCCAATGATTAAAAAAATTTAATGCGGCGCAGCATGCTTGTGGAACGGCTCGAGCAACGGCCTGTGCGCGACCGTTGACGGCATTCAGGGCGCGGGATTGAGCACATAGCCCGCGCCGACCACGGTGTGAATCAGCGCCACCGGAAAGTCGCGATCCACTTTCATCCGCAGGCGATGCATATGCATATCGATGATGTTGCCTCGCGGCTCGAAATCGTAATTCCACGCTGCCTCGAGCAGCATGCTGCGCGTCACGACCTGCCCCTCGCGGCGCGCGAGGCATTCGAGCAACAGGAACTCGCGATGCTGCAGGCGCAGATCGCGGCCCGCGCGGCTAGCGCTCCGCGCCCGCGTGTCGAGCACCAGATCCGCGCACTCGAGCCGCTCGCTCATCCTGCTGCGATCCGCGCGCCGTGCAAGCGCTTCGATTCTCGCCAGCACTTCGACGAACGCGTAGGGTTTCAACAGATAGTCGTCGCAACCCGCGCGTATCCCCTCGACACGTTCGTTCAGCCCGCCGAGCGCCGACAGCATCAGCACCGGCGTCGTGTCGCCGCCGGCGCGCAGTTGTTGCACGAGCGCGATGCCGTCGAGCGCGGGCAAGCGCCGATCGGTCACAATCACGTCGTAAATGCCCTCGCGCGCATAGGCGAGCCCGGTCGCACCGTCGGCCACCGTGTCGACAATGAGACCGCTCTCGCTCAAGCCTCGCGCCAGGAACTGGCTGGCGCGCATATCGTCTTCGATCAGAAGGATTCGCATCCGCAAGCGGGCTTACATTAAAATTTTTTCATGTTGGCGCGAAACGCCTGTGCAGCTTCGCGCGGCATACTGCGGAGATCGCGCGTATGGGCATAGTGTAAAACGGCCGGCCGCGGTGCGCCGCGCGTTGATTGCGTTGGCTGATTGGGTTGACTAACCGCGTTGACTAACTGAGCTGTCTGATTGAGCCGCTCATCGAGCGGCTCATTGACTGGATATAGGCATGTCGAATGTACTGGTCGTCGAGGACGACGAGCAAACCCTCGCCGAAATCGTCGAGGCCCTCACCGATCATGGCTGCACGGTGCAAGCCGCGAGCACGGGCCGCGACGGCCTGATGCTCGCGGTCGCCAACACATACGACGCTATCGTGCTCGATCGCATGTTGCCAGGCGGCCTCGAAGGGCTCGGCATGCTGGCGGCGTTGCGCAGCGCCGGCGTGCTCACGCCGGTGTTGATTCTCAGCGCGCTGTCCGCGGTCGATGAACGCGTGCGCGGTTTGCGTGCCGGCGGCGACGATTATCTGACCAAGCCGTTCGAATTCATCGAACTGACCGCGCGGCTCGACGCGCTGATGCGCCGGCGCGAAGCGGCGCCGGGTGTGCAGGAGTACCAGGTCGGGCCCTTGCGGCTCGACCCGCTCAAACGCGAAGTCACCTGCGGCGGCCGTCCGGTGCCGCTGCTGCCGCGTGAATACCGCTTGCTCGAATATCTGATGCAGCACGAAGGCCAGGTGGTGAGCCGCACCATGCTGTTCGAAGCGGTGTGGGATTACCGGCTCGACGAGCGGACCAATGTGATCGACGTGCACATCAGCCGTCTGAGGAAAAAGCTGGACCCGGACGGGTCGGCGCCGATGATCGATACCGTGCGCGGTTCGGGGTACATGCTGCATGCGCCTGACTGAACTGCACCGCACCACCGGTTTTCGCCTCGCCACGCTGTTTCTGGTGTTGTTCGGCGTGATCGCCATTTTGCTGTTCGGCTATCTCTACCGCGAGATCACCGGCTTCGAACAGGAACGCATCGACGACTGGCTGGTTCGGGAACACGTGGAGCTGATACGCGAAGACCCGAACGAACTGGTCGCGCGATTCCAGCATCAAGGCCTGTTCGACCCGCGCCACCAGCGCCCGTTCGCGCTGTTCGACAGCAGCGGCAAACATCTTGCGGGCGGCTATCCGGGCGAGCAGCCATCGATTCCCGCTTTCGACAAGCCGTTTTCGATGCGCCTCGCGAATCTACCGGGCCACCCGCCCGGACGATGCATCGCCGCGCGGCTGTCCGACGGCCGCGTCGCCTTGCTATGCCAGAACACTCGCGAGCTCGATCACTTCGACGAAGAACTGCTGCACGCGCTGCTGTCCACGGCCATGCTGACGTTGGCGATCGGCCTGATCGGCGCGAGCCTGATCGGCATCTCGGCGATGCGGCGGCTCGATGCGGTGACCGCGTCGATCGAAGAGATCGTCGCCGGCAATCTCAGCAGGCGTTTACCCGTGCATTCGAAACGCGACGACGTCGATCGTCTCGTCGGCGTCGTGAACGGCATGCTCGATGAGATCGAGCGGCTGATGCACGAAGTCAAAGGCGTGTGCGATGCGATTGCGCACGATCTGCGCACACCGCTCACGCGGATGCTCGGCGCGCTCGAACGCGCGCAGCGGCGCGCCAAAACCGAAGCGGAGTATCGCGCGGCGATCGACGACACCATTGTCGAGACCACCGGCCTGCTGCGCACCTTCAACGCGCTGCTGCGTATTTCGGAAATCGAGAGCGGCGTGCGCCGTGAGGGTTTTACGAATGTCGATCTGGCAGCCGTCGCCGATGACGTGTTCGAGTTGTACGAGCCGACCGCCGAAGACAAGCAGATCGCCTTCGACGTGCAGCGGACTAGCGCCGGTCCGCTGGAAATTCAGGGCGACCCGAGTCTGCTCTTCGAAGCGCTGGCGAATCTGGTGGAGAACGCCATCAAGTTCGCGCCGCATGGCGGCAAGGTACGGCTCACGGTGTTTCGCGACCGCACGGGCGCGGGCGTCAGCGTATCCGACGACGGGCCGGGCATCGCCCCCGCCGAACAGCAAGCCGTGCTACGGCGCTTCTATCGCGGCGAGGCAAGCCGCCATACGCCGGGCAGTGGGCTCGGCCTGAGTCTGGCGCTGGCGGTGGCCGGCATGCACGGCATGTCGATCCGTTTCAACGACGCCACGCCTGGCTGCGAGGTGATGCTGTACAAGCCGAATGAGTAGCGCCGCTCCGGGCGGCGCGACCGAATGAACGGGGCAGCATGACGGAATACGGCTACAGCGGCGGCTACAGCGCCCCGGCAAACGCTTCGCGAGGCTCTTCTTCGCGCAGGATGTAGCCCAGTCCGCGCAAGGTCATGATCTTCGCGTTCGAACTCGCGAGATGCTTGCGCAGACGGTGAATGTAGATGTCGATCGCATCGGCGCTCGGTTCGTCGTCGAGATTGAAGACGCTGTCCATCAGCGTGGTCTTCGAGACGGTCTTGCCCTGCTTGAGAATCAGCGCTTCGAGGATCGCGTGTTCGCGCCGGCGCAGCGGCAACAGCTCGTTTTGCAGCAGGAATTCGCGTGTGTCGAACAGATAGCGCAGATCGCCGCAGTCGATCGACTGGCCCTTGTCGCCCGCCGCCTGACGGCGGATCAGCGCCTTGATGCGCGCCACCAGTTCGCGTGCGTCGAAGGGCTTGACGACGTAGTCGTCTGCGCCGGCCGAGAAGCAGGCGACCTTGTCGTCGGTCGAGCCGTTGGCGGTCAGCATCAGCACCGGCACGTTGTCGCGCTTGCGGCGCAAACGCGCGAGCACATCCTTGCCGCCGATGCCCGGCAGGCGCATATCGAGCAGCACCGCGTCGTAGCATTGCGATCCGAGCAGCGTCTCCGCACTCTCGCCGTCCTGCGCCCAGTCCAGCGCGAAATTTTCGACCTGCATCAGGTTGATGACCCAGCGCGCCAGGTCTGCGTCGTCTTCGACAAGCAGCAGTTTCATATGTCTCCCCTTGCCGCGTTTCGGACCGCGGCTGCCCACAAGCGCATCTCGACGGTCGCGACGAGGCCGACACCGTCTTCTCCCGGCCCGAGTGTGACGGTGCCGCCCTGCCGATGGGCGATCTCGCGCACGATCGGCAAACCGAGGCCGGTTCCGTCCGCGTGGTTCGATGCGCGATAGAAGCGCTCGAACACGCGCGCCCTCGCCTCGGCCTTGATACCCGGCCCGTTGTCGACGACCCGCACGATCGCCATGTCGTTGCTGCGCTGCGTCTGCACCGTGACGCGGCCGCCCGCTTGCGTATAGCGCAGCGCGTTATCGACGAGATTGGTCACCAGCGCCGCGGTCAGCGCCTCGTCTCCGGTAACTTGCAAACCGTCTTCCAGCTCCGCGCCCAGATCGATTTCACGCGACTGGGCGAATGCAATCAGTTCTTCGAGCACGCCCGCGATCAATGCGCTCAGATCGACGCGTTCGTGTTCTTTCGACGGCGCAGCGGACTCCGCCTGAGCGAGCAGCAGCAGCTTGTTGGTCAGCGTCGTCATCTTGCGGCTGCTCTTGTGCATGCCGGCCAGTGCTTCGGCGAGCCGCGCGTCGCGATTCTCGCGCTGCCGTGCGAACTGGATCTGCGCATCGAGCAGCGTGAGCGGCGTGCGCAGCTGATGCGCGGCATCGGAGATGAACTGCCGCTGCGCGGTGGCCTGCTGGCGCATGCGCGCGATGCACTGATTGATCGCCTCGACGATCGGCCGCAGCTCCACATGAAGCCGCGCCACGCGAATCGGTTCGAGCTGCGATGGATTGCGATCCTCGACATCGTCTTTCACTTTCATCAGCGGACGCAGTTCGAAGGTCAACCCGAGATAGACGAAGACCATCGCGAGCACCAGCGTGAGCACCTCGCCGAACAGTTGGGGACGCAGCAGGCGCCACACCATCGCGTCGCGCGAGCCTTCCGTCTTGGCGACCGCCACCACGACTTCCTCGGTACGCCCCGAGTCGTACAGCTGCCGCACGTAAGTGGCGGCGCGCACGGCACGGCCATCGTCGAGATGGGTGGCATAGAGCCTGGGGCCGACGCCGGCGCCGGCGCCAGGTGGCAACGGCAGATCGGGGGTACCCGCCAGCAGACGATGCCCGCTCGCCTCGACGCGATAGAACACGCTGTCCTGCTCGGGCGATTCGAACAGTTCGAGCGCGGCCGGCGGAATCTGAATCACGATGTTGCCGTTATCCCAGTCGACGTCCTCGCCGATGATCCGCATCGACGAAAGCAACGCATTGTCCTGCACCAGATCGGCCGTGGTCTGCGCGTTGCGGAACGAAATCATGCCGGAAATGGAAACGAACGCAGCCAGCGGCAGCAATAGCCACCACAGCAAACGTCCGCGCAAACTGCCTGAAAACACGATTCGGCGTTCCTCTTGTCTCAGGAGGCCGGCGCACCTCGCGGCGCGCCCGGCATCCATCTGATGGTTTGACCTGTTTCACGAACTGACTCGTGAAAGCTCTCGACTCCTCGATATGGCGGTCCTTCATCGCAGGATTGAAGCCCGCGAGCACCGTCAGCACCTTCAGCACCTTCAGCACCTTCAGCACCTTCAGCACCTTCAGCACCTTCAGCACCGAAGCAGCCAGGAACAGTGGGAGCGACGCCGCAACCATGGCACGGACGGCGCGCGAAGCCCGTCAGGACATGGCTCGTTGAGAATGTCTCCGTTTTGTCCCGTATCCGGGCGGGCGTCTAATCGGTCGCCCGCGAAAATTCTAGAGGCGCAAATCCTTCTATAAGCTTTCGGTTGTTCGTTTCCTGCGTCAATTGCGGGTTTGTCCCGACGCCGGCCGAACCCGATACGCGCCGAGGTGTTCGTCAGAGCGGCGGCGGCACTTCTGCCGCCGCTCGCGGGAACGACACCGTTACGTGCACGCCTTTGCCGCCCTCGCCGGGCTTGAGCGTGATTTCGCCGTGATGCGCATCCGCGATCTCGCGCACGATCGCGAGGCCGAGCCCGGTCCCTTCGGTATCCGTCGACGCCCGGAAGAACGGTTCAAACACACGGCTGCGCGACTCGGGCGGAATGCCCGGCCCGTCGTCGAGCACGCTGAGCGTGACCGTTTGCGCGTCGGCGCTGACGGCGACGGTGACATGGCCGCCCTTGCCGGAGTAGCGAATCGCGTTCTCCGCCAGATTCGCGATCATCGCCTGCAGCAGGCCGCGGTGCCCCGCCACCGGCGCGGACCCGTTCAGCTCGGCGCCCAGATCGATGTCGCGGGCCTGTGCGAGCAGCGCCAGGTCTTCCACCACTTCCATGGCCAGCGGCACGAAATCCACCGTTTCCACGGCCAACTGCGTGTTGTCGGCCGCCTCGGCCTGCGCGAGCAGCAGCAGCTTGTTGGTCAGCCCGACCATCGAACCGTTGCTGCGATGCATGGCCGCGAGTGCTTCAGCGAGCGCGGGCGTCAAGCCGTCCTGCTGGCGCGCGAACTGCAACTGCGTGCCCAGCAGCGTAAGCGGCGTGCGCAACTGGTGCGCGGCATCGGCGATGAAGCGCCGTTGCGCGGCCACCTGGACACCCAGCCGCGCGATACATTGGTTGATCGCCTCGACGATCGGTCGCAACTCCGTGTGCAGGCGCTCGACGCGAATCGGCTCCAACTGCATCGGATCGCGATCGGCCACCTCCTCCTTCACTTTCATCAGAGGACGCAACTCGAAGGTCAGGCCGATGCACACCAGCGCGACCGCCAGCACGATCATCTCGATCTGCCGCACGAGCTGCGGCTGCCACAGCTGCTGCGCCATCGCATCGCGCGAGCGCACGGTCTTGCCGACGGTCACGAGCACGTGACGCGTCGCGCCGTTATCGTACATTTGCCGAACCAGGCCGACGGCGCGCACAGGCTGGCCATGCAGGTCGGCGTAGTAGTGATCGGGCGTGTCGGGTGCCTGCGCCTTACGCTGCGGGAAATCCGGCGTGCCCGCCAGCAGCCGCCCGTCGTCGACGCTCACGCTGTAGAACACCTGGTCGCGGTACGGCGACACGAACACTTCGAGCGCCGCGGGCGGCACATCGACACGCAGGAACCCGTCCACCCATTCCACTTCGCCCGCGATCATACGCGCCGACGAAATCAGCTGATTGTCCTGCACCAGATCCGCGGTGCGCCGCGCGTTGTCGTACTCGGCCTTGCCCGTGACGAACACGTATAACGCAAGCGGCACCAGCAGCCACCACAGCAAACGCATGCGCAGGCTATTGGTCATCGTCTTTCTTGCGCAGCAGATAGCCGAGCCCGCGCAGCGTGACGATCGCCGCCGAACTGCCATCCAGCTTCTTGCGCAGCCGCGAGATATAGATTTCAATCGCGTCTTCGCTCGGCTCGTCTGCGAGCGTGAAGATCGCGTCCGCCAGCGCCGGTTTCGTCACCGTCTTGCCGAGCCGCAGAATCAGCGTTTCGAGCACCGTGCGCTCGCGCGGCGTGACGTTCAGCGGCGCGCCTTTCAGCGTGAACTGGCGCGTGTCGATATCGAAAGCGAGGTCGCCGCACATCACCTCGCCGGCCTTCGACGGCGTCTGCCGCCGGATCAGCACCTTGATGCGCGCCACCAGTTCCCGCACTTCGAACGGCTTGACCAGGTAGTCGTCCGCGCCGGCGCCGAGCAATTCCACTTTTTCGTCGATCGAACCGCTCGCGGTCAGGATCAGCACCGGCGTCGCGTCGCCGCGCTGCCGCAGCCGCCGCAGCACGTTCTTGCCCGACAGCTTCGGCAGATTCAGGTCGAGCAGGATCACGTCGTAGTGGTTGGTGCGCAGAAGCTGGTCGGCGGCATCGCCGTCCTGCACGGCGTCGAGCGCGAACGACTCCTGCTCCAGCATCTTCGCGAGCCAGTGCGCCAGCGTGGGGTTGTCTTCGATGAGCAGCAGCTTCATGGCGGGAACGGCAAAAGTCAGGACGCCGATTGTGCCGTAAAACAAGAGCTTTGCGCGCGTCTCGCGTGCTTTGCGGCGTACGTCGTGGTGTTCAAGGCGCGCTGGCGGCCCGGTTTCGCCCGGGTTCCAGCTCAGTTCCGGCTCATTTCCGGCTCAGTTCCGGGTTAACACCCATGATTTGCCTGCAGCCCAGAAAGCTGCCAGAAGGTTTCCGATTTCTATAATCCTCGACATTCATCCAGAAAGCGCCGCATTTTTTCACCCCGCGGCGACCATACCTAAGGAGACTGCTCCATGCGTACCTTGCGCCAGATTGCCGCTGTGACAGGTGTTGCGTTCACCCTTGCCGCCGCGTCGGCCGCCGCTCATGCCGAGAAGCTCACCATCATGGTCGGCGGCGCTACCAAGATCATCTACCTGCCGGCCAAGCTCACGGAACAGCTCGGCTACTTCAAGGACGAAGGTCTCGACGTCGAAATCCTCTCGCAACCGGCGGGCGTCGATGCGGAAAACGAACTGCTCGCGGGCGCCGTGCAAGGCGTGGTGGGCTTCTACGATCACACCATCGATCTGCAGAGCAAGGGCAAGGAAGTCCAGGCGCTGGTGATTTTCGGCCAGGTGCCGGGTGAAGTCGAAATGGTCTCCACCAAGGCCTCCGAAACGATCAAGAGCATGGCCGACGTGAAGGGCAAGACGCTTGGCGTGACCGGCCTCGGCTCGTCCACCAGCTTCCTCACGCAATACCTCGCGCAGCGCGCGGGCGTGCCGTCGACGCAATACACGCTGCTGCCGGTCGGCGCGGACAACAGCTTCATCGCCGCCATCAAGCAGAACCGGATCGACGCCGGCATGACGACCGAGCCGACCGTGTCGCAGCTGCTGAAGACCGGCGACGCGAAGGTGCTGGTCGACATGCGCACGCTGGAAGGCACGCGCGCCGCACTCGGCGGCACGTATCCGGCTTCGAGCTTCTACGTGCAGCGCGCGTGGGCCGACTCGCACAAGGACGACGCAGCGAAACTCTCGCACGCGTTCGCGAAGACGCTGAACTTCATCGCCACGCATAGCGCCGACGAGATCGCGGCCAAGATGCCGAAGGACTACTACGGCAATAACAAGGACCTTTACGTCGGCGCGCTGAAGGCATCGCTGCCGATGTTCACGAAGGACGGCAAGATGCCCGCCGACGGCCCCGACACGGTGCTGAAGGTGCTGTCGGCCTTCAATCCTTCCGTCAAGGGTAAGCATATCGACCTCGCCAAGACCTACACCAACGACTTCGTGTCGTCGGCACCGGTCAAGACCGCGGCGAAGTAACACACTTTCAACATTACGAGAACAGCGAGGCATCAGCCGATGAATCAACCTATGTCACGCGATACGCCAGCCATCGAGTTCCGCAACGTATCGTGCCGTTTCATTTCTCCCGACGGCAAGGCGACCATCGCGTTGCGCGACTTCAGCATGTCGGTGGCGCGCGGCGAGTTCGTCGCCGTAGTCGGCCCGACGGGCTGCGGCAAATCGACGACGCTCAGCATGATCACCGGCCTCCTGAAGCCGACCACCGGTGAAGTGCGCGTCATGGGCGCACCGGTGGACGGCATCGATCCGCGCATCGGCTTCGTGTTCCAGGCCGACGCCGTGTTCCCGTGGCGCTCGGTGATCGACAACGTCGCGGCCGGCCCGCTGTATCGCGGCCGCTCGAAATCCGCCGCCTACGACGAAGCCAACGAATGGCTGCGCCGCGTCGGCCTCGACAAGTTCGGCAAACACTATCCGCATCAGCTGTCGGGCGGTATGCGCAAGCGCGTGGCGCTCGCGCAGACCTTCATCAACAAGCCGGAAATCCTGCTGATGGACGAGCCCTTCTCGGCGCTCGACATGCAAACCCGCACGCTGATGCAGGACGAACTGCTGCAACTGTGGGGCGGTGCCGGCTCGGTGGTGTTCGTCACGCACGATCTGGAAGAAGCGATTGCGCTCGCCGATCGCGTGTTCGTTCTGACCGCACGCCCGGCTACGCTGAAGAAAGTGTACGAAATCGATCTGCCGCGTCCGCGCGTCACGTCGGAAGTTCGCTACGACCAACGCTTTATCGAAATCTCGCGCGACATCTGGCACGACCTGCGCGAAGAAGTGCAGATCGGTTAATCAAGGAACGGCAAACATGTCTACTACCTCTCAACAAATGATGCCTTCGGGTATCGATCCGGCGGCGCTTGCGCAAGTCGAACGCATCGCGCAAAAACGCATCCGGCAACGTCATGCGTTGGTGATTTCGCTGCGCATTCTCGTGCTGGTGGTCGTGCTTGGCGGCTGGGAACTGTCGGCGCGCCTGAAGTGGATCGATCCGTTCTTCTTCTCGATGCCGAGCGCGATCTTCGCACAGATCATCGACTGGTTCGTGAACGGCACTTCGCAGGGTCCGTTGCTCACGCAAGTGTGGGTCACGCTGGAGGAAACCGGGCTCGGCTTCATCATCGGTTCGGTGGCCGGCGTGTTCTGCGGCATCGTGCTCGGCCGCAACAAGTTGCTGTCCGACGTGTTCAGTCTCTACATCAAGATCGCCAATTCGATTCCGCGTGTGGTGCTCGGCTCGGTGTTCGTGATCGCGCTCGGTCTCGGGATGGCGTCGAAGGTGGCGCTCGCCGTGGTGATGGTGTTCTTCGTCGTGTTCGCCAACGCGTTCCAGGGCGTGCGTGAAGCCGACCGTTACATGATCGCGAATGCGCAGATTCTCGGTGCGTCGCGCCGCCAGGTAACGACTTCGGTTGTGATTCCGTCGGCGCTCAGCTGGATTCTCGCGAGCTTGCACGTGAGCTTCGGCTTCGCGCTGGTCGGCGCGGTGGTCGGCGAGTTCCTCGGTTCGAAGCAAGGTATCGGCTTGCTGATCTCCACGGCTCAAGGCGCCTTCAACGCAAGCGGTGTGTTCGCGGCGATGATTGTGTTGGCGGTGGTCGCACTGGCGGCGGACTATCTGTTGACCGCTGTCGAACAGCGGTTGTTGAAGTGGCGGCCGACGGCGGCTTAACCGGACCGTCAGGTTGTACAGTGCAAAGGGCGCCTCGGGCGCCCTTTGTCGTTTACGCGCTGGCGCCAGGCGCCCGCCAGATTCGCCTGTTTGGCGAGGGTTTCGACGGCTATCCCCCACGCACTGCCCCACAGCAATCGTCGTATAAAAATATCAAATCCGAACCCGCCTATTCCGCATTAAGGATGGCTGATTAATGCTTAAGTTTCATTGCGGCTGGCTCGTCTCATTCTCATAGTGGACGCAAGCCGCTTCTCTGAGGTCCGTCAAACGACAATGCCACAGCATGCACCTTTCCGTTGCGAGAGGAAGGTCTTCCGGTAACGCACTTCTCTGGTGCGCTGCGCAGAACTTGTTTGACACTCAAAGCCAGTGACTGTCTCCACTCTGTGTCTCGTCAGACCGCTCGGCCGTTATCGCGAGTAATCCGACGGGGGTTTTTGCAATGAGGTGTCGCGAGGGCGACGCCAGCAGTTTGAAGGAGATGGAAATGAAGAAGGTTTTGATGATCGCAGGCGGACTACTTTGCGCGCTTTCCTGGCAAGCACGTGCCCAGGACGCCAGCACGGAGACGACCGCGCAAGCACCGCAGGCCGTTGTCGACTCCGTCGGCGGGCAGCCTGCAACCACCACGATGTCGGGTGGTCCCGCACAGGGGCTAACGCGCGAGCAGGTTTACCAGCAGCTTCTGCAATCGCAGCGAAGTGGTGAAGCTGCTCGAATGCAGGAGCTTTTCAGGGGAGGCAATTGAGCTGGCAGGCTGATTTCTCGACGCCACTGCTCCAACCCAGGTAAGACGCCGCGTCGCTTGCTACGGCATGCAGGCTAACGCGGCGCCTGCTCGAATACACCGACTCCTTGCGCCTGCAACCGCTTTTGCGCGTCCCCGTTCCCGCCTGTGTGTCCCTCGACCGAACTTCTGATCCGCATCCGTTGCCCGAGGGACAACACTGTGTACACCTCGATATCGTCGCAGAGACGCCTCAAGCCCGCCAGACAACGCTCAGCGCGTGATGGCACGGACGATGCATGACAGCCGTCACCCAAGTCGGGTACTTACCTATTCCGGTCGAATCGAGGTGAATCATGTCGAGTTTCCAGGGCCAGCATCGGACAATGAACTGGCGAGGCCGCCCGTTCTACCGAACCGGCAACGCGGGCCGCCGTAGCAGCAGCCATTCAAGTGGGTTTTTACAAGCCTTACTTCGCGCCGCGGAACGGATCTGGCACGGCCCGAAAGAACTCTGGCCGTACGTGTTGCCGTGGCTGGGCGTGCTTCTGGCCATCGTGTTTTTGGGCCTCGTGGTGCGCGGCGTGCTCACGCGACAGTTGCTGGTGCCGCCGGTCGAAACGCCAAAGTCGCTGGTGGAACGCGGCTATACCTCCAATTTCCTCGCAGAGCGAATCATGTCCGCGATGAGGGAGATCAGTCAGGACGCCGAGTCGATTCCACACGACGCATTGACCGACTACGACGCGCAACCGGATATCCAGATTCCCGGTCAGGACGTATCCTATGCATCGACGGTCCGCTTCATCAAGGGCATCGTCAATCGTCCGGATGTGGCCGTTCACGTCGGCATCATGAAGATGGACGACGGCGCCGATTCCTACCTAGCGCACGTGCAGATCGAAGGCGGCCCGTTCGACTCCCGCGAGCGTACGGTGCGGTTCGTCGGGACCGACCTGGAAAAATTCGTCAGCGACATCGCCATCGAGGCAATGCGGCTCGCCGAGCCGAACATACTCGCAAGCCATCTTTACTCCGACATTCAGAAGACCAGGTGTTCGTTGGCGCAATGCGACTACGGCGAGATCGTCAAGATATATGACGAGGTGCTTGCACTGCCGGCTTCCGAGCAAGGCGAATGGGCGCAGGCGGGCAAAGCGTGGCTGCTCGTCAGTCAGGGGCTGTCAAAAAAAGCGGAACAGCAAAGCCGCGAGGCGCTGACCGTGTACAAGGATTCGGCGGTTCTGCGGGCCAGCCTCGGGGTCGCACTCGAACAGCAGCACCGCATCGACGACGCGCTCGACGCTCTCCAGGCCGGCGCAGGCGAAAAATCGAGGACGGCCGAAAACCTGCGTCTTCTCGGTGACGTGCTGTTGCATGCAAAGCACTATCCAGAAGCGCTCGACGCCTTCACAAAGGCAAACAGGATGGCGCCGGGCTCCGTGAACAATCTGCACGACTGGGCTGAGGCGCTCGTGGCCGTCGGCCGCTACGACGAAGCGATCGACAAGCTCTCCCGCGCGGTGGCGCTGCGCCCCGACCTTGCGCCGTCGTATGTCGAATGGGGCCAGGCGCTCGAACTTAAAGGCGATCCGCTCGGCGCCGGGTACAAATATGCGCAAGCATTGGAACTCGACCCGGACACTTTGTCGGCTCGGGAGAATCACATGGCTCGGCTCAGCAAGGCGTTTCGGGGCGCCGATAGTCCTGACACGCCCTCGCCCGACGCGAAGGCCAGACCCGTTTCGAATCCGCCTGCGGCCTCCGGGCTTCAGGCAGCCCAAATCGATGCCCGATGGGTCGCAACGCCGACGGCCTAGCTCAAACGCATCGCTTGTTGCAGGGGCAAACATCGCTGGAGAGGAGATGGTCGATTCCCGTTCAAGGCACTGAGACTCTTTCGCCGCGCCGCGTTTTGCGCTACGTTTGCAACGCTGGCAAGCTCAAACGATCAGGCTCGAACGGTAGTGCGCACACTGAATCCATCCAATCCCCTGCTGGAGCGATGAATATGAGTGACGTCCACAACGGCGAAGCGGCGGTAAGCAACGCAAGTACAACGAACGCTGCACAGCAGGATCACATCGACCATGTGGTTCTGCTGCTGATGGAAAACCACTCGTTCGATCAGATGCTCGGATGTCTGGACACAGTGCACAAGGGGCTGGACGGCATCCGGAACGCATCGTCGAAATCGAACGACGACGGCAAAGGCCACACGTTTTACCCCCGCGCGACAAGCGAGCGGCAGATGAAGCTCGATCCCAATCACGGACACGCGGCCGTGTTAGAGCAACTCCAGGGTGACAACGGCGGCTTCGTTCGATCCTTTGCAACGGACTACCCGAAGAGCAGCCTCGCCGCGCGGCAAGACGTCATGGGCTACTATCCGCTCAACTTTCTGCCGGCATTGCACACACTAGGCGCGCAATTCACCGTTTGCGACAGATGGTTCTCGTCATTGCCTGGCCCGACCTGGCCGAACCGGTATTTCGCTCTGACGGGCACATCGATGGGTCAGGTCGAGATGCCCTCGGGACTCGACGCGCTAAATCCGAAGTGGTACACCGAGCAAACCCAGGACACGATTTTCGACCGCCTGAACGAGGCGAAGAAAACGTGGAAGATTTACTTCTACGATTTTCCCGCGTCACTGCTGTTGACGAATCAGAGGCGCGCCGAAAACCTCGCGAACTACCGCTTGTTCAACGAGTTCTTCGACGACGCAGCCGGCCCCGAGAATGAGTTTCCGGCGTTCGTGCTGATCGAGCCCAAGTACTTCGGCGAAGCGCAGAACGACGATCATCCGCCGCACAACATCATGAAGGCGGAGAAGCTGATCGCCGATACCTACAATGCGCTGCGCTCCAATCAGGCCTTGTGGGAGCGCACGCTGCTAGTCGTGCTGTACGACGAGCATGGCGGTTTCTTCGACCACGTGCCGCCGCCGTCCGATGCGGTCGCACCCGATGAGCACGTCGATGCATTCGATTTCACCCGGCTCGGCGTGCGCGTGCCCGCCATTCTGATTTCACCGTGGTGCGATCCCGGTGTGTGTCACGTGCAATTCGATCATTCAAGCCTGCTGAAGTATCTCACTGACAAGTGGACGCTTGGACCGCTCGGCCAACGCGTGCAGGCCGCGGCAAGCGCCGGGTTGGCGATCCGGTCGATCGGCGTTGCCCGGACAGATACGCCACCGTTTATCCGCGTCACCAATCAGTCGCTGATTCCTGAGCACGTGGACCTCGAACGGAAGTCTTCTAATGGCAATCAGCACGGGCTCAATCATTTCGCCGATCACCTGCACGCCGAACTCGACTTGCTGGCCGCGGGCCTGGTGGAATCGGCCGCACAACTCGCCCGCACGGAGACCGTCTGGATACGTTTGAAAAGCGCACTCGGCTCCGCGATGGTGAGTTTCGGACAATGGCTGAGCAAAGACTTTTATGAAGCACAAAGTGAACGGGAAAAGCGCACCGGCCACGCATTCACGCGTTTGAAGCAATCCGCAGCCAATACCGCCAATGCGCCGGCCGCCGGCAGCACGGTGACGCCGCCCTAGCGTTGGCAGCGCGCTGTTGTTGCCAACAGAAGGCCGTGCTCCCCGCTTTTATCTCAAATCTCGCAACAAACTTTACCTGAAGTGGCGATTACTCCAGCCAGATCGCAAATCTACAATGCAATCACTGACTACGAACAAGAACGCTCGTAGTAAAGATAAGGACCGAACTGGAGGTAGTTCATCATGAAATCGCTCATTCAAGCCGTTGTTATTGCCGCTGTACTCGCCGCGCCGGTTGCCTCGTTTGCGCAGTCCAACCAGCCGGTGACCCGCGCACAAGTGCGCGCCGAACTGGTTCAACTCGAGAAAGCCGGCTACCAGCCGGGCCGCTCGGATCCGTATTACCCGGCCGACATCCAGGCTGCGCAAACCCGTGTCGCCGCGCAAAACGGCACAGCTCAACCGGCCGCAAGCGCTTACGGCGGTGTGGCCGGAGGCTCGTCGCAGACGGGACATGCGGTTCCGGTTGACGGCCCGAAGTCGGTGTATTTCGGCAACTAAGTTTTGACAGCCGAGCTTTGACAACCAAGCTTTGGCAGCGAGGCTTTGGAAACGAGGCTTTGGGAACCACGCTTCGGCAACCACGCTTTGGCAACCACGCTTCGGCAACCACGCTTCGGCAACCACGCTTCGGCAACCACGCTTCGGCAGCGACGCTTCGGCAGCCAGGCTTTGGAAACGAGGCTTCGGCAACCAAGCTCTGACAACCAAGCTTCGCGACCCAGGCTGCCAGCGGCACGAACCGCTGACGCCTTGCTGACCGGCTGTTGAGCGCGAGAAACGCCCACGCGCTGCTTCAAAAAGAACTGGCCCGCTATCGAGCATCCCCGATCGCGGGCCAGTTCCGTATTCGATACCTCCGTCATCGGGCTCCCGATGACTTCGCCTGGACCTTCGCGGTCTGGGCGCTTTTTCGTCGACGCGTTTTCGTTACGCGATCTCTGCGCGGAACGCGCCGCTCAATCGCGTGCGATCAGATCGCCCACTTGTCCGCGACCCGTAACAAGGCAGCTCGACAGGAAATTTTCGCCCTGGCTGCTGGCTCCGGCCTCGCCGAATCCCTTTTTCAACGCGTCCAGTTTGATCATCTCCGCGCCTCTTGCGCAGGTTATCGTCCCCACCTCTCCCGCCTGGGCGCGCATCAACGCCCTATCCGCCATCAGATAGCCAAGCAGCAACACCACGGCAATATTGAACACTTGTCGCATGGTTCGTCTCCTCTTTTGAAGAGACTAACGCGAACCATGGATGCAGGATGCTAGGGGTTTCCCGATTGGCCGGTGTGAGATGATGCAGATTGAATGCGCGCTTTCGCGGTTGAAAGCCTCGCTTGCCATGACAGACTTGAAGTCGCGGTGCAGCGAAGCCTGCTCACGCCACCGCGTTCATCCGCCCCGCTTCGCGAGGAATTGGGACACTTTGGCCAAGCCAGCCTCGAGCACATTGCGGTTATTGGCGTAGCCGATGCGCACGTAGCCTTCCATGTCGAGCGCGCTGCCCGGCGTGAACATCACCCCGGTCTGCTCGATCAGCGCCGTGCAGAAATCGCGCGACGACATCGGCAAAGCGTATTTCAGCAGCGCCGTAGTGCCGGATTTCGGCTTGATGTACGAGATTGCCGGCTCCTTTTCGACCCAAGCGTCGACGATCGCCAGATTGGTGCGCACGATGTCGTGATTGCGCGCGAGAATCGCGGCGCGGTGTTCAAGCGCGACGGTCGCGAAGTGATCGTCGATCATGCCCACGCTGATCGTGTTGTAGTCGCGATGAATCGCGACCGCATGGATCAATTCCTTCGGACCCGCAATCCAGCCGAGCCGCAGCCCCGCCAACGAATAGGTCTTGGACATGCTTGCTGTGCTGATGCCGCGCTCGTAGACGTCCGCAATGGAGACCGTGTAGCCGCTACCGTGCTGATCGGTGCCGCGATACACCTCGTCGCACAGCAGGTATGCGCCGCACGATCGCGCGATCTCGCTCACCTCGCCGAGAAACTTCTCGTCCATCAACGATCCCGTCGGGTTGTTAGGATTGTTGATCGCTATCAGCTTTGTTCTGCCGTTGACGAGGCTTCGCAGTTCGGCGAGATCCGGCAGGAACGCATTTTCCTCGCGCAGCTTGAGAATGCGCACGTCCGCACCATAGCTCTGCGGAATCGAATAGTGTTGCTGGTACGTCGGCAGCACCGAGATCACCGTATCGCCGGGTTCGACCAGCGTCTCGTACACCAGTGCATTGCCGCCGATCGCGCCATGCGTGACGATCACATTAGCCGGCGTTTGATGTTCGTACATCGCCGAGATCGCCTCTCGCAAACGCATGGAGCCCTCGATGGCGCCGTAGGTGAGCTTGAGCGCACGCAACTCGTCGAGGATGCTGTCCTGCTTGCCCGTGAGGGTCAGCAACTGATCGACCGTCAGCGATTCGACGCAGGTTTCCGCGAGGTTGTACGTGCATTGGTTTTCATAGAGGTCCATCCAGCGCTCGACGCCGAATTCCCTGATCTTCATTTCACGCTCCTGATTTTTCAAATCGCGCCGACGTCTCCGGCCAGTCTAGCTAGCGGAACCGCTCTGGACGAAACGGATGTACGTCGGCAAACGGCGTAGCGCCGGTCATCATTTCCGCCAGCAGGCGCCCTGTGACGGGACCGAGCGTCAAGCCATGATGGTTATGTCCAAAAGAAAACCAGAGGCCGCGATGCCGGGGTGCAGGTCCGATCACGGGCCGCATGTCGGGCGTGCACGGACGCAGCCCGAGCCATGGTTTCTCATCGAGACGATCCCCCAGACCGAATACCGGCCTGGCGATACGTTCCGCGCGGTCGAGTTGAACCGCGGTGGGCGCCGCATCGCGCGCGGCGATCTCGACGCCGGTGGTGAGACGCAAGCCGCCGCGCATCGGTGCGATCACGTAGCCTTCCTCAGTATCGACAACCGGCACCGACAGCATCGCTTGCATGGGCCGGTAGTGCATGTGATACCCGCGTTTCGCGCGCAACGGAATGCGGTAGCCGAGCGGCGCGAATACCGTGTCCGACCACGCTCCAAGCGCGACTACCACTTCCTTTGCACTGATTTTCCCGACACTTGTCTGGACGGTCCAGGCATCGCCTTCGGCCCGCACGGTGGCCGCGTCGCCGGTCAGCAGCGTGCCGCCGCCGTCTTCGAACAGACGCGCGTAGCCCTTCGTCAGCGCGCCGGGATCGGAGATGCTCTTCGGGTCCTGCCAGTGCAGCGCGCCACAAAAGCCCAAGCCAATGCCGGGCTCCCGCTTGCGGAGCGCCGCCGCATCGAGCGGCACGAGGCGCAGGCCATGCTGGCGCGCGGAGACTTCGGCGGCGGCCGCCTGCTGATCGAACTCGGCCCGCGTGCGAAACGCTTCGATCCAGCCGCCGTCGCGCGCGAGGTTGCCAAGACCGGCGCGCTCGATCAGCGCATCGTGTTCGGCGACGCTTTTCCGGATCAACGGCAGCATGTCGCGCGCAGCCATCGCGAGACGCTCCGGTGACGACTCCCACCAGAAACGCCCGAGCCACGTCGCGAACGCAGGGAGTGCCCGGTAGTCCCAATAGAGGTCGGTTGACCGATTGCGGGCGTAGCGCAGCAGCGTGCCGAGACGGCGCGGAAACCCATAAGGCACGATCGACGACGACTCGATCAAGCCCGCGTTGCCGAAGCTGGTTTCCTCGCCGGGGCCACGCCGGTCGACCAGCGCGACGCGGCGTCCGCGATCCTGCAGATGCAGCGCGGACGACACGCCGACAATGCCGGCGCCCAGTACGATTACATCGAAATCCATAAACTCGCTCTGTGTTGCGCACCGGCTTGCGCGGATCGGATCTGTCGGCCCCGGCCCTGGAGCCGGTTACTTCGCAATGATGTCGCGCTTGAAGTACTTCATCGACAGATTGCTCAGCGTGCCGTCCTTCTTCAGCGCGGCGAGCGCGGCGTTGATCTTGCCGCCCAGCGCCTTGTCGCCCTTGCGCATGCCGAAGCCGGTGCCTTCGCCGAGCGTGGCCGGATCTTTGAGCGGTTCGCCGACGATCACATAGTCGTGGCCGGCCGGCTTGTCCAGAAACCCGTCCTGCGCGGTCTGCGCTTCCTGGACCGCCGCATCCAGACGTCCGGCGACCAGGTCCGCATAGACCTGATCCTGGTCCTGATACGACACGATCTTGACGCCTGCATTCTCCCAGTGCTGCTTGAGGAAATCTTCCTGCGACGACGCCTGCAATACCCCGACGCGCTTGCCCTGAAGACTCTTCGCATCGGGCAACAGCGTGGAGCCGCGCTTCGCGACCATCACGATCGGCACGACGTAGATCGCCGGCGTGAAATCGATACTCTGCTTACGCTTGGCAGTGATGTTCATCGCCGAATTGATGGCGTCGAATTTGCGCGCCTGCAACGCGGGAATCAGACCATCGAACGAGTTTTCCACCCACACGCATTTCACGCCCATCTTCGCGCAGACGGCATTGCCGACGTCGATGTCGAACCCCTGCAACTGGCCGGTCGGCGACTTGCTTTCGAACGGCGGGTAAGCGGCTTCGATACCGAAACGCAAGCTGCCTGCGGTTTCGGCGTTGACCGTGCCGGCCACGCTGACTAACGCGGCGGCGAGACAGAGTGAAAGCGAAATCTTGAGATTCATGATGGTTCCAGCCGTGGTGGGTATCGCTAGAAATAGGGTTCGGGTGAAACAGCCATGAGACCGCCGGCGCCGGTGGGCATGAACCGAGTCCATCGCTGTTCTGGAACACAAGTCTATTCTGGACTCAGACAATTGCAAGCATTTTTCAAAAATAATAGTCCAGACTGGACTTTGAATTTAGAATTGCGTCATCGCCGGAACCCGGCAACGACTTGGAGAGCAGGCCAATGAGCAATCGCCAAACGAACGACACACCGCTGATCGTCCAGCAGGACGCCGTGCGCAAGTCCCTGCCAGATCTGGATGTGCGCCGCGCGCTGACGCAGATGTTTCGCGCGCTCGGTCATGAAGATGCGGTCCAGCCGCCGCAAAGCCTCACGCTGTTTCCCGCCGACGCGGGCGATTTCATCACGTACCTCGGCGTCATCGCCGAGGCCAAGGTATTCGGCGCGAAGCTGTCGCCGTACATCGTGACAGGCGCGAATCCGATCATCACCGCCTGGACGGCGCTGATGTCGATGGAAACCGGCCAGCCGCTGATGTGGTGCGACGCCGGCCTGCTCACCATCGAGCGCACGGCCGGCGCGACGGCGCTCGCGGTCGAACATCTTGCGGCAACCGGCGCGCGCCGCCTGGCGATCGTCGGCGCCGGAGCGGTCGGACAAGCGCACCTGCGCCATATCGCGCCGTTGCGGCATTGGGACTCGATCCAGGTGTTCTCGCCCGGACTGCACGGCAACGAGGCGAAACGCGCGGCGGTTACCGCGCTGAATGCACAGGTGACGATCAGCGCCACACTCGCAGAATGCGTACGCGACGCGGACGTGGTGGCGCTGTGCACTTCATCGGGCACGCCCGTGTTGCCGGAGGGCATGCTGGCGAAACCGGCGCTGATCACCTCGATCAGCACAAACGCCGCGAATGCACACGAGATCCCGCCCGCGTGGCTGACGGAGATGGACGTATATTGCGACTACCGGCGCACCACGCCCGCCAGCGCGGGAGAAATGAAGCTGGCGGCCGAGCGGCACGGATGGTCGCCGCAAAGCGTGGTGGCTGACCTGCCTGAATTAGTTTGCGGCAGGGCCGATAAACCGTCTTACCGGAAGCACGCTTTTTTTCGCTCGATCGGACTCGGACTGGAGGATGTGGCAATCGCGTACGAGCTGTGGCGGCATCTGACGTTGAAAATCGCCGCATAAACGCCGTGGCAAAATAGCACGGACCACACGGATCGGCGGCTGCGTGAACAATCCGATGCCGGACATCGCTGCCACCTGAAAACTGCACCCATCTCCATGCGAAAGACAAAAACCACACCGGCTCGCCGGCTTCTGCTCGAGCGATATAGCCGTGTCGCCGACGGTATCGCGCTGCTCTTTTTCCCGTATGTCGAGATCGTCATTCACGACCTTCGGAGCCAGACAGTCGCGTATATCGCCAACAATCTGTCGAAGCGCGAGTTGGGCGATGAATCAGCGCTGGAAGAGATCGACCACGTCGCGACGCCAGGCACGATCGGTCCATACGAGAAGATCAATTGGGACGGTCGGCGCATGCGCTGTGTCAGCACGGTGTTGTTCGACGACGCCGGCGCCGCTGTCGGCGTGATGTGCATCAACTACAACATTGCCGTCTTCGATGAAGTGAAACACGTCATCGACCTTGTCGTTTCAGGCGCGGGCGTCGTGAAGCAACCCGAGGAACTGTTCAAGGACGACTGGCAGGAACGCATCAACACGTTCCTTCACGCATGGCTTCGGGAACGCCAGTTGGCGTTGAACTCATTGACCCGCGATCACCGGCGCGAACTCGTCGAAGCGCTTTGGGCGGAGGGCGCCTTCAAAGGAAAGAGCGCAGCGAACTACGTTGCCAACGTTCTGGGAATGGGACGCGCAACGGTGTATCAGCACATCAGGGATCTGCGGGACGCGGCGGAGTAGCGTCACATTCCGAGGCGCGCTTCGATTTTTTCGATCCGCCGCTCCACCGACTTGCGCACAAGCGCATTCGACGGCACCAGCAGCATTGAAGACGCGATGATCTTGTACACGTCGTTGCGCCGCACCTTGGAGACCTTGGCCGGGTCGAGCCAGGCGTCGTTATCGGCCAGCAACAACAGCGTGTCGAGGCCGATCAGCACCGGCCACAAACAGGCCAGACGCAAGCGCACGGAAAACGCGGGAATCGCGAGCGTGTATGCCAGAGCCTCGCGGAAGTGATCCAGAGCCTTGCGCACGAGTTCCACCATCAGTGGCCGCGCGCGGGCCGAATTGCCCGGCAACAGGAGGTCTTGCGCGCTCAAGCCGAAGCGATCCAGCATCGTGCCGGGAAGATAGCAGCGGCCGATCCGCAGATCTTTGCCGCAATCGCGCAGCACATTGGTCATCTGCAGCGCTTTGCCGAAGCGCACACCCCGGCGCGTCATCGTCCCGGGTTGCTCCTTCAGCGTGCCGGGCATGTGCGCGTAGGTCATCGTGGTCCAGAATTCGCCGACACATCCCGCCACCAGATAGGTGTAACGGTCGAGCTCGTCATAGTCGCGAAGCGCGACGATCTGCCCGGATTGCTCGTCGGGAAAGGCTCGAAGATCGAACTCCATGCCTTCGGTCAGCGTCGAGACGATCCCGCGCACGGCCTTCAAATCGGACTCGCTCAGTTGCGACAACACCTCCAGCGTGGGTCCGAGCGACTCGAGCAACACCTTTTCATCCGACTGGATCTGCTGACCGGTCACTTCGGCTGCTATGCGCCGGATCGAAGCACCATCGTCCGAAGCGCCGTTGACCTGGTCGCGCAGCGACAACAGCAACGCGAGACGTTGTTCCGGCGGAATCAGCGACGTGTCCGCGATCGTGTCGGCGGCGCGCGCCAACAGGTACGCGAGGCCGATCGGATCGCGCATCCCGGCGGGCAGCACGCGCAGGGTGAGGTAAAAGGAGCGTGAAACGCCTTTCAGGAGCGGGCCGAGAAGAAAGGCCCGGGTGGGATTAGGCATGAATGGGATCAGGTCGGTATTGGGCAGAAATCAGGTGCTGCCGAATTGTATACGCCGTAACGCTCCTGCTGTGCGGCGCGGAATGCTCGAACTCCGCGCGACTGACCTTCCGTATCTCAAGGCAAGCGTCTGGACGCTCAGTCGCTCAACCCGAGCAGGCCGATCGCGTTCTGCTTCAGAATCAGGGGCTGCACCTCGTCCCTGAAGCCGGCCTGTCTGAAATCCTCCAGCCACGTCGCCGAGAGGGATCGGCTCCGAATACTCCAGACTCAGCTCTCCACCATTGCGCATGTCCGGGCCCATGCCGGAATGTCCGCGATGAAACACGATCGTCGGACGATGTTCGGCGATTCACTCGTACTGCGGATAAGCGAGCCGGACATTGGCAAATAACGCTTGCATCGTCGGATGAGACTTGAAGCCCCGCACACCGTTTTCCTCCACTCGCTTGCGCGCCTCCCGAACGCCCAGCCAGATCGCCATCGAAGCCGCACATTTAGCGAGTGACTGATTCACCTGCCGACGAATGCTTCCGCCTCATCTCAAAATAACAACTGCAAACAATCGCCTACCTCGGATTTGTCTTATAGACACGCTTTGGTCTGCCGATTTAGCGTGTAGCCCCGAATGGCATTGGCCCGCTCGCATGCGTGTCCCTGTCGATCGACAAGAAAACGGAGATCACTGCTGTCATGCGAACCATCAAAGATGTTCTGCAGCATCCGAGTGCCAGGCTGACCCAACACCTCGGTTTTCAGGCGCAGAGCGATGCACTGGATCTGTTCGCCGACCAGCAGCTGCGCGTGGCGAGCGCGAGCCAGGACGTGCTGGTGGCCGGGAATACGAAGGCGGTCATGGCCAGCGGCGGCGCCGCGCTCACGATCGAGGACGGTAATGTTGTATTCCACTGTCCAGGCGAGTTCCGGATCAAGGCGGCGTCGTTCACCTTCGAGGGACCCGCGAATTTTGAAACCGCGCTGCCCAATTTGCCGCAAGGCGAATTGACAGTTACGAAGCTCTACAACATGTCGCGCTAAGACGATGATTGTCAGCCCTCCTTTTCTGCCCATTGCGGGCACGACGTCAACCAACCTCGCGCTCACCGACCCGATGATGAGCATCGTGGACGATTTCGAACTGGCGCATGGTATCTATCCGATCGCGTTCGACCGCCGCTGGCACACCGGTGTGCATCTCTACCCGGCCACGCGAAACGAGAAAGTACGCGCCATTGCGGACGGTGAAGTCGTGGCGTATCGGGAGTGCCAGCACGCCATTGATGGCGGCAGCGCGCTCGACAGCAACGCGGGTTTCGTACTGCTCAAACATACTAGTGAAACGGGTGACGGCCGGACGCTGACGTTTTACTCGCTATACATGCATTTGCTGGAGTTGAGCGCATACAACAGCGTTGGCGTAAGCGGGAACGATCTGCCGGAATTTCTGCGCATGCCTTCGCCCGGAGGAATCCTGAATCCCGCCGTGGCGCCTCCCGCACAAGCAGGGAGCGGAAAAAAGGTTTCCCGGAAGGACGTGCTCGGACTCCCGGGGCGTTGCCACGGGCAGCGGCATATCCACTTCGAGATCTTTATGCTGCCCGATGATTTCGATCATTATTTCGGCGCGACGCAACTCGGGAACACACAACCCCATACGCCCGCGGGTACCGACTACTGGGGGCATAGCTACTTCATTATTCCGGCGGGTCAAACGTTCGTGGCGCAGCCGCCGGGTACGGTCGATGGCAAATTGCAGGGCATCGCTTTTGATGCCCTGCAAAGCGGTCAAAACGAGCAACCTTTGCATATCGAATCGTACTTTCACAGAGGCAGCAGGTACACGAGCGTGTGGAGTGTCGCAACCGTACCGGACCGCTGCGGACCGCAACCTGCAGCGCCCGGTCGTGCAGACCCTTCAGGCCACGCTCACCGATCTCGCGCAGGTGCGCGCCGATGCGCTGCAGAGCCACGATGCGCAGCGGCACGGCTATAACGCACTCAAGGCGTACCTGATGCTTGCCGAACCCGGCCGCACCGATCCCGCGTTCCTCAAGGACCAGGTCCTCGCCGCGTGGCCCGCACAGCCGGCGATGTCGACCGGCGAATGGTTTGACACGTCGCTACGTCTCGCCAGCTTCTATGCGGATCACCTGAAAGCCCATCCCGAGTGGCGCATCAACGCGTCCGACGGCATCGTGACTGCCTCGCGCAATATGCTCGTCAACCAGATTGGACTCGCGAATGCCGACGACACCGTGTACGAGAACGTGCTCGAAGACGCGAAAGGCAAGTACGCAGACGCGTCGCTCACGACGCTGCTCAACGGCGCGGACGCGCGTGGCCTGTTCGCCACTGCGCGGACAGTACCGGGTATCTACACCCGTGCAGCGTGGGACGGCATGATTGCCGACGCCATCGACAAGGCCGCGAGCGGCAAGCGCGTGAGCGGTGACTGGGTCCTGTCAGGCGGTAGTCCGGCGCAGTCCGTGGGCAATGCCGTCGTGACCACAGCGGCAGCTATCGACGGGACACGGGCAAGCGACGACCTCAAGGCACGGCTGACCGCCCGCTACTTCGCTGAATACGCCGCGGCGTGGCAGGGCCTGCTCAACAGCATCCAGTGGCAGCCGGCAGCGAACCTGAACGGCGCGATCGACCAGCTCACGCGCCTCGCGGACGCACAAACCTCGCCATTGATCGCGCTGATGAAGTCCGTGCAGTACCAGGCGCAGGCGGGCCGTCCGTCGCAGGCACTGACCGACACGCTGGTGCGCAAGGCGCAAAGCCTGATCCCCCAAGGGGACTTCCTTCGGGGCGTCGGCAGCGATGACAAGGCGCGGGAATTCGCCGTCAATCCGCTCGACAAGCCGTTCGGGCCACTGCTCGCGCTGTTGGGTGACAGTGGCACGAGCGCGAACAACGCAGGCACTGCAGCGAATACACCGACCGCCCTCAACGGCGTGAGCCTCGCGCGCTACCTGACGGTGGCGACCACGATGCGCCTGAAGCTCCAGCAGATCGCGGCGAGTCCCGATGCCCAGGCGATGGCCCGCTCGCTCGCACAGGCCGTGTTCCAGGGCAAGCTCTCGGAACTCGCGCAGGCACGCGACGACGCAGCGCTCACGGCAGCCAGCCTCGGCACGCAGTGGGCCGGCTTCGGCGACGCCGTGTTCGCGCGCCCCCTCGATACCGCCTGGCAGACGATCCTTCAGCCGGCCGCAGCGAGCCTGAACGAAGCATGGCGCGCAAGCGTCGCCACACCTTTCAGGAGCACATTCAACGGTCGCTATCCATTCTTCGAGTCGAATGCCGACGCGTCCTTTGCGGAACTGGGGCGCTACGTGCGTCCCGACACCGGGCTGATCGCCCGCTTCGTCACGACGCAGCTGGCTGGTGTACTGAAGCCGCAAGGCGACCAGTGGGTGCCCGATGAGCTGGCGCCGCAGGCGCTGCAGTTCGATCCGGCGTTCCTTGCCGCGATCCGCCAGTTGTCGACGCTCGGCGCGCAACTGTATGCGCAGGGTGACGCGGGCTATCGCTTCGAGATCATGGCGCTGCCTTCCGCGAACGTGACCCGTACGGAACTCACCGTCGACGGCAAGCCCGTCGTCTACTTCAACCAGCGGGAATCCTGGAGCGCGCTGGTGTGGCCGGGTAACGGCCTGAACGGCCGTGCGGGCCTGATGTGGGAGATGGTCAATGCGGGCCTGCGCCAGGCATTCGATGCGACCGGCGACTGGGCCTTCCTGCGGCTGCTCGCCCAGGCCCAGATCAAGCCGCTCGACAGCAGCCGCTACGAACTGACGTGGGACCAGCCGGATGCCGCGCCGCTGCGCTACTTGCTGCGCACGCAGGTCGGCGCGGGACCGCTCGATCTGCTCAAGCTCCGGGGCTTCACAATGCCCGAGCGCATCTTTATGGTCAGCAAGGCGGGCGCCGTGCCCGTGCTTCCCCCTTTACCGCCGGAGATGACGCCATGAGTGACCAGGACAATCCGCTTCTGAAATACCACGAAGCGGAGATGCGCTATCTGCGCAACGCGAGCAGTGAGTTCGCGGCACAGCCCGCCCGGCGATTCCACCTTGAGACGATCGCGCAATTTATTGAGTCTTGCCCGCGTTCGCCGTTCTGCCGCCGCCCTCTACAGTGAGCCATCGATCGCGCAAAGCCAGAACATCGGCGCGCGACGCAACTTTCGGAGGTCGGTGATGAACAGCAATCGTGGCTCGATTCCGGTGGCTTTCTTCAGTATCGCGGTGGGCGCATTGGCATTCGCCAATATGTGGCGCGTCGCAATCAGGGTTTGGCATCTGCCCGCCGTCGCAACGGGAGTGCTGAGCGTCGCGGCGCTCGCCGTGTGGCTGGTCATTCTGCTTGCCTACGAGCATAAGTGGCTGACGCGCGCGGCGGACGCTCGCGCGGAAATGCAGCACCCTGTGCAATCGTCGTTTGCCGCGCTCGGGCCGGTTTCCAGCATGCTCGCGGCGCAGCTCCTGCAACCCTATGCGCACACCGCCGCGCTTGCGCTGTTCGGCGTAGCAGCCGTCGTCCAGCTTGCGCTCGGCATGTTTCTGCATGGACGGCTCTGGCAAGGCGGACGCAAGCCGGAATTGATCACGCCGGCCATTTATCTGCCGACCGTGGCGCCGAGTTTCGTCGCGGGCACCGCGGCCGCCGCCTTTGGCTTTCATCAGCTCGGCGGACTGTTCTTCGGCGCCGGCCTATTGTTGTGGCTCGCGATCGAATCGTTGATCCTGCACCGCGCCGCCGTTCATGAACCGCTGCCCGAAGCCTTGCGCCCGATCCTCGGCGTGCAGCTCGCGCCGCCGGTGGTGGGCGGCGTGACCTACCTGAGCCTGACCAAGGGCACGCCCGACCTGTTCGCGCTGATCCTGCTCGGTTATGGACTGTACCAGGCTCTGCTGCTGTTGCGCCTGCTGCCGTGGATTCACCGCCAAGCCTTCGTGCCGGGCTATTGGGCCTTCAGTTTCGGCGTCGCCGCGTTGCCGACGATGGCCATGCGGATGGTCGAACGCGGCGCAACGGGTCCGCTTGAATGGACCGCGCCGGTTCTCTTCGTGGTCGCGAATCTGGTGATCGGGCTGCTGGTGGTGAAGACGCTCGAATTGCTGCTGCGCGGCAAACTGCTTCCCGCCGCCCCGGCGGCCCAGGCCGTTGCCCAGGTCCCCGCCGATTCGCGCATCGCTCGCGCTAGCTGAGCGATGCGGACACCAACGCTCCAACCTTTGCAATCGCAGCGTTGTTGCGCTTCGCGTTGCCGCTCGTTTCGGTGAGATAGACCGACACCAGAATTGGCGCACGTCCGGGCGGCCAAAGAATCGCCACATCGTTCGCCGTGCCGCGATCGCCAGTGCCGGTTTTGTCGCCGACGCGCCAATCCTTCGGCAGCTTTGCGCGGATCCGCTCGTCGCCGGTCTGGTTGGCGACGAGCCATGCCTTCAGTTGCTCACGCGACGACGCGGACAAACGCTCGCCCAGTAGAAGCTCGCGCAGATTGCCGAGCATCGCGTTGGGCGTGGTGGTATCGCGCGGATCGCCGGGAATCGCTTCGTTCAGCGTCGGCTCGATACGATCCAGACGCGTGACGCTGTCGCCCACGCTGCGCGCAAACGCCGTCAAACCCGCTGGACCGCCGAAACTCGCCAGCAGCAGATTGGCCGCGGTGTTGTCGCTGCGGGTGATCGCCGCGTTGCACAGATCGGCGACACTCATGCCCGCGCCGCCGGTGCGCTCGCGCGTGTGCTCGCCCGTGACCGGCGAGTTCGGCAGAAGATCGGCCTTGGAGAATAGGATGCGCCGCTGCAGATCTTCCTGCCCGCGATCCGTGCGCGCCAGCATGGCCGCCGCCGCCAGCAGCTTGAATGTGCTGCACATCGGAAAGCGCTCGTCCATGCGCAAGCCGGCATGCAATCCGGACGCCGTATCGAGTATCGCCACGCCTAAGCGCCCGCCGGTTTCGGCTTCGATTTGCGCGAGCTGCTGACGGATTCGGTCCGCGTTCCCTGCACCGCTTCTTTGCGAGCTTGCGCTCGCTTCCACCACCTTGCCGAACGCACCAACCGACTCAAGCGCAATCCCAGCTATCGAAACGCCCAGCACCGCTCCCGCAAACTTTCGTCTCGTGATCATCGCCGCTCCTTGTGTGAAGCCGCCACTATCGGTTTTCCAGTGCGCGCTGACAAACGATGATAAGTTAGTCGATCCACAAGAAAATCTTATGCCTTCGCTATGCGCCCCTACCTGCCATTGAACGCGCTGCGCGCCTTCGAATCGTCCGCGCGGCATCTGAGCTTCACGCGCGCGGCGCTCGAATTGAATGTGACGCAAGCCGCCGTGAGCCAACAGGTCAGAGCGCTCGAGGAGCGGCTGGGCACCACGCTCTTCAAGCGCCTGCCGCGCGGCCTCGCGATGACCGACGAAGGCCTCGCGCTGCGTCCGGTACTGACCGATGCATTCGATCGCATCGAGGCCGTGCTCAAGCAATTCGAAGGCGGCCACTTTCACGAGGTGTTGACGGTCGGTGTAGTGGGCACATTCGCGGTCGGATGGCTGATGCCGCGGCTCAAGTCGTTTCGCGACGCGTATCCGTTTGTCGAACTCCGGCTGCTCACGAACAACAACTTGGTGGATCTCGCCACCGAAGGCCTCGACTTCGCGATTCGTTTCGGCGACGGCACGTGGCCCGGCTCGCTCGCCACCCGGCTGCTCGACGCGCCGCTTGCGATCCTGTGCTCGGCGGAGATCGCCGCGCGTTTGCGCGAGCCCGCTGATCTCGCGAACGAGACCCTGCTGCGTTCGTATCGTACGGACGACTGGATGAACTGGTTCGCCGCCGCCGGCATCCCGCCGCGACCGATCCGCGGGCCGGTATTCGATTCGTCGCGATTAATGGTGGAAGCGGCGATGCAGGGCGCGGGCATCGCGCTGGCGCCTGCGCTGATGTTCGATCACGAATTGAACACGGGCCGCCTCGTGCGCCCGTTCGAGGTGGAGGTGCATGCGGGCAGCTATTGGCTGACGTCATTGAAGGCCAGACCGATGACGCCGGCGATGCTGCTGTTCAGTCAGTGGATCGTGAGGGAAGCGGCGGGACAAACGCGCGACTAGCAAACCGCCGCGCGGCGAAAATACGCCAGTTCGACTGGCGGCGGCGCTCGGGCGTTTCAATGCAGAATGTCCTGCATTCGGTAATACGCACCGATCAGCGGCAACATCCATGCGCGGCCGGCATGGCCGGGCACTGGCGGCCATTGCAGCGTACGCCACGGATTGGCGTCGTCGGAACCGAACATCACGTCGGCCATGACGCGCCCCATGTGCGTCGACATCTGCACGCCGTGCCCGCTGTAGCCCATCGAGTAGTAAAGGCCTTCGTGCCGCCCGGCCCGCGGAAACCTGTCCACGGTGATGTCGACGAGGCCGCCCCAGCAATAGTCGATTCTCGTCGCGGCCAGTTCCGGGAAGTACCTGGCGAGTCCGTTGCGCAGCACTTCACCGCTCTTTGCGTCCGAACGGGGATCGGACATCGCGAAGCGGGCGCGCCCGCCCCACAGCAGCCGGTTATCGGGCGTCACACGAAAATAGTTGCCGATGTTCAGCGACGTCACGTAACTGCGGCGATGGGGAAAGAGCGCGTCCAGTTGCTGAACGGGAAGCGGCTCCGTCACCACGATGAAACTGCCGACCGGTGCCATGCGCTTCTGGAACCATTGCAAGGGTCCCTGCCGCGAAGGACCCGTCGCGACCAGCACGCGGTCCGCGCGGATGACGCCGCGTGTCGAGGTAACCTCGTAGCGCTCGCCCTCGATTCGCTTCAGTTGCGTCACCGCCGCGTTGTCGAAGATGCGCGCGCCGTGCCGCGCGCCCGCCTGCGCCAGCCCGACGCCGAACTTGCCCATGTGCATCTGCACGCCGTTACGCTGCAGCAAGCCGCCATGAAAACCATCCGAGCCGATTTCGCTGCGCATCTGTTGCGGAGCAATGAGCTCGACCTGCGCGTCGACTTCACGACGCAACACATCGTAGGTCCGCGCCAGTTTGTCGAAGTGCTTCGGCTTCGCGGCGAGTTTGAGTTTGCCCGTGCGGATGAAATCGCATTCGATCTGATGACGGCTCACGATGGACTCGACGCTCGCCACCGCGCTCTCATAGGCGCGATAAAAGTCGCGCGCCCGTTCGAGTCCGATCGAATCGGCAAGCGAAGCGAAATCCTGCGCGACGCCGGTGTTGCATTGTCCGCCGTTTCGCCCGGAAGCCTGGCCCGCGATGCGCCCGGCTTCGAGCAACGTGACCGACACGCCGCGCGTGGCGAGTTCGAGCGCGGCCGACAATCCCGTGAATCCGCCACCGATCACAACGACATCGGCGCGGCCTTCCACGTCCCCTTGCACGCCGCCGTTGAATACGGGAGCGGTGTCCAGCCAGTACGATTCAAGCTTCATTGATTTTCTGATTGAATGCGGCGCTGCGAGCGGACCTCGCGAGCGCCGCCATAGCCGGAACGGCGAAGTTCGTCAGGCCGCCCACCACACATGTTCAGCAAATGAAAAACCCATCATCGCGCCGGTCGGGATCGAACCCAGCCCCTTCAGGCGCTTGTCGTTCGCATCGAGCAGACTGATGAACGACGGAATGCCGATGCCGCCCGCGTCGGCCACCAGCAACTGCATCTCGCCATACATCTGTTTGCGCTTGGCGTCGTCCGTCTCGGCCCGCGCGCCAACGAGCAACTGATCGAACTTCGGATCCTTCCAGCCGGACTCGTTCCAGGGCGCATCGGACTTGAAGAACTGGGTGAACAGCACATCCGCGCTCGGCCGCGGATTGATACTGCCGAAACCGAGCGGATGCTTCATCCAGTGGTTCGACCAGTAGCCGTCGGCGGGCACGCGATTCACGGTCAGATTCACGCCGATCTTCGCGGCCGTTTGCTGCATCAACTGCGCCATTTCGACGGACCCGTTCGCATCGGTGGTCGCGTAGATCGGCGGCAATGTCGCGCCGACGGCACCCGCCTTCTGCATATAGAACCTGGCCTTGTCGAGATCGAACTTACGTTGCGGCAAGGACGCATTGAAGTATCGGTGACCGGGCGGAATCGGCTGATCGTTGCCGATCACCGCGTAGTCGAGAAAGACCGCCGAGCGGATCTGCTCGCGATCGAACAGGTACTTCATGCCCTTCACGAAATCCGGATTGCCCGTGAGCGTATTGTCGCGGCGCATGATCAGGTCGGTATAGAGACCCGACTTGGTTTCCTTGACCTCGTAGCCCGGCGTCGCGGCGATGCGCTTCGTCGAACGCGGATCGACCGAGTTGATCAAATGCACGTCGCCCGCGAGCAGCGCGCTGACGCGAGCCGAGTTGTCGCTGATACTGATCAGCTCGATCTGGTCCAGGTAGGGTTGCCCCGGCTTCCAGTAATTGTCGTTGCGCACGCCGACCGTTCCGGCACCCGGCTTGAAGCTCTTGAGCTTGTAGGGACCGGTGCCTACGCCCGAGTTGAAATTGGTCGTGCCGTCCTTGACGATCACCAGTTGCGGCGTCGCGAGAATCACCGGCAGGTCCGCGTTCGGCACCTCGAGCACCATGGTCACTTCATTCGGCCCGCTCGCCGTCACGCTCGTGAACTGATCGGCCAGCGTCTTGACTCGCGAGGCCGTTTGCGGGTTCTTGTGACGCATCAGCGAATAGACGACATCGGCGGGCGTGAGCGCCTTGCCATCGTGAAACGTCACGCCCTGGCGCAACTTGATGATCCACGTTTTCGCGTCGGCGCTCGATACGGATTCGGCGATGTTCATGCGGGGCGCGAGGCTCTCGTCGAGTTGCGTCAAGCCGCTGTAGAACATGAAGAAGCGAATGTAGTCGCTGCCGGTCGAGCCCGCCGCCGGATCGAGCGTGTCGGACACGGAACCCGAGTCGTACGCCACGCGAATGCTTCCGCCTTTCTTCGGCACGTCGGCGGCCATTGCAGTGGTCGCCGACGTGAGCAAACCGCCGCCCGCGGCCACCATCATGCCGGTGCCGGCCAACATGCGCATCATGTCGCGGCGGCTGATGCCGCCTTCTTTGGTTTCATCTTTCACGTCAATGGCTCCACAGGGGTAATGGATCGGAAGAACTCTCTGGACGCGGCGGGTCGAGATTTTCGCGCCTCGTTAGCTGAATCGTATGCTTGCAGAATCCACATGAAACGCCGACAAAAACCGCCAGACGGCATAAACCGACTGTTCTTGCGCAGCCAACGCGGCAATTTGCATGGTCGCCAGGCAGCCGACGAATACGTGGCCGCCGGCGACCCGCATCAGGCGATTTGTTGCGCTTGTACGTCTAGCAACTGCGGATAACGCAGCAGCACCTCGCCGTACAGTTCGGCGACGATTTCCGCGCCCGGCACGAGCGTTCCTTCGGCTTGCCTCGCGTCGAGCGCGTCGAAGATCTTGTGTTTGAGGAAATGCCGCCACACCACCGGCGCGCCCGCGAGAATGTCCGTCAACGCGTCGTAGCGCTCGCGGGTCCATTTCGCTTCATAGGCGCGGCGCTCGGCGCCATAGTCGAAGTGAGATGCCGCGTTGCGTTCCGATGCGCTTCTCGCCTCGTCGCGCAAGCGCGCTGTCCGCGCCGCGTCGATCCCCTCGCCGGTCAGCACGACGCCATACAGTTCGCGCGCCTGATCGACGGACAGATAGCCGCGACGCACGTCCTCGAGCACCTTCTGCGCGTCGCGTTCGTGCGGATGGCCATAGCCTCCGCCGCCGCATCCCTCGAGGCGGATCACGTCGCCGGGACCGCACATCACGAGATCCGTCACGCCGAGGTTCTCCTCGCTCTCGGAGCCCGGATTGCGGGTAAACCGCGACACCGCCCCCGCCTTGCCGCCGAGCACGCCCCACGACGCGAAGCGCGAGCGGTCGCGATTGCGGGCCGTCACCAGCGTGCCCGGCGAGAACACGCGGAACTCCATCACCGTACCCAGTCCGCCGCGATATTTGCCGGCGCCCGCGCTGCCGGGAACGACGCCATACCGCGTGATGCGGATCGGCACTTCAGCTTCGTTGATCTCGACCGGCGTGTTGCGCAGGAACGCGACGTTCGCGCCGGACGCGTCCGAGCCGTCCGCCGACGCCATGCCGCCCGCGCCGCCGCCCACTGGCCCGATCGACGCGATCACCGTGCGGCCGTTACGGTCCACGGTCTTCACGTTGAGGATCGACATGCCGCCGGCCGGGCACGCCGGAAGCCGCTCGGGACAAACCATCGAAAACGCGCCGAAGGTGGCGTACTGCGCAACCTTGGCGGTCAGACTACGCATTCCGACCGCGGCCGGCGGCACGCAATTCATGATCGTGCCTTCCGGCATGATGCAGCGCGCCACCCTCAGCATGCCGGCGTTGAGCAGCAGGTCGGGATTCAGCGAATACAGCACGTAGTTCAGGCCGACTAGTGCGAGGACATGACGCTCCTTGCCGCCGGTGGGCATATTCAACGAGGAGTTCAGTTGCGGATCGCTGCCGGTGAAGTCGAATACGAGCGAGCCCTCCTTCACGGTCAGGGTGAGCGCCACGCGCAGCGGTTTGCCGTTGACCGAGTCTTCGTCCGCGTATTCGGCGAAGAAGTACTCGCCCTCCGGCATGCTTCGCACGATCGTGCGCGCCTGCTCTTCGGAATAGTCGAGCAACGCGTCCATGCCCGCGCGAAACTGGTCGAGCCCGAAGCGCTCGATGATCTCCAGCACGCGGCGCTCGCCGGTCATCAGCATCGCGATCTGCGCCTTCAGGTCGCCGCGATTCTGCTCCGGCGCGCGAACGTTGATGGCCATGTGTTCGAGCAGCGTTTCATCGAGTACGCCCGCGCGGACGATCCTGGTCGGCGCGAAGCGGATGCCCTCCTGGTAAATCTCGGTCAGCGTGCGCGACAGCGACGCGGGCACCGCGCCGCCCATGTCGGTATTGTGAATATGCCCGCCGACATAGCAGACAATCTCGCCATTGAAGAACACCGGCTTCCACATCATCACGTCGGGCGTATGGGTCGCGACGTAACCGCTGTACGCGTCATTGGTCATGCAGATATCGCCCGGTTCGTAGTGATCGATCATGTCGATCACCGCGCCGAAGTCGAGTCCCGGATACCACGTCGCACCGAGTGTTTTCGGCGACGCGAACGTGAGGCCGCGGGTGTTCATCAGCGTGCAGGAAAAATCTTCGGTTTCCTTCACGAAGGCGGAATGGGCGGTGCGAACGAGCGTGTAGGCCATGCTTTCAGCGGCCGCGACACAGTAGTTCGCGAAGATTTGAAGCACGGATTTGTCGAATGCCATGTCGCTTTTCCAGTATCCAGGGTCGGCCGCCAATCAAACGGCTTCGAGAAAGAGATTGCCGTATTCGTCCACGCGGCCGTCGAAGCCCGGCAGCACGCAGGTCGTCGTGTCGTCCTGCGCGACGATCGCTGGGCCGGCAAACCGGTGCCCCGCCCGCAACGCGGAACGCCGGTAAAGCGGAATTCGGCGCCAGCCTCCGTCGAGGTACACATCGATCTGCGACTCCGCTTGCGGCACGCCTTCGCCCACCGCGATGTGCGGCAGTTCCGGCTTCGGCGTGGGCGCGGTGATGACGAGCCTGAGCGCCACCACCTGAATCGCGGCTTGGTCGTCGCTGTGGCCAAAGAGGCGTGCGTGTTCGCGATGGAAGGCTTGCGCGATCGCGTCGATGTCGCGGCTGGCAAGCGCTTGCACCGTCAGCGGCGTGTCGATTTCGAACGACTGCCCGCGGTAGCGCATGTCGGCCGACACCACGATGTCGGCCGTCGCGTCCGTGCCGGTTTCGCGAATCACCCAGGCGCGCGCGTCGGCTTCGAGCAGCGCGAGGTCCTGCTCGAGTAGGGCGAGCGAGGCGTGGTCGAGCGGATAGTACGTCGTTCGTACGAAATCGTTTTTCGTGTCGGCGATCAGACCGCCGAGCGCGCTCAGCACGCCGGGCGTGGTGGGCACCAGCAGATTGCGCACGTTCAATGCGCGGGCGAGGAAGCAGCCGAGCATCGGTCCGGCGCCGCCGAACGGCATCAGCGAGAAGGTGCGCGGATCGATCCCGAAACGCGAGCTCAAGCGGCTCACGCCGGTGTACATGCCGGATACCGATACCTCGATGATCGCCGCCGCTGTCTGATAGACGTCGAGGCCGAGGCGCCGCGCAAGCGGTTCGATCGCGCGCAGCGAAGCGTCCGTGTCCACTTTCACCGAGTTGTAGCCGAGCGCCGCACTGCCGAGCACGCCGATGGCCGCGAATGCGTCGGTGATGGTCGGCCGCGTGCCGCCACGGCCGTAGCACACCGGGCCGGGGCTCGACCCCGCGCTCTCCGGTCCGACCTTGAGCACGCCGAACTCGTCCACCCAGGCGATCGAGCCGCCGCCGTCGCCGACCGAGGACACCGATACCGATGGAATGTGGATCTGGAATTCGCCGATATATTCGCCGCTCGCGTACTGCGGCTTGCCGTCCACGATCAGCGCGATATCCGCGGTCGTTCCGCCGATGTCGAGACTCATGCAGTCCTTCACCTTGCAGAGCTTCGCGAGATACGCCGCGCCGATCACGCCCGAGGCCGTGCCGGACAGGATCATCTGCACGCAGTTGTGTTTGCCGTGCTCGGCGCTCATCACGCCGCCGTTCGACTTGGTGACCTTGAGGTCCGCGCCGATGCCGCTTTCCGCCAGCGCCCCCTGCAGTCTGGTGAGGTAATTCGACACGCGCGGCTGGACGTAGCCGCCGATCGTCGCCGTCACCGTACGTTCGTATTCGCGGATGATCGGCCAGACTTCATGCGAACACGACACGAAGAAGCCCGGCATCGCGCGCTCGATGATCGCCTTCACCTGCTGCTCGTGCGCTGGATTGCGATACGAATGCAGCAGCGATATCACCACACCCTCGCACCCTGCCGCCTGCATGCCGCGAACCGCGTCGAGCACACTGGTCTCGTCGACGGGGGTTTCCTCGCCGCCTTCCGCCGTCAGTCGACCGACCACGCCGAACACCCGGTCGCGCGGAATCAGCGGCGCGGGCCGGCTGGACATCAGGTGATACATGTCGGGGATCTTCAGGCGCGCGATGTCGAGCACGTCCTCGAAGTTGCGCGTGGTGACGAGGCCGAGCTTCAGTCCCTTGCGCTGCACCACCGCGTTCACGCCGACCGTGGTGCCGTGCGTGAAGTGGACCACCTCGCGCGGCTCGATGCCGTAGCGCTCCCGCAGACCGTCCATGCCCGCGAGCACTTCGCTGCCCGGGCTGTCCGGACGCGAGAACACCTTCAGGGTGCGTATGCTTCGCGTCGCTTCGTCGAGCACTGCGAAGTCGGCAAACGAGCCGCCGATATCCACGCCGATTCTCAAACCCATTGCATTGTCCTTGCCTGTGTCGACACTGCTGCCATGATTGAAACTCCGATCGAGTACACGCCGTTCAGGCGCGCTGCCTGCGTTTGTCGATGACGTCGCGAATCTGGTAATAGCTGCCGAGCGCCGGCATGAACCACGGTTTGCCGCGATAGAGCGCGTGCGTGAGCATCGGCGTACCGTAGGCGCTGCTCTCAGGCGCCTGCCCTTCGATGATCAGGCGCGCGAGCTTGTAGCCGAGGTACGTCATCATCACCACGCCGCTGCCGTTGCAGCCGAGCGCGTAGTAAACGCCGTCGGCGGTGCGGCCCAGATGCGGCAGGAAGTCGAGCGTCAGCGCGACCGTACCGCCCCAGCTATAGGCCACCTTGACGTCCGCCATCTGCGGGAACCGCTCGATCATCTGCGCATGCAGGATCGCCGCCGACTGGCGCCGGTCGAGGTTGTAGAAGCGCGCGCGGCCGCCGAACAGAAGGCGCTTGCCGTCGGGCGAATAGCGGTAATAATTGACAACGCGGCGCGTCTCCGAGATGCCGCGGCGCCTCGGTATCAGCGAGGCTTGCAGGCCGGCGGCAAGTTCCTCGGTGGCGATCTGATGCGACACGACCGGCACCACGCGGCGCTGCAGATCGGGCATCGATTCGCCTGTGTAGCCGTTGGTGCAGACCACCACGTGGCGGCTGGAAAGCGTTCCCCGCGATGTCTCGATCCGATGTTCGGCGCCCCTGCGCGCGATGCTCCTGACCGCGGCGTTGCTGCATACCGTCGCGCCAGCTTGGCGGGCGGCGGCGAGCAGGCCGGCGAACATCAGCGACGGATGGACCTGCCCCGCGCGTTCGAGCAGCACGCCTCCCGCGTAGATGTCGCTGGCGAGTTCACCGCGCAGTTCCTCGCGCGAAAGAATCCGCGCGCCGGCCGACGCATGCGTGTTCAGATCGACGATGCGTTTGCACCACGCGGCCATGTGCGCGTCGGTCCACATCGCGTTGATGCGCCCTGCCTTCACGTAAGCACAGTCGATCGCGTTGTCGCGCAGGATGCGTTCGAATACGTCGTACGACGCGGATGCTTCGCGCAACAGCTTCTGCTGACGCTGTTGCGGTACGGAACTGTCCAGCTTCTTGCCCGACGGCGCCTTGCCCACGTTCACGCCGCCCGATACCTGGCCGCCGCTGAGCGTACTCGCGCCGATGCCCGGCACACCAGCTTCGAGCACCGCGACGGACAAGCCGTACCTGGCGAATTCGAGCGCGCACGACAAGCCCGCATAGCCGGCGCCGACGATCGCGACGTCCACGTCGCGAGGCACCTCCGACATTGTTTCGTCGTGCGGACGCCAGTCTTTCCACCAGTACGGGGTGTCGGTGAAATCGGAGGAAAACACTTGCTTGCGCGTCGGCACGATGGGGTTCCTGGTTGCGTTGGAATGCGGCTCAGCGAGCCTCGGTACGGGTGGCATGCACGCCTGCCAGGCCGTCGCTCGCGGCGTGCAACGCCTGCCGCGCGATGGCGACGATCTCGTCGATATCCGCTCGCGTGGCGACCAGCGGCGGCGCGAATCCGACGATGTCGTTCGTGCCGAGCGCGCGGACGATCAGCCCGCGCTCGAGCGCCGCCTGCGCCACGCGCTGGCTGGCCTTCAGCGCGGGCGCAAACGGCTTGCGTTCGGTCTTGTCGGCCATCAGTTCAAGGGCCGCGAGCATCCCCACGCCGCGTACATCGCCGACGAGCGGATGAGCGTCGAACTCGGCATGCAAACGTTGGAGTAAATAGCCGCCGACGTCGGCGGCATGGCTCACCAGCTGCTCGCGCTCGATGATGTCGAGGTTGGTCAGCGCCGCAGCCGCGCACACCGGATGTCCCGAGTACGTCCAGCCGTGGTTCATCGCGCCTTGCTCGCGCGAGCCGCGCTCGATCACCTCCCACACCCGCTCGCTGACGATCACGCCGGACAGCGGCAGGTATCCGCTCGTCAGCCCCTTCGCGACCGAGATCAGATCGGGTTCGAGGCCGTAATGCGCGCTGCCCGTGCGCGAGCCCAGCCGTCCGAATCCGCAGACCACTTCATCGGCGACGAACAGAATGTCGTGACGCTTCAGCACCGCCTGCATGGCCGGCCAATATCCTGCCGGCGGCGGCACGATGCCGCCCGACCCCATCACCGGTTCGCCGAAGAATGCGGCGATCGTGTCGGCACCTTCCCGGGCGATCAACCGTTCCAACTGTTCGACGCAGTCCGCCACGAATTCGCTTTCGCTGGCACCGGGCCGCGCATCGCGATAGAAGTCCGGACTGGCCGTGTGCAGTATTGGCGGCATGGGCAAGTCGAATCCCGCATGAAACTTCGGCTGACCCGTGAGGCTGCCGGTTGCGATGCCGGAGCCGTGATAGCTGCGTTGCCGCGCGATGATTTTTTTCTTGCGCGACCGCCCGAGCACGTTGTTGTAGTACCAGACCAGTTTGACCTGGGTCTCGTTGGCATCGGAACCGGACATGCCGTAGAACACCTTCTTCATGCCGGGCGGCGACCACTCCTCGATCAGCCGTCGCGACAGTTCGACAGCGGGGTCGTTCGAGAAGCCCGCATACGTGTGATAGAAGGACAGCTTGCGGGTCTGCGCCGTGATCGCCTCGGCCATCTCCTCGCGTCCGTAGCCGATGTTCACGCAATAAAGGCCCGCGAACGCGTCGATGTAGGAGCGCCCCGCGTGATCCTCGATGCGGATGCCCGCGGCGTGCGTCATCAGGCGGCCGTCCACCGCGCCGCACGAATGGTCGAACGCGTGCGTGCCAGGGTGCATCAGGTGGTGCCTGTCCGTTGCCAGGGTGATGTCGCCCGGCGTGGCCGCCGGGGTCGTCCCCGCATTCATGAGTGTGTCGATCAGCTTCATGGTTTCGCCGCCACGAGAGGATTTGCCGGGGTGTCCCATTCCGGATGCCAGGCCGGCTTGCTCACGCGGCCGTCGGCGCGCGCAAGCGCGCTAATGCGCGCCATCGACAATGCATCGAGTTCGAAATCGAATACCGCCAGGTTTTCGCCGATGCGCACCGGATTCGACGATTTGGGAATGGCCGCCACGCCGGGTTGCTGCATCAGCCAGCGCAAAATGATCTGGGCCGGCTTGCGCTCATGCCGCTGCGCGATGTCGGCAATCACAGGATCGGCGAGCAGCTTGCCGCTGCCGAGCGGCGAGTGCGAGATCAGCGCCATGCCGTGCCGCGAGCACGCCGCCAGCAACCGGGTCTGGTCGAGATAAGGGTGGTATTCGCACTGATTCGCGACCAGCGGCACGGAGGCCAGCGCGACCGCGCGCTCGAGCAGCGCCACCGGAAAGTTCGATACGCCGATGTGACGCGTCAGGCCGCTGCGTTGCGCGTCGCAAAGCGCGCCTATCGTCTCTTCGAGCGGCACTTCGGGATTGGGCCAATGCACGAGCAGCAGGTCGACGTGATCGAGTCCGAGCCGGGCGACGCTCGCTTGCGCCGCGCGGCGGAAGTCGTTCGCGCGCAATTCGGTATGCCAGACCTTGGTGGTGACGAACACCTCGTCGCGAGGCAGCGCGCTCGCTGCGAGCGCCTGGCCGACCGCCTGCTCGTTTTCATAGCGGGCCGCGGTGTCGATATGGCGATACCCGGCTTCGAGCGCCGCGCGCACGGCACACACGCCTTCGTCGTGAGTGGATCGCCATGTGCCGAGGCCCATCCTCGGGATGCGCGCGCCGTTGGCGTCGATGGCCGGCACAGTCGCGGGCGGGTGAGCGGAAAGTCCCATCGCGGAAGAGGTTCTCCAATGCTTCACAACTTGCTCGAGGCGTGCCACAATACGGCACGGCGTTCCATAATCAGCACGTGCAAGGTAACACGCACTTTTCCCCGTTGCAAGCGGGCGATGGGCGCGCTCGCCCATCGCCGCCCATCACTGGAGACGCACATGAAAAGTTTGTTGAAGAGTCTGGAAATTCTCGAGGCGGTGTCGCGGAACCAACCGGTCAGCGTGGGTGTGCTGGCGCGTTTGCTCGACATGCCGAAGTCCAGCGTGCAGCGTGTGCTGCTGACCTTTCTCGAAGCCGGCTGGCTACGTCAGACCGGTGGCGACGTGACGCGCTGGGAAGTGGGCGCGCGAATTCTCGGCGTGCGTCCGGCCGCCCTGCGCGGCGGCACGCTGTACGCCGCCGCACGCGAGCCGATGCGGGAACTTCGCGACTTGACCAACGAGACGATTCACCTGTCGATCCCGGACAGCACCAAGTCGATGGTGCTGATCGATCGCGCGGATTGCACGCAAACCGTCCGCACGTTCAGTCCGATCGGCGATCTCAGTCCGTTCCATGCAACGGCAACCGGCCTCGCCGTGCTTGCGTACATGAGCGAGGCGGAGGTGGAAGAAATTCTGAGCCGCGACCTGCCGAAATTCAGCGAGACGACGCCGTGCGACCCTGCCGAAATAAGACTCGAACTCGAACGCATCAGGCAACGCGGCTATTCGATCAACCTGTCGCAATACCGTCGCGCGGTGTGCGCGATCGGCGCGCCGATCATTGATTCCGACGGCGCGCCGGTGGGCAGCATCTGCATCTCCATGCCCGAATCCCGCTATGAGCCCAAGCGTCTTGAAGAATGGGGCAAGGCCGTCGCGAAGGCGGCAGCGGCGATCAGCGTGTAGCGTTCCGCTGCCGGGAGAACGACGGATACCCTCGCGGGACTAGCAAACCGCCGCGCGGCGATGGCCGTTCATCGCGGGCCGCTCGGCTTGCGGCGGAAACACGTTCCATGAGCCGTCGTCGTGACGGAAGAAAAAGATCGACAGCAGGCCGCCTGGGCGGAGTGCTTCCACGCAGACATAGCGCTGATGCTGCAGCTTGCTGTGGCAAAACTGCGTGACGCGCGCGGGCATCGACGGTGTCGGTGCGAGCCATTTATCGACGGCCCAGTGCAAGGTCTTTTCAGCGGCAGCCATGACGTTCTCCTCGAGTCCCGTTCCACTCTTTCCACTCGCTCACGCAGCCTGCGCAGCGATCTGACCACCCTTCGCACCACTTTCGACAAAAGCCTTCACCAGGCACAGCAGCGCATGCATGCCGGTGCGCGGATGGGTCAGGCAGCAATGCACCTGTTCGCTGCGGCTTTCGCCGAGCAGGCACCACGCGCAGAAGTGCTCGCAGTTGTTGGTCAGGAGCCTGTAGCGGTTTTCGCCCAGCCGGGAACGGGCGCGGCGCACGGCCTCGTCGCCCTGGTAGCGCGCGCAGGGTGTCGTGCGAACCGACAGCGGATGGCCGGCGGCAAAGCGCGCCAGTTCGACTTCTTCCACCGGACCGCGATGAGCCGCGTTCGCAAAACCGGAGTAATGCACCACCCGGCCGTTGCCGACGTAGATACCGTGGTGTTCGTAACCGTTGCGTTGCGTGACGAGATGCGCGCCGATCGGCAGATCGATGGTCGACGTATCGTCGCGGCCTTCGCTGCGCCGTTCGATGTTCGTCTGCAGAGGGTGGGTGTTCATGGCTGGCCTCGCTTCAATATCCAACACTGTTGCGAGGTCTTTCGCATCATCCGGGCCATGGGCGCGGAAGCCTTTGTTTACGGGGCAAGCGGCATTTTCGAGGGTTCGGGAATCAAGCAGGTGTACGGCGGCAGCCGACAGATTTCGCGTCGATGTGTTGGCGTTTGACGATCATTTGGGGAAGCCGGCGAGGGCTCTACATGGCCTTGCCAATGTGTTGGGTGCAGCACCGGTTCGAGCTCGCCGCTGTTGGCTGCAAACCGACCTTCCGGCTTCGACCTGAACATAGGAAGCGCGACTGAACGAGCGGAATCGCCACCCAATCAACGCGTTACGACAAACCGCGCGCGGCGGCGGCAAATTGGCATGCCACTTGCACCATCACGCTCAACTTCTCTTTTAACCGCGCGCCGCCCCCGGGCGGCCAACCGGAGATCGACATGGCCTCAATTACCGTAAATGACCTGGCGCTGAACCTCGCACTCGACCGTAAAGCAATGGCGGCGATTCGCGGCGGCGGCGGTGCGCCGTGGGTGTATGGCTGGATTCAGCCCTATGTGCGGGAAACCCCCAGCATCGGACCGGTCGTCAACCTGTACGAGGTCTCGAACAACTTCTATGCTAACCAGATGATCAACCAGTTCCAGTCGGTCGATGTCCGCAACACCGGCGCGAACTCGAACATCAGTGTCTCTCCCGACGCACGCAGCAGAAACGATACGGTGTAGACGTTGTGACCTGTGCAAGCCAATTTCGATGGACGTCGTCCGCACGTACCGACGTGGGGTGCGTGCGCGAAATCAACGAAGATGCCTGCCTCGACCAGCCCGAACTCGGGCGCTGGGCCGTCGCCGACGGCATGGGCGGGCACGCGGTCGGCGATCTGGCGAGCCGCCTGGTGATCGATACATTGAGCCGGCTCACGTCGCCGGCGGGCATGAAAGCCTTTATCGCCGAAGCGCGCGCCCGGCTGCAAACGGCCAACCGTCAGCTCAGGGACGAAGCGGTACGCCGCCAGGTGCAGCGGATCGGCAGCACGGTAATCGTGCTGCTCGCGTGCGACCGCTTCTGCGGTTACCTGTGGGCGGGCGACAGCCGGCTCTATCTGTATCGCGAAGGGCAATTGCGGCAGCTGACGCGTGACCATAGCCAGGTCGAAGAACTCAAATCGCTGGGTGTGATCACCGGCGAACAGGCGCGCAATCATCCGGCGCAGCACATGATTACGCGCGCGGTCGGCGCCACGGACCGGCTCGAACTCGACGACGATGCGATCGAAGTCGCGGACGGCGACGTCTTTCTGCTATGCAGCGACGGCCTGAGCAACGAGATCACCGACCAGGAAATACTCGCCGTATTGACCACGGTGGAATGCGAGCGCGCGTCCGATGAACTGGTCAATCTGGCGCTCGCGCGCGGCGGGCGCGACAACATCACCGCCGTGGTCGTGCAGGCCGAAGATCTCCACGCGCCCGACAAAACGCTGCTCAACCCGGCGGCGCCCTGATGGCGTGAGCGCACCGTCAACTATCGTCGTCTTCTTCATCGTTTTCATCGGCGCCGTTGTTGCCGGGCGGCGGCACGTTCCGGTTGCGAAAATCCTTCGAATGCAGGCCGTGCTTCTTCAGCAGCATTTGCAGATGCGAACGGTTCATGTCGATGCGTCTGGCCAGTTCGGCAACCGTGCCGCTTACCTCGCGAAGCCCGCGCTCCAGGAACGCTTTTTCCGCATCGTCGCTGGCGGCTCGCTTGGCGTCGCTCAGCGACATCAGATTCGCCACGCTGATGGGCTCACCGCCTGACGACGCCGAGCCCGCCGCCGCGGCCGAACCGGGCGCAGCCGGCCGCATGTCCACCGGCAGATGATCGACGTCCGCCATGTCGCCGGCGAGGCACGACACGCGATACATCACGTTGCGCAGTTCGCGGATATTGCCCGGATAGGCATAGTTCAGCAGAAAGTCGCGCAAGCGCGGCGTCAGTCTGACGGGCCGGCGCTTCAGCGTGCCGGCCGCCTCGTCGCCGAACCACGCAATCAGCAGCGGAATCTCGTCGCGCCGCTCGCGCAACGGCGGCAGCGTGACATGAATCACGCTGAGCCGATAGAACAGGTCTTCGCGAAACTTGCCCTCCTCGCTCAGTTGCCGCAAGTTGCGATTGGTCGCCGCGACGATCCGCGTATCGACGGCAATCGTTTCGTCGGAGCCCACGCGTTGAATCTCGTGCGCTTCCAGCACGCGCAGCAGCTTCACCTGGCCGGCGAGCGGCAACTCGCCGATTTCGTCGAGAAAGATCGTGCCGGTATGCGCGCTTTCGAATTTGCCTTTACGGTCGTTGGACGCCCCCGTGAACGCGCCCTTGCGATGCCCGAACAATTCCGACTCCAGCAGATTGTCGGGAATCGCGCCGCAGTTCACGGAGATAAACGGCTTGTCCGCGCGCGAGCCGTTCGCGTGAATCACCTTCGCCATCAGTTCCTTGCCGGTGCCGCTTTCGCCGTCGATCAGCACGGGCAGATCGGTGGGCGCCGCCTTTTCGGCGATTTCGAGCGATTCGAGCAAGCGCGGATTGTCGCCGAACGTGCCCTCGAAAATGAAGCTGCGCTCGATCAACGCCTTTCTGCGCGCGCCGCGCGATTGATCGACGCGCGCGGGTTCGGCCACCGCCGCCTGCACGAAGCGCTCCTTGTGCGAGAGTTGCATCACCTCGTCGCGCAACGAAGTGGCTTGCCTGAGCAGCTTGTCGATGTCGGCGCGCTCGAGGCGCGAGGACCAGCGTAGCGTCGAGCGCAAGATCTCGATCCGCTCGATCAGGCCCGCATACGAAATCGCCGGGCTGGGTTCTTCAATCTGGTCGAGTATCTTCATCACGCGCTCAACTGTTTCTGGACCAGCTGGTAGTACATGCCGCCCCGCTGGATCAGTTCATCGTGCCGGCCCTGCTCGACAATCGCGCCTTCATACAGCACGAGGATCTTGTCCGCGCGCATGATGGTACTGAGCCGGTGCGCGATGATCACCGCGGTGCGGCCCTTCAGAATGTCGTGCATGTTGCCGAGGATATTGCTTTCCGACTGCGTGTCCAGCGCCGAGGTCGCTTCGTCGAACACCAGCAGGCGCGGATCGTGATACAACGCCCGCGCGATGCACAGCCGCTGAATCTGCCCGCCGGATAAGCCAACGCCGCGTTCGCCGACAATCTGCTCGTAGCCGAGCGGCATCTTGCTGATGAACGCGTGCGCGTCGGCCATCTTGGCGACTTCCTCGATTCGGCGCCGTTCGGGCGCGTCGTCGCCGCTCGCGATGTTCTCCGCGATCGTGCCGGAAAACAGCAGATTGCTCTGCATCACGTAGCCGATCTGCGCCCGGTAATAGGCTTTATCGACTACGCCGAGATCGTAGCCGTCGATCGTCATCTTGCCTTCGGTCGGCGCATAGAAACCGACCAGCAATTTGGCGAGCGTGGTCTTGCCCGAGCCGCTGCGGCCCACAATCGCCACCAGCTCGCCGGGCTTGATGTCGAAGCTGATATTTTCGAGCACGTAGGCGGAGTCGTTGTCGCCGTAGCGGAAATAGACGCCGTTGAGACTGATCTCGCCTTGCAGTTCGGGCAGCATCACGCGCGACGGCAAGTCCTCCGGCTTCTGTTCCGGCTCGATGTCGAGCACGTCGCCGAGCCGCTCCATCGCCACGCCCGCGTCGTTCAACATGCTCCACAAACCGACCAGCCCCATCAGCGGACCCAGCACACTGCCCATAAACGCATTGAACGCAATCAGCTGGCCAATCGTCATTTCGCGCGCCAGCACCAGGTTCGCGCCGACCCAGAGAATCGCGATCGTCGTCGCGGCGTTCAGCAACTGGCTGCCGAGCCCGACGAGGATATTGAATGCGTGCGCGCGATACTGCACTTCGAGCGCCTTCGCGTACTTCTTCTCCCAACGCAGCCGCACCGGCCGTTCGATGCCCATGCCCTTGACGGTTTCCACACCGGCGAGCGCTTCCATCAGAAACGCTTTCGCATCGGTCGACGCGGTGAACACTTCGCGTGCGTAGTTCTTGATCTTTGGCGTGGCCAGCGCGGTCAGCGCCATGATCGGAATCACGAACGCGATCAGCACCAGCGTCATCTTCACGTTGTAGACGAACATGATCGTGAAGTAGATGAACACCATCAGCAGATTCAGCGCGGTGGTCACGGTCGATTCGGTGAGGAACGCGCGGATCGTCTGGTTCTCCTGGAAGCGCGCGAAGATGTCGCCGGTCTTGCGCTTGGCGAAGAACGAGAACGGCAGCGTCATGGTGTGCTTGAAGAACTGCGACATCATCGCGAAGTCCATGTTGCGCACCATGAAATTCGCCAGATACGCGCGAATCGACGACATCAATTGCGAAAACACGTTGGAGATAATCAGCCCGCCGATCAGCAGATGCAGCAGGCTCACATTCTGATGCACGATCACGCCGTCGAGAATGTTCTGGATGATCAGCGGCGGAATCACGCCGAGCACCTGAATCACAAAGGTGGCGAGGAACAGGTGTCCGAGAATTTTGCGGTACGGCCTGAGGTAGCCGACAAAGCGTATCCACGGCGAACGCGCAGCCGACATCTGCAACAGATTCGGGCCGCCGGTAAACAGCAGGCACGTGCCGCTCCAGCCGCGTTCGAAATCTTCAACGGTCAATTTTCTGAAGCCGAGCGCCGGGTCGGCGACCCACACATAGTCCTTCGAGACGCCGTACACCACCACGTAGTGGTAGCCCTCCCAGTGGACGATGAACGGCAGATCGAAGCCGCGCAACGCGTCGTACGTGCACTGCACGCCGCGTGCGGTAAAGCCGAGCGATTCGCCGGCGCGCGCGAGGCTGTCGAGGGTGGCGCCCTGGGTCGTGACGTTGGCCAGTTCGCGCAGCTTGCCGAGCGTCATCGGAATGCTGTAGTGACGGCAGACCATCGCGAGACACGCGGCGCCGCAATCCATTTCCTCGGCCTGCTCGACCAGCGCGAAACGCTTGATGACTTTTTCGCCGAACTCGGGTTTGCTCTGTAAATCGAGCATCAGCGGCAATTTGCGCCGCTGTTCGAGCCGTTTTTGCCGCTGCAATTCACGGTCGCCGTAGCGAATCCGTTCATCGAGCACTTCGCGCAACTTCGGATTGCGTTCGAGAATGAAGTGGACGGTGCGCTCGGGAATCACCAGCAGACGCGTATCGGTATTCGCCAGCACCGAAGCCATCTGTTCCTGCCGCATCAAACACGCTTTCTCACCGAAGATTTCGCCTTCGCCCAGGGTGGCGAGCGTGTAATCGTGCCCCTCCTCATGCCGCACGATGCGCACCTGCCCTTGCCTTACCACATAGAGCCGCCGGTCGTCACGTCCGTCCTGCTTGAGAATCTCCTTGCCGGCGGCCACCCGTTTGACGCCGACGCTGCGCACGTATTCTTCGAGTTCCGCCTTGTTCAGCTTGCCGCGCAGATCGAACAGCTGCGCCACGAAACCGCCCGCCGAATTGATCGCCACATAGCTCGCGATAAACGCCAGCGCGGCCTGATTGCCGGCGATCACCGGCTCGATCGCGGCGCGTGGAATGAACAGCAACTCGGTCTTCGCCGAGGCCCGCACCGAGGTTTCGTGCACATACGCGCGCAACATCGCAATGTCGGCGAAAATCTCGCCGGCCTTGCGCACGCCCATGCTGGTTTCCTTGCCGTGCTCCTCGGTGAAAATGCGCACCGAGCCGGAACGCACCACGTACAGACCGTCGGCCGTCTCGCCCGCGGAGCACACCGTTTCGCCGAACGAATAGAAGCGCGCTTGCGCAAATTCGGCAAGACGTTCGATCTCGTCGCGCGAAAACGGCGAAAGAATCTCCACCGAAGTCAGAAACTCGGCGGCGGACGGCGCGGTCTGGGGTGCATCCATAAACTTGCGGACCTCGATTCAGCTTTATGACGACGGTGCGCGATGCGGCGCAAGATACGTGCAACGCGGGCATCGCATGCAACGCAGGCCGGCTAGCACGCTTCGATCACATGCTCCTGGGCACGCGCGATCAGCCAGCTCTCGCGCAGCAGACGCTTCACTTCGGAAGCGACGTCCGCATCCAGCGTTGCAGGATACTTGGCTGTCACGGCAAAAATCTCGAAGCACGAACGATCCGCCGACGGAAACGGCCCGAGCAGATCGCCCACCGCTGCGTTGAAAATCTTCGCCTCGATTTCCGGTTTCAGCGAGCCGCGCAATACCTTGCCGATCACACCGCCGGCTTCGCGCGTATCCGCAATCGAATGCTCGCGCGCCATGTCGGCGAAACTGTCCGGATCGTCGCGCAGATAGGAAATCATTTCCTTCGCCTTGCCTTCGCTGTCGAGCACGATATGGCTCACCTCGATCGCATCGAATTTCGGCGAATTCAGCGCGAAGTAGTCCTTGATCGCCGCCTCGTTGCCGACGATGTCGAGCATCTTTTCCTGATACAGCCCGTCGGTGATGAACGCCTCGAATTCGTCGAGACTCACGTTGAGCACATCGAGGTACTGATTCATATCCGTCGCGCGGTGCAGACCGCGCACACGGCGGAACTGATCGGCGCGCTGCTGGATTTCTTCGGCCGTCACGACGACACCCTGCTTCTGCGCTGCATGCACGGTGAGCTTGTCGCGCACGATCTGCTCGATCAGGCTTTCGAACTGGCCGGTCAATTTCAGAAGACGAATGAACTCGCCAACGTCCACGACTTCGTTATCGATTCGCACTATCGCGGTCATGTCATGCGCTCCTTTTAATTGACGTGTGATCTGCGCCATCAGCCCGCAATCTGTCTGAACGGATCCAGACCGAGGTCGATCAGGCGCCGCTCGCGTACCACGATCTCCGCGTTCGCCGTCATGCCGTAGCGCAGCGGGTAGCGAGTGTCGGCGATCTGGTAGTAGTTCTTGTCGAGCGTGACGCGGCCTTCGTACACGGGTTGTTTGTCCTGCGACGACGGCTTGGTGGCCGGCGAGATGTAGGCAAGCGTGCCGCTGATCAGCCCGTAACGCTGATACGGGAACGCGCTGAATTTCAGCTTCACGGGCAGACCCTCGTGCAGAAACGCGCGGTCGTGTTCGGCGATTTCGATCTTCAGCACGGGCCGGGCATCTTTCGGTGCGATGCCGCCGAGCGGCGCGTTCGCCTGGATCTTGTCGCCCGGTTGGGTCGAGGTCACGTCGGTGATGACGCCGGAGACCGGCGCGAGGATCAGCAGGAAATTGTCTTTGTCGATGTTCTCGAAGCGGATTCGCGCCGCGGCGTCGGCTACCAGCCGCGCGCTTTGCAGTTGCAGGCGCGCCTTGTCTTCCGCGTCGGTGATATCGCGTACCGCCGAGTCGTACTGGAGCTGCAGGTCGGTGGCCTGCTGGCCGCTGGTTTCGAGTTGCGCGTGGGCCTGCGCATATTCGTGGCTCAAGCGGAAATCGAGTTCCGCGAGTTTCGATTGCGCGACACGGTAGGCGTTGTCCGCCTCCATCGCCGCGGTGCGCTTCTGCTCGACCTGAAGTTCGGCGATGCCGCCGCCGCCCGGCTGCGCGAACAGACGCGAGTACCGGTCCAGTTCCTGGCGCGCCGCTTCGCGTGTGCGGCGGGCGTTGTCGAGCACGCTGCGCGCTTCGTCGAGTTCGGCTTTCTGCCCTTCGGCGAGCTTGGTGGTGCCTTCGGAGACGCGGTTTTCGTGCAGGCGCGCTTCCACTTCCATCTGCGCCTTGAGGGCGGCGGCCTTGCGCTCCATCAGCGCTTTCTTTTCGGGGAACTGCTTCCAGTCGCGCTCGGCGTCTTCGAGTTTGAGCTGCGCTTGCAGCGCGTTGCTGGCCGCTTCGATCGCACCGCGTGCGTTGAGCCGCGCCAGCACATCGCCCTTCTGCACCGGCTGCCCTTCGGCGATATACAGATCGGCAAGCTCGCCGTCGATCGGCGCATAAATGCGGCGCACTTCCGATTCCGGCGACAAGGTCCCTTGCGCGCTGACGATCACGTCCGCGCGGCCGACGAACGACCACAGCAGGCCGGCCACCACTAGCGCGACCATCGCCCAGATCAGCGCACGGGCGAGCCGCACCGGTTCGGCGGTCAGGATCGCGATGCCTTCGGCGCTGTGATCCTCCAGCGCCTCCGACAACGGTCTAGGGTGACTGTCGCGCTTCACTCTCTTCGCCTCCGATCAACGCCAGCTTCGCCTTCAGCAGCCCGGGGTCCAGCACCATGCGCAGCTCGGTCAGCGAGCGGCGTTGCAAATCCGCTTCGGCTTCGATATCCGCGAGCAGCCGGTCGAAGTCGGCGGGATGATCCGCCTTCAACTGCGTATAGATGCGCATGCCCTGTTGCGCGGCGGCCTGCGCATCCGACAGCAAACGCGCTTCGCTGCGAAAGCCGGCCGAGATGCCCGCCTCGAGCCGTTGCGTGCCGCCGATCGACCCATTCGCGCGGTATTGCTTCCAGAGGCTCTGCGCGCGCTGCAGCAAATCCTGCGCGCGGGCCAGCGCCTTGTCGTGCAGCGCCGCGACGTCCTTCCTGATCGCCTCCACGAACCACGCGTCCGCGCTCGCATCGAGGCTGGCGTAGAACGACAGCAGGCGTTCGTCGTAGCCCTTGCCGCCACGGGTTTTCTGCAAGTCGGCGAACTGGTCGAGCAGCGCTTTCTTGTGCGCCTGCTCCGCCGCGAGCACGTCGGACCACGGACCGGCGGGCATCGCCTGCAAACCGGCCAGCGCCTGTGGGCCGTCGCCGCGCAGCCACGCCGCGCTCACGGCGTCATGCCGCTGGATCACGTCCGCCGAAGGCAAACGGCTCGCGGCCAGTTGCTGAAACTGCGCCTGGAACGGCGGCGTGCTGAAATGCACCGTCTTCAGCAAAGCCAGCAGCGGCGTCAGCTGGCGGCCGAGCGCGGCGTTCAGCACATTCGCGTATTGGCGCAAATCGTCGCGCAGCCGGTCAAGGCCGGCAAGACGCGGATATCGCTGCGCGTAGTCGTCGAACGCCGGCGGCAAAGCGTCGGGTTTGTCGCGCGCCAGTTCGGTGCGGATCGTCGCGTTGAGCCGGTCGATCGCGGCGAGGTACACCGAATCGTCGCTCTCCAGTTTGCGCAGATGGCTCAGCGCCTGCGCGTACGGCTCCGAAAACATGGGCACGTATGACGCAATGCGGTCGAGCGCGCGCTGGTGATTTTTTGCGTCGTCGTCCCAGCGCTGCAGCAAGCTGCGGATGACGGACTCGTCCGCGTACATCCTGATTGGCGCGTCCACGCCGCCCCGCCCGACCACGAAACGCTCCAGATCGCCGACCCATTGCAATTCGCCGACCAGCGCAGCGGCGTCCGCATTGTTCGTGCTCAACGATTTCATCTCCGCGAGCCGCGTATCCGCCTGGTCGAACTGCGCCGTTTGCAACGCATTCAGCCAGCCGGGGACCTTCGCCTTCAGCAGCGCTTCGCTCGCGAGCGCCTTGATCTGCGAATCGGCGGGATGGTGCGTCAGATAGCTGTTCGCCGCCGCGACCGCACTGGAGTATTCGCCGCTTGCCAACAGGTTTTTCAATTCGCGCTCCGATGAGCCGCGCATGTAAAGCGTCAGCGCCAGGGCTATCAGTACGGCGGCACCCGCGCCGCCCCACCACGCCGCGCGCCGCACCACCGTGCGCTCGCCGCCCGCGAAGGCCTCGCTGAGTTCGGCCGCCACCAGACGCCAACGCTGCGGCCTGCCCTTCGCGGCGCCGCCCGTACCGCCCGTCCCGTTCCTACCGTGTGCGCCGTGCGTGCCGCTGGTTCCATGGGCGCCGTTCGCCCCGCCGCCGGTCGCGTCGCGCTTCGCATGCGCCGGCGCGGCCTGGGCCGCCTCGTTGACTTCGTCTTCGCGTTGTAGTCCCGGGTCGACGCAAAAGATATCGAGGAATGAATGTGCGGCGGCAACGAACGTGGTCTTGTCGGTATCGGCAGCTTCGTCGATGGCGGGAGTCAGAGATAGCTGGGTCACGGTCGGCTCGACTTCAGGGGGCTGTTGCAGCGTTACCCTGTAGACGAAGTGGTCGCCGCCAAATGCAACGACGTCGCCGTCGGCAAGGGGTTGCGCCGACTCGTCGAGCCGCTTTCCGCCGACGAATGTGCCGTTGGTGCTGCCGAGGTCCTCGACGTACAGCTCGCCGCCCTTCAGAAAGATGTGCGCGTGACGCCGCGAGATGTAGTTGACCTGATGCGGGTAGCGCTTTTTGTAGCGCGAGAAGATCTCGTCCGCTTTGCTGACGAGGAACGGAAACGCTTTCACGTCGATCGGCTGAAGGCCGAGGTCGTCACGCTGCGGCACCAGCAGCAGGCCAGGCGCCGGCGCGGCACTGGCGGTGGCCACGATCCGCGCGCGCGGCTCGATGCCGACGCGATAGCAAAGCTCGCCGCCGAAGCACACTTCGTCGCCGGCACGCACGCGGGCAGGCGTCGTTCGCACCGCGATGCCGTTCACCGTCGTACCGTTCTTGCTGCCCAGGTCGGCGACATAGACAGCGCCGTGCTCCGTGAAAATCCGCGCGTGCCGGCGCGACAGGCGTGTGATCCGCTCGGCCGGATAGTCCGTAAACGGCGCCTCGCTGCGCCCGATGGCGAACAGGTTGTCGACGATCCGGATCGCGTCGAGCGCGGGACGCTGCGCGGATGCAACCGGCGACAGCACCACGTCGAACAGCGCGTCGAGTGTCGTGCGCACCTCAGCAATCGGAGCTTCGCCGGCGTTCATTTTGTCTGGATCACTAATCGTTTACCCGCTGCGGAGAAAACGCGATGAAAACGGCGGAAAAGGACGACGGCGGATAGATCTTGTGCGAATGAGCCGCATGGAGGCCGGCCCTTTAACGATTTTAAGTCACGCATGGCGAGTGTCAATTTTCAGATCATCGGTTGCAGAAGCGATAAACGCACGGCGTGCAGCCTGAATTCCACGCGCCGCATGCAGCGCGGTTGATCCACCGATTAGCTCAGCGTTCATTTACTTGAGCCCCTATCTGCGCTTATCCGCCCTTATCTGCCCTTTACTTATCCTTCATTTATCCTTCACTTGCGCCTGCACGTCGACGCTCGGCCAACCGCCGCCCAGCGCTTTATAGAGCAGCACGGTGTCGGACAGAATCAACTGATGGTTGGCAAGCAGTTGCTGCTGTGCTTCCAGCAGTGTCCGTTCGGTTTCGAAGACTTCCAGCTGCGACACGACGCCAAGACGCAATTGCGCCTGGATCTGATCGGCGACGATTTGCAGACGCGTCACCTCCTGCTGCAATTCCACGCGCTGCGCCTTGTGCGAGTTCAGATTGACCAGCGCGTTTTCCACTTCCTCGAACGCGCCCATCACGGCGACGCGGTACTGCTGCTCGGCCACCGTCGATTGCGCTTGCGTGACCTTCACATGCGCTCGCACGCCTGGATCGAGCAGCGGAATGTTGATGCTCGGCATGAAACCGAACGTGAACGATTTCAGCAGGTCGGTCAGGGCGAAGCTGGCGGTGCCGCCGTGGCCGGTCAGGCTGATGGTAGGCAGTTGCGCGAGCTTGGCCTGGCCGACGAGGTCGTAGGCTTCCAGCACTCTGAATTCGGCGGCCACCACGTCGGGACGACGCGCGAGCAGTTGCGCCGGCAAGCCGTCCGGCACGGACGGCAGTTGCACGCGTTGCTGCAAATGCCCTTTGGGCAGCTGGAATTCGCCCGCCGGCACACCGACCAGCGTGCTGAGCGCGTTGTTCGCGAGATCGCGCGAGCGGCGCAGTTCGAGCAACTGGTTCGTCAGGCGGTTGATCTCGGCTTGCTGGCGCAACACCTGGGTATGAGGCACGAGACCGCTGCGGCTCTGGCCGTCGTAAATCGTGAGAATCTGCCTGTTCGTGACGAGCGTTTTCTCCTGCTGCTCGATCTGGTCGTCGAATTGCAGGATCTGGAAATAGGTGCTCGATACGTTCGAGACCAACTCCAGATAGCCGGCGCGCCAGTCCGCCTCGCTGGCATGGAACTCGGCTTTTTGCGCCTGCACGCCCTTCTCCACCTTGCCCCAGATGTCGATGTCCCAGTTCACCTGGGTCGCGACGTTGTACTGCTTGGAGAAAGTCTGACCGGTGGTTTTCTGGAAATCGGCGCCCGCGCCGAGATCCATGGTCGGCAATGCGCCGGCTTTTGCCTCGCCGATCTGCGTGGCGGCGACGTCGATACGTGCGGCCAGCACCTTGATGTCGAAGTTGCCCGCGATCGCTTTCGCGATCAGCGTGTCCAGATACGGATCGTGGAAGCCTTTCCACCAGTCGGGTTCGATGGTCGCAGCAGCCGACACCGGCGCGCCCTTCTGATCCGACCACGATGCCTTGGCCGGCGTATCGGGCCGCTTGTAATCGGGCATGCTGACATCGACACATGCGGCCAGCAGCAGCGCGGCTCCGATCGCGGCGCCGGCTGCGCGCGCCGCCGCGGCCAGGCGGCCCGTATTGGCCCGTTGAAGTGCCGGGCGGCGCTGCACCGGAACATTGAAGAAGCGATTGAAGAAGCGCTGACGGACCGATGAATCAAGCAACGCTGACACGATATTCTCCGATGACGCCGGCTGCGCTGCACGAGCAGAACGCGCTCTTCAAGTAAAGCAGGTCCTGCCCGGCTTCACCATCGAAGCGGTGCAGGAAAGTCGGCGCGGAGATCGTACGGTGACGCGGGGGTCGTGTGAAAAGAACGATTGAATGCGAATTCTTTTTGACGAGCCGCTGTTGCGCGGCCCGCGGAGGCCGGTGAGCCTCCGCGGCGGCCTGCGCCGTTCAGCCGACGTAGATGTTATTGCTCGCGCTCACATGCGGATTGATGTTGGAATCGATGCCGGCATTGAACGCGGCGTTGTTGCCATTCGCATTCTGAATGTTCAGCGTCGTGCTGATCAGTTGCGTGGCCTCGACCCGCTTGCTGTTATTCGGTGCATACACCGGCGCGAAGCTGAAATACGACGGAAACGGGTAGTCGTAGCCAAAGCCGCCGCGCACGGCGCGCATGGCCTTGCCGTCGAGTTGTTCGGTAATGGACAGGTCTCTGATCATCAGCGTGTTCATGGTAATTCTCCTGGAAGAAAAACAGCGCAGTCTCGCGGCTGAGTTCAAGCAATTTGTTTGCTCGAGCGTCACTCACGCATGCGCTGTGCCAGGTATGTTTTCCGATCCTAAGAAAGTCGCAGAAAGGCGGGAGATAAAGGCCAGGCGGGAGGCAGTCCCGCTAACCGGATCGGGATGGCGACAAAACGGCAAAGAGGAGATGGTGGATCGCAACCAACAACGCACGCTGTGGTGTTGGCCGAACCGAGACACTGTGAATCGCACGGTGCACGGCGCGCGGTGACGCGGCGCGCCGCGTCACAACCTCAGCGCGCAATAACCGTGATCTTCTTCGAATAGACCGGGGGGTCGTGCGGAATGTGCATGTCGTCGCCCATCAGCAACTGCAACGTGTGCTTGCCGGGCGGCAGTTGAATCGTCGTTTCCGTCTCGCCCGCGCCGAAATGCAGATGGTTGCGGTCCGAGGGAATTTCCTGGTCCATCGGCGGCAGATCGGTATCGATCAGCAGGTGATGGTGCCCGGTCTTCGGAAACTTGACGCCCTTGGGCGCCACGCCCATGTAGCGCAAGCCGAACCACACGCGAAACGGCTTGTTGGCGGGCACCACCTGGCCGTCGTTCGGATACCCGATATAGACATGAGCGCCGGCCGGCGAAGGCGTCGGGCCGCCCAGAGCGAGGCCCGGCGAGGCCAGCACAGCCAGTGTCACAAGCGCCGCGATCGCGATGTTCCTGTACATGAAAGGCTCTCCGTCCAGACGGACCCATTTTGAACAACCAGGTCGCGCGAGTCTTATTGCACGTTGATGGTGATCTTCTTCGAATACACGGGCGGCACATGCGGCACATGGTTGTGGTCGCCGAGAAGGAGTTGCAACGTGTGCTTGCCCGGCGGCAACTCGATGCGCGCGTCCGTTTCGCCGGCGCCGAAGTGCAGGTGATTCCGATCCGATGGAATTTCCTGGTCGAGCGCCGGCAGATCGGTGTCGATCAGCAAGTGGTGATGGCCGCTATTGGGAAAAACGATGCCCTTCGGACACACGCCCATGTTGCGCAGCCCCATGCGTACCCACAGCTTGCCGCCGTGAATCACGGCGCCGTCCGGCGGCCAGATGATGTATTCCTCGGCGCCCGGCGGAGAAGCTGTTTGCGCGGCGAGCGCGGATTCTGAGAGCGGCGCGATGCCGAGCAGGGTGACAAGCGCGGCGAAAAAAACCGTACCAAGAGCGGCGGATCGCGCGAACACCCGATGCCGCGGGTTGAGCACGCCGAACGTGACTGTTATTCGCATTGCGCACTCTCCCGAAGAGTGGCCCGGGCGTCTCGTTGCTCGAGGCGAGGGCCGCGCGCTCCGGCTGTCTTTTGCGGACGCACGCGTGGTCGGACGGCCGCGGCATGCAAAGGCCGTGCTGCGTTGTTACTTGGTGATTTAGCTTAGGACGTAACTTGCCAAAAAGAAACGCCACATTCGTTAACCGTATAACACGTTGACCACAAGCTGACGGTTGTGACGTGCGAACTGCGTGCTATCGTTGTTCATAGATTGTCTACGGATGATCGATAGCGGCGTCGATGTTCCGCCCTATGCACTCCAACGGCCGCCGCGGGCGTCGCGGCCGTCGAATAGCTATGTTCTGTCCGGAACAAACAGGATTTGAATATGTGGCGAATATTCCTGCTGGTGTGCATGGCCGGGGCAATTCAGGCGCATTGGGGTCATGCCTATGCCGCAGCGCAGCGCGGCGGCGGCGTAGACCCCGGCGTTGCAGTTGTGACCGCCGAACCGACGGACCACGTCGATCCCCGTCGTGTCGCGCTCGTGATCGGCAACGGCGCGGATGGCCGCTACCCCGATCAGGTTGGCGAGAACGCGCCGCGCGATGCGCTGGCCATGCGCGACCAGCTGCGCGCTTACGGCTTCGACGTCATCATGCGTATCGACGCGACACCGCAGCAGATGCAGCAAGCCATCGCCGAATTCCGCCAACGTCTGCATGCGGGCGGCGTCGGGCTCTTCTATTTCGCGGGACATGGCATGCAAGTCGGCGACGAGACGCTGCTGATTCCCGCCGGCATCGACACACGCTCACCGGCGCGACTGATTGGCGAAGGCGTCGACTTGCGCAGCGTGTTGCAAGCGATGCGTGCGCCGCGTGCCGATCCGCTCAATCTCGTGATCCTCGATACGTGCCTGAGCAATCCGTTCTCGGCTCCCGCAAAAATCGCTACGCCTGCGCTTCCCGGCAATACGCTAATCGCTTACGCAACAGCGCCGGGTGGCTTCGCGGCGGACGGCGCGCGTCATGGTGTCTATACGGGCGCGCTGTTGCGTGCCCTTGCCGACGCGCCGTCGCAAGACCTTCATGAGCTGTTTCAGCAGGTCGCCGTAAAGGTTCGCGAGAACACCGGCGGTAAGCAAACGCCATGGATGACCTCGTCGCTTGCCAGGGCTTTTCACCTGAATGTGCCTGTTTCCAGTGTTGCGGCTGCGCAGTTCGCAGCCGCCACGCTCGTTGAGCCGGTTGTCGTGCTGAAGAGCCGCGGCATCCTGCCGAAGGACAGCAGCGAGCAATACGAAATCACCTTCTGGAATTCGATCAAGGACAGCAACTATCCGAGCGACTACGAGGCCTATCTGAAGGCCTATCCGAACGGCCGCTTTGCCGCGCTCGCCCATGCGCGTATCGACCGGCTGCGCGCCGCCGCGCCGTCGAGCGCGCCCGCGCCTGCACCACCAGCCGCGCGGCCGGCCGCGCCTGCCAGTGCAGCGCCGCAGGAACATCCGCGCGCGGCGGTCCCGCCGACACCAACGGCGCCTGCTGCCACGCCTCCAACCGTACCGTCAGCCACGCCTTCGGCCGCGCCGGCCGCCGCGCAAAGACCCTCGGCACACCCGTCGAACGCCAACGAGACCCGGGATTGCGCGACCTGCCCCGTCATGATCGCGGTACCGGCGGGCTCGTTCTCGATGGGCAGCAGCACCGACGACCCTTCCGAGAGACCCGTCCATCACGTGACCATCGGCGCGCCATTCGCGATCGGTAAATACGAGGTGACGGTCGAGCAATGGAACGCGTGCGCCGACGCCAACGCCTGTCAAAAGCTGACGCCCGAAACCAATGCCAACAAAAGCGCACCGGCCCGCGACCTCAGTTGGGACGACGCGCAGCAGTACGTGAGATGGCTCAGCAAGGTGACCGGCAAAACGTATCGTTTGCCCACCGAGGCGGAATGGGAATACGCGGACCGCGGCGGCACCACCACGCAATACTGGTGGGGCGACCAGATGCGCAAGGGCAACGCCAATTGCAAGGATTGCGGCGAGCCGTGGCACAAGGAAGGTCCTGAGAGCGTGGGTTCGTTCGCGCCGAATCCGCTCGGCCTGTACGACATGAACGGCGGAGTCTGGGAGTGGGTCGGCGATTGCTGGCACAACTCCTACCAGGGCGCGCCCACCGACGGTCGCGCGTGGGATACGCCAGGCTGCGACATGCGCGTGATTCGCGGCGGCTCGTGGCGCGAAGGCTCGAACTACATGCTCAGCGCGACGCGCTTCAAGTACAGCGCGGGCGTGCGCCAGTCGCAGGACGGCTTCAGGGTGGTCAAGGAACTCAAGTGATCCGGGTGCCGCGGACGATGTCGCCCACGCATCAGGGCGTACGCGGCTTCGTCGTGATCTGGGCGAAATCGGCGACGATATGATCCTGACCGTACTTGCCGCCGATTTGCGCGAGACGCGTGTCGAGCGCACGCAGATAGTCGGCGTGTGCTTCGCTCTCCGGTCTCGGCTTGTCGAATAGCGGTACCGGCGTAATCAGCAACACCACCATTTCCGTGCCGAACGGCTTCGAAATGATCCAGTCGCCCGCGCTGCCGATCGTGGCGGCGTAGCGCGGCGGCGCCTGATTGTCCTTCGCGCGCGGGCTCGGCACCATGTGCACAACGCTGCCGTCGAGCTGGTAGTAGTCGAGGTTCACGTACGAGTCGTAAGCGGGGGTCGTCACGTCGACCACGAGCGGATCGCCTTCGCTCAACTGCCCGCCAGGCGGGCGCACATGCAGCCCCGCGACGTGGCCGCCCTGCCAGTTGCGAACCCAGTACGGCGCGAGCGCTTTGATCGCGTCGCATTTGTCGTCGGCGAGCGGCTCGACTTCGAGCGCGAGCGTATCCACGCCCGGCAGCGCGGCCAGCGTGTCTTTCAGACGCGCCGCGCCGTAGCGTTGCGAGACGTAGCCGCGAACCGTCAACGAATGGTCGTGTGCCGAACCGGCCAGCGCGGAACATGAAACCTGCGCCAGCACCGGCGCCACGGCGGCCATCGTCAGCGCCGGCTTGGGCACGGGTGGCGGAGGTTGCGCGGCGGGCGGCCCGGCAGTGGGCGGCGATACAGGCGAGATAGGCGTGCTCGCCACCGTCGCCGCGGACGGCGGCGCCGAACCTGCCTGCACCGCTCCCTCCTGTGAAGCTGTCGTCACCGGCTGTGTTCCGCTCTGGCGATCCGGCGCCGACCGGAACGCGAACACACCGACCACCACCGTGCCCAACACAGCCAAACCCGCGAACGCCACCTTCACCAACGTCCCCGACTTTTCCGCGCGCGCTTCGTTGTCGAACTCCGCGATGAAGCGCACTACGCTCGGCATACGTGTATTGCGATCGAACGAAAGCGCCGCGCGCAACGCGCGCCACTGTTTCGCGTCGAGGTTGGCGGGCCGCTGCGGCTTGAAATCCGCGCTGCGCGCCTGGGTCGCCGACAATCGATCGAAGGGGTGATGGCCGGTCAACAACTCGTAGGTGATGCAGCCGAGCGCATAGATGTCGTCGCGCGGGTCCGGTACAAGATGCTCCAGCATTTCCGGACTTGCGTACGCGGGCGTCAACGCGCCGAGGCTGCCGGGATCGAACACCGTTGCGTCGCTCTCCTCCTCCGGCCGCTGGAAGACGCGCGCAATGCCGAAGTCGATCACCTTCACTTCGGCGCTGGTCGTCAGGAATACGTTGGCGGGTTTGAAGTCGCAATGCACGAAGCCCCGTTCGTGCGCGTAGGCGAGCGCGCTGCACATGCCGCGCACGATCGGCAGCGCGGCGCGCACCGGCATGCCTTTGTAGCCGGGCGTGCGCAACAGCTGACTCAACGGCTTGCCGGTCAGGTACTCCATCGTCAGGTAGACGATCGGCCCATCGCGGTCGAAGTCGTACACCGTGATGATGTTGCGATGCGCGAGCACCTGCGCCTTGCGCGCCTCGCGTTGCAATGCGACGAGCGAATTCGGGTTGCCGCGGAACTGGAGGTTGAGCACCTTGATCGCAAGATACGGTTTGCGATCCGAAGCTTCGAGCTTGCGCAGATCGAGCGCCTTGTACACCGTGCCCATCCCGCCGACGCCCAGACATTCCTCGAGAACGAAGCGGTTGTTCAGCGTGTCGCCGGTGCCTTTGACCTGATCGTGCCCCGGGGGGTTTATCCCGCCTGCCGCGCCTGCGGAGCTTGAGGCGCTCGACGGGTTCGAGGCGCTTGCGGAACTCGCGGACGGCACCGATGGAATCTCGACCCTCGTCTGCACGCCGGTTTCCTCGCCGCCGGCCGCCACATTCGAGACGCGCAACTGTTCGATCCGCCGCCGCACTTCCGCGTACAGATCGTCGGGCAGCGGGGTCTGGCGATGTGCCGCGCCGAGCATCTCCAGCAGCTGCGCCTGACCGAGCCCTTCGGTCGTCAACGTGCTGTCGAGCTGGGCGACGAACTCGTCGCGTGACAGCTCGCCGCTCTGAAAGTCGCGAATCACATGCGCAAGGCTAGCCATTTTTGCGAAGCGCCGCCGCTGCCGTTGGACCGGATCGCATACGAGCGAAGCCAGTCGGACTGATAAAGAACCTGTCGTAACCAGTTACATGTGCCGCTTCGATACTAGCGCCGGACCCATGCTTTCGCAAACCAGGATTGCCCCGCTGCGGGAGCGCCGTACCGATGTCGCGACACAGAAACGAACCTGGCACAGCCCATGCGTTAGCGACACTCGGGCAAACAGCTTGCTCGAACCCAATGTGGCGTTCGCAATGGGTATCACTTCGACGATCAATCCCTGCGTCACGTCGAACGACGACATCGAGGTGTAAAGCATGACGGAGCGTCGCGCCCAGGCCGGCAAGTCTGCGCGCTTCGCTCCGATCACGCCAGTCTTCCGCGCACCTTTGAAGAATCACCATGTCATCCCTCATGATTCGCGATCTGTCCCGCACCCGCGAGCTCGACCGCCACGCGATGTCGGCAGTGTGAGCGGCGGCAGCGTGCCCGCTTGTGCCGATCACTCTCGTTCTCAGCAGGCGGGCCGCAAGCAGATTTCCTATACTGATAGTGCGAGGAGACCTCCGCACACGATAACGACTCAAACCCGACGCAAACCGAGCGGCAGCCGAAACATCACACCATTGAAGTGGACCGGCTGCCGACTCGGCTATTTTTCTGGAGCCGTCATGGCAAAGCTCGTCATCAAAGACCTCACTGACAGTGTCGAACTTGACCGCCAGGCCATGGCTGCGATTGTCGGCGGAGCGCGGATCGGGGCACGCTCGAGTTTTGCTGCGCAGCCGGCGCCGGGTTCGCCGCGCGTCGTCGAATATCCACCGGGTTTTCCCGCAGCCCACCAGGCAATCGCCGACACGGCGGCGCCGCGCAAGTTGTCGCGCGGCTAGACTCCGGTTGGGACTTTCGCAGTAACGGCACGCGCTCGATGCGCGTGCCGTTTTGCGTATGTTCCCCTCGCGCTTGTGCTTCCGGTTACGCACCGGCAGGCTCGGGAGTACCGCCAGGAAATCCGTCGTCCTTCCTGTAGGACGCGCGAGGTGCCCGTAATTGGAAACGAAGCGGGAAACGAGGCGGGAAACAATGCGCTTCCCACGCTTTGGCCGCGGAGGGCGCATTGTTCAATAGGCCTATTGAATGTCCGTGTGCGGCGACTATAGGCGCTGCACCGTCAACTATGATGGTTAAGACGCCACGCGGTCTTATGCCGCTCGCGAGCAGCGCGTGTTCGAGCCGCATGCTGGCGTAGAAGTGTCGCGACACACGTCATACATGTGCGCCACACGACGCTCGCAACGATGGCGGCCCGCCACGAGCCGGCATCGCCAATTCAAATTGGAGATCCGCAATGAAATTCATCGTGCAGTGGAACGGACAGCCGTCCGCCGAACAATCCGTGATCGAACGCTTCATGAAAACCGGCGGCAAGGCACCGGAGGGCGTCACATTGCTCGGACGCTGGCACGCGGCCGGCGGCTTGCACGGCGTCGCGATCGTCGAAGCGGACGATACGCGTGGGCTTTCGGCGATGGCGCTCGAATGGGGCGACCTGTTGTCGCTATCCGTCTCGCCGGCCATGACTGATGAAGAGCTGGGTGCTGCGCTGGCCGCGCACCAGGCGGCACGCAAGTAAGCCCGCTGCGCCCGCGTTTACTTTCCGCGGGGCACACCATGACTCCCGGTCAAGCCGCGTCGCGTCCCAAAGGACAACTCCTGCCGTTTCGCGAATCGTTGCTGGCAATGCTCGGCATTGCCTTCGTCGCGATGCTGGTAGCGCTCGACCAGACCATCGTCGGCACCGCGTTACCGCGCATCGTCGCCGATCTGAAGGGCTTCGATCTGTACGCGTGGGTCGCGACGTCGTACATGCTCGCGTCGGTGATCACCATTCCGATCTTCGGGCGGCTCGGCGACCTGTTCGGCCGCAAGCCGTTTCTGGTCGCAGCCATCGTGTTGTTCACCTGCGCGTCGGTGCTGTGCGGCCTCGCCACGAGCATGCTGCTCCTTGTGATCGCGCGTGGTGTGCAAGGCATCGGCGGCGGCATTCTGATCGGCACCGTGTTCGCCACCGTCGCCGATCTGTTCCCCAATCCGAAGCTGCGGCTGCGCTGGCTCGTGTTCGTCACCTCCGCGTTCGGCATCGCCAACATGGTCGGCCCGACGCTCGGCGGATTGTTGACGCAATATGCCGGCTGGCGGCTGGTGTTCTTCGTCAACGTGCCGGTCGGACTGGTCTCGCTGCTGTTCGTGCAGCGCTACCTGCCGCCGCTGCGGCATTTGCGGCATAGCGGCCGCGTGCGGCTCGACTGGCTCGGCGCGTTCGTCGTCGCTGTCACGTTCGGCTCGCTGCAATTGCTGATCGAGTTGTTTCCGAGGCAAGGCTTCACCACGATGACGGTCGTGCTGGGCACCGTGACGGGAATCTGCGCGCTGATACTCTGGTTGTGGGAGCGACGCATTGGCTACCCGATCATTCCGGTGGACATGCTGATGGATCGCAAGCTCTCCCCGCTCTTCGCGATGTCCGTGCTCGGTGGTTTTGCGCTGTTTTCGCTGGTGTTTTACGTGCCGTTGCTGTTTCAGGGCGGCTACGCGATGTCCGCGCACGACTCGGGCATGCTGATCACGCCGCTGCTGCTCGGCACCACCGTGGGAAGCGTGGTGAACAATCGTATCGTCACACGAATCCGCCGCGCGAACGCGATCATGTATGCGGGTTTTGCGCTGTCCGCGCTTGCGTGTCTGAGCGTGGTCGCACTTCGGGGCACAGAGCCGCATCTGGTATGGATGTCGTGCATGGGCCTGAGCGGACTCGGGCTCGGACTGGTGGCGACCAGTTTGACGATCTGTTCGCAGCAGATCGTCGCGCGGGACCACCTCGGCGCCGCCACCGCACTGCTGCAATCGCTCCGCACGTTCGGCGGCATGCTCGGCACCGTGATGACGGGCGCATTGCTCGGCCACCTCTACACGCGCGGCGTGCATCGGTCGCTGGATTCGTACCAGGCTACGCAGTGGTTCAAGTCGTTCGCGAGTCCGGAGCTGCTGGTGGACCGCGCCGAACAGGCGGCGTTGATCAATCGGCTGGTGAGTGCCGGCCATGCCGGCGACGCGATGATGAATTCCGCGCGCGATGCGCTGGTGCAGTCGATCCATATCGGCATTCTGGTGGCGGGCGCGGCTGCGCTGACCGGGTTGTGCCTTGCGTGGTTCGTGCCGCCAGTGCGAATCACTTATCCGGATGTCGAGCTGATGGCGGGCGGGCAGGCGGAAGCGGACACTTGAGAGACAGTGATTTGACGTTTCGGCCCGCCATTGATGGTTAGAAACCTTGACCGTTGGATTTTGAGTTTTTATCATCGCGCGTCGCCGCTTGCGGGCGCTATCCCTGCGCATATGTTTTCCGCCGGGCGCACGGTATAACAGGGGCCAAAACCAAACAATGAGGTCTGCGGGGTTGTGGGCATGACAATGGATGAAGACATTGCGCATGTGGCGCGTGTGATGGTGCCGTCGCTGAGCGCGTTCCGCGGTGAGCCTGTGCTATCGCCGGCCTATTGGCGTAGACGGCTTGAACAGTTTCTGGATGTTTTCCACCTGACCGATTCGCAGGTTTCTGCGGTGGGGAGACTGCTCAGGGAGTTGGACCGGTTTGAGGCGGAGAGGCGCCTGCCGGAATAAGGCGTTGGTTTAAAGCATAGGCCTACCGTGATAATCATTGTGCGCGCGGCCCGCCGTGTTGCGTGCTTGTAAGCAGAGGCATCTCCTTCTTGCTCTGTCGCCGGTTCACCAAACCAAACGCGGCAACGCTTTGTTTCCGTCCTCCGGCACTGGGTTTGCGAACTACCTGACCACATGCTGTTGGCCTGAGCGTATCCATGATTTTCACCGCATGGCTACGCGGAAAAGTTGTCGTACGGATGGACGTGTTCGCGCTGTCCGACAGGGCACGGGCGAAATCCATTTTCCAGGCGGTCATCCTGCTTCCTGCGCACGTGCTCCATCCGGTCGCGACTGACAAATCGATGTACTGCACCAGGACACGAGTTGTTTCGCAATTTAACGGAGTAATCCATTGACGCCCGGTGGTCTGGTAAGCGGCAATCGGAATTTCTTTTGAAAATGCCAGAGACTGGTTATGTGCCGTCTTGCAGCCCAATTAAGGATTCCCGACGACGACTGGCGCTGATGTTCATGCGTGAGTCGGGCGCCCGGCACACAAAGCACACGAAAGCCTGCCTGCCATACCCTTGCACAAAGATCAACATCCTCCATATATAGAAAATATCGTTCGTCCATCCCGCCAAGATTCTCAAATAGCTCCCGCTTGACAATAAATCCAGTGCCTATTACCCACTCGGCCTCGAACGGTAGCCCGGGAATCCAAGCTGTGCGCATTAAATGCTCATCATTTCTTCGCTTAAATTTGGCAAGGCGTCCGAGCGCCGAGCGCCTGCCTACAATGTCAAGGAGGCTATAAAAGCGCCTGCCTGAGTACTGCCGTTCACCGTCTGGGTAGACCAGATCGAGCCCAACCAATCCAACATCCAGATGATCACTCAGTAAAGCAAGGGCTTTCTCCACGCTACGATCGACGAAATAGGTATCGGGATTCAGTACAAGCACATACTCCCGGAGGCAAGCGATCATGCCGATATTGACACCAGCTCCGAAACCACGGTTTACAGATGCTCGAACTACCCGGACGCCCGCTGGGAGTTCCGCCTTTAACCGAAAGAACGAATCGTCTGGCGAGGCATTGTCGACAACGACAATGTCCTGCCTTTCCGCAATCGATAGGTCCATTAACGACCGCACGCAATTTAGCGTCAACCTCCAGGTGCCAAAGTTGACTATCACCACGCTCATACCGCAATTAACATCCATACCACCCCCGGGATTTTTAATTTCTAAATATGAGTATTTTTCGTATTTTTCAATTTCGACCAATATATCAATCGATCCTCACTCCATCCAATCTCATCGACAAGTCTTTGCACCTCCGGATATAACAGGCAGGGTCATAAAAATGAAAACAAATGGAATAACCTCAATAGATTGATAGAAAAACGTCTGAAGCAGGCAAGACCAGACACAGCATCTGACTACTCGATTTGAATCACTGATCAGATTAACAATGGATGCAAGCATTCCGTAGTAAATCAACGCCCCTACCAGACCGATATTTAGAATCTGCTGCAAAAAACTCGATTCCACAACGCCAAACATGTTCTTCGCTGACTCAGATGCCGAATTCGTGACAAGTCCGAAATACGACCCAGTGAAAATATTCTCGAAGCCGAGCATATTCATGCCGCTCTTCCAAACACTTAACCGCTCATCATTTCCCTCAGAACTTATACTGCCGGCATTCATCAGTCTTTCCAAACCAACACTAAAGACGTTTTGTTTGTCAAAACTTTCACCAGCAGCAGCCACAAGTACCGAACAAAGCAATGCCGCCGCAACCATTTTCGGAACGAACCCCAAAAAATATTTACGAAATCCTTCTTTAAATAAAATGAAAAATACCGTAGCCAAAATGATTAGCAGCCCGCTCCTTGATAGACTCACAAAAATCAATGCCGCAATGGCAATTCCACACGCTAGAAAATTAATTTTTCTTGTCTGAAAATATTGCGAAATACATAGCGAGCCAACGACGGAGAGAAAAAGCGGGTAGTGCAAGTAGCTCCCGGTTAACGAAGGAACACGAAGATTTTCAAACCCGAATGTGGATCCAGGTAGATCCACCGCGAAATTACCGGTCTGCTGCGCAATCGCTACAACGCCCAAAAGTACGGCTGCGACGATTACCCCGCGCTGCGCGATATCGGATCTGACAAATCCGCGGTATTTATTAGATACGGTATAAAGATAAAGGAACGCCGTAAAACACAGCAAAAACAGGTAGTTTGGCCCGAATTCTCCCCATTCCGCCACCGTAACCAGTATGGAAGCGCACGTCAAAAGAGTTAGGGCGGCACCGGCTGCCAATACAGTTCGACCATACGATCGAAAATGCTGACGTAATGCGACCGGCGAAATATTCAAGCCGAGCAATCCAATAATGCCGCCTACTTGCAACACATAAGCGAACTCCTTCCCGAATCCGAATTCCAGAATGCCACGGCTGACGGATAAAAAAGCCGCGGCCAGGTATAGCAAGGTGGGGATCATTTATTTACTCACCAAAGGCCGAGCCATCCCGAACGAACGCGGCATGTCCGTAATGTAGTGATTCGATCACTTCGCCAAAACGCTCAAGCCCGCATACCGTCAACAAATTACCGTCGTACTCGATGCCCTCTGCTCCGACGGGTGTTGAAATCACTGGGAGACCTGCAGCCAGCATTTCCAACGTCTTTAGCTTTACGCCGGCCCCCGATATCAAAGGCACGACACCAATCTGCGCGGCCCGAAAATACTCTGACGGATCTTGTACAAAGCCAGTCACGCAGATTGAATCGCTTCGATAACCAGTCATGCGGACAGTTGGACTCGAACCGACGATAAATAATTTAAGAGGGACCCCCTTGCGAATCAGCGGCATGAAAGTTGACTCGATAAAACCAATTGCCGCCTCTTCATTTTCTATTCGACCCATTGCCCCCCAAAAGAGGATGTTCCCTGCCTTTATCGTTTCCTGCGTTCGATTTATGCTTGAAAAAATGCGCGGCAAAATTATCGGCATAATTTCAACAGACTTAACACCCGCGTACATGGAAGAAATCAGATTCTTATCTTTTTTTGATAGAACAAATATTTTGTCTGCAAGCGAAAACAAGCGTCCCTCTAGATCAAACGTCTGTTTTGCAAAAAAATTCCCCTCAGGGCCCGTCCGCCGCAGTACCAGTTGAATCTGTACGTCATGAACACCAAAATGCAATGAAATGTTTGAGCCAAAACGACACCGCAACTCCTCCGCGTAAATAAAAGTCTGCGAGAATTCCAGTCGAACAACTTCGTAGCCACGCTTACTTACCAAGTCCGAAACAAATGTTTCGACCGATCTCTCATAACGGGAAAAAAACCGCGGCGCGACCTTGAAGGCAAATTTCAACGCGTTATGCAGCGCGCTCAACCGCTTAACAACTTTGACGTATACATTCTCGACACCGTGAGGAAGGCGTATGTCGTCAGTGGAAATTTCAGTACGCGAAATTATCAAAACGTCGACGGTTGCTTCTGCACATAGCTTTTTTATGTATTCATACGCAAGGCGATGTCCCGCTTGCGGCGCATTTTCTTGCGGCAAGAATGGCACGACAAAGAGAATATTCATGACGAAATAGTTCCCAGTTCCGAATTTTTCAAAATGTCGAGTTGAAACAGGTTTTCGTAGCAATCTAACATCCGATCGATGTCTATCATTGAAGACACAGAATCTCTCGCATTTTTCGCGAGATGCACCCTCAGAGCATGGTCGTCGCAAAGCGTCTTCATGGACATACTCAGGGAATCCGGTATTGCTGAAGTGCATAAAAGTCCGTTTTCACCGTCTCGTATGATTTCAGGAAGTCCACCACTGCTAGCTGCAATTACAGGGATGCCATGCGCGCATGCTTCAATCGCGACCATACCTAATGGCTCTGACCAGATAGATGGCACAATACATACGTCAATTTCGGAAAAAAACGTAGCTGAATCCATATATCCGACAAAACGTACGCGTGGGTCGCTCACTTTATTTTTCAGCTTATCTGCGTAGTCACCTTTTCCAGAGCCTGCGATCGTTAAGGAAGCGTTACCATTCAATATCGAAAACTGCTCTAACAACCATTCCACGCCCTTCTGCCTGGCTAGCGTTCCGATATAACCAAACCTGACCGGCCCACCTTCTTTCAATGGCCGCTCGGCACGACTATTGGCTATTCTCCTGGCGTTATGGATTACATATTTAGGCACTTCTTCAAAAAAACCATCCTTTTTGAATTCCCGCAACACAAAATCGCTGACACCCACAACCGCGCGAACGGCATTCGTAGCCGCAGCATGGCGTCGCCGCATACAACCACATTCGGAGCAATGGCCATCACAACTTTGGCCGCGCGCAAACTGATTGCTTCGCACGCACTTTAAATAAAAATCGTGAAGAACTTGTACGATCGGAATCTCAGCCGCGGTAATTTCATCCCAAACAGAGATAGACCAGTTCGTTAGATTATGCGTGCAGACCAGATCAGGGCGTTCCCGCTCGATCACATCTTTGACATATTTTCTCATCTGCCCGTTGTAGCGATCACGCCAGTGCCAACCCATTCGAATCCATCTGGACCGGGATTCCCTTGTGTTATTCCAGTAAAAATTCTTCACCTCGGCCCGGTAGACCGAAACTCCATTTACGACATCCTTGATTAGCCCTCTATTCGGCCCCGTGCTCAACACGGAAACCTGATGGCCCCGAAACTTCAACCCCTCAACCAAGGATTGAAGGGTGATTTCAGCTCCGCCACCAATGTGCGGTGAATAGAGAGAATTTATAAAAAGAATTTTCATAAGTTTGGCACCAGGAGGCCGTTTTCTTACTAATAGCAGTCCGTCGCTCAGAAGCTGAAAATGCCCCTCGCCAGCATCAGGAGAGCATCTGTTCAGGAGGAGTCAGCTGCAAGTCTTCAGGAACCCGATTTTTTAATCGATAGCATTGAAAAAATGTTGCCACGAAGAACATCACGCCAATGACAACGATCAATTTCCCTAGCCGGCCCGTCAAAAGGATGCCGGCCGCGACGCCAGCGGCGGTTAAAACCAGGAATCCCGCCTGCTCGATCGAATTCCGTCGCACCTCCGGGATCTGCCAACCGACAAGGGCGAACATCGCAATGAAGTCAAATATCATCCGCCCGAGGGACGCGATTGCAGCGCCCTCCAGGCCATAGTTTTTCAAACACCACCATAGTGAAATAGCGTAGAGAGGAAGTTCAACGAGGTGAAGTTTCGCGGCGATCTCAGGTTTTCCTGTGCTCTGTAATAGAGCGAACGGTACACGTGCAACCCCGTTAATATAAAATCCGAGTACGAGCCAGCGGAGAGATGACGCGCCGCGAATCGCAAAGTTACTTCCCAACCAGATCGAAAGCCCTTCTGGCGCAAACAAGACAACAATCACGACTGGTAAGAGCAATCCAACATTCATCGTCCTACATGAATTCGAAAAAAGTTTCGGACGGACTGGCGAATTTGTCGCCCAAGCTGCAGCAAATACCGGAAACAGAACGCTCACGAACGCGTTTGGAAAAATGCCCATTCTGCCGATTATTTCAGCGGGCACCGTATAAAATGCGACCACCGCCACTGAAAGCACTGCCCCAATAACAAATCTATCAAGCTGCTGCATAATCGGACTAATAAAATTACTAATTGCTATCCAAACTCCAAAATCAAACAGAGGCCTTAGCAAAGACTTTTTAAATACACCTTTTCGATTTCCGAGCGCCCCACACGAATGACAAGCCTTCGCATATAAAACTGTAGAAATTAACCTTGCAGCGGCGAGCACGAGCGTTACAACCACCAGGTTTTTTGACCAATTAAGTATGATCCATGGCAATGCGAAGTTCGCAATTCCAAGAAAAAATCTAATCTGATTTATCGCACGGAATTGCTGAAACGCTTCAAGTAAACTTATTAGCGCGGAGGAAATCACGACGAATGGCAAACTTAGAGCCAAAAATAATGCAGCCCCCCTGCCTTCGCCTTGCAACTCGATATTTATTTTTAGTAATGACGTAAGCACCCACGGCGCTCCCAGTGCAACGCCTGCCCCTCCTATAACCGCAAGCGTCACAATCAGGAGCAACGCCGTCACAAGCAGGTCAGGCAGATCTACCGTATTTCTCGTACTAAGCCGGTCTGCCACGAGTTTCGTCAGCGCCCGCCCCAGACCAAGATCAAAGATACTAAAATAGCCGATCATTGCCCATATCAGCGTAAGGAGGCCAAAACGCTCATTCCCAAACCCCGCCACTAATTTTGGGATCGCAAAAAAGGCCACTCCCAGAGGCAACCCCGTCCCCAAGAGATTCCATACGATATTGACAACATAATTAGATCCGGGCGCTGCCGAATCAGTCGGGTCGAGCGTGGATTGGGGGTTACAGCTAATCATTCTTTGGGCCTTGATATGAGTCGTATGCGTAGCTCGAATACCGATAATGTCTGTATCCGTATCCATAGCGTCCGGGACGCGCTTTGAGACCGTTAAATACGATACCTTTTACTACCACCCCGACTTGAGAAAGTCTCCGAATAGACTCGTTGAACTCTCCCTTCATCGTAACGTCTTGGCGCGCCACCATAAAAACCACTGCCGCGTGCCTCGCAAGCACCGCGGTGTCCGCCACTGACAAAACTGGTGGGCTATCAATAAGAACGAAATCGTACCGATCCTTTACGCTGTCCAACAGCCTCGTCAAACTAATTTGCAACATCAACTCCGAAGGATTCGGTACGATGCCGCCAGTAGTTACCATGTCCAAGTTAGGTAATACCTCACACCGCACCACATCTTTAAAACTGCACGAGTTAGAAAGTAATTCCGACAACCCCAAGGATCGACCTATTCCAAAGTACTGGTGGAGATATCCTCTACGCAAATCTGCATCGATTAATAAAACACGATAATTTGATGAGGCAAGTACGGTTGACAGATTGGCGGCAATAAAGGACTTGCCAATCCCCGGCGTCGGCCCCGTGACAAGGACGATATTATTTTCGGTATCTAATAGAGCAAATTGAAGGGCGGCTCGGAAGCTGCGCAGACTTTCGATGGCAGCATCGTTCGGCTCAGCACTGGCGAGCAAAAATTGACCTTTCGCTTGCGAGTGCATTTTTTCAAATAACGACTCCTGTAGCCGGCTTTGCGGGACGACTGCATAAACTGGCAGACCAGTGGCAAATTCCAAATCGTGCGGATCGGTTACCCGTGCAAACAATGCATGCTTTATCCACGACGCTGTTATCCCGGCAAGCAGGCCAATCACCACCGAAAAGCCAATCACCAAGGGACGCTTTGGCTTGATCGGTACTTCAGGGACCATGGCGTAATCGACGAGACGGACGTTACCGATCTTTCCAGCACGGATTAAACGCAATTGCTGAGAGGTGTTCAATAAAGTTGTATACAAATCCGTATTAACCTGAACATCTCGTTGAAGCCGCAATACTTGTTGCTCCAATGGTGGCAATTTACGAGCACTCTCCGCAAGCTCGGCGAGTTGCTGACGCATCTGCGCAATCTGACCATCCAACGCCGTAATCGCCGGATGATCTACGGTAAATCGATTTGCGAGCTCTTCCCGCTTTTGTTCCAACGCAACCAAACTATTCTGTTGCTCAACGGAACGTTGCAATATCGCTGTTGCTTCCTCGCTAATTTCAACCGTCCCGTGGCTTGCACGAAAATTATTGAATTTGTTTTCCGAAATCTCGAGCTTGCTTTTCAGCTCTGGTAATTGATTATCCAGAAATTCAATCGATTTTTCCGCCTCCTCAGTTTTCCTATCAACGTTTTGGCGCACATATTGCAACGCGATTTCATTCAGAATTGAGGTAGTCAGCCGCCGATCGCTCCCATCCAGGCTTGCCTGCAAAATTCCCGATTGCTTTCCCTTCTCTTCAATTCGTAAATCTCTCTGAAGATTTTCGATAGCCGTTAGCCTGGACAATCGAACAAGTTTGAATTTGGCACCGGGATTTGCATGAATTTCGTCAATAATCAGATCAAGTCGACCATCGTCCGTCGCGACGGACAATTTTTTCCCGATTTCACCAGTCACATTGATGCCAAAGCTGGATTGCTTTAGCGTGTAAGCTCCAGGGGCGTCCGCAACAACTACGAATTCCTTATCGTACATAGTTGACGGAACTTCCATCACGGGCACCCTGACTCGTTCCTCCCCCCAGCAAAATCCACCGTATCCAAACACTCCCGGTTTGGAAACTCCCTTTAAATGCTCGGCTAACCAGTGCCCAAAAAACGGAAAATAGACCGGATTAGCGTGTATGTATGTCTTCAGGTTATCTACGGTGCGCGTCACTACCATACGGGAGCGTAATATTTCAATCTCCGCAGATGCCTCAGTTTTGACGTCGAACATCGACGCGACATCTCCCAGGATGTTTTTTGTTGAATTTGGATTGTCTTCGACTTGTATCAGAATGTCTGCACGATAAATCGGAGTTTCCAAAAATGCATACATGGTTGCCACGAGCACGACCGCAAATGCGACCGACGTGATCAGGCGCCAATTATCGTAGAGTGCGTCCAGGTACACGCCTAGCTTCAACTCCTCTGGCACGCTCGCATTGCTCGAAATGTGGTCAGGCAAACTTGTTGAATTCATTGCTCACTCGCAGAATTTTTTTTGTTAGTAAGTCGCGTCAGATTTTTGGCCCAATGCGCGACTCCCTCTTGAATCATCTGAAGGGAATGTCGAAATGCTGCTTCCCCCTTTCGGTAGGGATCGGGAATGTCCGCGTTGGCGAACTCACAAAGTCTAAAAACCTTCCCCTTGCAGACCGGATGCAAGGTTTCAACGAAATTTCGCTGGCCTTCGTCCATAACAATTACCAGGTCGGCGGCGGTTAGCATCCAGGAGGACAGCTGTTGGCTTCGATGATTTGAGATGTCAACTTTCGTTTCTCTCAGCAAAGCGACAGCAGTTTTATCCGCCGCCGCACCGATCACAGCGGCGGTTCCGGCGGAAAAAAATCTGATCTGAGGCATAGCCTTCGCCAACAACGCTGCCGCCATTGGGCTTCGGCAAATATTGCCAGTGCATAGAACCAGAATCGTATTCATCGCGTGAAATTTCTGAGCGCCACCGCGGTGACAAAAAATTAGCAAGATCGGAGGTCACCAGCTGTGATCCCAGCGCGGATCTCGATTCCTCCGTTCCTCCATGGTGATGACGTACAACTTCGCGCGGGCATCTTTGTTTTCGAACCGTGACAATTGATCAGAAACGCTTCATGATTTCGTCCGGAGACTAATCTATTCATCGCTTCCCCTTTTACATGAACGCTCAGTTTAGCTAACATGATTTGCAACTTCCCTCAAAAAAATGCCGCCCCCAATGCGAATTAAACTCCTAGCTCTTCTGGCCATATCCAGCGTGAGTTTTTGTCAGCTCGCTGGCGCAAGTCCTCTATCGCTGATGAGTTACGCTCCACTGAAATCCGATACGTCCACTTTTGACGCGGCTTCAACTGCAAAGACTGCTAGGGAGACTCGACAACGATCGGGAAAGATTCCCAAAATAAAACTGAGCAGTCAGGCAAAGCTTCACAAGTTCCGCACCTCGCCCTCGCCTACTCAAAACGACCCTTCGCTGCCGCCTAACATTTACAGAGAAAGTCCTTACCCAACGGATGGGACTAACGACATCTATTCGAGTCCTTATTGACACATCCATGGCGCCTGATAACTGTAGTCAGCGACGGCCCTGAGAATTTGTGCCTTCTTAAACTCACTTGGTTACGATAGCCGTGGTCAACCCGGCATTGATCGCAGGCAGCAGCAAACTCAGTACACGATTGAAGCGAACGAGACCGTTGCCGTCGACATACACAATGTCCTTCGGCTGCAACTCGAATTGATTGGCTAGGACCATTGAAACCGGCGAATGGGCGTCGAGGTGGAAGACCTTCGGCTCCGTATCGAGCGAGCCACGGACAATGAATAGTTGCGCTGCATCCGCGCTGCCCGTGTTCAAACTACCCGCCTGGGAAAGAGCATCGCTGAGCGTCAGCTTGCCGCTCTTCATAGGAATTGCGGTAACCGGCCTGTTTACCTCACCCATGACAAAAACGCCGCTTTCATCGCGGGACATAATGCGAAGAAGGTCGCCACTCTTTAACACGATGCTTGCCGGATTCTCACCAAGCTCAAGCATCCGGGTCAAATTCAGCGGATACGACGTGCCCTCCCGCACCAGTACCATTCGCCCCTGGTCCGCAGTTGGACTAAAACCACCAGCCCGATTAATCGCTTCGTAGAGGTTCATCGCAATATCGTTGATTGGTACGGCGCCCGGCGTGTGGACTTCGCCGTCAACGTAAACCTGCTGTGAACGAAAGGACGCGACGCGGACAGTAACTTGGGGTTTTACGAAGACGCGGCTAAATTCCTTATAAATTTTTTGTTGCGCCTGATCGATTTGAAGACCGGCAACATGGACGGACCCGGAATAGGGAAGTTGAACATTTCCGTCGTTGTCTATCACGAACCCTTGGATAGGGTCGGAGATGCGCCCATTAGTTTGCGGCTGAGCGCCGGTCGCAGCGGCCAATTCAGGATGGTCCCAAACAATAACTTGAAGAACATCTCCATTTCCCAGAGTATAGGCACTCGGTTTGCCCATCAAGACTTGGGATTGGCCAGCACTTATGGTTGCGGCAGCTTCTTGCATCTTCTTAATTAGCGCTAGATCGATGTCGCTAATCGGAATCTGCATTTCCATTTTCTGACCTTCGGCTCCCCCGCTCGATAGCGGCAACTTTGCCGGCTCGCTCATACGCATGCCAGGCGCAACAGTGCAGGCGGACAATAGGGCGCCCAAAGTAAGGCTCACAGCGCATCCGAGCATCCGGATGTAATGCAGTGACGGAAAACTACCTCTAACCTTTTTTTCCGGTTCCATCTACGCCACCTCGTATTACGTTTATGTTCTTTGACTTCAATACCTTTTCTTGCTAGGTACTCCACCGCTCGTGGATCGCGCCAAGCTAAAAAAACAGTAATGCGAGGCTCTGCACGTCCATTGTCGATTTCCGCACAGAGCTCGCTTTTCTACTTCAGGCATACTTAGCTTCTATTTCCACTCCATTCGCTTGACCGGGCAACCCGGAGCGAGACGGCCTACGATTCAGTGGACTTACTTCGTCGTGGTCCCCGTTCCCCCACTTCCCCCCGTCCCACCCGTAGCCCCACCACTCCCACCCGAAATCGGCGCCGCATTCCCAGCCGCCACAGCAGCAGAAGCCAGCGAAGGCGCCGGTTGCCCATCACTCGTAATCGCACCGGCCGTCAGCAACGTTTCGAGATCCGCATCCGCACCCGGCTGTCCTGGCGTGAACGAAACCGTCAGGAACGACGCCGACGAAACGGTGACTCCGTACGTCGTTTTGACAAGTTGCACGACGGCCGCCTCGGCATTCGCGATCACCGTGCTGTTCGCGAGCGCACTCTGATACGACGCGTTGGTCGAGATCCCCGAAAGCAAGCCGCTCACCGTCGTCCCGAGCTGCCCCGCCAGATAGCTCAACAGCAACTCCGTCATCGGCGTCACGTTGTACGTGCCTCCACCCGCGGCAAACGAGTGAAGCGTGATCGCGCCATTCGACGCCGTAATCGCGCACGGGCCGTCGAATTGGAAGGTCGCCGAAAAGGCGCCGCTTGCGTTGGCCGTCGTGCTGCCAGCGCCGTTCTTGCACGTCAGGACGATGGCCGCGTTCGCCATCGCCTTGCCTACCGCGGCTGTCCCGCTCACGGTCGCGCCCGGCGAACTGCCGCTATCGCTTCCGCCACCGCATGCGACCAGCGCACTGGTCGCGAGAGCTATCGATCCGAACTGCAGCGTGCGCAGCGTTGCGCCGTTAAGAAGCTTCATCGCCCATCTCCAGAGAAAGTCATTCACAATTGACCGGCACAACCGCCCGTCCGTCGCTTACACCCTGCAAACTGTTTCCGCAGACTCCAAGCGAAAGCGCAGCACCCGTTGTCGATACGGCAGGCACACTCACTTGCTGCTTCGGTCTGGTCACGTCGCTGTCTGGCCGTCCATAACGCAGATACGCGTCGCGCATCCGGTAAAGCTGGGTGGCGAAGTACTCTCCGCTAAAGCGCCCCTGATTCAGCAGGTACTGCTGCGTGCTATACGGAAAGCCCATGTTCTGCGCGCCGTTCGCCGACAGATAGTTCGTCGACCCGACCCGTGTGCGGAAATCAAGCGCGAACTGTTCGGAGCCGTACACCTGGCTGATCCCCGGCTTCATGCCTTGGCGCAGCGTGAGCGGGAAGCTGATAGCAGCGCCCACAAACGTGCCCTGCCCGCTATGCTCGCCATGCACGCTGACGGACACATCGTCGAACCAGCGCGTCAACGTCGCGACCGGTCCCTTGTCGCCACCCACAAAGCGCGCGACACCCGCTTCAATCCACAATTTCCACGACGGCTGCACCCAGCGATACGTCAGCATCGCGTTCTTCTCACTCGGCAATGCGTCATGACCCGGCTCGTGGTGCAAATAGGCAAGCCGCAAACGGATCAGGTCAGGACGACCGGGCACGAACACGGTCGTTTCGTTCTGCACGCCGAGATACGAATAATTGAACTTGCCCACCGATGCCACGTTGAACACGCGCGGCATGATCCAGAAGCTCTGAGTCAGCGCGACTGCGTTCAGGCCGCCGCGCAAGCGGTCATTGCTGAAGACGCGGCCATCGTCCATGTTCTTCGTGTTGTAGAGCGGCGCGATGTAGCTCGCGTACAACTCAGCACCACGCCAAAGCGGCACGAACCCTTCAATGTCGGCGCCGAGCGATATGTCGAAGTTGCCGTACTCGGTGCCGTAAAGGTAACTGACAATCGGCTCGATCTGGATACGCGTCAGCCCATGCGTATGGTCATTGCCATGCCAGGCGATCGAGTCGGGGTCGTACGTCGGACGCGAGCGCATCGTCAGCGACGCGCTTGCCGCCGCGGACGCACCGCCCGCCACGAACTGCGCGAATGCTTCGCGATCGACAGTCACCTCAGCTAGCGGCTCGTTAGCCTTCTTGATGACCACATGAATCTTTTCGGTGCCATACGGCGCATTCACGCTGGCTACGCCGAGCACAATGCCAAGCGCGTCCGCTTCGTTCTGGTTGTATCGATGGTTCTCGTACTCGATCACCAGATCGCGCCCGCTCATGCCGGCACGCACACGCTCGAGTCCCGCGGCAAACAACTGTGCAGCAATTTCGTCGAGCGCGGACGTATCCAGCGCTTGCGGAACCGCAACCGCCTGCGCATCCGGCGACCGAGCGGGCGTCGCATCGCCCAGCATCACGGACGCATACGACTGCAGCGGCGGCACATACGTAATCGGCGCCCCGGCCAGCCCGTTGGCATTGCTCGCGACCGCACGCGTATCGATCGGCTGCAGGCTGGCAAGTCGAATCGATCCGCCATCGTTCTCGCCCTCCGTCGCATGGGTCACAGGTACGTGTTGCGACCCATGGCATAAGCCATCGGCACAGCGGTCTGCGCTAAAGCGTTTTCCCAGTGGAATCTGAATGCCCACCGAGAACGCTGTACGCGGCGAAACGCCATTCGTCGAACGCATCGAGCGCACGAACGTGCCGATTACATTCGCATCGGCCAGCCAGCTAATCCGGGGAGACTGATAACGCACGCCGGCATAGGGCGTTTTCGAATCGTCTTCCGCGAGCAGCGACAAGCCCGTATTCCACAGCGAGAGTTGCGCACCGCCGAACACACCGTCGAGGCGATCGCCCTGACCATAACCGGCGCTCAAGGTCACCGGTCCAAACGCTTGCGACACCACGCCGTACTTCGAGCGGAAGAAGTGCGTTTGCCCACCGATATCCGCCACGCCGAATGCAATACCCGGCTGGTACTTGAAGAACTTCGGCACTTCGACCTTGATATTTCCCATCAGGTGACGAAAGAGGAAGTGGTCCGCATGGCTGAACGGCGCGGGGACATTCGCCGGGTAATTGGCAAGTCCGCCGGACAATTCGACATACGGCAGCAAGCCAACCGCGCCCCAGTACATCTGCGCATCCGTCGCTTGCTTCCCGTAGCGCGGATCGATGTAGTTGTTGTACTGCGCCTCCACCGTGCCCTCGGGCAGTGCGAACGCATCAGGAATAACCAGACCGCCGGCCTGACCCAGCGCGTCGAGCGCCGGGTCCACCGCATGCGCCGCGGAAGAAAACGCCAGAACCGCAGCAAGCGCCATGACCTTCGGAGCCGCCAATGATGGTTGTTGTCCGCGCAATTTCGTGGCCCTGTTTTTTAGTTGTGGGTACATCAATACGCATTGCTATGAACCAGCCCCTTCGCAATCGTCGCCGCGACTATCCGCATGTCGAGACCAAACGACCAATTGCGCAGGTAGTACAGATCGTGTTCGACGCGCCCCTGCATCTTCTCGATCCTGTCTGTCTCCCCTCTGAAGCCGTTGATCTGCGCCCAGCCCGTGATGCCGGGTTTTATCCGGTACCGATGGATATAGCCGTTGACCACCTTCTGGTAGAGCTCGTCATGTTCGATCGCATGCGGCCGCGGCCCGACTACCGACATGTCGCCGCGAAGCACATTGAAGAACTGCGGAAGCTCATCGAGGCTGGTACGCCTGATAAACGCGCCGACTCGCGTAATGCGCGGATCGCCCCTGGTCGCCTGCTTGACGACACCCGCTTCGACCGCGTGAGCGCGCATCGAACGGAACTTGTAGATCCTGAAGATGCGTCCGTCCGCCCCTTTGCGCTTTTGCGTGAAGAACACGGGCCCGCGCGACGACAGCTTCACCGCAATCGCGATCGCCATCAGCAGCGGAGCAAGTGCGAGAAGCGCACATGCGGCGAACACGCGATCGAAAATTTCCTTCTTCACCAAAGCAGGAGCAGGCACGGGCGACGCGACCAGATTGATCGCAGGCATGCCGATCAGCTCGATCATGCCGCTATCGAACAGCGCGACGCTGCGCATATCCGGCACAAAGCGCACGTTCACGAGATCGTCGCGAAACTCGCTCACAAAGCGCGAGATCGTGCGTTCCTCCGACAGCGGCAATGCCAGCCACAACTCCTGTACGTCATGTGACCTGACGTAGGCAACGAACCTGGCCATGTCGCTGTAAACCGGCACGCGCAGACTGCCATTGCCAATAGCCGGCCGCACATCGAAAGCCGCTACTGCGCGAAATCCGCTAGCCGGTGAATCTTCGATATTGCGCACTACCTGATGGCAATGCGCGCCACACCCAACCACCGCGACTCTGCGCAGATTGAGCCCAGCGTGCCGGATGTGCGCGAGCGCGGTATGCACAACGAGGCGCGACACGATCAACGCGCTGCCGGTAAGCGCAGTCCAATACGCAAACCAGAGGCGCGACACAAAATCCGAACGATGCAGCGAGAACATCAGGACGAGTCCACAGCCCTGAACAATCAGCCATGCCAACGAAACCTGACCGGCAAGCCGCAACATGGCTCGCCCACGCCATGATCCATAGACGCCAAACGCGGGGAACAGAACCAGCGTAAAGGCCGCTGCAAACGCGATGAACGCGGTATCGAGACGGCTCTGAGCAAGATCTTCAAAGCGCACTTGCGATGCGGCCAGCGCCCCCAGGACGACAAGCATCACATCGAGTAGGCGCCCGATCAGGCTTTGCAAACCCGGTAACGCCCTTCTTTGCTGCACAAAATTCGCCGTATCCATTGTTATCCCCACGCTGGTCTCTCTCGTGCCAAACGTTCTTGTCGAGCCGCTCAACTTGTTTTCGCTTCAACAGCTCTCGTCCTTGCACTTCAACCACCGCGCTCTTCGCGACAAAACCGCCCCGGAACACGAAGACGCGCGCACTGCAACAATCCGATTTCACTCATCGAGCCGGACACCCGACCGGCCGGATGAATTCACGCAATGGGGGAGACTTCCAGAAAGCCGCGCGCACCCGACTTGACGTGGGCACTGCGGCCACTGCGCGCATACGGCGAGATCCATACGGAAGATCGCGTCGCATCGCGCCGGGAAGACTGACCTGATAACCCCCGACCAGGCCGGTCGTTTGAAACAGACGTCACTGCCGCTGCTGCTTTGTTTTCTTGCGATGTTGTCCACCGCGCAACCTTTTAAGCAGCAAGCATGCCAATCGTTAAATTGGTTTTTCAAACTTGCGGTAACCGTCCGGCAAACCCACGTCGAATGGACCTTTCCGTCCTACGCTTTGCCTTCAGCGAGACGGGGAACAGTCCTTGAATTCGCGTGCGGTAACGCGGCCGTTACGTAACACCACCCGTAACGGGTCCCGCAGAAAAGGTGACGGAGTAACTGAGTCGTACTGCTGTGGCGAACGAACCCAACAGCTTCTCAAGCACCCGACGCGCAATGCACGCAGTGCGGAGAGAGGAAAGAGAGGACCGTTGTGGTTTTATGAAGTAGCGCCGCGGCTCGCGCGTCGGGCTGCTGCAGGCGGCGGCTGTCGCGATGCTCGCGTTGTCAGGCAATGCGCTGATGCTTGGTCAGCAGATTCAGATCCCCTTGCGCTGCGGAAATAGGCGCGTAAAACTAGACCGACGGTTCCGCGCGAATGCCAGATACGTACACGCTCGCGCATGCCGCTTATGAGCAAGGAGGGACCGATGGCAAGCAACGAATACACGCTGTCGCATCAGGACGTGGTGAAGGCGGTGATCATTCATCAGGGCATTCACGAAGGTTTCTGGACGCTGAACATCAATTTCAACGTCTCCGCCGCGCACGGTCCGCAGGTGCCGGATCCTTGTCTCGCGGTCACGATCAAGGGCATCGGCATCATGCGCGCAGCAGCCACCGATCCGTTCGCGATCGATGCCGCGGTGGTCAATCCGGCAATGCCGCCGTCCGACAAGGGCGCAGTGAAAATAACGGCTGCCGTCACCGGCACACACGAGAACAGCAGCATGCAATTCTGCCGCGACGTCTATCGCAATGTCGCCGTACAAAGCGCGGCCAAAACGCCCACCAAGACATCCTGAGCAAGCCGCTCGATGTTTGGACTGCGCTGCATGAAGAGCATTCCTTCCGTGCAGGTGTAACGCATCGCGCCATCATGCAAATGAGAATCATTTGCATTTAAAGACGATTTCGATCATGATGGAGTCCGTGCTACCCGCCAGACGAAATCATGATCACGCCAGACGCCTGCTGTCCCGAAACCGAAGCTGAAATCGACATACTGCCCGAGCGGCTGCTCGGCTTCCTCTTTGTCGGCACGCCAAAAACCCCCGGGCAAACAACAGCGCGTCCCCCGCGCAGCGAACACGTGCGCGAATGGCGTCCGCTTCAGCCGGCACGAACCTGACGCAAGCAGGCATGGCGTCATCGGCCATCCGTCGCATGCGAACAGCGCTGGCCTGCGACGCGGCATTCCTCCGATCAGGCTGGCGCGACTCATTGGACCGTGTCCATTCAGGAGCATCGATGAACTTCCGCTCTCAATACAGCAGCCGTCCCGAACTGATCGACGATCATTCCATCGACACCACCGACGCGCCCGACCGCACGGTCCTGAGCGCCGTGCGCACGTGGCTGCGCCCGGCTTGCGAAACGGTGCGCAGCGGCATGAACTGGCGCGACATCCTGACCGGCGTGGGCTTGCGGCAAGACGGCATTGAACACTTCGATCTGCTGATGCGTTCGCTAATGCACGTGTCCTACCGTCCACTCGACATGCGGTGCCGCTGCGCCAGCGATCTCGGCAAAGACGAAGCCGTGATTCTGCAAACCATCGCGCTGCTGCAAAAAACCCATAGCGGCGCCGCGTTGCGCATGCTGACCGAATGGCTGCCCGCGCCGGCCGTCAGCGGCGTGCTGAAGCTGATCCGCTGGTTCGCCATCGATCTGCTCGACGCCGGTCTCGAACTCGACGTGCAAACCCGCCGCGTCACGTATATGCATTGACGGGCAAGGCCTATGCCGTTGGAACTCGAATGCCGGTCACGCTGGTGCAAGCGTTTGGCTGGCCGAAGGCGCTGATGGTTGGCGCCGTCGCTTAGGGACGCACGCGTCGGCCCGTTCTATTCCGCGAACGTTGAAACCGACCACGCCACACAGGCGGCATAAGCTTCAGGCGCCGCGATCCAGCGCGCCGAGATAGCGCGCATGTCATCCGGAATGTGATTGCGCAAAGTCACCCGTGCGCTGTCGCGCGGCAACACCGTCAGATGCTGCAAACCGCGCGTGATGCCCACACCGGTTGTTTTGACGAGTGCCTCTTTAGCTACCCATGCGTCGTAAAACGCGGCGATCTGCAGCGCGGCGTCGAGCTGCGCGATCCACGCCGCCTCACTGTCATCGAGCGTCAGCGATTCGATCGAACGCCAATCGAATTGATCGTTGTGCTGTTCGATATCGACGCCGACACGCCGGCAACGCGACATCGCGATGAGTCCATGCGCGCCCGCATGCGACACATTGAAATCAATCGCGCAGAAATCGGCGACATGGGGACGGCGATTGGCATCGAGCGCGAAACGGATAGCGTGCGCCGCCATGCCGAGATGTCCCGCCAGTTGCGCACGCAGCGCCACGCGCACCGTCGCGAATCGAAGCGCGTCCTCATGGCGGAGAAAGGCGCGGGCTCGCGCGCGCTCGTCGTCGCTGAGCGGCGCGAAGGCGGCGTCATCCAGTGACGCGTCGAAATCGAAATCGACCCGCCACAACGAAACGTCGGACGGGCCTTCATGCGTTAGAGGAACGGGGTCGACGGAATACATCGCAGAATTCGGGCTCCACACGCGAGGTCGCAAGACAATAGCGCGACTGTACCCGATCTGACGTCCGGGCCCGTTCTATCTTCAGACCCGCCGGGTTTCCCTGGGTACCCCGAGCAGCAACGCCACCCCGCTGACGAACAACAGCGCGGTCAGCAGATACAACGCGTTGTCCATGCTGCCGGTATGCGTCTTGATCTGGCCGATCACCCAAGGGCTGACGATGCCGCTCGTAATCCCGATGCTGCTGATCAGCGCAATCCCGGCCGCCGCGGCCGCACCGGACAGATAGCCCGACGGCACGGTCCAGAAGATCGGCAACGCGGCGAAGATCAGCACGGCGGCCAGCGAAAGGATCGCGAGCATCGCCGGGAAGCTGCTCAAATGCAGTGTCAAAAGCGACAGCGCGATACCGCCACCGATCGTGCAAACCGCAAAATGTCGGCGGCGCTCGCCGCGGCGATCCGAGTGGCGCGCAATCAGAATCAGACCCACCGCGCCGACGGCATTCGGAATCACCGTATAAAGGCTGATCGCCAGCACGTCGTGAATGCCGAAGTCGCGAATCATCAGCGGCATCCAGAAGTTCAACGTCAGCGATGCGCAGGTCAGCGAGAAATAGATGAACGCGAACAGATAGACCCGCGGATTGCGCAGCGCCTGCATGAAAGAACGCGATGCATGCGCATCCCCCGACGGACGGTCCTCATCGCGTTGCGCGATCAGATGCGCCTGCTCGGCAGCATTGAGCCACCTGGCATGCTGTGGCCCGTCGACCAGATAGAACGCGGCGAGCAAGCCGAGCACGATGGCCGGTGCGCCTTCGATCACGAACATCCACTGCCAGCCGAACATCCCCATCACGCCGCCCATGTCGCGCATGATCCAGCCGGACACGAGGCCGCCGAGCACGCCTGCCACCGCAACGCCGGCAAAGAAAATCGACAGCACGGCTGCACGCCGCCGCGCCGGATACCAGTAAGTCAGATACAGCACGATGCCGGGAAAGAAACCGGCTTCGAACACGCCGAGCATGAAGCGCAGCGCATAGAAGTGCGTCGGCTTCGACACCAGCATCATGCCGACCGATGCCATGCCCCACAGCAGCATGATCCGCGTGAAAGTGCGGCGCGCGCCGAAGCGCGCGAGCAGCATATTGCTCGGCACTTCGCACAGCACGTAGCCGACATAGAAGACCGCGGCGCCGAGACCGTACATCGCGTCGCTGAAACCGAGGTCGTGCTTCATCTGCAACTGGGCGAAGCCGATGTTGATGCGGTCGAGAAACGACACCACATAACACAGGAACAGAAACGGAATGATCCGCAGCGAGACCTTGCGATACAGCAGGTCGTCGTGCGCGACAGCGGATGCGCCCGGCTCGAGCGCGGGGACAAAAGAGTGGCTCATCGGTTTTCTCCAAACGTGAGGGTCCAACGGACCCGATGGGTCCGGCGTCTTGATGCACCGCGTTTTTTGTTTGCTACTGGAACGGTACGCGGCGGCGTCGATACGCCGCGTGCCGTAGTCTCGATGGATCGCAGGTGACTCGAACCATCGCCTGCGTACCGGGATTTCGTGTTGCTTGCGCCGCCTCAGGGAGCCAGCGGATGCGTCTCGCCGCCTCGAAGCGGGGCATCGGCCACGCCTTCGCGCGCGTATTGCAGGGCTTCGAGCAGCGTCGCGTGATCGCCGATATGGTTGGCAAGCAGCAGAATCAGTTGCGCATTGGCCGACTGGCTCTGCGCATCGCTCAGATCGCGATGCATGTCGATCAGCGCCTCGTAGAAATCGTCGGGGCGGGCGAGATTGGGTTGCGTGTTCAACGTCATGGCTGTCTCCTGCTATTTTTTGCTGATGCGCCGCGTGTGCTGTACGTATGTTCTACCGTGCGTTCAGGCCGTCCCTTCGACGCACAACGCACGCTCCAACGCACTGTCCACAGCGCTCACGTCGAATTGCCGCCACCGCGCACAGACATGCTGGTCCGGACGGATCAGATAGAACGTGCCGGGCTTCGCGTCGTAACGTGCGGTGGCAAGACCTTCGATGTCGCGCACGACATTCGCGCCCGCGGCCACGACATCCCCAGCATCGCCGCTTGTCACCACGACGAGATTCAGCGGAATCGAACCGGCACGCAATGCGGCCAACGCGGCCTGTGTCGCGGAATCCACACCTTGCGAGCCGCAGAACAACATACCGGTGAAGCGCTGCCCGAGTTGCCGCAACAGCCATGCCGGTTGCCCGGCCACCTGCACCGGCGCATCGACACATGGCGCGCCAGGCACCATCGCGCCTTCGAAGCTGTCGCCGTCCGCTGTATTCAGCGGGGAATCACGCAGCACCGCCGGTACCGAGAGCCGGCCGCTATTGGTCAACTGCCGCGCGAACGCGTGCTTGCGTGAGAGCTTCAGCACGGCGTCGCGGAATACGCGGCTCACGGGGCTCTTCGGCGTGATGAAATCGGTCGAGCGCGTGGAGTTGCGGATGTTTTCGTCGGCGGCGAATTCGCGCTCGCTGGCGTAGGTGTCGAGCAATGTGTCGGACGCTTTGCCTTCGAGCACCATCGCGAGTTTCCATGCGAGGTTTTCGGCGTCCTGCACGCCGCTATTCGCGCCGCGCGCGCCGAACGGCGACACGCCATGCGCCGAATCGCCCGCGAACAGCACGTTGCCGTGCCGGAAGCGTTCCATCCGCAAGCACGAAAACGTATAGACGCTGACCCACTCCAGTTCGAATTTCGCGTCAGGTCCAAGCAATGCGCGCACGCGCGGAATCACGCGCTCCGGCGTTCGTTCCAGCACAGGGTCGGCGTCCCAGCCGAGCTGGAAATCGATCCGCCACACGTTATCCGGCTGCCGGTGCAACAGCACCGATTGATTCGGGTGGAACGGCGGATCGAACCAGAACCAGCGCTCGGTCGGGAAGTCCGCTTCCATTTTCACGTCGGCGATCAGGAAGCGGTCTTTGAACGTAACGCCCTTGCTGTCGAGTCCCATCAGATTGCGAATCGGACTGCGCGAGCCGTCGGCGGCCACCACGTAACGGCCGCGCAACGCGTACTGACCATTGGGCGTATCGACGCTCAGCGTCACACTGGCATCACGCGTGCCCGGCGTGCCGATCTGCTGCACGCCGACTACTTTGCTCTTCCAGCGGATCTCGAGATTGGGCATCTCCTGCGCACGTTCGAGCAGGAAACCTTCGACGTAGTATTGCTGAAGGTTGATGAACGCGGGCCGGTGATGGCCCGCTTCCGGCTGCAAATTGAACGTGTACACCAGTTCATCTTTCAGGAACACCTTGCCGACATTCCAGCTGATGCCCTTGTCCACCATCCGCTGCCCGCAGCCGAGCCGGTCGAAGATATCGAGCGAGCGCTTCGAAAAGCAGATCGCCCGCGAACCGGTCGACAACGAACAGTCGTCGTCGACCAGCACGACCGGCACGCCCTGCTGCGCGAGATCGATCGCCGTGGCGAGGCCCACCGGGCCCGCGCCGACCACGATCACTGGATAGGCCGCCGGTTCCGCTCCGCCTTGTGCGTCTCGTGCGCCAGGTTCGCTCTGCTCACGACACGGCTTATATTCGAACGACAGCGTCTGGTAGTTGATGCTCATCTTGTGTCTCCGTCCATCACTGCTCTGCTGCGCGCTTTTTTTGTCAGGCTTGCAGCGCGTCCCACATTTCCTTGTCGCGCTGGGCGGTCCAGATGCGCGGATGCGTGATGCCGCTCGCTTCGTCGTAGGCACGCGAAACGTCGAACGGCAGACAGTGCTCGTAGATGAACACGTGGCCGAACTTCGGGTCCATCGCCTTGCGCGTGTGCGCCATCGCGGCCTTCAGATCGAGTTTCTGTGCGACGGCTTCGCGCCCCTGTTGCAGCAGCGTGGTGACGAAGTCCTTCGTGTAGTCGAGGCCCTTGTTGACGTCTTCCGGCGTGGTCAACGCAGGTCCGCGCCCCGGCACGAGCTTCCCGGCGTTCAGCGCGCGCAGCGCTTCGAGCGTGGCCGGCCATTGTTCGAGCTGCGCGTCGCCGCAATAACAGGCCGCGTCGTATTCGACCAGATCGCCGGAGAACAGCACCTTCTGCGACGGCAGCCACACCACCGTGTCGCCCTTCGTGTGGCCCGCGCCCAGATGCGCAATCCGCACTTCGAGCTTGCCGAGGAACAGCGTCATTTCCTTTTCGAACACGAGCGTCGGCCACGTCAGGCCCGGCACCGTTTCGACGCCGGCAAACAGACGCGGGAAGCGCTCGATTTCCGACTTCATGTCCGCTTCGCCGCGCTCGACGATCATCTCGTACGTGCCGCGACTCGCGATCACTTCCTGCGCGCCTTCTTCGAAATACGCCGACGCGCCGAGCACACGCACCGCGTGGTAATGCGACAGCACGACGTATTTGATCGGCTTGTCGGTCACGCTGCGAATCTTCGCGATGAGGTCTTGCGCCATGGCCGGCGTAGCGGTGGTGTCGACGATCAGCACGCCGTCGTCGCCGATGATCACGCCCGAGTTCGGATCGCCTTCAGCGGTGTACGCGTAGGCGTTCTCGGACAACTGCGTCCACGTGACTTTCTTGACTTCCAGGTCGGCCTGGGATGCGAATGCCTTTGCCATGTTTGTCTCCCTCAAAAGTTGGACGTGAGGCGAGACGGCCGGCTCCGTGGCGCAGCGTTTGCCGCGCAGGCTGACTGTATTGGAGGATTGTCTCGCCCCGTTTTGACTCTGTGACTGCACCGGTATGTCGGGGTGAATGCATCTTATGGCCGTCTCAGATTATTTGTCAATAGCGAAATGTATCGCTATACGCAAATTTCAAGACGCCTAAGATAAGGACACGAAGGTGTGGGTCTTCGGGCGTCTTCCTTTAACATGGACCCTTTTTACGGACGAGCGCGGGTGTGAGCAAAGCAGCGAAATCGGGCGCGGGCAAAGGCGGACGCGAGGATCAGGACGGCGGCGAACCGGCCGACAGCGGCAAAACCCAACGCGGCATCCAGAGCGTCGAAGTGGGCGGCCGCGTGCTGCTGGCGCTCGCACAGGCGCGCGCTCCGCTGGCTTTATCCGACCTGGCCGCCAGCGCGCAGCTCGCACCGGGGCAGGCGCATGCCTATCTGGTGAGCTTGAGCCGGTTAGGTCTGATCAAACGCGACGAGTTGTCCGGGCGCTATGAACCGGGTCCCCTGTCATTGCGGCTCGGTTTGATGCATCTGGAGAATCAGCCGGCGTTTCGCGCCGCCGTGCCGCGCGTCGCGGCGTTGGCCGAAGCGATCGGCTTTAGCGTCGCGATTTGTATTGCGGGGCCGCAAGGGCCGACCATCGTTCGATATGAGCATGCGGGGTTTCCGTTGCATGTGAATCTGCATGTGGGCACGGTCATGTCATTGCCGGCGACTTCCACCGGACGTGTGTTTTGCGCCTATCTGCCGCGCGCCACGCTTGACGGCATGTGGGCGAACCAGTCCGGCGCCGCCGATAGCGCGATGACGCCGGCTGGCGAGCACGCAGCGTTCGGAGCGGCGCTCGCCGAGATTCGCGCGCGCGGGCTTGCGTGCAGCGTCGATGTGCCGAGCCCCGGCATCAGCAGCTTGAGCGTGCCGGTGCTCGATGCCGCTAGCCGCTTGTGCCTCGCGCTGACGGTGATCGGCTCGACCGGCGCCATCGACGTCGCCGCCGACGGCCCCACCGCTCAGGCGCTCCTCGCCACGGCTCGAGACATCGGCGCCGAACTTGCGGCGACGCCTTCTCTGCTTGCTTCTTCCACATCGTGACCGACTCTCCCGACACTTCGCCCAATAGCGCCGCCGATGCGAAACCGCAGCGCGGCATCCAGTCGCTCGACAGCACGGGCGAATTGCTTGCCGCGCTGGTCGCGGCGGCGCGGCCGCTGACTTTGCGCGACCTTGCCGCCGCCGCGGGCATGCCGCCGGCCAAGGCGTTTCCGCATCTCGTGAGCTTGCAGAAGATCGGTTTGCTGAACCGCGATGCGGCGGGGTGTTTCGAAGCCGGTCCGTTGGCGTTGGAGCTTGGCTTGATCGGCCTGCAGCGGCTGTCGCCGACGCGGGAGGCTGAACCGGAAGTGGTCGAGCTGGCGGCATCGACAGGCATGAGCGTCGCGATGGCGGTGCTCGGGCCGCTCGGGCCAACTGTCGTGCGACTGGAGGAATCGGCGCGGCCGCTGCATGTGAGCTTGCGGGTCGGCACGGTGATGTCGCTGGTGAATACGGCAATTGGCCGTGTGTTCGCCGCTTACGTGGCGGACGATGTGCGCAATGGCTTGCTCGCGCAGGATCATTTGCGGCTGGCGGGCGCGGACCAAGCGGATATCTTCGCGACGGCGGCAACGACGACCGCGGCGAGCGCTAAAAAAGCGGCGCCGGCGCAAGGGGCCAAACACTACGCGCAACGGCTCGCACAGATTCGCGCGGACGGCATCGATACCGCGTTGAGCCGCCCCGTGCCGGGCATCAACACGCTGGCCGCGCCCGTGCTGGACCACACCGGCAGCATCTGTCTGGTGCTCGCGCTGATGGGGCCGACCGGCAGCTTCGACAGCGAACCGACGGGCAATCCTGCGCGCACGTTAAAGGCCGCGACGCTGCGGTTGTCGCGGCGGTTCGGGTGGATCGAGGCGGCGGCCGCAGGCTGAAGAGGGGTTCGCCGAAGGGCGTGTAAGCGTTTTAAGTCGCCGTGCGATTCACGCCGGCGGTTAGTCCCCCGCCGCCTCCGGCTCATGCGACAACCGCGCCTTCGCATGCCGCATCTTTTCGAGCGTCTTCGGACCGAGCTTCAGCGCGACGCCGATCGCGAGCGCATCCATGATGCACAGATGCACGAGCCGGGACACGCCCGGCGTATTCGGATCGATCGGGCTCGGCACGCGCAGCAGCAGCGGAATATCGACGAGCCACGCAAGCCGCGAGCCGACGTTAGTCAGCGCAATCGTTGTTGCGCCCCGCTCCTTCGCGATCTGAATGCTTTCGTTCACTTCGACGCTGCGGCCTGAATGGGAAATCGCGAACGCCACATCGCCCGGCTCCATCAAGCCGGCATATAGCCGCTGCAGATGGCCATCGGTAAAAGCCGTCGAAGCGATATCGAGCCGCAGGAACCGCAGCGCCGCATCTTGCGCGACGAGCCCCGACCCCGAACCGACACCGAAGAAGAACACCCGCCGCGCGCTCGCCAACGCCGCGATCGCGCTTTCGACCACGACGGGATCGAGCGCGCCGCGCGCATGCGTGATGCCGTCGACTGCCGCTTCGCCGACCTTGTCCATCAGCGTCTGCACATCGTCGTCGCGCGCCACCGCAGCCGATGCGTACGGCAAGCCGCCCGCCACGCTCTGCGCCAGTTGCATCTTGAAGTCGCGCAGACCATGCGCGCCGATCGCGCGGCAAAAGCGCGTGACAGACGGCTCGGAGACATCGGCGCGCTGCGCAAGCTCGGTGATGCTCGCCCGCATGGCGAAGTCGACGTCGCTCAGCACCATGTCGGCGACCTTGCGCTCGGCGGGCCGCAAATTGGCCAGTGCGCCGCGGATGTGGGGAATCAAGTTCGGTGCGGACACCCAGTGTTCCTTAAGGGTTAAATGAATCCGCGTCGCGTCGCAGCTTCAATCGGCTTCAGCCAGCATCGCGCGGTTCAGACCAGCCTGTGCCCACTCTCCGTATCGAACAGATGAATATGTTCGGCCGGCAAGCGCAGCGTCACGCGCTGACCGGGCTCGACTTTCGAGCGCTGGCGAGTCGTCACACACCACGTGCTGCCGCCTATTTTCCCGTACAAATGCGTCTCGGCGCCAGTCGGCTCGACTACTTCGACTTCCATCGAAGCATCCGGCGTTTCCGCCGCGGTCTCGATGTGCTCGGGACGCACGCCGAGCGTGACCTTCGCGCCGGCAGTCGCCGAAGCCGGCGCGCCCTCCAGAACGATTTCGCCGCCGTCGCCCAGCTTCAACGCGAGACCGGCGCCTTGCGCGCGATTGACCAGCACGCCTGCGGCGAAATTCATCGACGGCGAGCCGAGGAAACTCGCGACAAACAGATTCGCCGGATGGTCGTACAGTTCCAGCGGCCGGCCGATCTGTTCGATACGTCCCGCGTTCATCACGACGATACGGTCGGCCATCGTCATCGCTTCGATCTGATCGTGCGTGACGTAGATCACCGTATTCTTCAGACGCTGATGCAGCGCCTTGATTTCCGTGCGCATCTGCACGCGCAGCTTGGCGTCGAGATTCGACAGCGGTTCGTCGAACAGGAACAGCGACGGCTCGCGCACCACCGCGCGGCCCATCGCCACGCGCTGCCGTTGACCGCCGGACAGCGCACGCGGCAAGCGATCCAGGTAGCCACTGAGATTCAGCATCTTCGCGGCGGCTTCGATGCGCGGCTTGAAACTCGCCGACGGCTCCTTGCGAATGCGCGGCCCGAACGCAATGTTGTCGTAGACGGACAGATGCGGATAGAGCGCGTAGCTCTGGAACACCATCGAAATATTGCGCTGCTGCGGCGCGAGACCATTCGCGCGCGTGCCGCCGATCATCAGATCGCCGCCGCTGATTTCTTCGAGCCCCGCCACCATCCGCATCAACGTGCTCTTGCCGCAGCCCGACGGGCCGACCAGCACGACGAACTCGCCGTCGTCGATGTGCAGATCGATGCCGTGGACCACCTGCGTGTCGCCGTAGCGCTTGAAGATGCCGCTCAGTTGCACTGCTGCCATGCTGTCCTCATTGTCATTCCGTCGTGCTGTCGTGCCTCATTGAACGCAGTACGCGCCGCGCGTACCCGTTCAAGGCCCGTTCAAGGCGTTTCAAAGCGTCTCGAGCGTCAGTTCCTCGGCCATCGGACGGTTGCCGGCCATCAAGCCGCCGTCCACTGGCAACGCGACGCCGGTAATCACACGCGCCATCGGCGACGCGAGAAACAGCACCGCATCGGCGATATCGTCGGGCGTCGCGAAGTCGCGCAACGGGTACCACTTCTTCAGATCCTCGAAGACCTGCGGATTCTTGTCGACCCGCGCCTGCCACGCCTGCGTCTTCACCGTGCCCGGACAAACGATGTTCGCGCGAATGCCGTAACGGCCCAGCTCGATCGCCAGCGCTTTGGTGTAGCTGATGAGACCGGCCTTCGCCGCGCTATACGCCGGATGACCGAGCGCGGCCATGCCGTTCACCGAACCGATCAGCACCAATACGCCCTTTTGCCGTTCGATCATCGACGCGCGCACCGCTTCCACCGTGTGGTACGTGCCGTTCAGATTCAGATGGATGTCGCGCTGCCAGCTGGCGGCGTCCGTCGTGGCGAGCGTCAGCCCGTTGGCTGCGCCCGCGTTCGCGACCAGCACGTCTACTGGACCGCGCGCCTTGACCGCTGCGGCCACCGTCTGCTTGACCGCCTCGGCGTCGCCGAGATCGACCGCGATCGGCGTGACGTGCGCGTCACCGAGCTGCGAAGTCAAAGCGCCGAGCGCGTTCGCGTCGATATCGAGCGCCAGCACCGTATCGCCCTGCTCCACGAACCGCTTGCACAACACGCTGCCGATTCCGCCGCAAGCGCCGGTTACCAACACCACACGATTCATGTTCGCCTCACTCCTCAAGCCCTCGCTGCCGCCGCTGGTTTGGCGTGTAAATTTCCTACAAATCCGACAACCCCGCAAGTGTCCGGCCATCCCGAAGATTGGGTATCCGTTTCTTCGCGCCGCACAAAATACGCCTGCTTTACAGCATCTTAGGCACAAAATCGGCCGAGAAAAAATATCGTAGACCCTACGTGACAAGCGATTTTTCGTCATGTAGGATTTTTTCAAACAATTCAACCCAAAGCGGCCGGCGACGGCAGCAGACCACCCCCACCATCGTTGGATGGGACCGGAGTAAGCGTTAAAGCGCTAACTCCGATCGACACAGGAGAGAGAAATGTCGTTGCATGCCCGTGCTTCCCTCGCGCTCGGCAAAGTTGCCGTGGCGCTCGCGTTTGCAGGTATCGCCGTGGCGGCTCACGCCGACACGGTCCGCGTCACCGTCGCGCATTACAGCGATGCCACCGCGCCGTACTTCGAAAAGATGGCCCGTAACTTCGAGAAGGCCAATCCCGGCACGACCATCAAGATCGAAGACGTGAACTGGGACACGCTGCAACAGAAACTGCAAACGGACATTTCCGGCGGCGCCAATGCCGACCTCGCGATCGTCGGCACGCGGTGGTTGCTCGACTTCGTGAAAGACGACGTTGCCGAGCCGCTCGACAGCTACATGGACCCGAGCTTCAAGGGCCGCTTCATCGGCCCGTTCCTCGCGCCGGGCGAGATCAGCGGCAAGGTGTACGGCCTGCCGATCGCAGCTTCTGCGCGCGCGCTCTACTACAACAAGGACCTGCTCGCGAAGGTCGGCTATCCCGACGGCCCGAAAACCTGGAATGACGTGATCGAAGCGTCGAAGAAGCTGAAGGCGCAGGGCGTTGCCGGCTTCGGTCTGCAAGGCAAGGAAATCGAAACCGACGTCTACTATTACTACGCCCTGTGGACCAACGGCGGCGACGTGGTCGGCAAGGACGGCAAGGCAGCGTTCAATTCACCGGCCGGCATCAAGGCGGCCACGCTGTACAAGACCATGATCGACCAGGGGCTGACGCAACCGGGCGTCACCGGCTTCAGCCGTGAAGACGTGCAGAATCTGTTCAAGCAGGGCCGCGTCGCGATGATGATCTCCGCACCCTTCCTCGCCAAGCAGATCAAGAAGGAAGCGCCGAACCTGAAGTACGGTATCGATCCGATCCCGATGGGCACGACGCACGCCACCTACGCGGTGACGGACTCGATCGTGATGTTCAAGAACTCGAAGGTGAAGAAGTCGGCATGGAAGTTCCTCGACTACCTGTTCACGAAGGAGCCGCGCGTCGAGTTCACGACGACCGAGGGCTTCCTGCCGACCACCAAGGCCGAGGCGACCGATCCGGCGTTCAACGATCCGGACACCAAGGCCTTCGTCGCGCTGCTGCCGACTGCCCACTTCGCGCCGACCGTGACCGGTTGGGAAGACACCGCGAAAGCCGTGTCCGATGCGATGCAGTCGATCTATCTCGGCAAGGCCAAGCCGGCCGATGCGTTGACTACAGCGGCCGCGCAAGCGAACAAGTCGCTAGGTCATTGATCGCGTAGTCTCGCAGTGATTTGCTGAACCGGGAACGCGCGCCGCCGTTGCGAAGGCGGCGCGCGTTCCGGTGGTACTGCACTGTCCGGCCCATCCCGACGCGCCCGCTTTTGATGCGGGCGCGTCTTACGATCGAGCACGCATGAGCCGTTCCATTTCTTCCGTTTCTTCGGCTTCTTCCGCTTCTTCGCGCCTGCAAGCGCCCTGGTTGCTGATTGCGCCGAGCCTGGTGCTGGCGCTGTTCATCATCAGCTATCCGATTTTCAACATCGTGTGGCAATCGCTGCACGAGGTCTCGCGCTTCGGCGCGATTCGCGATTTCACCGGCCTGCAGAATTTCTATACGATTTTCGGCGACCCCGCCTTCCTCGCCGCCGCCAGGCGGACGGTGACCTGGACCGTCTGTGTAGTGGGCGGCACAGTGCTGATTTCGGTGCCGGTCGCGCTGGTGCTGAATCAGGATTTTTACGGACGTGGCATCGCCCGCACGATCGTGATGCTGCCGTGGTCCGTCTCGCTGACGATGACTGCCGTGGTCTGGCGCTGGGCCTTCAACGACGACTACGGCACGGTCAACGTCACATTGCAGCGACTCGGATTCATCAGCGGTCCGATTCATTGGCTCGCTACGCCGGAGCTCGCGTTCCCGGTGGAAATCGCGGTCGGCATTCTGGTGTCGATTCCTTTTACCGTGACGATTCTGCTCGGCGGTTTGTCGTCGGTGCCGGGCGATATCTACGAAGCGGCGCGCATGGACGGCGCCAGCGCCTGGCAGCAGTTTCGCCAGCTGACGCTGCCGCTGTTGCGGCCGTTCGTCAACATGACGATTCTGCTGAACGTGATCTACGTGTTCAACTCGTTCCCGATCATCTGGGTGATGACGCAAGGCGGCCCTGACAACGGCACGCACATTCTCGTCACCTATCTCTACGAGCTCGGTTTCCGTCTGGGACGACCCGGCGAAGCCGCGGCGGTGTCGCTGATCATGCTCGTCATGCTGTTCGTTTTCTCGATCGCCTATCTGCGCCTGCAGCCCGCGAAGGAAGGAGGTCCGACATGAGTCTTAGCGTCAAGATGAAGCGCTCGCTGTGGTGCTGGCTCGCGCTGTCTCCACTGGTTGTGGTGGTGCTGTTTCCGTTTGCCGTCATGCTGTTTACCGCCTTGAAACCGGCTGCTGAGATTTTTGTGTATCCCGCAAGGTGGTTGCCGGTGCATTGGCAGTGGAGCAATTTCGTCGATATGTGGGTTGCGGCCAATTTTGGCGTGGCGCTGAGGAATAGCTGCGTGATCAGCTTCCTGTCGACCGCGTTGGCGTTGGCTGTGAGTTTGCCGGCAGCTTACGCGATGGCGAGGTTTCCGTTTCGCGGGAAGGGGTTGTATTCGCAGTTTCTTCTGGTGACGCAGATGTTGTCGCCGATTCTGCTGGTGGTTGGCTTGTTCAGGTTGGCCGCGATGATCCCTTATGGGGATGGGAATCTGGTTGACTCCAGGATCGGGGTCATCGTTTCTTATGCGGCTTTTAACATCGCGTTCGCGGTTTGGATGTTGTCTTCTTACTTTCAGACTGTGCCGCGGGATCTTGAAGAGTCGGCCTGGCTCGAGGGATGTGGGAGGACTCGGGCTGTTTTTAAGGTGTTCTTGCCGTTGGCTGTGCCTGCGATTGTCGTTACCGCGATCTTTACGTTTATTAATGCGTGGAATGAGTTTGCGGTTGTTTATACGTTGATTCGGTCGCCGGAGAATAAGACTCTCACCGTTCAGGTGACCGACATGGTCGCCGGGAAGTACGTCGTCGAGTGGCATCTGGTGATGGCCGCTACCCTGTGCGCGACGCTGCCGGTTTCAATTGTGTTTGCGTGGTTGCAGCGGTATCTGGTAAAGGGGTTGGCGTTGGGGGCGGTGAAGTAGAGGTTCGGGAAAGTGCGGCAGGTTTTATCCTGTCGCACTCAATGTTCTTTGCAGAGCTTAGGTGCGCGCCCCGGTCAGGCATCGTTGTGAATACAGATGCCTTGGGTGAGTCGGATTTGACCTGCGTTGTTCGATCACTTTTCGCGCATAGCTCGCACCATCACGCCGTTCCACCCAAATGCGATACGGTTATCTGCCATGCGAAAAACGGCGGTGCAGTTCGCGCTGTCCAGCAACGTGGTGCGCGCAGGCAAGCCGACGTCCGGTGGATACACGTCGTAAAGCTCCTTCAACTTCGCGGCGCTGTCCACCTCGCTTACGAGGAAGCCGTCATGGGGTGTGCAGTTCTGGTTGCTGAATTCAATACCTTTCGGTGAGATCGTCAGGACCTGGCCGAGAATTCGCTTCGCTTCTGGAATACCAGCCGAAATGGTGGAGTAGGCCACGACATCCGTAACCACCCATCTGCCTGCAAATCCAGCCGGCGATAGCCTCGCCTCTGACGTACCCCCTTGCGCGTTAGATAGTCCAGCCGCGAGGATCAGTGCAACGGCCGCGCATAACTGACGGACGCTCATTGCGCAGACTGCCGGAAGGGAGCGGATTCGCGCACACGCCGATTCACAAGTCCTTGACTGCGCTGCGCGGGCCCGGCCGCAGTGCCATCCGGTCTACGCGGGGTAATCATCACGTTGCTCATCATCTGTGAAACCACATCCGTCATATGTCCACCATTCGCAGGAGAGAGCGCTTGCCGGGTGTTGACGTTACTCGAGTTGTACGCGAACGATACGGCCGCATCGAATTGTGCCTGCGTCAACTGACGCTCCGTAACAATAGCCCTAAGCCGACGCTCTGCATCTTGCACGCGAGATTGAAGGACCGCGTTGGCCTGTTGCGGAAGGACAGTTCGCTTAAGCTCTTCTGGCGTGCATGGCCCCAAGTGAGCTAGCGTACCGATACCCCACGTGCAATTACCGTTCACCGGCGCATCGTTGTAGTAGCGCATCACAACGCCCTCATTGAATCGCAAAGCTGCATACCCGGCTTGACTCATTCTCATACTGTCATTGGCACCTGGCATTCCCCACTCCTTGAAATGACCGGTGAAGAGCATAACAGGCGACGCGGGTGCGATAACAACCTATCAGAACGGATAGGGTATATTCCTCGTCGATGCTTCCGTTTTATGTCATGTGGTCACGCATTAGCTAGCGGGGCTGTCCGTCATTAAAGGCGGGCCGCTCAATCGCAGTGTTATCAGGTAGCGTTCGTCGTTCGGGCGGTTCTCGTGAACGAAGCGGCGAATGTCGAGAATGACTTCATATTTGTTGTCGGCTATCCAATAGGTTATCGGATCGGATCGGTCACGGATTTGCGCTCGGATGGCCGGCGTATCCGTGATGGGCGGATTTTCGGCAGTCCGGGTTCGACGCCATCCTCCACGCAGAAGTTGATCCTGCAAATCAATAAAAATCTCCATGGCGTCGTCAAGCGGCAATGTTTCGATTTGCGGCGATAGGGTCACTGACCACACGTTGCCCTGCCCGTCATAACCTACCGTCAGGAATTTCGCGGCAGGAGTAATGAAGCCATATTGGGGGTCGTTGAAGCGCAATCTCGCAGGACGACTGACATAGCCGCCCCAGTTTGCATTAGGCTCGGCGGGGGGCAGGGTTGAGTGTGATTGCTGACGTACTTGCTGATAAGGTTCACCGAGCGTCAAAACAACTTCATCGACTGGCCTGGCTCTCAAATAGATTCCCCACACAGCAGCAAATCCAAGAATTAAACCGATAACCCGCCATCGCCATTTGGTGGTTCGCGTTTCTGTCATCGTCCACCACCTCCGGCAAGAAGGAACAGCGAGTTCTCGACTGATTGGCGTTCGATCGGATGGCGCAGCAAGTCATCAAACCGGTGCGCCGCGCGCAGGACAAATGCCATCCGTTGACCAGGATCAGCAAGGTTCGCCAGAGGCTCCTTGCTGAATATCTCGTATTTTGCGCTGGCACCCGTGACCGTGCATTGATTGGCAAGCGTCAACTGGATTTCCCGCGCAGATCCGGTTGGGATGTTCAACGCCCACGCAAACTGATTGGCCCTCGTCAGCATGGCAAACGTAGGGTCGTTGTACATGGCTGGTTGCAGGATATTGAGTTGCTCATGCCGGGCCAGTAGCTCTACGCCGCCTGTAATGTCCCCGGCATCAACCGCCTTAAATCCCCTTCGAATTTCCGGCGCGGGAACGCCGAATCTGACCGAATCTGCAATCGGCCAGTTGACGGCCCCACTCAATAGCGCTCGTTCGGTTAGGCAGCGCTCAAACCTCTGCAAACCGAATTTCTTGTAAAACATGTGCAGCGGCCAGATATCGAGAAACAATGCGGTGTTGCCCTTCGCCAGCATCTCATACAGCTTGCGTGCGCCTTCGCCGGACGCCTGATCAGGCACCGGCATACGCGGCGAGGCATGGGGCGACAGGCGTTCAAGCGGCGAACTTGTTTTGTCCCATTGCTGATAGGCGTCCGGCTGTCGGTTCGACTTGCCGATCATCTCTGCGGCGTTGAGCAGGCCGCAGCCTACCTGTTTGGATGCAAATGCAGCGAGCCCCGCCCACTGGAACCGGTGATCGTCCAGCCACAATTGCGCGTAGGCCGCGTTGATACGCCGGTTACGCGCAACCGGATCGTCAACGGATACGATGGCCTCGGCCTTCTTCTGATAGAAGCGCCAGCAGTCGATACAGTCCTGCTTGTCGTCTTCGGCTCGCTTTCTTGCGGCAGCCTCTTCCTCTTTCCAGTTCGGGTAACAAATCGGACGCCTTGGGTTATCGCACTTTTGCATGAAATCTGCTCGTTGTTATCGGCTTCGTTTTCATCACGTACCGCAACGTTCGTTTGCGGCGCACGCCCACATATAAGGTTGGCCGCATCGAACATCGAGCGGCCATTCTCGACGCGGGGTAAACCTAGCAGATTGCAGGACGCCCATGTTTTTGGGATATTCGCCGCCAGCAAAAAAGCCGACCCTCGTTGAGCCAACTCAACAAGCTGATAACACTTGCATCCTCAATGCGTAGGAATCCTGCCATCACGAGTGACGAAAGACGGCGTCAGCAGACCATGATTGATTTGCTTGTCGAAACGGCGGAACGATATCAGCAGGATCTCGAGTGTGACCGTGAGCTGTACCAGGTGATCGCGCTCGATGCGAAGGGCATCCCTCAAAGCCGCATCACCGCGAACCGTGCTGCGCGCCTTCTTGCGGAGGCATCACAAATAGCGACGACGGAAACACCGGCAGCCACGAAGCCCAGCCCGCGCAAACGAACGTCAGCCAAAGCCGCGACGAACGTAGACGCAGACACTACGCAGCATCCGATTCCCGTTAAGCACTAACCGTTCAACGCAGTCAACGTGCTGCGTCAACAAGTGACCGAACAGAGTGCGGGGCAACCGCTACCGGGTATCGAAGTCAAGCGATCGCCCCGTCATGCGGACTCTCCCACGGGCTGTCGGCCGTTGTCGACATCAGCGCACGCACGAAGCGGTCAGTCCACTCAGATTGCCTATCGCTCGGGTCGATTGCGGAGTATTTGTCCGGATAGATCGGAATGGAGATCGATTTAATCACAAATTCAATCCAGCTAGTATCGGCCTTGGTACAAAGGCTCGCCTCTGCCATCGAGGCGGGAGGCTCCGCCCGGCATCTCTTTTGAGGAATCCGTATGGCCAACGCTGCCACCGACTCGCACCGCCCAGCGCACAAGCTACTGGTTCTGGGCGCCGTGTGTCTTTCTGGACTTTCGATGCCCGTCAGCTTCACCGGCCCGGCCGTTGCTTTGCCGGCCATCGCGCAATCCTTGGGCGGGACCCCGATCGCTCTCAACTGGGTCACAAACGCGTTCATGCTCGCCTTCGGCAGCAGTCTGATGGTTGGCGGTTCGCTGGCCGACCGCTACGGGCGCAAGCGCTTGTTCCTTTGCGGCACGCTGGGATTTGCGATCTTATCGCTCCTTGCGACGCAAGCCTCGAGCATGTCCGGACTCGATGTTCTTCGCGCACTCCAAGGCATATTCAGTGCCGCGGCCCTGTCGTCAGGTGCCGCCGCGCTCGCTCAGGAATTCGAGGGCGAGGCTCGGACGCGTGCATTCAGCCTGCTCGGGACCACGTTTGGCGTCGGTTTGTCGTGCGGGCCTGTTGTCGCCGGAATTCTCATCGAGCATTTCGGCTGGCGGTCGGTGTTCCTCAGCGTGACGGCGATAACGCTCGTCGCGTTCGCATTCGGCGGAAAATGGATCCGGGAGACGAGGGACCCGGGCGCGACCGGTCTCGATTGGCCGGGTGCGACGACGTTTACATGCGCATTGACGCTCTTCACCTACGCGGTGCTGCGCGTGCCCGAAGGCGGATGGTTGAGCGCGCCCGTGGTGGCCATGCTCGTTGTTTCCGGTGTCGCCATGGCCGCCTTCATTGTCGTGGAGCGCCGCGCGAGACGGCCGATGCTCGACTTGTCGCTTTTCCGCTACCCGCGTTTCATTGGGGTCCAGTTTCTCGCGGCAGCGCCCGCCTACTCATATGTCGTTCTGGTCGTGCTACTGCCCTTGCGCTTTATCGGCGTTGAGGGCCGCGACGCGGTGACGGCCGGACAAATGATGTTCGCATTGTCGGCGCCGATGCTCATGATGCCCCTCGTCGCCGGCTTGCTGACCCGGTGGCTGACGGCCGGCTTCATCGCAGGCGTCGGATTGCTGCTCTGCGCATGCGGTCATGTGTGGCTCGCCCAATGCCCGCCGGGGCAACTGCTCACGCAGACGCTCTTGGCCATGATCGTCATTGGCATCGGCGTGAGCCTGCCGTGGGGGCTGATGGACGGGCTCGCCGTCAGCGTTGTGCCGAAGGAGCGCGCGGGCATGGCTACGGGCATCTTCAACACGACGCGCGTCGCCGGGGAGGGTATCGCGCTCGCAATCGTCTCGGCGCTCCTGGCGGGCATGGTGGAGTCGAGCTTGCGCCGCGCAGCGCTTGCCGGTAGCGGTGGCGCGACGCTGAGCGAAGCAGCCAATCGACTCGCGATGGGCGACATGTCGCGCACGTTGGAGCTGCTGCCGCATGCGACGCGTGTCGCGCTCGTGCAAAGTTACGGTGCCGCATTCCATCTTCTACTTTATGTGCTCGCCGGAATCAGTGTGCTATCGGCCGCGATGGTGTTTGGCTTCCTGAGCCACTCGAAGTTGCCGCATCTGGAATCTGCTGGGTCCGGCAGGGCACAGCGACGCTCGCAAGCATCGGCCACGATACAGTAAAGAAGCAAGCTGGCGTTGTCGCGGCTTCGTGCGCAGCCGCCGGGCCGAGCGCGAAGGCAGGAGCCAGCGCGAGCTCATAACCGGCCAGCCAGACCCGCACTGACTCACTCTGCTCAGGCTGGGCGACCTTCTACCCCATCAGGGCCGATCACAAGCGGTCGAACCCCTCGAAATGATTTGCACAGCTCATCAACCGCCGCCCTTATCGGCGGTGTGGATCAGCTCGCCTGTGTTACCTGAAAATGGTGGTTTTTGAACCACGCCCCGCCCTCTCCACGCGGTTTGGCTACCGCGGCGGATCGTGTGACCCTTGCCGCATCGAAGTTTGACGATCAACCGGGTTCGCCGATCCTGTACTGCTCGATGTCCTTGCCGCGCAGCCACGCGGGGCGGGGGCCCCGTCCGTTCCACGTCGCGCCGGTCGCCGAATCGCGAAAGCGCGCCGGCGTGCGAGGCGCGTTGCCGGTCGGCTGACCGGCGAACACCTCGGTTCGCGTGAAGCGAAACATGGCCACTGTCTCCCGTACCACTTTCAGTGCGGACGGAGCTTCCCCTCGCCGTGCATCTTCGATGCGTCTGTCCAGCACGGCTCTTTCTTCGAGTAATTCCTTCAAGGTCGACACGTGTGTGTAGTCTCCGTCTATACAGGCCTGCCATCAACGCGCGTAGCTGCCATTCAGATCGCTCTCTCGCGACTTCCATAAGCGATTTCGACTACCACGCCGTTCGGATCACGAAGAAATAATTGTCCGGAGCGCCGGCCCGTGGGCGGCGTGATGCCCCATCTTCGCCAGCCGGCCGCGAAGCGGTTGACGTCCACGACGCGGAACGCGATATGGTCGACATTGCTGCGCCCGTCGGCACCGGAGTGACCGGCGCGCTGCGCGCCTTCGTCAATGACATGAACCAGCGGTACGCCCTCGCCCGGCGGAGCGTTATAGAGCCATACGCCGGGAAACGGAAAGTTGGGCCGCTGGCCGACAGTCAACCCCAGGACTTCCGCATAGAAGCGGCAGGTGCCTTCGAGATCGGTCGTGCGGATGGTGCAGTGATCAAACGTCGTGGCATGCATATTTGCCACTCCTGAGGATCGGGTTACGTCAGTGTGTCACGCTTGTGCGTGTTAACCGCGTGACTATTTGTCCGAACATCAAGGATCGAGCGTACAACCATTCCTGGTGAATTTCGGGGATCCAGCGCTTCGAACTATTTGTCGCTGCAGTGCGGAACAATTCACTTAAATCCTCCCTCGGGTTACCCCTTAGACTGAATTTCACGTCCTTTAGGGAAGACGAACATGCTACCGACATAGCGGGGCGGCGTGTGGAGCAGGATGTGCTTTGCATTCGGCATGGGCGCCCTTGCGCGCCTGTGCGACATTCTCTTTGCGCTCTGGCAGAGATCGCATGACCACACAAAGCAAGCGCGCCGCGGTGTTTGCGAGCGGTACTACTGCGGTCGAGTTGGACCCCGTCACCACCTCGCGCGAGCACGATCTGCTGATCGAGAAAACGCTGCCGAGCGCGTTCGCCGAAGCCGACCTCACCGGCTGGCTGCGCGAGCGCGGGGTCGATACGCCCACGGTCAGGGGGTTCACCTCGAACAATTGCGGCAAATCGACGGTACGCGATGCGGTCCGTTCCGGCTTCCGAGTCGAGTTTCTCGCCGATGCAGCCGGCGCCTTCGCACACGCGAACCGGGCCGGCGCCTCTATCGCGGAGGAGTCGTAGTGCGCCGTGTGCGTGAGCATCCAGTCGCGCAATGGCGCTGTCGCGACGACCGGGGAGTGGATCGGCGCGGTGAGCGCGGCCGTACCGCTGCCGCGCGATACGCCGCTCGGCTCCACGCAGAAGGTACGAGAACTCGGACTGGCGCGTCCGTCGAGCAACGCCGCGGCCGTTGCGGAGCCGGCGCACTAGTAGACCCTGTCGTTGGCATAAGCACAGCTGGGCTGCCTGGCGGGCGTCGTGCAGCATCGGCTGTGCGATGCGCGCTTCAGGCGCTGCGTTCTTTACTTCGTCGAGGGGATCTTATGAGACTGTTGTCGGGCCGGGCGTGCGATCTTCCTCCTGTACTGCGAAATAAACTGTTCGCGTTTCGGTATCGGGTGTTCGTCGAACAGTTGGGCTGGCAGTTGGGGGATGGGCAGTCGCGTTTCGAACGCGACGAATTCGATCGCTTCGACACGCTTTACGTCGTCGGACAGGACGCCCGCGCGGAGGTGGTCGCCTGTGCCCGGTTACTGCCGACTTTGCGGCCATGTCTGCTCGAACGGCATTTCTCCGACCTGCTCGCCGCGCCGCTGCAATCGGCCGCTCACGTGTGGGAACTGTCGCGCTTCGCGGTCGGACGGGACCTGCCCGACACGGACGGCCTGACGGAGCTGCTCGCGGCGGTGCTGGAAGCGGCCGCCTACTGCGGCTGTGACGAACTGGTCGGTGTGACCTTTAGCAGTCTCGCGCGGCGGTTTCGTTCGCAGGGGGCGGAGGTCGTGAGCCTCGGTCCATCCAGAATCCTGGACGGCCGCCGCGTGGAGGCCTGCGCGATGAACATTCACCGTTCTTTGAATGGCCTGCGGGTCCGCTTGCCGGTCGGCAGTAAAGCCACGCCGCCAATTGCGGAAATAGCGGGATCTATTTCGGAGAAAATGGAAACCTAGCGGATTGCCTGCGCGGGGCGAATTGCGCAAAAACCGGTCGCACCAGGCGCTTTCGAGATGCGGCAATTTAATTATTGATTATTCCAAGGGCAACGGCTCGCACCGCAGCCTGCATTTTATTGATGGCACCCATTTTTGACAGGATCTTGTTGATATGGAAATTAACGGTGCTCGGCGCGATATTTAAAATCATGCCCACTTCCTGAGAGCTTTTACCCTCGCTGGTCCAGCAAAGAATTTCGCGTTCCCGCTCGGTCAGACTTTGGGTACCGTCGGTTTCGGCATGCCGGAACAGGAAGCGGCTCATTTCCGTATGCGTGGCGTTGGCAAGCCACGCGATGCACATCGAAATGGCGTTACGCTCGGCCGGCGACACCGCCTCGGCGCTACGCGCCAGCGACAACACGCCGAACGAGCCATTTTTCCCCCACGACGATTGCGAAATGCCAGCCCGGATGCCGAACGCTTGGGCTTCCTGCCACATCGTGCCGGCCTCGGCGAACAAGGCGTCCGACCAGACGATCGGCAGCGCCGACTGCGCGCCGCGCAGCACGACGGGGTCGGTTCTAAGGTAGCCTTGCTCCATATAGTGGGCCATCCAGCCTGCCGGATAGGTGTCGAGTACCCTCACGGGCCGCCGCGACACCGGCACCGGCGAGCGGAAGCCATAGCAGCAGAATTCGTACCCCAGTGCGACCGCATAGCCGGACAGGATCAGGAACAAGTCCTCCATGGAATTAGCGCTGGCGAAGCAATCCAGTATTTCATCACTATTCAGTTTCACTTTCGATCTCCCGTTTCAATGAAAGACGTAATGGGTATGGTGGAATAATTGCCTTTCCCAGTAACAAGTCAACCTGGATGTTGAAAATTCGACTTATATATGGCCCATCTTCAGTATGCAACAAGTCATAAATATTAAAGTGTTACAGAGAGAAGTGAGTGGCGTAACTTTATGCACATTAATGGCGCAACTGCATCATGCCAGTGCCTGCTATTAACCTTGCCAGTGGCCCGGAAATATTAAGTCAGATACTTTTACAACTCCGGATTCGTGGAGCCGAGCATGTCCGCCGATAAGTTTCGGGCGCCGCACGCCATCGTCTTTATTCCTTATGCGGGAGGCAGTGCCTGCTCGCTGCCCGCCGTGCGCCTCGCGGTGCAGGAGAGCCGGCCATTCGTCGGCGTGCAATATCCTGGCCGGCACGCTGCCTGCGCGACGCAGGCGCCGCGCAGCGTCGGCGAGATGGCGGATCACGCGGTAGCGTGCATTCGTGCCGCGCGGTTGACGGACGTGACGCTGTTCGGCTACAGCCTCGGTGCGCTGGTCGCGCACGAGGTGGCGCTGCGGATGCAGGACGAAGCTGCGTGTCCAGTGCGGCATGTCGTCGTCGCCGCCTGCCGGCCGCCGCATCTGTTTCGCGGGTCGGGCATGTCCGCCTGTCAGGGCGACGAAGCCTTTCTGACCGAGGTGGCGCGGCTCGGCGGCGTGCCACGCGCATTGCTTCGAGATGCAAGGCGGGCGTCGCATTTTCTGCCCGTGCTGCGCGCCGACTTCGGTGTCTGCGACCGCTTCACTTATGTCGAGCGCGGTGCCCTGACGTTGCCGCTCACCGTGCTCGGCGGCACCCGCGACCAGTTGGCGCCGCTCGCCGACGTCACGCACTGGCGTCAACACACCACCAACGCTTACCGCGAGCGAATTCTGCCTGGCGATCACTTCTTTATTAACCAACACGCGAGCGCCGCCGCCGCCCTGCTGACGCTGGACTACGTGCCATGCTGCGCTTCCATGGAACCCGTCCCATGAACACATCGAGCATCCGCCGACTGGTGCAGATGGTGACGCAGTCACGCATCGCCGAACTGCAGGTAGAAAGCGAACCGATGGGTCGCGTGATCGTGCGTAACGCGGCGCCGGTCGTGGCGAGTCCGGGCAACGAGTCGCTCGCGCCGGCCGCGCGTTTGGCTGGCCCGGCCGCTGTGCCGCCGCACGTCACGCCACGCCCGCTGCTTGCGCCGCGGCGGATCGTGGCGTCGTCGCTGGTCGGCACCTACCGGCACGGTGCGGCCGAAAACAGCGCGCCGCTCGTTCGATGCGGAGAGACGATCGAGGCGGGCCAGGTTATGTGTGTGATCGAGGCAATGCGCCTGAAGCACGAGATCCGCTCGCCGCACGACGGACGTCTCGTCGAAGTGCTGGCTGACGAAGGCGAGCCGGTCGACTTCGGTCGTCCGTTGTTTATCATAGAAGCTTTGGATAACTAACAAGGTTACTAGTGGAAACGCGCGGCGATCGCGGGTCAAATGAACGCCGTACCAGGAACGGAGTGAAGCGATGAGCGAAGTTCAGGCGATGGGGTTGCAGTGCCCTTTTCTAACGGCGGTGGGTTTGCCGCTCGAAGCACCCAGAAGCGCGACAGTGCACCGTGCGCGAATCGTCGTCGGAAGCCGGATCAAGTCGCAGTGCGACCACGAACGTCTGATTTCCGTCGACGAGGCGCGTCGCTTGATCGATGGCTGGTCGGCAGCCGACGGCACGCTGGCGCTGGTGGTCGGGCAAGGTCTCGACGATGCGAGTCTGCACGGTGTGTACGCGGCGGTCGAACGGCGCGGGCCTTGTGTGGTGCTGAGCCCGTCGGCGCCGCCGAGGCGGGCCAGCCGCAGGCTAACGCACAAGCATGTGGAACCGAACATCGCGATTACCGATCCGCTGGCGGGCGGCGACGGCAGCTATAGCTGCGCGCTGCTGCTCGACGAACGCAGTGCCGATGTTAGCGACCACCTGACCGGCCGGCACATCCCCGGCCAGATGATCGCCGAAGCCGCGCGCCAGACCGCGATTGCCGTGACGGAACGCTTCTTCCTGCCGCCTGGCCGGCCGGTCGAGGTGCGCTTCGTCACACACGAGATGAGCGTCAGCTACGCCGACTTCGTGCTGCCGTTGCCGATCGACATCCGCTGTGTGCCGTTGAAGCTGCGCCGCGCGAGCAGTTGCAGCCTGCGCGTGTCGTACGAGATGCACTTTACGCAGTTGAGGCAGGTGGCGGCCGTCGCGCAGTTCAGCATTTCGGTCGTCGACCGGCGCTACTTCGATTCTCGCGAGAAAGCGCTACTCGACGCGCTGTACGGACAGCTTGCCGCCGCCTAGCCACTGTGCTCACCCGTGGCGTGTGCCACCACAACCGAACAGGAGTGTCCAGTGAGAAGCCAGATCATCGACATAATCCGGGCCGCGCTGGAAAACGAGAGCGCGATGCACAGCGAGCCGATCAGTCTCGCCGACGGCGAGGCGACCGCACTGTATGGCCGCAACGGCCAACTCGACTCGATGGGGCTCGTGTCGGTCGTCGTGGATGTCGAGCAGGGAATCGAACGCGAACTGGGCGTGCGCATCACGCTCGTCAGCGACGGCGCGATGTCCGCGCGGCGCAGCCCGTTCGCCACGATCGGCTCACTGGCCGACTACGCGCTGGGTCTGTGCGGCGAGGTCGCCCGTGTCTAACGCCCGTCAACCTATCACGGTGGTCACCGGCGCGCGCAAAGGGATCGGCCGTCATCTCGCGCAACACTACGTCGCCAAGGGGCATCGGGTGATCGGGTGCAGCCGCCAGGCCGCCGACTTTTCGCTCGACGGCTACGAGCATGCGCTCGTCGACGTCAGCGACGAAGCGGCCGTGGGTGAGGTGTTCTCGACGATCCGAAAAAAGTACGACGTGCTCGACAACCTCATCAACAACGCGGGCATCGCCAGCATGAACCACTGCATGTTGACGCCGCTCGACACCGCTCAGCGCATCGTGCAGACCAATCTGATCGGCACCTTTCTGCTGAGCCGCGACGCAGCGCGGCTGATGCGCCGCAACGGCGGACGGATCGTCAACTTCACCACCGTGGCGCGCCCGCTCAAGCTCGACGGCGAGGCGATCTACGCGGCTTCGAAGGCGGCGGTCGAGTCGCTCACAGAAGTCATGGCGCGCGAACTGGCGAGCTACGGCATCACCGTCAACGCAGTCGGCCCGACGCCGGTCGACACCGATCTGACGCGCACGGTGCCGAAGCAGAAACTCGACGCCTTGCTGGCGCGCCAGGCGATTCCGCGTTTCGGCACGTTCGAGGACGTGGCCAACGTGGTCGATTTCTTCCTGTCGCCGCAAAGCGCGTTCATCACCGGACAGACGCTGTATCTCGGCGGCGTTTGACGCGGGGCGAGCCGCATGGGTTGCGCATTGAGCCGGGCTGCGTCGTGCGACGCAGCCTGTTCCTAACGTATCACCACCGTTTCCATGAGGTCTGATCATGACGCTGCAACCGTTACTCGACGAACTGGGCGGTTTGCTCGAAGTGGACGCCGCCGAACTCACCCGCGCGGTGAAGCTGGACACCTTCGAGAACTGGGACTCGCTGACCAAGGTGACGCTCCTCGGCTTTGTCGAGGACCATTATCGCGTCGCGCTCGACGCCGCGCTGCTCGATCGGCTCACGGACGTCGGCAGCCTGCTCGACGCGCTGACGGCGTCGCTCGACCGCGCTGGGCAAGCGGCATGAACACTACCATCAACGGCGTGTCGATCGCGGCGATCGCGGCGTCGCTGCCGCGCGAGGTGGTCGCGGTCGATTCATTCGCGGCGCGCTATGGCCGCCATGAAGTGGAGCGCATCGCGCGCAGCACCGGCATCGAGGCGATCCGCGTGGCGGGCGGGCTGACGACGGGCGACCTGAGCACGGCGGCGGCGCATTCGCTGTGCGCCGCCATTGACGCTGACCCGGCTTCGATCGATGGCCTCGTGCTGGTGACGCAGACGCCCGATTGCGCCATGCCGGCCACCAGTGCGCTGATCGCCCACCGGCTCGGCCTGCGCCGCGACGTCGTCGCATTCGACCTGAACTTCGGCTGCTCTGGCTATATCTACGGGCTTTACCAGGCGGCGTTGCTGGTTGCGGCGGGCGGGTGCCGGCGCGTACTCGTATGCACCGGCGACGTGATCACCAAGCTGCTGCATCCCGACGATCGCCACGTACGGCTCGTGTTCGGCGATGCGGCAACTGCGACGCTGATTGAGCAGGGCAACGACGCCATCGATTTCGCTTTCAGCACCGACGGCAGCGGCATGCAGCATCTGCACACGCCGCTCGCTTACACGGACGACGCAGCGCACGCGAGCCGCACCGGACACCTGTTCATGGACGGCGCCCAGGTGATGAGCTTTGCGCTCGAACAGGTGCCGCTCGCGGTCAACGCGTTTCTGGCGACGCATCGCCTCACGCTCGACGAGGTGCCGCTGTTCCTGTTTCACCAGGCCAACCGCTTCATGCTGCATTACCTCGCCCGCAAGCTGGGTATCGCGCCGCAGCGCATGCCGGTGAGCGTCGGTGCAGTCGGCAACACCGGACCGTCGTCGATTCCGCTAACCGTGTCGCTCGCGGCAGCCGAGACTGGCTGGCGCCATCAGGGCGTGCTGGCGTGCGGTTTCGGCGTCGGGCTGTCGGTGGGCGTGGCGAGGCTGTCGCTGCGCAATACGGTGGTGGCGGCGCCGGTCGACGTAGGTGACGAAACCGCCGGCCTGGCCGACGCACCCGGTCCCGCCCCCGCACCGGCAGACGATCTTCTTCGACAATCGACTCGTAAGTCCTCCATAGGGGAATCCAATGACCATCAATACGATCTGGTTTGACTTCGGTGGCGTGCTGTCGCCGCCGATCGATGAGCTCTACACCGTTTATCAGCGCAAGACCGGTGTCTCGCGCGTGGAGATGGAAGCGGCGATGGCCGAGGTCGCACGCCCGCTCGGCGTGCATTTCCTTGCACCGATCGAGCTGGCCATGATTACGCAGCGCGAATGGGCCAAGGGCATGCGCGAAGCGCTGACGCGGCTCTACCCGGACCTCGACATTTCACGCTGCAATTTCGATAACCATGGCGAACAGTGGTTCCAGGATCACCGCGTCAATCCAGGCGTGGTCGAGCTGGTGACCGAAATGAAAGAGGCCGGCTTCAAGGTAGGTATCCTTACCAATAACGTGATCGAGTGGGAGTACTCGTGGCGCACGATGGTCGGTCTCGACCACCTCGTCGATCTCGTGGTCGATTCCTGCAAAGTGCGCATGCGCAAGCCCGAGCCGCGCATCTTCGCGCTGTCCGCCGAACGTGCGCGGAGCCAACCGTCCGAGTGTGCGCTGATCGACGATCTCGACGAGAACTGCGCGGCGGCGCGCGCCTGCGGCTGGGAAGCCGTCGTGTTCCGTGACGCCGCCCAGACCGCCGCCGAGCTGCGCCAACTGGTCGGCGGCGCCGTCATCTCCTGACCTTCCACGCGGACGTTGCCATGCTCACCAAGACGCTTGTGCGCGTATTCGACATTCCGAACCTGGACGCGCCGCCGTACTACACGCCGGTCGAAAGCGAGACGCCGTTTCCGCAGGTACGCTTGCCGAGCGGTCATCTTGCGGTGCACCTGACGCGCTACGAAGATTGCCGCGCGTTCCTCGCCGACCCGACGGTCAGCCGCACGCTCTGCAATGTCGAAGGCGGCCCGACGTTCCTGCCGGGCACGACCCAGAAGGAACTGCTGCTGAACCTCGACAATCCGGCGCATGCGCGCTCGCGCGCCACGGTTACCCGCGATTTCAGTCCGCGCGGCGTCGAGAACCTGCGCGAACTGGTTGACCGCACCGCGCGGCGAGGGATTGCCGATATGGTGGCGGGCCGCAGTCCGCCCGATGTGTTCGAAGCGGTGTTACAGGACGTCACGTCCGCCACGGTCTGCCATATCCTGGGCATTCCTCTGTCGGACCGGCCGATGTTCCGGGTCTGGAGCCGCACGATTCAGGAAGCACCGCCGCATGACCTGGCCGGTATCGAGCACGCGGTCAAGGCGAGCTTCGACTACCTGATGGACTTCGTGCGCGGCACGCGCGCGGCGGAACCGACCGGTTTTATCCGCTCTTATGTCGACCACCGCGCGAAACTCGAAGCGCCGCTGTCAGACGAGGAGTTCGTCGGAGTGCTGCTCGGAATCCTGCTCGGCGGCGACCACAACGCGTTGAGCGTGATGACCAAGTCGCTCTATACGCTGCTGTCGGCGCCCGCGCTGTGGATTCGCGTGGTCGAGGAACCGGAGCGCCTGCCGGCGATGATCGAGGAGCTGATCCGCGTGATTCCGATCGGCAAGCTGTCGGCGTTTCCGCGCATGACGACCGTGCCGCTCGTCACCTCGGTCGGCACGATTCCGCCGGACACGCCGGTGTACGCAAACGTGTTTCTAGCCAACCGCGATCCGGAGGTGTTCGCCGATCCGTTGACGATCGATTTCGACCGCACCGCCGGCAAGCCGCATCTACAGTTCGGGTTCGGCATCCATAGCTGCATGGGCCCGGCGCTGGCGCGGCTCGAGATCGCCGCCGTGCTGCGTGCGCTGGCCGAGCTGGTGCCGAACCTGAAATTGTCGATGGAACCTGGAGCACTGCGCTGGATCAACGGGACGGTGCTGCGCCGGCCCGACGAATTGCCGGTGAGTTTCTGACCGGCTCCGAGAACTGCCCTGCGAGGTGGATCATGACTGACAAGCCGTTATTCGCGCTGCTGCGCACGTTCGGCGAACGCCCGGCCGTGCAGACCGAGCAAGGTTCGCACAGCTACGGCGAGCTTTGCGCGCAGATTGAGCGGCAGACGGACAAGCTCCGTGCCGCGGGCGTCGCGCCGGGGGACGTGGTGTTTCTGCAAGGCGATTATTCGCTGTCCGGCATCGCGCTATTTCTCGCGCTGTACCGCAACGCGAACATCATCGCGATGAACACGGCGAGCAATGCGCAGGAGATCGACACCAAAAGCCGCACCGCGAACGCCGTGTATTTCGCCGAGGTCGACGAGGACACACTGACGCCGCTCGCCGATGCGGACCGCCGTGCGGCCGCATCGCCGCTTATCGAGGCATTGCGCGCCGAACGGCACGCCGGGCTGATCCTGTTCAGCAGCGGCACGACCGGCGCGCCGAAAGCGATGCTGCACGATCTCGACCGGCTGATCGACGGCTATGTCGGGCGCCGCGCGCGGCCGTTGAGCATTCTGCTGTTCCTGCTGTTCGACCATATCGGCGGGATCAATACGCTGCTCAACATCCTGTCGATCGGCGGCACCGCGACGCTGGTCGCCGAGAAGACGCCAGAGCGCGTCGCTTCGCTGATCGAACGCTATGGCGTGACCGTGTTGCCAACTTCGCCGACCTTCCTGAATCTGATGCTGATGGGCGACGCCGTCGGCAAGCACGACCTGTCGTCGCTGCGGATGATTACCTACGGCACCGAGCCGATGCCGGAGAGCCTGCTGCGCCGGCTGCGCGAGAGCCTGCCGCGCGTCAAGTTGCTGCAGACATTCGGCACCAGCGAAACCGGCATCGTTAGCACGACCTCGATGTCGTCGGACAGCGTCTACATGAAGTTCAACGATCCGTCGATCGAACACAAGATCGTCGACGGCGAGTTGTGGCTGAAAAGCGCGCGGCAGATCCTCGGCTATCTGAACCATCCCTCGGACAGCTTCACCGAAGACGGCTGGTTCAAGACCGGCGACGTCGTCGAGGAGGGACCCGACGGCTTCCTGCGCGTGCGCGGAAGGCGCAAGGAAGTGATCAATGTCGGCGGCGAAAAGGTGTTCCCCGCCGAGGTCGAATCGGTGTTGATGCGGCATCCCGGCGTGCGCGACTGCAAAGCCTATGGCGAGGCGAACTCGCTGACGGGCCAGTTCGTCGCCGCCGATGTCGTACTCGATCTCGCCGCGGGCGTCGAAGCGGCCGCCGTGCTGCGCGACATCCGTGCCTTTGCGCGCCGTTCGATGGACGGCTACAAGGTGCCAGTGCGACTCACGCCGGTCGAGGCGATCGGCTATTCGAGCCGCTTCAAGAAAGTGCTGATCGAGCGCTCCGGCCCGGCCGATGCCGGTGCTGCCGCTGATTCCATTGATTCCGTCGCATACAGCGAACCTACTGGACAGGATCAGAACTGACCATGAACGAGACCCCGACTTCACGTTACGAGCGCGGCATCGCCCGGCTGACCGAAGTGGTCGGCAGCGCCGGCCTGCAAGTGATCGATGCCTTGCAGCAGATCGCTTCGGACATGGCACGCTACACGATCGAGTTTTCCTACGGTGACCTGTACGGACGCCGCGCGCTCGACGATTGCTCGCGGCAGATCGCGGCGGTCGCCGCCCTGGCGGCGCTCGGTCACTGCCGGCCGCAACTGAAAGTGCATATCAACGGCGCGCTGAACGTGGGCTGCACGCCGGTGGAAATTGTCGAGGTGATCCTGCAGATGGTGCTGTACGCCGGTTTTCCCGTAGCGACCAATGCGATGCTGGCCGCGCATGAAGTGTTCGAGGAGCGCGGTTGCCTCGCGGCATTGCAGACGGCCGGCGGCGGCGAGGCTCAGACGCTCGCGCCCGCTTAAGCGGCCGGCGCAGGCGGGGCCACGGGGGCAGTGGCGGCGAGGGCGTCCGGCGCGGACTTGGGAAACAGCGATAGCGCCATGAAGTCGATCAGCGCGCGATTCTTCGGCAGCAGATGGCGGCTCGACGGCCACAAGACCCAGAACGTGCCGGTCACGCTGTAGTCGGTGAGGATCGCGCACAGCGCGCCGCTGGCGAACGCTTCGCGGGCGACGAAGTCGGGCAGGTAGGCGATACCCGTGCCGCTGACGCAGGCCGCCAGCACGCCCTCGATGTTATTCATCACGGCGGCCGGGGAGATTCTGGCTTCAAAGACGCGATTGTCCGACTTTAATGTCCAGGTCTGCAATTTGCCGTTTGACGGATATTTGAAATAAATGCCGTCGAAAGCGGGTAGCGCGTCAAGGGATTCAGGTTCGCCATGGCGATTCAGAAAATCGGGCGAGGCATAAAGATTAAAGCGGTACTGGCCGAGCGGTTTCGACATCAGACTGGAATCGGGCAGATCGCCGCTGCGCACGACGGCGTCGAAACTCTCTTCGACCAGATCGACGATCCGGTCGCTAAAGTCGAGGTCGAGTTCGATTTGCGGGTAGAGGCGCCGGAAGGCGGGCAAGGCGCGGGCGATCAGCCGGTAACCGACGGCCGGGAAGCTAACCCGCACCCGCCCGCGCGGCTCGCCGACGCTGCGGCTCAGTTCGGCCTCGGCGTCTTCGAGGTCGCGCACGATGTCGCGACAGCGGGCGAAGAATTGCGCCCCCTCTTGAGTCAGGCTGATCTGGCGGGTATTGCGGTGGAACAGACGGACGCCGAGTCGTTCTTCGAGGCGGGTGATGCTTTTACAGACCGCGGACGACGAAATGCCGAGCATGCGGCCGGCAGTCGTAAAGCTTTCATGTTGAGCGGCCTGGACGAATATGGTCAAGCTGTTCAGATTATCCACAAACACTCCACCTTGGCCGATTTATCCGATCAGCGTAGAGTTTAACACCTCAATTTGATTATGTTGCTGAATATATTATCGGGAGTGGGCATCACTCGCCATGCCATTAGTTTCTTCGATGACGGCGATTTTCCTTCAATTGGGCCGATTCTCTTTTTTATGCAGAAAACATCACAAACAGTTCAAATCGCGGCAAGTGTTCCGTGTAAACGATTTTGAAGTTTGTGCGTTTGAGCATGGAGTCGGGGATGGCTCAAGCTGAGCACCAATTTCTATCATAAGCGCCAAAGTTATATAGATTTGGCGAAATATTTGGGAAGATCGCAGTCGGTGCCGTTTCCGGATACCGGAACAGTCATTGTGATGGCGGCCCGATGTAATTCACCCGCCTTAACCCCATGACGGAGGCTCACATGCAATACCTGTTGATGATCTATGCGTTTGCCACGCGAGGTTGCAAGCCGCGCGCTAACGCGGCTCAAACCTCGCGCCCCGCTGCGCGGTCCGGACCGTTCCATTCCCACCGGAATTGGGTTGAGTCCGTATAAGTGTGCATGGCACAGCGCAGGCAACGCACCGTCGATCGACTCTAGCAGCGCGGAGGCCAGCGCCTTGGAACAACGCTCGCATGTCAACTGGGGAGCAACCGATCAGACAGCGGGTCAAAGCCCCGACACCGGGCCCTGACACGCTCGATGCGAAATTGATGTCGACTAGGCGAGTGTCGACGATGCGAGAACGGGCTTCGTTTTTATTCGGCCGCAGGACGCAGGCCAGGTTCGTTTCGAGAGGCAACCAAGTGTTTCGTCTTGGAACGCAGGCGAGAAAGCGCCGACACTTCAGTCGATAAAACCCGCGGCTACAAATGCGACTTGACCTGTTCCGCAAAGGTGCGAATGACGTCTTCGTTTCGCGATAGAAACATCCACTGACCCACGCGCGTCGAATCAAGCAGTCCCGCCTCGACCAATGCCGCGATGTGCGCCGATACGGTCGATTGCGCTAGCCCGCTGCGCGCGAGGATGGCATTCGACGGCACCCCGCGCGCAAGATCGATGTGACCTTGCACAAAGTGCTCTTTGGGGGCCTTTAACCACCTCAAAACCTCGCGCCGGAACGGGTTGGCGAGTGCCCTATGAATCAAATTCTCGTCAATCATGGATTTCGACGACGCCTCAATAGCAGTTGAACGGTTAGAACATATCCGTGGCACTGTTGCGTCCCACGCCCTGAATGTGTGTTTCTCGCCCGGTGCGAGACGGAATGAAGGGACCTGTGATCATGTTCGAGTAGCTTTGTCCCGGGCCTACCATCGGAAATACATCGGCGTTCTCGTCGATCATCACCTCGAGAAAGGCAGGTCCATCGAATTCCACGAACTCCCTCAACGCGCCCTCGAGTTCATCTACCGCTTGAACGCGACGCGCAAATTCAAAGCCATCGGCCTGCGCCGTCATCACAAAGTCCTTCCTATGCAATGACTTGTCGCTGACGAACATCCGTCCTTCATAAAAGAGACGCTGCCACTGCCGGATCATTCCGTCACCGCGATTGTTGAGCAGCAATACCTTGACGGGGACGCCGTACGTGGTTGCCGTCTCCAGTTCGCCGATATTCATCCGTATGCTTCCGTCGCCGTCGATGTCGATCACGAGGGCGTCCGGTCGCGCCAATTGCGCGCCAATGGCCGCGGGCAGCCCGAAACCCATCGTCCCCATGCTTCCTGATGTCAGAAAGCTTCGAGGCTCGACAAACGCGAAGAACTGCGCGGCCCACATCTGATGCTGGCCTACGCCCGTGGTGATGATCGCTCGTCCGCCCGTGATTTCGCTGAGCTTCTCGACCACCCACTGCGGCTGAATCGCGGGGTTGTTTCGGTCGTAGTTCTGCCCGAACGTCCGCTTCAACTCCGCGACGCGTTCGAGCCATTTCGAAGGCGATGGCATCGCTGGACTGTGCTCGATCAAAGACAGCAATGCGTCTTTCGCATCTCCCACGTGAGCCCAGTGCGCGCGTTTGACCTTGTTGATCTCCGCCTCGTCGATGTCGATATGAGCGACATAGCGAGCACCGGCGGCAAATGATTCAGGCCGGCCACCGGCAACCCGATCGTCGAACCGGGCGCCCACCGCGATGAGAAAGTCACAGTCTTCAACTGCGTAGTTGGCGCAGGCGGTGCCATGCATGCCGAGCATGCCGAGATACAGCTCGTGATTGGCAGGGATGGCGCCAAGACCCATGAGCGTCGTCACGATCGGAATGCGGTTGCGCTCGGCAAACGCTCGTAGCTCAGCCGTCGCGCGAGCTGTGATCACGCCGCCGCCGACATAAAGCAGCGGCCGCCGACTCTCTCGCAGAAGGTCGAAGAAGGCGTCGGCCTTTTCTCGTTCAAGACGCGCGCCTTGCGCCACCATTCGGAGACGATCGGCGTAGCCGCGAGAATGCAGCGTGCCTTGCCCATGATAGGGGCCCCTCCAGTTCTGAATGTCTTTGGGCACATCCACGACGACCGGGCCCGGTCGGCCGGTGCGGGCAATTTCGAATGCGGTTCGCAGTGTTTGCTCGAGCTTCGCCGGGTCGGTTATCAGGAACACCTGCTTCGCGCACGCCGACATGATGTTGAAGACGGGCGCCTCCTGAAACGCATCGCTGCCGATCGCGGCGCGTGGCACCTGCCCGCAGATGAGGACAACCGGTATCGAATCGCCATTGCAGTCGGCGATCGGCGTCACGGCATTCGTTGCGCCCGGGCCGGACGTCACCATGAAGACGCCGACTTTTCCGCTGGCCCGCGCATAACCGGCGGCCATGAAGCCCGCGGCTTGTTCATTGGCGGGTACGACGAACTTGATCTGACGTTCGGCGTGTGCCGCGTTCATTTCGTTATGACGAAACACGGCGTCGTACGTCGGCAAAATCGCGCCGCCGCTATATCCGAACATCGTGCCGACGCCCTGCTCGGCAAGTACGCGCAAGATAATGTCGGCGCCCGACAGCATTTCACTCGTATTCGTTGGCGTCGGATCGGCTGGTGAAGCAATGATTGGGTGTTGAGTCATGGCTGGCTTGAGTGCGAACGTGAGGTGCGCTTGCTGCTGGAATTTGCTGCTTGAAGAATGGAGAGAAAGGACACAACGATTCTGCCAACGATCGGAACCGCGCGGTCCCTTCGTTGCTGTGGCGCATGGGCCAAAATTAGCTACATTTGGGCCATGAGCGCTGCCTCGACAATGACTGTGTGACGCTTCTGGCGAACTCTTCGCCAAGGTCCTCCCCGACGAGAGCCAAGGCCACCCGGATACCGTCGCTCACGCCGCGCGACGAGTACAGGTTGCCATCCTTCAAATAGCTTTGATGGCTGATGACGTGGACGAGGGGAAACTCGGTGGACAGACGTTGTGCGTCGCGCCAATGCGTAGTCAACGCGCGATGGTCGGCAAGGCCGGCGCGCGCGATTAGAAAAGCCCCGTTGGACACCGACGCGAGCCTTCGCACCCTGCTTCCGGCATCACGAAGCCAGGCCACCAGTTCGCGATGCTCAGGCTCCGGACCGACGGCCGGTGAACCCGGCACGACGACGATGTCGAATGAAGTAGGCACATCCGACAGAGACTCCGTCGTGCCCACCGCTACGCCATTCGAGCACGCGACGGGCCTTGGGGACGGCCCCACGAGATGCTGCTCGTACAACGTTGCGCCGCTCAGACGATTCGCTTCGTGGAAAACATCCATCGGGCCCGTCACCTCGAGCAGCCGGAATCCCTCATACAGCATCATCGCTACTTGCATACACCGTCACTCCGCGAATGCACTGCACACGAGCGCCGCGCATCTCGCCGCGTCAGGTCTGGCGAAGCGGTGCGAGGTATGAGGTCTTTCAACATGCCGAGTCTGTCCTTCGATACGTGTTGCCCAAGGGCCGGCCCTCCTACGCTCTTACGGCCGGCCACATCCACGAGATCAAGTCTATTCAGCCGGCACGGGCGAGGAAACACGCGGTTGTCGCCATGCTGGGCCAATCAACTTGAGATTTGGGCCAACGTGCGTTCGACATCTCCCCAGTCCAATCCATTTGTGACTCGCACTCAAAAGACAGTTTCAGCCCAGTACGTCCCTGTTTTCGAGCCATTGCGGTAAGCTCGGTTACCGACCGTCGTCGCAGGTTCGCAGGCTTGGTCCGGTCGTTCGGGCAAAGCCAATCGGGTCGCCGGTATCGGAAACGGGACGATTAACTCCATGAAGGTCACGGCATGAAAGTCGCCATTGTCATATTCGATGGTGTTCAAGCGCTCGACGTTGCGGGCCCCCTCGACGTGTTTGCGGAAGCCAACACGATCCTTACTGAGCAGCAGAAATATGAAGTCACTCTGGTGGGCCCCCACGCCGGCACCGTGACCTGCTCGAACGGGATGGGGCTTTCCGTGCCGTATAGCTATGCGGATCTCGACACGCAATGGGACCTGCTGCTGATCGCAGGCGGGCCGCAACTGCCCGAGATTCAACCGTCAAACGATTTTCTGACATGGCTGCAAAATCAGGCACGAGACGCAACACGGTTCGGCTCCGTTTGCAATGGGGCATTCGTGCTTGCCCATGCGGGACTGCTCGACGGCAAGGAAGTGACGACTCACTGGGCGGACGCGGGCCGCCTTGCGCACGAATTTCCGCAGGCGCGTTTGCAGCCCGACAAGATCTTCGTTCGCGACGGACGCCTCATTACGTCGGCGGGCGTGACGGCCGGCATCGATCTGTGCCTGGCGCTGGTCGCCGAAGATTGGGGACACGAACTGGCGGTGCGTGTCGCAAAACGTCTTGTCGTGTATATCCAGCGGGAAGGCGGCCAATCTCAGTACAGCCCGTATATGGGAACAGGCAGGGACGAAGATCCGATTATCGGCAAAGTGCACCGGTATGTGACCGCGCATATAACCGATGCTCTATCGATCGAGCAGCTCGCGGACGCAGTTGGCGTGAGCCGGCGGACCTTCTCGCGAGCCTTTGCAAAGTACGCGAAAGTGACACCATCCGCGTTTGTCGAGCAGGTTCGCGTCGACAGCGCGAGGAAGTTGCTCGAAGATTCGGATGCGCCGCTGAAGACCGTTGCCTATCAGTGCGGCTTCCGCAGCGCCACGCATATGCGCACGACGTTCTCCCGGCGGTTAGAAGTCACGCCGAAACAATATCGACAACGATTCCGCGGCGATGCAGGCACGCAGGTCTCATTTCAAGCACTCGCTCATTCGTGACTGCCGCCGATTCGCTTCAATCGCTTCCCGATCTCCTTGAACCGAACTTGTCGTTGGTATTTTGCGGAATTAATCCAGGTATCCGTGCGGTATCGACAGGTCACCACTTTGCGGGCCGAGGCAATCGATTCTGGCGGGTCGTGCATCTCGCCGGCTTTACCCCCGAACACATTCGGCCCGAAGACGATCACACGATTCTTCGATATGGCTGCGGTCTCACTGCAGTGGTCCCTCGACCAACAGCGCAAGCCGCCGAGCTCTCGCGATCGGAGATTGAACTGGCCGGGGATACTTTCCGGCGAAAGATCGAGCGATACGCGCCGCGGCACATCGTTTTCCTCGGAAAGATGGCGCTTTCGGCGATCTCCGGTACGCGCGATATCGATTGGGGTCGACAAACAGAGCCATTCGGCGGCGCGCACACGTGGGTCGTCCCCAATCCAAGCGGGCTGAATAGGGCGTTCGACCTCGATGCGCTGGTGACCGCTTACCGCGAAGTTCGCGTTGCGGTAGCGTCCTCAGCCTGAAGGTGCGGGTTTTGGCGTAGCGTCTCGGTCACGTATTCCACGAAAGCGCGAATCTTGCCGCTGGTGCTGCGCCGCTCGACATGCAGCAGGCTCACCGGTGCCGACTCGGGCTCGAATGACATCAAGACCGGTTGGAGTTTGCCATCGGCTACATCCGGCGCCGCCTGGTACGACAGCAACTGAGTGATGCCCACACCCTCGGCGGCAGCGAGAATGGCAGCGGGAGCAAGGTCGACCACCATCCGCGGCCGCACCCTGACGGGCAGCCTCGAACCGTTTTCGTTGAACACCCACTCGAGCGGTTGCGAGACGCCGGTGAAGGACACACAGTGGTGATTGATCAGATCCCTGGGGTGAACGGGTTCCCCACGCTCGGCTAGATAGGAGGGCGCCGCATACGTCCGACGCCGCACAAAGCCCAACGGAATGGCGTATGTCGAGGAGTCTCCGAGGTGGCCGATACGGAGAGCCACATCCACCCCTTCCTCCAGAAGCCGCGTGGTTCGATCGGCGTACATCGCGTTGATGGTGACGTCCGGATAACGCAGCGCGAAGGCGTTGACCAGAGGCGCCACATATCGCTGGCCAAACAGAACCGGTGCAGAAACGGTCAACGTCCCTACGGGATTGAGCGGATCGGCCGCAATGCTGGCTTCCGCGTCCATGATGGTGTCCAACACCTTCCTGCAGGCTTCGAGGTAAGCCATGCCTGCATCCGTCGGACGAACCGTTCGAGTCGTCCGAGCAAGCAGTTGTGTGCCGAGACGGGATTCCAGCGAATTGACCGCTCGCGAGACCCCGCCGGCCGACATGCCGAGTTTCTCGGACGCGGCAGTAAAGCTGCCTCGGTCAACGATGGCGACGAAAATCTCCATCTCACGTAACTTGTCCATTCCGCCCCCCACCCTGATCACCGTGTCCACTCGCCGTGATTCTATTCGATCAGTTCGCAAAGAACTCTTTCAGGCCGTGATGGTTATCGGAACGTCATTTGCCGCGCTGGCAAAAATCGCAAATTCATTGGCCCAATAGCAACTAGCTTGGGCCCCAATGAATTCGGGCTTTCCCCGACAATCACTGCACGTCGTATCAGCAATCAATCGAAAGAGGTGCCTATGTTTGCCGCAATGCTCGAAGTCAATCCGAAGCCCGAACAGTTCAACGCGTATCTCGGCATGGCCAAGGTGCTGCGCCCCGAACTCGAGAAGATCGACGGGTTCATCGACAACAATCGCTACGCAAGTCTCACACGCGAGGGATGGCTTCTGTCGCTGTCGAGCTGGCGCGACGAGAAGGCGCTGGTGCGCTGGCGTAGCCAGGCGGCCCACCACAAGATCATGCAAGCCGCGCGTGACCGGGTGTTTTCCGACTATCGCTTGCGTATTGGCCAGGTCCTCAGCGACAACCAGCTGCCTGCGGGACAGGTCCTGATTGAGCAACGCCTCGATGTCACCGAGACGGGTCGCGGCACGGCAGTGACCCTGCATGAAGGGAAATTCTCGCCGGACGGGGTCAAGCAAGCTGGCGCGGAAGCGGTGGCGAAATCGCTTGGCGTCGATACGAGCGCGGCTGGCCTCGTTGCCTGGGATGTGTTCGACGCGTTGATGACGCCGGGGGACGTGATCGCGGTGGTGACGTGGCGCGACCAGGCGGCAGCCGAAGCGTTCGAACGCGAAGCAGCGACGGCAGACGGCTTGCGCCAGCGGAACGTCCGCATCATCCGAGAGTACGGAATGTTCGATCGCCGGGAAGCACCGCAATATTTTGCAGAGGCACAACGCACGCAGTAATTCTGCTGTTCGGCGTTATTGATGTGGCTCGATATGGAATGGTTAGATTTCCTATCGAATCAGAATAGCAATGAGGTTTCCATGACCACCGTCGACCCTTTTACCACTGGAGCGGAACCATTGACCGTCGCGCACGCGCCGGCACCCGCTCCTGCGCCGAAGACAGAGGCTCCCGCACAGCCGACGCCCCCACAGTCCACCCTTTCGCTGCGCCTCGCCGTCGGCCTCGTCGGGATGCTGCTTGCGTCTCTCCTGGCCATTCTCAATGAGCAGGTCACGGCGCAAGCGATGGCGGACATTCAGGGTGCGTTCTCGATTGGTCATGACGATGGAACCTGGCTGACCGCTCTGTTCGAGGCGGCCAATGTGGCGACGATGGTGTTTGCCCCGTGGTTTGGGATCACCTTCACGCTCAAGCGATTCACGAGCGGCGCCGTGATCGCGACGATGCTCTTCGGGTTCCTTTGCCCCTTCGCGCCGAACCTGCTCACGCTCGATGGGCTGCGCGTGCTGCAGGGGATGGCCGGCGGATGCCTTCCCCCGATGTTGATCATCGTGGCGCTGCGCTATCTCCCGCCCAAAGTGAAGCTCTACGGACTCGCAGGGTACGCACTCACGGCGACCTTCGGGCCGGCGCTCGGCACACCGCTCGCCGCGTTGTGGACCGAGTACGTCGGTTGGCAAATGGCCTTTTGGCAAATCGTGCCGCTGGGCATCGTGAGCTGCGCGGCGATTCAGTGGGGGCTGCCGGCAGATCCGCTCAAACTCGAACGGCTCGCGGCATTCAACTGGACCGGGTTTCTGACCGGCTTTCCGGCCGTCGCCATGCTCGTGATCGGCCTTCTGCAAGGCGATCGTCTCGACTGGCTCGATTCCGCGTTCATTCGCGCGATGTTTATCGGCGGCGGGCTGATGTTGGTGACGTTCCTCGTCAACGAGTGGTTTCACCCGCATCCCTTTTTCAAGCTGCAGCTGCTTGCGCGCAGAAACTTTGCGCACGGACTCACGACACTCGCGGGCGCGGTCATCTTGCTGGTTGGCGTGGCTGCGATACCCGGCCAATTTCTCGCCAATGTTCACACCTACCGGCCGCTGCAAACTGCACCTTTGTCGCTGCTGGTTGCGATGCCGCTCTTGATCACGCTCCCCTTGACGGCCGCACTTTTGAATCTGCGGCGCGTTGACCACCGGTGGGTCATGGCCATTGGATTGAGCCTCATGATCGCCACGTGCGTGATGGGGAGTTTCATCACGTCCGAGTGGATCCGCGACAACTTCTACTGGCTTCAATCGATACAGATCGTCGCGCAGCCGATGCTGATTCTCGCGATCCTGATGGGCGTGACGACGGGCTTGCCCCCGGCAGAAGGTCCCTTTGCTTCAGCGATGTTCAACTCGCTCAAGACATTTTCCGCGGCTGTGGCGACGGGTCTCATAGAAGGGCTGGGTACCGATCGCGAACGTCTTCATTCGAACATGCTCGTGGACCAATTAGGCAATCACGCGCTTGTCACGAGCCAAAACATCGACGCGGCCCATGGCCTCGGCGAACTTGCACACCGGATCCACGCGCAAGCAGTGGTACTGACATCGGCGGATCTCTACCTCGCGATGGCGGGAGTCGCCATCGCGCTTCTTCTCCTCGTGCCAGTGTTACCCGTGCGCATTTACCCGCCCTGGAGCACGACGCCCCCCTCTTCGAATTAAGGGAACGCAATCATGTCAACCGCTGCTCGATCTCCCCTCAAACTCATTCCTGCGGCCGCTATCGCCGTCGCAGTCGGTATTGGCACGTGGGCTTATTCAAGCCTGTCAAGCGGCTCGAATTCCGAATCCACTAACGATGCCTACGTCGCGGCTGATTTCACCCTCGTGGCGCCGCGCATCCCCGGCCAGATCGCCGAAGTCCCGGTCAACGACAACCAGTCGGTCAAAGCCGGGCAATTGCTGGTGCGTATCGACGACCGCGACTACAAGGCCGCATTGATGAGTGCTCAAGCGGACGTCGCCGCGGCAAAGGCGTCCGTCGCGAACTACGACGCCGAAATCGCGCGGCAGCCCTCGCTCGTCGATCAGGCGCGCGCGACGCTCAAGTCCGACGATGCGGCGATCGCGTTTGCGCGCGACAACGCCGCGCGGTACCAGGATCTCTCGCAAACCGGCGCAGGAACAGCTCAGGAGCAACAGCACGCCTCGAGCGCGCTCGCCGAGCAGCTTGCGCAGCAGGCCCACGACCAAGCCGCGCTGGAGGCGACCGAGCAGAACCTGAACGTACTGAATACCCAGCGCGACAAGGCGACCGGCGCGCTCGAACGCGCCGAGGCGGTACTCGAGCAGGCGCAGCTCAACCTGTCCTATACGGAGATTCGCGCGCCGATCGACGGCAAGGTTGGACGGCGTTCTGCGCGCGTTGGCGCGTACGTGACGCCCGGCGCGCCGGTTCTCGCAATCGTGCCGCTTTCCGAAGCCTATGTCGTCGCCAACTTCCAGGAAAACCAGATCACCAGGATGCGGCCTGGCGAAAGCGTGCGCATCAAGGTGGACAGCCTTCCTGGCGTGGTGATTCACGGCCGGATCGATAGCCTCGCGCCCGCAACCGGCGTGAGCTTTGCGCCTATCGCGCCCGACAACGCGACGGGCAACTTCACGAAGATCGTCCAACGCGTACCGATCAAGATCGACATCGACAAAGGTCAAGAGGCGGCGTCTGCGTTGAGCGTGGGGCTTTCTGTCGAAACCGAAGTGGCCACCGGTCGACATGGCGATGCGCGAGCCGAAGCGGGAGAGCAAAAATGAGTACGCACGACTTTTCATTCCGCGCCATCCGCGCGTTGGCGCTGGAAATCCTGGCATGCCTTGTGATCGCGGGCTGTACCGTGGGACCGAATTTCGTGCCTCCCACGACGTCCGCGCCGCCGCAAGTCTTTGAACGCACCGAAGCGGCGCAAGCACCGAGCAAGGCCGTCGAAGCCGGATTCAATTCCGATTGGTGGACACTGCTCAACGATCCCAGGTTGAACGCGCTTGAAAAGCAACTGGCCAATGCGAACCTCGATGTGGCCGCGGCGTCGGCGCGCCTGCGGCAAAGCCGCGCCGGACAGCGCATTGCGGGGGCCGCGGAATTGCCCACGCTGGACGGCGCTGCGTCCTACGACCGCGAGCGCGGCAGCCCGAACGGCATTCTGTCGCTGCTCGGCGTCCCTTCGCTCGGCCCCCAATCGCAATCGGCTTCGGGGAAAACGCCGCTTGGCGTGACGCCGATACCGGGCTCCAAGGGGTCGCCTGCCTACAACCTCTATCAAATGGGCTTCGATGCCTCTTGGGAACTCGATATCTGGGGCGGGGCTCGACGCGGTGTCGAAGAGGCGTCCGCCTTGTCGGATGCTTCTTACGAAGACCGAAACGCCGTGTTGTTGTCTGCCCGTGCCGAACTCGCGCGTGACTATATCGAGTTGCGCGACACACAATCGCTGCTGAACATCGCGAAACAGAACCTTGAGATTGCTCGCGATACCACGAAGCTCACGCAGATCCGCGAGCGTGACGGCGTGACGACGGATCTGGATGTGGCGAATGCTTCCGCGCAGGCGGCATCAATCGAAAGTCTGATTCCGACGCTCGAATCGCAATGCGAGACCAAGATCAACGCGATCGGCGTCTTGCTCGGCGAGGAGCCGGGCGCGCTCAAGCAAACGCTCGCCGAGCCGCATGACGTGCCCGAGCTGCCCGCACAGGTGCCCATCGGCTTTCCGTCAGAGCTCGCGCAACGCCGAGCCGATATCCGGCGAGCGGAAGCGCAATTGCATGCGGCCACGGCGTCGATCGGTGTGGCAAAAGCCGACTTTTATCCGCACATCTCGCTCAATGGCAGTGCGGGTTTCCAGAGCCTTCAGCTCTCCAGCCTCGCCAGCTGGGCGTCGGGGCAGTTTGTTCTCGGCCCCTCCATCACGATGCCGATCTTCGAAGGCGGGCGTCTCAAGGGCACACTGCAGCTACGCGAGGCACAACAACAGGAGGCCGCGATCGTCTACAAACGTACCGTACTCGAGGCGTGGCACGAGGTGGACGATGCACTGGTCGCCTACGATGCCGAGCAGCTGCGCCGCATCAAGCTAAAGGAGGTGGTGGCGCTGAACCAGCGCGCACTCGCCGTGGCGCAGCAGCGCTACAAGGCTGGGGCATTGGACTACCTCGACGTGCTGAACGTTCAGAAGCAACTGCTCGAAGGCCAGAGCAAGCTCGAGCAAAGCCAGGCGACCGCTGCCGCGAATCTGATCACGCTCTGCAAGGCGCTCGGCGGCGGCTGGGAATCGACTTACGCAGTCCAGGCGCCTCAAGTTGGTGGGGGCACTGCGGCGTCTCAGCGAGTTCCGCCAGAACACGACACGTCGATCACAGCAAAGGCAGACTGAGCCTGACGTGCTCTGCGAATGAGGCGGTCAAACGCGATGCATGCGCCCGCGCGAATTTCAGGGAGATGCCGCGCCTTCTTGCGGAGGCATCACAAATAGCGACGACGGAAACACCGGCAGCCACGAAGCCCAGCCCGCGCAAACGAACGTCAACTAAAGCTGCGACGAACGTAGACGCAGACACTACGCAGCATCCAGTTCCCGTTAAGCACTAACCGTTCAACGCAGCCAACGTGCTGCGTCAACAAGTGACCGAGCAGAGTGCGGGGCAACCGCTACCGAAGGCGGCCACTGCACCGCCTCCCCTCCCCGCAGTGGCGACGCTATCTCTCGAACCGGGACACACTTACATCAGCGCTCCACTTTCGACATAGCCGCCGTCGTCGGGTCATACCGATAACCCTTCTGCGAAAGCCGCTCGGCCATCGTCGCCCCGATAAGCTTTTGCTGTGCGTCCCGGGAAATCAACTCGCTATCTGGCTTGAGGCGCTCGAGTTCGGACGAGAGTTTCCGGATGAGCGCCACTTCCCCGGTGCTACGTGAGTCGATGAACAACAGCTTCTCGTTTGCTGAACCGAGTCGTTCCTTAAGGTCCTTGGCATGCGCGACCCACTGTTCAGCAATCGCGCGAAGCTCGTTAAAAGCCTTCTCATGCGCTTTGGCCTGAGCCGAAATCTGGCGCTGTAACTCGGCGACCTTTTCCGCCGACGCAGATTCGCCCGCTTGATTGGCAAGTTGAAGGCTGCGCCGCGCTTCTTCCGCGCGAGCCTTCTCGACTTCCGCGACGCGCAGCGCCAACGTTTCCGCACGCTGTTCGGCGGCATCTGCCCGCTCCTTCGCGGCAGACGCATCCTGCCAAACCTGGGCCAGCTCAGCGATCGCGGCCGTTTTCGCTGCGGTCATAGTACTGACCTGTTCTCTTGCCTCTTCAAGCTGACGGGCAACGCCTTGCAGTTCGTCGCGCTGATTCGACGCTTCCTCGCTCCGCGCTGCACTTGTCTGGCGCTCCGCCGCAAGCGCGGTGCGCGACTCATCGAGTTCAGCCTCCAGCGCAACGACCCGCGCGAGGCTCTCATCCACCTGCGCCGCGGCAGCTTCTGCGCGCGATGATGCCGCGCTGACCTCCTGCGTCCACCGTTGCGCTTCGGCCGAGTTCGCCTGCTCGACTTCTACGAGCCGCTGCTGCAACGTCGTCGCATGCTGTTCGGCGGCCTCGGCCCGCTCGCTCGCCACAGACGCATCGTGTGAAACCCGGGCCAGCTCAGCGCTCACCGCCGCGTTCGCCTCAGTCACAGCACCGAGCTGTTCCCGCGCCGCCCCAAGCTCCCGGCCGACGCGCTGCAATTCTTCAAACTGAATCGACGCTTCTTCGCTACGCGCTGCGCTTGTCTGGTGCTCTGCCGCGAGCGCGGTACGCGCCTCGTCCCGCTCAGCCTCCAGCGCAGCGACCCGCGCGAGGCTCTCGTTCGCCTGCGCCGTAGCGGCTTGCGCACGCGATGACGCCGCGCTAGCCTCCTGCAACGCTCTATCCGCTTCGGTCAACTTCGCCTGACACTCGTAGCCCAACGAGGCGATCTCCTTGCGCGCCTCATCGAGCTCCTGCTTCATCCGCGCGATCTCATCGTTTTGGCTCGAAACGGCAGCGGCCAGCTCTCCACGCGCCTTGCGCTCCTCGTCAAGTTCCGCCTTGGTGTGTTCCAGCGTGGCCTCTTCCACCGACACCCGCTGCGCCAGTTCCTCCGCTCGAGCCTCGGCCGCTTCGGCACGGCCGGTCGCCGAAGCGAGTTCCGCGGTGAGGCGCGTGGACGCATCCTCGGAAGCGCTCAGCGCATTCGTCAGAGCAATGTGCCGCTCACGCCCGGTCGCAACTTCTTCCGCCGTCTTCTGGTACTCGAGTAAAACCTCATCCCGTTCCGCACGGACAGCGTCGAGGTGCTGATTCACGACACTCAGTTGCTGACTGACCGCCCGGTCGGCTTCGCCTTGAGCGGCCATCCAGAGCCGGTCCGCTGCGCTCATCATGGTTTCGGCAATGTGCCCCGGCAACCCGGCCTGGACCTGCACGTGGGGCGTGAGCGGCAGCCGCGCTTCGCGCCAGCGTTGCAAGGCTGCCGCTATGGCAACGATCGAACCGCCAGGAATCTCCGGCCAGATGGTCACAGGAGAAACCTTCCGGCCTTCATCGACCATGCGATCCGCGATTCCCGCGACCATTTCATCCGTGATTGTGTCTGCGTTCGTGGACATAAGCGCCTCAAACCTCATTTTGATCTGGCGGAAAATTGAGTCCCGAATACGTTACTTCGTCCTGCGACACGCCCGATGAAAGGATCGCAAGGTAGCTCAGTGCGTTCGGTCTGGAAGCCGATAACTGCCATTGTTATCGACGATCGACATTATGACGGATGATGCCTGCCACCCTGATCGTGCGTGGCGCTCTCTGGTGATGGCCGCTACCCTGCGCACGACGTTGCTGGTTTCCGGACTTGAAGCAGCATTCGCCGGCGGGCCGAAAACTTCGCTAATCCGGGCCCTTCAATACCTCCTTGTACCAAGTCCGCATCTCCTGAAGCAAAGCGATGTATTCGGGCAGGGCATCCGTCGCCAGCATCGCGGCAGCGGCGGCCCGATTCACTTCATCCCACAGTGAGTCGAATTTCTCCAGCGCGAGCACGCGAGGCAACCGATGCGCCGTCATGGTTTTGAACGCAAGCCTGAGTTCGGCGGCACTCCGCTGACGCGAAGGTTCATTCGATGGGGACATTGAGGTCAATTGCGGAGCGGGTATGCATTCAATTGTATTGAAGCGAAATGGCGTTGTAGCATTGACATCTCAGCCTGACGATACGTAGTCCGGTTACGTTCCGCACACCGCCCACCTCACCTCGTTTTTCCGTCCAGATCGCGGAATCAGGGAGTTCGTGCCGATGAACTCCAAATCCAAGGCGCCTGAAGCAGCAGGCGCGCAAGAGCGGACTTCAACCGCCAGCAGCGGTCACATTCAGGTGATGGCGCGAGGAATGTCGCTTGCCGACGCTTTTTCGATTCTGGCGGCTCCGATGGTCGCGCAGGTGGCGCGGCAAGTGTGCGAGTGCAGGTTAAGTGCTGATCCGGAAAGTCTGCACAAGCTGCGGGTCGCGCTGCGCCGCCTTCGGTCGCTATGGTGGGCTTACGAAAAGCATCTGAACGTGCCGCAGGCGCGACTCCAACGTCGCGAATTCAAGTCTCTGGCTGATGCCGCGGGGCAAACGCGTGACTGGGATATTCTGAAACACCTGCTGACAGCGGACAAAGCGATGAAGCGTTCCTTCAAGACGCTCATCGAACGTGTCGATGTACAACGCAGCGACGCTCTTTTATGCAGTCGCAGAACAATAGAGGGCGCGGACGTCGGGCAAATGCTGGAGCAACGGGTAGCTGACGCGCTGCGGCAACTGAATGCTGATTCGGTCCACGAATCGCTTGAACTGTTCGCCAGCGAGCGCGTCGCGTCGGCCGAGAAAGCGCTGAAGAAGCGGGTCAATCGCGTCGTTACGCATCTGGACCCTGAGTATGCCGAGCTTCATGAGGTCCGCATCGCCGGGAAGAAGCTTCGCTACCTGCTGGAGTTCTTTTCGCCGCTTATCGACAGCCGCCAGGAAATGGGCGTCGACGACCTCGCGCAGTTGCAGGACGAACTGGGCAAACTCAACGATATTGTTTCGAGCGACGCGCTGCTTCGTGAGCATGCGGAGCAACTCGGGGAGCACGCGGCGGTAGAGAACGCCATCTCGTACCTGACCGTCCAAAAGGAGCATCACATGCAACGCGCATACGAAATGTTGCGCGCGGTCGGTGCGATGCGTGCTGAAAAGCGCCCTGACGCGTACACCGGTTAGCGATTACAGGATTTCTGTCTCTGCGCGTTTCTGCACTTCAGGGCGGCGCACCGGGTAACTATAGAAAGGCGGTGGAACCTGTCCGGCGGGATAATTTCAATAAACGGTATATACTGTTTATACAATTATCAACGTAGAGGTCCACATGACTGCTCCCATTACCCAGAAGCCCAGCAAGAAAGCATTCCACTTCCCGAAGAATTCAAATAGCGTTGTTTCAGGCGACGACCAAGCCCTTGCCCCTGCGGAGCAGCCGCTTGCGGAGCAGCCTGTCACTGCGGAGAAGTCCGCCTCTGCGAAGAAGCCCGCCTCTGCGAAAAAGCCTGCCTCGGCAGAGAAGCCTGCCTCTGCGAAGAAGCCCGCCGCTGCAAAAAAGCCCGCCACGACGAAAAAGTCCGCCACTTCCAAGAAGGCCGCGAAACCAAAAAGCCCGGTGGCTGCGGAGGCCGCACCGGCCAGCGCTCCCGCAGACGCAAAGGTGAAGCGCGCAAAGAAAGAGAAGGTCGTGCGCGACAGCTTCACGATGCCGAAATCCGATTACGACAAAATCGCGGCGCTGAAGCAGAAGTGTCTGGATGCCGGCGTTTCCGTCAAGAAGAGTGAGCTGTTGCGTGCAGGGCTGCTGATGCTGGAGTCCGCTGCGCCGAATCGACTCGTTGCCGCGGTGTCGTCATTGGAAGCAGTGAAAACGGGGCGACCGGCAAAGGGATAGAAGCTGCGCCGACGGCACGTGCGCGAAGGGCTGATTTTGCCCCCGCGCTAATCATCCGTTCCGAAGCGCGGGCGACTGCCTGGCGGTGTCAGCCTTCGGCGTTCGTGAAGCAAAGCTGGCCCTGATTGCTCCCTTCCTGTAGTGCGAGCCTGAGGTTTTGCACGAACGACTGTGCTCGCTCGCGGCGGTTTTGCAGCCGTAGCGGGCGGCGCGTATCCATGGCCAGCAAACTCACGATGCCCTTGGTGGACACACTGGTGGCGAGCTTCGGGACATCCGTCACCTTGGCCCACCAGCAATGGGCGATCTCGTTGCTGGGCACCGGGAATTGCCCCTGCGCAACCTCAGCCACAAAAACGTGATGGCGGGTATGCGCGCCGGCAAATTCGAACATGAATTTCAAGGCAGCCGCACGAAGGCAGGTTTCCTCGAACAACTCGCGCAACGCCGCATCTTCCAGCGTTTCGCCCACTTCCGGCCTGCCGCCCGGCAGCGACCATCTACTTTGTTCCCGGCCTACCAGCAGAACTCGCGTTCCTTGCCGGCACACGACCGTCGCGCGCTGTTTCATGAAGTCTCGTCCATTGCTGCCGGGCGTCGGGCGGTGATAGCTGTGGCGTCACGCCTCAATACGATCTCAGGCTCATCGGCGCGAGTGATGCTCGCTTCTGGTCCAGCCGCGCCGACCGTCCGGCTCGGCTAATTCGTCAAGCGATGTTGATTTTTTGGTGTGACAGGTTTGTGACGGCACGCAACGCGTGCCGATGAAAAACGGCTATTGCGGTGCAATAGCCGATCGGCGAACCATTCGTCGATTTTCAGTTGGCCGGACGAGCCTGACATCGTGCGCATAGCGTGACGTCCACGGCTCGCCCGGCGGCAACGATCAGGCAGGCAACTGCGGAGCAGCGGGGAAGTCGACCGGTACGCGTGTCGTCGCGTGCAGATAGTTCGTTACCGTCTTGTCGCCGATCCCGACGATCGCGTCGACCAGATTGGCCTTGGTCCAACCTGCTGCGAAGAAGACATCGACGAGCGCCTGATCGGCATGCCCGCGGTTGACCGCGATGTTTTTCACCAATCGTGCGAGCGCATCGAACTTCGCGTCGAAACTTGCCTTGCCGCTGCGGATTTCGAGAATCTGTTCGTCGGTGAAGCCGGTCATCTTGCCGATCACGGTGTGGGCAGCCAGACAGTATTCACAGCCGTTGACCTGGCTCACGACGAGGTTCACGATTTCGCGCGCCTTGCCGCTGATGCTGCTCTTCGCGTTCTGGAACGCGAGGTAGCTGCCTAGCGCATGCTCCGAATGCGCCAGCGTCGCGTATAGGTTGGGCACCGTGCCGAGGCTGCTCTTGAGCTTGTCGAAGATGGCCTGGTTAGCCGGGGAAACTTCGTCGCGCGTCGGGACATGGATGATGGTCATGGTGATGCTCCTGAGTAAAAAAGATGAAGCGATGGCTAAAGTGGGTGGGAACAAGCGCGTGTTATTGCGCCGTGTAGGCGCCGTCGACTGCGATGTTCTGTCCGGTGAGGTAGCGCGCCTTATCGCTCGCAAGGAAGACGATGGTCTGGGCGATCTCGTCCGGGGTCGCGGCGCGGCGCGCCGGTATCGTCGCGAGGAAACCTGCCTTGCCCTCTTCGCTGCCGCCGGCAAAGCGGTCGAGCATTTCGGTGGCGACAGGACCCGGCGCCACGGCGTTGACGCGCACGCCGGCAACAGCGCCTTCGAGCGCCGCGCTCTTCGTGAGGCCTTCGACCGCATGCTTGCTGGCCGCGTAGACCGACGCGCCCGCGATGCCGACCTGACCTGCGATCGACGAAAGGTTGATGATCGAGCCCGAGCCCTGGGCCAGCATCACGCGCATTTCGTGCTTGAGCGACAGCAGCGTGCCGAGCACGTTGACCGCGAACGTATCTTCGTAATTGGCAACCGATTGCTCGACGAGCGGCGACTCATCGCGGGCGACGTTCAGCAGCTCCTGCCGGATTGGGAACCGCCCGCCATCCCGATCCAGCTGGTGAGCCCTCGCGAACGCCGGCATTCGGCCAAGGTCAAGGCTTTCGTCGAACACGTCAGCCAGCAGATGACCCGTGGCTGAAATTGCGGTTGCGGGATTGCGTTTTCTTTTCGCGCTGTAGCCGCTAGCGTGCTTTGCCCCGGGCGCTCTTCCTGGCATTCCCGGCGCGAGGCGCATCTTTACCCGCCACGACACCGCCGCCGTTCATCTGCTCCATCCATGACAAGGCGTCGACATACGACAGAAACTGCTGGAGATACCCTGGCGACAGCTCGCGCATCAACGAGAGCGACCGATGCACGAGGCTGCTCGAGTTGAGCGGACCCGCATTCCCCGGCACCTGCTCCAGCGACTGCCGTAACTGCCGCTGGGTGCTGAGGCCGGACCAGATGTCTCTGAAGTAGTCGAGCACCTCCAGTTCCGGATAGGCGGGACGCCGCGGCGCGGCGTTAGCCGCAGCAGGGCCGCCGCCATCCATCGGCGCGTGGCCGGCGATGTGATCGATCAGTCCGGCAAGCGCTCCGCGGGCGGGCTCGCCAGGTGATGGGACGCCTGGTGATGGGACGCCGCAGGGCTCGCCAGGCTTGGGGCCGGCGCGCTCGAGATCGCCGGCATAGGCTGCGAGCAGCTTGGACAGCTTGTCGTCCAGGATGCGCCGCGCCTCGCCGCTGTGGCCGGCCGCCCGCCGATCCAGCGCCTCGATGAAATGAAAGCGGATGGGATCCAGGCGATCGGCGCCGTGCTCGCGCCAGGCGTCGAGCGTGGCTCGGGCGCGTGTCACGCCGCTAGTCATGGGACTTCACCGTTGCAGTCGACGGCCTCGGGACAGGCGCGATTTCCACTCGACGGTTCCTGGCCCGTCCGGCGTCGTCGGTATTCGAACTGACCGGCTGCCCGGAGCCGAACGCAGCCGCGAATACCGAAGCGGCAGGCACGCCTTCATCGATCAGCGCACGCGTCACCGTCAACGCGCGCTGCGCCGACAGCTCCCAGTTGTCGGCAAAGCGGCGGTTGCCGTCGCGCACCAGGCGGTCGTCGGTAAAGCCGCTCACCATCAGGATTTCGTCACGGGCCTTGAGATACCCGGCAAGAGGCCCGGCCAGGCTCTTCAGTACTTCGCGGCCTTCGGGCTGCAATTGATCGGAGTTCAGCGCGAACAGCACGCTGCCGCTGATGCCGATGCGCCCGTTGACCAGCGTCACCCGGCCCGCCGCCAGCGGCCCTGCCAGCGCCTGCTCCAGGCTCTTGCGGCGCTGCGTTTCCATCTGCCGCTGCTTGACCTCTTCATCCAGCCTCGTCGAGAGTTCCAGCTGCACGCCGATGATGCCCACCAGAATCAGCACGAAGGCGCCCAGCAGCACCGACATCAAGTCGCCGAACACGGCCCATATCGGCGCCGTCGTCTCCACACCGCCGTCGATTTCCTCGCTCATGCCGCTTCGGCTCCGGCAGACACCCGCTGGCCGGCGAGCTGTTGCAGGTCTTCGACGATCTGCTTTTGCGACCTCATGCTCAGGTCGACGACTTCCCTCGCCTGCGCCACGTAATAGGCGAGCTGTTCGTCGCTGCGCGCGAGGGACTTGTCCAGCGCGGCTTCGATACGTTGCAGGTGGGCCACCAGCTTGTCGTTCGACTCGCCGAACAACTGGACGGCCACGCCGAATGCTTCGCCGAGGCTCGCCACTTCGACGGCGCTGCCGGTGACCTGCGCGGCAACGGCGCCCAGCTTGCCGGTCTCGAGCTCGACCTTGTCGGTGAACTGGGTGCCGACACGCTCCAGCAGATTCGCCGACGTCGAGACCAGCGCATCCACGGCCGACCGCTGCTCGGTGGAGGCATGGTTCACGGCATCGAGCAGCGTTTCCAGCGTCGCCAGCAGCCGGCTGCGCTCTTCCAGCATCGCGGTGTCGCGAACCATGCTGTCGGAGAGCTTCTGACGCAGTTCGGCGACGACTTCGGCGGCCACCTTGGGCGCTTCCGAGGCGGCTTGCACGAGGCGGGAAATCTCCGCGATCGTGTCGCTCGTGTGCGCCTGCGTCTGAGCCGAGATGTCGCGCGCGGTCTGCTCCAGCGTGTCGCAGATTTGCTGCTGCCGGCGCGCGGCGTGCGCGTTCGTCTGTTCCCACTCCTTGCTCAGCGTCGCGGCCATCGAACCGAGCGCATCGGTCCAGGCCGAGAGGCGCTGCTGGTCGCGCGCCGCCAGTTCCGCCTGCAAGTTCGCCGCGGCTTTAGGCGCTTCGGCCGCTGCCTGCACGATCCGGTCGATCTCCGCGATCGTATTGCCGGCATGCGTCAGCGTCTGTGCCGAGACGTCGCGCGCGGTCTGCGCGAGCGTCTCGCAAATCTCCTGCTGCCGGCTCGCGGTACGCATGCCCGCCTGCTCCCACTCCTTGCCCAGCGTCGCGGCCATCGAGCCGAGCGTATCGGTCCAGGCCGCGAGACGCTGCTGGTCGCGCGCCGCCAGTTCCACCTGCAAGTCAGCATGCGATCGGCTCACGCCGCTTAGCAGCGACGCCGAATGCTGCTCGAAGGTCGCAGTGGCCGCCTCCAGGGCTCGCTGGTTGTCGCCCGCCAGTTTCTCGCCGACGCGCTCTTGCCGCGACAACGCCTCGTCCCACGCTTGCGCCACACTGCCGGCCGTGGCTTCCAGGCGCGCGGAGACGCCCTCCAGCAGGCCGGCCGAGCGTTGTTCGAAAGTCTCGTTGAATCGATCCAGCGAGGCACGCAGGTCTTGGGCAAGCAGTTCGCCCGATCGCTGGTGTTCGCCCAATGCCCGGTTCCAGATATCCGCCACGGTCGTCGTGGTCACCTCGAAACCGCTCGACAGCCCGTCCAGGTGACGCTGCACGGCGTGCGTGACGGTCTCATGCAACGAGGCCGACTCGCGCGCGAGACCCGCCATCGTGGCCTGCATGACCGGCTGCAACGCCGCGCCGGCGACGCGGGTGCTTTCGGCGACGCTCTCCTTCAACGACTGCTCCACGGAGGAAGCAAGGCGCGAATAGGCAGCCTCCGCCTTGCCGTGGAAGGCATCCTGGCTGGCGATCTGCCGCTCGTTCAAGGTGAGGCCCTGCTGCTCGATGGCCGCCATCATCGTCTGTAGGCGATCGACCAGCGTGGGCATCACCTCGGCCTGCCGCTGGAGGAGCTTGAAGGTTTCCTCGCGCTGATGGGTCTGCGAGTACATGCGCAAGGTCGTGGCGATCTTGACGTCGAGCAGTTGCGCCGCGTGGATCCGCTCGCGCCGGCACAACGCTGAAAGCAGCCCGAGCATGGCGGAGGTGGCCACGCCCGCAATCGAGGTGCCGAACGCAAATCCCAGCCCCTTGACCGGTGCGGCCAGCGAAGCGCGGATAGCCTGCAAGTCCGTCGCGCTTTCCAGCGCCATCCCGGTGCCCCTGAGGGTCGCCACCATGCCCAGCAGCGTGCCCAGCATGCCCAGCAACACCAGCAGGCCGACCAGATACGGCGTCAGCGCCGGCCCCGGCAAAGCCACGCGCTCACCCTCGATGCGCAGGCGCGCCGCATTGCGCAGGCTGGGATGCAAGCGATCGAGCCATGCGCCAAGGCTGGGCGGTGGCACGGACAGCTCCGTGACGGCGCTCGCCAGGGTGGAAGTCGCCTGGCTGTAGCGTCGCAGCTCGAGCGCGCCCGCCAGATAGCAAACGCCAACCAGCATCGTGACGGCCAGCGCGAGCGGATTCGAGCCGGCGTAGCCGGCGCCGATCCAGCACACAGCGGCCAGACCGACCAGAAAAACAACGAGATTGAAAAGATGTCTGGACATAGTGTCCCAGTTAGCTGGTGCGAAGGGCTGCAAGCAACCCTTCGACCGGTTGAAAACGAAGATCCAGTTCGGCGAGCAACACGCTCTGCATATCCTTGCGGAACACGTCCAGCCAGGCGCCTGGCGTGACCGCCGCGGCATCACCCGAAGCTTGAGCGTCGGCCGGCGTGTCCTGCCCGGCCTGGCGCAAACGCTCGAAGTGCGCGGCAAGGAGCCCCGGCACAGCGGCCAGCAGGTTCTGCTCGCGCGGACTCAGCGCTCGCTCCATGACGGCATCCATTACCGCGAGCCGTGTCATGGCGGGCGTCCTGGCGGCCAGTATTTGACGCAGACGGCCGCGCAGATTGCCGATACCCGTCTCCATCTCCTGCTGCAAGGAGAGATAGCGTTGACGAAAAACCGCGTAATCGACCGCTGCATCCGCGGGGGCGCCCTGGACGGGCGCTCGCGCCGGCCCGCGCCGCCTCGCGCCGGCGAACGCGCTGTCACCGGCGATGGCATGTGCCAACGAGGTGCGCACGCGGGCGCACTCGTTCTCTTCAGCGTTGCCGAAGGCGCGCGCGCCGGACGCTACGGCAGGCGGAGCGCCGTTGAGCGCGGAGGACAACGCAATGGCGTCGGTCCAGCCGAGCCATTGGCTCAGCCGGTCCGAGAGCGATTGCGTGGATTCGGGAACGTCGACGTCCGTCAGGCGAGCAAGTAAGCGAATAAGCGTCGGACCGCTGAAAGCTGTGCGCTGCGGGGCTTGCACCATACCACCAAATTCAAAAAAGTCAGCAGTTTACACGCCGCCGGGCTGAAGACCGCCGCTTCTTGATGAGTTGGACGGGTGAACGTGGATTTTCAGGCTGCTGGTGGCATAGCTCCCGGATTTGTATCGCAACGTATCCATGCGCCGGATAGACACAAAACATGGCGCATTCGAATCCCAGTAGACACACGCGAGATACATCCAGACGTTCCAATGCAGTCATGCCATTCACAGGAACGCCCATCGTGCACGACCTTATCGAAACACCGGTCTCGCTGCTCGCCGGACTGCTCACCATCGCATCGCCTTGTATTCTTCCCGTGATGCCGATTCTGCTCGGCACGTCGGTCGAGCGGCCGAATCGTCTGAGGCCGCTCTTCATCATGGCCGGTTTCATCCTCACGTTTGCCTCGTTTGCGATGATGCTGGGGGCCGTCTCGAGTGCGGTTCACGTCGCTCAACAGGCGCTGCGCGACACCGCCCTCGCGCTCCTCGCCCTGTTTGGTCTGCTGCGCCTGTGGCCGCGTCCTTATGAATGGCTGGCGGCGCATGTCATCGAACCTCTTTCCGAAAAACTGGCCGGCGCTACCGGTAGCCGACCCGGTGACAGCAACGCCGGGGGCTTCCTGCTCGGCATGTCGCTGGGTGCGGTCTGGACGCCCTGCGCGGGGCCCGTGCTCGCGTCGATCCTGGTTCTGGTCGTCAAGGCGCAGGATCTGAAATGGTCGGCGCTGCTGCTCACGTTGTATGCCATCGGTGCGGCCATTCCGATGCTCGCCGTTATCTACGGCGGACAGTACATGAGCCGTCACATCCGCCTGGTAGCGCGCCACGCACAACGTCTGCAACAGCTCTTCGGCGTGCTGGTCATCCTGACCGCGCTTGCGATCTATCTGCAATACGACGTCCTCGCCTATGCGTGGATTTCCGCTTTCTTCCCGTCACTGAAAGGACTCTGACATGCTCTCGCGACTCAAAACCTTCACCGCCGCTGCGCTGTTCGCCGCTATCGCCGCCACGAGCGGTGCAGCATCTGCCGCTACACCCACCGCACCGGAATTCACCGGCATCGAAAAGTGGCTCAACAGCCAGCCGCTGACCATGCAGCAGTTGCGGGGCAAAGTGGTACTGGTCGACTTCTGGACGTACACGTGCATCAACTGCATCCATACGTTGCCTTACGTCAAGAGCTGGCACCAGAAGTACAAGGATCAGGGACTGGCTGTGGTCGGCGTGCACACACCGGAGTACCCGTTCGAACGCGACACCGACAACGTCAAGACGGCAATCAAGCGCTTCGATATCCAGTTTCCTGTCGCCCAGGACAACCGTTATGCGACCTGGAACGCCTACGACAATCAGTACTGGCCGGCCTTCTATCTGATCGACAGGAAAGGACAGATCGTCTACAGCCACTTCGGCGAAGGCGATTACGCCCAGACCGAAGCAGAAATCCAGAAGCTGATCGCCCAGAAGGGATAACGCGTGTGGCCGGACGAAACATTGAATCCATCGGCGATGCTTTCGTTCGCGCCATGTTCAAATCCTGTTGCGACCTTTATATCGCACACGATTCTATCTCGCTCGACTTTAATATCCGGTTGACCAGATATCGTCAGATGCTGCCGATATCGACCGAGTGCCGCGATGAAGTCGATCGCAAGTCCATATGTAAGCGAACGGAATCCAGCGTGGCGCTCATGCGCGCACGCTCATTCCCGTTCGTGCACGGCCTTGACGAGATTGTCGCGAAGCGTGGCGACGGACTTCTGCACCTTGCGAAACTCCTGAGGCGTCAGCCCGCACGCTTCCACGAGATCGATGTCCAACGCTTTCTCGCGCAGACGGCGTCCGTTTTTTGTCAGACTGACGCGCACCTGACGCTCGTCGGCAGGATCACGCTGCCGTTGCAGATAGTCCATCGCTTCGAGCTTCTTGAGGATCGGCGTCAGTGTGTTCGATTCGAGAAACAGTTTTTCGCCCAGACCGCTGACCGTCTGGTCGTCCTGTTCCGATAACGCAACGATCGTGATGTATTGCGTATAGGTAAGCCCGAGCTCGTCGAGAATGGGCTTGTAGGCCTTACCGAAAGCGAGGTTGGCCGAATACACCGCAAAGCACAGGAAGTCGGTCAGCTGCACGTTTGCGTTTTCTTCCTTCTGGGTAGCTTTCATCTGCGTCCTCGTGAGCGCCAGGCGGATGCCTCGCCAACGTCGCATTATATATCGGATGCGATTTAATCGTAAATGCACGATATTTGCGCGAGATGCGCGGCCGCGCGACGGCGTCCGGCGAGGGGTGACGGGCACCTGCTTCGATCAGTGATGGTCGCGAGCGACCTGTTCTCCGGTTTGCTCCCCGATTTGCTGCCCGATTTGTTCCCAGCACGCACGACTGTTTGTCCATCGCGGGTATTCGAACTCCGGGTGAATACGCATAAATTGCTCTCCATCGGCACCGCCGGCACGGCCGGCACGGAAACCGAAACAACTTATCTGGAGAACAATCATGAGCACGTCACAAAAGGTCGTTGTCGTTACAGGTGCGTCGCAAGGCATTGGCGCAGAACTGGTCAAGGCGTTCCGCAGGCGCGATTACCGCGTTGTCGCAACGGCTCGAGGCATCAAGCCGTCGGACGATCCGAACATCGTGACGGTGGCAGGCGATATCGGCGATCCGTCTACCGCCCAGCGGGTGATCTCGGAAGCCGTAACACGCTTCGGCCGCATCGATACGCTGGTCAACAATGCCGGCATCTTCGTCGCGAAGCCTTTTACCAGCTACACGGCCGAAGACTACGCCGCGGTGATCAGCGTAAATCTCAACGGCTTCTTTCACATCACCCAGCTTGCGATTGCTGAAATGGTCAAGCATTCAGCCGGCCACGTGGTCAGCATCACCACCAGTCTCACCGACCACGCCATCGACGGCGTTCCCTCAGTACTGGCATCGCTGACCAAAGGCGGCCTGAACGCAGCCACGAAATCGCTCGCGATCGAGTATGCGAAGCGCGGTATCCGCGCGAACGCGGTGTCGCCCGGCGTGATCAAGTCGCCGATGCACGCGCCCGAAACACACGAGGCGCTCGGCGCGCTGCATCCTGTTGGCCACATGGGCGAGATGAGCGATATCGTGGAAGCCGTGCTGTTCCTCGACTCGGCACCGTTCGTCACGGGCGAGATCCTCCACGTCGACGGCGGCCAGAGCGCCGGTCACTAAGCGTCGGGGCGCCGCTTGCCGGCGCCTCGCCATTGCCAATCACTGTCAAGGAAAGCGACATGCCTATTGTCACGATCAAGGTGACCCGCGAGGGCACCAAGCCCGGCACGACGGCGGTTACCGCGGAAGAAAAGGCCCAACTGATCAAGGGCGTCAGTCACCTGCTGCTGGACGTGCTGAACAAGCCGCTCGAATCGACTTTCGTCGTCATCGACGAGGTCGAAACGGAAAACTGGGGCTGGGGCGGTCTACCCGCGCTCGAATATCGCAAGCAGCGCGCACTCAAACCAGGCTGACCGCGCGATCGTGCCGGACGCGTTGCGGCATCAGCGCCGCGCGACAAGCTCCGCCACAGCAGGCGGAGCCCTACGCATGCAACGAATTCATCAGCCGCCGAATAGCTGCAGTTGCCGGACGCTCGCCTTCAGTTCGTGTTCCAGCTGGGCGAACAGTTCGGCCGCAGGCAATGCCTTTGCGAGAGCCGCGGCCTGCCCGGCCCATTGCGCGCCGTAGCCGAACTCCCCTTTCGCTTTGGCAGCGGCATGGAGTGCTTTTCCCGCGTCGTACGCAATCGGATAGGCAGGCACCGCCGGCGCCTTCGAGTCGGCGCCCAGCTCCGTGAACCGGTTCACCATGCTTCTCGCCACCCGTCCTGAGATGGCCGCGGTAAAGGTCGTGTGCATCGCCGGGTCGCCAAGGATTGCCCGACGATAGCCTTCGTCGATGGATGTTTCCGTACACGCAACAAAGGCAGTGCCCAGTTGAGCAGCCTGAGCACCGAGCGCGAGTGCCGCGGCAATTCCAGCCCCATCCATGATGCCCCCAGCGGCGATTACCGGCAGATCGAATCGTCTGACCAGCAGGCGCGTCAACGCGAACGTGCCCAGCCGCTCGTCCGGCGCATCCGGGTCGAACACGCCGCGATGCCCGCCCGCCTCGATGCCTTGCGCGACGATCGCGTCGACGCCGGCTGCAGCAACCTGCTCCGCTTCGTCGATGCTGGTTGCCGAAGCCAATAGCCTGATTCCCGCATTCTTCAGATCGGCGATGACCTCGGCTGACGGCAAGCCGAAGTGAAAACTGACGATCGCCGGCTTCTCTTCGAGGAAGACCTCGAGCATCGCCGTGTCTTCGAGGAAGCTCGTGTAGATCTCCGACAACGACACCGGCGGCGTTGCCCCATATTGTTCGAACCGGGGCGCAAGCCAGTTCAGCCATTGCCGCTCGACCGCCTCGTCCGCCAATGCCGGCCGATGACAGAACACGTTGATGTTGAAGGGCTTCGCGCTCAGCGCCCGGGTTTCCCTGATGACCTTGCGCGCGCCTTCCGCACTCATCGCTCCGACGCCTAGCGAACCCAGGCCGCCCGCATTGGAGACCGCGGCAGCCAGCGCAGGCGTGCTGACACCCGCCATGGGCGCCTGAATGATCGGTTTCTCGATACCCAGCAAACGCAGCAAGGCTCGATGGTCTGTCTGATTAGTCATCTCGCTTCCTCTTCAATTCGGGGGTGTTGTCACGTCTATCGAGAGGTCGTGCCGGCAGCATGATGCACTGCACACGCGCTTCGCCTCGCGCGGCTCCCGACGAACGGCGGTTGTGCTACGCTGCGCGCTGAACCGCGCAACCTGCACTGCCTGTGCATGCACCGGGCGGTCATTTCCGGCGCCCTCGCAGCGCGCACAAAGAACACAGACCGGCAAGCCATCCAGAGACAATGCAGAGGCAATTTGAGGATCTCCTCCTGGGCAGCATCGAGCTGTTCTGCCTCGCCGCCGAGGCCGAGAGTTTCACGGTTGCTGCGACCGCCGCGAGCGTCATGCCTGCCGCGGTCAGCCGCGCGGTCGCGCGTCTCGAGAAGCGCCTCGGTATCCGGCTGTTCGTTCGCACCACCAGACAGATCCGGCTGACGGACGAAGGCCGGCGCTACTTCGAACAATGCCGGCTGGCGCTCAATCAGCTTGCCGAAGCAGAGCGTGAAGCGACCGGCCAGCAGACGACGCCCGCAGGCGTGCTGCGCATCAGCATGCCCACGCCGTATGCGCACTACCGCATTCTGCCGCTGCTTGGCGAGTTCCGCGAGCGTTATCCCGGCGTCACCATCGACGTACATCTGAGCAACCGCAACATCGACTTTGCCGATGAAGGCTTCGACCTTGCGATTCGAGGACGGGCACCACAAGACTCCAGTCTGATCGCGCGAAATCTCGAGGATGCCGAGTTGGTCGTCGTGGCGTCGCCGTCCTATCTGCGTAAGGCCCGACAGCCAGGCACACCCGATGACCTCGACAGCCACGATTGCATCCAGTACGAGTTGCCGAGTACCGGCCGCAGCCTGCCCTGGCTCTTCAAGCGCGATGGCGAACTGGTCGAGGTCGTCACGCGCGGGGCCTACCGCTCATCCGGCGACGTGCTGGCCGGCGTGACGCTGGCCCGCCATGGAGCCGGCATTTTTCAGACCTATCGGTTCGTCGTCGAGAAAGACCTCGAGCAGGGCACACTCAAAGAACTGCTTATTCCCTATGGCGGTTGTTCACGGCCTTTTGTGCTGCTCTACCCGCATAGCCGTCACCTGTCGTCGCGCGTACGCAGCTTTCTCGACTTCCTGATCGAAAAATTGAGGCCTTCGCAGGTCGGGGACTAGCGCGTCCGGCCTCCAGAATTCCGGGCGTTTGGGGAACCACCCCCATTGACGACCCATACTCGGGTCTATAAAACGGAAACGGAGACAACGAGGGGACAACTGAGCCTCCCGACCACGTTCCACACGAAAGAACGCGGCTCTCTTTGCGTACCCAGGAAGGAAGCCTGCACACAGCGCCGCCAAGGCGCTGCCCTACTGCATGCGAGTGAAGCCGGTGAACGCGGTCATGGCGGGCAGACGATCGCTGCTTCGGTCAAGCACCGCTCTCGCTTGGCCCGTTCCACGAGACCTGAGACCGGAGATGTCCATGATCGGTTATTCCTCCGCCTTGCCGAGCATCCTCTTGCTGGCGACCACCTTCGGGATTTTCCAGCTATGGCAAGGACGGTCGAACGCCGCGTCGGCGAGTTCGCCACCTGCACGCAACGCCGCGATAAATGGAATGCGCGCCTTTCTTGCGATCAATGTCGCCGTCAGTCACTTGCTGCGCACCCACAAGGCCATCGAGACGGGCGAATGGGAAGGCATGATCGGCTATTTCGAGTCCTTTCCACTGTTTTTTATGATCACGGGGTTCGTCTTCTGGGAAAAGATCCTTCAGGCCGGCATCAAGACGGATTGGTTGCGGTTGTATATAGCGCGTCTGTTTCGCATTGGTCCGATGTATTTGTTCGTTGTCGGCATCATGCTGCTTGTCGTCTTTGCGCGCACCGGCTTCGTACTGCGCGAGCCGGCAGGCAGCGTCGCCTACCAGGTGCTGAGCTGGCTCGCCGTGGGCATCGTCGACGTGCCGCATACCGTGAACGGCCACCCGAGGGCTGATCTGATTCTGGCCGGCGTAACGTGGACATTGCGTTGGGAGTGGCTCTTCTACGCGTGCCTGCCGGTGCTGGCCCTGCTATCCGGAAAGAAGACCCGCGTGCTCTTCCCGTTGCTGGCCCTGACCGTCTGCCTGCTGGTTGCGGGGCTGACGAGCCACAAGACGATGCCCATGTTCGCCTCGCTGTACCTTGTCGGGATGAGCGCTGCGTCGCTTCATCATGCGAGCCGCCGGATTCATCTCGACAACCGCATGGCGTCGTCTGCCGCTTTGTTGCTGCTTGCCGCGATGTTTGCTGCGCCACAGGCATTCGAGACACTGTCTCCGATGTCTGTCGCGTACTATGCGCTCCTCTTCTATCTGATCAGCTCCGGCGCTACCGTATTCGGCCTACTGACGAGCCGGTCCGTGCAGATGCTGGGACAAGCGAGCTATAGCATCTACCTTGCCCAAGGGCTGTTCCTCACGCTGTTCTTTTCCATCCCCGCCATCCGCTCGTTTGCATTCACCAGCATGCAGGCATTCTGGCTTGTCGGTCTTGCCTATCTCGTTCTGCTCTGTGCAAGCGCAGCGCTTACGTATCGATTCATCGAATCGCCATGCATCTCGTTCGGCAAGACGCTGAGCACCTCGGTGCACCTGCCGGGGCGGCCGCATCAGCGGGAGATCGACCGCGATGCGTCGCCGCGCCGCGACGAGTTGCACGGCGAGCACGATGGACTCTCGCGGGCGGCCGGTTCGGAAAGTTGACGCGCGCCTCGAGCGCCGCCCTCTCGCACCGCTAGCGCAAGTTCGAGTCGCTGCCGTTCGCCGGGGAATTCTTTATCCTCGTGCGCCTTATTCGCTGACTTCCGCGAGCCTATTCCTCAGGCTCGTTCATTCCAGGAACATTTCCCGGTAAATAAATCCTGATTTTTTTATAAGGATTTCCTTGCTTCTTCATAGACCATTGCTGAAATTTGATTGATATCCGGCGACTTGCCTCAAGCCAATGAATTAGCATCGGCTTGCGCTCTTCAGAATGACCGGTCGTGGCCGTATACCATGGAGGAGCGCGGATCATCGGCAGGCGCCGCCAGCCGCGCTCGTCACGGCTTTATTCCGGCGGCGCAGCGATGTCCTGGCTTAGTATCATCTATCGATATCGCTTGATTGGATGCGATATCGGCAGTCTTAAACGATCGAAAAGAATCAACCGGTATTCGCATTCAGATTCGACGTCGCAGCACAAAAGCGTATCGTGACAAACCATCCGGCAAAACAGAAAACATTACCGATTACTGAACGCGCGTATCAAAACCTGAGTGACACCATCAGGGTTCACTGAACTGCAACAGACAAACAGGTCGTGATGATTTCGTTCGCCGGTTGGTACAGGCGAGGAACATTGCGGCCGCGAGCGCAAACGTTTGCCAACTATCGGCGACGCCCGGAATCGCTTCGTGAATCGACCGCCGGGCGCGTCCCATTCAGAGATGGAGCAAATATGAAGAGATCGAAATCGAGCAAAGTCGATATGCAACGAACTCACGTGAATCCAGACACTTCTGAAACATCGTCCGGACAAACGGATTCGTTCGCGATGCAGGCACACATTGCTGAAGGCATTTCGCGTCGTACATTCCTCTACAGCCTCGGTGCGTTGGCGCTGTCCGCCTGCGGCGGCGGTGGCGGCAACGCCGAAGCGTCATCCGGGTCAGCGCTTGCGGCGGCCGCGTCGCGCTCGGCGGTGTTAAGCGCTACCTCATCCGGCACGTTCGTCCATCCAGGTCTGTTGCACACCCAGGCCGATTTCGACCGGATGAGCCAAAAGGTCGCGGCGAATGGTTCGCCGTGGGTCGATAGCTGGAACCGCCTGATTGCGAACAGTCATGCCAGCCTGTCCTGGAACCCGAGCCCACAGGCGGTCGTCTATCGGGGTAGCGACGGGGTGCATGCGCAGAACTACGCCTTGCTGTTCAATGACATCGCGGCGGCGTACGCATGCGCATTGCGCTGGAAAGTCACCGGCAACACCGCTTATGCCGACAAGGCGGTGCAGATCATGAACGCATGGTCGTCCACGTTGACCGGGATCGGCGGCGATACGAACGCCGATCTCGCGGCCGGCATCTACGGCTATGAATTCGCCAATGCCGGTGAAATCATGCGCACCTATTCAGGCTGGGCGGCTGCCGACCTCGCGCGCTTCCAGAGCATGATGCGCAACATCTTTTATCCGATCAATCACGATTTCATCAACCGGCACAACAATACCGACGTGACTCACTATTGGGCCAACTGGGATCTGTGCAACATGGCATCGATCATGGCCATCGGCGTGCTATGCGACGACCAGGCGTTATTCGACGAGTCCGTCATCTACTTCAAGAGCGGCGCAGGCAACGGCGCGATCCAGCAAGCTGTGTACTACGTTCATCCGGGCTACCTTGGCCAATGGCAGGAATCGGGACGTGACCAGGGGCACGCCACGCTCGGCATCGCGCTCGGGGGAGCGATCTGCGAAATGGCCTGGAATCAGGGAGTCGACCTCTATGGCTACGACAACAACCGCTTCCTGATGGGCGCCGAATACGTTGCGAAAAGCAACCTGATCCAGTCGGGCACGACCTATTACACCGTGCCGTACGTACGCTACAACAATGTCGACAACGTCAACCAGACGGTATTTTCGACTTCGGCTCAAGGTACGCAGCGGCCTTGCTGGGCGCTGGTCTACAACCACTACGTCAACCGCAAGGGTTTGGCCGCGCCTTATACGCAGAAATTCGCGGCACTGGTCCAGCCGGAAGGTGGCGGAGGCGACTATGGGCCGAACAGCGGCGGCTACGACCAACTGGGCTACGGAACGCTGACCTGCACGCTGGACGCGATCGCAAGCGGTGCGGCGCCGAGCGCGCTGAGCGCAAGCGCGAGCGCGGGGCAGGTCATCCTGTCGTGGTGGGGCACGGCGTATGCGACGAGCTATAACGTCAAGCGCGGCACCACGTCGGGCGGACCCTATACATCCATTGCGAGCGGTGTCACCGATCTGCTCAGCTATACGGACAGCGGTCTTGCAGCCGGCACCTACTACTACGTCGTGACTGCGGTGACGTCGTCCGGTGAAACGGCTGCGTCGAACGAGGCTGTTGCGGTCACGGCTGTGCAACTGCAGACCTGGCTGACATTCGACGAAAGCAGCGGCACGAGCGCGGCCGATTCGAGCGGGAACGGACATACCGGTACGCTGGTCGGTGGTGCGAGCCGGGCGGCCGGCAAGAAAGGCAATGCCGTGTCGCTCGACGGCAGCACGGGCTATGTCAGCCTGCCGGGCAACCTCGTGGCCGACGTGTCGGACTTCACGATCGCGGCCTGGGTCTACTGGAACGCGGCGAAGACCTGGGAGCGCGTATTCGACTTCGGCTCAGGCACGGGCCGCTACATGATGCTGACGCCGCGCGCCAATAGCGGGTTCGCACGCTTCGCGATCACACTCAATGGCGGCGCCGGCGAGCAGGACATCGACGGCAACGTCGCGCTGCCCACGGGGCAATGGGTTCACGTCGCGGTAACGCTGTCGGGCAATGTCGGCACGCTGTACCTGAACGGCAGCGAGATCGGCTCCAACACGGCGATGTCGTTTGCGCCGTTCCGTCTGGAAAGTACGAACCAGAACTGGATCGGCCGTTCGCAGTTTTCAGCCGACCCGTATTTCAACGGCTTGATCGACGAGTTTCGCATCTACCGTAACGCGCTTAGTGCTGCGCAGATTGCGGCATTGATTGCCGCGTAGCGACACGCGGGCCAGATGCCGGTGGCGCGGCATCTGGCAACGTTTGCCGTTGGCGGACATGCACCGGACCAGCCTCGGCGCCAGGCAGACTCAATACCCCTCAGGCGCACCCCCGTATGTGCCGCTCGCTCTCACCGGCTTTGTCCGGGTTGCCGGGCGTTGCGGAATCAGCATGACGCACGCAACAATGAAAACCAGCAATATCACCGACGCATACAGCCGACTGACGTGCAGGCCGCCATCGGCGACGGGCTTGTCGAGGAAATCTCCAAGCGTCGCGCCAAGCGGACGCGTCAGGATAAAGGCGGCCCAGAACAGCAGCGTGTGCGAGATACGCTTCCAGAAATAAAGACCCGCCACAATCGCCAGGCCGCCGCCGAAAATCAGCGCGCCGTACTCGTATCCGAGACCCAGGCCGCCGCGATCCGAGCCTGCTACCCAGTCGCCCAGCGCGGTACCCAGCGTCTGCGAAAAGAGGATGGTGATCCAGTAGAACCACTCGGCCTTGGGCGTCGTGATGCTCTGGACCGACACACTGCCCTCCACCTTGTACCAGATGGCGAGGCTCGCAAGCAGCAGTGCCGACACGATGGCGACGCCGCCCGGATAACCTACACCCATCGATCGATCGAAGAAGTCGGCCATGGTCGTGCCGAGCGTCGTGGTCGCGACGATCGTCGCCCAATACAAGGACGGATGAAACCGCTCGGCCTTGATTTGTCCCGAAACGAGTCCGATAAAGATGACCGCAAAAATGGCCGAGCCGATCAGATAGCCCAGGTTGAGCGACATCGTCACCCAGTCGCCGCCCGTTTCTCCAAGCGTAGTTCCGGCAATCTTGACAACCCAGAAGCCGAATGTGACTTGCGGGACTTTGCTGACCGCATGTTCCAATATCTGCCGCGCGTCGCTTTTCATATTGATGAATGCCCTTATTCATAGTTAAACAGAAACCATAACCAAGCATGACAGACAGTCGCTTAACGTCTGCTTAAGGGAGTCAAGGGCAGATTTCGCTTGCTGCAGGCATGGCAGTCATTCCGGGCGGATACCTGCCTGAGCGACGAGCGTTTCAGGACGATGGAGTGCAGGCCGAACACACGGCTCGCCTCATCGCAAAGCCGATTCAGAACGATCCGCTCAACAGCGAACGCTCATGTCGCTGCAAGATAGACGAGACGCTTTCAAGGCCGACTTCAAGGCGGGCAAGCCGCCGCTCAATGCATCGCCGGAAATTTACCCTGTCATGGAGCGCGCAACCGCGGAGCCAATCTCGAGCGGCCAGGCAGGCCGCGCAATCAAAGCCGGCGACCGCGCTCTTCCTGGAAACCTCGGGTGGACTGGGTGCCGAAATACATAACGTTTAGTTTATCGTTATCGTTAAAAACATTAACTATCGCAAATCGTTAGCCGATCCTACTCTCTAATCAACTCCCATCGCACTTCGGTCGCTGCACTCCAGCCGCCGATAGCGTGACCGGAGGGGCGAGGTCGAAGGAGAGGGATCATGAACACCGCCGAGAAGTCCCTGCACTATCTGGTCGACAAGTGGCTCGCACCCGCTGCGTCCATGCGGATCCGCGTAGTGCAGTTTGGTCGTATGCGTGGAGACAGCGGACGCTACGTCCATGTCGAGGCGTTAGCTCCGGGCGGCTCGCGGGCAATATTCTTCTTTCGCCATCGTGACGGCTGCTGGTGCGTATTTCCGCCCCAGACCGCCCGACCCGCGATGAACGGTTACCGGCTAGCCGCTTGAGTTTCGTGCCTGAGTTTCGTGCCTGAGCTGCGTGCTTGAATTGCGTGCTTGAATTGCGTCATGGGCCGGAAAACTCACCGGACGCAAACCGAAACGGCACCGTTATGCACTCGCATAGATGGGCTGCCTCGAATCCGGATCACACCGTGCTGGTCCCGGTAGCTCACAATACCTGCGCGCGTATTCGCTGCTGCGTATTCGTCAGACCAATAACAATCATCATTGAGGGCGGCGAAGACGAAGAGCAACCTTTGTCCGACCGCTGACCCATGCGACACGCGCCTGGCGAGCGTGAACAATCCTGCAGCTTTTTCGATTGCAGCCTTGCAACGTGCGCGGGTAGCAAAGCACCTCGTTGTCACTTACCCTTACGCACGGACTTTTGTAAGGTCAGCATGCAAGAATCCAAAAGACATTTCCGTCGGATAGGAGGGCGATCAGTCATGAACCAGCCCACCATCAATCTGACTGCGCCAATCCTCTTTGCCGACTCTACCGTGTTGTTTTCGGCGTATGGCTTCGGCTGGGGATATTGCGCCTTTGCGCTGCCTAGCGAAGTCGTTTGCAAAGAACTCGGTGCTGCGAACCCGACTCCCAGACAATTGCTGCTCGCCTTCGAGCTTGGCAAGCGTCGGCTGTTGCACGCTGTGGAGGCGAAAGCAGCGCCGGACACAGGCGAACGTGTCACGCTATCGGCCGCTGACCTTTAACGCAGGACTGCAGGACTGCAGCGCCGCGACCTAACGCACGGATCGGCTGCCTACGTAATACGAAAGGAATTAATCCGATTCGAAGCAATGCCGGCGGCTGGATCTGCGAGCTACGGTGCGTCGCCTTTCAACGGTTCGACGAGATCCGGCCCATCGGGTCCGGACCGGTTGACTTTGCGGGACACGGGAAACCACGTGAACGCCTCCGGTGGTTCGGCAGCGCTTAGGGCGAGGTGAACGGCGCGTTCGGCGGAGGTTGCCGGGTCCAGGTACTCGCGGGCGACCTTGGCGGAGAACACGACTGGCCGCCGGTCGTGGACGTCGACCAGCCCGGCGCCCGCCTCTGCCGTCACGATCACAAAACCGTCGCCTTCGCATTGCTCCGTGTCCGGGCGAACATTCGTCAGGCCGGCGACGTACATCGGTTCGCCGCTTTTGGCCTGAATGGCATAGGGCTGCTTGCCGTCGCTCTCCGATTTCCATTCGTACCAGTAGTCGGCCGGCACAATGATGCGGCCGTTTTTCCACATCGCTGCCCATGCCGAACTGGTCGCCTTCTCGACCTTCGCATTGATCATCTGCGGTAGGCCTCTTGCGACGGCCCATGCAGGCCGGTACCCCCAGTGCACCAGCCGTACCGCGCCGTCCGGGTAGATCACGGGCTGGCGACTGCCCGGCGCGGCATTCCAGCTCGGGGTATCGGCGGGTGCCGATTCGTTCAGGAGCGGCCAGCGAGTATCGCGATCGCTGGCGAGAGGGATCAGGTAATCGATGCCGTAGCGGGCTCGAGCATAGCGGCCGCACATGGGATGCTCCCGGTCGTGGGCAGGACGGGTCGAAGGGACCTGCAGCGGATGATGGCACCAACCCGTCATCGCCGTCCATTGCGGACAACACCGAAGTCACCTTGAACGCGCCGCACCAGCGTCACGCCGACGAGCGGCTTGCGCTATGGCGTCGGCCCGCAACAGCCAGTCCCCTCCGAGGTTTTTGCGTGACCATCAAGGCATCAGCACCGTGTCGACGACATGAATCACGCCGTTGGATTGCATGACGTCGCCGATCGTCACGTGTGCGATATCCCCCTTGTCGTCGGTGATGACCCAACCTTTGCTGTCCTTACTGACGATCAGCGAATCGCCCTCGACCGTTTTCAGGTTTGCCTTGCCGCCCCCCTGTTCGACCGCCATGGCGAGGTCGTGCGCGGTGATGCGACCCGGTACGACGTGATACGTGAGCACTTTCACGAGTGTCGGCTTGTTCTCGGGTTTGAGCAGCGTCTGGACTGTTCCGGACGGCAACGCCGCGAAGGCTTCGTTGGTCGGCGCGAACACCGTAAATGGCCCCTTGCCCGACAGCGTATCGACGAGACCGCCGGCCTTGACGGCCGCAACCAGCGTCGTGTGGTCCTTCGAATTCACCGCGTTATCGATGATATTTTTTGACGGATACATCGGCGCGCCGCCGACTTCCACGGTGTTATCAGTGGACATCGATCCGGCCGTAGCGGCCGGCGTCACCACGCCCAAGGTCAGCGCGAGCGCGAGCATCGCGCCGATAGTCTTCATATCGTTGCAGGATTGCATTTCGGTTCTCCCCGAAAGATCGACGCTTCCGGACTGGAAGCAATCGAAGATACGGGTCAAACGAACCGGCGGATGCAGGCGTTTCGATTAAATACGGGTAACCGTATTTCGTGGTTACCTAGTGCGCGAGCATCGCGCCGAGATTGAGTTCATCTGCAACTTTCTTCAATCGCTTATCGCGCGTCCAGATGGTGATGCCGGGTTGTAGGCGCGCGGACGCCAACAGTGACGTGTCGACATATCCGATTCCACGATTGAACAAACCTTCGCGCTCGATCAGATAAAACGTTTCCTCCGGTGTTGCAACTGGCGCGCGCGGCAGGTCGAGCATCGCGCCAAGCACGACGTCACGGTCACGCAGACTACCGAGCGAAATCTCGCCTATCACATAGGGATGAGCAAGCACACGCTCCCCGGCAAGCAGGGTAATCAACATAGGATCAGAAGCGTTGATGTGGTCAATCCAGACCGACGTGTCGACAAGAATCATTCGACGTCCTGCCGGCGACGCAGCGCGCCTTTGATGCCCGGTTGGCTACCGCCAAGATTCGCGAGTCGTTTGGCGGCTTCACGCTGGATCAAGGCCTTTAGCGCTTCGCGCACGAGTGCCGTTTTTTCCTCCACGCCCGTATAGGCTTGAGCCTTGGCGATCAAGTCGTCATCAAGTGCAATAGTCGTACGCATGGGAATCTCCGCAAGTCTGAGCACTAATTATAGCATCGTTTGATGCTTATAATGCTGCATTCTGTAGTCTCGTAATGAGCGCGTTTTGCCGCAACATTCCGATGCAGTTGCGCGCGCGAACGGCGAAAGCCGCCCGCGAGCACAGACCAGATATCGCTTCCTCGGAAAAACCGGCTCGCTAGATTCCCCGCGAAACCAAACACCGACGCTCATCCGGCCGCCGCCCGCGGCTCAACCGTCAACCACGAAATACGGATACCCCTTAAATCCAAACACACGCGACGAACATTGCGGCAAGGCCGCCTCACGTCCCGCCGACAACCCCTTTCGCCAGTACCGGCCCGGTCGGTTGTCCGGTAGGCGACCCGCCGGCCGGCTCCAGCGACACAGCCAGGATCGCACGAGCGTTCAACTGCGCGAGCCGTGCCTGCGGCAGCGATACGATCGTCGGCCGGTCCGCGGCAATGACGCCAAGCGAGACGGGCCGCGCACCCGGCGGGATAATCCATAGTTCGGTGGAACGGTCGGCCACCGCCGGTACGTTGTCTGCGGGAACGATCACCATGCGGGCACGCTGAACGTCGACGGTGGCGGTCCATCCCGCACCCCCGCCTTGCCGGAGGATGCTGGCGACCATGTAGTCGCGATTGCCCGGCGCCGTAACGGGCGCCCGTCCGACCGGCAACACAGACACGATAGCGAGCGCCACAGCCACGACGCTCGAACCGATACCGATCAGGCGCCACAAGCGAACGTTGTCCCATAGCCTGACGCGTGACGCGCGCGGCGCCAGCCGCGCGAAACCCAGTTCGGACTGAATGCGCGCCCACACATGGGGAGGCGCCGCGATCTCGCCGATCTCCTCGCTCAGCGGCATCAAGCGGTTCTGCCAGCGAGCCACGTTAGCCGCCAGACGAGGATCGTGTCGCATCGCCTCTTCGATCTGCCGGCGCTCGGCGGCGTCGAGCACACCCAGGGCGTACTCGGCGCACCGCAGATCGTCGTGGTCGTGTGAAGGCGTATTCATTGCTCGAGACAGGCTCTGAGCTGAATCAGGCTACGCCGGATCCAGCTTTTCATCGTGCCCAGGGGCACGCTCAGGCGCTCCGCCAGCTCGGCATACGTCGCGCCCGTGAAAAAGGCTTCCCGTATGATCTTGCCGTGCTCGGCAGGCAGTCTTTCCAGACAATGCTCCAGACGCCGACTCTGCTGGCTGCGCTCGGCAATTGCGGCCGGTGACGGATGCTCGTCGACGAGGTCTTCTTCCGTCGACTCATCCAGCGATTCCTCGCGGCGGCTGCGCAAGCGGTCGATCGCCCGGTTGCGCGCGATCGTCGCGAGCCAGGTGACGGCGCCGGCCATGCCAGGGTCGAAGATCGCGGCTCGGCGCCATACCGTGACATAGACGTCCTGAAGCACGTCCTCGGCTTCACTGCGATCGCGCAGCATCTTCACGCAAATGCCGAACAGCTTTGCAGAAGTGCGCTGATAGAGCGTAGCGAATGCTGCCTGGTCGCCTTCGCCGGTGCGCAGCAGAAGCCGGTTGAGTTCGTCGCGGCGCCGGGCCTCGAAGTCATCCGTCATACCGTCGCCGGCGGCCGCTGCATGTCCTTGCATAGGCATCGCGTTCTCTGCAGGTTGGCCGTACATGATCGGGAATAGCGGTAGTTTAGCAGCGGAGCGGCCAGTCGAAACGAGTGCGTGCTGGAGTCCTCGCCATCGCATCCCGAGACTCTCCTTGAGCATAAGACCGCGCATTCGATGCGCAATGCACGAAGCGGCAAGTCCTCATCGACCTATACGGATCGAGCGGCACGTCGGATGCAAACTGGCCGAAAAAATTGTTTTCTGCAGGCTGTGGACGCATGGCGACGTGTCGATCCTCGTGGTGCTTGACAGCATCAACGTCTTCCCGACGTTCAGCCTCTCGCTGCTCGGCCTGTGCCTCTACTGGTGGCGGCACCGTGGCGACGGCAAGCATAGGCGCAGACATTTCGCGCTTTCAGCGCTCGGCCTGTCGGTGACCAGCACCGTACTGGTCATCACGCTGATGGAAAAGCTTACCGCGGGTGGTTGGCTCACCGTGCCGGTGACGAGCGGCGTTGTCGCGATCTGCTTCCTCATCAAACGGCACTACAGCGAAACGCGCGCGTCGGTGGCCAAGGAAGATGAGCTGTTTACCGGCGCGCCGCCCGACACCGGCAACGCTTCGCTGCCGGGCGAACCGGATCTCCCGCACCGTCAAATTTAGGAAACTCGGCGTAAACGCAGCGCTAATACTGGGTGGGGGTTTCGTAAAAACGGCGATGTTATATGCGGAGATGGCGCGTGCCGTCGCAATGGCAGTGTCATACGCGGGGATCGCGCGTGCCTGGCAATGGCAGTGGTTACAGCCAAGGGGGACCGGATATGCTGGCCGCACCGCGACGACGATCATCTAGCAAGAGGCGCGCATCTCGCGTTTTGCGGCGCGAGATGCACGGATGGAGTTCGGCGCCGGCATATGCCGGCATTTGCCAGCATGCGTCGGCGCCGAACGGCGAATCTTTGGGTGAAGCGAGCGACCGGGATTTGACTACTGCGTACTCGCGGTTGTCGTTTTCGCCACCGGCGTGTCCTTCATCTTCCGAACCGCGTCAGCCGCCGAAGGCACGAGTTTTTGCGCTGTCAGAGACGCTTCGAAGGCGTCGTGGCGCGCCTGCTTCGCCTGCTCATAGTCGGCGTCCAATTCGACGATCCGGCGGTCGTACCAGCTCTTCACGCACGCCTCGTCGGTGCAGTGGTGCTGCCGCCAGAGCCATTGCTGGGTGCGCGCCGCTTCGAGTGCTGCGGGGTCGATCGTGGTGTCTTTTGCGCGGTGCCAGGAGGCAGCGAGACGGTCGTCGAGTGCCGACAGTGCCGGATCTTGACAGACGATCTTTTCCGACGCGGACGACTTGGCCGTGCACTTGAAGCTCGCCGCGGATGCATCGGCGACGAGCGTAGCGCCCGCTGCCAGCATGCCGATCGACAGCAAAGCCGACGGCTTCGCGAGGCGCTGGAAAGCGCGGGAGAAAACAGTGTTGAAAGTAAACATACCGAGCCTCTGTTCAGGGGAGTCACCAGGCTGAGGCGTGGCGGAAAATCGTCGCGACCTGCCGCCATGCTTTCAGGAATACGGTTTCTGTGCGAACAGGATAGTGCGGGCGCGATTTGGCGATTAAGGGAGAAAAACCCGTGATCCGGAAGTGATTACAAGAACTTTCCACGCGATCCCGGCGCGCCATTGAAGAGGATTGTCCGCGTCACCTGTGGGTGCCTTTTCGGGAATGAAGCGGCCGCTTCACCCGATCGGCGGCTGCGAACGGCCGCTCTCAAAAGTGAGGCCTGTCAGTCAAAAAATCGCTAAAGGTTCAAGCGCCGTTGGTCGTTAACGGGTGTACTACACGGTTAACCTTGCCCCTCCGGCAGCTACATACCCATGAAAGTTTCGACCAAACTGGTTTTGATTGTCTGCACCGCGCTGGCAGGTGTCGTTAGCATCGCTGCGATCGCGCTTTCACAACTCGACCAGGCCCTCATCGAGAGCCGTCAGACGCAGATCGAAGCGCTGCTGACCAAAGCGGAACATCTTGTGTTGTACTACCAGTCGCTCGAGACAAGCGGCAAGATGAACCACGACGACGCGCAGGCCGCCGCCAAAACGGCGCTCGGTCAGTTGAACGCGAACAGCAAGAGCTACTACTGGGCGACGACCACCGACGGCATCAATCTGGTCCACCCGAACCCGAGTCTTGTCGGCACCAAGACCGGTGGCAACAAGACGAGGTCTGGCGATCTCACCGATACGCAGGCCTATCAGCAAGGACTGGCAAAAGACCATTTTGCGCTGGTGGACGTCCTGATCAAGCGCTCTCAAAACGGCCCGCTCGAAGCCAAGCTGCAAGGCGTGGTCGCGATCCCGGCATGGCAATGGTGGATCGGCACGGGCTTCTTCTACGACGACATCAACGCGGCGTACTGGAAGCTCGCGAAAACGCTGATCGCGATCTCGCTTGCGATCTTCGCCGCGGTCAGCGGCATGGCGTGGGTCATGACGCGCAGCGTGAAGCGTGAGCTGGGCGGCGAACCGACGGAGGCCGCTGCGTTTGCGGCGCAGATCGCCTCGGGCAATCTGGCGGCCAATATCAAGCTCGCGCCGACTGACCGTTCGAGTTTGCTGTACGCGTTGAGCGAGATGCGGCAGAAGCTGCGCGAACTGGTGCAAGGTATTCAGCATTCGAGCGATTCGATTGCGACGGGCTCGGGTGAAATCGCGCAAGGCAACACGGATCTGTCGCAACGTACCGAAGAGCAAGCTGCGTCCTTGCAGGAGACGGCGGCGAGCATGGAGCAATTGACGGCCACCGTGAAGCAGAATGCCGACAACGCGCGGCAGGCGAGCCAGCTGGCGGAACTCGCCACGGCAGCCACGCAGCGCGGCGGCAATGCGGTCGAAGAGGTGATCGGCAAGATGCAGGGCATCGCCGACGAATCGCGCAAGATCGGTCAGATCATCGCGGTAATCGAAGGCATCGCGTTCCAGACCAACATTCTCGCGCTCAATGCAGCAGTCGAAGCGGCACGGGCGGGTGAAGAAGGTCGCGGCTTCGCGGTGGTCGCAGGCGAAGTGCGCACGCTCGCGCAACGCAGCGCGGCGGCCGCGAAAGACATCAAGGAGCTGATCCAGTCGTCCGTGGCGCGTGTTGACGACGGCGCGGATCAGGTGGCGGTCGCGGGCGAACGGATGAGTGAAATCGTTCAGTCGATCCGGCGCGTCAACGACATCATGAGCGAGATTGCCGCAGCGTCGCTCGAGCAGAGCACCGGTATCGAGCAGGTCAACCGCGCGGTCTCGCAGATGGACGAAGTGACGCAGCAAAACGCGGCGCTGGTCGAACAGGCCGCAGCGGCTGCGGCATCGCTTGACGAACAAGCCGCACGGTTGCAGACGATGGTCGGCACGTTCCGTCTGCAGTAAGCCAGATACTTCTGCCTTTCGAATCCTGAACAGTTCTTTCCCTATCCCTTTGTAGGATATCTACCCATCGGAGCCGTCAAAGGCGCGCGCGATAATCGGCTAGAACACACCAGCCGGCGCGCGATATCGCCTTCATCATGCCGAGCCTTTTCCATTCGAAGATTGGCGGCATTCTCAGATTGCTTGCAATCCTGATGGCGATATTCGCACCAACGGTTTCGCAGACCCTTTCGGCCGATCAGCGTTTCGACGTGATCGCAGGTGCTTTCTGCTCGCAGCGAAACGGCCCTGACGTCGAAGCACCCCGGCAAGTTGCCTCTCCAGCCTATCAAGGAGTGTCCGACCGATAGCACGCTGATAGAAAACGCTGTACAGGTCCGCTATCCGATGGATAGAATCCTGGCAAATTTTTTGACTACCATGAAGCTCCGCGCTCGCAAACACACTGTCGCATGGCTGGGTCTCGTGGCCATGTGGCTCGTGGTCCTGGCGCCGCTCGTGAGTCAGTTGATCGCAGCAGCCCAGGCGGATGGGCCTTTCAGTGCCGTGTGCTCGGCCGTCAGGAGCGAAGGCTCTGCCCCCGCGCACGATGTATCGTCAGACCAGTGGAGCGCATGCGGATACTGCGACTTTTTCGCGCATCACGTACCGGCCGCCAACGTACCGCCTCCAGAACCGGTTGCCACCGTTTTTGTAGCACGTGCACAGGTATCAAAACCGTCTGAATTTGTCCCTTACGCCGCGTTCCCATCTGGCCGGCCTCGCGATCCTCCCGCCGTTTCCTGACCTTCCCCTTCCCAGACCGCCTCTCCAGTTTGTTCCGTAACCGGACAGGCAGACTCTGTTCATCCCTGCAGGAAACACGTTCGTCCATTCACCCGGCGAGGGTGGTGCGCGCGCGTTCGCATCAAGCGGAGAGGAATCATGTCGATCCACAAGAACACTTTGCTGCGCTATACGTTGCCATGGGCCGTGCTCATGATCGCGCCAGTCGCGGCTCACGCCTGCGCCAGCTGCGGCTGTGCCCTCAGCACCGATGCCGCATTGGGCTATTCCGCCACCCCGGGCTGGCGGATCAATCTCGAATACGACTTCATCAGCCAGAACCAGTTGCGCAGCGGCACTGGCGCCGTGTCGAATACCCAGCCCGCCAGCATCAATGATGCGGGAGGCAGTCAGGAGGTCGAGCGCCAGACGATCAATCGATACCTGACTTTGGGAATCAGCTATAGCCCGAGCGTCAGCTGGAATTTCACTGCGCTGGTCCCTTACGTCGATCGCAGCCATAGCACCTACGGCAACGCGACCACCGACAAGCTCACGCCCGACAACATTAGCGGCGCGACCAGCAAAGGCCTGGGGGACATCAAACTGATCGGCAGCTATCAGGGGTTTCTGCCGACGCATAATCTCGGCGTGCAACTCGGCGTCAAGTTACCCACGGGCCGTTATGGCGGCCAGAACGTCAATACGGGGGCAACCGTGGGACGCAATCCCGTGTTCTTTTCGAGCGGCCCCAATGCGAGTTCGGGTCAGGCGCTCGACACCAGCCTTCAGCCCGGCACCGGCAGTACTGACCTGATCGTCGGCGCGTACTACTATCAGGCGATCAGCCAGAACTTTGACGCCTTCATCAACGGCCAATTCCAATCCGCGGTTGCGGAAAACCTCAACCAGCCCGGCGGCGATTTCCGTCCGGGAAACATAGCCAATGTGAGCCTTGGCCTGCGCTATGAGGCAAACCCGAAGATCGTGCCGCAATTGCAGGTCAACGTTTATCGCAAGAGCCACGACCAGGGCGCGCTCGCCGACACCGCGAATACGGCTGGGACAGTCGTTTATGTCAGCCCGGGCATCACCGTTAGCGTGTGGAAGAACCTCCAGGTTTACGGCTTTGTGCAACGCGCGATATACAGCAAGCTCGATGGCTATCAGCTGTTTCCGCGCTGGAGCGGCAACGTGGGGATCAGCTATGCGTTCTAATCTGCCTCAGGTGTTGCAGGTGCCTCAGGTGTTGCAGGTGCCTCAGGTGTTGCAGGTGCCTCAGGTGCCACGGCCGTCACCGGCACGCACCGGCCAGGACTCGCCGGCGCACGCCGCGCGCCGCACCTGGTTACGTGCCGCTTTTGCCTGTTCCCTGGGCGGGCTGACTTCCGGCTGGTTCACGGAGGCACGCGCCACCACACTGGCCGTGGGTCAGCCTGCTCCGCCCCTCGTGCTGCATACCCTGAATGGGCGCAGCATCGACACCCGCGATCTGCTCGGACAGGTGGTCGTCCTCACTTTCTGGGCAACATGGTGCGAGCCTTGCCGTGAAGAACTACCGCTGTTATCCGCTTACGCCGCGCAGCATGCGGCCGAGGGGCTGCAGGTGCTCGGCTTCAGCCTGGACGGGCCGGATGATTTACAGGCAGTACGACAGACCGCCTCCGGCCTGAGTTTTCCCGTTGGACTACTGGGGAGCGCGTGGGCCGGAGACTACGGGCGCATGTGGCGTATCCCGGTAAGCTTCACGATCGACCGCCTGGGACTTCTGGCCGATAACGGATGGGACGACAAATCCCCCGTTTGGACATCCGAGCGCCTCGCGCGCATCGTCACGCCCCTCATGAGGCAATCCGCGCGTTAGAGGGTGGTGGGCGTGGCGAACGACGCCAAGGATCGCGTGCGCGGAGCCTATCGCCCACCAGCAACAGGCTCCCGTTTCCGTGCAGTCCCGGACGTTGCGCTTGCGTGGCTCACGCCGGCGCCTACACTCGATTCTCCGACGACGAGGGACGCCGCACCCGAAATCCGCCCGTCGCGTCTACACACCCGCCAGCGCCGGCAGCTCCATGTCATGCGACAGGCACTCGCGCCGGCTGCTCATCGGCGTCTGACGTGTCTCGTGGCTCGGGTGCGGCGCGATTTCGACGCGCGTCGCTACGCACACCGGATAGCGTGCGTTCTTCCTCTCGAGAATGGCCCGGCTCAGAAACTCGGCGCTATACGCTTTCAGCAAATGCGCATGGTGCGCTTCGATGTAAGCGGTGATCCGAGCCTGTTCACCGTCGATCAAAGCCAGCAACGCGAGCGTTTGCGCATCCCAACGGAAACGCAGGCCGAGTTCGTCGAAAGCGGTGTTATAGGCGCACAGTTGCGCATGGACTTCCGCATCTTGCGCGCTGTCGCCGGCGTCGAATTGGGAGGGGTTCATGGTCGTCTCCTTGAGGCAGATGGCATGGACCAAGAATAGAAGCGAGCATAAATAAACAACAGTTAAAGTTACTTCGAATAACGATAGCTTTTTGCTTATGCATTTTCGCCACCCCGAACGACGAACCCACGCTCGGAACTGGTCAACCATGTATTAGGGATGCCTAATACAAACCATAAAATGTTTTGACTTTCACTGATTGCTGTTCACGCGCAGCATGCCCCCAGACTCGCCGCACGCACAGCTGCTTTTACCCAGCGCTTTTTCTCAGTTGTCGCGCGATCAACGAGGTAAGGGTTTTCGATAGTGGAATTCCCTCTGGCCGACCATTGGCGCTTCATTGCCGGCACACTAACCGGCGATCAGGCGATTCGATTACTCGAGTCCAACGTGCCGCTCGAGCGCGACGGACGGGACCGGAGTAAGCGCTAAAGCGCTAACTCCGGTCGACAAAGGAGACAGAGACATGGGCTATTCCAACGTAGCCGGAAGAGGCAAGACGGCGTTCAGGCATAACCGCTGGGTGCAACTGGCGATCGGCATCGTGTGCATGGGGCTCGTCGCGAACCTGCAATATGCGTGGACGCTTTTCGTCGTACCAATGGACAACGCGCACCATTGGGGCCAGGCGGCGATTCAGACCGCGTTCACGATCTTCATCGTCACCGAAACGTGGCTCGTGCCTGTCGAAGGCTGGCTCGTCGACAAGTTCGGGCCGCGGCCGGTTGTGATCGGCGGTTCGCTGTGCGCGGCGCTCGGCTGGATCATCGACGCGCATGCGAGCAGTCTCGCCGCGCTATACGTTGCGGCGGTGATCGCGGGTATCGGTGCGGGTTGCGTGTACGGCACCTGCGTCGGCACGGCGCTCAAATGGTTTCCGGACAAGCGCGGTCTCGCGGCCGGTTTGACGGCGGCCGGTTTCGGCGCCGGCGCAGCGGTCACCGTGATTCCGATCGCCAACATGATCCAGCGTTCGGGCTACGAGCACACGTTCATGTTCTTCGGCATTTTCCAGGGCGTCTGCATTCTGCTGCTCGCCACCATGCTGATACGGCCGAAGCCGCCCGCAACCGCGGTCGCGTCCAAACGCGTGGTCGCAACCAGGATCGACTACACGCCTGGCGAGATGATCCGTTCGCCGCTCTTCTGGGTGCTGTACCTGATGTTCGTGTTCGTCGCGGCCGGCGGCATCATTGCGACCGCGCAGCTTGGGCCGATCGCGAAGGAGTTCGGCTTTGCCAAGCTGCCGGTGAATCTGATGGGCATCACCCTGCCGCTGCTGACGATGACGCTGTCGATAGACAACCTGTGCAACGGCTTCACGCGTCCGTTGTGCGGTTTTCTGTCGGACCGCATCGGCCGCGAGAACACGATGTTCATGATCTTCCTCGGTGAAGGCGTCGCGCTGCTGGGGCTCATGCAGTTCGGCCACGACCCGTACGCATTCATGTTCTTCGCAGCCGCCGTGTTCCTGTGCTGGGGCGAGATCTTCTCGATCTTCCCGGCGACCTGCGCGGACACGTTCGGCAGCAAATACGCCGCGGCCAATGCGGGCACGCTCTATACCGCGAAGGGGACCGCGTCGATGCTGGTGCCGATAGCATCGGTGCTGTCGGCGAACGGCGGGTGGAGCACAGTGTTCATTGCGGCGGCGGTGGTGTCGATCGCGGCAGCCGTGTCCGCGAAGTTCGTCCTTGCACCCATGAGAAAGCGCTGGATCGAGCACGCCGGCGCGTCGGCTGCCGTGGTCGTCGCTGAAGCGCGGCTGCAGCCGTTGTCCGGCGGCCCGCGTGAATGAATGACAACGTGAGCGCGTAGCTCACGACCCAACTGGGTTCGCCTGCTGCCGCAGCATAGGCTGCGGCGGCGGCAACCCTGCCCTCGCACCGCGTTCGACGGTGCCGCGAAGCGACCTGCAGCTTGCTGCAAGGTCGCTTTCTGCGCTTGCCCATCTAATAGGTATGGCGCGTGCGGAACGGCACGCGCTTCCCAGCTAAAACCCGTGGATTACACCACCTGGACTAATGGCCGTATGTGATATATGGTATTAAATATATTTAAATGACCCGCTCGCGCGTCCCGAGCAACGAATTCTCTCAAACTGGGAAGCACTGTCCATGGCTGATGCACAAACCGATGTTCTTCCAGCGGCTCCGCCACTGACGCTCGTGCCGATCAACGCGACTGCTTCGCTGCGCGACCAGGCCTACGCCAAGTTGAAGCAGGCCATTGCCGAAGCCGACATCTATCGCTCGCGCGAGGAGATCCGGCTCGACGAAAAAGAACTCACCGAGGCGCTCGGCGTCAGCCGCACGCCGGTTCGCGAAGCGATGACGCTGCTCGAGCAGGAAGGGTTTCTGCGTACCGTGCCGCGCCGCGGCATCTACATCCAGCGCAAGACGAAGAAAGAGATCGTCGACATGATTCACATGTGGGCGGCGCTCGAAAGCATGGCTGCGCGCCTCGCCACGCAGCGCGCGTCCGACTCCGAGATCGCGGCGCTCAGGCGCATGTTCGACGACTTTCGCGACGCCACGCCGGCCGAGCATATCGACGAGTATTCGGAGGCGAACATTACGTTCCATCAGTCGATCGTGCAGTTATCGCAATCGCAGATTCTGCTCGATACGATGAAAAATCTGTTCGTCCATGTCCGCGCGATTCGCAAAATGACGATCTCGCAGAGCGACCGGGCATCGCGCTCGATTGTCGATCACATGCGCATCATCGAGGCGCTGGAGCGGCGCGATACCGAACTGGTCGAGAGCCTCGTGCGACAGCATTCGCTCGAGTTGGCGGCGTTCGTCGAAGCGAACTGCGATTTCCTCGACTGAGCCTGAAATCATCTTCGGCGCGACATAAACGCTTCGCCCAGGAGCCGGTTGCCGCACCTCGTCAGAACCGCCAGGCACTGCAACGCGTTCAGCGTTGCAGTGCTTTTTTTATTCGCCCTCGCACGGTGCCGGACCTCGACAGAGCGCCGGCCAACGTCCTCTTTCGTCATCCCCGCCCGCCAAACCGGTAGCCAAAAATGCAGCGCTCGCCCAATTCCGGCTCCGCCGGCGATTTGTGCGACGCAAACGCCCACACCCCGCCCCAGCCTTTAAATACAAGCCCGCACAGGCAAGCTGCAGCGCAGCAATCCGATCAGCTTCAAAAAACTCGCTTGACTAATACTGTGTGTGGCATATTGTATATCACGAACCACACCACGCCCCAGTCTTGGAGGAGAGACGTCATGGCAGAAGCCGACAGCACCACAGCAGAAGAGACATTGAATCAACAGACCACCGAGACGACCGACGGATTCCACATCGTCATCGATGCGCTGAAACTGAACGACCTCAACACCATCTTTGGACTGGTCGGGATCCCCATCACCGACCTGGCGCGGCTGGCGCAAGCGGAAGGGATGCGTTTCATCGGCTTTCGTCACGAACAGCACGCGGGCAACGCGGCGGCCATTGCCGGCTTCATGACGCAAAAGCCGGGCATCTGCCTGACGGTGTCGGCGCCGGGCTTTCTGAACGGTCTGACGGCGCTCGCCAACGCGACCACCAACTGCTTCCCGATGATCCTCATCAGCGGCTCCAGCGAGCGCGAGATCGTCGATCTCCAGCAGGGCGATTACGAAGAAATGGATCAGCTGAATGCGGCCAAGCCGTACGCGAAGGCCGCGTATCGCGTGCTGCACGCGGAAGACATCGGCATCGGCGTGGCGCGTGCGATTCGAGCCGCGGTGTCGGGCCGCCCGGGCGGCGTGTATCTGGACTTGCCGGCCAAGCTGCTCGCGCAAACGCTGGATGCCGTGAAGGCGCAGCAGTCGCTGGTGCGCGTGGTCGACGCCGCGCCGCGTCAGCTGCCGGCGCCGGAATCGGTCAAGCGTGCGATCGATGTCCTGAAGAGCGCCAAGCGTCCGCTGATCCTGCTCGGCAAGGGGGCGGCGTACGCGCAGGCTGACGCGGAGATTCGCGCGTTCGTCGAACAAAGCGGCATTCCGTATCTGCCGATGTCGATGGCCAAGGGTCTGTTGCCCGATACGCATGAGCAGTCGGCGTCGGCGGCACGCTCGTTCGTGCTGCAGGAAGCCGACGTCGTCGTGCTGATCGGCGCGCGGCTGAACTGGCTGCTGGCGCATGGCAAGGGCAAAACGTGGGGCGCGGAGCCGAAGAAGTTCGTCCAGGTCGACATTTCGCCGACCGAAATCGACAGCAACGTCGCGATTGCCGCGCCGGTGATCGGCGATATCGGTTCGTGCGTCGCGGCACTGCGCGCCGGGCTCGATGCGGGCTTCGCGAAGCCGGGCGCCGAATGGACCGGCGCGATCGCCGAGCGCAAGAACAAGAATCTCGCCAAGATGGCCGCGACGCTCGAGAAGAACCCGTCGCCGATGAATTTCCACAGTGCGCTGCGCGCGATCCGCGATGTGCTGAAGACACGCCCGGACATCAACGTCGTCAACGAAGGCGCGAACACGCTCGACTACGCGCGCAGCATCATCGACATGTACGAGCCGCGCAAACGCTTCGATTCGGGCACGTGGGGAATCATGGGCATCGGCATGGGCTTCGCGATCGGCGCGGCGGTGACGAGCGGCAAGCCGGTTGTCGCGATCGAAGGTGACAGCGCGTTCGGATTCAGCGGCATGGAACTCGAAACCATCTGCCGTTACGACTTGCCGGTCTGCACGATCATCTTCAACAACAACGGCGTGTATCGCGGCACCGACGTGAACCCGACGGGCGGCAAGGACGTCGCGCCGACCGTGTTCGTGAAAGGTGCGCGCTACGACAGGATGATCGAGGCATTCGGCGGTGTCGGCTACAACGCGACCACACCGGAAGAACTGACGAAGGCGCTGCTCGAAGCGATCGCATCCGGCAAGCCGACCTTGATCAACGCTGTGATCGATGAAGCGGCGGGCACCGAAAGCGGCCGCCTGACCAATCTGAATCCGCAAAGCGCGGCGATGAAAAAGTAATCCAGAGCAACCCAGGAGATATCAAAGTGACCAAACCACTCGACGGCATCAAGATCATCGACTTCACCCACGTTCAGGCTGGTCCCGCGTGCACGCAGTTGCTCGCCTGGTTCGGCGCCGATGTGATCAAGGTTGAAAGACCCGGTTCGGGCGACGTGACGCGCAACCAGTTGCGCGACATCCCCGACGCGGACGCGCTGTACTTCACGATGCTCAACAGCAACAAGAAGTCGCTCACGTTGGACACGAAAAAGCCCGAAGGCAAGGAAGTCCTCGAAAAGCTGATCCGCGAATCGGACGTTCTGGTCGAAAATTTCGGCCCGGGTGCGTTGGACCGGATGGGCTTCTCGTGGGAACGCCTGAACGAACTCAATCCGAAGATGATCGTCGCTTCGGTGAAGGGCTTCAGCGACGGCCATCACTACGACGACCTGAAGGTCTACGAAAACGTCGCGCAATGCGCAGGCGGCGCGGCGTCCACCACCGGCTTCTGGGACGGTCCGCCGACCATCAGCGCCGCGGCGCTCGGCGACAGCAACACCGGCATGCATCTGGCGATCGGCATTCTGACCGCGCTGTTGGGGCGCGACAAAACCGGCAAGGGCCAGAAGGTCGCCGTGTCGATGCAGGACAGCGTGCTGAACCTGTGCCGCGTGAAGCTGCGGGATCAGCAGCGGCTGGAGCGCGTGGGTTACCTCGAGGAATATCCGCAATATCCGCACGGCGAATTCAGCGATGTGGTGCCGCGTGGCGGCAATGCGGGCGGCGGCGGTCAGCCGGGCTGGGTGCTCAAATGCAAGGGCTGGGAAACGGATCCGAACGCCTACATCTATTTCACGATCCAGGGCCATGCGTGGGAGCCGATCTGCCGGGCACTCGGCAAACCCGAGTGGATCGATGACCCGGCCTACAAGACCGCTGAAGCACGTCAACCGCATATCTTCGAGATCTTCGGAACCATCGAAGCCTGGCTCGCCGACAAGACCAAATTCGAAGCAGTCGACATCTTGCGCAAGTTCGACATTCCGTGCGCGCCCGTGCTGACGATGAAGGAACTGGCCAACGATCCGTCATTGCGCGCGAGCGGCACGATCGTCGAAGTGCCGCACAAGAAACGCGGCACGTATCTGACGGTCGGCAGTCCGATCAAGTTCTCGGATCTGAAGCCGGAAGTCACCGCGTCGCCGCTGCTCGGCGAACACACGGACGAAGTGCTGGCGAGCCTCGGCTACAGCAAGCAGGAAATCTTCAACCTGCGCGAAGTCAAAGCGGTTTAACGGTGTCACGCAGGCCCGGTTGTACGCTCGGGCCTGCGGATACACCGCCCCGGGCGGCGCCGTGTCCGATTCAAGAATCCACCTTTTACATTCGGGGGAATGCCATGCAAAGCGCCATCGACTTCCAGCAACTCGTCAACGCAATCGGCGACGCGATCATCATTTCCGACGCCGGCGGCAGCATCACATTGTGGAACCCCGCGGCCGAACGCATGTTCGGCTTTACGCAAAGCGAGGCATTGGGAAAGTCTCTGGACCTGATCATTCCGGAACGATTGCGCGGCCGCCATTGGGACGGCTATCACAAGACCATGGCAACGGGCGAAACCCGTTATGGCAACGACGTACTGCGTGTCCCCGCCGCGCATAAGGACGGACGGTCACTATCGATTGCCTTTACGGTTGCGTTGCTGCATTCGCCGCAAAACGAACTCACCGGCATCGTCGCCGTGATCCGCGACGAAACCAGCCGCTTTCAGGAAGATCGCTTGCTGCGCAAGCGTCTCGCGGAACTGGAAGCATCTGCGGGCGCGTGAGCGGCCGCACAGGAGAATTCCGATGCACGTAGAAGTACTGGGGAAATACCGGCTCGAGTTGTCCGCGAGGCAGTGGATCCACCACGGCGGCTGGGCCGCCTATGTGGCGATTCGCACCGTCGAAGAAGATCACCTGGCACAACCCGACCTGCTGCCGTATCAGCAGGTCGTCGATGGCGCTGTCTTTGAAAGCGAAGCGGCGGCGATTGCCGGCGCGCGCCGCGTCGCTATGGCGCTTCTTACTCCCCCGAGCCGCACACGCTGACGCTAGCCGGGCAAAAGACGCCCCGGCAGATCGGAGCCGCGACACGACGAGCGCGACATTCCATAGCGCGATGTCACGCAAGCCAGTGCCCGGAGGTCAAGGTCGCCACGCAAGGGCGGTGCCTGGTCGATAGCGCGCACGAGCCGACGTATCGTCTTCGATCGCCGCCGCCTCGGGTTCCAGCCCGCCAACCGCCGGTGCCTGGCGCTCGCCGATAGCGCCCTCCGTGGGGAAGGGCCGAACCAGGCCGAAGTCCGCTCATGCTGGTCGGACAGTGTGCGGGCCGCTATGCATTTGCCACCAGCAGTTCTTCCGCATTGTTCGGCGGGCGCAGATCATCTGTCCTGCCCGCGAAGTAGCGCCGCGTAAGATCGGCCGCCGAGACGTGCCGTGCTTCTCTAAAGCCGGCTTCGCGGGCCAGCGCCATGATCTCCGGCGGGGTGAAGAAGCTCAGGAAAGGTGTCCCGCTTGCTCGCGCGCCCTTCTCCGCCATCTCGAGCCCGGGACGTACCTCGGGGTCCGCCAGTTCCAGCGGGAGCAGGAACGTCATGGCGAGCGTCGATCCTGGCGCGAGGGCCGCGACCTGGCGCAGCGTGGCCGCGTTCGCATCCTTGGTGAGATACATGCTGACGCCCGTGGAGACCACGATTGCCGGCTTGCTGTCATCGAAGCCGGCAGTCACGAGCCCGTCCCGCCAGGTCCCTCCCGCCTCGAAATCGACCGGCACGAAGCGCAGCCAGTCCGGCACGCCGAAGCCGAGCTCGATCAGGCGCTGACGCTTCCATGCCTGGGGACCTGGCCGGTCGATCTCGAACACCCTGAGGCGGGACGCGATCTCCGGCCTTCGCTGTGCGAAGCTGTCAAGGCCCGCGCCGAGGATCACATACTGACTAAGCCCGCGGCTGGCCTGTTCCACGACCAGGTCCTCAATGAAGCGGGCACGAGCCACGATTGAGGCGCGGAAGGGACGCGTGAACTGCGGGTCCATGTCGCCGCGGCGGCGCCAGCCCTCGTCCGGGGCCAGCAGCTCGAGGCCGATTTCGTCTTCCAGCACATGCGGCGGGGGGTCGGCTTCGACATGCAGAGCGCGCCACAAGGCGACTCGCGCTGCTGTGCTGTCTGGCGCTACATCTCGCTTGTCGTTCATGACTTTCGATCCCGTTTGTTCGTCCCCGCCTGAAGCCGGCCTACTGGTACTGCGTCACGCCATGCAAGAAAGCGTGGTTGCTTCGGCCATTTGGTAATTCTTTGGCGATCGACAGAGAATGTGTCATACCGCATCAGCATGTGGGTATGCGGTGAGCAGCAAGAATATCACCCGCTCGAACTCGGCGACGGAGCGCGTCCGTGCCTACGTCCGCTGGTAACGATTGAGCCGACGTTCGAATATTCATCTCCACCTATTGCGCAAGAACGATCAAATGGCCTTCGCGGCAAGGGCATATAGTGCGTCCTGAACCCTGACATGAAAGTAACGAATCCTGCCGCGCAAGCAGGCCGGTTCATCGATGTCGAATAGTGATGAGGATAACGATATGAGCTTCAAGAACGCTCGTGAAATGACACTCGCGTTGCAAGCCCGCGAGATATCAGCCGTCGAACTGTTTGACGAGGCCGTGGCTCGTATCGAACGTTACGACGCCAAGACGAATGCCGTCGTGGTGCGAGACTTCGAGCGTGCGCGTCTGGCCGCGGCAGCGGCCGATGCCGCCCTCATGCGAGGCGATCGCCGTCCGCTGCTCGGCGTGCCGATGACAGTGAAGGAGTCCTTCAGCATGGCGGGCTTGCCGAAGACCTGGGGAGTGCCCGGCACCGAGACAATCAGGATCGACGAGGACGCGGTCGCCGTGCGACGCCTCAAGAATGCAGGCGCCGTCATCCTGGGGAAGACCAACGTCGCAACGATGCTGGGCGATTGGCAAACCTACAATCCCGTGTACGGCGTCACAAGCAACCCCTGGGATCTCACACGCACGCCCGGCGGCTCGTCCGGTGGCTCGGCGGCCGCGTTGGCCGCCGGGTTCGTTCCGCTCGAACTCGGCAGCGATATTTACGGCTCCCTGCGAGTTCCGGCACATTGCTGCGGCATCTATGCGCATAAGCCCAGCCACGGCCTTGTGCCTCTGCGCGGCGCTGGCCCGCCAGGCAGTCCGATGTTATCGGTGAGCGTCGATCCCGACCTCGTCGTGGCGGGACCCATGTCGCGCAGCGCCGGCGATCTCGCGCTGGCCCTCGATGTGCTGGCCGGCCCCGACGACGCACAAGCGGCAGCCTACCGCCTCGAGCTACCTCCCTCTCGCCATACCCGACTTGCCGACTTCAGGGTGCTCATGCTCGAAGACCATCCGGTGGTGCAGATCTCGAACGAGGTACGCGCGGCAATGCGACGTTTTCGTCAGCAGCTTGAGGGAGCCCGTTGCACAGTGGGGACCGGGAGTGCCTTGCTGCCCGATCTGGGGCTCGTGATGCACACCTTGGGCCAGCTATTTTTGTCATTCATGGGCGCAGACATGCCGCTTGACGATTATCGTGCTCTTCAGGAGCAGGCCGCCGGCTTACCCGGAAGCGACACCAGTGACGCGGCGATGGAGTTGCGCGGCCTGGTGCTCAGCCATCGCGACTGGATTGCTGCCGACCGCGCCCGAGTCGCCCTGATGCATCAGTGGCGTCAGCTCTTTCGGGAATGGGATCTCGTGCTTTGTCCGGTACTGCCGACACCGGCCTTCACGCATGACCATTCCGACATCCGCTCCCGCCGTTTGGAAATCGACGGCAGGCAGACTGCCTACACTCATCAGGCCCTATGGCAGAGTCTCGCGACCTTGACTGGATTGCCCGCGACCGCGTTTCCAATCGGCTTGGGCGAAAGCGGCTTGCCTATCGGGCTCCAGGCGATAGGCCCCTACCTCGAAGACCGGACCCCCATCGCCTTTGCTGAACTAGCCGAGCGCGAGTTTGGCGGATTCGTGCAGCCCCCGGCCTTTGCCGAATCGTGACGTACTCGGGGACTGGATACGGTGGACGGCGCAGTCTCGACGATTTCGCGCCCGGAAGCGCCGGAACACGAAACACCGTATGCGTTCCGCGTGGCCTGGCGCAGACCGCCGACATCTAAACATTGTTAAACAATTTGCCATGACCCGGACGCAAACCTCGCATAGGATATTGACGGCACACGTATCGGAAACGGTACGGTGTTTCCCTGAATTACCAACCTGTTGGGAGCATCCAGAATGAGCATCTTCGGCGATATTGTGAACAAGCTGTTCGGCAAAGCAAAACCGGACCAACCACCGCCTGCGGCGGAGCCGACACCGGATCCCGCGGCAGCCCAGGCTGCCGCCCCGGATGCCACGCCTGCACCTGCGCCTTTGACTGACGTCGACGTCGAAGCCGTGATGGATCAGCTTGTCAGTGAAAGTGGGCAAACGCTGAACTGGCGCACGTCTATCGTTGACACCATGAAGGCGCTCGGCATCGACAGCAGCCTCGAACATCGCAAGCAGCTCGCCCAGGAACTCAAGTACGACGGCGACATGAACGACTCGGCGAGCATGAATATCTGGCTGCACAAGCAAGTGATGCAGGCGCTGGCGGCGAACGGCGGGAAGTTGCCGCCCGACCTCGCCGCCTGACTTCGCTTTGGGCGAGCATCTCGCCGGGGGTCTTTCGCCGTTTGCCTCGTCAATTGAACGGGCTGAACCCTGAAAGATCCGTGAACCCTGTATAGGTGCGCAATATGTTTGCATATACAGTTCCGGAGACCGTGATGGAGCGTCTGGTGCGGCAACGACAACTTCCCGGAGACCGTAGGGCGTGTCCGTAGGCGCGCCGGCTACAAACGCACCGTTACACGAAGGTCACCGACTGGCGCCGCCGACAGCCTGTATGATGGCGGCGGCGCCGGACCGAAAGCCCGCGCAGGCGGCCCGCGCAGATCGCGCACCGGTCGCTGCCGCTACGCGGCGCCAACTCATCCATTCACGATGCCTCTGAGGAAGACCGCCATGACGGCCGCAACGCAATTCGATCAGGTTTCCATTATCAAACGAGCCAACGTCTACTTCGACGGCAAGTGTGTCTCGCACACCGTCCTGTTCGCCGACGGCACGCGCAAGACGCTCGGCGTGATCCTGCCCGGCGCGCTCAACTTCGGCACCGACGCGCCGGAACTCATGGAGGTGCAGGCCGGCCAATGCCGCATCCGCCTCGCAGGCAGCGACGAGTGGAAGACGTACGGCGCGGGCGAGTCGTTCTCGGTGCCCGGCAAGAGTCGCTTCGATATCGACGTGATCGAAACGCTCGACTACGTCTGCAGCTATCTGTAACGACGGACGGGCGCAGGGCGCCCGGCGGTAGACACTTCGAAAGTACATCTCGAACACCGGAAACAACAGGCACGCGATATCGGAGAATTCTGGAGGATAACGAACTACGTTGATCGAACTACCCGCCTGGACCTCGACAATGTGCGCCCCTGTTATGAAGCTATCGATTCGGATTTGAATCGCGTCCTGTTACCGGAAATTTTTATTCGCACACCAGAACCGACCGACGCTCCATGTCCTGCCGGAGCAGCTCTCGCTTGTGAACATCGCGGAGAGCGCACGTCGGAGGATCGGACTGTATCCCGTCGGTGCAGCTCTCCCGTCCCTCCAACTCATGCCTTGACAAACTGCAGGCCGCCAAAATTCTGGATGGTGGGAATATCGACCTTCGTGTACGTGTCAACCTGGGTGACCGGCGCCACCACGATGGCTGGGCTGGCGAAACCGCCGCCATAAGCAGCGTTGACGTTTCCGAGGTTGTAGTTGTTACCACCGCGTACAGCCGAAAGGGCCTTGGCGGACAGTTCTTCGGAATGTGCGAGGTCTTTGATCATCAGCGCGGTCATGGTAAATCTCCTGGGTTTGCTTCGGTTTGGAAATACGCGATTCTTTGCAAGCGGTGGAGAGTCCCCGTAGGGCGAACGGTGTCACCGATCGGAAGGACTCTCCAATCTGCTTAACTCACAGTGCAACAAACTGCAGGCCACCAAAATTCTGGACGGTCGGAATTTCGACCTTCGTGTGCGTGTCGGTCTGGGTAACCGGCGCCACCACGATGCCCGGGCTGGCGAAGCCGCCACCCACCGCAGCGTTGAGGTTTCCGACGTTGTAGTTGCTGCCGCCGCGTACAGCCGAAAGGGCCTTGGCGGAAAGTTCTTCGGAGTGTGCGAGGTCTTTGATCATCAGCGAGGTCATGGTAAATCTCCTTGGGTTTGCTTCAATCTGGAAAAGCGCGATTCGGTGCAAGTGGTAGAGAGTCCCCGGAGAGGGGTGAACGGCGTCCCCGGTCAGAGAGACTCTCCGATCCGCTTGACTCACAGCCCGACAACCTGCAGGCCGCCGAAATTCTGGATGGTCGGAATCTCGACCTTCGTGTGCGTGTCGGTCTGGGTGACCGGCGCCACCACGATGCCCGGGCTGGCGAAGCCGCCGCCCAACGCAGCGTTGAGGTTTCCGACGTTGTAGTTGCTGCCGCCGCGTACAGCCGAAAGGGCCTTGGCGGAAAGTTCTTCGGAGTGTGCGAGGTCTTTGATCATCAGCGAGGTCATGGTAAATCTCCTTGGGTTTGCTTCAATCTGGAAAAGCGCGATTCGGTGCAAGTGGTAGAGAGTCCCCGGAGAGGGGTGAACGGCGTCCCCGGTCAGAGAGACTCTCCGATCCGCTTGACTCACAGCCCGACAACCTGCAGGCCGCCGAAATTCTGGATGGTCGGAATCTCGACCTTCGTGTGCGTGTCGGTCTGGGTGACCGGCGCCACCACGATGCCCGGGCTGGCGAAGCCGCCGCCCAACGCAGCGTTGAGGTTTCCGACGTTGTAGTTGCTGCCGCCGCGTACAGCCGAAAGGGCCTTGGCGGAAAGTTCTTCGGAGTGTGCGAGGTCTTTGATCATCAGCGAGGTCATGGTAAATCTCCTTGGGTTTGCTTCGGTTTGGGAAAGAGCACTATTCGTTGCGCTCACAGGCACAAACGCATAGGGTGTGCCAAGCTCAAATCGCGAACCGGGGAAATTCTTCTAACCACATGAAAACAAAGACAAATAAATATTTCGCATGAGTCGTTTCGAAGCTTTCGAAGGGCTGGAGAAAAAAAGATGTCCTGCCGTGACAAACATATCCCCCAGTGACTGTTTGTTTTGGGACAACAGGTCTGCCCAAGTCGAGTTCAGATGACATGACGGCGCTTCCCGGTCCTCCCGGCGAGCGTCGCGTGCAAGTCAAACGCCGATGCGTGTCGGGTATGCGGCTTGTGCGGGACCGCGGGCGGCACGCCTGACAAGATCCCATTCGACGTTCCCTACGGCGCGACGATTAGCCTGGATGCCGCGAAGCGGCTGCTCGCAATTGCAGAAGCCGAAGCGAAGAAACACGACTGGAAAATGAGCATTGCTGGCGTCGACACGCATGGCGAACTCCTCGCGTTCGAACGAATGGACGATGTCCAGTATGGGTCGACCACGATCTCACAAAACAAGGCTCGCACGTCGGCAAGATGTCGACGTGAAACCCGGGTCTACTACAACCAGTTTGAGACGGGACATGCCTACGTGAGCACGCTCGATGCGGGGCTGGTGGCGTCGCCGGGAGGGTTTCCACTCGTAGAAGGAGGAAAGCTCGTCGGCGCGATAGGCTGTAGTGGCGGCACAGGAGATCAGGACGCCGCAGTGTGTAAAGCCGCCGCGGATACGATCAAGTAATGCCGACTGAGTCGTCACCGCCCTACCCCATCGCCACAGCGGAAACAACTATGCACGTCGCATGGAGGGCGCTCAAGACGTGATGCGTTGACACCTGGGCGCGCGAGCCGTCGCGGCTGACGACCGTCGGCTACGGTATCGGTCAATTTCAGATGGCAACTGCACGGAATATCAGGAGTCGATGGCACGACCGATGTGTTGCCGACGCGAATCGCAGTCCGTGCTTGTCAGATGAAACCTGACGCTTATACTTCCAATTGCCTGAAGGTAGTCCACTGCGCGGTATGCCTGGCTCTGCACGACGGCATGATCCCGCGTCCGAGTCGGCCGATTCACGCGTCAATCGCTCGGCAATGCGAACAACCACAGCAATATTGTCGGAGACGGGCACATGAGTACGACTATCTCCATCGAACAGCCGCCCCGCCTCATCGGGACCGTGACCAGGATCTACTCGGCTTTGTTGGTCATTGGTTTTGCGCTTGTTCCCGCCTACCTGATTGCTTATCTGGCTTTCTTTCAGGACCCGAGCCTGAAGTTCGAAAACCACGTGTTCCACGAAATCGCGATCGCGGCGGCGACGCTCGAGGGGCTGTTTGTCACCTATGTGACCTGGCGTTGTTATCTGTCCTCGGGTGAACCGCTGTTGCGGTGGCTGACGTTGGGCTTTCTAGGCTTTGTGCTGATCTACGCGCTGCACGGCGCGTTCACCGGCATGGCTCACCACAATATCTGGCTGTTCCTGCTCTACGGACCGGCATCGCGTCTGGTGATGTCGGTGCTGCTGCTGGTCGGGCTTCTCTCGTATCACCGCGCGCCGGACGCGGTCGAGCGGCGCTCGAAGCCGCGCCCCTGGCTGACCGCGATCGCCGCGTTCGCCCTGATCGACCTGGCCGTTGCACTCATCGCGAATTCGCCGATCGCGGGCAACCTGGCAGTGCGACTGTCGATGGAGGGCGGGGCGCTCATCTTCTCGACGCTGAACGTCATGGCGCTGATGCTCCGTCGCATTCGCTCGCCGCTGATGGTGATCTACGGCATCTCGATCACCTTCTTCGGGCTTGCGTCTCTCGCGTTCATTCTCGGCAAGCCCTGGAATCACATGTGGTGGCTGGCGCACGCGATCTTCGCCGCCGGTTTTTTCCTGCTGAGTTACGGTGTCGTTCAAGCATTTCGCACGACGCAGTCCTTTTCGGCGATCTACAGTCAGGAAGAGCTGATGGCTCGCCTCGCCGAGGCGATGGCACGCACAGAAAGCGCGCTGCAGGAGCTGCAACGCACCAATCACAAGCTCGAGCACCTCGCCGCGACCGATCCCCTGACGGGTGCCGCGAACCGGCGCGAGTTCATTCAGCAAGTGGAGGCGGAAATCGCGCGTGCCAAGCGAGGCGGTGCGCCGTTCTCGCTGCTGGCGCTGGATCTCGACCACTTCAAACTGATCAACGACAACTACGGGCATCAGGTGGGTGACGAGGTGTTGCAGCGATTCGTGCAGAAATGCCTCGATGCCATTCGCCCCTATGACGGCGTGGCGCGGGTCGGTGGCGAAGAGTTTATGGTGCTGCTGCCCAAGGCCGCGCTGGACGTGGCCCGTTCGATCGCGGAGCGCGTCCGGGGCGCCGTGGCTACCGAGGAGCTTTATACGGCAGCTGGGCGGGCTGTCGCCGTTACCGTCAGTGTCGGCATCTCCGAATTCGGCCGCGACGGCGACACGATCGACACCCTCTTACGAGTCGCCGATGAGCGGCTATATCGGGCCAAGCACGACGGCCGCAACCGCGTGGTGGCTGGATAGAGGCGTTTAACCAGACTCAGGGAATTCCTCCGCCGCCACGCAGCCAGCCGAAGCAAAAGCCGGGTTGCAAGCAAGATCGGATCTGCGGCAAAGTCCGCATCTTATTTGGCTTCGCCCATTCAAAGCGGAGGACGGTTCAGTTCGACCCATCGCTGCACCGAGGGTCTCTCCCACTGACGCGCGGCATAGTCTACTAACCTTGTTGGTACCGGATCGCCATTCAGGATGAGGCGATTGAGCATTAACGCCAGATCCGTATCGGCGATGCACCACGTCCCAAACAGATTTGCTGTATCTCCGGAAAGCAAGGCGTCAGCCGCAGAAAACAACTTCTGTACCGCTGCGACGGCCGCAGGGGTAAGCGCCGCACCGGGCGATCCGTAGAACACCACCTCCGTCGAGCGCTCCTGCCGGATGGGCATCAGGTCACTGCGCAGCCAGGCTTGCACCTGGCGTGCCCTCGCTCGAAGATATCTATCTTGTGGATAGACGAGCGTTTCCGGAAATGCATCGTCGAGATATTCAGTGATTGCCGACGACTCCGACAAAGCGAAGTCCCCATGCATCAGCGTGGGTACGCGCTGCGTCAACGACTTGGCTGCATAGCTCGCTTCATGATTGGCGCGACTCCCGAGATCCACGGTTGCAAGGTCAAACGACATACCAGGCATGAAGCGCGCAACGTTCGATCGCGTGCGGTATTCCTGAATGATTCGAAAATCGGTGCTGTCCTCAGGGTTTTACGACGGAATATTTCTTCCTGCCAGCCGTTTACTCATCTGCATCCGCGTTTGCCATCGGACGATCCAGCTCCGTTGCGCATGAAATGGAGCACGCCTCGCTTGCCACGCACCCGCCGGCAAGGGATCGGTATTTGCCCGGTTTGCAAGATTCGCCCCACCGTTGCCGACGCTGCGCGACGTGCATTCCGTTCGAGTCGCAGGACGGCGGTGCTGGTGCCCATCGCATAGGCACGGGGTGAAGTTCGCTAGCGGCGGCCGGCACGCATTGCGTGCAGCGACAACAACGCGCCAGCCCCGCGGCTTTCTTGGAGAGCCCAGTCATGAACCCCGTCGTAAACGGCTTCAATCCGACAATCGACCGGCAACCCTGCCAGCGCGTTGCCCGGTCAAAAGGCCGCACGCTGAAACACCTGCTGCTGGCCACGCTGTTCGGCGTCAGTTTCGCCCTTTCCCCAGCGTGCTCCGCCCTTGCCGGCGAGCTCACGCCGCTGCTCCCGCCGTCGTTCGTCACCTCGTCGACGGTGCCGGCCAACGGTGATCTCAATCCGTACGGCGCCGCCTTCGTGCCCGCTGGATTCCCCCGTTTCGGCACGATCGCCACAGGCGACCTGCTCGTGTCGAATTTCAACAACGCGCAGAACCTGCAGGGTACCGGCACGACAATCGTCAAGATCGTGCCGAACGACAAGCCGGTCACGTTTTTCCTGGGTGCACCCGGCCTCGGCCTGAGCACCGCGCTCGGTGTACTTAGGGGCGGTTTCGTGGTGGTCGGCAGCGTACCGACCACGGATGGCACCTTCGCCACGATCAAGCCCGGCGTGCTGCTGGTGCTGAATCGAACCGGCGGCATCGTCGCGCAGTGGACGCCTGCAACGGCGAAGATCGACGGGCCCTGGGATCTGACGATCTTCGATCAAGGAGACCATGCGAAGATCTTCGTTTCGAACGTGCTCAACGGGACGGTTGTGCGCCTCGATGTGAGCGTCGGCGACGACGGCGTCCACCTCAATCGCGCCACGCAGATCGCCTCTGGTTACGCGTTTCGCAGCGATCCGGCGGCATTGGTCGTAGGTCCGACCGGACTCGCCTACGATCCGCAGCGTGACGTACTTTATGTCGCGTCCACTGCCGATAACGCGATCTTCGCGGTATTCGGCGCGGCCAATTCGCAGCACGACGGTGGCAAAGGAGCGCAGATCTTTGCAGACAGTGCTCATCTCCACGGCCCGATCGCGCTAGCCCTCGGACCGAACGGCCATCTGTTCGTCGCGAACGGCGACGCGGTCAACAGCGATCCGAAGCAGCCGAGCGAAATCGTCGAATTCACGCCGCAAGGCCGCTTCGTCGCGCAGCTTTCCATCGACCCGGCTCCAGACGGTGCATTCGGACTGGCGTTCACGCAGCCGCGTCAAGAGTTCGTCAGCTTTGCTGCGGTCGACGACAACACAAACACCGTGACCGTCTGGAAGCTGCCTTTCGAGAATGCCGGCCAATAATGCGCGACGCAACGGCTTTGGCGCCCCCTTCTCTCGCGCCAAACGTTTGCGCCAGTCAGTCTGCATGACGCCACCACGCCTGATCGTTCGCGCGTGCTAGAGCTAAAGGTTTGCGTCCTGCATGTCGTTATACAGTCAAACAAATCGGGACCATCGGACAGCCTCGCGCCTCGGGAAGGCGCGGGCTGAACGAGGAAATAGCTCTTCGGGGGAATGAATCTTGAACCATCAACGATCGCCATGGTCGCGGACAGCGGCTCCGGGCGAAATCATCTATTCCGAAGGCTTCGCGGGCGACGCCGTTATCTACGTCATCGCCGACGGCAAAGTCGAAATCTCCACGCAATGCGACGAAAAGAAGGTCATTCTTGCCACGCTGGGAAAGGGCGAGTTTTTCGGCGAAGCGGCTTTGTTGCCGGCCGAACCGCGAGCGCACACCGCGAAAGCGCTTAGCTTCTGTCAATTGACCGTCATCGCGGCAAACGTGGTGGAAGAGGAGCTCGAGCGCGTATCGCCGCTGCTTCGCCATATCGTGCGCACCCTGATTCGGCGGGCGAAGAAGAAGGACGATGTCCTTGCCACCTATACGCATGCGGATTTCCTGCCTGGGGTGCTCTCGTATGCTCACGTTCTGGCGCTGATGGCGGGTAACGAGAACACGGACAGACTGGATGGACGCATGCGCCGCGCTCAAGGCGAAGAATGCTCGGTGCCCTTGCCCGACGTCATCAAGAAGTGCCACGCGATCGCAGGCCATTCCCGTCCGCATGTGATGGCCATACTCAAGCGGATGGAGAAACTCAACCTCGTTACGCTCGCACCGGGCGGATCCGAGCGCCTGAACAACACCTCGGCGCGCTATTCAGCGCAGGACGGCGCAACGAGCCGCCAGCTTGTCACGTTCGATCCTGTACGGATCACGGAGCGGGCTCAGCAGGTGGCGGACCACGATCTCGACATCTCGATCGGCAGTGAACTGGAACTGATCGAACTGGCCGACCTGGAAGCCCTGATCGGCGTCGAGAAGAAGCTGATTCTCAACAAGCTCTCCCACGGGGAAATTGCCGAAGACATCTTCGCGTTTCGCAAGACCAAGGTATTGAATTACGTCGAGGAAAAGGGCGTCACGTATTTTTCCCGGCGAAATTCCCGTGCGCCGGGCGACCTGAAATCGCTGGACGATCTGGAGTTTGTCGACCAGCGAGCCTTGTTCGAAGCCGTGAGCGCTTTCGATACCTACGACCTCGCGAAACTGCTCTCCACCCTGACGGATCAGCCTGTCGCCGAGCGCCTGCTTTCGGTGATGACCGAGGCTAGAAAAAAGGAAGTGTCGTGGGTCATGCGGCGTGACATCAAGATCGATCCGATCGAAATTGCCGAGATCGAGCTGCGCTTCCTCGAGACCGTGCGAGCGATCAAATCTCCGGCGGCCAATCCAGCGCCGCTTTCCAGGCTGGATGCCTGACACCCGGTACACGGACAACACGCTGTTTTCGCTTCGTGTCCAATGGCTGGGGCAGCCGTTCGAGAGGATGTATGGATCTTTTGACGCTATTTGGCGCGTTGTTCGGCGTGACCGCCATCGTTGCCGGATTCTCGCTCGAGGGTGGGCACTTCACCTCCCTTTTTCAGCTGGAGGCATTTGTCATCGTCCTGGGCGGGACCCTCGGCGCGGTGATGATCCAGAATACCTGGGCAAGGTTTTATGACGGCATCAAGCAGTTGCGCCTGGCTTTTGTGAAAGCGCGGCAGGTCGACCGGGAAAGCTTGTCCGTCCTGCTCGAGTGGGGCGATCAGGCGAAACTGAACGGCATGCTGGTGTTCGAGTCGATAGAGGCCGGCGGAATCAATCCTTTTGCCAAAAGAGGCTTGGAGCTTCTGGCAAACGGCGTATCGACCGCCGTGCTCGAAGACGCCTTGCAAAGAGAACTCGATGCGTATGAGCGCAATCACATGGCGGCTGCGCGGATATGGCAGCAGGCAGGCGGCTACGCGCCGACGTTCGGGATCCTCGGGGCCGTGCTCGGCCTCATTCAGGTCACAGGCCATATGCTCGAGCCCGCGCAGCTCGGGCAAGGTATCGCCGTCGCTTTTGTAGCTACGCTTTACGGCCTCGCGTTGGCCAACCTGGTCTTTCTGCCGTTGTACGGAAAGATAAGGGCGCAGGTGGATAGCGAGTTGCGCTTCAGGCGCTTATACGTCGACGGCCTGCTCGCGATATCACGCAAGGAGTCGCCCCACACGATCGAAACCAGGCTGGCGGGCGACGTCCGCGAAAGATCGGCTGAGTTGCTGGGATAACCGGTCTCGCCCGGTTGGCGAATGTTGCCTGGACGCCCATTCAAACGTAATCTGGAAACAGACGTCTCGTGTATGAACACCTCCTTGGGTAACAAGCGCCTTGCGTCAGATAAAGCCGGCTATCAGAAAGGCGACGATGCCGAGGAGGAGCAATCCGGGCGCTGGCTGATTTCCTACGCCGACCTCATCACCACGCTCATGGTGTTGTTCCTTGCGCTCTATGCGCTGCAGTTGGCGAAAAATAGAGAGCTTGAAATAAAGACTCTCGAACGTCACGCGGTAAAGGAAATGAAGGGCGCCGCTAGTGCCGACGCTGCTGTTGCCGCGCCCGCAGCGCCGGATGCCGCAAGAAGGCAGCTTCTTTCGTTGTTAGAACCGCTTCGAGAGAAACAGCAGATTACGATTTCGAATGCCACACAGGGCGTTGAAATCGCAATCAACGCGAAGGTTTTGTTCAATTCGGGCGACGCGCGTTTGTTGCCGGAATCTTTCGACGTGTTGAACCAGGTCGCCGTGGTGCTGCGCGACCACTCAAAGAACAACATCCTCGTAGAAGGTCACACGGACAGTCTGCCGATATCAACCGCGAAATACGAATCCAACTGGGAACTGTCGTCGGCACGGGCAGGCGCCGTGGTTCGATTCTTTGCCGACAAAGGGATCGAAGCGCACAGGATGGCCGCGATCGGCCGGGCCGATAACTTTCCCTTGATCATCGGAGACGCGCCGGCAGCGCGAGCTGCGAATCGCCGCGTGACCATCCTCGTGGAATATTGAGTCGCCTCAGACTGGTCGGTAGACCGCGAGCTTGAGCACCCCGGTCGTCGTGTGTTCGATCCGCATGTCAATAACACTCGATGATCTTCTGAAGCTCTGCGGGAGAGGCCACCAGCCGTTGAAGCCTCACAGTCGCCGCGGCCGCATCGCCCCGTTCGAGCAGCGCAGCAATCGACAGCAGCTCGCCGAGTACGCCGTCACCGTTCAGGATGGCCTCGCGGATGGAATCAGAAACGGGTAACTCATCGACAAAGGCGCGCAGTTCCATGTGACAGGCCACATGGAGTAGCGACAACATGCCCGTAAGATAGGCCGTGGCCACCAGCGAACGCGGTCCGTCCGTCATCGCGTCGATCGCCTGTTCCATGAAATGTGCCCGTCGCTGTGCGAGCAAGGCGAGCGGATCTTCATCGACCGGAAGCCCGTCCCGGTTAGCGTAAAGCAGAAGTCCGCACCACTGCAGAAGCCTGCTGCTGCCGGCTATCGAGAGAGCCTGCTTCAGCGACGAAATGCGCTCCGCTTTACCGTTAGGCTGTTCGCTGCTGTTTGCCAGCCGCAACAGTTGGGCGACCAGCATGGGCGTCTCTTTCAGCGCCCGGGCAATACTATCCAACGGGGCATCGCTGCCGACCAGATCGAACACATGAAGGATGGCCTTCACCGGGGGCATCGAGCGCTTGCCGGAAAGAATCTGCGGCTTCGCGAAATAATAGCCCTGCAGCAGATCACAGCCGAGGTGGCGGGCAAGTTCCGCGTCCTCCGCTTGCTCGACCTTCTCGGCAAGCACGACCTTTCCCGCACGTTTGAGCTGGCTGACCAGCTCCGGCAATTCGGCGCGCTCCACGAACGGCCAGTCGATCTTGACGATGTCGACGGACGGAAGAAACCACCGAATATCGCCGGTCATGGTCCTGACGTCGTCCAGCGCCAGCTGGAAGCCCGCGCCTCGTAACTCGCTGCATCGCCGCGCGAGGGCCGAACTCGGTTCGACCGACTCCAGTATCTCCAGGACGAAACGTGAAGCCGGCAGCACATCGGGGTAGTTCGAGAACAGAAAATCGTGTGGGCAGTTAAGAAAGGCGGCCTTGTTCCCGACCAGCCGCTCGAGACCGATCGAGCCCACTGCGCGCTCCACCACCGCTGTCGTGCAGCGCAGGTCGTCGTCGATCCGGCCCACACCGGTAGGCCCGTCCCTGAACAGAAGTTCGTACGCGACAACGCGACCGGCCCGATCCATAATCGGTTGACGCGCCACAAACACAGCCGTGTCACCTGGCGCTACGGCCTCGACGGGTACGCTGATCAAAACTGGCTCCGGCTGGAAAATCTACGGTAGATGGGGCGACGTGTTTCTGCCATCCTTCGTCGACCCGCACGCGAGAGGACTGGCACATGAATCTGGTCGGCCCATTTGCAAAGTTAGTATGGTAACCCGCTGACCAGGAAGGCATGTAAGAGCCGGTAAGGAACCCGCTCTTACGACACTTGTTCCCGATCCTGGTCATGCCCGCGGGACATCGCTATAGCCACCCGGGAAGCAGAAGGTACGCTACGGGTGCACACGAATCTTCGCATCATATTCCGAAATCAATTTTTCCCGCCACCCATGATCCGTCTGAAACTATCGCTGCGAGATTGCCAAAGGCGCAGAAACGCGTTCAGTGATTCGGCCGTCAACGGCCGGCATTCCAGCAACCGTCACTGACCACTGCTTGACAGGACGCCGCGCTACGACGGCCATTGGAAAACCAGATCGGCGCGCGCTCGCGTCGACTCAATCAAGACCGCGTTGACCTCGTCAGTTTGCTGAACCCAGTTTCTGGCAGCGTCTTCATCACGGCCGAACATCATATGGCGGCCAACCAGCCGCTTCCTCCGCAACGCCGGATCGACATCGACATACCATGCTTCGTCGAGCAGTTCACGAACGCCCTTCCAGTGTCCGTGCTCCAACAATAGATAGTTGCCTTCGGTCACGACCAGCGGCGTGTCCGGCATGACCGGGATGGCCCCGGCAACGGGTTCCTCGATCTCGCGGCGAAACGTTGGGGCGTAGATACATTCGTCGTGACGTTGTGCACGCAAACGGCCCAGCAAGGCAACGTAACCCGCACTGTCGAACGTATCCTCAGCACCCTTGCGGGACGCGCGGCCAAGACGCTCGAGTTCGACGTTCGCAAGATGAAACCCGTCCATCGGCACGACAACCGCGCGGCCTGGCAGTGCGTCGAGAATGGCCTGCGCCAGCGTCGATTTACCGGCGCCCGGCGCACCGACCAGCCCAAGGATGCGGCGCCGACCGTCAGCGACAAGCTGCTGCAGCCGAACAATAAAGTGATCCTCGATCATCAGGACAGTCCTAAATGGATTTGGGAAAGGCGTGCTGGGCAGCGAGACAGGTCACGCTTTGCACGGATGTCTCGCCGGGGCGGGCTGCAAGATGTGCAGAGGTTGGACTTCCTGGTTTGCGCCGCGCGCCCAGCACGGCGGCGCAAACGCCCTAATGGTGAGCCTTTGCTTTGGCTGCCGCGTTGATGCCGCCAGCCATGAATGTCTGCGCATGGATTGCCAGATCCATGCTGTCGTCCCACAGGTTTCGCCAGATCGCCAAGGCGTTGGACAACTGCTCGTTCACGACGGTGGAAGAGAAGCTCTCGAACGTGACGACGCCTTGGTAGTCGATCATCGCAAGCGCATGGAAGAACTGCGCAAAGTCGATGGTCCCGGAGCCGAGATAACCCCGATTGCTTTCGCCGATATGAACGTAGCCCAAATGTTTTCCGCACGCCAGCACCGGCTGCATGAAGTCCGATTCCTCGATGTTCATGTGATAGGTGTCGAGATGAACGACGACATTCGGCGCGCCAACGTCATCCAGCATGGCGAGCGCTTGCGATGCCGTATTGAGCAGGTTGCTCTCATAGCGATTCACCACTTCGAGCCCAAGGGTGATGTTCTTCTTCAGTGCGAAGTCGGCGATGCGCTTGAGCGAATCCACCGCATTGCGCCGCCCCCGCGCGGTAAGCGGTTGCCCATACTTCGCCATTGCGCCGTACAGGATGCCGCCGAAGTAACCGCCCCCCAGTTCCGCGGTGATGCTGATGCCCTCTTCCAGCAACGCGAGACCGCGTGCGACCGTCGCCGGATCATCGCTGGAAACGTCGGCATCCAGCGTGAGGCCGCGCGAGCAGCCCACCTTGAGTTCATGCTCCTGAAGAAGGTCGCGAGTCATCGCGAGGTCCATGACCTTGGGTCCGTGCAGCGACAGTTCGACGAGGTCGAAACCGGCGGCTTTGGTCTGGGTGATGACCTTGCGGGTCGACTCCGGCGTCAGATCGCCGGCCCAGACCAATGCGTGAACACCTAACGGATTCATTGTGCAACTCCTCCCGAAGCGGTCACGCGACTGCGGACCAAGGACTGAAAAAAGCCATTCGCCCACGCCCAACGGATGAGCATCACGGCAAGCAGAAACACGCCCCACAAAGCGGTGGCGAGGTGCTGGTTGGCGCCGAGCAGGTTGAGACCCGAGGCAATCACCTGCAGGATCACAAGCGCGATCACGACCGGAACGACACGCCCGAAGCCGCCAAACGGATCGACACGGCCAAGGAAACAGGCGAGCACGGCGATCAGCAGGAACGCTTCGCCATGACCCACCCGCACCGAATTGAAGCGGGCTGCCATCACCACCCCAGCGACACCGCACATGAGACCGGACAGCATGTAGATTCGCGTGACGGCGCGCGTGGTGGCGATGCCGGAATACCGGGTTGCCTCGAGGTTGGATCCAATCATGCGCGTGGCGAAACCAAGCCGCGAACGCGTCATCACGACGTGCCAGAGCGCTGCGCATCCAGCGAAAATCCACAGCGGCACTGGAACGCCGAGCAACACGCCGTTGCCCATCTCCCGCACAAAAGGTGGGAATCCGGAAATGTCGCCGCCGTGGGTCAGGAACTCGCCCAGTCCGCGCAGGAAGATCATCATCGACAAGGAGACGAGAATCGGGCTTGCACCGGTTCGCGCAATGATGGCGCCCATCACCCATCCGGAAGCCGCACCGGTGGCCAGTGCCGCGGCGATCCCGAGAATGATGGCTCCCGCGCCGGCATCTGCGCCACCTTGCGAATGAATCACCCAGGCCATCGCCAGGCCGGCGATGTTGGCAGTGAAGGTCACCGCCAGGTTGAAGCCGCCCGAGATCAGCGGCATCAGCATCGCGAGCGTAAAGAGTCCCAGTTCCGGCAGTTGAAAGGCCACCGAGACGAACGTGCTGGCGGAAAAGAAGCGATCGGAGGCAAAGCTCATGACCGCGATCACGAAGGCGAGGAAGCCGAGCAGGCCGACGACGTCGGCGGGCACGAACGGTACGCCGGAACGTTTGGATGACGAAATTTTCATGATCAGGCCTTTGCGCTTTGCGGCGTGAACCGCGATCCGACGAACCTGGCGAAGCCGCCGCTCGACACCGTGATGGCAAGCAGAATGATGGCGCCGATGATCATCTTGAACGCGTACGGCGAGATCCCGAGCAGGTTCAGCCCGTTCGCGGTGATGGCGGTCAGCAGAATGCCGAGGATGGCGCCGAGGATCGTGCCTCGTCCGCCGCCCAGTCGCGCGCCGCCGAGAACCACAGCGGCCAGCACGTCCAGTTCACGACCGTACAGCGCGTTGGGCACCACCTCCTGTACGTAGTGGGCCTGCATGAGCCCGGCGATTCCGGCCATCATGCCGAGCCAGCCAAACGCCACGTAATGCATGGTGCCGATGTTGATGCCGACGCGGCGGGCTGCCTCCGGGTTGTCGCCCATAGCGTAGAGCTGCCGGCCCGTGGTCGTGCGACGCAGCAGGAACCAGGTGGCCGCCACCATGACGATCATCACCGCAACGGGTAGTGCGAGATCCGCGATGCCGCTCGAGGTCTTCAACTGGATGAGTGAAACGCGCTGCGTCCACCAGTCAGGCAGGTCGTAAATCGATACGCCGCCGGTCAGGAACATCAAGCCGCCGAAGAACACGTTGAAGGTCGCAATCGTCACCACAATCGAGACGATGCGGAACCTGTAGATGATGGTGGCGTTGATGGCGCCAAGCAGAAAACCGAACACGCCGGCCGTGACGAAGCCGATCGCCCAGTTGCCGCCACCGAGCCGCATCACGGTCATCGCCGTCAGATACTGGACCACGGATGCGCCCACTGCGAATGAGATGTCGATCCCGCCGGCGATGAGCACAACCAGCAGTCCCACGGCGAAGATGATATTGACCGAGCTTTGGTTAACAAGGTCGAACAGATTGGGCAGCGTGAGGAAAGTCGTCGTCGATACGCCGAGACCGATCACCATCACGGCGATGAGGAGTATCAGCAGGGCCTCGATCGAGCCGATCCCCCATTTGCGCAGATCAGGCATGGACGTCTCCTTCGATTTGGTCCATGGTTGTTGCGCTCGGCACGTATTGCGCCACAATGCGGCCATTGCGCATGTGCAGAATGCGGTCCGAGTTGAAATAGACTTCCGGGATCTCATCGGAGATCAGCAGGATGGCCATACCCCGTGCAGCGAGCTGATGGATGATGTCGAAGATGCCGGCCCGAGCGCCCACATCTACCCCTACCGTGGGTGAGTCCAGAATAAGCAGCTTCGGATTGGTCGCCAGCCACTTGGCTAACACGACGCGCTGCTGATTACCCCCCGACAGCGTCGACACCGCGTCTTCCGGCTTGCCGATCTTGATTGCCAATTTCTTGACCCAGTCCTGGATCAGCGCGCCGCGCTTGCCGGGATCGATCAACCGGGCCGGACCTAGCAGGTCGTCCAGCACCGCGGCTACGGTGTTGTCACCGATCGACTGCGGCTGCACGAGGCCAAGCTGAAGGCGATCTTCCGAAACGTAGGCGATGCCCGCCCGGATCGCCTCCCGGTTGGAGCGCAGCGACAATCGCGCTCCGTCGAGGCTGGTCGCCCCCGCACTCGGCCGCGACATTCCGAACAGCGACAGCGCAAGTTCCGTTCGTCCCGCGCCAAGCCGGCCGGTGAGGCCCACGATCTCGCCTTTCCTGATGCAGAAGGAGACTTCCTCATATTCACGCGGCCGTGTCAGACCCTCGACTTGCAGCACGACCGGCGCGGCGGAAAAATCGGTGGTCCGCACCGCATAGTCGAATGTGCGGCCAGTCATGAGTTCCGTGAGCCGTGTTTGCGTCATGCCGGCGGTGGGGAAGGTACCGACATACTGGCCATCGCGCAGCACGGTCACGCGAGTGCATACGTCGAGCACCTCGGCCAGCCGGTGGCTCACGAAGACAACTGCGATGCCATCGGCCGAAAGCCGCCGCACGATCGCCAGCAGGGCCCGGGTCTCGGCATGGGACAGCGACGCTGTCGGTTCGTCCATGAACACCAGCCGCGCGTCGGCTACGAGCGCCCGGGCGATCGCCACGATCTGTCGCTGGGCGATCGACAGGGAACGCACTGAGCGCTCGAGGTCAATGTCAACGCCAAGGCGCTCAAGGATGCGGCGAGCCGCAGCCTTCATCCGGCCGTAGTTGACAAGGCGCGGACGAGACCCGAGATTCTGTTCGAAAGCGATGTTCTCAGCGACTGTCATCTCGGGGAAAAGCGCCAGGTCCTGCCAGATCACCTGGATTCCGAGGTCGCGGGCCTTTGCCGGGTCCAGCCCCTCGATCGACTGACCGTCGAGCAGCATCACCGCATCGGCTTCCGGTTGATAGACGCCGCTGATGACCTTGATCAGCGTGCTCTTGCCGCAGCCGTTCTCGCCCGCAAGGCAGAGGACCTCGCCCGGCATGACGTCGAACTTCACGGCCTGCAGCGCCTTCACGCCGCCAAAAATTTTGGAGATGTTGTCGAGCTTGAGCAGCGCGGTCCGTTCGGCGACGGCTGCAGCCGGTACCTCGCTCGCGAAACCCCGCTGCCACGCGGGGTGATCCTTTGAAGCTGCTGTGATCATGGGAACGCTCCACAATACTGCCGACTTGCGGCCTGCCTGATCCGACGTAGTCTCTATCGGCCGGTGAAGCGCGCTCTCGCGGCTCTTCACGCGTTGCTCGATAACGTCGCTCAGAGGCCGGACTGGGCGAGTTCGTCGACCGTCTTCGCATTGAGTTCCACTAATTGGTCGACAATCAGGTTATGGCCATCGGGATGGACGACGCCCAGACCCGGGATGTTCGCGCCGTCCTTGACCGGTTGCCCCTTTGCGACCATCACACCCAGCGTCACGAACACTTCGCCCGCCTGTTCGGGATTCCACATGTAGCCGCCAGTCAGGACACCGTCGTGCACAAGACGCTTACCCTGGCCGGGCGAGAACGGCCCCAGCACCAGCACCTGTCCCTGCGCGTGCTTCTCCGCGACTGCGCGCGCCGCCCCGATCGGGCCCTGGCTGCCGAATGCAAGAATCGCCTTCAGATCGGGATGCGCCCGCATCAGGTCGAGCGCGGTCTTACGCGATGCGTCGACGTCTTCAGCCACGCCATAACGGTCGCCGACCAGCTTCATGTCGGGATAGTTGGCTTTCAGATAAGCCATCGCGGCGTCGGCCCAGGCGTTGTGAAGCGGCACCGTCAGCGACCCCACGAAGACAGCGTACTCGCCTTTGCCTCCCACGGCGGTTGCCAGTTTCTTCGCGTACGCTTCGCCGAAACCCTTGGCCGAGGCGAGTTCGAAATCCCAATCGACATTCTTCTGCTTGGGCGACTCGTGCGTGATCACCTTGATGCCGGCCGCTCGTGCCCGCTGCAGCACGGGCTCCAGCACTTCGGCGTCGTTCGGCACCACGCCGATGACATCGACGTGCTGAGCGATCAGATCCTCGACCGCCCGGACCTGCAGCGCCGGGTCCGCGCTGGTGGGTCCAACCATGAAGGCCTTGACGCCGAGTTGCTCGGCGCGCTTCTTGATCCCCGCCTCCATTGCGTTGAACCATGGGATCCCGCCAATCTTCACGACGACGCCGATGACGGGCTTATCGGGCGACGCCGAAGCCAGACTGCTCGCCAGAGCCAATGCGACGACACCTGCGCACAGGGTGCGCACCAAGTTCTTTGACATGTCTCCTCCGCTGAACCGCCGGCACCCTCGCCAAACGTCCAAGTAGGTAGTGGAAAGATCCCCTGCTAATAGACCTATTGTTTGCTAAATCCATTTAGCAGAAGGTGAAGAGAATGCTGAATCCATTCAGCTAGACGGTCAACGTAGCAAATACCCTAATATGGCGTTCTGCTACAGGAAGGTCTACCGTCTGCAGAACGTGAACAAGAGATGCTATTTGGAGTGACCGGGAGATGGCCCGCAGCAACCCTGGACGCAAGTCCACCATTTACGACATCGCCAAGGCGACCGGCTCCTCGACGGCCGCGGTGAGCATGGTGCTGAACGGCACCTGGGCGCGCTATCGCATCAAGGAAGAGACCGCTAACCGCATCCTCGCGAGCGCACAGCAGCTCGGCTACAACGTCAATATGAAGGCCCGCGGACTGCGGCTCTCCCGCTCCGGACTGGCCGGCATGATCCTCCCGCACTATCGCAACCGTTTCTTTGCAGGGCTTGCCGAAACCTTCGAGGACCACGCCAGGAGCCGGGGACTTTGCCCCATCGTCGTTAGCACTCAACGTGATCCATCCGTGGAGGTGAGCGTCACGGAGACGCTCGTCTCGCAACGGGTCGAGTTGCTGTTCATCGCCGGCGTGCTGGACCCGACGCCTCTTAACGCCATGTGTTCGGCCGCGGGCGTTCCGTGCATCAATGTCGATCTGCCTGGCGAAGCTGCGCCGTCGGTGGTGTCCGACAATCGCGGCGGCGCTCGCGCGCTCACCGACGTGTTGATCGACAAGATGCGGGCGCGCGGTGACGCTCCCGAAGGACTGATCTTCCTGGGCGGCGTCGCAAATGAATACGCGACGGAGATGCGCATCGCCGGGTTCCGCGACGCGTTCGAAGGTCGGCAGATACAGCCGGCATCCGATGCGGTGGAGTGCTTCGGATATGACGCGTCTTCTGCCCGGCAAGCGCTCGCCCGGCGCTACGAGCGTGCGGGCCGTCTCCCCGCCGGCTTGCTGATGAACTCGATTACCGCGTTCGAAGGTCTGGTTCAGTTCGCGTCGCGACTGCCGCGAGACGCCTGGCAGTCCACGGTGGTCGGGTGCTTTGACTGGGATCCGTTCGGCGCGCATCTGCCGTTCGAAGTGACCATGATGCGTCAGGACGTGGAGAAGATCATTTCAGAGGCGTTCGCATTGGCCGACACTTATGACGCGAATGCTACGGGTGCCAACCCTCTTGTGATCGTGCCGACCGGCTTCGGCCCGATGTCCGGCGAGGACGATCCAGCGATCGAGACAGCTTAAGACCGCTGGGATTTTCGTCGCGTATCGCCCGCAACAATAGACTCGATGGTTCGTTGAGCGAGTGAGGAGCCAGCACGATGAGAATCGCGCTGAAGCTCGCGCTTGCCAATGCCAAACCGCTCAGAGATGTCGACCGCGAACGGCGCCCGCCAACCGGCAGTAACGCCACTTTTTTCCGTCGCCGACAATATTTCTGATCGTGAATCGTCTACACACTTATGGAACCGCCGCGCACCCCGGACTCGATGATCGAACGAGATAGCGACATCACTGCAACTGTTTTGCGTGAGCGTACAAAGCTCGGCAATTTCATCCGGCGTCGCGTGCACGATCCGAGCGAAGCCGAAGACATCTTGCAGGATGTATTTCGGGAGTTCGTGCAAGCCTATCGGCTCCCTGCGCCGATTGAACAAGTTAGCGCATGGTTGTTTCGCGTGGCGCGAAACCGCATCATCGACCGCTTTCGCAAGCGGAAAGAGCAAGCGCTGACCGAAATGGAAGACGCCCCCGACGACGCCGAGTATCGGCTGGATCTCGCGCTGCCGGCCACCGACGCCGGTCCGGATGCCGTCTATGCAAGGTCTGTGCTGCTGGAAGCCCTGCAAGACGCGCTCAACGAATTGCCAGCGGAGCAGCGCGACGTCTTCGTTGCTCACGAACTCGAAGGGCGCAGTTTCAAGGAGCTGGCATCCGGGAGCGGTGTCGGCGTGAACACGCTGTTGGCACGCAAGCGTTACGCGGTTCTGCATCTGCGCGTCCGCTTGCAGGCCGTGTATGACGATCTGGATATCTAAAGGAGCAGGTAGATGAGTTTCAGACTGAGATGCTTCGGCAAAGCACTGTTGGTTCTGGTGGGCATTGCCGTGCTGGGATGGATGGTGATGCTGCTATGGAATTGGGTTGTCCCGGCGCTATTCATCGGCGGCCGTTCGATCGATTTTCCACACGCGTTGGGCCTGTTGGTCCTGAGCCGGATTCTCTTTGGTGGATTTCGAGGTCATGGCGGTTGGCACGGACGCAGGCATTGGCGTCGGTGGGAACGCATGACGCCGGAGGAGCGCGAAAATTTTCAGAAGAGCGTACCGCCCGCTAACGGCAAGCCCCAAGAGGATCGCGCATGAGCAATGCATCGGCCGCCGCTTGCAAGCAAACCGCAGGCGTGATTGTTCCCGTCGTCAATTTGAAGCGGTGTGAAGGCAAGGGCGATTGCGCAGTAGTCTGTCCCGAGCACGTTTTCGACATCCGCCGGATCGACACGGCCGACTACCAGCAGTTGGGAGCGCTGCAGAAATTCAAGCTGCGCGTACACGGAATGAAGGTCGCGTACACGCCGAACGCGGATGCTTGTCGAGCATGCGGATTGTGCGTGACAGCATGCCCGGAGCGTGCCATTACGTTAGCGAGAAGCGGGATGCTATGAGGCAGAAAGCCCTCACCAGGAGGGCTTTCATGTTCACGACTGGTTCCAGCTTGATTGCAGCGCCCCTCTCGTGACGCCGTAACAACCAACAGTGCGATGCTTTGCGACGCCCGTGAAGAAGCAGGCAGCTTCACCGACGCCGATCGGGCAACCATCGAATCGCGGTCGATCCGTATTTTCACTGACCGTTTATGCTTCACACTTCGCCGTGCAGCGCCGCCGCGAAACCGTCGACCAGCGTCGACATGCCGCGCCGGTACAACATCGCCACCGCCGTTGAATTGTCGGTGCCGGAGAGTGAGACGAAGCGCACGCCTGCGGGCGCAATCGAGCGCATGCTGGCGGGCACGAGCGCCACGCCCAGACCTGCCTCGACGAGGCTCAGCAGCGTGGTTTTGCGCGAGGTCGCGCGCGCCGCGCGCGGAAAAAAGCCGTTGCGCATGCACAATTCGGCCACGCGATAGCTGAGCCCGCCGCGCTCGCCGTGCGGCAACGAAACAAATGGCTCTTCGCGCAACGCGGCCACGGCCACTTCGCTCAATCCACTCAGCCGGTGCGAGGCCGGCACCGCCAGCATCAATTGCTCGGTGTAGACCTCTTCGACCCGCACCCCGGGAAACTTGATGTGGACCGGCAGACGCACCAGGCCGATATCGCTGCGGCCCTCTTCGATGTCTTCGCCCTGGTGCTCCGACGACATTTGCGAGATTTCCAGCGAAGCACCGTTGTTGCTCAGATAGGACTGAATTCGCTGCATCAGCGGGCTCGCGAGCGCCACCGAACTCGAATGCAGCACACGGATCACGCCTTGCTCGCCGCGATCGGCATGCCGGGTTTGCACCAGCGTTTCATTCAAATTGAATAACAGACGTTTCGCGCCGTCGTAAAACGTTTTGCCGGCCGGCGTCAGTTCGAAACGGCGCGCACCGCGTGTCAGTAATTGCACTTGCGCTGACGCCTCGAGTTCTTTCACCTGCCGGCTCAGGGCCGACTGCGCAACAAATAGACGTTCGGCGGCGAGGCTGTAACTGCCCGCCTCGACGATTTCCACGAAGTAGCGTAGTTGTCGCATCGACACCATGGTCTATGCCTTTTTTAGATATTTGATTGCGTATTTTATATTGGTCAGCCTCCGAATGCATCGATATATTGGTTTACCGCTCGCATCAAACCTTCCGGAAAATTATGCGGGAGGCGAATCGGCCGCCTGATGCCGTCAGAAGCGGCCAAAACGGCACTACGCAAAAATGACTAATACGTACCGCTCGCTTGAATGCGAGCACCACGTTTGCGTTCGCTGTTGAGCCGTTGACGGTTTATGCACGATTCATAACCCGTGCATTCAAAGCCGCACAAAATAAATATTCCATCATTATCAGAAAACGAGAGACCAAAACCGTGCTGACCAATTTGACCACCTCTCACCTGTCCATTATCTGGCTGGGAGTCGCATTATCATATGTGGTGTTCGGTATTGCGGGTTTCGGCACCGCGCTGGTGGCAAGTCCATTATTGGCACAATTCATGCCAGTTTCCCATATCGTGCCCTTGCTGGCGTTGCTCGATTTTTTCGCCGCATCGACGAATCTGGCACGCGACGGCCGCAAGGCTGAATTCAGTGAACTGAAACGACTGGTACCGTTAATGATGCTCGGCAGCGGAATTGGCGCACTGATTCTATTGTTCACCAAACCCGACATCTTATTGCTGCTGCTCGGCGTATTTGTGATCGGTTATTCGGCTTATTCGCTGAGCGGCTATAAACCCGTCAGAAAATTCGGGCCGGCTTTCTCGGTGCCGTTCGGACTGGTGGGCGGCGTGTTCAGCGCGCTCTTCGGCAGCGGCGGTTTTATCTACGCGATCTATCTGCAGAGCCGGCTGGACAGTAAGGAACATATCCGCGTCACGCAATCCACATTGATCGGACTGTCGACGTTGACCCGGCTAGTGATTTTCCTGGCGGCCGGCGTGTATGCCGACGTCAATCTGCTGCTGCTAGCCGCCGTGCTTGCGCCGAGCATGCTCGCCGGCGTCTGGCTCGGACGGCACATCACGCTGAAACTGTCGCGCGAACAGTTCGTGCGACTCGTGAACATCGTGATCTTCGTCTCCGGCATTTTTCTGATCGCCCGGTATTTCTCGTAGCCCCGTCTCGCAGCCCTTAGCCCAATCTCCGTCTCGCATTCCTGACAGGCGCGCAACGCCGCTTCAACGCGGCTATATCAACCTGTCGTCAGTCACGCACGCATCAACCTGGAGGAGCCCATGAGTCACAACACATCTGCCGCATTGAAGCTGGAAATAGCGGAGAAAAACGAGATGTTCACCGCCGCCGATTATCTTGCCAGCATCGACGACGGTCGCGAGGTTTTCATTTACGGCGAGAAGGTGCGTTCGGTCACGACCCACCCGGCGTTTCGCAACAGCGCGCAGTCGATCGCGCGACTGTACGATGCACTGCACGCGCCCGAATCGCGCGACACGATGACGACGCTCGACCCGAACGGCTACCGCACGCACCGTTATTTCACGCCGGCGCGTTCGTCCGAGGATCTTCTGAAAGCGCGCGACGCCATTGCTCACTGGTCACGGCTGTCGTACGGTTTCATGGGCAGAACGCCGGACTACAAGGCAGGCTTCACTGCGACACTGCTGTCGGACCCGGACTTCTACGACCCGTTTCGCAACAACGCGGTGCACTGGTACAACCAGACCTCGCGAAACGTGATGTTCATGAACCACGTGCTGGTGAATCCGCCAGTGGGCCGCGCGAAAACGATCGACAGCATGCGCGACATCTACCTGCACGTGGAGAAGGAGCGCGACGACGGGATCGTGGTGCGCGGCGCGAAGATGGTTGCGACCAGCGCGGCCATCTCGAACGCGACCTTCGTCGCGCAGAACAGCGCGACGCAATACACCGAAGGCCGCGAGGAGGATTTCGCGCTGTGCTTCATCTTGCCGATGAACGCGCCGAACCTGAAGATCGTCTGCCGCCGCTCGTTCGAAGCCTCCGCGCTGAGCCCCTTCGACAACCCCTTGTCGAGCCGCTTCGACGAAAACGATTCGGTGCTGATTTTCGACGGGGTATTCGTACCGTGGGAAAACGTGCTCATCTATCGCGACATTCCGAAGGCGCGCAGCTTCTATTCCGCGTCGGGCTTTCTGAACCGGTATCCGTTGCAGTCGGGCACACGTCTCGCGGTCAAGCTCGACTTCCTGTGCGGCGTGCTGATCAAGCTGCTCGAATCGAACGGCACCTATGAGTTCCGCGGCGTGCGCACCAAGGTCGCCGAAGTGGTCGGCTGGCGCAATGCGATGTGGTCGCTGACCGAAGCGATGTGCCTCGCGCCGGAATCGCGTAGCGACGGCTCGGTCGTGCCGCGTCTCGAAGCCGCCGCAACGGTCCGCTATTTCGGCGCGCAGATCATGTCGCAGATCAAGCCGATCTTCGACACGATCCTGGGCGGCTCACCCATCATGCAGGTCGCGAGCTACGCGGACATGAAGAATCCCGACCTGCGCGGCCTGATCGACACCTACTTCCAGGGCACCGATTCGAACGCCGAAGAGCGGCTGAAACTGGTCAAGTTGCTGTGGGACGCGATCGGCAGCGAATTCGGCGGCCGCCACGAGCTGTACGAGCACAACTATGCCGGCAATAACGAACAGGTACGGCTCGACATGCTGAACCACTCGACCGCGAGCGGCGCAATCGGCAAGTGCAAGGCGCTGGTGGACAAGTGCCTCTCCGACTACGGCGTCGAGGGCTGGCGCAATCCGGCGTGGCACTTCGACGGCCAGCGCGAAGCCAGCCTCATCGTCTAACCCCAAAGAGAGCAAATCATGATCTACGGTGGTAAATGGGATCGCGACGGTCTCGACTACAAGGCGTTGCGCAATCGGTGGCACGTGGTCGCGCGCGTCGACGAAGTGCGCGACGGCACGCCGCTACCGGTACGTCTGCTTGGCGAGGACCTCGTCCTGTGGCGCAGTCCGACTGGCATCAATGCGTGGAAAGACTACTGCGGGCATCGCGGCGCGAAGCTATCGCTCGGTTGCGTGCGCAACGGAGAGATCGAATGCCCGTATCACGGCTGGCGCTATTCGGAAAGCGGCCAGTGCGTGAAGGTACCCGCCCATCCGGATCATGAACCGCCGCAGCAGCGGCTCGTCTATCCGCATCGCGTCACCGAGCGCTATGGTCTCGTGTGGGTCAGTCTCGGACAACCGGAAGGCGACGTGCCCGCGTTTCCCGAATGGGACGACCAAAGCTTTCGCAAGGTGTACGCCGGGCCATATCGCTACCGCGCGAATGCGCTACGCTCGGTCGAAAATTTTCTCGATGCGTCGCACTTTCCGTTCGTGCATGCCAACCTGAACGGCGATCCGGAAAATCCCGATTCGATTGCGGACTACGAGGTCTTCAAAGGACCGCAAGGGCTGACGACCTCGGAAATTTCGGTGTTCCAGCCGTACGGCGATCATCGCGGGATTCCGGTGACGGCGCGCTACACGTATCACGTGTTCCAGCCCACCACCGCGTATTTCACGAAGAAGACCGGCGTCACCGAACGCTTCTGCACATTCCTGAACGCAACGCCCGCCGACGAAGACGAAGCGGTGCTGTACCTGATCGTCGCGATCAATTTCGGTGCCGACTTGACCGAAGAACAGATTCTGAGCCGCCAGGACCGCGTATTCGAACAGGACCGGCGGATCGTCGAATCGCAACGTCCGTACCGGCTGCCGCTCGATCTGCGCGAAGAAATGCACGTTCGCAGCGACCGGCTCGCGGTTGAATACCGCCGCTGGCTGAGAGCGCTCGGCGAAGCGGCGCTCGCCGTCAACACCACCACGATTACGATTCAGCCGGCGCCGGCCGATTCGTCGCGGAGCACTTCCTATGCTTGAACACTCCCTTGAAAGCGCGCCGCAGCACGCGCTGCCGCAGCCGCAGCCGCACGACGCGCCGCTGACTACGCTAAGCCTGCTCGCCGAGCGCGAATCGAATGCGCGCACTTATGCGCGATCGATCGACCGCGTGCTGACGAAGGGCGAACTCGCCGTCGTCCATGACAGCGAAGGCCGCCGCTATCTCGACTGTCTCGCCTGCGCGGGAGCCCTGCCGCTCGGCCACAATCATCCGTACGTCATGGAACGCGTAAACCGTTTCCTTGCGTCGGGTCACATTCTGCAGGGGCTCGACATCGCGACACCGGCCAAGTCTGCGTTTGTTGACGAACTGTACCGGGTGTTGCCGCCCGCCTTCGCGGCGAACGCCAAGGTGCAGTTCTGCGGGCCGAGCGGCGCCGACGCGGTCGAAGCCGCGATCAAGCTGTTCAAGACCGCCACCGGTCGCCGCTCGGTGCTGGCGTTTCACGGCGCCTATCACGGCATGACGATGGGCGCGTTGAGTCTGATGGGCAATGTCGAGCCTAAACGGGCGGTAGCCGGCCATATGTCGGAAGTGTTCTTTCTGCCGTATCCGAATGCGTACCGCTGTCCGTTCGGTGTCGGCGGCAACGCAAGCGATACGCTGTCGTTGTCGTACATCGACCACCTGCTGTCGGACCCGGAGAGCGGCATCGCCCCGCCCGCGCTGATTATTCTGGAGGCGGTCCAAGGCGAAGGCGGCTGCATACCGGCCAGCGCCGCCTGGCTTAAAGGTCTCGCGACACTGGCCGCGCGCCATGCGATCCCGCTCGTGATCGACGAGGTGCAGACCGGTTTCGGGCGCACCGGCACGATGTTCGCGCACGAACACGCCGGCATCGTGCCGGATGCGATCGTGATGTCGAAGGCGGTGGGCGGTGGCTTTCCACTCGCGCTGGTCGCTTATCACCGCCAGTACGACAGCTGGAATCCGGGCGCGCACGCCGGTACCTTCCGCGGCAATCAGATCGCGCTGGTGTCGGGCGCGGCCACGCTGCAGTATCTGCGCGAGAACGACCTGCCCGCCGCCGCGGCGCGACTCGGCGCGAAGCTGCGTGCCGGACTCGGTGCGCTGCAGCAGCGCTTCGACTGCATTGGCGACGTGCGCGGCCGCGGTCTGATGCTCGGCATCGAGATCGTCGATCCGCACGGCCCGCGCGACGCACGCGGCCTGCCGCCCGCAAACGGCGCGCTTGCCAAACGCATTAAGCGCGAATGTCTGCAGCAAGGGCTGATCATCGAAACCGGCGGACGCCACGGCGCGGTGTTGCGCCTGCTGCCGCCGCTCGTGTTGACCGACGCACAAGTCGAAGAGATCCTGACGCGCCTGAATCTGGCCTTCGCCGAGTGCACGGCGCCGGTCTGCCAGAACACCGGCACACGGCCTGCGGAGGCACTGTGAACCGCACCGCTGTCCCTTTCACCGCCACGCAGCAGCCGATGCTCGACGTCATCGGCATCGGCTTCGGTCCCGCGAACATCGCGCTCGCCGTCGCGCTCGAAGAACTCACCGAAGGTCTGCGCGTGCAGTTCCTCGAGAAACGCAGCGGCCCACGCTGGCAGGAAGGCATGCTGCTCGAGGAATCGGATATCCAGAATCATCCGCTGCGCGATCTGGTCACACCGCGCAATCCGCGCAGCCGCTACTCGTTCACGAATTTCCTGTTCGAAAACGACCGGCTATTCGAGCATCTGAACCTCGGCCTGCCGTTTCCGCTGCGCATCGAATACGAACAGTACGTGCGCTGGGTCGCGGGCTTTTTCGCACACCAGGTGCAGTACGACGTGAACGTGAGCGCCATTGAACCGCTCGTCGATTCCGGCACCGGCATCTTGCTAGGTTACCGGGTACGCGACGCGGCAGGCCGCGAATGGTGCGCGCGCTCGGTGGTGGTCGCACCCGGTCGAACGCCAAATGTGCCGGCGCAGTTCGCGCACGTCGACAGCGAACGCATCGTGCATCTGAACGACTATCTGTTTGCGTTGAAACGCGCCTGCGAAGGCGGCCGCAAGCCACGCGTCGCCGTGGTGGGCGGCAGTCAGAGCGCGGTCGAGATTCTGTTGCACGCACACGGACTCGGCTCGTGCGAGAAGGTGGTCGGCATCACGCGCAATTTTGGCTTCCGGCAGAAAGACACGAGTCCGTTCTCGGACGAAGTGTATTTCCCGCAATTCGTTCAAACCTTCTTCTTTGCCGATCAGCCGACCAAAGACCGCTTGCGCACCGAACTCGAGCCGACCAATTACTCGTCGGCGGACAAGGACGTGGTCGAAGCGCTGTACCTGAAGCTCTACGCGAACCGGATCTTGCAGCGCGACTCGCTCGCGGTGCGCACCAATACGGAAGTCAGCCATGTCAGCGCCGATGCGCCCGGGGTGCAGTTGACGTTGCGCGATACGGTGACCGATCGGCGCTTGGCCGAGGAGTTCGATCTGGTTGTGCTCGCCACGGGTTTTCTCGACATCGGCAGCGGTCCGAAACGCGAAGCGTATCCGCGACTGCTCGCCGGCGTTGCTCCGCTGCTTGAGCTGAGTCGAGGTCATCTGGACGTATCGATCGACTACCGGGTTCAGTTCGCCAACAAGCCTGACGGGGCGGCGCCGTTGTATCTGAATGGTTTGTGCGAGTCGTCGCACGGTATGGGCGATTCCGGTTCATTCAGTCTGCTCGCGCTGCGTTCGGCGGCCATTGCTCAATCGCTCGCCGCGCAGCTCGCGCCCTCTCCCGCTTCTCGTGATCGGACTCAGGATGCCGACAGTGACCTCGTTAGCGACGCTGTTCGCTGAGCGGCCCTGCTGGGCACGCGGCGTGCCGGCTGAAGCGGACGCGAGTGCCTCGCCGGCGATCGAAGGCGAAGTGTACGACGTCGTGATCGTCGGTGCCGGCATCACCGGGCTGACTGCTGCGTTTCACGCAACGCGGCGCGGCTTGCGCGTCGCGGTGCTGGAAGCGGGCGAACCCGGCGCGGGGGCATCCGGCCGCAACTCGGGCTTCGTGATTCCGACACTCAGCCGCGTCGGCCCCGAGGACGTGGCGCGCGCTTGGGGCGCCGCGCGCGCGGCCCGTTTCAATGCCCAGTTGAGCAACGCGGCCAACGCGTTGTTCGAGTTCATCCATCTCGAAAGGATTGACTGCGATGCCCAGCAAAATGGCTGGCTTCAGCCAGACCAGTTCGAGGCCGGCGCCGCAGTCTGGCAGAACCGCCTGCGCAGCTTGCGCGAGTCGGGCGCCAAAGCGCGCCTCGTCGGGCCCGACGAATTTAAGGCGCTGACCGGCAGTGCGCGCTATCCGGCGGCGCTCTGTCTGATGGAAGGCGGACAGATCGACCCGCTCGCTTTCACGCGCGGGCTGGCGGCCGCCTTCGTGCGACTCGGTGGCACGCTGGTAAACGGGTGTCGTCTGCTCGTACCAGCCCGGCCGCAAACCCATCAACTGGTGCGGCTCGAGACTCCGTACGGCACGGTGTTCGCGCGCCGCGCCATCGTCGCGACCAACGCAAACGGCCACGACGGTGCGAAGAACCTCACTGCTGCAACCCTGCCGTTCGCGCTGTTGCTGGCCGCATACGATCTTCCGCCTGACGGCGCCGACCATGTGCTGTGCGGCAACCAGCCCTTCTCGGACGTCGGCCGCGATATGTGGTTCTTTCGCCGCCTGCAGGGCAACCGTCTCGTGACCGGCATCTTTCCGACGAGCACGTGGCTAACGCGTGAAGGGATCAATGCCGAACTGACTCAGCGCATCGAACGCGTGTTCGATGTCACGCCGGCGCGACTCACCGACTTGTGGGCTGGCCGCGTCGGTGTGACGCCGCGTGGTCTGCCGCAACTGCTGCAACTCGCGCCGAACGTGTTCGGCTGGACCGGCTGTAACGGGCGCGGTATCGCGCTGTCGTTCGTAATGGGTCAGTGGCTCGCGGAGCTGGCCGCGGACGCGCCCGTCGAGTCCGTGCCGATGCCGCTGCAGCCGCTCAAACCGGCCGGCGCCCCGCGCGTCGGTGTCTGGGTTGCACGCCGGCTCATCGCCGCCGAACGCCGCCGACGCACCCAACGTGACCGCTGCGCCGGACATCCGGCACGCGGCGAGGCCACTACGCCTGCCGACTAATTTCACACCACGACTGCCCGACAAAGCCATGATGCTGACCGAAGCCGAAGTCCCCGCCGTTGCGCCTGTGCCGTTTCACTACGATGCTTTTCGCTTCAATGATCCGGAACGTATCGACGCGCTCGTTGACAGCTTTCCGCTGGCGCTCGTCGTTAGTATCGACGGCCCGCAACCGCACGCAAATCACGTACCGCTGTTTCGCGTGGCCGGTTCCCGCGACCTGTTCGGCCACGTGGATGCAGCGAATCCGCAGTTCGCCGGCCTGCGCCGCATTCACGCGCGAATCGTGTTCATGGGACCGGACAGCTATATACCGCCCGAAGCTTATGTGACACGTCAGTTACCGACATGGAACTACGTGTCGGTGCACATGAGCGGCATCGTGGAAATCGTCAACGATCCGGCGCACAAGCTCGACGTACTGCGCGAAACGGCGCTCCGCTTGCAACCGGACGACGCGCCCTATCAGTTCGACCCGCACGACGAGCGCGTGAAGCGCTTTGCGCCGCATATTCTCGCGTTGAGGGTGCGGGTGGAACACGAGGAAGCGCGCATCAAGCTCTCGCAGGACAAGAGTCTCGCCGACCAGCACGCCGCGCTCGATCATCTGCTTGCGAGCCGCACGCGCAGTCCGCGGCCGTTGCTCGAAACGTTCTTGCCGCCTGCGGAGTTGCCGCGCCATGATTGACGAAGCTCAGGTCGTGTGCGCACTCGCGGCCCGCGCGATCGTGCCGGACACCAGCCAGCGCCGCGCGATCGCCGCGCTGGTCACCCTGCTCGGCGCACGCACGCGGCGCAACTGGTTCGGTCATGCGCAGACGGCGCGCGGCGTTCAGAGTGTCTATTGCTATGGCTTACCAGGGCGCGGCAAGAGCCTCGTCGTCGATACCGTGTTCGAACTCGCCGGCTGCGCGAAGCGGCGCATCCATTTCCACGAGTTCTTGCGCGAGATGAACCGGCGGCTCGTCGACGAAGCACGCGGCGACGACCGGCTCGGCTCAGTGTCGCGGCAGTGGCTCGCCGGTGTTGAGTTGCTGTGCTTCGACGAATTCCATGTGCACGATATCGCCGACGCGTTCCTGATCGGCCGCTTTCTCGACATTGCGCTCAAACTCGGCACGCGCGTCGTGCTGACCTCGAACTATGCCCCCCGGAGTTTGCTGCCAAATCCGGAATTCCATGAGCGTTTTCAGCCGACTATCGAGCGGATCGAGCAGCGCTTCACCGTGATTCATTTCGACGGCTCGCGCGACTATCGTTTCGGCGGCGAGCAGACAGAACGCCCACGTTTCTTTGCGCCGCTCGATAAGGCAAGCGGCGATGCGTTGCGGCGCATCTTCCTGCGGTACGAAGGCGAAGACACGTTGCGCCCGCGCACGCTCTGCGCATCGGGCCGGCCATTGAAGGCGCGAGCGGCCGGCAAGGCGCTAGCGTGGATAGATTTCGACGAACTCTGCATCGCGAGCCGCTCGCATCTCGACTATCTGGATCTGGCCGAACGCTGGCAAGGATTGATCGTCGATCGATTGATCACGCATTGGCTCGCGAGACCCCAGACGTTGCAGCGCTTCGCGTGGCTGGTCGATATTCTCTACGACCGCAAGCGGGCGCTGTTCATCGCATCCGACCAACCGATTGCTGCCGCCCTCGACGGTCTGGAGGGCGCGCACGACCTGTCGCGCACGCAGAGCCGGCTGGCCGAAATGCAAGCGCGCGCCTATCCGAATCCATTAGACAGCGCAGCGCTTTCTCCCGAGGTGACGACATGCCCATTGTGAAAATAGAAGAACGCGGTCCACGCAGCGCGGCGGACAAAACCCAACTCATCGGCGTGGTGTTCGAAGCATTGAAGGCGACGCTCGGCGTGAACGACGCCGAATTGCAGGCGCGTCACACCGGCCTCGACGCAGAGGACTTCGTTGCGCCGCTGGGCGCCACCGATTATCTGTCGATTGAAATCACACTCTTCGCCGGGCGCTCGCTCGACGCGAAACGCCGCCTGTATCGCCGTATTGCCCGCGACGTGGCGCAGTTGCGCGGAATCGACCCGTTGCACGTTCTGGTGTTGCTGCGCGAGGAGCCGTTCGACAACTGGGGCATGCGCGGTGGTCAAGCAGCCACCGACTTGCAGTTCGACTATGCGATCTCGATATGACGACCGTGACGCCAGCGCTCGAATGCGAGACGGAGGCGATGCAGTCGGCGATCGTGACCGGTATCGCGAGCATCGGCGGCGGGAGTCATTACCGCGAGCGCGGCGATGAAAGGCAGGTCGGCCGCAATGCCGCAACCCGCGATCCTGACCATCCGGTGGCGGCCCTGCACGACGCGCTGCCAGCTGCGGGCGTCGCGTTTTGGGCCAACGGCGAAGGCTACGTGATCGCGGCCGCCGACCCGGCACAACTCAGTTCGCCGACACTGTGGCGGCGGCTCGAAGCTGTCAAGCACGGTGACGGCGGCATGGGGCCGCCGCGCGTCTAGCTTTCGTTGCCTCGAGCGCGGTTGGGCTCGCTGCCCCCCGTGTTGCGCGGACGAACTCTCAGCTTGCTACGCTTATGAACATCATTGAAACAGACGACCTGATCCGACGTATCGGACACGCAATGCATGAACTTTGCGCATCGAACGGCTTCGCGCGCATCGGCGGCTGCAGCGTGTTCGCCACGCTCGGCATGGACGTGCAATGGGGCGGCGGCACGCTCGCACGGATCATCGAAGCCGGTGTGTTGCGGCAAACCGGCGAAGTACCGATTGAGATTTACTACAACGTCGTCCAGGGCAGCGGCATCGACTTGCGCATCGCGCTAACCGATGGCGATGCACCCGGCCGCGCGTTGCTGAAAATGCTCAACCCTTCGGACTCGATTGTCGATTGGGCGGTGCAAGCGGCCTCTACGTGGCATCGCGGCCAAGGCGTCGAGAGCGTGCTGGGTCTGGGCATCGGCGGCAATCCAGAACTCGCGATGCGTATGGCGCGCATGGCTTTGTTCGAGCCACACGACATCGCGCAAGTGATGGAGCGCGGCGCCCATGGCTGGCTCGAGCAATTGCGCGTCGAGCTGATGGCGGCATGCGCCGTGGCCGGCTATCCCGTGAAGGATGTGCTGATCGACGCCGCGCCGACGCATGCGGGCACCAAGCCGGTCGCACTGATGTGCGGCGACCTGGCCGCGAGCCGCTTTGCGCATGTGGTGCTGACCGGCAACCCGGTGCGCAGCGGAGCTGACGGTGCCCAACGTGTCACGGACCCATTTCCAGGCTGTGTCCGTGAGGACGGGTAATGTCGCGCAGCACCGAGTGGATCAGCCGCACTCGCTCAGTGCCGAAATCGCGCGGCTAGCCGCGCAGTGTTGCGATTTCAGCGCGAACCTGCTCGATCCGGGTCAACACTGGGCGACAGCGAGGGTCGCAAAACAGGCGAGCGATCAGTCGTCCGTGTCAGCGGCAAGCTCCTGACTGCGGGGCCGCGCCATTGAGAAACGCGGGCGTCACGTACTAGCCGGTCGTCAGCGGCATCCTTCCGTTGTGTTCCGTGGATTCCCTGTCGTTTTCCGAATCGGCGTTCGCCTGTGCGGCAAGCAGTACTGCCGACGCGACGACGCACAACTTGAATACGCGGTCGAGCGAATGATTCTTCATGATTGTTCCTCGAAGAAGACCGACTGTATTTTGCGGGCGCGAGACGATGAGGTGGTCGATGGCCGCAGCACGGGGTATTGGGGTGGCTCCTGGTTATTCGTCACCAGAAGTTACAAGGCCTACCGGAAGATAACGGCTGAGCGTGACGATGACGGGGCAAGAATGTGTCCCGGTTGTGGCGATTAGATGAATCTGATGAATACCGTCGCACGACTAACGTATCCATACTCGCCCACCGGGCGACAGGTAATGGTTTCGACGTTAGAACGACTGTCACCCAGGTGTCATACCCGCTGCCTACGCTGAGTCCTACCCTGCTCCGAGCGCCTCATCCCGATAGCCTCGACAAGGTGTTTTCCTGAAACATTCCACCGTGGTTACCAATATATGAAGGAGTCCGTACATGGAAACGATGAAGCCTTATTGGATTACGCCTGCCAGGATATTGGCGGCCATGCTAAGCGCTGGGCTTTTAGTCTCGACACCGGCCCGTTCGGACGGTGAATTTCCCACCAAGACCCCAATCAAACACATTGTTGTGATCTTTCAGGAGAACGTCTCGTTCGATCACTACTTCGGCACCTATCCGCACGCACAACCCAATAAGGACGGCTCGCGCTTCTTCAATAAACCGGCGGACGATACCCCCAGAGCCAACACGCTGTTGAGCGCGGGTTTGCTTAACCACAACCCCAACGGAGCAAATCCGTTTCGCATTGATCGCAGCGTGCCTGTGACATGCGATCAGGATCACGGTTACTCGGACGAACAGTTCGCGTTTCACGACGGACTCATGGACCGCTTCCTCGCGCACAGTTGCAAAGACACAAACATCGGACCGAACAGCACGCTCGGCTACTACGATGGCAACACCGTGACCGCGCTGTGGAATTACGCCCAGCACTATGCGATGAGTGACAACTCGTTCGGAACGAGCTTCGGTCCATCGACGCCCGGTCTTCTGAACCTTGTCGCCGGCACGACCTACATGGGAACGATCACCAACGGCCTATCGGCGACCGGCGATATTGCCAACGGAGCCAACAGTGGCGCGGTAATCGGCGATCCGGACCCGGCGGGCGACGTGTGCTCCAATCCCAAGCGCACCCAGATCACCATGTCAGGTGAAAACATCGGCGACCGCCTGAACGCCTCAGGCATCACCTGGGGCGCATTCATGGGGGGCTTTGACGACTGCAAGCTGGCCCATAACAATGTGTCGGGCAGTAGCGCGGGCGCCGACTACATACCGCACCACGCGTTCTTTCAGTACTGGAAGAGCACGCAGAATGCGCACCACCTGCCGCCGGGTTCGGATGCGGCGATCGGCAAAACCGACCAGGCCAACCATCAGTACGACTTGGGCCGCTTCCACACCGCGCTCGCCAATCACAATCTGCCGGCGGTGAGCTTCCTGAAAGCGCGAGCGTTTCAGGATGGACACGCCGGATATTCCGATCCGCTGGACGAGCAGACGTTTGTCGTGGGCGTGATCAACGATGTCATGCGCTCACCGGAGTGGCGTGAGACTGCGATCGTGATTGCCTACGATGATTCCGACGGATGGTACGACCATGTGATGGGACCGATCGTCTACCAGTCCAACACGGTCGATGATCAGCTGCTGGCCGCGGGGAGCTGCGGCCAACCCGGGTCGAACGATCCGGCAGGCGGCGCGCAAAACGGGCGCTGCGGCTACGGCCCGCGACTGCCGCTGCTGGTGATATCGCCTTGGGCGAAGAAAAACTATATCGACCACCAGGTGACCGATCAGTCCTCGATCATTCGCTTTATCGAAGACAACTGGGGGGTGAAGCGCATTGGCAACGGTTCAGCCGATGCGGTCGCCGGGTCGCTGAACGGACTCTTCGATTTTGATGGTGGTGCGCGCGCAGGCCGTCTGCTGCTCGATGAACGCTCGGGGGTCGTTGCAGCCTCCGATAATTGATCCGGGGCCGTGTGCACGGGTCACGTCCCGGCCTTGGCACACGGCTTTTTCCACCCGGGCCGGCGAACCATTCCCGCTGGCCCTCGTCTTGCACGCGTATGTCGGCGTCTATTCGCCGCGCCGTTGATCACAATGGGTCTGGACCGACGTAGCGGACCATGCCGCCTGCACTTCTGCAATCAGTGCTGCCGAGCGTCCTTCGTAACGCGGCGAAAAGTGGAACGGCACAACCGCCCGGGCGCCGATCCGGCGCGCGATCAGACCGGCCTGGCCGGCCGTCAGGTGATTCTTGCGCAGGCCATGCGCCTTGTCCTCGTCAAGAAATACACTCTCGATAAAAAGCAGATCCACGTCGTGCATCAACTCCGCCAGGGTCTCTACGTTCGATTCCGTATAGCGCAAGTCCGTCACGTAACCAATGCGCTGGCCAGGAACGATGTCGACGATCAGGTGACGCAGTTCGCCGACCTGGCGAGTCATGGCGTGCTCGCCATGCCGATCGCGCCACCGTACCTCAATTGGCGACTCGTCAGGGGCGCCGGTCAGCACCGCATGTTTCAGTTCGCGCAGCCACGCACCCGTCGACACCCCCAGCGCCGCGAGCCGGTCCTTCGCGACGTTGACGCGGGCCTTCTCCTCGAGCACGTACGCCACGCACGGGATGTCATGATCGACAAACCGGCCGCGCACGCGAAAGGTTGCTTCGTTATGCACCACGTCGTCAGATCGTTCGAAGGGTGGACCGGCTTCGCGGGCGAACCGTCTCCGACTTGAAAAGAGTGCGCGCTGGCCGCTACCGTCCACTCCGATTTCGCGCGCGTCGATCACCAGCTCGACCTCGTAGCGATGGACCACGTTCCAGGTATAGGCGCTCAGCTTGTGTTCGACTTGTTCGAGAAAGTTTGGACCGCCAAACATCACAATGCCAGCCTTGCGTCCGAGCATCACGCGCAGGAGATGATCGAAGCCGGAAAAATGGTCCATATGCGTATGGGTAACAAACACATGCGACAAACGCATCAGTTGGCCGGGCAGCAGCCTGGAGATATCGCCAAGATCGAAAAGGAGGGCACGCCGTTCGTCGCAAAAGTCCACGTAGAGGCCCGGGTCGCCAAACGCGTCATTGACAAGCCATGGTTTGAAGAGGGCGTGCATGATTCTGTCAGGGCTGCGGACGTATGGCTGTTGGCGTACCGGACCGGAGCGCCGGGAAGATCGAGGCACGGGCATCCGCCTCGATTTACCGACGTATGTGCGGCAGCGTCTATTAGAATAATTCCAAGTCTATCTGCATGTTCAGGCGAGTGTTCAGTAGATTTCGAGGAGCAGCGCCGCGTCGTTTATGTAGCTACTCCGCTACGGAGCCTGTTACTCGCCAGTCACGCGACAACTGCTCCCACACGGCCGATCCTTCAGGTACCAGCGGTACCTCACCCGGCGCATATCGCACCGTCTGCAACTCCGCATGCTGCGCTCCCAGGTGGGGCCCGTCACGACCCGAGCAGCTGACATAGAGGGCGCCCGACATGTGCGCCGCCGTGCCGCTTTCCAGTTCCACGCGGATTTCCGTCGCAACGCGTACCGGATCGTCCCGAGCGGCCTCAGGGTTGCGCGTGCAAAAGCCACCTGCATGGTGAGCTCGACCAGAAATGGCGGCCCTCATGTATCTCACCGGTGAATGCAACTGTGTTGGTAAGAGCAAAGGCACTGTACATGTCAAATGAAGCGCTTCGTCTTCAGAATGATGAATAGATGTATCGAACCCGAGCCGCATGATGACGCACGACGGAGTCGCCGCCAGCAGGTTATGGCGCGCCTGTCGTAGCGGCCTATCGGCTACCCGACAAACCTCGTCGCCCACTTTACCGAGGCAAAAACTCTCATGGCTCGCCCGCCGGCAGTTCCAACGCAGCAGGTATCGAATGAACGCGTGATCGTCACCGAGTGGCGATTTGCACCCGGTGCTGAGACCGGCTGGCATGTTCACGGGCATGACTATGTCGTGGTGCCGCAAACGGACGGCCAGCTTCTCCTCGAGACAGCGCAAGGCAATCGGGAGTCGCAACTGCGCGCCGGGCACAGTTACGCGGGGTTGAAGGGGGTGGAACACAACGTCGTCAACGCGACCGACCGTGAAGTGGTCTTTATCGAGGTGGAGATTCGCTGAGGCCGCTGTTGAGGAGGAGCACAGCCGAATGGCCACTCCACAAGAAATTCGAATGCTCCTTGCCGACCGAAGCGACTTTTAGATTTCTCGAAAGCAGTCGTTTGCTATTTAACGGGAAAGTCTCACATACCCGGCACCCAAGCGCGGCGTTTTTTGCACAGCCGCGCTAAAGACATATGAAAACTTGGTGCCGGTTCATGCTGAAGCGACGAGATAACAGCAATGAATATTGATGCGCTCGAGGCCTTTGCTGCGAGCGTATCATCGTCGTCCAGTCCAGCGCCGCGGGTGAATTATGCAATGTGAATTGCGATGAAAGTAATTCGTTAGAAAAGACATATGAAAACTTGGTGCCGGTTCATGCTGAAGCGACGAGATAACAGCAATGAACAATGATGCGCTCGCGGCCTTTGCTGCGAGCGTATCATCGTCGTCCAGTCCAGCGCCGCGGGTGAATTATGCAATGTGAATTGCGGTGAAAGTAATTCGTTAGAAAATTCACACGCCATCGACTTTTTTTTGTCCCGGCATTGTCATTGCCTCCCTATAATTTCTTCCCGTCGTAACGCTTTGTAAGAGAGGCAGCGTCTCCACGAAAGGAGCTGCCCGTTGTTTCCACACGCCACATTACCGCTTGCTCGTCCGAGTAACGTCATGGAGGCGTTCGTGAAAAAAATTGTCAATGTAATTAACACACCAACATTTAGAGGCGGCTTGCTTTGCGGCGCCGTTTCCGTCGCGCTTGCCGCGGCTATCTGCCCGGCTGTCGCGCAAAGCGAGCAGCAGGCCGCGCTAGCGGCTGCGGCAGTGAACACCGCGTCGCCGATCAAGCATGTCATCGTCGTGGTCGGCGAGAACCGCACGTTCGATCACGTATTCGGCGCTTACACACCGCGCCGGGGGCAGACGGTGGCGAACCTGCTGTCGAAGGGCATCATCACAGCCGACGGCAAACCGGGCCCGAACTTCGCGCTGGCCGCGCAATACACGGCCAGTGCCACGGACCCGAAGCGCTTCGACATGGCGCCTGGCGGCAAGCAGCCCTATACGGTGCTGCCGGCACCCAATACCGGCAATACGGCAAGCGCGCCGAGCGATACCAGTCCGCCGCCGTTCGCCACGCTCGCCGCGGCGCAGTCCGCTGAGGGCGCAATGATAGAGCCGTGGGACGTCGTGCACCTGACCACCGGTGCGACCGGTTTGCCCACTCATAGCGTCGATACGCGCTTCGGCTCGAACACGTATAACCTGCCGAACGGACCGTATCAGATCTCGCGCGTCGGTCCCGATTATGACCAGTACATCAACAGCCCGGTGCACCGCTTCTACCAGAATTGGCAACAGGCCGATTGCAACCTCGATCACGCCACGCTCGATAATCCGAGCGGTTGCCAGATGGATCTGTTCGCGTGGGTGGAGACGTCGGTGGGCGCCGGTTCGAACGGCAAGCCGCGGCCCGCGAACTTCAACGACGAGACGACCGGTGAAGGAGCGACCGCGCTCGGCTATTACAACGTGAATACCGGCGACATGCCGTACTTCACGCATCTTGCGCGCCAATTCACGATCAGCGACAACTATCACCAACCGGTGATGGGCGGCACAGGCGCGAACAGCATCATGATCGGCACCGCCGATGCGCTCTACTACACGGACGGCAACGGCAATGCCACGAAGCCGCCGGCGGATCAGATCGAGAATCCGCTGCCGCAGGCGAACACCAACAACTGGTACACGCAGGACGGCTATTCGGGCGGCACGTATACCAACTGCTCGGACAGTCATCAGCCCGGCGCCGGCACGCTGCGCCACTACCTGGACCGCCTGCCGTACAAGCCGGACGCGAAGTGCGCGCCGAACACGTATTACCTGCTGAACAACTACAACCCCGGCTACAACGGGGACGGCACGGTCAATACGAGTACGTTCACGATCCCGCCGTCGCCGGTGCGCACGATCGCCGATACGCTGATCGAGAAGAACATCTCGTGGAAGTACTACGGCGAAGGCTGGAATACGTTTGTGAAGACGCCGGACACGAGTGTCTACTGCAATATCTGCAACCCGTTCCTGTATGAAACCGCGATCATGACGAACCCCGCGCTCGTCAATGCGCACCTGAAGGACACAACCGATCTGTACGCGGACATTGCGAACGGCACGCTGCCGGCGGTTTCGTTCGTGAAGCCAGGCGGTCTGCTCGACGGGCACCCGGAGTCGTCGAAGTTCGGGCTCTTTGAATCGTTCGTGCATAAGCTGGTCGACAAGGTGCAGCGCGACCCGAACCTGTGGGCTTCGACTGCGATCCTGGTCACGACCGACGAAGGCGGCGGCTACTACGACTCAGGCTACATCCAGCCGCTCGATTTCTTCGGCGACGGGCCGCGCATTCCGATGATCGTCGTATCGCCATACTCGCGCGGTGGCCGTGTCGTGCACCAGTATGCGGATCACGCGTCGATCGTGAAGTTCATCGACCGCAACTGGCATCTGAAGCCGATCACGAACAGAAGCCGCGACAATCTGCCGAATCCGATCCAGTTGCAGACGCATCCGTATGTGCCGGTCAATGCGCCCGCCATCGACGATCTGTTCGACGCGTTCGAGTTTCCGCGCAAGCCGTAGCGGTGTGGCATGAAGGGCAGAGCCGAACCGGCTCTGCCGGTCTGGAGGATTGAACCGCGCGGCCGGCCTGGCGCGCGGTTTTTTTACGTCACCGGTATTTATACTTCGGCCGCTCGCCTGCCATCTGCCCGGTAACGCCCCGGGCTCTGTCCGGTCCATCGCTTGAACGCGATGCTGAAAGCTGTATCGGACAGGTACCCGATACGCGCGGCGATGTCGACCAACCGTTCTTCCGAGTGTCGCAATGCCGTGCGCGCAATTGTCATGCGCCATTGATTCAGATATTCGAGCGGCGCACGGCCGACTGAGCGGCGAAACCCAGTTGCAAGTGCGAGAAGAGGAATTCATTTCCCCAGGCCGGCGTTGAAGTCGCTGTGATCGGCGGATTCATTCTGCTTGCCGGCGACGACAAGGTGCTCGCCCCGGTGCGACATGTACAAGCGACGTTGACGGTCGACTCGTTGGAATCCGCCAACGCCTGGCTAGAAAGGCATGGTGCCGCGATTCTTGGCGCGCCACGCGACACGCCGGCGGGACCCAACCTGATCGCGAGCAATCCCGACGGTTTGATCGTGGAGTATTTCGAAACGGCGAAGAACAGAACCGGCGCAGCCGGTTGACGTACGCCGGGGCGACAGCAACGAGACCAGGGAGCGCCGCGTAGCGCTTGATTAACGCGGTGGCTAACACCACAATCAATCATTACGTCAGGTCGGGAACAAGCGCACAGAGTGACCCACTGACTTTGTCTTGATACGAGGGGGACCGAAAGCGACTCACTCTCCCGCAAATTTCGTCACGCAGAAGCGAATTGGCACTCCGACTGACGAAAGAACGTCTTGCCGCCCACACGGATCTGTCCCACAGGATTTGAGGCGAACCATGGTTACCATTCGGGGCAATTCCAGGTTTCGCCTCGTCCTGTACACCGGAATTGTTGCATTGGCGTATTACGCAGGTGCAAAGGCGGGACTTGCCTATGCGGTAGTGGGCGGCGCAGTCTCTCTAGTGTGGCCTTCCAGCGGCATCGCCCTTGTTGCGCTGCTTGCTCTGGGCTTCGCAGTTGCCCCGGGAATTGCCATTGGCTCCTTCCTGGCAAACGTATCAGGGGGCGTGCCCGTAGCCGTGGCCGCGGTGATTAGCACCGGCGCCATGGTTGCAGCCTTGACGGCAGCCCTATTGCTGAACCGCGCGGCCCGCTTCCAGTTCACCCTCGACCGCGTCAATGACGTGTTGGCCTTCATCGGCCTGGCTGCGGTGGTGAGCACGGCGGTCAGTGCGCTGATTGGCGCGACCGCCCTGCTTGGAGGGGGACTGGTGCCGGTCACCGAGTACGGCGAAGCCTTTCTGAAATGGTGGCTCGGCGACATGATGGGGGTCCTGGTCGTGGCCCCGCCGCTGTTCAGCTTCCTCACTTATTCGAATCCTGTCCGCTCCGCGGAGCAGACTGTCGAGGCGTGCGGACTCGCCGTTGCGACCTTCTGGGTGAGCCATCTCATCTTCGGCGCCCCGCAACTTGCCGGGCACGGCTACTATCCTGCCGCCTTGGCGATCTTTCCGTTTGTGATCTGGGCGGCTCTGCGCTTCAATCACCTGGGCACCAGCGTCGCGACCTTGGTGGTCTCAGCCGTGGCCATCTGGGGTACCACCCACGGCACGGGCCCCTTCGCCGCCGAAACTCCGGTGGACAGCCTCGTGAGGTGGTGCACCTTCGCGAACGTCGTGGCGATAACCGGACTGCTGCTGGTGGCGGCACGTGCTCAGGAGAAGCACGCGTATAGCCTGCTGCAGATATCGCACATCGAATTGGAACAGCGCGTCCGGGAGCGAACCGAAGACCTGGAGAAGACCAACAACGAACTCAAGGAGGAGATGGCGCAACGCCGTCTGCTGGAAGGAGAGCTGATCCAGATCGGCGATCAGCAGCAGAGACTCATCGGCCAGGAACTGCATGACGGACTTGGGCAGCACCTGACCAGCCTGGGTCTGTACTGCGCCGCCATGAATCAGAAACTGCAGGCGCAGGATCACCCGGCCTCCGCCGACGCCACTACCATCGTCGAATTGGTGAAGCAGGCGTCCTTGATGACCCGCAGGATTGCCCACGGCCTGGACCCGGTCGCGATGGAATACGGTGGCCTTGCAGCCGCACTGCATGGGCTGGCGGAGACGGCTCGCACACTCAATGGCGTGGATTGCGTGCTGCGGATCGCGCCGGATGTGGACTTGCTGGACCCGCTGATGCAGATCAACCTCTACCGTGCGGCACAGGAAGCAGTCAACAACGCGCTGAAATATAGCCACGGCCGGCGCATCTGGATCGACCTGGAGCAGGTCGACGGTATGCAGACGCTTTCAATCAGCGACGACGGGGTGGGCGTCGGCCAGGAAGAAATGGAGCGCGCCGCGGGACTGGGACTTCACAGCCTGCGTCACCGGGCAAGCCTTCTGGGCGGCGCCTGCACGGTGGCCCGCAATGCTTTCGGGGGCACCACGGTCGCCCTCAGCTATCCGCTACCGGAGGGACCGGGCCGTGCACGGAAAATCGTCTAACCCAGACCGGGCGACTCAAATCCTGATCGTGGACGACCACCCCATCATCCGGGACGGGATGACGCACTTGCTGAATCTGCAAGGGAATCTGCACGTCTGTGGTGCGGCCGGCAGCGCCGAAGAAGCGCTGGCGGCGATGGCGGCGATGGCCAGCCAGCCTGACATGGCCATTGTGGACATTAGTCTGAAATCGGATTCCGGCCTCGATCTCGTCAAGACGCTCCGCCACCGCTACCCGGATCTGGCAATCCTCGTCCTCAGCATGCATGACGAAAGCCTGTTCGCCGAACGCGCACTACGGTCCGGGGCCAACGGGTATCTAATGAAACTCGAGGCCACCGAGCATGTCGTGAACGCCATCCGCGAAGTGCTGGCAGGCAATATTTATTTGAGCGCCGCCATGCACGAAAAGCTGGCGCGGGGCCTTGCAGCCCCCCGAAAAAAACCGGAGGGCCCAATCGCGAGCCTTTCGGAACGGGAATTCGAGGTCCTGCACCTGATCGGACTCGGCTTCAGCACTCGCGAAATCGCCGAGAAACTGAATCGAAGCGTGAAGACCATCGAGGCGCATCAGGCCAACATCAAAGACAAGCTGCATATCCGTAGCGGCAAGGAGCTGATGCGCTTCGCCATCCAGTGGATCGAGAGCCAATAGGGCGGAGCCCGAACGCTGAATAGGGCAATCCCCTAGCCTCTTTTCCCAACGACGCCTTATTCATGCGCATTTGGTCAGCGCCTACAGTGCAGTCGTACCTGCCGGCGTGCCGCAGCCATTTGGCGGGGTGGGCAGGCGCAACCCAACAGCTCCGTGGGGGTCGCCGCCATGCACACCAAATTCCAGCGAACCGTTGTCGTTGTGTTCTCCGCACTCATTCCCGGAACGGCCCGCGACCTGTGGCCGGCGTTTCGGTGGATTGCGGTTACGTGCCTCGTCGCGTGCCATGCGGTGACAGCGCAGGCGGCAGGAGGTATCACGGGGGCCGGCTCGAGCTTCTTCGATCCCCTGGTGCAGAAGTGGGCCGCGACCTATTACGACAAAACCGGCCAGCAGGTGATTTTTCATGCCATTGGCTCCGGGAATGGCATTGATCAGTTGAAAGCGGCTACGGTGAGCTTTAGTGCCTCGGACATGCCGCTGAAATCAGACGAATTGCGCGCATCGGGACTCATCCAGTTTCCGGTGGCGGCCGGTGGCCTCGTGCCGGTGGTCCACCTCGAAGGCATTGCGCCGGGACAGCTTCGCTTGACGGGTGCGCTGCTGGCGGACATCTACCTGGGCAAGATCACCGAATGGAACGACCCGGCCATCAAGGCGGTCAATCCCGGGCTCGCGCTTCCTGATCTGAAAATCGTCGTGGTTCATCGCGGTGACCGGTCCGGGTCGACCTTCAACTGGACGAACTACCTGTGCGCCGTGAGTGCGCAATGGCGCGAGCAGGTGGGCAGCGGCCTGACGGTCAAATGGCCCGTGGGGCTCAACGCCACGGGTAGCCAGCTCGTCGCCACCTACGTCAAGCGGATCGCGGGCGCGATCGGCTATGTCGAACTGGCCTACACGGGCCCGGCGCCCGTCGCCTATGCGACCGTTCAGAATAAAACTGGCGCATTTGTCGAGCCATCGGCCGCGAGTTTCAAGGCTGCGGTGGAAACAGTGGCTTCGGACCGTGCGGATGATTTCTACCAGGTCGTCACCAATCCTCCGGGCGACCGGGCCTGGCCGATTCCCGGCGTCGTATTCATCTTGCTGAAAGCCGACAACAAGGCTGACTCGACCGCTGCGCTAGCGTTCTTCCAGTGGGCTCTCCATGAGGGCCGGGAAGAGGCAGCCGCTGAAAATTACGGCACCCCGCCGCCGGATCTGGTCGGGAAGATAGAAGCGTATTGGGTGCAGAACCTGCCCAACGGGCAAGTCAGCCAGGTCGCCACGGGCGGCTCGCCGAAGAGCGTGACAAGCATGGTCCGCGTAACCCGATCGCCGCCGCCGGGCTTTTGAGAGCCCTTCACGATTCGAGTAGACAGATGTGCTGTCGCTTTCAGATGTATGCTTCACGGATGGGGAATCGCATCGTTCGTGTTTTTCTATTCATGCCGCGATTACGCGAAGTGGCTTACGTTTGTGGATGCGCTGGTGGAACGTGTCTGCAGGTCGCACGGCGAGCCGGTCAAGGAGGAATGACGCAATTCTGACGGCGCCCCAGCGCCGCGCGCTTTGTCGCCGGTGCGTTTGCCGAAATCGTGCGACGGGAGCAACAGATGGGGACCCGTCGCGAACACGCGGGAGGAGCGACCATGCGCGCACTCGACATTATGACTACGTCCGTCATCACCGCCACACCGGACATGACGATACACGAGGCGGCACGACTGTTTGTCGACAACCGTATCAGCGGCATGCCGGTCGTCGATGCGAACGGACAGGTCGTTGGCATTGTCGGCGAGGGCGATCTGCTGCATCGCGTGGAGAACGGCACTGTCCATGGGAAGCGCCGGTGGTGGCTTGAATTTCTGCTGTCGTCGCCTCGCGAGCAAGCCGCGATGTATGTGAAGGAGCATGGGCAGGTCGTCGGCGACGTGATGTGCGACCAGGTGATTTCCATTTCCGAGGACATGCGGCTCGATCAGATCGCAGACCTCATGGAGCGCCGGCATCTCAAAAGCGTGCCGGTATTGAAGGACAGCAAGCTAGTCGGAATCGTCAGCCGTTCGAATCTGATCCGCGCACTCGCGAGCGTCGCTCCGGCCGTGGATTCGGTTTCGCACGATGATGCGAGCCTGCGCGACGCGATAGTCCTGAACATGCACGGGCAGCGCTGGGGGTTGCCGAAACAGGGCGTGCTCGTCAAGGACGGTGTCGCGCATCTGTGGGGCGTGATCGAATCCGAAGAGGAAAAGCGCGCCATCCACATTGCGGCCGAGGGCGTGCCGGGTGTCAAGCGCGTGGAGTCCCATCTTGAGCTTCCGAGCGTGATTCCGGCGCTGTAGTCCACGCATGGTCGCAAGACGCGGGCAAATGTGTCCGGGGTGAACGATGACTGCGATCGTGACGGTCACGTTCAACCCGGTGGTCGAGGGATCGACGGGGGTCGATCTGATCCGACGCCGTGCCGCTTCAGTCCACACTTCAACCGTCCGCCACCGCTACCCAAATTTCGCAATCCTTGTCGAACCGCCGTGTGCTGGCCCGTACGCGGGTTGACCACGGTGTTGCATATCCGAGATCCCGATATCCCGATGGCACGATTGCGCAGTAGCTAAGCCCTACGCGCTGGCTTCGGGGACACATCGGAGCAGACGCGCGACGATGGCCTACACTAGAAAAGCGTCTTTCGCGTGCTCGGGTGCTGCTTTGACGCAATGCAACGTCGCTGGCAGCCGATTGAAGCAGGCGAATGGCCATGGCACGGGCAACACGCCGTTACCTGCTGCCCGAATTCATCTGGAACTGATGTTCAAGAAAGGGGGCATCATGTTGCAAGCCAGCGAAATCCAAAAGCGCTTTACTCATCTGCAGCAAACCGTCAGCGAGGCATCACGGACCTGCCATGCCGTCGCGACGATTCCAAAGGACTTGATGAAGTGGGTGGACGAGCTCGATAACGAATGCAAATCGGCAAAGAAGGTCATGTCGTCCAGGGATGAGGGTCGAATCCGGCAATGGGTCGATGATCTCGAACGGATCGGTGATCGTGCAGAGCGCGCTTGCCAACAGGCCGGCGGTCTCGATGCCAGGATCACGAATGCAGTCAGTTCGATGCATTCGGAACTTTCTGACCTGAAGCGACAACTGCACTGACCTACCTGACGGCCCCGGTCCAACCCGCCGGGGCTATTTGCACTTCGGCGCCACCAAGACGCGCAGCAACACATCCGCTTGACACGCGGCCGTTTGCTTCGGCGTGACTGCCGTGCCCGCTTGCGGAGCAATTTTTTGCACGGAGGTATGTCATGGCTACGTACGTCATCCTCAGTCGTCTCGCTCCTGACGCGTTCAAGGATCCCGAGGACCTGAAGCAACTCGCCGCCACAGTGGCCGAGAAGATCAGGGCCGCATGCCCTGCCGTCACCTGGAAGGACAGCTATCTGACACTCGGGCGCTTCGACGTCGTGGACGTTGTTGAATCGAACGATCTGAAACAGCTCGAACTGGCGGCATTGATCATCCGAGGCTACGGACACGCCGCCACCGAGACCCTCCAAGCGACGCCGTGGAACGAGTTCATCGCGGCACTGTAGCGGAGATTGATGGATCGGGCTCGAGGCGATGAAATTCACCGGGTTGATGCTGCGTCTCACCGTCGCGTGTCTGACCGTGTTCGCAGGAGTCGCCATCTTGCAGGATCGTTTTATCTACTTCCCTGAGAAGGCCGCAATCGAGGACCTCGCGTCCGACGGACTTCGCGCCTGGCCGACACCTGAGGCGTTTCGGGGCCTCGTGGCCGAGCCGGCCGGATCTGCGCGCGCCACGGTCATTGTCTTTCATGGCAATGCGGGGCATGCCGGGCACCGTTCGTTCTACGCCGCAGCGCTCACCCGGCTCGGGCTGCGCGTGATCCTCGCCGAATATCCAGGCTACGGGCCGCGCGACGGCACACCGGGCGAAGAGAGTCTGGTCGCTGATGCCCAACAGACCATCGCTCTGGCGCATCGCCTCTATGGCGCGCCGCTGCTGCTCATCGGTGAATCGCTCGGGTCCGGCGTGGTGGCCTCGGCCGGCTCGCGTGAACGCGACAAGACCGCGGGCTTGCTGCTCATCACGCCATGGGATCGACTCGAGCACGTCGCCGCTTACTACTATCCGTGGCTGCCCGTGAAGTGGCTGCTGCGCGACCGATACGACAGCGTGAGCCACCTGGCGTCGTTCGGCCGCCCTGTTCTCGTCGTGATTGCGGAACGCGACAGCATAGTCCCCCCGCAGTTCGGCGAAGCGCTCTACAACTCGCTGGCCGCACCGAGACAACTGATGGTGGTGAAGGCGGCTGAACATAACGACTGGATTGGCCGCGTCGACGAAACCTGGTGGCAAGAGGCGATCGGCTTCCTGCTCGCGCCTTCCCATTGAAATATGAAATCCCGCACTGTCCCGCCTAGGCGGGAACAATTCTACGTCCTCGATGAGAAGAACAGGCCTGTCGAGGTGTTCGACAGCAGCGAGTGGTCGCGCTGGATGTCCGAGAACGAACTGATCTTCCGCCGCACATTGCTGGAAGAATTCGGTGTGACGGTCACGACCCGCTTCCGCGGCGTTTCCAAAACGAGTACCGGGGAGGCCCTGTTGTTCGTGACGCGCATCGCCGGAATGCAAGCGCGAGACAACAAGAGCTATGGAGCAGGTACGCTCGATGAGGCGCTTGAGCAGCATGAGCGTATCGTACAGAAAATCCTCCGGATGCTGACCGGGCGGTGATCGCCACAGCGCGACGATTCTCCCCGGCCGTCGCCACGCCTCGCGGATTTCAGCCTCGCCTTGTCCAGGAGTTGAAGTTCGTCCAGACGTCAGCCGATAATCGTGCTGATCTCATCGCCAACCTCACACAACTGACCTCTAACGAACCGCCATGCTCTACGACAGCAACAACCCGTTTGCAATAATGCTGCGCGGTCCCCGGTTCAAAGCCATGGGAGACGCAAATGCCAACTGCTATCGTCACGCCGATCAATGACGGCCCATACCGCATCCAGGGTGAATTTAGGATCACCACTCAGGGCGGTAAGCCTATCGAGGTGAGCAAGGATGAAGTCTGGCTATGCCGATGCGGTCACGCAAACAACAAACCGTTCTGCGACGGGTCGCACAAGAAGGCCGGGGTCGCGAGCAACCTTGACGAGAAACCTCAGGAAGGCTGACCGGCAGGAAGCCGACGGTCGCGAACGGTGTTGCGTGACGCGGTCAGCATGCGGAAGGGTTATAGAAACGGCTCGATTTCAGGTACATCGACGCGAAGGTCTTCCATCAGCACGGTTTCGATCAGTTCGCCGCGCCCGTCTGCGCTGATCACCTTGATCGGCAGACCAGTCATCACGTCGAGCCACAGCTGATAGCAGCCATCGCCGGCCGCGTCGTGCTCCGGCGCGCCCGAGATGACCAGATGTACGGCGTGGCGCGAGCCAACCGCCTCTTGGCCCGCGATTTGCGTCTCGCCATGGCGCTGAAGTTCACGGACATGCCCCAGCAGGGCGCCGATATCGGAGCGATCGATACGGTGAGCGTTCGGGCCTTGGATCAATGGATTGTCGGGTGCGAGCGCAAGCCGTGGGAACGTATGAAAGCCGAATGGCCAGAGCGTCACCTTGTCCGTCTCCGGATTGTAGGCGAGGACGGCGCCGGCATGCGGGCGGATGAAGTCCATCCGGATGAATCCCGGCTTGCGGTAGCAATAGCGAACTTCGACCGGAACGCCTGCGGACGGTGTCGACCGGACCGTCACCTCGTAATTCGTCAGCGCGTCGAATCGGGCTTGGGCATCCGCGATGAGATCGGGCGCCGCAAAGAGGCAATCTGTCATGGTGCGCGTCAATGAGTTGCCGACACGACCTGCCCGGTGATGTCTTCTTCCACGCACTTGCGAAACGCATGTGCGACGACCGACGCGCGCACGCCGTCATTCGGATTGCGCCCCATTGCCTCAAGCGTTTCGGCCACCCAGCCCGGACTCACGACATTCACGCGCAGCCTGTCTTTCAGTTCGAGCGCCGCAGCGTGGGCGAACGCTTCCACACCGGCATTGACGATGCTCACCACTGCGCTGCCCGCGATCGGGTGATGCGCGAGCACACCGCTCGTCAACGTGATCGAGCCGCCCTGTTTGATGCTCGATATGCCGCAGCGAACCAGATTCACCTGGCCCATCAGCTTGTTCGCGAGGCTGAACGCGAAGTCATCGTCTGCGAGCGTGTCGAGCGGCGCAAATCTTGCAGTGCCGGCGACGCACACCACCGCATCCAGCGGCTGCGCCTGCATGTACATCGCGACCACCGATTCCTTGCGCGAGATGTCGACGGCGATGGCCGACCCTTTGCGGCTCGCGCCGATCACGTCGTGATCGGACGACAGCAAACCGACGATTTCTTTACCGAGGAGCCCTGTCGCCCCGACCACCAGGATGCGCATACATCCTCCTGTATTCACAGGTGGAGAACGTCCATTCTGACGCTTCGCATGCGCGGATGCAACGCGGTTCTACCGCTGCAGTTCCTGAGTGACGAACGACCGATCAGTAGCCGATAACCGACACACCAGCCTGGATACTTGAATGACGGCTCCGGCCGACAGGCAACACCTCAACATTGCGAATCGAATGGCCGTTCCCTGAGTGGGACCGACGCCTGAATGTCTGGGCGACGGTGCGTGCGAATGACCCTTCATGCCCGGACCGAGCCGATCACAAGCCGCTACTCCCGAGCTCGCAGCAGACTTGGGGTAAAGTCCTCAAGCGAATCGCTTCGCGACCAAGTTCACTCACGCACGATCACAAAATGGCTTCCTTGCTCCCCCCTGCCGGTGCCGTCCTTTTGCTGGTGGATCTTCAGAAAGCGATCGACCATCCAAGCTGGGGGAAGAGAAACAACCCGCTTGCCGAAACGCAAATTGCACGTTTGCTCGCTCACTGGCGCAGTAACGGCTGGCCGGTGTGGCACATTCGGCACGATTCGACGGAACCCGGCTCGCATTACCGGCCGGGCCAAGCCGGACACGACTTCAAGTCGGAGGCCGCTCCGGCCGCCGGCGAGCCGGTCATCCCGAAACAGACCAACAATGCCTTTATAGGTACGAATCTGGAAGGGCGACTCCGCGTGCAAGGCCATGACACGCTGGTAGTCGTCGGCGTCATCACCAACAATTCCGTCGAGGCGACCGTTCGTATGGCCGGCAACCTTGGCTTCGCGACCTTCCTCGCGGCCGATTGTTGCTTCACGTTTGATCGAAAGGACTGGAACGGCAACCTGAGAAGCGCGGAAGACGTGCACGCGATGTCGCTTGCCAATCTGGACCCGGAATACTGTACCGTTATCACCGCCGAGGCGCTGCTGGATGTGGACAAGTAGACCGGCACGCTTTCGATGGTGCGCTGGTGAGTCGAACAGATTTTCGCCCGCACGTCATATTCGCCGAATCGATAGCCGATGAAAACATCAGCGATCCGGACGTTACCGGCATCAGAAAGTATTTCGAACTGGCCAGCTTCGATCCACGCCTCGATAGCACCGCAATACAACCCGTTGGCGCGAAAGGTTGGGACAGCTTTTCGATTACGTTGGTCACCGCTTGAATCAGCAGCGATCTCTACCGAGATACGCGGCGACCGCCTTTGTCAGCGCGATGCCATGCAATTCCTCCGGCGATGCCAGATGCGCGGCGATGATCTCACGATTATCAAGGCGCAGCTCGGGTATGCAATCGAGGTGCAATTCAAAGAAATGCACCCGGTCTCTTCGCCCGTCCCAGATGCCGCAGACGCTGCCCGCGGGGCGTAATGGGTACGACGAGAGACCAATCTCCTCCTCCATTTCGCGCTGCGCCGCCAAGTCAGGCGTCTCACCGGGCCGGATACTACCGCCGGGAAGACCCCACTCGGCCCGGTACGATGACTTCACCAGCAACAGCGCCCGCCCGACGTAGATCGCTACTAGCGCGCCCTCATGGCGAGGCCGTCGAAGGTGCCACCAGGCGCGAGCGAGCCGAAATCCGAGCCAAAGCACCATGCGCCAGACAGAGTCGATAAGCAGAGCCAGTCGCGCTCGCTCAACCCTTGGCATGAGGTCTCTCCTTTCGTTTCATGGGCAGGCGAACTTCCGGTCGCCGAGTTCGTGTGGCGCAGGCCATTCAACGTCTGTCACACCACTGCTTGGAAACCGTAGTTTAACCAGCGGCTGCTCCCGCTTGGGTCAGCGATTGTCAACAGTTTAAGGACGTATGTCGACCGGCCGCGTATGGCCGAGGGCGGGTGAAAACGCAAAAGCACTCGGTTCGAAGGTGTCGTCTTACCCTTCCCGGATCGCTTCCAAGACGTAAAGGTCATGCACGCGACGGTGTCCGCCGCCTGCACTCGGCCGTGGCCGATGCAAAAGACGCATGCCCGTCGTTTTCGCCCCTAACAAACGCCGTGATTCGCGAGTTTCGCGGCGCCCTTCAGCGAAAGTCAGCGCTCCTTGTCTCGCAGCCGAAGCCGCCCCATCAGAACCTCATCGCGATGAGTCGCCGGCTCCTGTATGGAGCGCGCCTGAACCTCCTCGTGGACGCCCTTGATGATGATCGCGCGCACGTCCGATGTCAGTTGCGGTGTGCCAAGCACATCAGTTCGCGAATGGCCGCGTTGTCATCAACCACGAGAACGTGGGGAGGACTGACGTCAGTCATAACAGCAATAGCGAGTTCAGGTGCGTAGTCATTCTTCGCCAACCAAGCATCAGTCTCGCCGCGCGTCCGACTAACGGGCACGTTTGTCTGCAACGTCGTGCCATGCGACCAGCAGGAATCCTCCCACCAGACCGAGATGCTCGAAAAAGGCATTGGCAGTCGGCATGCGATTGGGTGGCGCCATTTCCCAGAAACGGTTGACGAGGAACGTCGCCATCAGTGTGAAAGCAGCGAGCGCGAGCGCACCAAGCCAGCGATAACGGCCCGTGAGGATGGCGATTGGCGCCGCCAGCTCCAGCGCGATTGTCGCAATCGCCATCGGCGCGGCGGGCTCGAGTCCGGCATGAGCCATCTCCGCCACCGCGCCGCTGAAATCCATGGCTTTCGCGAGACCGCCCTGCAGATACGCCGAGCAAAGCCCGAGCAACGCGATCCATCTCACAGCGGGCGCGCTCATCAGCGAGCGCGCCCATTCGACGAAGGCCGAGCCCGAACGCCGTGTCTGTACCTCGTCGTCGCGCGCCATATCACACCGCCCAGCATGAACAACCGAGCGCACCCCAGAAGCTCTTCAGATCCGATGCCGGAATATTGCGCGACCACGCACGCCCGTGTGCATGGCCGTGCACGCTACACGCGCTCGCACAGCCGCACGACTGTGTTGCAGCGCGCTGCAGGGGCGCGCCATTGCTGCCTTGCGCCGCGCCCCAGCCGGCATAGCCGCCGTACTTGCGCACCGGCGACCAGTCGGGCATGGCAGGCGGTACCGGTGAGTCAAACTCGGCAAAGGGACCGGCAGCAAACACGATCTTGCCGCCCACCAGCGTCATCAGCGACGTCGTATCGGGGATGTCCGTCTCGGGGCACGACATGTAGTCGCGGTCCGGTACGATCAGGTCGGCGAACTGCCCGGCTTCGATTCGCCCCTTCCTGCCTTCCTCGTTCGAAAACCAGGTGACGTTCTCCGTCCACATGCGTAGGGCAGTTTCACGGTCAAGGCAGTTACGTTGCGGATAGAGCCGCATGCCTGCCACGGTCCGGCCCGTTACAAGCCAGGCGAGCGCTACCCACGGGTTGTATGAAGCAACACGCGTCGCATCGGTGCCGGCCGACACCTTCACACCCTTTTCGAGCATGCGCACGAATGGGGGCGTATCCTCTGCCGCCGGCATACCGTAACGTTCGACAAAGTATTCGCCCTGATAGGCCATGCGATGCTGGATGGCGATGCCGCCGCCAAGGGCGGCGATCCGATCGATCGAGCTGTCCGTGATGGTTTCCGCGTGATCGAAAAACCAGTTCAGACCCTTGAGCGGGATGTCACGGTTCACACGTTCGAATACGTCGAGCGCGCGGCTGATAGTTTCGCCGTAGGTGGCGTGCATACGCCACGGCCAGCGGTTCTGCGCGAGCAGGCGTACGACTTCTTCCAGTTCGCCTTCCATTTCAACGGGCATGTCCGGACGCGGCACGCGGAAGTCCTCGAAGTCGGCGGCCGAGAACACCAGCATCTCACCCGCACCGTTATGCCTGAAGTAATCGTTGCCCTGCTTGTAGGTCGACGTCTTCGTCCAGTTCAGGAAGTCTTCCTTTTCCCCCTTCGGTTTCTGTGTAAACAGGTTGTAGGCGAGCCGGATAGTGAGCTGCCCAGCATCGGACAGCTTCTGGATGACTGCATAGTCGTCGGGGTAATTCTGGAAGCCGCCGCCGGCGTCGATCGCGCCGGTCACGCCCAGACGGTTCAGCTCCCGCATGAAATGGCGCGTGGAATTGAGCTGGTACTCGAACGGAAGCTTCGGCCCCTTCGCAAGCGTGGCGTACAGAATCGCAGCGTTCGGTTTGGCGAGCAGCAGGCCCGTCGGGTTACCAGCCCGGTCGCGCACGATTTCGCCTCCCGTGGGCTCGGGTGTGTCCTTCGTGTAGCCCACCACGCGCAGTGCCGCAGCGTTGAGGATCGCGCGGTCGTACAAATGCAGAATGAACACCGGTGTGTCGGGTGCAATAGCGTTGATTTCGTCGATCGTGGGCAGGCGCTTTTCCGCGAACTGATGCTCCGTGAAGCCTCCCACCACCCGCACCCATTGCGGCGCAGGGGTGATCGCCACCTGGTGCTTCAGCATGGTCATCGCGTCGGCGAGCGAGCGCACGCCGTCCCAGCGCAGCTCCATGTTGTAATTCAGGCCGCCGCGGATGATGTGGAGATGGTTGTCGATGAGACCGGGTAGCACCCGCAGTCCTCGCAGGTCGATCACCTGGGTACTGCCGCCAGCGAGCGGCATGACGTCCGCCTCGCTGCCGACCGCGGTGAACACGCCTTGCCGTATTGCAACCGCGCTCGCCTGAGGATTGCTGCGGTCGAGCGTCGTCAGGCGGCCGTTATGAAGAATCAGATCGGGAATGTCCACTTGCTGGTTCATGAATGCTTCTCCGGTGATTTCGCCGTGGCCGCAAGCTTGGTATCGCCCGCCTGACGCCCAGGCAAGGTACCGAACATGTGCTGGTTGCACTTCGACTCACTCCACGCCGTGTGAAGACCCGATCCCGCGAGCATTTGCTTCGCGACGGGAACGATCTGCTCGCCGGCCAGAATGCCAAGCAGTCCGACCAGCGCGACGAGCGGCGGCGCCGGCGAGCGCACATGAAGCAGGCTGTAGATCACGCCGACCAGCAGACCGGCGAGCAGTGAAAAGAGATAGAGCTTCATCGGCTTGCCTCCTTGGCGATGCTCCTGTGAAGGGTTTGAAAATCAGGAGAAGGTGGCTGCCAGATGGACGCGGTGGTGGGCGCAACGCCATGACCCTGAGTCCGCAGCACGCCCCGTTAGCATGAACAAAAAGTAGTTCATTTGGGACGGTATCGCCAGCAGTTTGGGTTGTTTGCGGATGCGATATTTGTCTGCAGAAGGCTGCGAATCCCTGAGACGGCTCGATGCTGACGTGCGCTGGCAGCAGGCCGGACGAAGAGCGACATCACCTGCGCGATCCCGTCTTGATTTTTCACTGTCGGATTTCTAGGCTTCTTGGTAGTCGGGCCGTTCCGCCGACAGCATTCGCTCACGCCGATCCTGTCGACTCGATTCGCGCAGTGCAACATTCGTGGTTTCTCGCTAATGAGTTCATTACCCGTGGCACTTCATTCGAGGTGCCGTTCATGATCGGATGTCCGATCGTTTGAAGACGTCCGACTCACCGACTGACTGGATGGATCAAACCATGAGCAACTCCAAGCTTGAAGTGCTGACACCCGACAACTGTCAGCTCATATTTATCGACCAGCAACCGCAGATGGCGTTCGGCGTCCAGTCGATCGACCGCCAGGTGCTAAAGAACAATGTCGTAGGCCTTGCGAAGGCGGCCAAGGTCTTCAAGATCCCCACCATCATTACGACTGTGGAAAGCGAAAGCTTCTCCGGCTTCACCTATCCGGAGCTGCTCGATGTGTTCCCGGGGCAGAAGCTGCTCGAGCGCACGTCAATGAATTCGTGGGATGACCAGAAAGTACGTGACGCGCTGGCCGCGAACGGACGCAAGAAGGTCGTGGTCTCGGGCCTGTGGACTGAGGTCTGCAACATCACCTTCGCGTTGTGCGCAATGAACGAAGGCGGCTACGAAATCTATATGGTGGCCGACGCGTCCGGCGGTACCTCGAAAGAGGCACACGACTATGCGATGCAGCGCATGATCCAGGCGGGCGTCATACCGATGACGTGGCAGCCGGTGATGCTGGAATGGCAACGCGACTGGGCGCGCAGGGATACATACGACGCGGTGATGGACATCGTCAGGGAGCATTCCGGCGCGTACGGCATGGGCGTGGACTATGCGTACACGATGGTTCACAAGGCACCGCAGCGCGCCGCGGGGACGCATGAGGCACTTGCGCCCATGCCGGCCAAGTAGTCTGTCGTAAACGCGCCGCACCGTTTCTGGGTCAAGGCGGACAGCCGGCACCGTCTGTTCCGCCTTGGCTCGATCCCAAACGAGGCCGGTCCGTGGGCGGCCCCGGGAGGCGCGCGGTCTCGCCCGACGAGTTGCACAGCGCGTTTAGGAAATCACGCAAGCCGGAGTGAGCGGTCCACGCCTTCCTAACCTCGGAGGATGCGTTCTCGTTGTAGGCCAGGGTATATCCACGTTCGACACACGCATCACCGTACGAGAAGGGTTGTTTCGTTTTCGCATTGATGATCTTGCCTCCCTCTATTTCTTCTAACTGGCAGTTCCGGGTCGACTGTGCTTGGGGAAGTGGCATCGGTTGCTTCAGCGCTCGCCAATCAAACAAATGGCCCGCGTTTGGATATTTGAATATCTTTACCACTTGCCCTGACTCGGGCGACATATGCGCGACAAGCAGCGACGTAGTCATCGGCACTTCCCTCAAAGACACGAATAGGCTCGATTGCGCCACGTTGTGATTGCGCCGCTTTATCAACTCATGGACCCAACCTTGCGGCGCGCCCTTGCATCGTGATGAGAAGATCACCGAACGGGCGCAATTCGTTTGGCTAGTCGCAAGGCAAAGTTACTTCAGGTGAATGAGGACTGATCCCTCCGATACTTCCGGCGCGGCCGCGCCCGTGTTTCCGGCGTTTTTCGCGATCCAGTCCTTCGCCTTCTGCACGCTTTCATCGATGCCGGCCTTGTCCTGGCAAACAGTCACCGAGAATCCGCCATCGTCGCTGCGTGCGAGGGTGTAGCCGACAAAGCCTTTGACCGAACGCATCAGTTCTTCGACGTCAGCCGTGCGCTTCTCCAGCAGATCGAATAACTCCTTTGCACCCTTTCCGGAATATCTCCTTATAACAGTTTGCATGATTGGATCCTCCTGTTTAATGGACCAACGAGACAAGCACGCCGCGCAACCAATGTCTGCAGCTTCTAGCTGCTCTTTCCGACAGCGTGTAGTGCGTGCAACTAATTGAGAAGGCCGCGCACACCTGATATCCGCGACCCTTACCAAGTGTAGCAACTGTGCCGTCGTAGTAAACCTGGGAAGCGGTCCAAAATCCTGGTGCCGTCAGTCGCCGCCTGCAACAGCCGTCATTCAATCGCAGCGTCCACAAAATCGGTAGCAGCCTAGCGCCCGTAGAAAAGGAGCGAGGCAGGGAGTTCAATCTGCATTCGAACCCGGATGGCCGAGATCTCCCGCGGCTTGAATGCCGGGGGGACGACGTCCCTCCGTGATCAGGGTTTTTTCATCTTGTTACGCCGCCGTCGCCGTTACTAGAGTGAAGGAACTATCTACGCATCCCTCTTCGCATCCCCAATCCAGCGTCAGACGAAATCCCTCCGCCAAAAATGGTTCGCCGAAGAGGTAGCGGCTGCGACCAGAAATCACAACGCGGTTCGACCATTGCGACTGATGCCGTCTCCAGCGGTACCGTGGTTTATTGGAGGCATCTCATGAAGAACAAGTGCCTTGTCGTCGCCAGTGTCATCGCGATCCTTGCTGTCAGCCCCGCCCTTGGCCAGGAAGAAGAACATGCCCATGGAGAGCCGGGTACCGCGAAGCTCGGCACGGTGAAGTTCCCAACCTCTTGCAGTCCCGCTGCACAGGCCCAGTTCGACAAAGCCCTGGCGATGCTGCATTCGTTCTTTTATCCGGCGACGCTCAAAGCGTTCGAAGCCGTCACGCAGATCGATCCGCAGTGCGCCATCGCTTACTGGGGGCTAGCCATTGCCCAGCGCCCCAATCCACTGGTCAGTCCGTTCGACGAGGCGGCGCTTAAACGCGGTCTGGACGCGGTGCAAAAGGGCCTGGCCCTGGGTCCCAAGACCGAGCGGGAACGCGACTGGCTGCTGGCTGCCGAGGTGTTTTTTAAAGACTACGACACGGTCCCCCAGGACCAGCGCACCCTCGCCTACGAGCAGGCGATGGAACGATTGATGCAGAAGTACCCCGATGATTCGGAGGCGGCAATTTTCTATGCCCTCGCGCTCAACGAGGCCGCGCAGGCCAGCGACAAAACCTACGCCATGCAGCTCAAGGCCGCGGCGATTCTGGAGAAAATCTACCGGGAGCAGCCCGACCATCCGGGCGTCGCTCATTACCTGATCCACAGCTACGACTATGCGCCGCTCGCGCGGCGCGGATTACCGTTCGCCAATCTTTACGCCCAGATCGCACCCGCGGCGCCGCACGCGCTGCACATGCCCTCGCACATCTACTCGATGCTCGGCATGTGGGAGGACTCGGTCAAATCGAACCAGGCCGCACTGGCGGTGATGAAGGACGAAGCCGCCAGGAGCTGGCCGGGCGCAACCCACGCATCCGCACCCCATTCATGGGATTTCATGGAATACGCGTATTTGCAGATGGGCCAGGACGCGCATGCCAAACAGGTGCGCGATGAGGCCAATGCGGCCACGAAGTTTCCCTTCGACCGGCTGGGAACCGATACGGGCCTAGCCGCCATTCCGGCACGCTATGCGCTTGAGCGCGGCGCCTGGCAGGAGGCTGCCCAGCTAGAGCCACGCGCCAGCAGTTGGCCGCAAGCCCAGGCGATCACCTATTTCGCCCGTGCCCTGGGATCTGCGCGCAGCGATCAACCCGACATGGCTCAGCCCAACATCGACATGCTCACGCAATTGCGCACCAAGCTTGAGCAGGCCAGGCAGCCGTACTGGGCCGAACAGGTCCAGGTGCAGATCCTGGCCGCCTCGGCCTGGACGGCCCGCGCCCAGGGCAAGCATGAACAGGGACTGAAGCTCATGCGCGCCGCCGCAAACCTGGAGGACGGGAGCGAGAAGCACGTCGCCATGGAAAACCGGCTCTACCCGATGCGCGAACTGCTGGGTGACATGCTGCTCGAGATGAAGCGACCAGCCGAGGCACTGACAGCCTATGAGGCTGCCATGCAAGCGACCCCCAACCGCCTGCGCGGCCTCTATGGCGCAGCTAAAGCGGCGGCGATGGCGAAGGACCAGCAGAAAGCCAAGGCGTATTACGGGAAGCTGGTCGTGCTCACGCAAAACGCCGATACGGTGCGGCCGGAGGTACGGCAAGCGAAGATGTATCTGAGCCAACGCTGAGACGTCGTGGTGGTGCCGGTCATCGAATTTGAGGGCATGCCGCGAACGCCTCCTTCTGGCGGCCGACCTCAGAAGTGCGGTGAAGGACCGCGTTCGTTCCGAAGCGGCACTTCGAGTTGCCATGTACGAATCGGCCAGTTCCTGGCAACAACGGCCGTTCGCGCGGCCGGCGGCTTGAGCAAAGCCGTATCGCCACCTGGGGACAATTGCTGCGAAAACCTGGTCGCTTTGTTTGAAAGGCGGTCCAGCGAAGCGGACGCAGACCGCGCGGAGGTGCTGATTGTCCGCCTCACTCAAATGTTCGCTAGCGCATCGATCGTTGCATCCAGAAGTGCGCGCAGTCGCGCGACGCGACGTAAATCACGGTGATAGCCAAGCCAGACTTCGCGACCCGGCGGCGCTTCGCCTAAATCGACCCGTCGGATGCCCGGCGTCGCATCGCCAAGCGGACACGGCAGCACGGCGAAGCCAGATCCTTCAGCACACATGCGTGCCTGTACTCCACGATTATTGCTGCCGAACACGATCCTGGCCCGGGGCAGCATGCGCATGACCCACTCGACGTCGAGCAGCGAGCCGAACTCGCTGTCCATGCTAATCAGCGTGTAGCCGTCACCCTCCCCGCGTGACGGCGGGACGAGATCGACGTGCCCGTACAACGCATAGTCGATGCGCATCAGCTTGCGCTGGATGACGTCGGGTTCGCCGAACGGCGTGATGCGGAACAGCAGATCCGCCTCGCGCCGCGCGAGGTTGTAGAGGCGCGAATCCGTGACGAGTTCCAACGAGATGCCCGGGTGCTTCGCCAGAAAGCGCGCGAACACCGGCGTGAGTATGTGTATGCCGAACCAGTCCGACGACGAGACGCGCAGCAGACCCGTCAACTGGGTCTCTTTCCCGGTGAGCGCGCGCGTGAAGCCAAGCGCTTCCTCCTCCATTCGCTCGGCATAGGCGAGCACCGCCGCGCCGTCATCCGTCAGGACAAAGCCATCGCTCGTGCGCTGGAACAGCGTATGCCCGAGCGCTTCTTCGAGTGCACGCAACCTGCGCCCCATGGTGGGCTGGGTCTGGCCCACGCGCTTCGCTGCTGCCCCCAGCGTGCCGCAGCGGGCAATCGCCAGAAAGATCCGGACATCGCCCCAATCCAGGTAGGCGTCATTCATTCTTGTATGGCTCCCGTGCAGAAACATTGATTTACATGCGTTTTAGCATAAATCATGATGAACGCATTGACCCGTTCGTTCGACGGGAAAGCAACCCGATAGGAAACGATCATGACCATGCAGGCGCTCGTCCTCAATCGCTACAACGGCCCGCTCGAATTGACCGAAATCTCGATGCCCGAGCCCGCACACGGCCAGGTGCGCGTGCGCATTGCCGCAAGCGGTCTCAATCCGCTCGATACCAAGATCCGCGCTGGCAGCGCAACGCATGCGAAGCATCCGCTGCCGCTGGTGCTCGGCATCGATATGGCTGGTGTAGTCGATGCCGTCGGGCCCGGCGTGACCGCTTTCAATGTCGGCGACGAGGTCTACGGTATGACGGGCGGCGTCGGTGGCATTCAGGGCTCGCTGGCCCAGTATGCGGCGGTCGATGCCGACCTGCTAGCGATCAAGCCGGCCAATCTATCGATGCGTGAAGCCGCGGCGCTGCCCCTCGCGTTCATCACCTCCTATTCCGGCATCGTCGACCGGGCCCATCTGCAAGCGGGCCAAACTGTGCTGGTGCAAGGCGGAGCAGGCGGTGTCGGGCATGTCTCGGTGCAACTGGCGCGCGCACTCGGCGCCCAGGTCTTTGCAACAGCGAGTTCACGCGACCACGATCTCGTTACGCGGCTGGGCGCTACGCCCATCGACTACCGGTCGCAATCGGTCGAGCAGTATGTCGCATCGTTGACGCAGGACACAGGCTTCGACGTCGTGGTCGACACCGTCGGCGGCCCATCGCTCGATGCGTCGTTTGCGGCAGTCAAGCATTTTGGCCATGTCGTCAGCGCGTTGGGTTGGGGTACGCATGCGCTGGCTCCGCTGTCGTTTCGAGAAGCGACGTACTCTGGGGTCTTCACCCTCTATCCGCTCCTGACGGGCATGCATCGCGCGCATCACGGAGCGATGCTGCGCGAGGCCACACGGTTGATCGAAGCCGGCAAGCTCATGCCGAATCTCGATCCTCGCCGGTTCGACCTGCGGTCCGCGGAACTTGCCTACGACGCCATCACGAACGCCACTGCACGCGGGAAAATCGTAGTGGACGTCGCGTGAGATCGAACGTGCCAGTTTCGCTGTGTCGATTCACGACTGTCCGACGGAACAGGTGTAGGCGGCCTTCAATCTATGCAGAAGCAAAAGGTCGCTATTCGATGATTGTGTTGAAAAAGTCGCGTTTTGGTCGGATACAGAGGAGTTGGCAGCTCATTTTCGGGTTGTGGCGATCGGCGACGCAGCGAACTTGAACGAGGCAACGGTCCCCGTTGCTCGTCATGCAACTGCCTGGTTCATCTGCTTGGTTTCTGGCGTGAACCGCTTGGCCATTCTTCGCAGGTTTTGCGCAGTCGCTGCCATCAGGAATTCATCATGGGCACCGCTTGGACCCCGCAGGCGCAGACGGTCCAGCTTCAGGATGCGTTTGAGATGGGCAAAGAGCATTTCCACCTTTTTTCGCTCACGGCAAGATCGCTTGTATTCAGGCGTCTTCGCAATACGCCTCGTTTCGTCACGCGCAGCTTCATGGATGCTGCGGGCGATCTTGCGGAATGGTGTATTCGGACAGCAGCGATCCTTCATCGAACAGCTCTCGCAGTCGAACTGACTTGCGCGATAGATGATCGTGTCAGCCTTCGTGACGCGCGAGCGCGGATTCCTGAATTTGCGCCGATCACTGCGCAGTGTGTGCCCGGTGGGACAGCGATATTCATTGGCCAGTTCATCCCACTGGAACTCGCTGCTGGACAATGTATTGTCCTTGCGCGTCGTTTTATCCCAGACCGGAACATGTGGTGCAATTTCCTTCTCTTCGATCATCCAGGCAAGCATCGCTGCTGAGCCATACGCGGTGTCGCCTGCAAGACGTCGAGGTTTGAGATCATGCCGCCGCTCAACGCGGTCAATCATCGTCCTGATTGATTCCACTACGTGCGAGCGGTTCGCGGGCGTCGCCTCGACGTCAACGATGATCCCTGCCTGCAGGTCAATCAGATAATTGGTCGAGTAGGCGAAGAACGCTGGGCTACCCTTGGCGGCTGTCCAGCTCGCAGCGGGATCCGTCAGGGATATCCTCTTTGGCGGCGTCAATGTCTCTGTCGTATCCGCCGCTTCGGTGCCCGCTGGATTCGCTACTTCCAATGCTTCCAGATACTCGCGCACGGCACGGCTTTGTCCCTTGACGCATCCCCAGTCGATGGGATCAGAACCCGGAACACCGCGTGCAGAGCTCGCGTCGGCTCTGATGATGCTCGCGTCAATCGCGAATCCTTCACCCTTTACGAGCCCTTCGCTCATGCACCGGCACAAGACCGACTCGAACACATGGCGTAGCACATCGCTATCGCGGAAGCGACCGTGGCGGTTCTTTGAGAATGTCGAGTGTTCGGGTACGGCGTCCTCCAGACCCAGGCGGCAGAACCATCGATATGCCAGGTTCAGATGCACCTCTTCGCATAGCCTGCGCTCGGACCGGATGCCGAAACAGTAGCCCACAATCAACATGCGGATCATGAGCTCCGGATCAATCGATGGCCGTCCCATCGGGCTCTAGAACGGCGCGAGATGCTGGCGTAGATCATGCAGATCCGGGAAGTCATCGATGCCTCTCAACAGGTGCTCGCGAGGGACGTGATTATCGAGGTTGAACGAGTAGAAAAGCTTGTCCTGTCCGCTGCCCAGTTGACCCATCATGACGAATCACTCCCGCCGATCGACGTCTTCCAGGATACCCAACAATCCATACCACGGGCGACTTTTTCAACACAATCAGGGGGCTTCGGACATCGGTCTTCGCACAGGCTGCTCCTGCACTTCTTCTAGCAGCCGCCGATGCGACCATCGACCGATGGCGGCTATAGCCAGCTTTGCCGCCGTCAGATCCAGGAACGGTTTTGCACGGCAGTTCTGTTGCCGCTGGAAGGAAAGCAGGCGACTCTGAGCAGCGAATCGCCGTTACCGATTGCGTGCGCCCGCTGTGGGTTTGCGGATTCAATCCGTCCTGCCACATTCGTGTTTGTCGACGCCTTAACCGTCCTGTCGCCCAGGCAGCCGCGGTCTCGTGCGTTCGTGGCGATTCTTGTGGAGCTTCAGTCCCCGGCTGAGCGTACCGTCACGTCGCCGACGACCACTCCTCTCAGCCCCTCCCGTAACGCTGTGACATTTTCTACCCCGTTCAGTTGCTCGAACTCCCGCTGCGCCTGCCGCCAGAGCGGCGCCGCTCTTTCGTGCAGGCGCTGTCCTTCTTCGGTAAGCTCAACGAGGCGGCTTCGGCCGTCTGTGGGCGACGGCCTGATCGTGACGAAGCCGTCGCGTTCAAGGAAGCCGACCATCTTTCCCATCGCCGTCCGTTCGATATCGAGCCGTTCGGCAAGGGCGTTGACCGCTGCACTTCCCACCTCGTCCAATGCAGCCAGAGTGAGGAATTGCGTGATGCGCAGGCCCGCCGGTTCGAGATGACTATCGTAGAGGCGGGAAATCTGCCTGCTTGCCTTCCTCACTGCGAAGCAGTTGCATTGATCGATTCCAAGCGGCTGGTCGAACGGCAACATCTGGTTCCACTCCTTATTTCCTTTGATTGCCACAACGCTACGCGCACGCGCGAAGGTGCGGCGGTCTCTTTCAACAAAAAGCTGACGCCGAAAGCGCTGGTTTCAGTGTGATCTGCGCGCCTCGTCTCTGGCTCCTGAATCCAACTCTTGTGATCTGCACCGTTCAAAGCCCTGCTGGCGGAGTGATGTAGCCGGGTTCCTCAGCGGCAAGCGTGCTCTTCAGTATCGCTGTTCCCTTGTCGGCCATAATCTCGCTCTTGCCGGCGGTGAGTGCGTCATAGGTCTGTCGCACCACGTCCTCCGGGCTGGCTTTGGGTACGTCAATGCCGTTGGTCAGGTCGGTGTCCACGAACCCAACGTGCAGGCCGAGAACCTGAACTCCGCGCGCTTGCAGGTGAAAGCGAAGTTGATTCGTATAACTCCACGCTGCTGCCTTTGATGCAGCATACGGTGCCAGATAGGGCCGCGGAAGCCAGACGATGTCGGAAAGCACGTTAATGATCGCCGCATCCGGCTTGGCGGCCAATATCGGCTCGAAGGCCTTCGTGACGCGCACTACGCCATAGTAGTTGGTATCGAACATGCGAGCGGATTGCGCTTCGACGTCATCCGCCAGAGGCCCGTCGATCAGGGCGGCGATGCCCGCGTTGTTCACCAGCAGAGTCGTGTCTGCCGCCAGTTCCGCGGCCGTGGCGATCGACGCCGTATCCGTAACGTCGATCCTGACGGGCACGATACCCGGCTCTTCAAAGCCGCTCGTGTTACGCATGCCCGCGTATACCTTCGCCGCCCCGCGCCGCCGTGCCTCTCGTGCAAAAGCCAGGCCCAGGCCGCGATTGGCGCCGGTGATAAAGACAGTGGCGTTCTTGACATCCATGACATGTTCCTTTTTTAAAGCTGCGTGCCTCCGGTGAGGCAACATCCGCCGCGGACCGGCGGGCGCGTGGTTCAAAGAAAAAGGCTTTCCGGAAACTGCTTTGAAAGTGTCTCCCGCAGATGAGCGGCGAGAGTCAGCACGGCGCCAAGTGGACTCATCCGGACGCTCACGCGCGGCACCGATCCGTCGGCGTTGCGGTCGACTACAACGGCCGCGCTCAGGTTCTCGCCGTTGGTCAGAACGGCCTCGTACTCGAGAACGAGCCGCGAACCGTCCGTCTGGACAAACGTGGGCGTCTGCAAGGCGTAGAAGGTTCCGACGGCGTCGACGGCCACGCGGATTTCGTCACGTCCGATGACGGGGCCGCGCAATACCGAACTGACCAACTCCGCGTCAGCAGTCAGATCGTCCAGAAACGGATGACGCTCATCCTGAATGGGTGACATGTTCAAACCTCGACTCGTTTGAGGCCGCGCTCACGCGAATACGGCCCGGTTCTGCTCGACGAACTGCTGGACCGAGAGGGGCGGCTTTCCGGTAATTTTCTCGATGACGTCGTTGGTGCCCGAGAAGACGCCGTCACGGTAGTTCTGAGCGACCTCGACCAGATGCTGCGTGAGGAACGGCGGGAATCTGTAAACGTTTTCCATCTTGATCTGGAACTCTTCGATGGAAGTCGGCGCGTATTCGATCCGGGCTCCGAGAACCTCGCTCATCGCTTCGGCGATCTCGGTATGGTTCATCTCGACGGGGCCATGGAGTGCGTAGGTCTTGCCCCCGTGGCCTTCGGGGTTGGCCAGGACATGGGCGATAACCCGCCCCTGATCATCAGCGGCGATGGGTGCGTGACGGCCGTTGCCGAAGGGAAACTCAATCTTCTTCGTGGCCCAGATTTCCTTCGCAAAATGCGGATAGACGAGCCAGTCGGCAAAGAAGGTTGGACGGAGATGCGTCGTGGGAACGCCTGACCAATCAAAGACCCGCTCCGAAACCCAGTGATCCTGGGCCGCGTGGCTCTTCGACTCCCGGCGCGCGGAAATCTGCGACATGTTGACGATCGCCGTGACGCCCGCTTCCTTCGCGGCCTGCGCGAAATAGGCGGCAGCTCCGATGATTCCCGGCGCGATCGGATGAAGAAAATAGGCCGATCGGATTCCTTCCATGGCTGCGCGGATGTCATTGATGTCGGTGAAGTCCCCGACGGCGATATCGACTCCGCGCTGCCTCAGGGCGGCTGCCCGATCGTCGTCTGTGCGCACATATGCCCGCACGCGTCTGCCCATCTTGAGCAATTCGTCAATAGCGATACCTCCGGTCCGTCCGGTTGCACCGCTCACAAGTATTTCGGCCTGGTTCATAGCTTTGCTCCATTTGAATGTGAGAGCATATGCTCTCTTATAGCTAAGATAGGAGCATGTGCTCTTATTGTCAAGGCATTCTTGTCCGCGCAGGATTCGGTGCCGCGCACCTGGGAACGTTATGCTTTATTCGCCGGCGACATTGGCAGCGATGGATCGATGGCTGTCCGGACAGCCTGATCGTGCGCAACCTGTCTTCGACCGGGAGAGATCACGTCGACGTAGGTGCCAGGGATGGGTCGTTTCGAAGTTCGGTGGCGATGAGGTCGACGAAAGCACGCGCTGCCGATCGGGTCGGTGGCGAAGCAACCAGAACCCTGTGCATCGTTCCGATCAGTTTCGCGGTCCTTGACGCATCCGGTAGATGGCCTACCCTGATGCCCACGTCGACGGCATCACGAACCAGGTCTTGCCATGTGTCGTCGAGTAGCAGTTCGATATGGAGCAGGGGATGTAGCTTCGTGAAGGCCGTCAGGCGGGGCATGATGATGCGCATACCCATTACTGCAGGCATGCCGATGCGCAGTAGCCCGCGCAGTTCACCCGTTTCGCGCACACTATTTTCGGCATCCTCGATCGCTGGGAGAGCCGGCTCGACGCGCGCGAGAAACTCGAGTCCCGCCTCAGTCGGAACCACGCGCCGGGTAGTGCGCGAAAGCAACCGGACACCCAGGCTCGCCTCCAGTTCCGCGATCACTCGCGAAACCTGCGACTGAACAAGGCCACATTCACGCGCCGCAGCGGAGAAGCTGCCGAGCCGGGCGACGCGCGTACAGAGCTTTAACGTAAGGGTGTCTTTCAAGGCTCGCCCGTCTCCGATTAATGCTGCACGGAGATTGATCTTATCTGAATTGACCGGCTACCGACGATCCGCGAGTAGCCGCATTATCCATCCAACGCCGCGCCCACCCTAGTTCAACCAGTTCGCAGAAGCGTGATCTGTCGAATTTAAGTCGAACAGAAACGCTGAATGAGATCAGTTGTGAGCATGTCATTTCTCTTTTCGAAGGATCTACCGTCATGTCAAAGAAAGTACTGATTACAGGAGCCACCGGAGATACGGGCCGTGCCGCCTTCCGCAAGGCGATCGCTCTCGGGCTCAATGTTCGCGCGATGGTGCGCAAGCTCGACGAACGTTCGGCAGCCATTGCGGCGCAGGGCGCCGAGGTGGTGATCGGTGATCTGTCCGATGTCAACTCGATCCGCTCCGCACTGGAAGGTGCCGATGCAGCCTACTTCGTCTACCCCGTTGCGCCAGGGCTTATCACGGCCACGGTCAACTTCGCGCAGGCAACCAGGGAAGCCGGGACCAAAGCGGTGATCAACCTGTCGCAACGTTCCGCTAATCGCCACTCCTCCAGCGACTCCTGTCGCGACACGTTCATCGCCGAGGAGGTGTTCAACTGGTCGGGCGTACCGGTGATTCATCTGCGGCCGACGTTGTTCCTCGAATGGCTGCTCTATCCGTTCCAACTGCCGTATCTGCAACATGGCCTTCTGCGCTTGCCGGCCGGCAAGGGACGCCATTCGCCCATCGCGACCGATGATCAGGGGCGTGCCATCGCCGCGTTGTTGCAAAACCCGGAAGGCCATATTGGCACTACGATCAACCTCTCGGGCCCCGTCGAACTGGACCACGAGCAAATGGCCGCTGAACTGAGCGACGCACTAGGGCGCAAGATCGTGTTCCAGTATCTGCCGATCGAGGAATACACAGCCTCGCTTACGGAGATGGGGGTGCCGGACTACGTCGTCCAGCATTTCGGCGGCGCAATGCTTGACTATCAAAACGGCTACATGGCGGGTGCCGACAACAACGTCGAGATGCTCACCGGCCGGCGCTCAATGAGCGTCGGCGAGTTTGCGAAGCTTCATGCCGACAAACTTAACGCCAGCTAACCGCATGGGCCGGCCATGCGCTGGCCGTTTCCACGAAAAGGACCATGATCATGGAGATTGCCAACTCTGTCGTTCTCGTTACGGGCGCCAATGGCGGGATGGGACGGGCATTCGTTGCAGACCTGTTGAAACGGGGTGCTGCGAAGATCTACATTGCAGCACGTGACACCACCACGCTCAGCGCGTTGCTGGCCGATGGCGGCAGCCACCTCGTGCCGCTGCAACTCGACGTGACCCGAGCCGACCAGGTCGTTGCTGCCGCCCGTATAGCCACGGATGCGACGCTGCTCATCAACAACGCTGGTATTTCCACTTTCGAAGGCGCGATTGCTGCGTCTGATATGGACCCTGCGCGCCTCGAGATGGAGGTTAACTATTTCGGTATGCTGGCGATGACGCGCGCTTTCGCACCGATCCTTGCGGCTGCGGGTGGCGGCACGGTGGTCAACATGCTGTCGATGCTCTCGCTGGTGAGCCTGCCGAGGGCGGCAACTTATTCGGCGTCCAAGGCAGCCGGCCTGTCGCTTACGCGCAGCATTCGCGCTGAACTCGGTGCACAGGGCACGCGGGTTATCGGCGTGCTTGCAGTGCAGACCGAAACGGCTATGGGTGCCAAAATGCCGGAACCGCGCATGACGCCGCAGGAACTCGTCTCCGACGTGCTCGATGCCGTACAGGCCGGCACGAACGACGAAATTGTCGCCGGCGCGCAGTCGCGCAGTGTCTATCAGTCGTTTGTTGACGACCCCAAAGCCGTGCAGGCGATGATGTCGACCCGGCTTCCTCAGCAGGCTGACGCCTTCCTGTCTCAACCAACGGAGGAATCGTGGACTATCTCGGTACCCTCATGCGCGGTAACGATGAGTTCGCCCACGACGGCTTCAATCCCAATCGGCGAATGATGCCGTCAGGAAAGACGCTGATTATCGGCTGCGTTGATCCCCGTGTCGATCCAGTGAACATATTCAAGCTGGCGTCCGGTGAGGCCGCGATTTTCCGGAACGACCCGGGTGGATCGCCTGCGCGTCATGAAGCATGATACGGCGGTGTTTGAGCAGCGCGTGGGGCTAGACCCGAAGGGAAATAGCGGACCTCAGGTGAAATTTACGCGTGTCGACGGTTCGCGTGGATTGAACCCCGTCCGCTGGAGAGGAAGCCAACCCTGAATTGACCTATGCTGGTTGGGTGCGAGGGCGAGCACCTATCGTTACAGAACGCCGTCACAGCCGACATCCCAAGGAACCGAAGCTCAGGCTGGTATGGGTGAGCATGCTTCCCAAGGACGAGAGATATGTCAGGCCACGCCAACACATGTGCGAGTGCACCGTTCGAAAGCCAGCGCTCATTCACCAATAGCCAGTTCCAAGAGGAGAGAACGCCATGAACGAATCATCCATCAAGGTGGGAGTAGTCACGGACCAGACGGGTGCACTCTCGTTCATGGGTATCGCCAACGCAAATGTGGCCAGGATGGTAATTAACGACATCAATGCAACGGGTGGCTTGTTGGGGCGGCAGATAGATCTGTACCTTGAGGACAGCGCAACTACAGATAGCGTAGCGGAAGCCAAAGCCGCCAAGCTCGTCCTGCAAGATCAAGTCGATGTGATCTTCGGTGGCATTTATAGCTCCACGAGGCAGGCCATCAAGCGGTCCGCTGTAGTGAACGGCAAGAAGCTTTACATTTACCCAGAGCAATACGAGGGACAGGAATGTGACCCGCTCATCTTCTGTACCGGCCCGGTGCCAGCGCAGCAGGTTGAACCTTTCATGCCGTGGTTGATGCAAGAAACGGGTGCGAAGAAATTCTACTTGCCGTCGGCTGACTATATTTGGCCACACACGATGAATAGGAAGGTTCGTCAAGTTGTCACCGCCAACGGTGGCGCGATAGTCGGAGAGGAGTACTTTCCCCTCGATCACACTGACTACAACAAGACTATTGACAAGATCACGTCCAGCGGTGCGCAGGTGGTATTCAATACGATCGTGCCTCCTGGGCTCACGCCATTCCTCGAGCAGCTTTACGACTCTGGCTTTACGAAGCGAGGTGGATGCATAGTCTGCACGTATTTCGACGAGAACTTCCTGAACCTGGTGCCAGCCGCACACGTGGAGGGTCTGTACAGTTGCCTCGATTACTACCAAAACGTCAGCGATTCCTTCAGTAGGACATTGATCGATCAGTACGACAAGCTCTATCTAGGCAATGCCAAGTTCACTGCTGGCAGTGCGTGTTCAGGCATGTACCGAGGCCTGAGGCTCTGGGAGGCTGCTGTGAATGACGCAGGCTCGCTAAGGCAGGAAGATGTCCTTAAGGCACTAGACCACGCAAAGATCGCTGAGGGCCCAGGTGGTCCAGCTGAAATGGTTCCCGGCCAGCATCACGTTCGAATGAATATGTACATTGCCCAGGCAAAAAATGGTAGTTTCAGGATCGTCAAGAGCCTTGGGGTCATTGATCCGAAGGAGTGCATGCAAGGCATAGATTAGGCAATTCAAAAGGGCTACTGAGAATTGATCGGGTGACTGGAAGGCGTCGCGTCCATTTTAGGAAATGATTCACGCGGCGACCGCAGGATCAGACCGGGCAAGACGCCCACGCCACCGGTATTGGGCGCGAGGAACTTTAGCGCGGCGGGAACGACCGCTGCCTAAGTGCACCCGACGTTTGAATGTCCGTCTGAGCACCTAGGCGAATGGCAGGAGATGGCCGAATTGAGCCCGATGATGACCGGCTCAGGACGACCCCACAAGAGACGCTCGACTTGCTCCATAACGGACTTTGGCGAGTTGCCCTTGCCGACTTAATGGCCCTGGCCGAGCAGCGACCAATCCGAATGGCATAAACCGGACAGCCGTTCCCGACCAACGCAAGCGGACGCTCAGTCGCGGCGACGCGGGCTGGTCCGGCATCGAGAGCGTCAGCCGCGTCGAGCCGCTTCGACCGCAGCTATGTCGATCTGTCCCATCCCCATCATGGCATCGAACGCGCGCTTGGCTACCGCTCGATCGGGATCGGCGATCGCGGCCGTCAGGGCGCGTGGAGTGATCTGCCACGACAGTCCCCACTTGTCTTTGCACCAGCCGCATGCACTTTCCTGGCCGCCGTTTCCGACAATCGCGTTCCATAAGCGGTCCGTTTCGGCCTGGTCATCGGTCGCAACCTGGAACGAGAATGCCTCGTTGTGCTTGAACGCCGGGCCTCCGTTCAGGCCGAGACAAGGGATACCCATCACCGTGAACTCGACCGTCAAGACATCGCCCTGCTTGCCCGCGGGATAGTCGCCAGGCGCGCGATGGACGGCTCGCACCGCGCTGTCCGGGAACGTCTCGGCGTAGAACTTCGCGGCGTCCAACGCGGCGCCGTCGTACCAGAGACAAATCGTGTTCTTGCTGACCATCTTGATTCTCCTAAATTTGGACAGATACGCGCGTTCAAGCCGCGACGACACGACAACTATTCTGACGCCGGGGGATGCCGCTGTTACTGGACTTTGCTAGCCGCTGCGATGATCGCGTCGGCAACCGCCTTCGGTTGACTCAACATCGGGACGTGACTCGAATCGACATGTGTCGTCGTTGCGCCGATCTGCTTGGCCATCGCTTCCTCGGCGTGCGGATCGATCATCCTATCCTCGTTGGCGACCAGGTACCATGACGGCTTCTTGTGCCACGCCGCAGTGCCCACCTTGTCGTCCAGGGCGCCCGCGAACCAGGGGCCCTGTGTCGCGGCGAGGATGCGTGCTTGCGCCGGCGGAAGATCCTGGGCGAAATCGTTCACCACCCCGTTGGTGGACAACGTCAGGAAGTTCGCGGAATCTTTCTTAATCTCGCGCGCCCCGGGCGTCGCCGGCATGCCTTTGAACAAGTCGTTGACCGATTCGCCGCTATCCGGGACGAGAGCGGCGACGTACACGAGAGCCTTGACCCTGTCGCCGTTGCCGGCCTGGGTGATCACGGCGCCGCCCCACGAATGGCCTACGAGCACGACCGGACCGGTTTGCTGGTCGATTGCGCGCTGGGTGGCCGCCGTGTCATCCGCAAGCGAGCTGAGCGGGTTCTGAACCGAAACCACATGAAGACCGCGCGCTTCGAGCAACGGAATCACCTTGTCCCAGCTCGATCCGTCGGCGAAAGCGCCGTGCACCAAGACGACGTTCGTTCCTTTCAGATCCTGCGGCGAGGCGGCATGGGCGGCGTTGAGCGAAAATGCGCTGCCGAGCAATAGCGCCGATGCGAGACATCTCTTCAACTGACGGTTCATGATGGGTTTTTCCTCAAAGGTGTTGGGTGAGCCTATAGTGTCGCGAGCAGCCTGTCCGGACGGTATCGGTCAAATGACCGACCCCGACGCAAGCCGGCGATGGGCATCGTGCCCATCCTGGATGGACGCCATTTGGAGCAGATTAGAGGAGGCATAGCCAGAGGTGCAGGACGACGGTTTCGCAATTCGTGTTTTCGACGCGGTCAAGGCGCTCGCCTTCATCGGCGACCTCAGCATGGGCCAGCCGACCGACCACTCGTTGCGCACGGCGTGGCTCGCGGCCCGGCTGGCGCACGCGTCCGGTTTGGACGAATCCGGCCGCGCCGCGGTGGTGGAGGCTTCGCTGTTGCGCTGGTCCGGTTGCACCGCGAATGCGTCGGGATTCGCCGATGTGCTCGGCGACGATGTCGCGGGGCGAGAGGCCATGCTGGCGGTGCGACCCGACTGGGCAAGACCGCTCGAAACGCTCGGCGGGGTGAGTGCCGCGCTGACGCCCCTGACGCAGATTCATTGCGAGGTGTCCAGCGAAGTCGCTCGGATCATGGGGCTTGAGCGCGAGACCGAGGCCGCCCTGTGGCACATGTTCGAGAAGTGGGACGGCAGCGGCATGCCGGACCGGCTGGCCGGCGCCGCGGTTCCGGATGCCGTATTCGTGGTGTGGCTGGCAGGCGACCTGGAAATATTCAGCCGTGTCTACGGACTCGAGCGTGCGCTCAAATCGATCGCCCACCACGCCGACGCGCGCTATCCGGAGCGTTTGGCGACGATCGTCATCGCGCAGGGGGCGCAATGGCTGGATGCGCTGGAGCGTACTCAAGCGGCTCAGGCCGACAACGAGCTGATGACGCTGCAGATGCGCCAGACGACGTCGGCCGAGCTCATCGCCGACGTCATCGATCTCAAGCTGCCTTGGATGACGGGATTCTCGCGCGCAGTCGCGGCGACCGCTGCCACGTGCTGCGAACGGCTCGCGCTCGACTCGCCAGCACAGGACCGCCTCTACTGCGCAGGCCTGATTCACGGCATAGGGCGCGCCGCGGTGCCGAATTCGCTGTGGCAATTGACGGGACGCCTATCCGCATCCGCTTGGGAGAAGGTACGGCTCGTGCCCTATTGGACTTCGCGCGCGGGCAAGCAAAGCGGGGCGCTCGCGCACGTGGCCGAGCTTGCTTCTTACGCGTACGAACGCCTCGATGGCTCTGGGTATTTTCGGGGCGCGAGCCGCGAAGCGCTGACGCTCGAGGCGCGTATTCTCGCGGCGTCGGTGGCATGGGTCGCCTTGCGCTCCCCGCGGCCTTGGCGCGATGCAATGTCGGCGGACGAAGCGGAGAAGGTGTTGCGCGCGGAAGCGGACCAAGGACGATTCGACAGCGATGTCGTCGACGCGTTGATCGTTTCCAAGCCTAAGCCGCGTAGGGGCATCCGCTCACGGCAGCAGGCGGTGAGTCTGTCGGCGCGCGAAACGGACGTATTGCGTGCGATCAGCCACGGTGCGAGCAACAAGGAGATCGCGCGCGAACTGGCGCTGAGTCCGAGCACGGTGCGCACCCATGTCGAAAGCGTGTTTCGCAAGCTCGGGTGCTCCACGCGCGCGGCGGCGACACTGAAAGGCTCGACCATGGGGCTGCTGTGAGCGGGCTGACGGCCGTTCAGCTATTTCGCCAAAATGCCTGCCGATACACGCCGTGCTTGCTTAGAGGCCAGTTCAAAAAAGCTGCTCGGTACGCCTGAAGATGTTCAACTAGACGAGGGCGCAGCCGAGTTTCAAGAACGCTTCGTGAATGTCAGCTCGACGATCGAAGCGTATCAACTCAATTCGCCTTCTTTCCACCCGGCGTCCGGCTTGCGACGCAGCATGTCGAGAAGGCCTTTTAGTGCGTCGCTTTTCCCCGCAACGCGAAGTACCGCGAGATTCATACTGCATTCCTTTAGGTGGTTTCGCGATCTGATTGAACGATTTGGGCACCGAGGTTGAAGGACCGCTTTTGGCCGCGTGCTGCCTTATACGATAGGCATATGCGACCGAAGTCACCCCAAGCTGCAATCGGCTGCACGCGACCCTCAACCGCCGTTTGAGCCGGCACTGCACCAACGGCGGCTTCTGAGGGCCAAGCGTCATCTGCGAGTTGTCGGCTGTCGACACGTTCTCGGCCAATCTGGACCTTACCGTCCGCGCCAGACCTGCCGTCCCGAACGTCTGCTTCCGAACCTGAATAGATGTGGCGGGTCATGGACAACTACGACCACGCGGGACACGGCGATGAGTGTAAGCCGGACGGCAACGCTGCGGCTTCTCCTGGTTGCGGGCGTGTCGACGTATCTTTCGTTTGCATCCGGTGCCGCGAAAAACGGACCGAAGATCAATTTGCGTTCGATATTGATCGAGGAATTTGCAAAGAGGCATCAACAACCGGGCTGCTCGACTGCGGGTAGATTCAACAAGCCGCATGAATTCTTTCGGACTGAAAGAATTCTGCTTCCCCTTCTCGCGAAGCGCCCCGGTCGCGCCGGTGTATCCCCCATTGCAACTATTTTTTTCCCATGAAACACTGCCAACCATCTGTTGTGTTGGACGTACGTCCGATATATCAGACGATCGAACGCCAGCTCGCGATGCCGTCGATCGACGCATGCCCGCGAAGGCCATGCTAATCACCGCTTCCGTCCACGCACGGACTTCTCACACCAGATCGGGACTGAAAAATGAAATTTGTCAGGGAAAGCGCAAAATTCACTTGTTTGTTCGCCTTAGCCGGTCTGTTGATGCTCGCCGGCTGCACAAAGGTCGCCCCGCCAGAACAGGGTGCTGCGATTGATTCGACGCTGAAGCAGGTTCTGCAGCGCGGTACGCTGCGGGTAGGCGACTGTTTGACCTTTGCACCGTTCGGCTTCTACGACAAGGGCGGCCAGCCCGAAGGTTACGACGTCGACCTGGCAAAAGAACTGGCGAAGCAGATGGGCGTCAAGCTCGAAGTCGTCAACACGACGAGCGCGAACCGCATTCCGAATCTGCAAACCAGCAAGGTTGACGTGGTGTTCTGCAACTTCACCCGCAACCTCGAGCGAGCGAAGGAAATCGCGTTCACGAATCCGTACGTGGTCGCGAGTGAAGCGCTGCTGGTCAAGAAGAGCAGCGGCATCAAATCCATCAATGACATGTCGAATCGCACAATTGCAACCGTCAAGGGCTCGACGAATGGCGACGAAGTGCGCTCGCTGAACATGCAGGTCAAGATCCAGGAGTTCGACAGCTCGCAGGCTGCAATCCTCGCCGTCAAGCAGGGGCAGGCCGATGCGATGATCGAGGACAACAACTTTCTCGCTTACCAGGCATCGCTCGATCCGGATCTGACTGTCACCAATGAAGCACTGGTTCCGCTCGAATACAACGCGTTCGGTGTGAAGGCAGGAGATCAGGTCTGGCTCAACTACCTGAACCTGTTCCTGTTCAACGTCAACGCATCGAAGCAGAACGCGCAGCTATACAAGAAGTGGTTTGGTGCCGAGCCGCGCTTTCCACTGAATCCGCAGTACTGAAACCCCGCTAGCGCCGCACTGCTCGACCGACGGAGGAACCATGAGCTATGAATGGGTGACCCTTGCAGGTTATTGGAGCGATTTCGTTCGCGCATCGTGGCTGACGCTCCAGATCACGCTGCTGGCCTTCGTCCTCGCGATGCTGCTCGGCTTGCTCACCGCACTCGCGAATGCATCGCGCGTCGGGCTGCTGCGGGCGATCGCGCGAGTGTATATCGAAGCGATCCGCAATACGCCGGTGCTGCTGCAGATCTTCATCGTGTTCTTCGGGTTGCCATCGCTCGGCCTAACCCTCAATGCCTACACGGCAGGTGTCATCGCGTTAGGGGTGAATGTCGGCGCATATCTGGCGGAAGTGTTTCGTGCCGGTATCCAGTCGGTGCCACGCGGTCAGCTTGAAGCGGCCTCCATCCTCGGTCTGGAACGTTCGCAGATCTTCATCGAGGTGGTTCTGCCGCAGGCGGCGCGCGCCGTCTATCCTGCGATCGTCAACAATCTGATTCAGCTGTTGCTAGGCACGTCGCTCCTCTCGGCGATCGCGCTGCCGGAGTTGAGTGGAACGGCGACGGTGATCAACGCGCGCACGCTGCTCTATATCCAGACCTTCTCTATCACCCTGATTGCCTACCTGTTCCTGAGCAACCTGCTGTCGTGGCTGGCGAGCCAGATCGGCGTGCGTGTCTTTCATCCACCGCTCGTCATGAAGAAACGCACGCGCCAGTGGTTCCTTGTCGCACGACAGGCCGATCGCACCTGAGCCCTCAACCGGAGACCGGCCATGTCGCAAGAATTGTTAATGACCAGCCTGGCGATCCTGTTTCAGGGACTGCTGGCGACACTGCTTCTGTCCGCAGCGTCGATCGTTGGTGGAACGCTGATCGGACTGCTGGCGGCGGTATTGCGCTCATTCGGGCCATCGGGTACGCCGCGCATCGCCAGGCTCTATACCGAGCTGTTTCGCGGTACGCCAGTGCTGATCACTCTGATGTTTATTTATTTCGGCGTGTCGTACTTTGGCTACGCGATCGATGTGTTCGCAGCGGGTGTCGTGGGCTTGAGCATCTATCAGGGCGCCTATATCTCCGAGGTCTTCCGCTCAGGCATTGAAGCGGTACCGAAAGGCCAGTGGGAGGTGTCGCAGATCCTCGGGCTTAGCAAGATCCAGGCGTTCTTTTCCGTGATCTTGCCGCAGACCGGAAAGATCGTGATGCCGCCGCTCGTCGGCCAGTATTTATCGCTTATCAAGGACACGTCGATCGTCAGCATGATCGGCATGTCGGAATTGATGCATGGTGGCCAGGCTATCGTCGACCGGGTTGGCAAACCGGTGGAAATCTATGGACTCGTTGCTGTGCTTTATTTCATCGTGTGCTTTCCACTGTCGCAGTGGGTGCGGCACCATGACCGAAGAAGGAGCCTGCTGTCATGACCACTGTCACTACGTCGAAGCCCGTGATCAACCTCACTGGCGTCAGCAAGTCGTTCGGCGCTACACAGGTCCTCAAGGAGATCAACCTCGATGTGCACTCGGGTGAAGTACTCGTGCTGATCGGAGCGTCGGGCTCTGGCAAGAGCACGGTGCTGCGCATCATGAGCGGTCTGGAAACAGCCGACACAGGCGAAGTCTGGGTCAACGAAGTGCCGATGCACGACGCGCGCCGGGCGAAGGAAATCCGAGGTCATGTCGGCATGGTGTTCCAGCAATTCAATCTGTTTCCGCACAAGAGCGCGCTTGGCAATGTGACGCTCGCTCTGATCAAGGCACGCAAGATGAGCGCCGCAGACGCACGCAAGCGTGCGATGGACGCGCTCGACCGGGTGGGTCTTGCCGATCGGGCCGAGCACTACCCCAGCCAGCTCTCCGGCGGCCAACAGCAGCGTGTCGCGATCGCAAGAGCGTTGGCCGTCGAGCCAGGCATCATGTTCTTCGACGAAGCCACGTCTGCCCTCGATCCGGAACTCGTCGGCGAAGTGACCGAAGTCATGCGCGGACTGGCGCGCGACGGGATGACCATGGTCGTTGTCACACACGAGATGGGCTTCGCGCGCAAGACCGCCGATCGCGTCGTGTTCATGGACAAGGGTGTAATCGCGGAACAGGGCGCCCCCGAGCACATTTTCGTGAAGCCGCAAAACGAACGCACGCAGCAGTTCCTGCAACGTGTGCTCGACCATTAAGCACCCATGAAGCGCGTCAGGCGTCTGCGGGGCGCATGATGGCAAAGCATCGCCCTTTACGCGCTAAACTCGCGTCACACAAAAGATAAACTGCGATCTCTATCGCCGACGGAGTTGAAGGGATGTCTGCACCAGAATCATTGAGGGCCAGGGGGGTTGACCGCGTTATCGGCATTCTCAAGCAGTTGCATGTCGCGCGCCGTCCGATGACGATGCGCGAACTGATCGAAGCGACCGGCGCACCACGCTCGAGCATTTACGAACTGGTCGCCATGCTAACTGAAGCCGGATGGCTCGAGACAAATGCGGACGGGAGCGTGTTTTTCGGCCGCGAGATGCATTACTACGGCTCCGACTACGCCCTCCATAACGATCTGATCAGTCGCGCCCACCCGGCGATCCTCGCGCTCGTCCGGACACACGACGAAACCGCGCAGTTGTGCATGCTCGAAGGCAACAAGTACACCGTGGTCCTGTCGGAGAACAGCTCGCGACCATTCAACATTAGTTCTGACATTGGCGTGAAGGTGCCGATTCCGTGGACTGCATCAGGCCGTCTGCTGCTCGCCCATATGCGGGCGGAGGAAATTCGCAGCTTGATCCCGGACGAAGACTTTGTCCTCGACAACGGCAGACGCGTTGAATTCGAGGACTTTCTTTGCGATGTCCAACGTGCTGCGGACCAGGGGTATTGTTGCACCGAGGGTCTGTCCCACACTTTTCGACTCTGCATGGCGGCGCCTATACGCGACCGCACGGGTCTACCCGTCGCAGCGCTCTGCTTCATGACAAGCCGCGATACGGAGCCGGAAAAGCGGGCAATGATGCTGGAAGACCTTATCAGGTCCTCGAAAGCGTTGTCGCAACCTTATACCCGCTTGTAGATGCCGAAATGGGCCGCGTCTTATTGTTCGCGTCTGGCATGGTCCGCTCTGACCTGGCTGACGCCCCACAAGGGACACTCACCACCCTCTCCATTGCTGCACAAGCAACCGCAACGGCCGAAAAAACAACGGTCAACTTCGCGACTCGAATGACCGATTGCTGGGCGAAGCCGACGGGTCTCCATGCGCTGCACTCTGTACCGCAAGTTATGGAGGGCTTGCCGCACTCCTGGGAGCGTTCGTAGAAGACGGCTCGTCGTTCGCTGCCATGAGCCCGTGATGAGGGCGGTCAACGCGCACGTTGACCGCCTCGTGCGAATCTCGATGCGCGATGCCGCCGATTCGCGGATGATTTCGGACGCAGCCAACAGGAGGACCATATCGCACGGCGCCAGCGAAATTGCTAGCGGCCTTCCTCACTGAGCGCCGAGCAACGGACTGCGCGTTAGTCTGGTAACGCAGACGGCCAAGATTTCGTATCCGGGGTCGGCGTGCTCGTTCGCCGCTTTTTCCGCTTCCTCATACGAAAGAAAGGACATGGCATTTTCAATCGCCGGTGCCATGCCGACGTCGCCGTCCTCGCCGGTGGAGAGGAACTGCTCACCGGTCTTCACCACGTAGATGGACATCATGCCTCCTCCATGGGTTGCATGGGTAGCTTCCAGTCTAGCAGTCCGGAAGGGCAGCGGGCGGTTCGCTGAGTCCTTTCCGCGATGTCCCCGCCGGAGGCGTTCCCGCCTCGCTTGTCCGTGCTCGTTCCGCGATTCCGTACGCGACCCGGTAGTTAAATTGATCTGCTGCCGCATGCCTGCGACCAACGTCGGTCAGGCCGGTTCCGCGATAACAGGATTGCCCTTGATGATGACGGACTCTGTCGGCGGGACGCACGATCAGGCCTGCCGGCGTCGCGGGAGAATCGCGACAGCTGCTTTCGTCGGCTCAAACGATGTCTGTCCCCTTCTTCCCCAGCGGCAACGTCACGCGAAAAACTGTTTCGGCCGGACGTGAGCAGGCTTCGATCGTACCGCCATGCCGGTTGACCACGATACGATAGGCGACGTGCAGCCCCATCCCCAGGCTATGCCCCTGCACCTGACTGGCCTGCTTCGACGTAAAGAACGGCTCGAACAGGTGCGGCACGACTTCCCGCGGAATACCGGGCCCAGTGTCGATGATCTCGACCATCGCATGGTCCGCATGGCGGCGCGTGCGAACAGTCAGTTCGCCGTGCCCGTTCATCGCCTCGACGGCATTTTCGATGATCCGGGTCCACACCTGGTTGAGTTCGCTGCCATACACCGGAAGACGCGGCAGGCTGCGGTCGTAGTCGCGCACAATCACAATGCCCGGGTTGAGTTCATGCGCCATCACGGTCAGGGTATCTTCGATGCCGTCGTGAATGTCGACTTCCTGCCGCGGTCCCTGATCCATGTACGAGTAGGACTTCACGGCCTTCACAATATCGGAGATCCGGGCTGCGCCGCGCATCGCCTCGTGCATCACCGAGCGAAGCTCCAGGACCTGGGCGATCCACGAAACGGCCGCATCGAGTTGCTCCGCGTTCAGGCGGGCAGCCAGTTGCCCGAGCGCATCGGATGTGATCCCATGCGCGACAAGGCAGGGAGCCGCCAGCCACGGCTTTGCGACGCCATGGGTAGCAAGCCAGTCACCGAGCAGCGACTCCGCTTCGCCTTGCCGCAGCGCATCCGCGGCACTCACGCCGGCCTGCGTTGCGCTGCGCGCGACCAGGGCTCTCAGTTCATCGACGGCCTCGCGAGGGACTGCGCGCAAGCCAAGCGCCAGAGCTGAATCCTCGATCGCTGCAAGTCCGCCAAGCATGTGGTCGAGTGCCCGCGTCATGGCTGACGCGGGATTGTTCAGCTCGTGCGCGAGCCCGGCCGAGAGCTTTCCCAGGGCGGCCAGTTTCTCGCGATTGCGTCCAGCCGTTTCGAGCGCGGTAAGCCAGTCGGTCATCACGCGGGCGACGACGCGCGTGAAGGAACCGCACGACACGAACAAATCGCGGAAGGCCACTTCCGGAAGCCGCGCAATCCGGCAATCGGTCGCAGCCCTGAGAGTTGCCGGATAGGGGATTGAAGCAACCAGGCATGGTGTCCCGAAGATTTCGGGTGCGACGTAGCGTTCGGTGGAAAGCTCGCCTTCGGCACGTCTCATCGTCCTGACCTCACCTTCAAGCAGAAGGAGCAGACTGGTGCTCATCTCACTTTCCTCGAGGAGCACGTCCCCCGCCTTGGCGGCGAATTCGGTCAGGTTGTCGCACAGCCATTGCAGACGCTCACGCGGGAGGTCCGCAAAGACCGGCATCCTGCCAAGCTCGTCGAGTTCGATCATGATTCGCTCCCGCCTCGCGAGTAAATACCGGCGAGGAAGCGGTGCCGTCACCCGGTCGCTTTTCCCGCGAGCGCACGGCCGACGCGTCCAGCCTGGACGACATCTGCCCGGTCAGCCCCATTGACTGCGCATCGCGGCGAAACAGCAGGCGAATGTTCCCGTGTATCGTTCCCATTATTGGGTTGGAAGCCACCCGCCTATACCTATCATATGCATTCTGGGTGATGCCAGATATTCGGTTGACATGAGACGTCGTTCGATCCGGCGAGCGCTGGCAGGCCTTGGATTGATGCGGGTCTCGGCGGTGTGCAGTGCATCAATCAATCGCTGCATCTTCAAATACTTGCTGTTCGCTTCCGAATCGGGCGGAAAAGCGCGCCGCAAAAGACCGATCTGGCAACCCCGGACCAAAGTGCTAGGCTTGTAGAGTCATATGTGCACTGCGGCCGGCCGCATGAGATCGGCCGTTTCCCGGCCGACCCCGCGTTCGATCATGTCCAGTCCGTTGGCCGGCGCCGCTATCGAGTCCGCAAACAACATGGACAAGCCCGTCATCATCGCGGTCGACGACGACCCGGAAGTGGTTGACGCAGTCGCGCGCGACCTGCGGCTCGGATACGGCGAGCACTATCTGATCGTGCGTGCCGGATCGGGGCAGGCAGCGCTCGAAGCGGCTCATCAGCTGCGCTTGCAGAACCGCTCGGTCGCCCTGTTCCTCGTCGACCAGCGCATGCCGCAAATGAGCGGCGTCGAGTTCCTCGAGCAGGCGATCGCGCTGTTTCCCGAAGCCAAGCGGGTGCTGCTGACGGCGTACGCCGACACCGACGTCGCGATCCGCGCGATCAACAAGGTTCGGCTCGACTATTACCTGCTGAAGCCCTGGCATCCGCCGGAGCTCACTTTCTACCCGGTGCTCGACGATCTGCTCGAAGCCTGGCAGACCACGTGGCGTGGCACTTTCAAGGGGATCCGCCTGATCGACCATCGCTGGTCGCCGCAGGGCCACCAGCTGCGCGACTTCATGGCGCGCAACCATATTCCATACAAATGGCTGGACGTGGCGAGCGGCGGCGAGGCTGACGTCTTGCTGAGTTCACTCGAGGCCGCCGCGAGCCAGCTTCCGGTGCTGATTTTCGAGGACGGCTCGGCGCTGAGCCGCCCGACGATTGCGCAGATCGCCGACATGGTCGGACTCGTCACCCATTCGACCATGCCCTTTTACGACATGCTGATCGTGGGCGGCGGACCGGCGGGGCTGGCGGCTGCCGTGTACGGTGCGTCGGAGGGCTTGAGGTCGGCCATCATCGAGCACGAAGCGCCGGGCGGACAGGCGGGTACCAGTTCCCGCATCGAGAACTACCTCGGGTTCCCCGCCGGCGTGAGCGGCGCGGAGCTGTCGCGGCGCGCGCTCACCCAGGCGAAGCGATTCGGCGCCGAGATCATCCTGACCCAGCGGGCGGTCGGCACAAGGGTGGAGGGTCCCTACAAGTTCGTCACCCTTTCCGACGGCTCGGAGGTGAGTTGCCACGCGCTCGTGGTGGCGAGCGGCGTGTCGTACCGGAAGCTCGACGCACCCGGCGTGGAGCGTCTCACGGGAGCGGGCGTTTACTACGGCGCGGCGATGACCGAAGCGGTCTGCTGCGCGAATCAGGACATCTATGTGGTTGGCGCGAGCAATTCGGCCGGCCAGGCCGCGATGTTCCTCTGCAAGTACGCGCGCAATGTGGTGATCGTGTGCCGTGGCCCGTCGCTCAGTGCCGGGGTCTCGCGCTACCTGATCGACGAGATCGACGAGACGCAGAACGTCAGCGTGCGCCCTCATACCCTGGTGGCCAGCGTCGACGGACAAGGCCATCTATCGGAAATTGCGTTGCGCGATGTCAATACCAGCGCGATCGAAGTCGTCCCGGCCGGCGCCCTGTTCATCTGCATCGGTGCCGAGCCTTGCACCGAATGGCTCGGCAATGTCGTGGAGCGCGACGACTACGGCTTCGTGGTGACCGGGCGCGCGCTGCTTACGGACGGCAAGCGTCCGCGGGGCTGGCCGCTGGCTCGCGACCCCTTCCTGCTGGAGACGAGCGTGCCCGGCATCTTTGCCGCGGGTGACGTGCGCGCCGGCTCGATCAAGCGCGTCGCGGCAGCCGTGGGCGAAGGCTCGATCACCGTGCATCTGGTTCATCAATACCTGGCCACCCTATGATCGACCTTGCAAAACTGCGCGCAGTGCCGCCCTTCGCGGATCTGTCGGACGAACAGTTGCGGTGGCTGGGCGAACACCTGACGGAAGTCGACGTAAAAGCGGGGGCGGTTCTCGCACGTGAAGGCGAAACGAAGCCCGTCTTTTTCGTCGTGCTCGAAGGAGAGTGCCAGGCCACGAAGTTTTCCGGGGCGACGCAGATTCCCACTAACCGGTTCATCGCGCCAAGCTTCTTTGGGGGCGTATCCCTGCTCGCGGGTACGCCTTCTCCGGGCACGGTCGCCGCCGCGACCGACGGCCACCTGGCGCTGCTTCCGGAACGCGCATTCAAGGAACTGATTGTGGCCTCCGAGGCCTTCAGCCGGTCGATTTTCCGTAGCTCCCTCGATCGCCTCACCGCCCTGGAGGCGAGCGTGCGCAACCGGGAGAAACTGGCCGCATTAGGCACCCTCGCGGCCGGGCTCGCCCATGAGCTGAACAATCCGTCGGCGGCGGTGGCGCGCACGGCGGATTGCGCGGTCGAAACACTCGCGATGCTGAAGGATGCGGCGGTCGCGCTCAGTCACAGCGCCATTCCGCCGGACGCGATGAGCGCGCTCGACAGCCTCGGCGTGCGCAAGGGACCGGGGAACGGCCCCGCCGCCGACGCGCTGCAGCAGAGCGAGGCCGAGGACGCGCTTCTCGACTGGCTGGCGAAGCTCGGCATCGCGAGGCCATGGCTGATGGCGCCGTGCCTCGCGCGAATCGGGATCAGGCCCGCGGACCTCGAACCGCTTGCGGCCCGCCTGAACGAGGAACAGTTTGCGGCCGGCATCCGGTGGCTCGCGGCAACCCTGGAGCTGCGTTCGCTGGTGGAGGAAACGCGGCGCGGCGCGGTGCGCATCTCTGAGATCGTCAAAGCGATGAAGTCCTACTCGTACATGGACCAGGCACCGCAGCAGGCGGTCGATCTCCACGACGGCATCGAAGATACGCTCACCATCATGCACCACCGGCTCAAGCAAGGGGTCACCGTGCGCAGGGAATACGACCGCAGCCTGCCGCAGCTGGTGGTGTATGGCAGCGAGCTGAACCAGGTATGGACCAACCTGATCGACAACGCCATCGACGCGATGGAGGGCAAGGGAGAGATCGTCATCCGCACTGGCCGCGACGCGAACGATGCCGTGATCGAAATCACCGACAACGGGCCCGGCATCGCGCCGGAAGTGATGCCGCACCTGTTCGAGCCGTTTTTCACGACCAAGCCGTTGGGCCAGGGCACGGGGCTGGGTCTCGACATCTCGTACCAGACAGTGGTCCAGCGGCACGGTGGGGAGATCCGCGTCGATTCGCGTCCGGGCCACACGACGTTCCAGGTCCGCCTGCCGCTTGCGCCGCGAGGCGAGGCGAGCAAATAGAAGAGGAACGCCAGTGCGCCGTGCGATGTTCTTCGGCGACCGCGCCCAGCGATTCAACTTCGTGCAATAGTTCGCCAACGAACCGCAAAGACAGCGCAGCGCGGTGCATCGTCACGATCGCAGCGACCGCAACGTCAGGGCATCCAGCGCAACGACGTACAACGGCTGTTGTTGAACGTTGACAGAGCCAAATCCGTTCACCCAATACCGTTTGCCATGTTGATCAAGCTTGACGCCGCAGCAGCAGCCATTGCTTAGGAACGGCGGTTTTGTGGGTGGACTGGACGTCCGAAGGTCTCAGTTAGGGTACGTGCCGAACGACGCCTCATGGCCGATTCCGGCTGAATCAGTTGCGCAGCGGTGTTGGTCAGGCAACCGCCTCAAAACGTTCGCCACGCCTCATTGCCAACGAATTCATACGGCTGCTCCGCAGCGACCGCGTCCAGGACTACCGGCCATTCGATGCGAGGGTGGTATATATAGCTGGGCAAGACGAAATACCGACCAAGCCTAACGTCGACAATTGTCGTCAATCGTTCGAATCTCCGCTCCATCCAACTGAACGCTATAAAGTTCGAGCACGCTGACATCGTGAATATGCAACCCCACGCAAAGCCTGGCAATCGTCGGTCGCCCAGACTGAGCATATGATACGAATCGCCATGCGGCGGCTCCCCTTCATACCGCAGGACGATCTCGTAACTGCGATCCGGAGGGATCAAAACATAGTCTCCCATCCCAGCCCAGTGGCTCAGTTCGTCCTGCGTAAATTGAATCAGGTGCGGTGCCATACAGGTTGCTCAACACTAATCTACAGGTCGTTTTTAGAAATTGTCGACGATTCTAATCCCAACCTCGAATGAACGGTTGTGGCCGGACTTAGACGGATGGCGACTGTCCCAGTTCGGTAGAGTCGAGATGTGGCGCGGTAGCGGTAGGTTCGGTTTGTCTGTTGCCGCCCCTTTCGTCTGGCGGTGCCCGAGTAACCTCACCCTAACCCCGTTTCCACACCCCGCTCATCGAACCG
>NZ_QHKS01000059.1 GCF_003353175.1 Paraburkholderia lacunae | reverse complement strand
CGCCAGTGGAGCGGTTTAGCTCAACGAATTGTTAGCGGAACGGAAACGGCCCGTTCGCCGTGCCTTCGACCCTCTCATTGCGCCGTTCCCGTTCCGCTAACAATCCTCTGGGTTATCACGGCACCGATGCGCCATTAAACGCAAAGGTGATGCTACGAACTACCACCATTGAAGTTGGTATCGCACCGTTAGTTAGGCGGCCGCGGAGGTGCTGACATGCTCTGCACCAGCCGGGTACGATGGCGCGGCGTCGGTGACGAAGGGCGACACTGTCCAGCTGACCGACGCGAAGTAACAACTCAACGAACGACGAGATAACAGAATGCTTGAAAATTTGAGCGGTGAGACGCGGCTGTTTCCCATCATTGGAGACCCGATCGTCTTCGTCAAGTCGCCGCAGCGCTTGACCAGCGGCTTCGCTGCGCGAGGCCACAACGGCATCTGCATACCGATGCAGGTGCCGGACGGCGCTCTGGAAGTTGTCATGCAAGGCCTCACAAGCACGCCGAATGTCGACGGGTTGCTTGTCACCATGCCGCACAAATTCACCGCGTTTACATACTGCGCGACCAGCTCCGAGACGGCGAGGCTGCTCGGCGGTGTCAACGTGATGCGTCGTAATCCTGACGGTACGTGGCATGGCGGCATGCTCGACGGCCTCGCTTTCGTCAAAGCTCAGATAGACGAAGGTGCCAGGCCGGAGGGCGCGCGCGTGCTGCTGGTCGGCGCCGGCGCGGCAGGTAGCGCCATCGCAATCGCGCTGCTCGAGGCGGGCGTTCGCGAGTTGATCATTCACGATGCCAACGAATCTCGCGTTGCGCAGTTGATGGAAGTCGTAGCGGATCTGGGCCGCGGCCGTGTGGCTGCCGGTCCGGCAGACCCGACAGGTTGCGACATGGTGTGCAATGCCACCCCGATGGGTATGGCGGCTGGCGACCCGCTTCCCGTCGCCGCAAATCTGCTCACATCGTCCATGTTCGTGGGCGATGTCATCGCGGGGCATGGGGTGACGCCATTCTTGCAGGCCGCCCAAGCCGCTGGCTGCAAGACAGCGAACGGTGTGCAGATGGTCGAGGCCGTACAGGAAATGATGCTCGACTTCATGCTCGGCAAATGATCGCTTGGCGTGTATTAGCTGTCAGATCGTGTTCGGGCTATGCAAACAGGTCACGCGCTTGCGCGGCGCCTGCGACGGGACGCCCATACTCGGCACACAGCGCGTGCGACTAGCTGCGCGTTGCTGGCTGCTGGCTCGATTGCCTGAACGCAGTTGTCGGTTAACCGGTGGGACCAGCGATTCTCTGGCCCCACCGAGCACGCCAAACCGACGACGTTTTATTGCGCCTGCGCTGCCTGACGTTGCGCGGCCTGCCGTTGGGCGTGCTGTTTCGCAAGGTGCCTTCCGACCATGCACCCGCCGACTGCACCAACGACAGCGTGGTGTCCCGCGTAATGTCCAGCGCCCCCTCCAACGTCGGCCCACCGCGCGGTACTTCGTCAGGACCTTCTGCCACTGCCGATAGTCGGCTAAACGATCACGAAAAGAACTGGCTGCATCCCGACCGCGAGGCTGTGCGGTCAGCGCCGGGTGCTCGCTCAACTGCTTGCGCGGCTCTTGCGCGCTGCTGTGTTGCGTGACTGGCGGATCAGGTAGCTGTGAATGTCTTCGAGGTATTGACCCATCGTCACGGCGGCGCCGTTGGAATCGCGGGCGCGGATCTGGTCGATCAACTTGCGGCGCGTCGGCACGACGGAATCAATCGGCTGCGGTCCCGTGACCACGATGAAATGGCGCAGCACCTCGCTGAGACCTTCCACGAGCGCCCCCAGGATGTCATTGCGGGTAGCGTCTGCGAGCAGCTTGTTGAATTCGATTGCGGTAAAGGTTCTTTCCTCGAAACGTCCGGCTTCGGTGAGCATTTGCGTCTTTTCGAGGTTGGCTTCCATCGCGCGGAAGTCTGCGGCGGTAGCCCTTTCGCATGCGAGGCGAACGACCATGTCCATCACCATCAGACGCGCTTCCATCAGCATGGGCAGCGAGGCGCGGCCGAGGTCGATCATGTCGCGGATCTGCTGGGTAACCAGCTTCGCACTCGATTCATTGACGAATGCGCCGCCGTGTCGCCCCTTCTTCATGATGATGAGGCCGGCAACTTCGAGTGTGCGCATGCCTTCGCGCACGGCCATCCGGCTCACCGCGAACTGCTCGGAAAGCTCGCGCTCGGTGGGCAGGCGGGTGCCAGGCGGCAGCGCGCCCGACGCGATCTGCTGGCGAATGCGGGCGCTGATTTCCTCGGAAATCCGGCGCGTGGTGATCGGCCCGAATGGTTCAGCCTTGTCCGCCGGGACGGCTGGTGCCGCCTTCCGCGTGCGGGGAGCGCGTTCGATGGCGGCCTGCGTTTGGCTTCCACTTATTTCATTCGTTGCAGGGGCGTCCCGTCGCGTGGTGCGGGGTGTTTTCATGCCATTCACTTTAGGTCGATCGAACTTGGGATATTAGCGTATACGGCCCGCCACAAATCCCCCCTGGATGGGTTGCCGGCCGTGCTTTACGCTTGCCGTGCGAACAGGTTCAGAAAAAATCGTGCGGCCGGCAGACTTGAAATGGACCGTCCATTGGCGTATTATGGAGCACCTGACAGCCGCTGTCGAACGGGCGGTGGTCGCAAACGAGAATTCGCGGGCTCAGCCTCTGCCACGCAGGCATGCATTGCGGTCGAGCAGGCGGCCTGCATGGAGACAACGCCATGAACGCTGTACCAGACACCGTAACGGCGGACGCGATGACGTTCGACCAGTTGCTTCAGTCGCGTCACAGCTGCCGCGCATTCCTGCCCGACGCGGTGGCCCGGACGACCATCGAGCGAATTCTGGAAACGGCGCAGCGCGCGCCTTCGTGGTGCAACGCGCAGCCATGGAAGCTGGTCATCACGAGCGGCGCGGCAACGGAAGATTTTCGCCGGGGGCTGCTCGAACACGTTACGACGTTGAAGCCGGCGCCGGACATCGCTTTTCCTCGCGAATATCGCGGCGTTTATCTCGAGCGCCGGCGGGCGTGCGGCTTGCAGCTTTACAACGCAGTGGGCGTCGCGCGCGGCGACCGTGAGGCGTCGGGCCGGCAGGCTCGCGAGAACTTCCGCTTGTTCGGCGCACCGCACGTCGCGATAGTCACCGCCGACTCCGCGCTGGGTCCCTACGGCACGATAGATTGCGGCGCGTATGTGACGACGTTTCTGCTCGCGGCTGCGTCGCACGGTGTTGGTTGCATCGCGCAGGCGGCGCTGGCGTCCTATTCGCCGTTCGTGCGCGCACACCTCGGCATCCCGGAAGACCGGATCATCGTTTGCGGGATCTCGTTCGGTTACGAAGACCGCGCGCATCCGGCGAACCAGTTTCGCACGGCGCGCGCGCCGCTCAATGACGTTGTCGACTGGCGCAGCTAGCAGTTGTGACGTTTCAGGTTGGGAGTTCATTCGATGAAGCAAGGCCCATTGTCGGGACTGAAGGTGGTCGAATTCGGCGCAATCGGCCCGGTGCCGTTCTGCGCGATGATGCTCGCGGACATGGGAGCGGATGTGGTTCAGCTCGCGCGGCCACGCGCGCAACTGGATCCGAACGACGTCATGTTGCGCGGACGGCGTATCGTCCCGCTCGACCTCAAGGACCAGCAGGACCGCGAGACCGCGCTCGAACTGGTTGCGCGCGCGGACATTTTGCTGGAAGGCAACCGGCCCGGCGTCATGGAAAGCCTTGGCCTCGGTCCTGACGTGTGTCTGGGACGCAATCCGCGTCTCGTCTACGGACGCATGACGGGCTGGGGTCAGGAAGGTCCGCTCGCGTCGAAGGCGGGGCACGACATTAACTACATTTCGCTTACCGGCGCGCTGGACGCCATCGGCAACGCGGGCGGCGCGCCCGTGCCGCCGCTCAATCTGGTCGGCGATTATGGCGGCGGCGCGATGTTCCTCGCGTTCGGCGTGCTGTGCGCGCAGTTCGAAGCGCGCGACAGCGGCCAGGGGCAGGTGGTCGACGCCGCGATGGTTGACGGTTCGGCGATGCTGATGTCGTTGTTCTGCCGGATGTATGCGCAGGGACGCTGGACGGACCGGCGCGGTGCGAACATGCTCGACGGCGGCGCGCCGTGGTACACGACGTATCAGACGTCCGATGGCCGTTACGTCGCGGTGGGCGCGCTTGAAGAGCCGTTCTGGCAGGAACTGCTCGAACGCCTCGACATTGCCCCGGATACGCTGCCGTCAAGGACGGACCGCTCGGGCTGGGACACGATCCGCAACGTGCTCGCGCAGTGTTTCCTTCGCAAGACGCGCGACGAATGGGCGGCGTTGTTCAGCGATTCCGATGCGTGCGTGAGCCCGGTGCTCGGCCTGCGCGAAGCGACGAATCATGCGCATGTCGCAAGCCGCGGCAGCTTTATCGAACTCGGCGGCGTCACGCAGCCTGCGCCCGCGCCGCGCTTTAGCCGCACGCCGGCAGGCGCGCGGCCCGCCGCATTCGGACCGGATGCGGCCGCCGCGGTGTTCGAATCGTGGGGCGTGCAGCGGCCGTCGTCGGACAAACGCGTTCAGGGCGCATAGTCGAACGCGGACCGCACATTTCATCAAGGAGACAACGAACCATGCCGAAGGGCTACATCATTGCACGCGTCGACGTGACCGATGAGGACGCGTACGCACGTTACGCGCGGATGGCGACGCCGGTCATTCAGCAATACGGTGGACGCGTGCTGGTACGCGGCGGCACGTGCCGCGTGCTGGAAGGCGAGGCGCGCGCGCGCAATGTCGTGATCGAGTTCGATTCGCTCGAACTCGCCGAGCGCTACTACCATTCGCCCGAATACGCTGCTGCGCGCGCTGCGCGCAACGGCGCGGCAGTGGCGGACTTTATCGCCGCAGAAGGCGCATAGGTCGTGACAGCGCCGGCGCAATGCCGGCGGTCGCGCGCGAAAATGGGGTTTTGCGCGCGCGATTACTTCGCGAGCAGTTCATCGAAGATCCATCTGCAATCGGTCACCTGTTCGAGCTGCATGAAGCGCGACGCGTAGGCGGCACTCGCGTGTGCAGACATCCGGAAACTGGCGAGCCGCTGAAATTTCTCGATCACCTGCGCATCGCTCAACGGATTCTGCGGCGAGCCGCACGGCGCATCGGAGCGGGCATGATGGACGTCTTCCGTTGAAACCGTAATTCGGCACTGGTGATAGTGCGCCAACTCGGGATCGGCGACGATTTCGATGTTCGCGAGCATGTCGCGCAACTCGGGACGTTGCAGATGCCCGTCGAGATCGACGCTATGCTGCGGGAGAATCACATCGGCGCCGCATGCGGCGAGCGCAACACAATATTGCAAGTGAAAGCGCGCTTCGTTCGCGGTATGCGGCAACGCGCTCTTCGATACGGCAGGGACGACGTAGGCTGGCATCGCGATCCGCAGCTTGCTTCGCGCGAGGACATCCGCGCCGAGCTGCGCGCGCAACGAAATCACCAGATCAATCGCGGAATGCGTATAGCCGCAGCACGCATGCAGTTTTCGACGCGGCTCGGCGAGAAACCAGTGCGTATCGTCCGCAATCACGCGCGGTTCGTATTCGCGGCACAGCGTCGCGAATAGACCGATGCGGCTTTCGAGCAGCCGCCCAGGTCCGGTCATACCGTGCTGTGCGTACCCGGCGGCGCGCAGTCCGATGGCTGCTGGCCACGCGCCGAACAACATCGGCTTCACCGTGCCGCCATCACCGAAGACGGTCTCGGCCGGGCACCAGGTAGTCAGCGTGCCGGCGATTGCGAGCGCTTCGCGGGTTTCATCGCGCGACAGCGCGCGCAGCGATGCGGCGACAGCCGCCGCGCCGAACGCGGATACCAGACCTGGCGTGACCATCGCGACGTCGGTATACGGCTTGAGTTTGGGATAGACGCTCGCATAAACGCGCGATGTCACCTCGATGCCGGCAATGACCGCCTTCAGCAACGCCGCGCCCGAGCCGTTACAGGCTTCGACGAGCGCAAGCGCGGCCGCAACGTTGCCGATGCTGGCGTGTCCGCCGATGAGATCGTTCAACTCGAAGATGTCGCCCCAGTATCCGTGCACGCGGGCAGCCGCTTCGAGCGGCAGCGTTTCGGCGCGGCCGATGACGCGCGCAAGCTGCCCGCTGCCGCCGAGCGCGCGCTCGGCGTCGAAGAGCGCCGCGCCTTCGGGCGTGTCGGCACCCGCGAGCGTGCATCCGATCGTGTCGAGCACGCACAAGCCCGCCTGTCGAAGCACTGTGTCAGGCACCCGTTTGAGATCGAGCGTGTTCGTGAAGCGAGCGAGTGAATCGAGAAGCGATGAGACTTCGGCGAATGCCGGATCTATTGAAGTCTGCATACGTTTGACCTCGTTCGTTGATGGAAAACCGTTCGGTGCGTAGACGCGGGTTCGGCTACCCGGCCGATTTGACAGGCCGAGCGGCGAACAGCGGGCCGTCATCGTGATGCAGTGCGACGATCTCGACTGCGCCGTCCAGCGCGATTGGCGCATCTCCCCAGATCCTGACCGCGATGCGCGGACCTTCTTCGAGATCCACGATGCCGACGCGATAGGGTGCCTCCGCCCTAAACGCCGCGGGCGCAGCGTGAACGGTCGTCGCCGAGTAGAGCGTGCCGCGTCCTGACAGGTCGGTCCAGCTCACCTGACGCGACCAGCAATGCGGGCAAAACGGCTTCGGCGGAAACGTATAGGCGTGGCACGCGTCGCAGCGCGTGGTGCGAAACTGTCCGTCGCGCAGTGTGTCCCAGAAGGCGCGAGTGAATGGCGTCACGCGGGGCGGATAGGCGCGGGAGCCCGCGACGTTGAGAATTTCGAGCATTAGCGGACCGCCTCCATGATGTGAACCAGCGCGGCGTTGTAGTTGCCGAGTTCGGCGCTTGTCATCGCGAGTTCCGCATTGGCGACCTGACGCGCGCCCGCGCGGCCTCGCAACTGTTCGGCGATTTCGACGAAACTGTAGAACGGCGTCACATACGCGGGATGCCCGCGCGATTGCAGACCACCAGACGTGCAGATCGGAATGCGTCCCCCAAGGCTCGTGTCACCTTCGGCTGCGCAACGCGCACCACGTCCGCGCGGCACGAGGCCGAGCGCTTCGCTCACCAGCACCTCGACGATCGTGCATGGCGCATAGAGTTCGGCGACGTCGATGTCGGCGGGCGTGACGCCAGCGGCCTCGCAGGCCGAGCGTCCTGCGGTTTGCGCCGAGACGAACGCGGTCATGTCGTTCGGCACTTCGCTGATCTGATGTGCGCCTTCGTGGAAAAAGCCGCGCGAGCGGATCCGCACGTAGGGACGGCCGAGCGCACGCGCGACGTCCTCTTCGGCGAGCACGAGGCAGACTGCGCCGTCGCTGCGAGGCGGCACCTCGTAGAGGCCGAGCGGCTCGACGATCATCGGCTGCGCGAGCACATCGTCGAGCGTGATCAGCTTGCGGAACTGCGCGAGCGGATTGAGCGCCGCGTGCGCGCGGTTCTTCACGGCGACGCTTGCCAGTTCCACGCGCGACGAACCGTGCTCGTGAATGTAGCGTGCGGCGTCCATCGCATACCACGCGATCGGTGTGATGCCGAATGGACCCTGAAAATCCACATCGCCGACCGCGCGCATCGAGCTCATCATGTGCTCGGCTGCGGATGTCGCGGTTTCGAAGTTCACACCCAGCGCGAGCGCCACCTTCGAGCGTCCGAGCAGGATATCGTTTGCGGCGTTCTCGAACGCGAGACCGGCCGTCATGCCATTGCCTAGAATCTCGGCGACGCTGCCTGTACATGGCAGCCGCAGATGATGCGCGATGAATGTCGCGAAGTACTTCTGCCTTGTGTAGGGCCGGCACTGCGCGAGCGAAAGCGTACCGATGTCGGCCTTTTCCACGCCTGCATCTGCGACCGCGTCGAGCACGAGCTGGACCAGCACTTCGTGTTCGAGCGTCTGTTCCGCTGCGTCGGGCGGTGACTGCCATTTGCCGACCGGGAGTGCCGCGGTGCCTATGATCGTCACTGTTCTGCCCATACCGTCCAGCCTCCTTTTACCAAGAAATGCGCGGCCATCCCGGTCCGCGCGCAGCCGCCGCATCAGCGGAAGCCACCAGCAAAGGTAAGCTTAAGTTAATGGACCGTCCATTAGGGTTATTTCCTGGTGGACGCGTTTTCGTTCGAGGAGTTTAATTGAGTCAATGGACGGTCCAATTGTTTTTGCAGCCGGGCACGTTGGCTGCAAACTGAATAAACCAGGAGAGAGGACGGATGTACAACGAAAGAGCCGTATACCGGATGAACGACCTTCGCCGGCTGATCGACCCGCAAACGATCGCGGTCGTCGGCGCATCGGAGACGCCTGGATCATTCGGTCAACGCACGCTCGCGAATCTGGCGGGATTCGGCGGGAAGGTGTTCGGGGTCAATCCCAAGTACCGCGAGACCGTCGGCTTCCCATGCGTGCCGACGCTGGCTGATCTGCCCGAGTCGCCGGATTGTGTCGTGATGTGCGTGTCGCAGTCGCTCGTCGAACCGACGCTCGAGGAAGCGATTGCGATCGGCGCGGGTGGCGCGATTGTCTACGCGTCGGGGTATGCCGAGACCGGACGTCCCGATCGCGTCGCGGCGCAGGAGCGTCTCGTCGACATCGCGCGTCGCGGCGGCATCCGGATTGCGGGGCCGAACTGCGTCGGTCTCGCGAACGTGCGCTCGGGTGCGGCGATGAACTTCATGTCCGGCTGCGGCGAGATGATCGACGGACGTGCGGGCCGCGTCGCGGTCGTCTCGCAGAGCGGCGCGCTCGGTTACACGGTGTTGCAGGCGATGGCGCGCGGCGTCGGGATGAGCCACTACCTCGCGGCGGGAAATTCTTCGGACGTCGACGTCGCGGACTTCGTCGCCGCACTCGCCGACGATCCGAACGTCGGCGCGATTATCTGTCTGTTCGAGGGTGTCAAGAGCGGCGCGCGCTTCCTGGCGGCGGCGCGCCTCGCCGATGCGGCGGGCAAACCGCTGATCGTCTACAAGGCGGGCAATACGGCCGCAAGCGGCAAGGCCGCTTTGTCGCACACCGGCACGCTGGTCGGTTCCGTCGCCGCATATCGCGCCGCGCTCGAAGAAGTGGGCGCGATTCAGACCGACGATCTCGAAGCGGTGCTGGAACTCGCGAACTTCTTCGCGCGCAACGATGCGCCGCGCAACGGACGCCGTGTCGGCATTATGGCGACGTCCGGCGGTGCGGGTGTTATCAACGCGGACAAGGCCGAGCAAAAGGGCCTTGAGCTTCCTGCTCTGTCGCCAGCGACGCGCGAAGCGCTCGCCACCGTGGTGCCGGATTTCGGTTCGATCGCGAATCCCGCTGATTTGACAGCAGAAGTGCTGAAGACGGCGTCGACGTTTTCGCACTGTCTGAACGCGTTTGTGGACGATCCGGCGTTCAGCGCTGTCGTCGTGCCACTGGTGTTCGCGCACGATGCGGCGACCGGTGCGCGCGCGCCGATCATCTGCGATGTCGCCGCACGGAAGAAGAACGCGATCGTCGCCGTGTGGATGAACGAATGGCTGGAAGGGCCGGGCAGCGCGGTGCTGGACGCCGACCCGAATGTGACGCTGTTCCGTTCCGCCGATCGCTGCTTCTCCGCGATACGCGCATGGTGCGACTGGCATGAGCGCCGCGCGTCGCGTCGCGATGCGCCGCCGCGACGCTCGGCCGCCGACGCGTGCGACAACGCCCGAGCGATTCTCGCCGCCGCACGTGAACGCGGCAATGTGCTCAGCGAGCAGGACTCGAAGCGAGCACTCGCCGCATACGGGATCAGGGTGCCGCACGAAACGATCGCGTCGACGCCCGACGAAGCAGCGAACGCCGCACAGACGATGCGCTTTCCGCTCGTCGTCAAGATCGCGTCGCCTGATATTGCACACAAGACGGAAGTTTCCGGCATTCGTTTGAACCTGAAGGACGGGCAGGCCGTGCGTGACGCTGCGCGCGACGTGCTTGCCGCCGCGGCGAAGCACAAGCCGCAGGCGCGGCTCGACGGTGTCAGCGTGCAGGAAATGGCGCCGCCGGGCGTCGAGCTCGTGCTCGGTATTCAGCGCGACGCGCAATTCGGCACGCTCGTTGTCGTGGGCCTGGGCGGCGTGCTGGTGGAACTGCTTGGTGACGTGTCGATCGCCCTCGCGCCGGTCACCCCGCAGAAGGCCGCAGCGATGCTTTCGTCGTTGAAGGGTTACCGGCTGCTGACAGGTTATCGCGGACAGCCGCGTCTTGACGTCGAAAGCGCAATCGACGCGATTTGCCGCTTCTCCGAATTCGCCGCCGACATGGGCGCGGCGCTCTCCGAGGCGGACGTGAATCCGGTCATCGTTGGACAGGATGGCGTCGTGGCGGCCGACGCGCTGCTGGTTCTCTCGTAAAAGGAGTGTTGTTCGATGAGCGGGAAATGTATTGAGGAGTTTTTGGAGGGTGAGGTGCATCTCAGCCCGGGCCGCACGATCACCGAGACCGACGTCGTCACGTACTCGTGGGTCTCGGGAGATGTGAATCCCATGCACACGGATGCGGAGTACAGCGCGAAATCCGCGTTAGGTCAGCGTATCGCACACGGGACGCTGGGACTGTCCGTATGTACTGGCCTGAGCGCGCAGCTGGGCCATCTGATTGGAACCGCCATCGCTGCGCTTGGCGTCGATGAATGGCGCTTTCTTGCGCCGATTTTCCTCGGTGACACGGTTCATCTGCGCACGACTGTCGTGTCGGCGCGACGGACGTCGAAGCCGGACCGGGGTGTGCTCAAGCGCCGGATGGAATTGATCAATCAGCGCGGCGAGATCGTGCAGACGGGCGTGATGACCACGATGGTGCTGACCCGCGCGGGCCGCGAAGCGCTCAACACCGTCCAGAACGAGACGAAGCTTGCAGAGGAACAGCAATGACCTTGACGAACACGTTTGGCTTGACCGAAGAACAGAAAATGATGCGTGAGAGCATTCTCACGCTGCTGGAGCGCCACTTGCCGTGGGATCGCGTGGGCAAGATGGACGAGACGAAGGAGTATCCGCACGAGGCACATGCGGCGCTCGCCGAAGCGGGCTTTCTGAGCCTCTTTTATCCGGAGGAACTCGGCGGCAGTGGCGGCAGCTACAAGGACATGACGGTTCTGCTGGAGACGCTGGGCTACTACTACACGGGAATCGCGCAGGGAATCACGACGACCGCCATCTACGCGGGCATGCACGTGGCAAAGTTCGGCTCGGCTGCGTTGAAGCAGGGAATCGTGCCGAAGATCATTTCGGGCAAGGCAAAGCTGTCGCTTGCGATGTCCGAGCCGGGTACCGGCTCAGACGTCGCGGGCATCCGGACCACGGCCGTGCGCGACGGCGATGAGTATGTGCTGAACGGCAGCAAGGTCTGGATCACCTGCGCGCACGTCGCTGACTATATCGTCGTGATCGCCAAGACCGATCGCAATGCGCCTCGCCATCACGGCATCAGCACGATCCTCGTCGACGCAAAGGCGCCCGGCGTCACGATTCGTCCGTTGAACATGCTCGGCCGCCGCACGACGCATGCGAACGAGGTGTTCTTCGACAACGTACGTGTGCCCGCATCGAACCTCTTCGGCGGCGAGGGGCAGGCGTGGAAAAACATCATGAAGTGTCTCGGCCTCGAGCGGATGGCGCTGGCCGCGATTTCCGCAGGCCACTGCTTCCGGATCACGGAGTATGCGCGCGACTATGCGCAGCAGCGCATTCAGTTCGACCAACCGATCTCGAGCTTTCAGGTGATCCAGCACAAGCTGGTCAACATGGCGATCATGGCCGAGACATCGCGCCAGTCGGTGTATCGCGTGGCGGAGCTGCTCGATGGCGGTGATCCGGCCATCAACGAGACGTCGATTGCGAAAATCGTCTGCACCGAAAACAACTTCCGCTGCGCGGACGAAGGGCTGCAGATTCTCGGCGGCGCAGGCTATTCGATGGAATATGACATGCAGATGTTCTTCCGCGATTCGCGCGTCGGCCCGATCGGCGGCGGCAGCAACGAGATCCAGCGCAACGTGCTCGCGAAGCGCATGGGCCTGTGAGCGCGAGCGGCAACCAGGAATGCACGTTATGACTAACACGATGCTCTCACCGGAGCGGACCTGCGATGTGCTCGTCATCGGCTCGGGCGCAGGCGGTCTGTCCACCGCCATCACGGCGCGTAAACAGGGACTCGATGTCGTCGTCATCGAGAAGGAGCCGTGGTTCGGCGGCACCACGGCCTATTCGGGCGGCGTGCTATGGATTCCCGGCAACCGGCACGCCACGGCGAATCACGCCGAGGACACGACCGAGGCCGCGCGTCGCTACATGCGCAATGAAACCGGCGCGTTTTATGACGAAGTGGCGGTCGACGCATTTCTCCGCGTCGGTCCGGAAATGCTCGATTTCTTCGAGCGCGAAACGGAAGTCAAATTCCTGCCAACGCTGTATCCGGACTATCACCCGGATGTCGATGGCGGCGTCGACATCGGTCGGTCGGTGGTCGCCGCGCCTTACGATGCCCGGCGGCTGGGCGCGGACATCGTGAGGCTACGGCCGCCGCTGAAGACCATCACGTTCATCGGCATGATGTTCAACTCATCGAACGCCGATCTGAAGCACTTCTTCAACGCGACGAAGTCGCTGACGTCGGCCTGGTATGTGACGCGACGCCTCGCGAGCCACTTGAAGGATCTCGCGCTATATCGCCGCGGCGTACAGATCACGAGCGGTAACGCACTCGCGGCGCGCCTCGCGAAGTCGGCGCTCGATCTCGACATTCCGATCCTGACGAACACGGCCGCACAGGAGCTCATCGTCAAAGGCGCACGCGTATGCGGTGTCGTCGCGCGGACCGCGAACGGGACGGTGAGCATCGCGGCGCGGCGCGCGGTCGTGCTGGCATGCGGCGGCTTCTCGCACGATGTCAAGCGCGTTCGCAAAGCGTATCCGCACGTTGCGCGCGGCGGTCAACATGTATCGCCGGTTCCGGGCGGCAATACGGGCGACGGCGGCCGGCTGGCCGAGCAAGTCGGCGGACGTGTCGACATCCGGTATCCGCAGCCGGCGGCCTGGATGCCGGTATCGCGCGTGCCGATGGGCGACGGCAAGTTCGGCGTGTTTCCGCATCTCGTCGATCGCTACAAGCCGGGGATCATCGGCGTCACGCGTGGCGGCCGCCGCTTCACCAACGAATCCCAGTCGTACCACGACGTCGGCGTCGCGATGATCGAAGCGTGCAAAAGCGAACATGAAACGGCGATGTGGCTCATCTGCAATCGACGAACGATTCGCAAATACGGCCTCGGTTACGCGAAGCCCGCGCCGGTGCCGCTCAGGCCGCTGGTGCGCAACGGCTACCTGGTGAAGGGGCGCACGCTGGCGGAGCTGGCGACGCGCGCGGGTATCGACGCGCGTCAGCTCGAAGAGACCGTGCGCTTCTACGACGAAGACGCCGCGCGCGGCGTCGACACAGAGTTCGGGCGCGGCAGCACATCGTTCAACCGGTACCTGGGCGACCCCGATCACTTGCCGAATCCATGCGTCGCGCCGGTCGGTCCCGGTCCGTACTACGCGCTGAAGGTGGAGATGGGCGATCTTGGGACCTTCGACGGCATCGCTACCAATGTCTCCGGTCAGGTGCTTGCGAACGGGCAGACGGTTGAGGGTCTGTACGCAGTCGGCAACGACCGCGCGAGCGTGATGGGCGGCAACTACCCGGGTGCTGGGATCACGCTGGGGCCGATCATGACATTCGGGTTCATTGCGGGACGGCACATCGCAGAGCAGGCGAGGGCACAAGTGCGCGAGCCCGGCCTGGGAATCGCTTCATAGCAGAAGGAGCAGCGCACGCCACGTCCGATTTTTATTATGAAATATAACTACGTATTAGAGTGGAGACAGACGAAAATGGAAAGAGGCAATAGCGGCTTGCAGCGCTTTCAGGCGACGCACTGTGCGATCAGCAACGGAGGCGATCGATGAGAGAGCCAATCGACAGGGCGTGCACGGTCGATGTGCAGGAGTTCATCGACGGACAGCGCTTTTCCGTGTTTCACTGTGTGCTGTTCGTGCTGTGTTTTCTGATTGTCGCGCTCGACGGATTCGATACGGGCGCAATGGGATTCATCGCCCCGTCGCTCGTCCAGGACTGGAAGGTGCCGCGCGAATCGCTGGGGCCGGTGTTGAGCGCCGCACTGGTCGGCGTCGGTATCGGCGCGCTTCTGGTGAGCCCGTTCGCCGACAAGATCGGCCGCAAGGCAGTGCTGGCGGCATCAGTGTTCTTCTTTGGCGCGCTGAGCTGTGCGACTGCATTCTCCAATTCGATGGACGCGCTCACGGCGATGCGGTTTCTCACCGGACTCGGGCTCGGCGCTGCCGTGCCCAACGCGGTTACGTTGATGTCGGAATACGTACCGGCGCGGATCCGGGGCTTCGTCGTCAACGCGATGTTCATGGGGTTTGCGGCCGGCATCGCGCTAGGCGGCGTGCTGTCCGCGTGGCTGATCCCCGTGTTTGGCTGGAAGAGCGTGTTGCTGACGGGCGGTGTTGCTCCGCTCGTCCTTGCGGCGATGCTGATTCCGCTCTTGCCGGAATCCGTCAAGTTCATGGTCGCGAACGGGCGACCGCGCGAACGCGTCGCACGAATCCTGCAACGGCTCGCGCCGCAGGCCCGACTCAATGGCTGCGCGTTTATCTGCGAAGCGAAGAATCCGGTTGATACCGCCAGGACATCACCGGTATTGCAGCTGCTGTCGAAGCGCTATCTGCTCGGCACGATGATGCTGTGGCTCAGCTACTTCATGTGCCTGACCGTTTTCTACCTGCTGACCAACTGGCTGCCGACCCTGTTCAAAGCATCGGGCTTCACGCTCCACGGATCCGCGATGACGTCTTCGCTGTTCCATGTCGGCGGGTGCGTGGGCATTCTGCTCGCCGGCTGGCTGATGGATCGTTTCAGTGCCATTCGCGTAGTCGCGTTCTTCTATGTGCTGACGGCGGCGATCGTCTTCGTGACTGGCCGCAACGTCGCGCACGACGCGTGGCTTACCGCGCTGATCGTGGTGACGGGCGTCGCGCTTTCAGGTGCGGCTGCGTCGATGGCGCCGCTCGCTGCGGAGTTCTATCCGACGACGAGCCGCGTTACGGGCGTCGCGTGGATGTTGGCGATCGGACGGGTCGGCGCGGTGGTGGGCGCGTTCGGCGGCGCGATCTTAATGGGGTTGAGCTGGCAGTTTGCATCGATTTTCAGTCTGCTTGCTGTGCCGTCGCTGGTTGCCGCGTTTGCGCTCGTGGTAATGGCGCGCAGTGCCGCGCATAACGAGCGCACGTCGACGGACACCGCGCCTGTGGTGGCGACGAGGTCGTAGTGGGGGCTGCGCCGCACGTTGCATCGGCAGGAAGCGTGCGAATGCGCTGTGCGCAAGAGCCGGTTGATTGGTTAGAGAGAGTTTCGACGATGAAGATTCTAGTTGCAGTGAAGCGGGTGGTCGACTCCAACGTAAAGGTTGGGGTGAGGTCAGACGGTACGGCCATCGACATAGCGAATGTGAAGATGTCGATGAACCCGTTCGACGAGATCGCGGTGGAGGAAGCGGTGCGTCTGAAGGAAGCGGGCGTGGCCACTGAGGTGATTGCGGTGTCGGCGGGGGTCACACAATGTCACGAAACGCTGCGCACCGCGCTGGCGATCGGTGCGGACCGTGCAATCCTGATCGAATCGAATGAGGAACTGCAGCCGCTGGCGGTCGCGAAGCTGCTGAAGGCGCTGGTCGACAGGGAGCAGCCGCAGCTGGTGATTCTGGGCAAACAGGCCATCGACGACGACTCGAACCAGACCGGGCAGATGCTGGCTGCGCTGGCGAACCTTCCGCAGGCGACGTTTGCGTCGAAGGTGACCATCGCCGACAAGGAAGGACAAATGCGGGCAACCGTCGCCCGCGAAGTGGATGGCGGCGCGGAAACCCTGTCACTGAAGCTGCCGGCGGTGATCACCGCTGACCTGCGCCTCAATGAGCCGCGCTACGTGACGCTGCCCAACATCATGAAGGCGAAGAAGAAGCCGGTGGAAACGCTCAAGCCTGAAGACCTTGGCGTTGACGTGAAGCCACGTCTGAAGACGCTGAAGGTTGCCGAGCCGCGGAAGCGCTCCGCCGGTGTGAAGGTGGCGGATGTGAAGACGCTGGTCGCGAAGCTGAAGACCGAAGCCAAGGTGCTTTGAGTAAAACGTGGAGAAAGAGCAAATGACGATTCTGGTAATTGCCGAACACGACAACGCGTCGATCAAGGCTGCGACGCTCAATACGGTGGCTGCTGCGCACGAGGTTGGCAAATTCGTTGGCGGCGACATTCACGTGCTGGTGGCAGGTCACAACGCGCAGGGTGCAGCGGATGCCGCAGCGAAGATCGCAGGTGTTTCGAAAGTCCTGCTGGCCAACGCGCCGCACCTGGAAGCCGGTCTGGCGGAAAACGTCGAAACGACGGTGCTGACGATTGTGCAAGACCCGGCGAAGGACTACACGCACATCCTCGCGCCGGCGACTGCGTACGGCAAGAACATCGTCCCGCGCATTGCAGCGAAGCTCGACGTCGCGCAGATCAGCGACATCATCGCAGTGGATAGCGCCGACACGTTCGAGCGCCCGATCTACGCCGGCAACGCGATCGCGACGATTCAATCCCAAGACCCGATCAAGGTGATCACGGTGCGTACGACCGGTTTCGACCCGGTTGCAGCAGAAGGCGGCAGCGCAGCAGTGGAAAAGATCGAGGCGGCGACGGACACAGGTCTCTCGCAGTTCGTGAGCCGTGAAGTGACGAAGCTGGACCGTCCGGAACTGACGTCGGCGAACATCATCGTGTCGGGCGGCCGGGGGCTGGGCAGCGGGGAGAATTTCGCGCTGGTGCTGGAGCCGCTGGCGGACAAGCTCGGCGCGGCGCTCGGCGCGTCGCGCGCAGCGGTGGACGCCGGCTTCGTGCCGAACGACTATCAGGTCGGCCAGACAGGCAAGATCGTCGCGCCGCAGCTGTATGTGGCTGTTGGCATTTCGGGTGCGATCCAGCATCTGGCCGGGATGAAAGACTCAAAGGTGATCGTGGCGATCAACAAGGACCCGGAAGCGCCGATCTTTAGCGTCGCCGATTACGGACTGGTCGGCGATCTGTTTTCGCTAACACCCGAGTTGGTTTCAGCATTGAACTAGCAAACCATCCGCGCAGCGAGGTTTGTTGAGCAACTCTTTTCGAACAGGGAATTGTATAAATCTCATTTATATATTTCGGTATACGAATCATTAAAAAACCATGCCGTCAGACCGAACGGCAGAACAACATTTCGGAGACTTCATGAAGAAACAGCTTTATTGGCTTGGTCCAGCGGTCCTTCTCGCAACCGGTAACGCTTACGCACAAAGTTCCGTCACCCTGTATGGGTTGATCGACGTCGGCCTGAACTACGTCAGCAACGCTCAGGTCGGTCGCAATAGGGATGGCAGTCTTGCCGGCAAGCAGCTGGTTTCGATGAGCGATGGCGGCGCGCGAGGAATTACCGGCAGTCGCTGGGGTTTGAAGGGTTCCGAGGATCTTGGAGGAGGTCTATCGGCGATCTTCACGCTGGAGAATGGCTTTAACCTTAATAACGGCACGCTCGCCCAGGGCGGCGCGGAATTCGGCCGACAGGTTTTTATCGGATTGAGCGGTCCGTTCGGTACGGTCACAGCCGGCCGTCAGTACGATACGGAGTCGGACTTCGTCGCCCCGTATTCGCCGAGCCTGATCGTCGGTATCTCCGGCTCGCTTCCCGGCGATGTGGATGGCCTCGGACATACGCGGCGTACGAACAACGCGATCAAGTACGTCAGTAAATCCTATGGCGGAGTGACGTTTGGCGGCATGTACTCGCTCGGCGGCCACGCAGGGGACTTCACCGCAAGCCAGATCTGGGCGCTGGGCGCAAGCTACTCCGCAAACAGCTTCTCGATCGGTGTCGGCTACTACAACGGACGCGACCCGAATCTCGCATCATTCGGCAACAACCCGAATTCCGGTCCGGCGACTTCGAACAACCTGGGCTCGTTCGGGTCCGCAGAATTGGCACAATCGAATCCGATCTACGCCGGATACGCTTCGGCTCACACGTTCGAGATCTATTCCGGGGGCACGAGCTACAAGATCGGTCAGGCAACCCTCGCGCTGTCGCTAAGCCACTCGGCATTCAAGGGAATCGGCGACCTGGAGGCCGGACCGAATCCGCGTGGCTATCACGGCACTGCGGTATTCAACAATGGCACCGCAACCGCTTCGTACTGGGTGAGCCCCGCGCTGCAGGTGGGTGGCGCGTACACGTATACGCGAGGCGGCGGCGTCAATGGCCAGGGCGGAGCGACTTACCAGCAGGGGATTCTGGGCGTGCAGTATTTTCTGTCGAAGCGGACGGAGATTTATCTCTTCGGAGTGTACCAGGTCGCAAGTGGGACGAATTCGCTTGGCCAGCGAGCCGTCGCGAACATCGAGTTGATGACGCCGTCGAGCAATAATCGTCAGTTTGTCGGGCGAGCGGGGATTGTGCAGCGGTTCTGAAGACGCTTGCGAGGTGACGATGTGGCGACGGCGTTGTCACATTAACGCGTTGGGCTCGCANGAAGACAAGCTTCACGCTTGCGAGCTCAGGGATCTCGACTTTCGCGGCTAGATAGCTGCGCAGTTGATCGGTCACGATCTTGCGCGGTGCCTCAGGACACGCGGCAAGCACGCGCATGAAAAACCGTTTGGCTGCCGCCTTGTCCCGACGTTTCTGCAGCAGGATATCGAGCTCGACGCCGTGCTGATCGACTGCTCGCCACAGCAGATATCGCCGCGGATGGTTGGCTTGGATGGATGCTCGAAAAGCCGGATCCGGAAAAAACCGATGAAGAGCGACAGCATGGAGCGCCAGAATTGAGCACGTATCGGCTGCGACGACGCAAAAGTATCCGCACAAAGCGCTTGAAATTTCTGGAACGCGAAAAAGACGTAAAGCTGTCCGCGCAGTACGAAAAACGTGGATTGTCATTTTCGGGACGCGATTGGGTAGCCTTACATGACAACTTTACGTACGAGCACTGAGTCGTCGAGCCATCGAGTCCGCGTTCTCTATTTTACATAATATAAATTATCAATAGGACTGGTGTAGTAGCTTTATAGAAATGTCGTGTTCTGGCCATTTAGAAATGTCGTGTTTTGGCCTCGGTATGCTGGCCGGCTCCCTGCGGGACCACGGAGCCGGCCATGCATCCAGCTGCACTGGT
>NZ_QHKS01000058.1 GCF_003353175.1 Paraburkholderia lacunae | reverse complement strand
GGCGCAAGAGCGATGGCGAACCGGGCGCGAAGACGCTGTGGATCGGCATGCAGCGAGTCATGGATGCTGTGATCACCATCCAGATCTTGCGCGACGGCTACGACACTTCTGTATAACGAGATGACCTAAACCAGCTGCGCGATCGGTTTGGCGATTTCGATCGCAAGCCGAGGATAGAACGCAGGAGCGGATGGGTCGCCCCCCCGTTTGAGTACAAACGCTTCGTTGAGCTTTCGCCCTCCGCTGTCATCCTTCTTTTGCGTCAATACAGTTGGAGTTACTTCCGAGACGATTTTCTTAGCATGGGGGGACCTGATTCTGTCGCGACGCAGTTGTCAGAGGCCGCGTCAAGATGTCCGGTGCGATTCCTGTCGCTGCTTGCTGAGTATTGGCCACAGATTGATGATCGCTTCGGCGCTGCCATCCTTGCGGGTGTGAGTCGGCACCTGGGTTACCGCTTTGGTAACCTCGGGAATACCAGCGGGTGGACGCCGGAGGAAGAACCCTCTGGCCCCGTGGTTGCGAAGCTGATATTGGATGAGCTCGACCGCCATCCCACTTCATGGCGCGGTACTCGGGCTGCTGCCGAGGCCCTTGAAGCGTTGTCAGACATCATCGAAGATGAGCTTGAACTCTCCCGGTTTGCCTTTCATCTTGTGGGCATATCCTTGTCTAAGGATCCGGAAGAGGAGGGGAGCGATTTGGCGATGACAGCGTTAAACAGTACAAGAGGGATCGCCGCTCAAGCAGCGACGAAAACCGTGGCTCGATTGGCAGAAGATCGACACATTCCCGCTGAGCTTGCATCGACGCTTCAGCGCCTTGCGGCTGACGTGAACGCCGGCGTTCGTTTTGCCATCATTCGTTTCCTGCCACAACTGCAGCAGGCGGACCCGGATTTGGGTTGGCTTCTTTTCGCTCTCGCAACCCAAGGTGCCAACGCGTCGATATGGGCTGAGGCCGAATCGTGTCTTTACCATGCCTATCATCATGATTTTGATAAAGTGGATCCGTACCTTGCGCTAATGTACGAAGCGGGCGCATACGACTCCTGGGCGCATATCGTATGTCTGGCGTACCTCTCGGGGCACGTATCTGCAGCTCATATAAAGACGTCCCTTGAGGGCATCGAAGATGAGTCGGCGTGGGCTGGTGCTGCCCGCGTATTTGCCACCAACGCTGGACTTGCCGAACACCGGGCCGCGTGTCTTGAGATGATTGAGTGGGTGTTGCAATATGCGCCATCATCAACGGTTGTCGCCAGCGAGGTGGATCATCGGCTGTTCGATGCGGAATCAGCTCCGCACTATGTGTCCCAGACCCTGCTACGAGCCATGTTTGTGTATAGAAGCAGGATCAACCCGGCGCAACAGACCGTAGCTACGTCCTTCTTTGAGTGGCTGGCAGCAAATGCTGTCGATGCTCCGGACGAAACGCTCTTGGCTATCGAGACGATGCTCGATGATTTGGCGTGGTCCGAAGAAGGGACGTTGTTCTTTCAACCGTCCATCTTCAGCGCGCTGTTTCAAGAAGCGGAAGAGCGGGAAGAATCCGATAGTGGGGAATTCCTGCGGCGCGTCGTTGCGGTTCATGACACTCTGCTTCGATCCGGCGGGGATACCTTTTACAACTGGTTAAAGGATGCCGAACGGCCATAAGCATGAGTAACAGCAGGGCAGAAAGTCGACAGAGGAACACCATCGCCGCCGGGTGGGGTACGATTTAACACGACCATGGAAGAAACAATCACACGAACGAAAGGCATGGGGAATGAAGACCATCAAAAAGCTGATACTGAAAAACTTCAAGCGCTTCAAGACGCTGGAGATCGAATTCGATAAGGAACTGAATATCCTGATCGGCGGAAACGAGGCGGGAAAAAGTTCAGTGCTGCAAGCACTAGATCTGGTCATGAGCGCAAGTCGCAGCAAGGTAGAGGGGATCGGTCTGGAATCTCTGTTCAATGCGGCCTGCATCGAAGAATTTATGGCCGGCCCACGCAAGATCGCCGATCTTCCGACGATGTTCATAGAAGCTCATCTCGACGGGTTCGCCGATCACGAGTTGAACGGCAAGAACCACAGCAGGCGGGACGTCGAAGTTGATGGGATAAAATTCGTCTGCGAGCCTGTAGATGAATACACCAAGCATATCTGTGAGGTCTTGAAGGACCCCAATTCCAGCTTCCCGTTTGAATACTACGCTATCCATTTCTCGACCTTCGGGGGGCATCCGGTTCATCCCTACAAGAAGCCGCTCAAGCATCTGTTGATTGACAGTTCTCAGATCAACAACGAATACGCGACGCGCGAATACACGCGATCCATGTATCTGGCGAATGCATCGGTACTGGAGCGAAACCGTCATGGGTTGGAGTACCGGAACGCCAAAACGAGGTTTCGTGACGCTGTGCTGGCCGATATCAACGACAAATTGCCCGACTATAAATTTGGCGTTAGAAGTAGCCCGAAGGCCAGCATTGAAACGGACATCATGATTACCGAAAGCGACATTCCCATTGACAGCAAGGGGAAGGGGCGTCAATGCTTCATCAAGATCGAATTCGCTTTGCGAGACCGCGAACACACGTTGGATGTCGTGCTCTTAGAGGAACCTGAGAATCACCTCAGTCATGTGCATACGCGGAAACTCATTGACCGCATCAGCAATGCGACGAAGAAGCAAATCTTTATCGCGACGCATAGCAGTTTGATCTGCACTCGCCTGAACCTGCAGAAAGCGATCATTCTCAGCGAGAGCGATCCTTCATGCCCTACATCATTGACGGGTCTCCCTTCTGATACCGCGGGCTTTTTCATGAAAGCCCCGGACAACAACGTACTCGAGCTTGCCCTGTGCAAGAAAGCAATTCTGGTGGAGGGCGATGCTGAGTTCATTCTGATGGAGACACTTTACAAGAAACACGCAGAAGGTGGTTCGTTGGACAAAGATGGCGTTCACATCATCTCCGTCGACGGTACCAGCTTCAAACGCTACTTTGATCTCGCCAAGGTTCTCAAAATCAAGATAGCGGCGATCCGTGATAACGACGGCGCATATCAGAAGACGTGCGTAGACAATTACGTCAACTACAACGTGGCTACGATCAAAATATTCGCCGACCCGAATGACAAGCGATCCACCTTCGAGATCTGCATGTATGAGGACAACAAGGCCGCATGCGACGATCAATTCGCTGCTGGCAGAAAGAAGCTAACTGTTCAGCAGTACATGCTAGACAACAAGGCAGAGGCAGCGTTCCAACTCCTCGCAAAGAAGGCGGACGATCTAGTTGCGCCGGCCTACATTCGGGAGGCAGTGACGTGGATAAAACAGTAATCTTCGCCGTTGCAGGCTCTGGCAAGACATACAAGATTGTCGAACAGCTGGACGAGGCGCGGCGTGTCCTGCTCGTCACCTTCACCGAAGCAAACAGGGACAATTTGCGGATCCGAATCGTCAAGAAATTTGGCTATTTTCCGACGAACATAGTCCTCTACACGTACTTCACGTTTCTGCATTCGTTCTGCTATCGCCCGTTCTTGTTGAACGAGAAGCGAACGAAGGGAATGACGTTCCGGCGACCGTCAGTAGATGAGCCCAACTTTCGCGCTACAAACGACCGCCGCTACATGACGGCGGGACGATGGCTATATCACCATCGATTGGCGAAGTACCTGGAGCAAACTGGCACGGTCAAGAATGTGATCGCGCGGATAGAAAAGTACTTCGACGCCTTCTTTATCGATGAAGTGCAGGACTTTGCTGGGCACGATTTCAATCTGCTGATGTCGCTTTGCCAGAGCGATGTCCAGTGCATGTTCGTGGGCGATTTTTATCAGCATACGTACGACACAAGTCGCGACGGCAACGTGAACATCAATCTGCACGCAGACTATGAAGCGTACAAGGCGCGTTTCAAAGCTGCGAAGATGGAAATAGATCTCTCGTCGCTGATGAAGAGCCGCAGATGCAGCAAACCGGTGTGCGACTTCATCTCCGAGAAGATAGGCATCAGTATTGAGTCTCACTCGAATTCGCTCACCAGCGTTAAATTGATCGAAGATCCCATGGTTGCGCAGGAGCTTTACGAATCACTTGGTACCGTAAAGCTTTTTCTGAAAGAACACTACAAGTACGACTGCTACTCTCAGAACTGGGGGGCGTCAAAAGGCCTTGATCACTATGAAGACGTGTGCGTCGTTTTGCATCCAAATGCGGTCAAAGCTTGGAAGGCTGGCACTTTGTCAGACCTCAATCCAGAGACTCGAAACAAGCTTTATGTCGCATGTTCGAGAGCGCGTGGCAATTTGTTATTCGTTCCGGAACCACTCTTAAAGCACCACAAACGAGCGAGCGCTGCCTAACGGATATCAACGCGTTTTCTGACAAGCCGAGTTGAAAATACCCATTCCGCAAGGTCGGTGGCCGTTCCACTCGGCGGAATGGCAGGTCAATATCAGTGGGCTGAAATGTCAACGTCAATAGACGAGCGTCCGCTAAGGCCGAACCACCGCCCCCCAAGGCACCCCGCGTGGATGACCGGAGCATTTGGTTACCCCGTAAACGGCTACCTATCGAAGTCATGCCCGCTTTCCGTGACGCGGCTACCGAACATACGGTGCGAGCATGGCGTCGATTAGCGAGGACGCAATGTCTGCGGGAAACTGCGGTGGAAGCTGGACGTGGAGGTTATTGCCTGGAATGTCCAGCGCGAGTGCAGCTTTAATGCGCACCTCATACGTCGCCGGTATTTCGCTGTCGGTTATGTGGCAACTGGCTCCGGCATCGATCCAGCGCCGCGCAGTTATAAACTGGGTCATTGCGAAGGCGGACTGCCTGTCTGCAACCTCCCGTTACGTCCGCATCAGACGTACGCGGGAGGTCGGACTAGCCTCGTTGAGCCAGGTCGCTGGATGGTACAGCCCAACGTCCTTCGCTAGAGTTGGCGGTTTTCCTTTAGAGCCGGGACTAGCGACGCGTGCGCCTCAATCTGAAGGGAGCATATGGTCCAGGCCTGACGCAGAGTCAATAAGCTCGGCGGTGAGGCCGACAAGTTCCGCCGTCAGACTGGCTGGAAGGTCCACGTTGCCTTCATATTCGGCCGCATTGCGACGACGGTGGCAGGTGTCAAGTATTCGCCACTTTTCTGGGGGCCAGCCGATCGTATGCTCAAGGCATTGGAAGACTAGATAGCGATCCTCGCTGCGGTAGCCAAAAGCGCGCAGCGCGGCGCGCGATGCAGCGTGGGCCGCATCGTATGCAAGGACGAACTGGCTCTCTGTCGCCATGCCCTTGCTGTCTGTTACCGTGACGAGCAGGGTCCGGGCAAGGTTGAGCAGGCTTTCGAATTCGCCTCGGCTGGGTGGCTGCGATTTTAGCTTCCCGATCCGGACGAGATTATCGAGTGTGGTCGATGTCATCTTCGGTTCCTATGATCATGAGCTTGGGGTGATGAAGCACTTCTGCAATGAAGTGATGCTTTTGCTGCTTTCGTTCCAGAAATTCCTTGACGGTGTACTGGGTAACCTGGATTGGGCGTGCCAGAGCCTGTTCCGCCGGTTGAAGGGCCGCCATGATCTGTCCATAGGTAAGGGTATCACTGACGATCATCAGGTCAACGTCACTGCCGGCATGATCACGGTTTTGCGCCACAGAGCCATACACAAACGCAAGTTTTATTTCGGATGCCAACGGCGTTAGCGCGTCATGTAGTATTTCAGAGAATCCGAACGTTTTCAGCACAATCTGGCGCACCTCGCTATATACAGGGCTGGATGCGAAGGCGCGTACCTGTTTGAGATTGGCAATGCGTCGCGTCTCGACAAGCCCTCCTTTTTCCAGTCGGGCAAGTTCACGCTGCACGGTCGCGCTGCCGAGTCCAGTGAGGCGGATTAATTCCTTGACATGGAACCACCGATCCGGCTCCCCGAAAATTCGGGCCAGAACGGGTTGTTGCGCACCGGAGAAGAGGGCATCGCCAATTTGGGACATGACGTGGATTCTAGCACGATCGAGCTAATATTTGGTACGATCGAGCCAGTTCCTGGACCGATTTGCTCGGCGAGCCGGTACAGCGACGAAGTAAGTGCGGCGGGTGGCCGTCGGTGACAAATGCCCATATCCCGAGCAGCAATCTCATCACCGACATGCGGAAAGGATGTAAATTGCGACCTCGGCAAGTATGGGTAAAAGTATGGGTAGGCGAAGCCTGGTTTAGCCGATGGCCCGACAGACAAGGCGCTGAAGGCGTTTTGGCATCCCTCCGTCGCAGTCGATCTCGAGCGAAGGATCTGCCGCATCGTTGTTGACGACGATCCCTAACGGTGGGGCCTCAAACACGGACGGGCGGGGTGCAAGCTTGATGAGGTTGTTTCAGCCGGCAACTGGCAGTTTTATTTCCGAATGGCTCCGCAGATTGCCCAAAGGGTTACCCCGCTGAAAACATTAGTCCACGCGCAACCTTAGCGCCGCAGGCATGAGCCAGTGCGTCCGACCAGAGCGAGCTAGGTGTGAAACGCGACTTCATTCATGCCCCGAAAGGCTGCTTGCTACATATGCTTTACGGAACGCTGAATAAAAAAAATCAACGTCAGGAAGCATGGCACCGATGATTTTCAGCTCAAGCTGATTTTGCATAGGACTCCGGGGGAACTCGTGAGAAAGCCATCGTTCAATCGATGCGCCGCTAAACGCAATTTTGTTCTCGCAAGGCGATTTGCTCAACTCGACCTCATCCGTTAAATTCGGAAGTACGCTTTGCACACGTTTGACCCGTTAGCCGCTCTCGACATTCCCACGCCGTTCGTATTGGAAGCAGTGCCGTGCGGATAGGGAGTTATCGGCAACAGACGGAAGGTGGAAACGGCGATGAAAATCTGTTTTTCTCTGAAAGAAGTGGCAGAGGCGCTTTCCTTGTCGCCGACGACCGTACAGAAACTGGTGCGCGAGAAAAGCTTCCCTGAACCGCGGTTACTATCGGGCCGCAGGGTGGGATGGCTCGCACACGAGGTCCGGAAGTGGGCTGACGCTCGTCCGGTTGCTGACCTGCTGCCGCCGGAGAACACAGGCGCTAGAAAGCGGCAAATTCCTCAAGGCGAGCGGCCCACTTCGTGAGCCATTCGCGTTTTCCGGCATCGTAGCCGTAGAGGTTATCGCCGCTCGGCCCCGGACGATACTCAGCTTGATGTGACGAATGATGTTGTCGGCTACCCCGTTGACGCACCTCTCCGCGCCGAGGATTGTCCGTGCGTTTTTCGAACAAGGTCGTGCAGCGTCCGTCCCGTCACCGGGATCGGGAGATCAGTCATTGGCGCCTTCCATTAGGATAGGTAGCGCACGATAATGTCCGCGATAGTCGCCCGCGTAAGGCGTTCTGTGGTCGGGGGCGCGACACCCAGCATTCGGAGTAGTGTAAGGAAGCAGAATAGTGGGCGCCGCAAATCATCCATCGCCGCCTAATGATCAGATCGACCGACGAGCGGCGCCCGATGTGCAGTCGCAAATTCTATCGCTTATTCTTTGTCTTCGCCTCCGGCGTTGCCCGTTATACGTTCAAGATGGGTCGCGAGCCGCGTGAGCCATTCGCGCTTCTCCTTATCGTATCTGTGCCGGTTATACACGCCCGCGACGCCCGGCAGCACGTGACCGAGAACAGCCTCGGCCACCTCGTGCGGACACCCGAGAGCAGCCAGCATAGTTCGGGACGTGCGGCGCAGATCGTGCGGCGCCCAATGTGACACAGGTAGTTGCGGTCGCAACGTCTGACCCGGCTTGAGCGAGTAGGGTTGGTGCGCCCATACAACGGCCTGCACGCTTTTCTGAGGTATATGGCGGCTGTCGGCAGTCGGAAACAGGTAGCCTTTCCCGTACAGTCCTAGCCGACGCTGGACAATCATTTCCGCGCGCCCGGCCAGCGGCACGCGATGGTCGGTAGCGGACGCCCGGTTCTTGTTCTTGGTCTTCGCCTTTGGAATGGTCCACCACAAGCCGTCCGACTCTTTCGACATTTCCTTGCCTTCCATCACGACTATTTCGCCGCCGCGCAGCCCGGTCCATAGATACATGGTCAGCACGTCGGAGATCGTTTCTGACAGCATCGACAGCCACGGGACGAGAATAGCCAACTCGTCTTCGCTGAGCACGCGCTTGACGTTCTCCACCTTTCCGCCGCGTTTTCGCCCCACGCTTCTCAGTTTGCCGCGCATGACCTGCCGCCACCAGTTTGGGGTGTCCTCTGGAACGCGGCCCGCGTCCAGCGCGTAATCCCACGCTGCGCCAAGCTCGGAGCGCAGAATGGCAGCATTCCGCGGTGCCTGACGCTCCCCATCGAGCAGGTCGAACGCCTGTTTTCGCGTGATCGAGGCGGCTGGTAAGCCGGCAATCGGGGCGATCTTTGTCATGATGCGCCGACGGGACTGCGCGGCGCCGAGCGAATCACGGTACCTTTCAATGTGGTCCGTGAGGAAATCCTCACACAGTTTTCGCACCGTGTATGATTCCGGCGTCGAAGCCATCACAGGCCGGTTCGATGCCCTGCGTGTGAGAACGGGGTCTTCGCCAGCGTCGCGGCGCGCCCGAATGTCTTGCCACTCGACTATCGCGGCAGCGTAGGACATTGCTGGCCACTCTCCCAGCTTCTGCTGACGCATCCTACCGTCGACCGGAGATTTGAATCGGTAGGTCCAACTGCGCCGCGATGCGGTCGCTTCCAGACGAAGGCCTGGGAACGCCTCGAAGCCCATGTGGGTATCCGGCTTTAGCTGTTTCGCGGCCTTGGCATCAAATCGCATGGTCGGCGTAGGTTTTCGGCGAGTGAGTGAAAAAAGTTACGCCAACATCTGGAGTTTAGCAACTTGCAGATGACCGTAGATGCCTCTTGCGGCGCAGATTACGGATGCAAAAAGCCCTTATCTGAAGGGCGTTTGATCAAGAAACGCCTCGCGTGACAAGCCTCTCGCGGGATGATGAAGGAAAAGCCGTCAATGCTCGCAGAACAACGTCACCAATACATCCTCGCGCAAGTTGTCAAAAACGGCGCGCTCTCGGTCGCTGAACTGGTGCGCGAACTGAACGTGTCGCGCGAAACGATCCGCCGCGATCTGAACGCGCTGGCCGGGCGCGGCCTGCTGGTCACGACCCACGGCGGCGCGCTGTCGAGCGACCGGCGCGAGCCCGATCTCGATACGCGCGAAGCCGTCAACGCCGGCGCCAAGCGGGCGATCGGCGAACGCGCGGCCGAATTCGTGCCGGACGGCGCATCGCTCATCGTCGATTCGGGCAGCACCACGCAAGCGGTGGCGCGGGCGTTGCTCGACCGGCACAGGTTGTCGGTGTACACGAACGACTGGCGCATTGCGCTGCTGCTCGGCCGCCGCAACGACAACCGCGTGACGCTGCTCGGCGGCGAACTGTCGGATATCGAAGACGCCACTTTCGGCCTCGACACCGTCCATCAACTGACGCAGTACCACGCGGACTTCGCGTTCATTGGCGCGGGCGGCATCTCGCCGGACGGCTACCTGACCGACTACAGCCGGATGGCCGCCGAAGTGCGCAGCCGGATGATCGCCGCTGCCGACACGGTGGTCATCGTCGCCGATCATTCGAAGTTCGGGCGGGTGACGCCGGTGCGTATCAACGGTATCGAGTCGGCGCGCTATCTCGTGACTGAACTCGCGCCCGAAAAGGCACTCGGCAAGGCGATCGCCGCGCATGGGCCGGAAATCCTGATCGCCTGAGCGTTTGTTCCGCTCGTTTGTCCTGAGCGTTTATCACCCTTTATCCCCCTCGTTTATCCCGCTACTTCACGCGGATGCCAAGCCGCTCCAGCGTGCGGCCGATCGCGGCCACCGCGTTGTGCATTTCGTTCGCGTCGATTGCGCCGATGCAGCCGACCCGAAATGTTTCCACTTGCGTCAGCTTGCCCGGATACAGCACGTAACCGGCCTCGCGCACCGCGGCGTAGAACTCCGCGAAATTCCACGCGGGGTCGCGCGGCGCGTGGAACGTGACGATCACCGGCGCCTGCACTTCCGGCCTCAGGAACGGCTCGAAACCGAGCGCCTTCATTTCGCCGACCAGGGTCGCGCAATTGCGTGCGTAGCGCGCGCCGCGCGCGGGCTGTCCGCCTTCCGCGATGAACTGATCGAGCGCCTCGCGCAATGCGGCGACCACATGGGTCGGCGGGGTGAAACGCCATTGCATGGTCTTCTGCATATACACATATTGATCGTGCAGATCGAGTGCAAGCGATGGCGAACGGCCTTCGCTCTGTTCCAGCACGCTGCGCCGCACAATGACGAAACCCATCCCCGGCACGCCCTCGAGGCACTTGCCGCTCGCCGAGATCAGCGCGTCGATGCCGCCTCGCCGCAGATCGATCGGCAGCGCGCCAAACGAACTCATCGCGTCGACAATCAGGCTCTTGCCGTGCCGCTGACACACCGCGGCGATATCGTCGAGCGGATTGAGCAGACCGGCGCTCGTCTCCAGGTGCACTTGCGCGACATGGGTGATGCGCGAGTGGCGATTGAAGGCGTCTTCGACGGCGGCGGCGCTGACCGGTTCGTCTTCGCGCAGCGGCAGCTCGACATAAGCAAAACCCATGCGCTGCAATATCCGGATCAGGCGGGCGCAATACGCGCCGTTGTTCGGCACCAGCACACAGCCTTGTCGCGGCACCAGCGTACCGATCGCCGCCTCGACCGCAAACGTGCCGCTGCCTTGCAGCGGCACGCATACATGGTCATGCTCACCATGTACGATTTTCACGAGGTCGGCGCACACGCTATGCGTCAGACGGTTGAATGCGGCGTCCCACGAACCCCAATCGCGCAGCATCGCCTGGCGCGTTCGGGGCGAGGTGGTGAGCGGCCCTGGGGTCAGCAGGATTGGGTCGTTTCCAAGGATCACACAGCCTCCGTCGTCAGATGAATACGCCTCGCCCACGTAGCGTGGCGGCAAGCTCTATTTGTATATTATTGGTGAATTGTGTCATTTTGTGGAATTCGACAAAATGTTCATGGCGTTGTCATGGAAACCTGTGATTCTGGCTGTGCCCGTTCAGGCATGGCAGACAGCGCAAGTGTCGTAGGTGGGCTGTAAGTCAGGCTGGAGAAGAAGCGGCAAAGTTGTCGGCAATCTGCAATCCGCACGAATCTGCGCGGCAACGGGCTGCTGGCAACACGCAAGCGGCGCGGCGCAACCGCCGTTCAATCACAACAGGTATCGGGTTTTCCCGACCGTCTGGTTTTTTGCCTTTCGGAGAGAGCGACATGACAACGACGAATTCCCTACGCGCCACGGTTGGCTTCGCGCGCAAACTGCTGCCGGCGCTGATCGCTGCTGCAGCCTTCGGCGGCGCGGCGATGCAGGCCCACGCAGCCGACGCGGTGGTGCTGTACACCGCCGACGGCCTTGAAAACCTCTATAAGGATGTGCTGCCGGCCTTCGAGAAGAAGGAAGGCGTGAAGGTCAACATCGTCACGGCGGGCAGCGGCGAAGTGGTGAACCGCGCCACCATCGAAAAGGATCAGCCGAAGGCCGACGTGATCGTCACGTTGCCGCCGTTCATCCAGCAAGCCGACCAGAGCGGTCTGCTGCAGGCTTATCAAAGCGCCAACTACAAGAACGTGCCGGCCATCGCCAAGGCCCCGAATGGCGCGTGGGCGACCTTCGTGAACAACTATTTCTCGTTCGCGATCAATCCGGAAGTCACCAAGACCCAGCCGAAGACTTTCGCCGACCTGCTGCACCCGGACTTCACCGGCAAGGTTGCCTACTCGAACCCGGCCACGGCGGGCGACGGCATGGCGGTGATCATCCTGACCACGTCGCTGATGGGCGAAGACAAGGCATTCGATTTTCTGAAGAAGCTCGAAGAGAGCGCCAAGTTCCACACCAAGGGCACCGGCTACCTCGACGTGCTGCTTTCGCGTAACGAAATCGCATTCGCCAACGGCGACCTGCAAATGGATCTCGACGACGCCGCCAACGGCGGCCTGTCGCTCAAGCCGATCTTCCTCGCCGCCAGCGCCGGCGGCCAGCCTACTACGTTCCAGCTGCCGTACGCGATCGGCCTGATCAAGAACGGTCCGAACCAGGCTGAAGGCAAGAAGCTGATCGACTACCTGATGTCGACCGACGTGCAAGCCAAGGTGCCGGATATCTTCGGTATCCCGGGCCGCACCGACGTGCCGCTCGCCGGCAAGAACGGTGAAGCGGTCAAGCAGGCGATCTCGGGTGTGAAGCTGATTCCGGTGGACTGGACCCAGGTGATGGCGAAGAAGGCTGACTGGACCGCACGCTGGAAGAACGACGTGATCGGTTCGTCGGGCAAGCAGATCGAAGTTGTCAAGCCGAAGTAAGCCGCACGCAGCGAGTTGCATTTGGCAGTCGAATCAGGCGGCGCCCTCGTGTCTCTCGCGGGGCGCCGCATCAGCATCAATCCAGTTGGAGGATGAACCCGGTGAATACGGCCAGTCTTGCCGATCCAGGCGCGCTCGGCGCCTCACCGGACGCGCTCGACGCCGCGCGTTCGAACACGCCGGGCGGCGTGCAGATCGACCATTTGACGGTGCGCTTCGGTTCGCGCACGGTGCTCGACGATCTGTCGCTGACCATCGAGCGCGGCGAATTGCTGACCGTGCTCGGCCGCAGCGGTTGTGGCAAGACCACGTTGTTGCGCTTCGTTGCCGGGTTTACCGAAGCGGACGGCCTGTCCGGTACGCTGACCGTAGCGGGTCACGACCTCACGCACGTGCCGCCGCACAAGCGCAATCTCGGCTTGCTGTTTCAGAGCTATGCGCTGTTCCCGCATCTGTCGGTGTTCGACAACGTGGCCTTCGGGTTGCGCGCGCGCCGCACGCCATCGAAGGACGTGACGCGGCGTGTCGCCGATGCACTCAAGCTCGTGCAACTGGGCGACGCCGGTCATGTGATGCCTGAGCAGTTGTCGGGCGGCATGCAGCAGCGCGTGGCATTGGCGCGCGCGCTAGTGATCGAGCCCGACGTGCTGCTGCTCGACGAACCTTTGTCCGCACTCGACGCCAATCTGCGCGCGTCGGTGCGTTCCGAACTGAAGGCGCTGCATGAGCGCCTGCCGAACCTGACGATCATCTGTGTGACGCACGATCAGGACGACGCGCTCGTGCTGTCCGATCGAACGCTGCTGATGCGCGAAGGGCGCATTGCGCAGCTCGGCACGCCGCAGCAGTTGTACGACACGCCGAACGACGCGTTTGTCGCTCGCTATCTGGGCGCGGCCAATCTGCTGCCGCCACACGTTGCCTTCGGCATGGACGACGTGCGTTACAACGAGCGCGAGCGCGTCGCCTGTCTGCGTCCGGAAGCGCTGCGTATCGTGCCGCTCGGCGAAGGCCAGTTGCATGGCGCGATCACGTCAGTCGAGTGGTACGGCGCTGTGTTGTCGGTGTCGGTCGTCCTCGACGCGATGCCCAACGAACCCGTGCTGGTCACGATGCAGCGCGGCCAAGGCATGATGCCGGAGAAGGGCGCGCGTATTTCCCTGCGTTATGAGGCAGACGATGTCGTCCTTATCCACCTCTGAGGCCCCTGACGATTCGCGCAGCTCGGCCGCCGCCGACGCCCGCCGCAGCGCCAGTGCTGCGGCGCATGCGGCCGCGGTGAAGCGCCGCGAACGCGCGGCGCAATGGCATCTGCTGTTCATTGCGGTGGTCGTCCTCGGACCGCTCGTCATTTATCCGCTCGTGCGGCTTGTGCTGTTGAGCCTGACCGGTCCGCACGGTCTGAGCCTGCAAGCCTATGCCGCCTTCTTCGGCAATCCGGAGACGCGCGGTGTGGTCGGCACGACGCTGTGGATCCTGTTTATCAGCGCCGGGCTCGCGTCGCTGCTAGGCGTCGCGCTGGCGTCGCTGCTGTTCTTCAAGCCGTTCCCCGGCGCGCGCATGGTTACGCGTTTCCTCGAATTGTTCGTCGCGTTCCCGTCATTTCTGGTCGCCTTCACGCTGATCTTTCTGTACGGCTCGCAAGGCTCGGTGAGCATCGGTTTGCAGCGGCTCTTTCATCTGCAGGCGCCGCCGCTCGATTTCCTGTTCGGCATAGGCGGCGTGATTCTCGCGGAAGTGGTGTTCTACGCGCCATTCGTCGTGCGTCCTACTTTGGCGTCGTTCGCCACGCTCGACATGCGTCTGGTCGAAGCCGCGCGCAGCCTCGGCGCGCATGGCTGGATGGTCGCCTACAAGGTGATCCTGCCGCTCGCGTGGCCGGGCATTGCCGCCGGCACGATCCTGTGTTTTCTGCTGACGCTCAACGAGTTCGGCATTCTGCTGGTGCTCGGCAGCGCGCATCTGATTACGCTGCCGGTCGCGATCTACAGTTCCGCCACCGTCGATCTCGACTTGCCGACCGCCGCCGCCGGTGCGGTCGTGATGCTGATCATGTCTTTGTCGCTGTACGCGTTGTACCGCCAGGTCAACCGGCGCAAGGTGAAAGGAGCGGACCATGGCCGTTGAACTCGACCCGACCGTATTGCCGGTCATGCACAAGAAGGCGCGGCTGGTGCGCCGCAGTCTGGCGGTGCGAATGCTGGGCAGCCTGTTTCTCGGCTTCGCCGCGTTGCTGTGCTTCTGGCTGTTCGTTCTGCCGGTGCTGGTGGTCGCGCTGTCGAGCGTGGCCGCGCACTGGTCCGGCACGATCTTGCCCGAGGGATTCAGCATGCGCTGGTTCGAGCGGCTCGGCGCGAGCGACTTCGACGCGCTGACCACCAGCCTCGAAATCGGCATGGGCGTCTCGGTGCTCGGGACGATTCTCGGCCTGTGGCTGGCGTTGGCGCTCGAAGGGCGCGACCGCCGCGGCCTCGGCGCTCTCGTCGATACGGTCGCGATGATGCCCAACGGCGTGCCGAGCGTGGTGCTCGGGCTGGCGGTACTGATCGCGTATCACAAGCGTCCGATCGATCTGTCCAGTTCGGCGGCGATCGTCGTGTTCGTGCAACTCGCGCTGGTGCTGCCGTTCTGCTACCGGTGCGCCGCCGCCGCGCTGCGCCCGGAGCTGACCATCCTGCGCGAAGCAGCGGCAAGCCTCGGGGCGCCGCCGTCGATGGTGTTGCGCCGCGTCGTGCTGCCGCAACTCGTGCCGGCGATCCGCGCCAGTCTTGCGCTGGGCTTTGCGCTGTCGCTCGGCGAACTCGGCGCGACGCTGACCGTGTACCCGCCGGGTTTCGCGACGGTGCCGATCGTCGTCGTCGGGCAGGTGGAGCGCGGCTATTACCTGCCGGCGTCCGCGCTGTCGCTGATTTTGCTGCTGGTTTCGCTTGCTGCGCTGCTGCTGATTGCGGCGCGCGTTCCGCGTCGTCGATTGGACTGACGCGCAACTTCTGATTTTTGTGTTTGCGTGCCATGGGGTACGCAAACACATGGTGATGTGGCAAAATTTGTCAAAATGACAGAATATATGCTTTCTGCTTCTGCCGATCCGATCGAGGTTGTGCGCCGGCATTCGTTGACGGCGCTGGTCCGCGACGAAATCGAGCGGCACATCGTTCAAGGGGCGCTGGCGCCCGGCGACAAACTCAATGAAGCCGACTGGGCCGCGCGTCTGCAAGTGTCGCGCGGACCGGTGCGCGAAGCGTTTCGTGCGCTGGAGCAAGCCGGCCTCGTGCGCACCGAGAAAAACCGCGGCGTGTTCGTGCGGACGGTGTCGCTGGCGGAAGCGGACGAGATTTATGCGGTGCGCGCGGTGCTCGAAGAAGCGGCATGCCGGATGCTGGCTTCGAGTATCGACGCGCGAAAGCTCGCGGGCTTGCGCGAGTGGCTCGACGCCATGCGCGCCGCGCTCGATGCCCGGGACCACGATGCCTACGCGCGCGCGAATGTGGCGTTTCACGACGCGATCGTCGCGGCGGCGGGCAACGTGAAGCTGCACGAGACCTATCGAAGGTTGGTGAGCGAATTGAGCCTGTTTCGCCGCGCCGCGCTGGTGGTGCATGCCGACGCGATGGAGCGCTCGCTTGCCGAACATCGCGCGATTCTGACGGCGCTGGCCTCGCGCGATGCCGAACAGGCCGCCGCGCTGATGCGCGCGCATGTGAACGGCGGCTTGCGGCGCGCCCATGCGGCCTGCGAACCGGCGGGCGCGTTGGGCGGGATAGAGCGGTCTGTCAGGGATTGATTGCACCGGATCGGCTGCAAGCAAGCGTGATCTGCACGTATGGAAGGTAACGATGGCAACTCAAAGCGAACGCAGTATCGAAGTGAACGGCCGTGGCTATCGGCTTCCGGTCGAGCCTACCGTGGTCGTCTGCGTCGACGGCTGCGAATACGACTATCTCGAGGCGGCGGTCGCGGCAGGCGTGGCGCCGTTCATCGGCAGGATGCTCGGGAGCGGAGCGGCCTTCAAGGGCGACTGCGTGATTCCGTCGTTCACCAACCCGAACAACCTGTCGATCGTCTGCGGCGTGCCGCCCTCGGTGCACGGCATCTGCGGCAATTACTTCTGGGACCCGGACGCGAACGGCGGCGAGGGCGCGGAAGTGATGATGAACGACCCCGCCTATCTGCGCGCCGGCACCTTGCTGGCCGCCGCCGCCGAAGCGGGCGCCGCGGTTGCCGTGGTCACCGCGAAAGACAAGCTGCGCCGCCTGCTCGGCTGGCAATTGAAGGGCATCTGCTTCTCGGCGGAAAAGGCCGATCAGGTGACGCGCGAGGAAAACGGCATCGACGAGGTGCTCGATCTGGTCGGCCTGCCGGTGCCGGATGTCTATAGCGCCGGTCTGTCCGAATTCGTGTTCGCTGCCGGCGTGCGGCTCGCGCAAACGCGCAAGCTCGACCTGATGTACCTGTCGACCACCGACTACATCCAGCACAAATGGGCGCCGGGCACCGAAGGCGCGAATGCGTTCTACGCGATGATGGACGGCTACCTCGCCAGGCTCGATGCACTGGGCTGGGTGATCGGGCTCACCGCCGACCACGGCATGAACGCCAAGCACGATCCGCTGACCGGCGAGCCGAACGTGATCTATCTGCAGGACGTACTGGACGACTGGCTCGGCTTGGGGAAGGCGCGCGTGATTCTGCCGATCACCGATCCGTATGTCGTGCATCACGGCGCACTCGGTTCCTTTGCGACGATTTACTTGCCGCGCGATGTGAACGTTGCGCAGGTGATCGAGCGGATCGGCGGTTTGCAGGGCATCGAAATCGTGCTCGACAATCGCGCGGCATGCGAGCGGTTCGAGTTGCCGAACGACCGTGTCGGCGACATCGTCGTGGTGAGCACGAAGCATGTGGTGCTCGGTACGCGGCGCGACGAGCACGACCTGTCTGGGCTGACCGTGCCGTTGCGCTCGCATGGCGGGATTTCCGAGCGGGAAGTGCCGCTGTTGTTCAACCGGCGCGTCGAGGCGCTGCCGGCTGGCAAGAGGCTGCGCAACTTCGATATCTTCGACGTCGCGTTGAATCGCGTGGCGGCATCATGAACGCGATGCTGCAGGACCATCCGGCCTTTCGGGCGGAAGCGCTGCGGCTCAAAGGCGAACGCGCGACGCGCGCACGCACGCTCGACGTGTTCGATCCGTACACCGGCACGCGGGTTGGCACAGTTCCTTTGGCGAGCGTGGACGACGTGCGCGCCGCGTTCGACTATGCCGTCGCTTATCAGGCGAAGCTCACACGCTACGAACGTTCGCAGATTCTCGAGCGCGCCGCGGCGTTGCTGCGCGGGCGGGCCGAAGCGGCTTCCGATCTGATTTCGCTCGAATCGGGCTTGTCGAAACAGGATTCGCGCTATGAGATCGGCCGCGTCGCCGATGTCTTCAAGTTCGCATCGATCGAGGCACTGCGCGACGACGGCCAGAGCTTCTCCTGCGATCTGACGCAGCACGGCAAGAAACGCAGGGTGTTTTCGCAGCGCGAGCCGTTGGCGGGGGTGATTGTCGCGATCACGCCGTTCAACCATCCGATGAACCAGGTCGCGCATAAGATTGCGCCGGCGATCGCGACGAATAATCGCGTTGTGCTCAAGCCGTCGGAGAAGGTGCCGTTGTCGGCGTTCTATCTGGCGGACATTCTGTATGAAGCCGGCTTGCCCGCACCGATGCTCCAGGTGCTGACGGGCGACCCGCGCGAAATCGCCGATGAACTGATTACGCATCCGCTTGTCGAGCTCGTCACTTTCACGGGCTGCGTGACGATCGGCAAATACATTGCCGCGAAGGCGGCCTATCGACGCGTCGTACTGGAACTGGGTGGCAACGATCCGTTGATCGTGCTCGAAGACGCCGACCTCGAACGCGCGGCGACGCTGGCGGTGCAGGGCTCGTATAAGAATTCCGGACAGCGCTGTACCGCGGTGAAGCGGATGTTGGTGCAGAAGAGCGTCGCGGCGGATTTTACGGACCTGGTCGTCGAGAAAACGCGTGCATGGTCTTTCGGCGATCCGTTCGATGTTTCCAATCAGATGGGCACTGTGATCGACGTCGCCGCGGCGCAGCTTTTCGAGGCGCGCGTCAACGAAGCGGTTGCGGTTGGCGCGCGCCTGCGAATCGGCAACCGACGCAACGGTGCGCTTTATTCGCCGACGGTCCTCGATTGTGTAGACCCGTCGATGACGGTGGTGCGCGAGGAAACCTTCGGGCCCGTGTCGCCGATCATTGCCTTCGAGACGCTCGACGACGCCATCCGCATCAGCAACGGGACGCCGTTCGGGTTGTCGTCCGGTGTGTGCACGAACCGGCAGGACGCGATCACGCGCTTTATCAATGAGCTACGCGTGGGGACGGTCAACGTATGGGAAGTGCCCGGATACCGGATCGAATTGACGCCGTTCGGCGGCATCAAGGATTCCGGGCTTGGCTATAAAGAAGGCGTTCAGGAAGCGATGAAGAGCTTCACCAACCTGAAGACGTTTTCACTACCGTGGGAGTAATGAGGTGGCATTGAGTCTGAGCGACATCCGATCGTTATTCGAGCAACACGGCAATATCGCTTATAGCGGCGAGCCGGTGACGCAACTCGAACACGCATTGCAAAGCGGCGCATTGGCGGAAGAAGAGGGCGCCGCCGACGAACTGGTCGCCGCCGCCTTTTTGCACGACCTCGGACATCTGCTGAATCTGCAAGGCGAAACGCCGAGCGAGCGCGGTATCGACGATCTGCATCAGTATTTTGCGCTGCCGTTCTTGCGACCGGTGTTGTCGGATGCGGTGTTGGAGCCGATTCGACTGCACGTCGACGCCAAGCGCTGCCTATGCGCGATCGACAATACCTATTTAAGCCTGCTATCTGCCGACTCGGTGCGGAGTCTGGAGTTGCAAGGCGGCATCTTCAGTGAGGAAGACGCTGCGATGTTCCTGAAGAGGGCCTACGCCGAAGACGCAGTGCGTCTTCGCAAGTGGGACGACCGCGCAAAAGCACAGAATCGTGTGACGCCCGATCTCGATCACTATCTGGATGTAGTCGAGCGAGTGATGCAAAGGCATGCGATTGCCGCAGTTGTTTGAGTGAGGGTGTTTTCGTCAGTTCTTGTTGTGCCGTCTTCGCGCCATTTCTGGTGCTATTCATGCGTATCAAAATAACGCTTGCAAGCCTTCGTCCGGCTCGCTAGAATCTCGCTCTTTCGTGCTCCGGACAACGGGGCGCGGGAGGCGGGAGAGCCAGCAGTGGCAAGGCTTTCAGCGAGGCGGGCAGGTTGGAA
>NZ_QHKS01000057.1 GCF_003353175.1 Paraburkholderia lacunae | reverse complement strand
CACGGCTACCATAGTGTGCTGCATCAGCTTGCGGAGGAAGATCGCTGTGCAGTACATCAGCAAAGACTCCGGACGCGATGTCCGCAATGCCGCCGCGAGAGTCCATTCATTATCAACAGCAGCGTGATCGAGGCGCCATTTCGATGCGTCTGGTGTCGTTCACATTTTTGCTATGGGCGCCTTCCGGTCCGTTCGACGACGCCGGCGATGCGACGGCAAGACCGCCTCGCGATCCGACGTCGGGTGCTTCTACGACTAGGCATCGGCCCGGGGACGGTGAGTGGGTGATCGCCGCAGCGCCACGACGCCTGCGCGGGAGCAGACCACCCTCCTGTTTGTCGGACCGTTTGTGGCGAGGCGGTTGAAGTGATAACGCCGATTGACGGGTAGCTGCACTGTACTTTACGGAGGCAACCACGCTCGGCCGTCCACTGGGCGCTAAATGGACGGATGGTCAGGCATGAAATGGAGTCGCGAGGCGCGACTTCGACGGCTCCGACGCGAAGTGACACATTTCTTCGCGAAGTTGAGACACATTTAATACGTTCTACGGTTCCGCCGTCGCATCACGGATGAGCGCCCGCCCCCCCCTAGTTTGCGGCCGGTGATCCGGAAACGCTCCCGGAAAACCGCTGCATCTGGAAACCGGAGAATCAGTATCACCTGCAGCGTTATCGTACGTGCACCGAATCGATGCGCGCTTCACGCCAGCTTCGCGTGCGCTTGAGTCTGCATCAAACCCCTCTTGTTCCGTTGACACTATCCTGCCCGAGGGCCGCCGGATGCCGGAGCCAGGAATGCGTCGATCCGGTACGTAGTGATTGCTACGTTTTCCATCTTGGACGTTACAAACTGGGCGGTGTGCGCCGAGGGTGACCTCCCGCAGATGAAAAATGTGCTGACGAAACGCGCGTGGCCAAAAGTAGCGCCGTTTTTTCGTGAAACATTCCGGCCAGAAATGCGACTATGCCCTGCCAGATATGGCTTTCCGTCCGCTCCCTTTTAACTGCCGAATGTTTCACGGAGGGATACAGAGAGCAAGACTTCGTCACGCATCGGTCAGTGAATCATCAAGCGATTACGTCTGGCGGCGGCCTCACGCAACCCGGCGTCGGCAAGGCGCTTCTGCTGTCTTGATTTCGCTGGTGGGGCGCCGTCAGGAGTTCACCAGACCTCGTCGCTGCGTGACAGGCAAACCGCTGGACATTACCGCCCTAATGTTCATCAGTTTCGATACCCCTCCATCGCCGTGCGGAGCAGGTCCGATCTCTCCCTTTTGCCCAGCTCCTCTGAACAGGCCACGCCGCAATAGCCTTGCAGCCCCGCGCGAGCGGGCCGTTGCGGGGGAAGCACTCTCAGACCGTTAGTTGCGTTAATTCAGTGCGCAGGAAGGGCCCGGAGGCGCGCGATGAGCGCGATCGACGGTTTTGCTCCCGACGCCGTGATTACTGCCGCCACACCGCGGCCTGCCGTCCACCAGACGAATCGGCTCCAGAGTCCGATCCCTGCCGCCAGACCTGTCCGACTAGGAGGTCGTTGGCCGCTGGCTCGCCACCTAGGCGACCGGCTGCGGCCGCCTAGCCACAACCACCCTCGCGCAGTACCGCACCGAGGCCGAGCGGCTGTTCTGGTATGCACGGCAGGTGAATACACCGATTTTGGCGTGGAGACTGGACGAGTTTTCCGCATACATCGGTTTCCTGCAATTACCGGCGCCATGGGGGTTGCGCAACCCCAACGTGCAGCGCAACTCACCCGACTGGCGGCCGCTCCTCGAGCCTTGTTGGACCGCTCCGCCGGCCAGACTCAGAAAATCGTCACCTCGCTGTTCGACTGGCTGCGCGAGACGATTGCTGCCCGTCCAAGGGGCGGAATCCGGCTGCGAGGCACGCCTAACGAGGACGCGCGGCCCGTTCGCGGTGGACCGGCCTGCACACCACCGAGGTGGGGCAGTGCCGGATGAGTTATGTGCGCATCGAACCGGCGCCGCAGACCCTACGCGGCGAGTTTCCGGAGGCCCCGCCGTCCCAGTGGCTGCTGTGCCTCGAGCGCGGCAATGGCAGGGAGGCCCGCTGGGTGCCTTGCGACGAGATTGCGCTGTCGCTGTAGGCTTACCGAATCGCGTTTGTCCTGCCACCGATGCCGTTGCAGGACGAAGACCTGCCGCTGCAGCTGTCGGTGCGGCGCTCCCGCTGGGGTGAACTCAAGGGCATCCGCAGCCGCACGGCGATCTGGAAACTGGTTACCGGGCTGTGCAGGGCGGCGCTCGCCCACGCCCATGGTCGGCTGCGTCGCCCCTACGCAAAAGGGCTCGCGCAGGCGGTCGGTGACGGCCTGGACGCCTCCGCGACAATCGAGAACATCGGCCAAAGCGATCTGCGGACCTTCCGCCAGTACGTCGACGACGAACCACTGGAACGCGCGCTGGCGACGCAACTGGCCCGTGCACGCGCGACACGGTAACAGTCAGCGTCCCACGACTGCCGGGTGTCGCCACACCATCAAGATCTCCGCCTCGGTATGATCGGCGCGGCGAGCACTGCCGACACGCGGGGTGTTCGCGAAGGCCGCTGGCCAGCCATGATCTGTCATTGACGCACTGTCCCTCGCCGATCACGACCCGGCGCTCACTGCATATGCCAAAGAAACCGTCGCTCGCGCAACCGGTCAGTGCCTAGTAAAACATCGGAGGCCTCGCGGTGCGAGCGCCCGATCTTTTGGGCAGCCGCCTGCCCGGCCCGTACCTGATGACTGAAGTCGACGGTGCATCGAGCGGATGTTGATCGGGGTACGGGCCGATCTGAGGTGCTGTCGGATAGCGTCGTCGACGGGAGGAATTAGGGAAGCCCAAGGGCGACGCTAGCCAAGCACGCAGAGATATAAACACGTCGCCACACGGTCATGGTAGCCACGCCAGCGTTGTCCACAGAAGTCTACAGACCGGGGACATGATTGACACACGTGGACACCGCAGTGGACGTTCGCGGTCGGATATCTTCTCGAGTCCAAAGCCGGTTGTGAGATATTGGGTTTGCTCAATAATCAGCGATCGTCAGGACGAAGGTATAGCGAACAAGAGCGCATACTTGCCGCCGCGATGAATGTTTGTCGGAGGTTTTGGGTCTGATACGAAGAACTGCTTTTCGTATTTAACTTGATCAGGCTATTGCGTCAGCGCTGACTTGCTGACTCCCGTGCCCAGCTTCTCTATAACAGCCTAGCTCCCGCCGCGCTGTTCCCATTGAAGGTGTGTCTATAGTCTAGACACGCTCACGCCTCGTCCGCCACCATCGACGCATCCGGGAGTCGTGAACGTCTGAGATGCCGACGGCCATCCTCGTGCGTGTCTACACTCTAGACACGCCAAGGTTACTCGCGGCTATTCATTGGTCCCGGAATGTCCGAGCGATGCCCGCCAACCCCAGTCTGATCTCGTGTCTAGAGTCTAGACACATATCCTCTGGGTCGAACGGCGACAAAGCTGGTGTGTCTAGACTCTAGACACACGAGGGAACGGCTGGACGAAAAAAAACCCGCGCAAGACGGGCTCAGTTAAGGATGAAGCGTTCCTCAGTTCGCTTTCGGCTGAGCGTGGAACATCCGGCTGATAAGCTCCCGAATCTGCGTCTCCTGCGCGTCCGTGAGCACGCCGGCTTTGATTTTCACCGTGATACCGCTGATGTCCTTCGTAATGGAGCCCGCGTGCTCCTTGCCAGAAAAGAACTTGTCGATGCTGCGCTCGCTTGCGGAATTCGTCGTCGTCGTTCGACGGGTTGCCAACGCCTTAATAGCCGCCGCCACCTTCCCCTGGTCCATGTCGCCCTTCACAACGAGCGGCCAGAGTTCCATTGCTGCGTTCACACCGTCTTCGCCGTGCTTCTTTATGGCAGCAACAATCGCTTGGGCAGCAGTCCCGCCAAGGAGCCGCGGCTGGATGTCGAGATCCTTCCTGATGAAGTCCGGCAGATTTTCGAACGAGAGAAACTGGTAGAGCCCGCTGCGGGACATACCCAGTGCCTCGGCCATCCGCTTACGGTCAGGAAACTCCTTCTCCGTCTGCCTCATGGACATCGCGACTTCGTAGTCGGACAAGTCGTCGCGGCTAACATTCTCCACGAGGGCTAGCACAGCCATGTCTGCATCGGAGCACTCCACAACCACAGCCTTGATCGCGTCGAGTCCTACCATCTTGTGCGCGCGCCACCGACGTTCGCCCGCCACAATCTGATAGATATCCTCAGAGCGCCGGACCACGATGGGCTGCATAAGTCCGACTTCACGAATGGACTCGGCCAGTTCCGACAGCTTTGCCTCGTTGAATACTCTTCGCGGCTGCCAGGGGTTCGGCACAATGTCGGACACCGATAATTGCGACGCGGCACCGGTGGACTCCAGCTCTTGCACACGGAGTTGCGCTACCGCCAGCGCACCCGCGAGGCCAGGCGCCGTCTGCGTTCGGTTGCTACGCTTGACCTCATCTTCCTTGATAGATGAGGTCGTCCGGATGCCGGACGTCTTGGCCAGCAGCTGCTCTCGCATGTTGCTCATTGCGCGTTCCTCCATTTTTCTGCATAGATTTCGTCCACCCATCGGCAATAATCGACAAGGGGCTGTCGTACACGCTGCAACGACTTAGCCGCACTATGGGTACTGCTTACATCGAATACCGTTGAGAATGCCAGCGCTCCCGTGCTCATTACGGAACTTGCTGGCACTTCAATCGAATGCAGCCAGCTCTCGTATGCGCTCTGTGCCCATGCGCGCACGATAGGCGCGGACGAGGTGCGGCCATAATCGACCCTCGAAAGCATCAGCGAGATAAAGTCGTATTTCTTGTCCTGCTCATACTTGATGAAGCTCTTGGACACATCTGAAAATAGCCGCCAGAACGACAGCGAGCTGATGAAGTCCAGGTTTTCCGGAACCATCGGCATGACCATGGCATCTGCCGCGAGCAGTGCATTCAGGTTGAGGTACGACAGCGAAGGCGACGTATCCATGAGAATGTAGTCGTAGCGCTTGCGCAGCGGCTCGAGACCTTGCCGAAGCACCGTCCAGAACCGGAAACCTGGTCTCATCTTCTGCATCGCCGGAAGATGGAACTCCGCACCAATCAATTCGGTGTGCGCCGGAATCACGTCAAGCCCATCCCAGTAAGTCGACTGAACCCTTGTTTCCAGGCCACCCTCGACGTCCTGGTCGTAGATATACGGCAACACGGTATCGTCCGGCGTGACATCCTTTTCCGCGTACAAGCCACATAGTTCGGAAAGCGAGGCCTGAGGGTCAAGGTCGATGACGAGCACCTTGCGCCCGCGCAACGTCAGTCCTTGTGCGAGACACATAGTTGTGGTTGTCTTTGCCGATCCGCCCTTCAATTGGGCCGTTATGACGATTTTCCCTTCCGGTTCACGCGTTCCCGTAACGAGTGGAGTCTGATAGATGTCGGATACTTTCTGGACCCAAAGGCGTGCTTCCTCCAGAGTGAATGTGCGGGTCCGGCCGGTACCGGCAGCGGTGCCGGCCGGCAACTCTCCATCGCTCTTGGTTGCGAGGTATTGAACCTGGGAATGAGAGATGTTGCACATCTCAGCAATTTCTCCTGTTTTGAAAACAGGAGCAGCTTTTCGCGGTCTAGGTGCAAGAATGGTATTACGCAGCTCATCCGTGAAAATTGAGACCTTTTCAGCGAACTGGCTAATCTGCTCAAGAGGAACCGTTCGGTCTACAGCAGGAAGTTGGCTCGTTTTCACCATTCTGAGGTTTATCCGGAAATTTCGATGAACCTCAGAATACAGGAAACACATGAAAATTGCTCTATAAATGGCTGTTTTTTATGAAGACTTTTTGAAAAAGCATCCGTCATTGCGTATTTCCTGTTGACCGGAGTGCGTTCGACAAGCGTAGAAGAGACACTTCCTGCTCTTCCAGACCGTTGCCATCCGGCAATATTGTCGCCGGTCGGGCTCTGTAGTCGGCGCGTCTGTCACCAGATGGTCGCTCAAGGTGAGGTCGCTTGTGCTAATTCTGAAAGCGCATGGCCATGCAAATCGCCGTTTGCACAAAAATATGGCACATGGTGAGGTCCATTGTGCTACGACCACGCCGGCCCGCTTCGTGTTGCTTCACTCAGCACAATCGACCTCACCTTCCTCCCCGATTTTTCGCTGCCTCGCACACACGCGGGGTTTTGTACACGTCTCTATGCCCAGGCCTGCACAATGAACCTCACCTTTAATCGGGTGCTTTCCCGATCGAGAATGTGTTTCTGAGGAAACGGAACAGGGGATAGACCGAAACACCTCCTTGGCACAATCGACCTCACCATGCTCAGTCTTTGAATCTTTGCACAATGGACCTCACCATCACGGTCGCTCCACACGTTACTTCCTAATAACGGGTTGGTTTGTTTTTTTAAAAATCAAACAACCCAACAAACAAACAGAGAGACACGACTTTGTTTATTTTCAATGTCTTAACTTCCAAAAGGTGAGGCGCGTTGTGTCAAAGGTGAGGTCCGCTGTGCACCAAGGTGAGTTTCGTTGTGTGGCTAAGGTGAGGCCGGTTCCACACGTAGGTGAGGTCAGATGTGCGCATTTCGCCGGTCCGTACCAAGGTGAGGTTGGCTGTGCATCGCGGCGCAGGAGCTAATGCCAACCACTCGGGATAAGGGTTCCACGGGAAATACGGGTTCATCGTGGTGAGGTTGCTTGTGCTGCGGTGAGGTTCACTGTGCAAGGCGGATGAACGTAGGCCGTAGACAGCCAGCGCAGTCGGCTGATGGTGAGGTTGTGTGTGTTGACAGCTCACCCACGAATGCTACATTCCCGAAAGCGAAAATGAAGAGCGGATGGGAATATGGCGGCGGAGGACAATCCGGAAGAAAGCAAGTCGAAAGTGACACCTCGACAGATGGCGCTCGCGCTGTTCGAGGATATGTTCGACTTGGGTTTGCCCATCAGCGAAGCCAATCGTGAAATCGGATATCAGCGCAACAACTTCTTCACCCAAGTTGTCAACATGGGGCTGCCGGCGCGGCGCTTTCTTGACGCCGCGTATTTCATTGTTGCCCAGGAGCAGGAAGCACGAGACCAGTACGACGTCGAGCTGAACTACTTCAAGTGGCTGATGCGCTATGACAGCCGCAATCTCAAGCACTTGCGCACTATCGCGGAAGAAGCACAGGACGCGAAAATCCAGGTCACCGATACACCGCTAGACCGGGACCCCACCGAAAACGATCTGTGGGTATCAGTCCAGTTGATGGGCATGGTCGGCTTCCACAGGGGGCGCATTCGATTCGACGTGCATCCTCGCTTGGTCCCGCACATCCGTGACCCAAAAAAATCCCACTGGCTAAGCCTGCGTATATCGACGGCTTTTACACGCAGTCTGGCGCGCGCGATCTATGACCAGGTCCTTCCCAGTGTCCCGGATGGCCGAACGGAATGGATACGGCTTGAAGACATGCGAAACTGGCCCGGCAGAATGGGAGCGAATGCGGCCATCTTCAAATACTTCAAGCGCGACTGGCTAGAACCGGCTGTGCGTGAAATCAATGAGGTATCGGACATCGAGCTGTCCTATGAGACTAGGACCGAGTCCAGCACGTCGAAGAAAATCGACCGCATAAGGTTCCTGCTCAAGCGCAGGGATACCGCCGACGCTGCGCTGGCCAGCTTGGCTGACGCCAGCCACCTGTACAAAATTCTCAAAGAAGAATTCAACCTGTCTACCAAACAGTTCAGCGAGATTTCCGAGAACCGCGAAGTCTGGACCGACGCGCACATCCAGCAGGCTGTCGAATACACGCGATTCAAGCTCAATCGGGGACAGATAAAAAGGAGTCCCGCCGGCTACCTGATGCGAGCCCTGCGCGATAACTGGAAGATGTCTGAAGCCGAGCGGAAGATGGTCGAGGTTCAGGCGAAGCTACTTACCGAAGAGACTGAAGCGGAGGTCGTAAAAACCGAAACCCAGAGTTCGGTCGCGCGCAGTATCGCTTCGCGTGAAGAAGAAGTCCGTGCACGCATGAACGAGGAGTCGCGTAAGGGCCGCGAACACTTCAACGCGGCGGACGCCAAAACCCGCAAAGAGCTGGTCCGCGCATGGGTTGCGTCGAGGGAAGGCAAGCTCATGCTGCGTCGTATGAAGCTCGAGGCCGCAACTGTAGCGGAGGAGGACATCGTTGCGAATACGGAACTGGTTTGGTACCTAGGGCAGTTCGTATTTGGGCGCATGAATTCGTCTCGTGCATTGGCGTGAGTGTCAGCATGAGCACCTGCGCGTTTCCAAGCGGTTCGGCTACCACCCTGACAACTGCGATTGCGATGGTGGATCGCCGCCGACACGGGGGGAGGAGGCTTGCAGACCGGACGTGCGAATGACGGCAGGGTGCTGATCGGGTTCTTCTTTGGTGGAATGTCGTCCGCGATCAACCTTTTCTAGCTAATTCATGGCTCATGCCGCTGAGCCATGCCTGGGACCGCTCCGATCCGGGCTCAGCCCAAGTCTGCCGGCGCTTGATGCTCGCGATGGCGGCATGACCGCTTCAGTGCCGACCTGGTGTTTCACCGGGACGTGTTCAGTGGAGGCCGCCGGCCCGCTGCGAACGAACCGCTGTCACTCGATCCCGACGACTCGGGGTGACGCCGCGTGACGCGGGCTCTCTGACACGATCAGAAGAGGGGGCAACGATGGGAAAACACGTAGCGAAGTGAAGACTTGCCGGCACTGCCGGCTGGCAAGAACTGCTCGGCCAGCTGGATCGGGCGCCACCGATGTCGTCCGAAGGGCTGGCGCCGCGAACCGACTGGTGTGACCTGAGCCGGCGCCTCGGTCGGATCCGGGCTGCATTATCGTTACGGGCCATTCGCCGCTTGCCGGCGCTACTTTTTTGAATCGCCGCGGTCCCGGGAATATCTGGAGTTAAGGGACGCCGTCCTGTTTGCGTGGATCCGCCGCCGTGCTGTAGGGTGCGTTACCGGCGGCTGCGGTCCACGGGAACGGTCTCATGAATGCTCGACAGGGATAGGTGATGAATAAGTAGGAACTGATTGATTCGGACGCCGCCGCGACGGGTGAAAGCAAGACGGCTACCGGCGAGGCGATCGACGCGCTTATCGCCGCGGTGACCCCTGCGGTGGCAGGGGGCGAAGCCGTGCAACTGATCAGTTTCGGTTCGATCCTTCGCTGAAAGTGGCCGGCCGGCCCGGACCGGCGATGCCCTGGCAGCAACTACCGTCTCTGCCATTTTGGTATAAAATAGATGCCAAATGGCAGGAGGTAAAACCGTGAACGATATCGGGAAGGTGTCAGCCGACTCATTACTGGGAGGCCGGTCGGTATTTCCGCGTTCTCCCCGATCCGGCCTTGAATGGGTGGACGTGGTCCGCCACGGCATTTCGTCGCTGGCGCTGGACGCGATGCTTAAATCCATCGGACTTTCGCAAGCAGAACTGGCGCAGGCACTGGATATCCCGGAGCGTACCTTGGCGCGTCGCAAGCGCGAAGGGGTGTTGAGCCGTGAGGAGTCAGCCAAGCTGCTGCGACTCGCGCGTGTCGCCGCGCGCGCTGCCGAGGTGTTTGATGATCTCGACCTGGCACTCGCCTGGCTTAAGACGCCGGTTGCGGCGCTGGAAGACGTGACGCCACTGAGTCTTGTGGATACCGACATTGGCACCGATAGCGTGATGGATACGCTGGGACGCATCGAGCATGGCGTGTTTGCGTGATGTTCACGGCATGGCGGGTCGTGACCGAACGATATGCGGATACCGCTTTCTCTGGGGAAGGAGCGCGATTGTACGGTGGCCGGTGGAACCCCAAAGGCGTCGCGATGGTGTATACGGCGCAGACGCAATCGCTCGCGCTGCTCGAGATGTTAGTCCAGGATGCACCGCTACGTGCCCGCTATGTGATGATCCCGGCCCGTTTTCCCGAGAAAATCGTCGAACATATCGATCCCGCCAGTTTGCCTCGCGACTGGCGGAACATTTCAACGCGGGCCGACCTGCAGCAGATTGGATCGGCGTGGGAGCGGAAGCGAACCAGCGCAGTGCTGGCTGTACCCAGTGCGGTCGTTCCTGCGGAATCCAATTATTTGCTCAATCCCAATCATCCAGACTTCGCGCTCGTCGTGGTTGGAGCGCGTGATGAGTGGTTGACCGACCCTCGCTTATTGCGGCGCGCTGCTGCAAAGGGATGGTGACGAGCATCTCGTGTGCCGGTGGCAAGCGGACATCTGAATCTGGCCTTGACATGTGTGTTGTCGGGCGAGACGAGATGTTTCGTCAAAGCGGGCTGATGCCACACGTTGACGATGGGAGCGTCGCATGGGAAAGCGCGCCTATGACAGCGGCGTGTTGCTGGAACCGGATGGCACTGCTGCAGGATCTTGAACTGGTGCACGCTGAACCAGTCGGTGGGTGGCTTATTTTTCGTTACGGTCACGGTCGATGTAACGGTTAAATGCAGCCTCGTCGTCGTAAAGGGACCTTGACAGCGTGTCGTCGGCCCAGTCAATCAGGCGCTCGATCACCGCGCGCCTGGACAGGCCAAAGTGTGCGACGAGCCGCTCCAGCGCGAAAAACCGGGTGCCATTCATCGTCAGGGAGAGACGCCGCTCGCCAGAACCGGCGTCCTCCTGACGTGGAAGCCGTCCGAGGACCGCCGCTGCGTCCGAAGGAGCCCGGGTCGACGGCGTTGTCCGTGACACCGCCTCAAGCTCGCGCCGTGCCCGCGCCAGTTCGCCACGCAGCTGCTCGCACTCCCGCACCAAGGCGTCATGGGCTTCGGCAGGCGGGGGGATATTTTTCGTCACGGTAACGGATTTTTTGCGAGCGCCATGTCGGGCCCGCCACGCGGCCTGACGTTCGGCGTTCGACATCGCATCAGGCTTCCGCGGTCGGCCACGGCCACGTTTTTCCGTTGTGCCGGTGACCTTGTCGTTTGCCGGTGGCGGCATGATCCATCCTTGTGCGATTGACCACACCTATTTTACGTTATTAGTAACGATAAATCTAATATTCCGTTACGCGTAACGTAAATATGCATGGGGGCGACAATGATTTCGTCCGGTGTAGCGACATTCATCTTGGCCGGTAGTGAGAAGTCGGAGGCGGCGTAGCCGCCGCAGACGACGAACTGCCGGCGGCGCCGGGGCGGCGAGGTCTAGGATGGCTGACTGAATCTAAAAAGAGGCGGTCAGCCCATGTCTGGAACCCGCATTACCGACCAGCAGGTCCGCCTCTATATGAACCACCGCAAACTTCATCCACAGAAGCTCGCTGCTGCCAAGTCAGGCATGAGCGAGCGCACGGCGCGACGCGTCGAACATGGAGCCGGATTACCGTCACAGCAGCCGCGACGCTATTGGCGTTCGCGCCCTGATCCGTTCGCCGACGTGTGGGAGATCGAAGTCGTCCCATTGTTGCGCTCGTCGCCAAAGCTGAAGGCGATCACGCTGTTGCGCAAATTGCAGGAGGACCATCCTGAGCGCTTTCCTGACAGCATGCGTCGCACGTTTGAGCGGCATGTCAGCCAGTGGCGCGCGCTCGAAGGGCCGAACCAGGAAGTGTTCTTCCCTCAAACGTATCAGCCGGGCGCGCGAGGCCTGTCGGACTTCACGCACATGGACAAGCTGGGCGTGACGATCGGCGGCGTCCCGTTTGATCACCTGCTTTATCACTTCGTGCTGGCGTTCTCGCGCTGGGAGTACGCCAGCGTGGTCGATGGCGGCGAGAGCTTCCAGGCGCTCGCGACCGGCTTGCAGAACGCGCTGTGGCAGGCGGGCGGTTGCCCACGGGAACATCGCTCCGACAGCCTGTCGGCGGCCTTCAGAAACCTGCAGGAACAGGAAGACTTCACGGTTCGCTATGCAGCGCTGCTCGAACATTACGGGATGGAAGGCACGCGTAACAACCGTGGCATGGGTCATGATGTTTACGCCGACCGGAAATTGAGCCACTTGTAGGGATCGTGCCGACTGAAAACTGAGCCAGGTAATCAACCTATCCTGCTAGTTTTTCAGGCAGGGTGTTTGGGGATGATCCCGATGACGATGATTGGAAAGGTGCGGCGGATGTTCCACCGCCAGAACAAGTCGGTCCGAGAGATCGCGCGTCTCACAAGCCTGTCGCGCAACACGATTAGCAAATACCTGAGCATGGAGGTTCAGGAAGAACCGAAGTATCAGCGGCGCTCGCAGTCGACCCGGCTGACGCCGTTTCATGAGGCGCTGGTGCAGGCACTCAGCGTGGACGCACGGCGGCCGAAGAAGGAGCGACGCACCGGCTGGATGCTGTTCCAGGAGATCAAGGCAAGCGGCTACGATGGCTGCTATTCGCGGGTGACCGATTTCATTCGTGCCTGGCGGCAAGGCGAAGGCAAGGCGGTTTCGAAGTCGGCGTTTGTGCCGCTGCAATTCGAGCTGGGCGAAGCGTTCCAGTTTGACTGGTCCGAGGAAGGACTGGTTATCGGCGGCATTTACCGCAAGCTGCAGGTGTCGCACATGAAGCTGTGCGCGTCGCGGGCGTTCTGGCTCGTGGCCTACCCAAGCCAAGGTCACGAGATGCTGTTCGACGCCCATACGCGCTCGTTCACGGCCTTCGGTGGGGTGGCCCGTCGTGGCATCTACGACAACATGAAGACGGCGGTCGACAAGGTCCACAAAGGCAAGGGTCGCACAGTAAATCCGCGTTTCGCAGTGATGTGCGCGCACTACCTGTTTGACGCGGACTTCTGCAACGTGGCCAGCGGCTGGGAGAAAGGCGTCGTCGAGAAGAACGTGCAGGACAGCCGCCGGCGTATCTGGATTGAAGCGCGCGAGCAGCGATTCGGCAGTTTCACGGATCTGAATGCATGGCTGGCGAACCGGTGCCGGTCGTTGTGGGAGCAGGTGAAGCATCCGGACTATCGGGACCTGAGCGTTGCCGACGTATTCGAGCAGGAGCGCGCCCATCTGATGCCGATGCCAACACCGTTTGATGGTTACGTTGAACGCGCGGCCCGGGTGTCGTCTACTTGCCTCGTGGTGGTCGGACGCAACCGCTACTCGGTACCATGCGAATTTGCAGGCCAGATGCTCAGCACGCGGCTCTATCCGGGTCGCGTCGTTGTGGTGGGCGATGACGCCGTGGTGGCCGAACACGACCGGCTGGCCGACGAAGGTCTGGTGCGCTACGACTGGCAGCATTACATCCCGCTGATCCAGCGCAAGCCCGGCGCACTGCGCAACGGTGCGCCGTTCCTGGATATGCCCGAGCCGCTGCAGCGCCTGTGTCGGGCATTACTACGCGAGCCAGGTGGTGACCGGGTAATGGCCAAGGTTCTGGCGCTGGTGCCGGAAAGCGGCCTGGACGCCGTGCTGATTGCGGTCGAGCTGGCACTTGAGCAGGCGCCGCCCTCCGGGCGCGTCAGCGTCGAACATGTGGTGAACGTGCTGTCGCGCATGCGCAGTGTGCAGATGCCGCCGAAGATCGATACGGCGCTACAACTGACGACACCGCCACTGGCTGACACATCGCGCTACGACGGGCTGCGCCCGGCGCTGCAACAGCCGGAGGCCGGTCATGCGTGATCTGATCATCGAACTCAAACAGTTGCGGCTGCATGGCATGGCTGCCGGCTGGGCCGAACTGCTCGAACAGGGTAACGTCGAGGTAGCGTCTTCGCAGTGGCTGCTTGAACGGCTGCTGCAGGCCGAGAGTGCTGATCGGGCCGTGCGTTCGGTCAGCCACCAGATGAACGCGGCGAAGTTCCCGGTGCATCGCGATATCGCCGGCTTCGACTTCGATGGCTCGCCGGTCGATCGCCAACTCGTCATGCAACTGGCAAGCATGACATTCACCGAGGGCGCGCACAACCTGGTTCTGGTCGGCGGGCCGGGCTCGGGCAAGACGCATCTGGCGACCGCCATCGGCGTGTCCGGCATCATGCACCACGGCAAGCGCGTGCGCTTCTACTCGACCGTGGATCTGGCCAACGCACTGGAGCAGGAAAAGGCGCAGGGCCGCGCCGGACGGATCGCGGCGAGCTTGCTGCGCCTCGACCTGGTCATTCTGGATGAACTCGGATATTTGCCCTTCAGCCAGGCCGGCGGGGCACTGCTGTTCCATCTTCTGAGCCGCCTGTACGAGCACACGAGCGTTGCCGTTACAACGAATCTGGACTTCGCCGAATGGTCCAGTGTGTTCGGCGACGCAAAGATGACCACGGCATTGCTGGACCGGCTGACGCACCACTGCCACATCGTGGAGACCGGCAACGAAAGCTATCGTTTCCGGCATAGCAGCGCCAGTGCAAAGAAACGCATCCGGTCGCGCGAAGTGGCGCGCAAGGGTGAGGCCGCTAGCGCTTCCGAATCCGCCTGACCTCGTTCGCCGCGCAGGGGAAGCTGCTACGGGCTACGCACTTCGCAGCTTCCCCTGCGCAATGCACCCTCATACGAAGGAGGACAACGACCCCGGAAACCCATACACTTATCCACAACCGGTTCTGCTTCAGACCGGTCTCCACCCCGGCTCAAAATTCAATCGGCGCGGTGGCTCAAAATTCAGTCGGCGCGGACAGTTGACGTAGTCAGAAAGAGGCGCAGAAGCGCGAGTCCATGTGGCTTCTTGCATTGACGGTTTAGGCGAACGGCGAGTTTTCGCGACCGTTTCAGATGATAAAGCACGAGGTGCAGGGGTCTGAGTTTGGGGGGCTTGGGTCATCGATCTAAACGCAACTAACGGTCAACATTTATCGTTTTCCGTCCGAACGCTGCTGCGCAGCGGCAATCGAGCCTCCAACGGGCCAGCCCCAAGGCTGCGCGCGTGATCCTCAGGCGTCCAGGGACTACGACTACATGAGAGAGCATCGCGAAATCGAGAAAGACCACGACCGCATCGAGACGCGCTGCTGCATTGCCACCGACATCCTCACACGCTGGCAGCAGCCGGGCCTGTGGCGCGCCATGCGCCCGATCGCGATGGTCGAGGCCACGCCTGAGATTGGTGAAAAAAGTTACGGTAGGACGTCGCTAGTACGTGTCCAGCCTGCCGCCGGATGCGGCACGCGTCGCCGGCCGCACGGCCGGGCAGGACGAAAGGAAAGGGGGACGGGGAAAAGCGAAACAGAGCGCGGAAACGGAATGGGTCAACCGGGGCGTACGGTTCGTCCGCAAGCCAGACTCTGCCAGTTGTCGAGAACATTGGGGTCCAGTGCTTCGTCCAACATCGCGTCGAACGTGCTGGCTGGACGGTGAGGGCACCTCAGCCCCGACCCGTGCGTCATCCGCCCTCCAGTCTTTCAACGCCTGGGATGTCAATTCCGCAAGATTCTGGCGCAATATAAGGGTGCGGCAACCGTCGACGAAGACGGAGGCAGGCGTGGCAAACTCCACCAGGCTCGAGCTGTTTTGTCGGTTATTCCTTGGTCTCTTTGTGGGCTGTTTTTGCATAACAACCGCCCTTTTCGTGCGTTACATGTCGGCGATCCAGCTGCCGCAAGTAACCGTCGTGCAGTTGAAAAGCGCATCACAAGCCTTGTCGGGAAGCGCCCCGCCAGTCCCATCCTCATCCGCTTCCCAATACCAACCGACAACGCCTTCGCCAGATACTGAGGAAAAGACACTCATTGCGTCGTCGGCCTCCACTATCGTCACGTTCATCGTGGCTGCGGTGACTAACTTCCTACGCTGGCGGAAGGACAAGGCGAAGGCGACCAAAGAAATGCGGGACGCGTCCCGCTAGTTCCTCGAACTGGAGAGGATGCGACTCGACCCCCGCGCCGTCAGCCGTGCGACTTGGTACGCATGCCGCCCACGCCGACCTTGCCACGCCCGACACGGCAGGTTTTGCTATGGGCCGAACTGCCAGCGCGCAGCTTCTTCCTGGAGACAGCCGTGAAAGTCACATGATTTGCAGGGTAGTAAGTCGCCCTGTGCACCGCTGCGTGATAGGCCGGATGGACCGGGTTGAGGGCGAGCTTGACAGTTTTCACGCCATAAAATTTTCCACTGCCCTTGATTACGTCCCCCAGCGGGACCGACAGCGATTTGCCACACGGCGCAGGGGCGTTCGCGGACCCGATCTGGTCGAACCAGGTGTCCGCGCGCACGACCGCATACTTGACGCCGTTGACGGTGACATATGTCGCGGTCTCGCCGAGCTCGTAGTTGGGATCCTTGACTTCGATTGCCATGATGGACACCTCCTCGGACGANGCTGGCGCACCAGAAAACGGTTGAAGCCCACGCTGTTCTCGACGAGCCACATGAACGTGGCCCGCTCCATGAAGGCCATGCGCGTGTCGCGCAAGGCCACGATGTCGTATCGGCGCGGCTCGTTCTTCAGTACGGTTCCCTCGCCGAACCAGCCGCCCGCCGGCACGCCGGTGAAGGTGACACTGCGTCCTTCGGGCGACACCGTGCCGATCTTGATCAGCCCAGTCACCACGCCGGTCCAACTTTCAAGCACGGTGTTCCTGGGACAGATGCAGGCGCCGCGCGCAAAGGTCTTCTCGACAATGCCGGCGCACGCGTACTCCGCTTCGTCGTCGGGCAGGTCGATCGACCACGAAGCGATGTGGGCCAGTCGTGCGCGGCTGATCCCGGGCCGTGCCGGCTCGACGCGGGCGTCGCGATTCTCAGCCACGCTGGATTCCCACCGGCAGCGCGCTGATGCGCCGCACTTCAGCCGAAGCCAGCCAGGCGCCGGATTCGAGGCACCGAACGAACAGGGCCGTGGCGTCCTCGCCCCAGAACAGCTCCCCATCAAACGCGAACGTCGGTACGCCGAACACGCCGAGTGTGATCGCGTGGTCGGTGTGTGCGCGCAGCGCCTGTTTCACGGAAGTCTCCTCGACAGCGATCACGCCCTGCGGAAAGCCCACCGCCTCGCACAGCGCGGCGAACCCCTGGGGCGATGCGACCTCGTGCCCGTCGCGCCAGATATGGCGGAAGATGCGCCGCACCGCGTCCAGCGAGCCACCCATCGCAATCGCGAGCCGCAGGGGCTTGATCGGGTTGAACGGATGCGCGGGCGGCATGCGGTACCGGATGCCGAGCTGTTCCGCGCGGAATTGCGCGTGGCGATAGGTGAGGATTCGCTTGGCCGGGATCTCCGCAGGCCCCTTTTGCCCCCAATGGTTCAGGAGCGCGCCCAGCACCACGGGACGCAGCTCGACGGTCAGCGTGGATGGCAGCCGCCCAAACTGCTCCAGTTGCAGATACGCGAAGGGCGAAACGAAATCGAAGAACCACGCTGCAGTTCTGCTGGCGCTCATTGTGCGTTCCCTCCTGTGTCCGGTCGGGCCGCCAGTCCCTGCAAGGAGGGCGCCAGCGTGAAGGGAGCCCCGGTCATGGCGTATATGTCGGCGAGTGTCGCACGCGAGAGAATTTCGCGCAGCACGAGACCATCGCCGGTCACATCGAAGACGGCGTACTCGGTAACGATCACCTTCACGCAGCCACGTCCGGTGAGGGGCAGCGTGCAGCGCGGCAATATCTTCGAGCGTCCGTGCTTGTCGGTATGCATGAGCGCTGCGATCACCCTGGGGGTGCCATAGCACAGGTCCATTGCCCCGCCGATTCCGGGCCACCACTTTCCGCCGCGCTGACAGGCCCAGTTGGCAAGGTTGCCGAGCGCGTCGACCTCCAGCGCGCCGAGAATGGTCACGTCGATATAGCCGTTGCGCATCGCGCCCAGCGACGTGGCCAGGTCCATGATAGCCGCGCCGGGCGGCAGCGTGATGGGCTCGCAGCCGGCGTTGGTGAAGTCACTATCGATGGCGTCGAGCGGCGGTCGCCCGCCAAAGCCGAACGCGCCGTTTTCGGTATGGAAGATCACGCCGGCGTCGGCGTCCAGATAGTTGGCCGTCAGGGTGGGAATGCCGAGACCCAGGTTGACGACTTCGCCCGCACGCAATTCCTGCGCGCAGCGTGCGGCAATGCGCTGTTTAGGGTGTTGGGCAAAGGCTTGTGACGGCATGACGGTCTCCTCCGTGACTTTGACGGGAACTGGGCGCGCTTTATGCCCGAGCTTCGACGGCGATAGCGTCGGGCAACCGTCCGAGCCTCGTCCAATGCTGTCTGTAAAGCGCATGCTGCGCTTCGAGCGTTAGCCCTTGTACCACCGCGTTGACGAAGACACCGGGACAACCCACCCGCTCGGGCGGGATCGTACCGACCTCGACGATCTCATTCACTTCGACGATCGTGTAACGGCCCGCCATCGCGATGTCGCGCTGGTTCTGCAATGAAGTGCCGCGAAACTCCACGTTGCCGAACGTGTCGGCCCGCCAGCCCTTGATGATTGACACATCCGCGCGCAGTGGCGGCTCGACGAAAAACTCGCGGCCGTCGATCGCGATTTTCTGCTTGGGCGTATCGCGCGCGGGAAACATCCCCGGCTGGTCGAGCATGCCGATGCCTACCGGCACTAGCGCCCCACCGAGCCCCAATGCGCCGGCACGCACCTTCTCGGCCCACGTGCCCATGGGAAAGAACTCCGTCACCCGCACCGCATCGGTCAGGTATGCGTGGGTCGACTCCTCTGTCGTGCCGACGTGCGTGCCGATGAACTCGGCCAGTTGACCTGACGCGAACAGCTTCGCCTTGAGGAAGCCGCCGCGCAGGCCGGGCGTGTTGGCGATCAACGTCAGCTCGTTCACTCCGCTGCAGAGCAGCGTCTCGATGCACCGTGCGGCCTCGCCCGCGCCGACGAACTCACCGAGCATCAGTCGCGTGCCGGATCGTACGTGTGAAAGTGCCTCGTCCATCGATACCACCTTGTTGGCGTATCGCACGATTGTCTCCCCGGTTGTTGTCGTAGCGGCAGTGTACGAGCAAGTGCGGGCAGAAGTTGTCGTGTGGATGACATTTGACGGCGAATGCCGCGATGTGTCGGGCGGGACCGTCACGTGATGCGGTGGGCAGATCAGCCGCGACAGAGCTTCAGGTTACCGGGCCAGAGAGCTTGTCGCATATGTCGAGGCGAATGGCGGATCGACGATCAACTACGGAGCGCGACATCGGCAGCGCAAACCTGTTTCGACTGCGACGGCGGAGTCAGCGGTCAACCAGGTGATTAACCAGCGCATGTGCAAGCGACAACAGATGCGTTGGTCACCGCAAGCAGCCCACCTCCTCGCGCAGGTGCGATGTGCCCTAATCAATGGTGACCTCGTCGAAAGACTTGCGAGGTACAAAAGGCCCGAGCCACCGCTATCGAGCGAGGCAGCGGAATTTATCAAGCTGTTCGAGCGAACATCAATCCCAATACCCCTAAGTTTTTAACGCTCCCGCGCCTAGTTGACAAAATTATCGTCGCAAGATTGACAAAATTAATACGCTCTACGGCGGCCGTTGAACAGCCTGTCGATGTCTATCAGGCTACCCATAGCCTGCTCGCGCTCGTCAAAACCCGAGCTTAACCTACCAGCTCCTCCGATTTGCACCGGAGCCATTTTGCACCGCAACCCTTCAACCCCATTGCGCCGAAGTTTCAGAGAGAAAGCTCAGAGCGTTAGGTATCCGTAATTTGAATGAGAGTGTTTACCCTGCATGTCGAGAACTAAGAGAATTTTGTCGCAGTCGATAATTTTCTGAATCGTTGAACTCCTACCATTGGCTCACCTACTGGCGTTTTACACCAAGGAGCGAGCGCATGAAACTGGAAAATCTGATTCGGATCGAGAATGGCGAAAAGGTGAAGCACACCTTCCCGGATGCGGAGTACGCGAGCCGCCAAGGCAA
>NZ_QHKS01000056.1 GCF_003353175.1 Paraburkholderia lacunae | reverse complement strand
ATCGGCTGTTAATTTTTAAAGATCGCTTCCGCAGTCACCACCGTCACCGCACCGCGCGTCGTCAACCTCACAACCACCCGGCACCGCTTCGTTCTGCGTCGCTGCATCAGCAGCAGAGAAACGAGATTATGGAGAGCGACTGCCACGTCGTCAACCCCCTTTTGTGAATTTTCTTTTGGGTAAGTGCGAATCGACGCTAAAAGTTGTGCTCCCCTATATACAGCAGGCTCGCCCGTAGCGATCGCATCGTGTGAGGACGAACGAGTTCATCTATAGTGAGGGACCCGTCCTTGCGCGTGGTGTACTGATGATGCGCATCCCTGACAGGCACGCGCTTGACGCTTGGGCAGACCGTGACTGAGTCCACCGCGAGTGAGAACACGAATTGGCATGCTCAAAATGCGCGCAATGGCGCAAGCTCGTATATAATGCGAGCCGCGCGAATTTCGTGCATCTCTATCGGCCCGCTTCGAGCGGGCTCATCTTTTTTGCTCCCCAGAGCACAGCCAAACAACCGCGTTGAGTCACTCAGGTGATGTTGAGCCATGCTCGAAACGCCTGACGGTCGCGTCTTGCGTCTCATAGCGAAGCCTCTAGAGGAGAATACGTGAACCCTTTTGATCGCGAAGATTCGCAACACGAAACGGCAGGCTACGCCGCCAAGGCACCCTCCGGCCGCGCCGGCAAAGGCAAGGCCGCCGGCAAGGCGATCCCCGTAGCAGCCGAGTTGCCGCCGCAGCAGGCCGAAGAGCGTCAGCGCCAGATGCGCGCGCTGATCCAGCTGGGCAAGGAGCAAGGCTACCTGACCCACGCTCAGATCAACGATCACCTGCCCGACAACTTCGCGCAAACCGCGGCGATCGACAGCATCGTCAGCGCGTTCAACGACATGGGTGTGCAGGTCTACGAGCAGGCTCCGGATGCTGAAACCCTGCTGCTGAATTCGAATGCGCCCGCGGTGGTGTCGGACGATCAGGCAGACGAGGAGACCGAAGTCGCGCTGTCGACGGTCGACTCCGAATTCGGCCGCACAACCGACCCCGTGCGCATGTACATGCGCGAGATGGGCGCAACCGAGCTGCTGACCCGTGCGGGCGAGATCGCAATTGCAAAGCGCATCGAAGACGGTCTGCACGAAATGGTGCAGGCGATTGCCGCTTGCCCGCTCGCGATCTCCGCAATCCTGGCCAGCGCCCAACAGGTCGTGGACGGCGAGCTTCGCATCGACGAACTGGTCGACGGTCTCAATGAGGATTCCGCTGCTACGGAAGAAGATGCGAGCGCGGATGCGATCGCCGAAGTCGATACCGACACCAGCGATGACGACGACAGCGATAGCGACGACGACATCGGCCCGGCCGATTCCTCGGCGGCGGACGAAGCACGTCTGAAGCAGCTGACTAGCGATTGCCTCGAGATCTTCACCCAGGTCGGCCTCCTGTACGACCAGATGAACGCGTCGCACACGCGCGGCGACGTCACCTCGAAAGCTTATCTGCGTGCCCGCGAAGAGATTCAGCAGCACCTCGCAAAGATTCGCTTCACGGCGCGCACCATCGACCGCCTTTGCGGCGACGTGCAACACCAGGTCGCACAGGTGCGTGAAATCGAGCGCCGCATTCTGCAGATCGTCGTGACGAAGAGCGGCATGCCGCGCGAGCAGTTCATCGAATCGTTCAAGGGCCACGAAGCCGACCTCGGCTGGACGGAGCGCGCAGCGCGCGGGGCATCGTCGTTCGGTGCGGCGCTCGAGCGCAATCTGCCCGCCATTCAGTCGGAACAGCAAAAGCTGCTCGACATCGAAGCGACGGTTTCGCTGCCGCTCAAGCATCTGAAAGAGATCAATCGCCAGATGGTCGCGGCTGAGTCGAAGATGCGCAAGGCCAAGAGCGAGATGATCGAGGCGAATCTGCGTCTCGTGATTTCGATCGCGAAGAAGTATGTGAACCGCGGCATGCTCTTCCTCGACCTGATCCAGGAAGGCAACATCGGTTTGATGAAGGCAGTCGACAAGTTCGAATATCGGCGCGGCTGGAAGTTTTCGACGTACGCGACGTGGTGGGTTCGCCAGGCCGTGACGCGTTCACTCGCCGACCAGGCGCGCACGATTCGCGTGCCGGTGCACATGATCGAGACGATCAACAAGCTCAACCGCATTTCGCGCGAAATTTTGCAGCAGACCGGCCAGGAAGCGCATCCTTCCGTGCTGGCTGAACGCATGGAACTGTCGGAAGAGAAAGTGCGCGGCATTCTGAAGATCGCCAAGCAGCCGGTTTCGATGGAAACGCCAGTAGGTGACGACGGCGACGCCACGCTCGGCGACATGATCGAAGATTCGGCCGCTTCCTCGCCGGCCGACGCAGCGATGCAGGCCGACTTGCGTGCCGCGATCGACGACGCGCTCGACTCGCTGTCGCCGCGGGAAGCGAAGGTGCTGCGCATGCGCTATGGCATCAACACGAAGTCGGACCATACGCTGGAAGAAGTCGGCAAACAGTTCGACGTCACGCGCGAGCGGATTCGCCAGATCGAAAGCAAGGCGATGCGCAAGCTGATGCATCCGAGCCGCGCGGATCGACTGAAGTCGTTCCTCGACCGCTAAGCAGGCCGTTGCGCTTGTCGTGCGCGATGCACGGCAAGCGCAAGCCGCGCAGCATTGGCGAGCGGCATCTCACCCCCTCAGTTCACCCCCACATCTCATACCGATTGCGTCGACGGCGATTGTCGCCGCAGTCCGGCTCGCATGCCGAGGCGCAACGCTTCAGGCGAGCAACGAAATGAGCCCGCCGATAGTAATTCCCGCAGCGAGCCAACGCCCCGCGGTATAGAACGCGTTGTGCTTTTCGTGAGGCCGATCCGGCCGCTCGAGGCCGAGCGTGCCGTAGGCAAACGACTTGGCCGCCGAGACGTCGGTTGCGGACGCGTCGTCCGCAGCCGAGGCGCTTGGCGCCGCGTCTTGCTGCCCCATGCCCGCCTCCTGCGCGGCCGTCGCGGCGCCCTGCCCAGAGATATGAACTGCAGCATCCTGCGTAGAAGTTTCAGGCTTGGACTCTGTCTGGATAGACGCGTCGTTCCCGGTAGCAGGCGATTTTTTTCGTCGCTTCCTTGCTCACCACAGAGCTACCTGGTCCCGATGCTGTAGAGGACGACACACTGTTGATTTGCACGGCAAGCTCCCCTTCATTTCTTACGCGCGCGCCGTCCCGTTTTCCACGGCGGTTTGGTCAGCACGTACTTGCGCGCGTCCGCAAAGACGCAGCTCGACGCATGGTTGGTTATAGGGTCTATCGACGTCGGGGAGGCAAATCTTGAGTGTCCGTAAGGGAGAGTAAGCGAGACGTCCCATGTGGCTCTGTTCGGTTTCTTTTCAAAGGCCGAAAACCACCCCTTGCTTCCCTTCGAGTATTCTCACCAAAATAAGAACCTAAACCCCACACGAACACCTTTTGCGCCCAAGCAAAAAACCTCCAGCCAACAGGAGCATCACAATTGGTAGAGTTTCCGTCTTCGGCGGTTTCGACCTGGGGCGCCGCAGTCGTATTCCTGAACGTCCTGTTGACACGCCTCGGCGTGCCGATCCCCGCGGTCCCCATGCTACTGCTCGCGGGTTCGGCGATTGCAGCCGGCTCGCTGAATTTCTGGCCGGTTCTCGTCGCCGCCGTTCTCGGTGCGCTCATCGGCGACGGCACATGGTTCACCGCGGGCCGCATCTACGGCCGCAGACTGATCTCCGTGCTCAGCCGGCTCTCGCCAGTCATCGATTCGAAAGTCGGCAAAGCACGCTCGCTATTCGAGCGCTTCGGCGTCCCACTCGTGTCGATCTCGAAGTTCGTCCCCGGGCTCGCGCTCCTCACCCCGCCGTTGATGGGCACGACAGCCGTCGATGCACGCATCTATGCAGCCTGGGACATTGCGGGCACGATGGCCTGGGCCACCTTCTGGCTGCTCGGCGGCGCCGCAGCTGAAAAACAGCTGCATATGCTGCTCGCCTTCGTCAGCGCACGCGGCGGCACGGTCGTCCACATCCTGCTGGCAGCCGCATTGGCGTACCTGGCGTTTCGTCTGCAGCAGCAGCGCCGCGCGCGCCGGCACCGGCGGTTGGCGCTGGCCGCACCCGATGCCGATCCAGCCGCAGCGTCGCCCGGATGGCGCCGCATCGCCCCGCCCATGATCCTGGACGCGCGTCCGGAGGCGCTGACGCATGAGGCGGCGTGCTGCATCCCCGGTGCGCTGGCGCTCGACCCGCACTCCCCCGAACAGATCGACGGCGCGTTGCTCGCCTATGACACTGTGATTTATTGCATCTGCGCGGACGACGCGACTGCCGTCGACATCACGGAACGGATGCGCCGCAACGGTTACACGCGGATTCGCGCACTAAGAGGCGGTCTGGACGCATGGCAACGGCGCGGCTTTCCCGTCGAGCCGCTTTCGCCCGTCGACGAACTGACGACCGGCAAACACACTGCGAAACCACCCGGCGACACTCACGACGCAGTCACGCTACGCGGACTCGCTCCACGGCGCAGCGAAGACGCTTGACGCGGCATGTGCGCATCGCCTCCTTCGCAACAGAATCGCCTGGCTAATCAGTTCGACGCACATCGCAAATAGGGTTCGTCCAGCTCTTTTGTTCGGGCACGCGCGGCGGCGCCCGGTTGCTTCACAACTTGCGCAGCAGCCCCGCGGCCGACCGCATCCGGCGCTTGCGTTCCTTCCTGAACCATTGAAGCGCCGCCTCGATGTCGCCCGAACCCGCCAGCAAGGCTACGTTGTCACGCAGCAGCATCTCGCTTGCGACAATATCGTTCAACGTACCGAAGCGTTTCTGAATCTGCTTAAGCAGTTTAAGCGTACGTTTGTGGCTGTCGTGCAGAACCGGTCCGAAAAATTCGAGCAGATAGCGCAGTCTCTTGCCAGCCTTTCTGACGTCATGAAACGATGTGTAATTGGAGCGCTTGGCGCGAGACGCGCGCTTCATGCGCTTGCGTAACGAGCGTTCGGAAACGGCCACGCGTTGGTCGGCGAATTTGCTCAGCGGCACGCGCTCATGCGCAGTGTTCAGCTCCTTGGCGGCGCTGCTCAACGCATCGCGCAACAGATGCTTGACGTCCGCGTTCGAGAGGGTTTCGCGGCTAGTTGCCAACGCGCCGCTGCGGATCTCTTCGAGTTTCGGCGCCATTGCCTGCGCGCCGGTATCGTTCTGCGTCATCAGTTCGATCAGAATGTCCCAATCGCGTGTTTTGCCCGCCGCCGTCGCCAGGTACTTGTACAGCGCCCGTTGCCGCGTATTCTCGCCCTTGTCGAGCCGCGGCTCGAACGCCCACCACAGCGAGCGCAGGCGCCGCAGCGACACGCGCAACTGATGCAGCGCTTCGGGCGATGCATCCTCGCGCACCGCGCCCGCGTATTCGATGGCACGATCGACGAGTGGCGCCGCGTACGACGCGAACGCCGCCTCCGCAGAGGGCTGTTCGCCGGCCGGCTGCTTATCCGCCGCGTGCTTGTCGGCATGTTTGTCGGGGCTTTTTTCGCCCTTCAGGCTTTCGCGTTTCATCGAACATCCTTCAAAAAACTCTCTCTGCAGCGTAGCAAAAAAAGGTGCTGACGGGTATTCAGGCAGTACGCATAAGTTAGCCATAGGGCACTTTTCAGGAATGATTCTTGCGGAGCTTGCGGCGTTATAACCGCGGCACCGATGACGCTTCATCAGGAGATATCTCCCCAGCCGCGCAGCGGGTGTTTTTCGGACCGCTAAGCATTCAAAACCGCCACGTCTCTGGCGGCATATCCTTCGGTGCGTGGAGAATATCAGCGCGCTGCCTCTCCAGATCCAGCCCCACCCGGGCGTCACACCGTTGTCATCATTGCGACACACGGCCCGCTCACGATCGGAAGCCCCGCGACAAACTTTGAGGACACAGGCCATGCCGGAACTTTCGTATCCGCAACCAGGCGCTACAAGCGGCAAGGGACGTAATCTCGGCCTTATCATTTTCCTGGTTGTGATCGCAGTGGGCGCCGTCTATTGCGCCACCCATTTGCTGGACGATTTACAGTCGGTTCGCGAAGCCTCTGTTCTGCCTTTTATCCTGCTTGGTATCGCCCTCCTGATCGCACTCGGTTTCGAGTTCGTCAACGGTTTTCATGACACCGCGAATGCCGTTGCTACCGTGATTTACACGCACTCGCTCGCGCCCAACATTGCGGTGGTCTGGTCCGGTGCATGGAATTTTCTCGGTGTGCTTACTTCAAGCGGTGCCGTGGCGTTCGGCATCCTGCAACTGCTGCCTGTCGAGCTGATCTTGCAAGTGGGCAGCAGCGCCGGCTTCGCGATGGTCTTTGCGCTGCTGATCGCCGCGATCATCTGGAATCTCGGCACCTGGTATTTCGGACTGCCCTCGTCCAGCTCGCATACGCTGATCGGCTCGATTATCGGCGTGGGCCTGATGAATCAGCTGATGCATGGCCCATCCGGCACCAGCGGTGTTGACTGGAACCAGGCCCTCGGCGTCGGCAAGTCGTTGCTGTTTTCGCCGCTGGTCGGCTTTCTGGCGGCCGGCTTACTGCTGCTGATCCTGAAAGCCGTGGTGCGCGTTCCCGGCTTGTATGCCGAGCCGAAGGGCAAGGAACCGCCGCCGTTCTGGATTCGCTGCCTGCTGATTCTGACCTGCACCGGTGTTTCGTTCGCGCACGGTTCGAACGACGGCCAGAAAGGCATGGGCCTCATCATGCTGATCCTGATCGGTACGGTGCCGACAGCGTATGCGCTGAACAAGGCGGTCACGCCGGCCGAAACGCAGACCTACCTCGCGGTCTCGCAGCAAGCCTCGGCGACGCTTGCCAAGTACACCAACGGCGCGGCGCCTTCCGAGGACCCGCGCGCCGACGTCGAAGCCTATGTGCGCACACGCCAGTTGACGCCTGCGACCGTGCCGGCTTTGCAGCAACTGACCGCGCAGATTGGTCAGCAGGTCGGCGCATCGGGATCGATGGCGGCCGTGCCGCAAAGCATCGTCGATAACGTGCGCAACAATATGTATGTCGCGTCCGAAGCGATCCGCCTGATGGACAAGGCCAAACAGCCCGCCTTCTCCCCGGACGACGCCAAGGCCATCAAGAACTTCAAGACGCAAACCGATCACGCGACGAAGTTCATCCCGACGTGGGTCAAGGTCGCGGTCGCCATCGCGCTGGGTCTCGGCACGATGGTGGGCTGGAAACGCATCGTCGTGACGGTCGGCGAGAAGATCGGCAAACAGCATCTGACCTACGGCCAGGGAGCATCGGCTGAACTGGTGGCGATGCTGACGATCGGCGCGGCCGACGTGTACGGCTTGCCGGTCTCGACAACACACGTATTGTCGTCGGGCGTGGCCGGAACCATGGCGGCCAACGGCTCCGGCTTGCAATGGGATACCGTGCGCAGCCTGATCCTCGCGTGGGTGCTGACGCTGCCGGTTTCGATCGCACTGGCCGCAGGCTTGTACTGGCTGTTCCGGATGGTGTTCTAGAGCCGCCGGGGCCGGTCAGGCGGCCGGCCCCGGATGAGCCGCGGCTGTCGTTATATTTCACTTGAATGCCGTCGGGCGTCGGCTATGTTGTAATCCATGGCGCGAATCCGTGGTGCAATGCAAAGTCCTTCCTGGCGAGGAAGGACCTCCGCGGCCAAAACAGGTGAGAGCACAACATGAGCGTAGAGCTAAACCACACCATCGTCTGGTGCCGCGACAAGCAGAAGTCGGCAAAATTTCTCATCGACATTCTGGGGCTGCCGAGCCCCATCGAGTTCGGCCAGATGCTGGTCGTTCAGCTTGCAAACGGCGTCTCGCTGGACTTCTGCGAAAGCGACGGCAAGATCGCCATGCAGCATTACGCGTTTCTGATCAGCGACGACGAATTCGACCAGGTCTTTCCGCGCATTCGTGACGGGGGCCTTCAGTACTGGGCGGACCCCGGCAAACAACGGGCAGGCGAAACCTATCTGCACAACGGCGGCCGCGGTGTCTACTTCGACGATCCCGACGGCCACTTGCTCGAGGTCATGACGCGCCCTTATAAACTCGGCGCGTAGAGTCTGCTCCCCGTCTTTTGCCGCCTGTTGTATTTCGCCGGTCCGGCAATCAATACACTTCCGGCACGATCATCGATTGCGGCACCGGCTGGCGGCTGTATTCGTCGTTATAGACCCGCGCCGGCAGTTCGATATGCGGGTGCTCGATTTCGTGATACGGCACCTGGCTCAGCAGATGGTGAATGCAGTTCAGCCGGGCGCGCTTCTTGTCGACCGCCTGCACGACCCACCACGGCGCTTCGGGAATGTGCGAGCGTTGCAGCATGACTTCCTTGGCCTGCGTATAGGCTTCCCAGCGGCGCCGGCTTTCCAGATCCATCGGGCTCAGTTTCCACTGTTTGAGCGGATCGTGGATGCGGTTCTGGAAGCGGATTTCCTGCTCTTCGTCGGTGATCGAAAACCAGTATTTGAGAATCTGCACGCCGCTTCTCGCCAGCATCTTTTCGAATTCCGGCACAGAACGGAAGAACTCCTCGTACTCCTCGTCGCTGCAAAAATTCATCACGCGCTCGACGCCCGCGCGGTTGTACCAGCTGCGGTCGAACAACACCATTTCACCGCCCGCCGGCAGATGCGACACGTAGCGCTGGAAATACCATTGCGTACGTTCGCGGTTATTCGGCGCCGGCAGTGCTGCGACGCGGCATACGCGCGGGTTGAGCCGCTGCGTGATGCGTTTGATCGCGCCGCCCTTACCCGCCGCATCGCGTCCTTCGAAAATCACCACGAGCCGATGACCAGTCTGCACAATCCAGTCCTGCAGCTTGACGAGTTCGCCCTGCAGCCGGAACAGCTCGCGGAAGTACCGCTTGCGCGCCTCGCGATGCTCAGGCGTGAAACCCTCGGCGCCGTCAATAATCCGGTCGTCGATCTCCATTTCGAGCTCCTCGTCGTACGCATCGATGAGGTCTTCCTCGAAACGGCGCTGCCGCTCTGCCAGCATTTCGGCGTCGGGTCTCGAATCCAGCTCTTTCATCGCGGCTCTCCTGGCAACAGAAATGAACACGTGCGCCACGCGAACGCGGCGCACGCAAATACGTCGATTATCGAAGCGCGAGGTGTCAGCCGTGTTACCGGTCTGAAAGCTGCGAGCTTGCGGCGGGTTTGCGCAAATGGGCGCGCGCCGGCGGCCTGCACGCCTTGCTGAGAACCATGATAGCGAGTTTTGCAAGCCCGTCCGGCGTTAGCGCAGCGGCCTGGCGAAGCTCAATTCGTGACCGTCCGGATCGGTGATGTGAAAGTATCGCTCGCCCCACGGCGCGTCGGACGGTTCGAGCGACGGCTTCAGCCCGGCCGCCAGCGCTTTCCGGTAGAGCGCGTCGACATTCGAAACATGGATGATTACGCGGCCCCACCAGTTGACCGGCGCACGCGCATCGACGATCAGATTCAGATACGAGCCGCCGAACGCAAACGACGTAAACGCTTCCTGCGGGCCGCCGAATTTCATCGGGAAACCGAGCGCTTCGTAAAACAACACCGCGCGCGGCATATCGCGGGTGGCGAGGGTGATGGCGCTGAGCGATTCGATCTGCGGTTCCGTCGGCGCGGTCGCTGCGGCCGCTGTAGTCCCTGCGACCGATGTGGCGGGCGAGTTCATTCTGGCTGTCTCCTTGGCATGGCAAGCCCGCCAGTCACCGCGCGCGGACATTATTCCCGCAGGCACGGCGGCGCAGGCCGGCACGGGAAAGTGTCTCACAGGCAGCGCCTGTGCACTGAGGCCTGGACCGCTCTTGAAAACCCACGCGACGCCCTGCATCTCCATTCCCGTTCATCCGGAGCATCACCATGGGAAGCCGCCCTAGCTTCATCGATGACCTGCCGCGCGCCGCGTCCGACGCCTCCGGGCCACCCACACTCAATCCGTTATCCGACGACGCTCTGCTCGACGCCTATTCCCGCACCGTCATCAGCGCGCTGGAACGGGTTCGGCAGGCGGTCGCCTTCATTTCCGTCGAACGCCGGTTGCCGGGCAAAGCGGGTAGCCGCAACGCGCGCGGCGGCACCGGCTCCGGCTTCCTGTTCACACCCGACGGCTACCTGCTCACCAACAGCCACGTCGTGCACGGCGCCACGCACATTCGCGTCACGCTCGCCGACGGCGCGAAATTCGACGCCGATCTGGTGGGCGACGACCCCAGCAGCGATCTGGCCGTGCTGCGTATCGGCTCGCCCGAGCCCTTGCCGCACGTCGAACTCGGCGAATCGTCGCGGCTGAAGGTCGGGCAGATTGCGATCGCGGTCGGCAATCCGCTCGGGCTCGCGCAAACCGTCACCACCGGCGTGGTGTCGGCGCTCGGCCGCTCGCTGCGGTCGACCTCGGGCCGCATGATCTACGACGTGATCCAGACCGACGCCGCGCTCAATCCGGGCAATTCGGGCGGTCCGCTAATCAATTCCGCGGGCCAGGTGATCGGTGTGAACACCGCGATCATTCCCGGCGCGCAGGCGATCTGCTTCGCCACTGCGATCGACACCGCCAAGTGGGTCATCATGCAGATCTTTGCGTACGGGCATGTGCGGCGCGCGTACATCGGCGTGGCTGGGACGACGAGGCCGCTGTCGCGCCGCATGCAGCGCTATTTCGGCTTGGGTTCGGAGAGCGGCGTGCAGGTAATGGAAATCGTCAAAGGCAGCCCGGCCGCCCTCGGCGGCCTGCGCACCGACGATACGATCGTCGCGATCGACGCGCTCGCGGTGCAGGACGTCGATAGCCTGCAACGCACGCTCGATGCCTCGCGTATCGACAAACTCGTCAACATAACGGTCTTGCGCGGTGCGCAACGGCTCGAATTGACGCTGACACCGGTCGAGCAGACCAGCTGATTGACCGCTTCCTCCGCAATAAAAAAGCCTCGCGCGAAATCAGCGCGAGGCTTTTCTGTTAAACGCAGCACGTCGTCACGACGCACCGCCCGGCTCGAAGCAAACGCTTACTGGATCACGCGCGTCACGCCACGGCCGCGCGGATCGGCCGCGGCTTCCGGCGTATCGCCATTGACCTTGATCGCCTGGATGTCGCCGCTGAAATCCTGCCCCTTCAGCATGTAGCCCTTGGCTTCGATCTGCTTGGCGAGTTCGCCTTCGATCGGCTTGTACGGCTCCCAGAAAATCGTGTTCGGCGGCAACAACTGATGATGGAAGCGCATCGCGCCAACGGCTTCCTGCAACGGCATGTTGAAGTCGTAAATGTTGTTGATCACCTGGAAGATCGACGTGAAGATGCGCGAACCGCCCGGCGTGCCGATCACGAGCGACACCTTGCCGTCCTTGGTCAGGATGGTCGGGCTCATCGACGACAACGGGCGCTTCTTCGGTTCGATCGAATTCGCATCGCTGCCCACCACGCCGAACATGTTGGCGACACCCGGCTTGGCGGAGAAGTCGTCCATCTCGTCGTTCAGCACGATACCGGTACGGTCCGCGACCACGCCCGAGCCGAAGTAGCCGTTGATCGTGTACGTGTTCGACACCGCGTTACCCCACTTGTCGATCACCGAGAAGTGCGTGGTTTCCGCCTTCTCCGGCATCGACGTGCCGAGGCCGGCCTGAATGCTCTTCGTGTCCGAAGGCGCGTTCGGATTGACTTCGCCGGCACGCTTGGCGATGTAGGCGTCGTCGGTCAATTGCGCGATCGGCACCTTGTAGAAGTCAGGATCGCCGAGATACTGCGCGCGGTCGGCGAACACGCGCTTTTCGATTTCCGCGATCAGATGCACGTATTGCGGAGAATTGAGCGTGACGTCCTTGAAGTCGGGTGCGATATCGGCCTTCATCTTCAGCAATTGCACGAGACCGATGCCGCCCGAGCTCGGCGGCGGCGCCGTGTAGACGCGATAACCGTTCCAGTCCGCCTGGATCGGCTGGCGCCATACAGCCTTGTACTGCTGCAGATCGGCCTTCGTCATCAGACCGTGACCGCGCATGGAAGCCGCGATCAGATCGGCCGTCTTGCCCCTGTAGAAGTCTTTCGCGCCTTGATCCGAAATGCGCGTAAGCACCGCGGCAAGATCGGCTTGCTTGAAGTTGACGCCCTGCTTCAGATTGCCGAAGTAGGTGTCGAAATTGGTCTTGCCGGCGAAGTCTTTCGCCGCCTCGTCGCGACGATCCTGCAATTGCTGGCTGACTTCAAAGCCGTCGCGTGCATAGTGAATCGCCGGCGCGAGCACCTGCTTCCATTTGAGCTTGCCGAAACGGCGTTGCGCTTGCCACATGCCGTCGACCGTGCCCGGCACGCCGACCGCGCGATAGCCGAACAGGCTCATGCCCTTGATGACTTCGCCCTTGTCGTCGAGATACATGTTCTTGGTGGCTGCCAGCGGAGCCCGTTCGCGATAGTCGAGGAAGTACGGCTTGCCGTCGACATAGAGCGTCATGAAACCGCCGCCACCGATATTGCCCGCTTCCGGATAGGTCACGGCCAGGGTGAAGGCAATCGCGACTGCCGCATCGACGGCATTGCCGCCTTCCTTGAGGATCTGCTCGGCGGCGTCGGCGCTGTACTTGTCGGCGACCGCAATGGCGGAAGCGGTGAGAACGGCCGGTTGCGCTTTTGCGGGCGGTTTGGCGTAAGCGGGCGTAGCTTCCAGAAAGCCTGCCGAAACGGAAACGAGTGCGACCAGCGCGAGCCCGCTCGCGGACGCTTTAGCGTTGTGAAACAACCTCATTGAACCTCCTCCGTGACATTGCTCTTGTGACAAGGGGAACCGCTGCCTTGGGCTTATAACATGCCGGTCCGGCATTGGCCAGGTCGTTGCACACAATCGGTGCATACTGCGTCACACAAAAATCGCGTCGCTCGATCACGATAAACGGCGACGAATTGTGCGGCGGGCAACGGCTCGAACCGGCATCGCATGCGGCGTGCGTTCAACGCTATCGGGCGCAGTACGAGCGCCGCAATCAGCCTCGCCCTCTTCCGCCGCGCGCGATTTCGTCGCCACTGCCATGCGGCAAACGCGCCGTCACCGGAATCGACAGGAACGAGAACAGGCCGACCACGAGGAACGCCGGCCAGAAATCGGAGAAGACGATGCTCGAATGACCCTGTACGTTATGCGAGATCTGCAGCACGATGCCGGCAATCGTCACGCCGAGCCCCAGCGACATCTGCTGGATCACGCTCGCCACACTCGTCGCGCGGCCGACGTCGCGGCTCGGAATATCCGCATACGCGAGGGTGTTCAACGACGTGAACTGCAACGACGGAAAGAAGCCGCCGAACAGCACCACACACCAGATCAGCCAATGCGGAGTACCGGGAAAGAACAGCCCGTATCCCGCAATGACCAACCCGGCACAGCCCGCATTGAACATCAGCACGGTGCGGAAACCGTAGCGGCCGAGAATGCGCGACGCGGCCGCCTTCATGAAGATCGACCCGAACGCGGACGCACACGTGATCGACCCTGACACGAACGCGGTCATGCCCAGGCCTTCCTGCAACGCGAGCGGCAATAGAAACGGCACCGCGCCGAGCCCGACGCGAAACAGCGAACCGCCCGCCACGCTCGCGTGAAAACTCGGAATGCGCAGCAGCCGCAGGTCGAGCACCGGCAATTCGACACGGCTCGCGTACAGCGCGTAAATCAGCAGCAGCACCACGCCGAGCGCGCACATGCTAAACGACACCGCGTTCGACACCAGCTCGCCGCCCACCAGCGACAACCCGAGCATGAACAGCGATGCCCCGCTCGCGGACAGCACAAACCCGGTCCAGTCGAGCCGCCCAGGATGCGCCTCGCGCACGTTGGCGATGTGCTTGTTCGCGAGCCAGATGCCCAGCAGGCCGATGGGAATGTTGACGAAGAAGATCAGACGCCAGTGCAGATACGTCGTGATAAAGCCGCCGAGCGGCGGTCCGACCATCGGCCCAAGCAGCGCGGGCACGGTCAGATAGTTGACCGCTCGAATGAAGTCCGACTTCGGCACCGAGCGGAAAATGATGATGCGCCCCACGGGCACCATCATCGCGCCGCCGATGCCTTGCACGAAGCGCGCAACCACGAAGGTGCCGAGCGAAGTGGAGGCCGCGCACATCAGCGAGCCAGCCATGAAGATACCGATTGCCGTGCGAAACACCGTGCGAGAGCCGAAGCGGTCCGCCACCCAGCCGCAGATTGGAATGAAGACGCCGAGACCGATGACATAAGCCGTCACGGCCAGCTTGAGGGTGATGGGGTCCTGGCCGAGATCGCGCGCCAGAACCGGCAGCGACGTCACGATGACCGTGCCATCCACGTTTTCCATGAACATCGCACACGCGACGATCAGTGGGACGATGAAAGTGCCTAGAGCAAGAGGCATTGGCAGGACGACGGTGTGCTAGGCCGTCGGCGTAAAGCCGCGATTATCGCATCGCATCGACAACATATGTTGTTGAACGGGATGTCCGGGAAGGGAAAAGCAGGGACTTCAGAGGCGATCGTGAGCCGGCATGCGGCCGGCGTCACGATGCAATAGCGCGCACATTACAGCGGCGATGATCGAGGAACGAGACTTAACGCGACGCGCCGACCAGCGGTTGCAGCTGCGGCAGAATCTCACTGCCTGCACGCTCGACATCGTTCGGGAAGTCGATTTCGATCCACGGCGCGCCGGTCACGTCGGCCGTATCGAACACCTGGCTGCGTTCCAGCAAGAGGTCGCGCACCGCTTCTTCGTGCGGCATGTTGGCCCGGCCGCTATCCACATAACCGGCCACGATCTGCGCAAAACGCCGGGCGGTTTCTTCGCGAAAGCGGAAGAAACCCACCGATTCGCCAATCGTGTCGTACTCGAGATTGACCGCGAGCTGCTTACGCAATTCGACCGGCACGCCGTCTTTCAGGCACAGCTTGACGGGTTCGTCGCCGGCTTCGAAGTCACGGTCGATCAACAGACGGTTGACCGTCTCGCCCGCCACCAGCGCGCTGAGAATGCGCTCGTCGTACAGCACGTCGGCGTCCATCAGCAGCACGTCGCCGCCGCGCGTCAGCGCCTCGGCCACCGTATGCACCGTCAGCACACTGCCTAGGTCGAAACGCGGGTTCAGCACGGTTTCCACCTCATGCGGCCAGTTGATGCGCGCCAACTCAGCCTGAACCGATTCCGGCTGGAAACCGAGCGCCAGCACGACATCCGTGACGCCGGCGGTTTCCAGCATTTGCAGATGCCGTTCGAGCAGGCTCATGCCGTCGAACTGCAACAGACACTTCGGGAACTGTGCTTGCGGCGGTTGCTGAAGACGCAGGCCGAGGCCCGCTGCGAGGATGATGGCACGCATGCGCGGTCCTTTGAAAAGATACGGAGATTAATCGGCAACCGGCACGCGCGCCGTGGCGCGCCGCCGCTGCCAGCTTCGTTCGCTGATGTGCAAAACCAGCAGACCCGGCAAGCCCAGCAGGATTTCGCGGGCGCGCTTGGCGAGCGACAACGCCAGCGCGGCATCCGGCGGCAAACCGACCAGCGGAGCGAGCAACAGATAACCGCCCTCCTGCACGCCGAGCGAGCCGGGAATCATGAACGCCGCGCCACGGATCGCCTGGCCGAGGCTTTCGAGCAGCAATGCATCGATCCAGTCCACGGGGTGGCCGAGAAAGCGCAGCGCGAGCCACACCTCGACCGTGCCGACAATCCAGCCCAGCAGACTCAGCGCGAAACTCGCCGCTACGCGGCCGCGTTCGCGGTAGATCGCCTGCACGGCGGCGTCGACGGCTTCGGCGCGCGTCATGAGGGACGACCAGTCGCGCTTGCCGAACATCTTCGCGATGACGCCCATCAAACGGCCGAACAGCCCGCGCCGCTGCGCGTAGTAGAAGCCTGCGATCATCGCGGCCAGCACGCCGGTGGCGATCAGCGTGGCGGTTTGCAAGTCATGTAGCGTGCCGTGCGCCGCGTTCGCGCCGAACAGCAGCAGCCCGAGCAGCGCGAAGACGATTTGCGCGAGCGCCTGAGCCGTCGTGCTGACGGTGATCGCGGCTGCCGCATCGCGCATGCGCATGCCACGCTGCGACAGCTGCCGCACCATCACGACCGGACCGCCGATCTGGCCGGCCGGCAACAGGCTATTCACCGATTCGCCGATCCAGCGCGCGAACAGCGCGTGGCGCAGCGTCAGATCGTGATGCACGCCGTCGCGATGCCGTTGGAACAACACCGAGATTGCGCCGGCGTCGAGCACAAGCGGCACCAGATGGAACGCTGCGACGAGCGCGAGACCCCAGCCCGCCGCGAGCAGCGTCGAGGCGATCGAGCCAAAACCCTGCCATGCGAGCAGGCCGACAAAAAGCGCCGTCCCAAGCGACAGCAGAATCAGAGCCGCGCGCGTCATGCGTGATCCTTGCCGCGCCTGGTCATCTGACGGAAGACCTGACGGAAACCGAAGTACGCGATCGCGTCCTTCATGTTCGAGATGAACCGGCGCCACGGCCGCATGTTCGGATCGGTGACGTATTCGAAGGTCAGCGATACGCGCATTTCGTTTGCCGCCGCCGGCGTGATCCGGTGACGTAGCTTGTCACCGTCGAAGAACACCAGACCGCCCGGCGGGATCTGCACCGAGCCGGGCTGATCCGGCACGTCCGGATTGCGCGTATGCAATTCGTAGTCGAGCCGGCACGACGATTCGTCAATCACGCCGAGCAGCAGCGTGTAGCGCCGGCCGTCATAGTACGAAGTATCGTAGTGCCACCCGATGTGGTCGCCGGCGCGCGTGTAGTAGTACAGCGCGTAAGCGTGCGGATCGTCCGCGGGCGACACCTGCAGCTTGTCGCCGCTCAACTGCTCGAGCCAGCCGATCAGTTCTTTCGAGCGGTACAGCTCGGCGATGAACGGCGCGAGGCGGTCGATCGTATGACGGCTCACACTGCCGCCCTGCTTGTGCCCCGGCAGATAGTTGCGGTTGACCTCGCCGAGGAGCCCTCGCGCGCTCTGGACGAGCTGAGCGGTGACTTCGGGAGCGAGGAAGTCCTCCAGATACAGGAACGCGTCCTGAGCGGCGAAATCCTTGCGCAGACGCGGGTTGTCGAATGTGCGCGTGCGGTTTGCGACCGCGCGGTCGACATTGGGTGCAGCGGTGGTCGGCGACGAACTCGGCGAACGTTCGGTGGACATCGGCGAGATCACGTCGTCTTCGGCGTGCGTACTCATTCGCTGGCCCACATTTGACGGGTTTTGGAAGCATCAGAAGCGCCGCCGGCGGGCGACGCCGCGGGGCGGGCGGCGCGGCGCGCGGTGCGCCAGAAGTCGACCACCACCCAGACGGCAAAGAGCGGCGCGCCGATCGCCGCTGCCACGATAAATGGCGTCACGACGCTCGTCAGTGTGACGATTGGCAGCAGGTACAGGACGTCTTCGGTTTCGAAGCCCCCGAGCGATGCCTGTTTGGTACCCGCCTTGCCTGCCATTTCCTCGATGCGCATGCGCAGGAAGAAAATCAGCGCGACCGCGACGCCGGCAACGGCGCCCAGCAGGCCGGGGGCGATTTTCAGATCGCCGACGTGCGTTGCCCCGACCCCCATGCCCATGCCGACGAACAACATGACCGTCACGACGGCGTCACACGCGAGGTCGTAAAAATGACCGATTCGGCTCGACTTGCCGCCGATGCGCGCGAGTTCGCCGTCCGTATGATCGGCAAAATTCGACAGCACGATCAGCAAAGCACCCGCATTGGCCCATGCAAAGCCGCCGTGAGCGAGGCACAGCGCTCCCACGACGCCGATCAGCAGACGCAGCGTGGTGAGGTGATTCGGCGTGACCCACGTGTTGACGAGCGGCGTCACGAGCCGGCGAGCGAGCCGGGCATCCCATGTTCTGGGCGGCGGAACGTTCGTTGGATTTTTTTGTCGCGAAGTCATAACCCGGAAATATATACGGGATCATGAAAGATTGCTTTCTTACCGCACGTTTCTTCGAGGTCCATTCGTTGCCGCCGCGTGAGCGCGCCCGAGCAAGATTTGCCGAATCGAGATAAAGTGCGAATCCAGTTGCGCCTGTTACACCCCATTACTTCGATGCGCAACGTCTCTCGGGTCTCGTCCAGTAGCCGCCGCCCGTTGCAAACACATCACATCGAATACGGGTCGCCATTCACGCCTATGAAACGCTTCTTTTCTTCTGTAGTCCTTGCGCTGTCCTTTGCGGCGCTGCCGCTAGCAAGCCGTGCCGCCACGCTCGATGCACCGCTGTTGTGCAATGAGAGCGGCCACCAGTTCATTGCCGATCTCGCGCAGCAACAGATGATCGATCCGAAGCCGATGCGGGTGGAGAGCAATTCGATCAACGCGTTTTCGCCGGCCCAGGGCGCCGAGCTGACCGCGTTCGGCTTTCGTGTGTTCGCGGTGGTCGGCTACGAGAAAGACGATCCGATGTTTCGCGTCGGAGATGGCGAACCTGTCGCGCAATCCGCTTACGGCGTGGTGGTGTTCGGCGGCGAGTCCAAGGTGCAGAACGCTATCGCCGGGGCCGGCAGCACGGCGATCGTGCATCACGTGGCGCCGCTCGTGACGGCGATTTTCTGCAAGCGGAGTTGAAGGGCGGTAGGCCGGATCAGCCGCCAGGTAAACCCACCGACGCGCCGAACCGGTCCTCATAGTTCGCGCGCACCAGCGGATCGAGCGGCGCTTGGACCGCCGCCACGCCGGATCAGCCCGGCCGGCGAAACGCGTTTTCGACCCACGCAGCGGCGCTCGCCTTGCTGAGCTTGAAGTTCGGCGCGACCTGCACTTGCGCGAGCTGTTCGCCGAAGGCGTCGAGCGCGGTCAGCAGCGCGTACGGCTCGTCTTCGTCGGGAACGATATCCAGCGTGATGTCGAGTTCGTCTTCGCCGTCGGCGCTGGCCACTCTCACCTCTTTATGCAACTGCGCACGCAATTGCTGCTCGTGGCGGCGCAGCACTTCCGACGCGGTTTTCACCAGCGTGTTGAATGCCGACGTATCGAGCGGCTTCGGATCCTTCTTGTTGCGGCCCATGGTCCACGGGCCGACGAGCGCCGGCTCCGCTTCGCCGTCCTTGATCATTTCGACGGCCCAGCCTTCGTCGTCTTCGTTCTTGATGACGCGCGCGGTCCAGCCGTCGTCGCGCCACAGACGCGCTTCGTGCTGGGTTTCGGGCATTTCGGACGAGCCTTCCGTCGTGGAATCGGCAGCGGTATCGGACGATGGAAGGGGGGTATCGGTCATTACAGGTTCACTCACGGTCGCGGGGCGAAAACACATCTCGAGCACGCGATTCTACCCGCCCCGCACCCGCCAAACGCGGCGCTATGACGAACGGACAAGTCCAGACGGGAACACCGTTAATCGAAATAATCAACTTCGCCTTTTTGATGGAACTTATAAATCTATTATAAAAAAGGCGAAAAAACGCGGCCCGGAAGCCGCGTATAAAAGATGAAAAAGGCACCCTTGGTCAAAGGGCAAAATGAATTGTAGAACCGGATTCAGTAGAGAAAGACCTCACGAACAGGAAGAGTGTATTGCAGAAAAATGGGGGAATCGCATATTGCGAATTCTTACACGCTAATCCACGCAGACCAAAGCCCAGCAAGGCCGTCGTGATCGAGCAACGCCGGACATATTGACAAGCCAACCACTAATCTCGGCTCAAACAGACTTTTTCTTTATTTACCCGCACTTACGCGATTCAGATTCGCCATTACGGAATCGGTAAATCATTGTTGTGTCGCATGCGTGTAAATAAATGAATAGCAGGAATACACTTCGCAGCGGATCGTCAGGCTGCCCGCGGGATCGGCGGTGAGCACTGGAATGCGATTCTCTAATGCACTGTCTCGGAGTTATGAAACATGAAAAAAACCCTCATCGTTGCGGGCATCATGGGCGCGTTTGCGCTCACCGCGCACGCACAAAGCAGCGTCACGTTGTACGGCACGATGGACGCCGGTCTCGTCTATTCGAACAACCAGGGCGGCCACAGCAACTGGCAGCAAGGCAGCGGTTCGGTGTCGAACACCTACTTCGGTCTGCGCGGCAGTGAAGACCTCGGCGGCGGTCTGCACGCGATCTTCACGTTGGAGAACGGCTTCAACCTGAATAACGGCCAGTTCTCGGAAAGCAGCACGATGTTCAATCGTCAGGCCTTCGTCGGTTTGCAGAGCGACCGGTACGGCACGCTGACACTCGGCCGACAGTACGACTCCGTGGTCGACTTCCTCGCGCCGCTGTCCGAAGCGGGCGCGGGCTACGGCAACAATCTGGCTGCTCACCCGTTCGACAACGACAATCTCGACAACTCGTTCTCGATCAAGAACGCCGTGAAGTACACGAGCGCGAATTACGCCGGCCTCAAGTTCGGCGGCCTGTATGGCTTCAGCAACTCGGCCGGCCAGTTCTCGAACAACCGCGCATGGAGCGCCGGTGCTTCGTATGACAACGGCCCGTTGAGCGTTGCTGCCGCTTACCTGCAACTGAACAAGTCGGGCAGCTCCAACCTGGGCGGCGCCGTGTCGCAAGGCGACGGCACCGCGGCTGTCGCGGCCAACCTGCAACGCACGTTCGGCGCGGGCATCAACTACTCGTATGGCCCGGCAACCGCCGGCTTCGTGTACACGCATACGCAACTGGACGGCATCACCGGCGTGGACGTCGGCGGCACGACGCTGCCTGGCCTGGCGGGCACGAATCTGCACCTGGACAACTACGAGCTGAACGGCCGTTATGCGCTGACGCCGGCTCTGAGCCTCGCGGCGTCGTACACGTTCACCGACGGCAAGATGTCGGGTTCGAACGGTTCGGGCGATCCGAAGTGGCACACCGTGTCGCTGCAAGGCGACTACTCGCTGAGCAAGCGCACCGACGTGTACCTGGAAGGCGTGTACCAGCACGCATCGGGCCAGCTCGGCAACTTCGGCGCGAACGTCGCGGCGATCAACACGCTGGCACCGTCGTCGACCGGCAACCAGGTTGCCGCGGCTGTCGGGCTGCGTCACCGTTTCTAAGTTTTTCTAGCGGTACGCGCGGGTCGGATGTACCGATCCGGTCTGCAATCAAACCCGCGCGTGACACGATCATGCGCGGGTTTTTTCATGGGGCTTGCATTTCGACTTGGCGAGAGTGACGGCGCCAGCATGCGGTAGGTATACTGGGCGCCGCTGCCTTCCTCGCCGCGACGTCGCTGCGGCTGAACGGCGGCTTCGTCGCGAAGCATGGCGTTACGGTCAATCTCGTCGCGCTTCGCCCGCGCCCCAAGTTCCCGTGCACGACCGGGGACGCCGACGATCCGATCATGAAAAGACTCCTCCTGCTTGCTCCTGTTGTTCTGCTCGCCGCCTGCGGCTCTTCCGGCGGCCCCGCCGCCCGCGACGCATCCCAGCCGATGATGTATGTCTCTTCGCAGCGCGCGCCTGCCGATATCGCCGGTTGTCTCCAGGACCGCTTGTCGCGCGTGCGCATGTCACGCGTCGGCGGCGCGACTGAAATTGCCGTCGGCTCGGATTCTAATAACTCGTATTTCGTCACGCTGACGCCGTTGAACGCCGGTTCAGTCATCAAGGTGATGCATCCGGCGAACGCGCCGGACGATCCGCCGGAACCGGAAATGCGCTTCGATATTGCCCGCTGCGCGACCTGAGTTTTTTTGCTGGGTTGTTTACCGCGTCGTTTGCCGCGTCGTTTGCCGCGTCGTTTTGTAGCGCCGTCTTGTCGCGCTGTTTTGTCGTCCTGTTCGTAGTTCGCCGCCACGCCGGAACGTGATTTTTTTGAAGTCACGCTTCGGCTATTTTTTTACGCGCGCATCTGCGAACATAGCCGCCCCTTGTCTTTCATGCGGCGCGTTGCGTCGCGACCTTCGATGGCATCCAACAAAGCACATCACGCGACCGGTTTTGCGGCTGGCGCCATCGCCGCGGCTGTTGTCGCGCGCACCGGTGGCGGCGGTTCGTTTCACGCTGGCGTGCTGCTGAGTTTCATCGCCGGCGTGGCGGGGAGCACGGCGCCGGACTGGCTCGAAGTGGCCTGGTGGTCGCGGGCGCGGCGGCTGTGGATTACGCATCGCACGCTGACGCATTGGGGGATTGGCTGGCTGGCGCTGCTGGCGTTTTCCTATCACTGGCTCGGGCATTCGGT
>NZ_QHKS01000055.1 GCF_003353175.1 Paraburkholderia lacunae | reverse complement strand
TGTTCGACCACTGACAGTTTAAAGGCGAGGCTGTAGTCCCGCTGTGTACGCTTGATCCCTGATTCCAATTGACTCTCCTTCCAAGGGCGGAAAAAGTGTCAACCCATTTCAGGACGGGTCAAAGACAATAAAAAAGCCGTGGGATGTTTTCATCCACGGCTTTTTTTATGGTCCAAACGCGACGGTAATGCGATTACGTCAATTACTTCGACACCCAGCCCCAGAACATCAGCCACCATGCGCTATCGACCGCGGCCAGCGCCGCGACGAACCACACCATCGCGAGACCGCGCTGAACGAAGCTCTCGCTATAGCGGCGGGTGACCAGCCAGGCGAGCCAGGCGCTCCACAGGTTGGCGATCGCGAGAATGGCAATGCGCAGATCCGACGCCCACCACAACGGCACATGTTCCGCGCGCAGCAGCGACAGCGTGGTCGCCGACAGGCCGAGGAACACGCCCGCGCCGGCAATCGGAATCAGCCCTTGCGTCAAATGATGCAGACGCACGCTATTGAAACGCCCCAGCATGCGTGTTGCGCCCGTCAGCAGCACCAGCAGCGCGCTGCCGTAAACCAGCGCGGTGGCGAGAATGTAGCCGATCACCATAGTGCCGTCGAGCCACGAGAACACGTCGTTCTGCTCGGGGTAGTGCGTGAACAGGAACCACGGCGCGTTGGTGTCGAGCGGCCAGGTGATGTCGTGATCGACCAGCCACGTGGCGAAGAACATCTTCAGGTCGACGAACCAGCGCGAAGCGCTCCAGTGGAACGCGCCGATCGCGATGCCGAGCAGGCCGTACAGAATCAAGGCTGTGTCCCAAGGGTTCGCCTTCTTGTCGCCGAGCTGCACCACTTCCGACGACGGCGCACGCCACGTCAACGCAATCGCATCGCGATGCCCGCTGCAACGGCCGCACATATGGCAGTCCGCCGCGCCCTTCATATTGCGCAACGGCACGAGCGGCGCGCAATTGATCGGAATCACGCGATGCCCATGCTCGCCGTTCCTGTACGAACGGCGCCATGCGTCTTCATCGACTTTGTAGTGAAACGGCGCGAGGCGCGCCAGAAGCGAAAAAACCCCGTTGACGGGGCACAGATATTTGCACCAGACGCGCTTCTCGCGTCCGTACAGCAAGCCGATGATCATCGCCGCGAAGGTCGAGCCGCCGAGCACCAGCAGCACCGCCTTCGGATACTGATAAACGCTCACCATCTGGCCGTAGATGGTGGTGAGGCCGAACGCGACAAAGGGCCAGCCGCCCCAGCGCATCCAGCGCGGAATCGCCCAGCCGCGGCCATACTTGCTGGCGAACTCGGCGAGCGCGCCTTCCGGGCACAACACGCCGCACCATACGCGGCCGAGCATCACCATCGAGAGCAGCACGAACGGCCACCAGATGCCCCAGAACACGAACTGCGCGGCAAGCGTCAGGTTATTCCACAGATGCGCGGTGTCGCCCGGCAGCGGCATCACTGCCGGCACCAGAATCAAAAACGCGTACACCGCCACGACGACCCATTGAAGGCCGCGAATCAGCCCGCCGTGCCGCTGCATCCATTGACCGGCCGCGGCGAGGCGGCCCGGGCGCATCATGACTGTACTCACGCCGCACGCCCGGCGGCCTGCTGCGCCGGTTTGCGGTTCGCGCGACGCACCAGCAGATAGACGACCGCCCAGTACGCCGCGTAAGCGATCAGGTTCATCAGCGCAGGATGCGCGCGATAGCCGGTGAGCGTGGCGACCAGCGAACCGAAAGTGCTCGAATCGTCGAGGATCGTTGACGAATTCCACATCTGGTCAGCCAGCGTCGGCAGGATTTCCTTGTCGATCAGCTTGTCGACGCCGGTCTGGAACAGGCCCGCGCCGAGGAACAGCAGCATGATTTCGGTGACACGGAAAAAGAGCCGCCACGAGAAGAACTTGCCGCCCAGTTGCAATGCGTAGAAGGTCAGGAACGCGAGACCGAGGCCGATAAACACCGCGAGCATCTGGCCGCTGTCCACGTGACCCGACTGGCCGAATCCGAGGCCGTACAGGAAGATGACCGTTTCGCTGCCCTCACGCGCGATCGCCAGCGCGACCAGCAAGGCCACGCCCCACCAGTTCGAGTCGCGCGTGCTCTTTTGCAGCGACTGTTCCATGTCGCGCTTGAGCGACCGGCCGTGCTGCTTCATCCACAGCACCATCTGCACGATCAGCACGCAGGCGACCAGCACCATCGCGGTCTGGAAATAATCCTGCGCGTCGCCGGACAGCACCTCGGTAAAGCCGACCAGCGCCGCGCCGAGCGCGACCGCCGCGATTACGCCGGCCGCGACGCCGCCCCACAAGTACGGTAAACCGCGGCGCGCGTCATCGTCGCCATTCTTCAACCACGCGTACAGGATGCCGACGACCAGCAACGCCTCGACACTTTCCCGCCATACGATGAACAACACCTGACCCATTCAGCCCTCCGTCTACTGCAGTGGCGAACGCGCGATTCGACATGCGCTCGCGGCCCAATCCCTTACTTCGCGACGATCACGCCCTGCGCCTGCTGGTGAAAATCGTCGAAAAACTTGTACTCGCCCGCTTCCAGAGGCGCGATCACGACGAATGACTCCGCGCCCGGCGCCAGCACCTTTTCCTTGCGCAACTGAACGCTTTCGAACTCGGCCGCACCTTTGCCGGTATTGCGTATTTCGATCTTGATGCGCTGTCCCACGGGCACCTCGATACGTGCCGGATTCAGCTTGCCGTCGTTCATTTCCAGCTTGAAGGTCGGCAAATCGGCCGCGTGTGCGGCGCCGGCCAGCAACGCCATCGTGGCGAGGATCGCGATCTTTCGGTTGATTCTCATTAGCCCTTCCGGAGAATGCGGCGCCGAGAACCATCGCCCGCGCGCCGTCTGCTGCATTCATTCACTTACGCGATGACCACGCGGGGCTCCGCGTGGCAAACCGTGACAAACCAGACCGTGAAGATCCGCGGCGATCAGTAACCGCCCTTCTTGCCGATACCCGCGAACGTGAAGTCGTATTCGAGCGTGATCGGCTTGAACCACGAACCCACGCCGGTTTCCTTGTCGACGTGGCGGCCAAACGCCATATGGCCGGTTTGCATCGGCGCTTCGACGACCATCTTCAGGTGATACTTGCCCGGGCCTTGCAGCTTGACGTTGTCGCCGTAATGCGGACCGTCGTTCGCGACCATCGCCATCATGTCGCCCTTCTGAGTCTGATTCGAACCGGCTTTCGTCAGTTCGTAGCGCACTTGCAGGTACGGCATCCAGTCGCCTTCAGCGAAACCGGTCGGGTTGTTCTTGACTGCGTGGATATCGGCCTCGAGGTGAATATCCGAATCCGACGCCTTGCGCATCATCCCTTCGGGCTCCATCGTGATCGGCTGCAGATACACCGCGCCGATTTCCATGCCGCCTTGAATCTGATGCTTGCCGATCGGGTATTCCGCTGCCGTTGCCGACAGAGCCGCGACTGCGGCCACCGCTGCGGCGCCACCGCGCACAAATGAAGAAATCCGCATTGAAACTCCTTGTTTTTATCTGACTGGAACCGAAGCAATTGGAACAGTACGTTGCGTGTGTCTTGTCAGCGAACGCTGGCGCACTCGAACGAGCTGCAAGCGGACCCCGAACTGCATCTGCGAACCCGCATTTACGTCACCGCAATTTGGTAACCGCGATTTGGTAACCGAATTTTGGTAACGTTAATGCGAACCATTCTCAATATTGAGCGAGTTTATCATCGATCGACAGTGAGAACAAATGGGGAAGCACGCCGAGCCTTATGCGAGCAGGGGCTTAAGGCAGGCTTAAGGAAGCGCGTGTGGCCGTGTTCGGCGGGATGAGCGACGCCGCTCGACAGAGCGCGGCACACTGCCGCGCCCTGAGCGGACAGGAAGGTTTAGTCGATGCCTGGCACGTGATCGCCGACGTTCGCACCGAACACGCGTTGACGCAGCAACGCCAGTTGATCGCGGGTCTGCGCGGCCTTTTCGAACTCGAGATTTTTCGCGTGCTCCATCATTTGCTTTTCAAGACGCTTGAGCTCCTTGGCGAGCTGCTTCTCGGACATGTCCTCGAACTTCGCGCGGGTCTGCTGCTCTTTCAGCTCGGCGCGGGCGTCGTCGACGTTGTACACGCCGTCGATGATGTCGCGGATCCGCTTGACCACCCCGCGCGGCGTAATGCCGTTCGCGAGGTTGAAGGCGATCTGCCTGGCGCGCCGCCGTTCGGTTTCGTCGATGGCTCGGCGCATCGAATCGGTCACCTTATCGGCGTAGAGAATCGCCTTGCCGTTCACGTTGCGCGCTGCCCGGCCGATGGTCTGGATCAGTGAACGCTCGGCGCGCAGGAAGCCTTCCTTGTCGGCGTCGAGGATCGCGACCAGCGAAACTTCCGGGATATCCAGCCCTTCGCGCAGCAGGTTGATCCCGACCAGCACGTCGAAGGTGCCGAGGCGCAGATCACGGATGATTTCGACCCGCTCGACCGTGTCGATGTCGCTGTGCAGATAGCGCACCTTGACGCCGTGGTCGGCCAGAAATTCGGTGAGCTGTTCGGCCATCCGCTTGGTCAGCACGGTAACCAGCACGCGATCGCCGGCTTTGACGCGCTCGTTGATCTCGGCGAGCACGTCGTCGACCTGGCTGCGCGCCGGGCGCACCTCGATTTCCGGATCGACGAGGCCAGTCGGACGGACCAGCTGCTCGGCCACCTGCCCCGATGTCTTCTGCTCGTAATCGGCGGGCGTGGCCGACACGAACACCACCTGGCGCATCTTGCGCTCGAACTCGTTGAACTTGAGCGGCCGGTTATCGAGCGCCGACGGCAGACGAAAACCGTAATCCACCAGATTCTCTTTACGCGCGCGGTCGCCGTTGTACATGCCGTTCAGCTGACCGATCAGCACGTGCGATTCGTCGAGCAGCATCAGCGCGTCCGACGGCAGGTAATCGACCAGCGTGGGCGGCGGCTCGCCCGGTGCGGCGCCCGAGAAGTGCCGCGAGTAGTTCTCGATGCCCTTGCAGAAACCCAGTTCCTGGAGCATTTCCAGATCGAAGCGGGTGCGCTGTTCGAGCCGCTGCGCTTCGACCAGTTTGCCTTCGCCATAGAAGAATTCGAGCCGTTCGCGCAGTTCGCTCTTGATGGTTTCGACCGCGCGGACCACGGTGTCGCGTGGCGTCACATAGTGCGACGACGGATACACGGTGAAACGCGGAATCTTCTGCCGCACACGACCGGTGAGCGGATCGAACAGTTGCAGCGTCTCGACTTCGTCGTCGAACAGTTCGACGCGCACCGCCATTTCCGCGTGCTCCGCCGGAAAAATGTCGATCGTGTCGCCGCGCACACGGAACGAACTGCGCTGGAAGTCGGCTTCGTTGCGGTTGTACTGCATCGCGATCAGCCGCGCGATGATGTCGCGCTGGCCGAGCTTGTCGCCGGTGCGCAGCGTCAGAATCATCTGGTGGTATTCGGACGGATTGCCGATGCCGTAGATCGCAGAAACCGTCGCGACGATCACCACGTCGCGCCGCTCCATCAGGCTCTTGGTGGCCGACAGCCGCATCTGCTCGATGTGCTCGTTGATCGACGAATCCTTCTCGATGAACAGGTCGCGCTGCGGCACGTACGCTTCCGGCTGATAGTAGTCGTAGTACGAGACGAAGTATTCGACCGCATTGCGCGGGAAGAACTCGCGGAACTCCGAGTAAAGCTGGGCGGCAAGCGTCTTGTTCGGCGCGAACACGATCGCCGGACGGCCGAGCCGCGCGATGGTGTTGGCCATCGTGAAGGTTTTGCCGGAACCGGTCACGCCGAGCAGCGTCTGGAACGACAGACCGTCCTCGATGCCCTCCACGAGCGTGTCGATCGCCGTCGGCTGATCGCCGGCCGGCGGATACGGCTGGTAGAGCTGGAACGGCGAGTCTTCGAACGCAACGAATTTGGATTCGTCGAGCGTATCGTCGACTTCAGTCAGATGGTGTTCGGACATGTGGGCGGCACCGGGCCTTGGGCAAAAGACTATTCTAGCGGTTTGCGTGAGGGAGGGCTGAGCGGGTCTGCGTACGGTCTGCGTAGCGCGTTTGCGGGGTTCGCCGGGCTGTTCCGGGGCTCGCGGCCTGAGTCGCCGGCGCGGCACTCATTCGTCGCCGTGGCGCCTTTTGCCGGACGGCTGCCCGGCCGATTCGGCGTAGACCCGCCACAGCCACCTGGCGCCGGAGTGCCTGTTTTTCAAGCAAATAATTCGGTTTTGCGGCCTTTCTAGCCCGAAAAGTGCCTGCGGATTCGCTACAATGCCAAGTTGCGCTCGCTCGCCGCTGCCCGCCGCCCGTCTGCAATTTTCTGCCAGACATTCAAGCCGGGCCGCCCGCGCTCGAAGCCACCCCTCTTTTTACTACTGCTGCCCACCCATCATGTCTCTGTTCTCCGCCGTCGAACTTGCTCCCCGCGACCCGATTCTGGGCCTGAACGAAGCTTTCAACGCCGATGCGCGCGCCACCAAGGTCAACCTTGGCGTCGGCGTGTATTTCAATGAAGAAGGCAAGATTCCGCTGCTGCGCGCCGTGCGCGACGCGGAAAAGGCTCGTGTCGAAGCCGCGTTGCCGCGCGGCTATCTGCCGATCGAAGGCATCGCCGCCTACAACGCCGCCGTGCAGAAGTTGCTGCTCGGCAACGACTCGCCGCTGATCGCCGCGGGCCGCGTCGTGACGGCACAGGCACTGGGTGGCACGGGCGCGCTGAAAATCGGCGCCGACTTCCTGAAGCGTCTGAACCCGAACGCCAAGGTCGCGATCAGCGATCCGAGCTGGGAAAACCACCGTGCGCTGTTCGAAAGCGCCGGCTTCGAAGTCGCGTCGTACCCGTACTACGACGCGCACACCCACGGCGTGAACTTCGAAGGCATGCTGAGCGCGTTGAACAGCTATGCCGCGGGCACGGTCGTCGTGCTGCACGCGTGCTGCCATAACCCGACCGGCGTCGATCTGAGCGTCGAGCAATGGAAGCAGGTGGTCGAAGTCGTCAAGGCGCGTAACCTCGTGCCATTCCTCGATATCGCCTATCAAGGTTTCGGCGATAACATCGAATCGGACGCTGCAGCGGTGCGCCTGTTCGCTGCCGAGGAACTGAACGTGTTCGTGTCGTCGTCGTTCTCGAAGTCGTTCTCGCTGTACGGCGAGCGCGTCGGCGCACTGTCGATCATCACGGCAAGCAAGGAAGAAGCCGCCCGCGTGCTGTCGCAACTGAAGCGCGTGATCCGTACGAACTACTCGAACCCGCCGACGCACGGCGGCTCGGTGGTTGCAGCGGTGCTCGCCTCGCCCGAACTGCGCGGCACGTGGGAAACGGAACTCGCTGAAATGCGCGACCGTATCCGCGCAATGCGCAACGGTCTGGTCGAGCGCCTGAAGGCGAGCGGTGTGGATCGCGACTTCAGCTTCGTGAACGCGCAACGCGGCATGTTCTCGTACTCGGGTCTGACGGCGCCGCAAGTGGACCGTCTGCGCGAAGAGTTCGGCATCTATGCGGTGAGCACGGGCCGCATCTGCGTCGCTGCGCTGAACACGCGCAACCTCGACGCGGTGGCTAACGCGATCGCTCACGTGCTGAAGTAAAGCTTTCCAAAGCGCACGCGCCGATTCGCCGATTGCGTGTGCTTTGGCTGGAACTGATTGTAGAAACGGCGCCCTTCCTGAACTGCACCCCCGAAGCGTGGACGACTGTCCAACTCCTGGGGTGCAGTTCATTTCCCGGGCGCCGTTTTCATTTGCGGCTGGCATTTGCGGCTGACTACGGCTCTACCGCTTCAGCGCGTATCCCGATGAATATCGTGCGTGACGAAACCCGCATCGTTCTCGGGCATGTCCAGCCAATCGGGTTGCTCAAGCGAGCGCCGGATATCCTGCAAACCGCTTGCCCAGTGCTCACGCATCGTCGAAAGGCCGAACTGAAAGTCCTTGAAGTGCCCTTCGTATTCCTTCTGCCGATAGATGAGGTGGATCACGTTGTAGCGCTTCGAACACGATAGCTCGTCGGCCAGCTTGCACCACGGATCGTCTCGCTGATCGGCCGGCACACGGCCGAGTACCTCGCGCAATACATGCCGGAAACGCTGCGAGCGTTGCAACATGTCGGTCACGAGACGCGTGCGGCTCGAATACTGAATGTCCTTCACGCGCCCCTGGACGTCGGTGATGTTGTCCGGCACCGGCCCGATCGCGCTCCACAGATCGACCTGAAACGCGAGCGTGTCGCGGCGCGGCGTGGTCTGGATCACTTCGTAGAGCGGCGTGTTCGACATCAAGCCGCCGTCCCAATAGTACTGGCCGTCGATTTCAACCGCCGCAAAGCCCGGCGGCAACGCGCCCGACGCCATGAAATGCTCCGGCGTCAGTTTCGTATGCGTGTTATCGAAGTACGCAAAATTACCGGTGCCGCAATTCACCGCGCCGACCGACACGCGTATTTCGCCCGAATTGATCCGGTCGAAATCGCACAACGCTTCAAGTGTCGCTTTCAGCGGCGTGGTGTCATAGTAGCTGGCCATTTGCGGCGGCCCCGACACGGTGGGCAACGGCGGCGGGAAACGCGGCACGAAAAAGCCCTTCTGCCCTTCCACGATCGCGCTCATGGCCTGCGTCGCCGTGAAAGCTTTGCGCACGGCCTCGCTGGAGTTGAAGAATGCGCGCTCGATGAAGCCCGGCAGTGGCGGCCCGAAAGCCGGCTGACAGATCGTCTCCCAGAATTGCCGCAGCCGTTCTACGCGCCTGCCCGGCGGATTGCCGGCAATGATGGCCGTGTTCAACGCCCCGATCGAAATGCCGGCGAGCCAGTTCGGCTCGATGCCTGCTTCGTATAGACCCTGAAAGACACCAGCCTGATAGGCGCCCAGCGCACCGCCGCCCTGCAGCATCAGCGCGACGGTTTCGTAGTTGGGCAATTCGAGGTGCCGGCTGGGATGGACGGCGGCCGCAGGGCCGGCGCCCTCGCCATCCCCAGGCGCGCCGACGCGCGCCTGCTTGAGATTGCGTTGCGCCATGGGCGCCTCCTTATTGCATGTACCAGCCGTGGCTCACAATGAAGGACTGACCGGTCAGCGCCGCAGTTGGGAAAGTGGACAGGAACAGCACCGTCTGCGCGACGTCTTCCACCGTGGTGAAGATGCCGTCGACCGTGCCGCCCAGCATCACGCGCTTAACCACCTCTTCCTCGCTGATGCCGAGTTCCTTGGCTTGCTCGGGAATCTGCTTGTCGACCAGCGGAGTGCGCACGAAACCCGGGCACACGACGTGCGAGCGCACGTTGTGCTTCGCGCCTTCCTTCGCCAATACGCGCGACAAACCCAGCAATGCATGCTTGGCCGTTACATAGGCGGACTTCAGCGGCGACGCTTCGTGGGAATGGACCGAACCCATGTAGATCACAATACCGCCACGATCGTCCTTGTACATGTGTTTGAGCGCTGCCTTGGTGGTGAGGAATGCGCCGTCAACGTGGATCGCCTGCATCTTCTTCCAATCGGAAAACGAGTAGTTTTCGATCGGGTTGACGATCTGAATGCCGGCGTTGGAAATCAGAATATCGACCGAGCCGAGCTCGGCGGCGACCTTGTCGATCCCGTGGTTGACGGCATCTTCGTTGGTCACGTCCATCGCGACGCCGATCGCCTTGCCGCCGCCCGCTTTGATTTCTTCGGCGACGGCGTTCGCGCCGTCCTGGTTCAGGTCGGCAATCGCGACCGCGGCGCCCGCAGCGGAAAGCGTCAGCGCAATCTGCTTGCCGATGCCGCTCGCGGCGCCGGTAACCACAGCGACCTTGCCATTCAGATTCGTGTTCAGTGACGACATCCAGAACCTCCATGCAGTTGATGAGCAATGACACCACGAGCCGCAGGCGGCGTGAAGTCGGCCAGACGGCATAGTCCGTCCGGCCGGATGCTGCACTGCGGCCAACCCTGCTATTGTGCATGAACCGCGTGAAGCACATCTGGTAAACGCACATCGGGCTTTATCTCTTTAAACTGGACGTCTCAACGGGATTCCAGCGGCATCACTACCAAGGAGACATGCATGAATTATCGACGTCTGGGCCGTTCCGGCCTGCAAGTCAGCGAACTGTCCATTGGCTCATGGGTCACCTACGGCAATCAGGTCGACAGCCGTGCGGCGCGCGAATCGCTCGCCGCCGCGCGCGATGCGGGCGTCAACTTCTTCGACAACGCCGAGGTGTACGCCGGCGGTCAATCCGAAGAAATCATGGGTCAAGCGCTCAAGGAACTGGCATGGCCACGCGTGAGCTACGTGGTGTCGACGAAATTCTTCTGGGGTCTGGAAGAGGCGCCGAATCAGTACCACACGCTGAACCGCAAATATCTGCTGAACGCGATCGACGCCTCCCTCAAACGCCTGCAACTCGACTATGTCGATCTGGTGTTCTGTCATCGTCCTGACCCGAACACGCCGGTCGAAGAAACCGTCTGGGCGATGAGCGACATGATCGCGCGCGGCAAGGCGCTGTACTGGGGCACGTCGGAATGGAGCGCTGATGAAATCCGCGCCGCCTATGAGATTGCCGAGCGGCATCATCTGCACAAGCCTGTCATGGAACAGCCGCAGTACAACCTGTTCCACCGCAAACGCGTCGAGCAGGAATACAAACGCCTTTACGAGGACATCGGCCTCGGGCTGACAACCTGGAGCCCGCTCGCGTCCGGCCTCCTCACCGGCAAGTACCGCGACGGCGTACCCGCGGACAGCCGCGCGCAATTGCAAGGCTACGAGTGGCTGCGCAAGCAGGTGACCGACGCCGGCAAGAACGACGTGGTCGGCAAGCTCGGCGAAGTGGCCGACGAACTGGGCTGCACGGTCGGCCAACTGGCGATTGCGTGGATTCTGATGAATCCGCATGTGAGCACGGTCATCACCGGCGCGTCGCGAGTTGAGCAGATCGCCGAGAACATGGCCTCGGCGGAGGTTGCGGAGCGCATCACGCCGGAAGTAAAGCAGCGGATCGAGGAGATCATCGGCGACGCCTACAACTAGGACCACGCAGGATCAGGCAGGACCATGCGGCCGCCGGACCGCTCGAGCACGGCCCGCACAACATTCGAGCCGTGTCGCGCGGAACGCGCTAAGGTGTGCAACGCGGCGTCGCGTACAATACGCGACCGCGCCGCACACCGGTTGTGCCGCAGCATTGCATCCGCATCGCCGAATCCGCCCTGGACCGGCACGCCCTCTTTCAGCGTCTCCTCATCATGCTCAGCTACCGCCACGCCTTTCATGCAGGCAACCACGCCGACGTTCTGAAACACGCCGTCGTGTTGCAGCTACTGCGATACCTCGGCCAGAAGGACAAAGCCTACTGGTATATCGACACGCACGCGGGCGCCGGCGTTTATTCGCTGAAGGAAGGCTACGCGACCAAAACCGGCGAGTTCCAGACCGGCATCGCCAAACTGTGGGAACGCAACGACTTGCCACAGATCTTCGCCGATTACGTCGACGAAGTGAGCGCGCTGAATCCGGACGGTCAGTTGCGCTTCTATCCGGGCTCGCCGTACATCGCGTGGCGGCAGATGCGCGAGCAGGACCGCTTGCGTCTGTTCGAACTGCACACCACCGAAATCGACGTGCTGCGCCACAACTTTCGCGACGCAGGCCGTCGCGCAATGCTCTACGCGGGCGACGGCTTCGACGGCATTCTCGCGCTGCTGCCGCCGGCGCCGCGCCGCGCGCTGGTGCTGCTCGACCCGTCGTATGAAGACAAGCGCGACTACACGCGTACACTGCGCTGCGTCGAAGAGAGCCTGAAGCGCTTTCCGACCGGCACCTACGCGGTCTGGTACCCGCAGGTGAAGCGCCCCGAATCGCAGCGCTTTCCCGACCAGTTGAAGAAGCTGCAGGAACGCAACTGGCTGCATGTGAGCCTGACCGTCAGCAATCCGCCGGCCGACGGTTTCGGTCTGTTCGGAAGCGGCATGTTCATCCTGAATCCGCCGTACACGCTGGCTAAAACACTGAAAGAGCAACTGCCCTGGTTGGTCAATGCGCTCGGTCAGGACAAGGCGGCGCAGTTCAAGGTCGAATACCGCGGCGACTGATCTTTCTTGCAGGCAGTGCGCCGCCGCAGCGGTACGGCGCGCGGCCTGATGGCGAGCGGCTTGAACCGCTAAACCGCTTCTTAATTGAGTTGCGCCGCGGCCTTGCGAGCGAAGTCGTTGGTATAGGTTGCGTTCAGGTCGATCTTTTTCGGATCGAGCCGGTTATCGAACGACGACAGCGCGCGCAACGCGGTGGCCGGGCCGTCCGCGGGCATCAGGCCATCCGGCGAATAGGCGTCGCGTACGTTGTGGAAGGCTTCCACGTAAAGCGCCGAGTCGTTGAGCAGATAGGCCGGCGGCACCATCTTCAGCAGGTCGGCGTCGCACGCGTTCTGCAGCCAGTGGTCGGCGCGCACGATGGCGTTGGCGAGCGCCTGCGTCGTCTTCGGATACTTCTGAATGAAGCTCTCAGAGGCATATAGCGTCGCTGCCGGCATCGTCCCGCCGAATACCTCTTGCGTGCCCTTCACCGTGCGCGTGTCGACCAGCACCTTGATCGCACCGCTGTGCTGCAGCTTGGTCATCATCGGATCGACGTTGGACAGCGCGTCGATCTGACCGCCGCTTACCGCGGCCAGTACCGTCGCACCACTGCCCACACCGATCGCCGAAATCTCGTTGCGCTGCACGCCGGCCTTGCGCAAGGCCACGGTCAACACCAGATCGGTCGACGAACCCGGCGCGCTCACGCCGACTTTCGCGCCCTTGAAGTCCGCCAGCGTTTTGATCTGATCGGCCTTCGACTTCACCACCGCAACGACGATCTGCGGCGCGCGGCCCATCAACGCGAATGCGCGGTAGTGCTGACCTTTCGCCTGCATGAACAGCGTGTGCTCGAATGCGCCGGCGCCTACGTCGGCGCTGCCACCCACTACCGCCTCCAGGGCCTTTGATCCGCCCGCGAAATCTTCGAGGGTGACGTCGAGCCCTTCGTCCTTGAAGTATCCCAACTGCTGCGCGGCGAGCACCGGCAAATAGTAAAGACCCGGCAAGCCGCCGACGGCCATCGTCAGCGTGGATTTTTCCGGTGTGTCCTTGGCAAGCGCAACGCCGGGGAGCGTGACGAGCGCGATCAGCGTGGCGCAGACGCCGGCGGCACGCCGCATCCAGTGAGTAAGCATGTCGATGTCTCCTTGTTCTGTTTTCGTTCGATGCGGCGGCGCAGCGCAATGTGCATGGCCCACATCGTCAGCGAGAAACCACGCAACGATTGTCATCGGACGGCTTCGCCCGCGCCATGCGCCGAAACCCGAATGGCCCCATACCATGCCCGTGATCCGAAGGCGCGCGTTGACGCGTGGCGGCGCCGCCCAAGGCTCGCCGCTCGGAACCGCCCGGAACGTTAACGGATCACAGCGGAACTACAGAGGAGCATCGCGCGAAAGACGCTTATTGCGGATGTAACGCCGGGCGAGGCTGTGATTGTGGCTGAGCCTGTGGTTGCGACTGCGAGGCTGCCCCGCCGACAGGCAACTGGATGTACGGCGCAACAACGATCGGCATCGACGAATTCGGCGCCAGTTCGGTTGGCGCAGCGATTGGTTGTGCATCGACGATCCGCTGCCGCGAAAGCGGCGCGGTTTGCAGCACGGTGCCGCTTTGGCCGTCACTAATGCCGCTCTGCGTGTCGAGAATCAGCGGCTTGCCGCCATTGCTCGACGCGGCGAAAGTTGCCGGTACTGCGAGAACCGTTGTCAGCGATGCCGCGATGGCGGTAGCCAGAATGGAGTGGAGCGAGCGAGCAGGAAGCATGAGCGGACCGGATAAGTTTTGAGAATGCCGGATTGCGCAAAAAACGCTTTACCTTACCGCGGTGGCAACCTTCAGGCTAGTCGATATTGGCCTGCCGACGCATGTCGAGCACAGATTGCCCGCAATCCGGGAAGCCCAGATGTGACAAAGCCCCGTTTATACGGGGCTCAACGCTGTATTGCTATGGCGCGCAACATGCGCTGCCGGGTCAAACTTCGATGCCCGCGCTGCTTACAACGAGTAGCCGCTGGTTTCGAGCGAGCGGATGCGTTGCTCAAGCTGAACGATGTCCGACGACGAGGCCAGATAGGCTTCACGACGGCTACGTTCTGCGGTTTCAAACCAGATGCTCAGCTTTTCAAGAAGGTATGCAAACATGATGTTCTCCAAGGATCAGATTGAATCCCCGGTGAATTCTGCATCAGGGATTTCCCGTAAAAGGGTTAACCCGGATTATAGTCTTCTGGTGCAACCTGGCTAGTGAAATGCCCGCATGGCGTGCATTCCGTTTTGGAATGGTGCACGTGAATGGTGCACCTAAGTTTTTGATTTTACGAGAGGTATTGCAGATCTTTCGATGCAGACGGAGTTATCCGCACCAAAACCGCACAATGCCGGTGCATACATGTGACAGGTTGCAACAAATGTCTCGTTTGGGTTGCACCGCATCCCCCTTAAATCGGATGACAACCCTTCCCCGATACCAGATCCGTATCTGCAAGCCGCTCGATAATCGGGCAGTCCGGACGCTCGTCGCCGTGACAATGATCGGCCAGATGCGCCAATGTGTCGCGCATATCCGTGAGTTCGGCGATGCGGCGATCCAGATCCGCGACGTGTTCGAGCGCAATCGCCTTAACTTCGGCACTGGCGCGCGATCGATCGTGCCACAGCGCCAGCAGCCGGCGAATGTCTTCGACCAGAAAACCGAGCCGGCGCGCCTGCCGGATGAAACGCAGCGAATGCACCTCCTGCGCTCCATAGACGCGATAGCCGGCGCTCGTGCGCGCCTTTGCTGCCAGCAAGCCGACGCTTTCATAGTAGCGAATCATTTTCGCCGTGACGCCCGACGCGCGGGCCGCTTCACCAATGTTCATGACTGTTTCCCCAATATGTGCGTCGATCGTACACCTTCCCATAATGGGAAGGTCAGCCACTCAAGTGCGCATCGGCAGGCATAATTCAACCATCGCAACATTCATTTTTCCGAGGCAATCCAGATGACGATCGAATTCCAGGTAGAAGGCATGAGCTGTCAGCATTGCGTGGCGGCGGTCACCCGGGCGATCCGTGAACACGACGGAGCCGCGCAGGTGCAGGTCGATCTGGCAACCGGCCGCGTGGCGGTCGAATCGACGCAGCCGGCCGAAACGCTGAAGGCCGCCATCGACGAGGCCGGTTACACGGTCACGAACGTGGCTAGCGGCGCTGCCCGCTAAGGCGAGCTCCTGTCATGTTCAAAGTTGCAGTCATTGGTGCGTCCGGTCTGCTTGGCCGCGCGCTCGTCGGTGAACTGGCGCTTCAAACCGGCTGGCAAGTTGTCGCCACGGCATTCAGCCGGCCCGGCCCGAATACGGTCGCGCTCGATATTCGCGACGCGCAGGCGGTCGAGCAGTTTGTCGAACGCGAAGCGCCGGACGCGCTCGTGATTGCGGCGGCGGAGCGTCGTCCGGATGTGTGCGAGCGCGATCCGGCGCTCGCCCGTGCGCTGAACGTCGATGCCGTGCGCACCCTGGCCGCGGCGGCCAAACGGCGCGGCGCATGGACGCTGTCGATCTCCACCGACTACGTGTTCGACGGCGCCCACCCGCCTTACCAGCATGATTCCGAACCCGCGCCGCTCAATGCCTATGGGCGCAGCAAGCTCGAAGGCGAGCGAGCGCTTGCGGAGACGACCGATCTCGCTTGCGTGCTGCGTTTACCGCTGCTGTTTGGGCCGATCGTCAGTTGGGCAGAATCGGCGGTGACGAGTCTCGTGCCGGCGATCGCCGCGTCGGCTTCGCTCAATGGCGAGGCTGCCGTCATGGATGCCTGGGCGATCCGTTATCCGACTTTCACGCCGGACGTCGCGTTCGTGATCCGGCAAATGCTCGAACGGCATGCGCATGGTCAAGCAGTGCGCGGCATCGTGCAATGGTCGGGCGACGAACCGATGACCAAATACGAGATCGCCCTGCGTCTTGCCGAAGCGCTGCAACTCGATGCGCAACTGACGCCGCAGCACACGCCCACCGACGCGACGCCGCGTCCGCATAACTGCCACCTTGCTTCGAGCCGGCTCGAGGCGCTCGGCATTGGCCGCCGCACGCCGTTCGACACCGCGATCCGGCAGGTGCTGGCCCGCTTTCCATGGCGAGGCGATGCAGGCGATAAGCCGGCCTAGCATCTGGCATGCAACGTCAGCTGCGGCGAGCCGGCGTCAATGAAAATCGCGGCTCGCCGTGGCCAGTTCGCCGAGCAATTCGCTGCGATCTTCGAGTCGATGTGCGACCAGGTGAATCACCTCGCCTTGGTGCTTCTGTTTCGCCCTGCCCGCTTTATCGACGTTCGCCACGTTGCCGGCGCTGTCGCCGCCGGTAGCGACACCGTCGTCACGCTGCAAGACGCCGTACACCGCCAGCAACGATGAACCCAGCAACACCTTGCGCTGCTGTTCCACCAGCGACGGCCAGACGATCACATTGATCGAGCCGGTTTCGTCTTCAATGGAAACGAACACGGTGCCGTTCGCCGTTCCCGGCCGCTGCCGTACGGTGACGATGCCGCATGCGCGCGCCAGCGTGCCGTGCCGACACGCGGCGAGTTCGGCCGCCGTGCGAAAACGCTGCTGGGCAAGACGCGCGCGCAAGAGCGCGAGCGGGTGACGATTGAGCGTAAGGCCAAGGCTCGCGTAGTCGTCGACGATCTCGCGGCTTTCGGCAGCCTGCGGCAACGCCAGCGGCGCTTCGGCGATCGGCGCATCGCGCAGCAGCCTGGGCACCGTATGCTGCGCGGTCACCGCCCACCACGCTTCGCGCCGATGGCCCGCAATGCTGACCAGTGCATTCGCAGCGGCAAGCGCTTCGAGATCGCGGCGCGTCAATGCCGCGCGGCGCGCCAGATCGTCGACATCGGTAAACTGCGCGTCGCTGCGAGCCGCCATGATGCGTTCCGCGGCCGTCTGCGAAAGGCCTTTGATCAGATGCATGCCGATGCGCACAGCGGGCCCTTTCGCTCCATAAGTGTTCGGCGGCTGAAATACGCGCGCAGTCAGCCGTTGTGCCGCGCACCGGACAGTTCGGCTCAGGGCAAAGCGCGGCAGCGCCAGATCGCGCAACTGCTGCGCGGATAGTACGGCCTGCTGACGATGCAAACAGGTTTCGGCCGCTGAAATTCGCTGCCCCTGCTGCTGCGGAGCGTTTCTTTCGAAGGTCGATTCCCAGTCGCTCAGCGTCACGTCGGGTGGCAATACTGTGACGCCGTGACGCTTCGCGTCCTGCACGAGCTGCGACGGCGAATAGAAACCCAACGGCTGACTGTTCAGCAAGCCTGCCAGAAAAGCGGCCGGTTCATAACGCTTCAGCCACGCACTGAGATAAACGAGCAACGCGAAGCTCGCTGCATGGCTTTCCGGAAAGCCGTACTCGCCGAAACCTTCGATCTGCTTGCAGATGCGGTTGATAAACCCGGGTTCATAACCTCGCTTGAGCATGCGCTCGGTCAAATCCTTCTGATATTTCGCCAGATTGCCGGTGCGCCGCCACGCGGCCATCGCGCGCCGCAACTGGTCGGCCTGCTCACCGGTGTATTCCGCCGCAACCATCGCGAGGTGCATCACCTGCTCCTGGAAAATCGGCACGCCGAGCGTGCGCTGGAGCACCGGCCGCAATTCATCCTTGGCGTAGTCCTCCGCCTCGAGACCCTGCTTGCGGCGCAGATATGGATGCACCATGCCGCCCTGAATCGGCCCTGGCCGCACGATCGCGACTTCGATCACGAGGTCGTAGTATTTGTTCGGCTTCAACCGCGGCAACATGCTTTGCTGCGCGCGCGATTCGATCTGGAACACGCCAATCGTGTCGGCATGGCCGCACATCTCGTAGACGGCCCGATCCTCGCGCGGAATATCCTGCACTCTGAATTCCGGGAAGCCGCGCCGCAACGCGACGAATTCCAGCGCGCGCCGGATTGCCGACAACATGCCGAGCGCCAGCACGTCGACTTTCAGCAGCTTGAGCGCATCGATATCGTCTTTGTCCCACTCGATCACGCTGCGGTCTTTCATCGTCGCGTTCTCGATCGGCACGAGCCGCGACAGCTTGTCTTTCGCGATCACAAAGCCGCCGACGTGTTGCGACAGATGACGCGGAAAATTGCGCAACTCTTTAGTGAGGCGAATCAGATTCTGCGTGATGTGCGAGCTGGCATCGAAGCCTGCTTCGGCCAGATATTTGGCGACCGCATCCGTGCCGTCCCACCATTGCTGTGATTTACTGATCCGCTCGATCAACGACGCTTCGAGCCCCAACGCCTTGCCGACGTCTTTCAGCGCGCTGCGCGCGTGATACGTGATCAGCGATGCGGTCAGCGCCGCGCGATGACGACCGTATTTCCCGTAGATATACTGAATCACCTCTTCCCGGCGCTGGTGTTCGAAATCGACGTCGATATCAGGCGGCTCGTTACGCGCGCGCGAGATAAACCGTTCGATCAGCATGTTCATTTGCACCGGATCGATTTCCGTTACATGCAGGCAATAACATATGATCGAATTCGCTGCCGAACCCCGCCCCTGACACAGTATGTTTCTGGAGCGCGCGAAGCTCACGATATCGTGTACCGTCAGGAAATACTTTTCGTATTTCAGCTCGGCGATTAGCATCAGCTCTTTCTCGATCTGATGGATTCGTTTGAGATCCATGCCGTTCGGCCAGCGCTCCATTGCGCCGGCCATCACCAGTTTGCGCAGATAGCTCGATGGCGATTCGCCAGCGGGAACCAGTTCCTCCGGATACTCGTACTTGAGTTCATCGAGCGAGAATCGGCATCGGGCTGCGATACGCAGCGTTTCTTCGAGCGTATCGCGCGGATACAGTTTGCCGAGACGCACGCGCGTACGCATATGCCGCTCGGCATTCGCCTCGAGTGCATGACCGCAAGCCGATAGCGGCGTGACCAGGCCGATTGCGGTCATGGTGTCCTGCAGCGGTTTGCGCGAGCGCACATGCATCAGGACGCCACCCGCAGCAACCAGAGGCAAACCGCTGGCCTTTGAAATCATCCGCAATGCGTCGATCTGAAGGTCGTCGCTGCCGGTTTGCCAGAGTTCGAGCGCAATCCATGCACGCTGCGGTGCGAACGAGGCGAGCCAATGCGCGCAGCGCAGTGTGTGCGCGAGCGTCGCCGCGCGCTGCGGCACGAGAATCAGGATGCAATCGGGCAACGTCTTGAGATGCTCGAGATGCTGTAGCGAATCGGTGAAGTCGGACGGGCTGAGGCGATAGCTGCCCTTGTCCGCGCGCGAGCGAGCCAGCGTGATCAGTTCGGAAAGGTTGCCGTAACCGTTGCGGTTGGTTGCCAGCGCAACCAGTGTGCAGAACGATTCGCCTTGCACGCCGGTCAGGTTGAGTTCGCTGCCGATGATCAGGTGAGGAATCGGATTGAGCGCTTCTTCAGCTTCCTCTTCAGTTTCTGAAGGCTCCCTGGTTTCCGAGGGCGTTCGTGCCTGCGCAGCTTGCGCTTTCTCCTCGCGCTCTTTCTGTTTGCGCTCGCGCTCTTGCGTCATTTCTCTCACCGCGGTGTGCGCACGCACGACTCCCGCCAGCGAGCATTCGTCGGTGATCGCGAGCGCGCTGTAGCCGCGCGACATCGCCTGCTCGACCAGCTCGTGCGGGTGCGAGGCGCCGCGCAGAAAGGAGAAATTGGTCAGGCAATGCAATTCTGCATACGCCGGCAACTGGGCCGCAAGCGCCTGCTCCGATGAAAATGGAAACCGGGAAGTCGCCATGATGGTACTCAGCCGAACAAGCCCTGCAAATACCACTCGCCGCTAAGACGTTCTCGATACACCCAGAACATGTAACCGCGATCGTCGGCCGCGACGTAATAATCCCGCTCGATGCGATTGCCGTCCCACCACCCCGCTTCAATCCGCTCGGTACGGGTGAGCATTCTCAGCGGCCGACGATAGATCGGCCGCTGCTCGCGCATCATCAGTCGCAGTGGCTTGTCGAGCATCCAGACAGGACGAGGTTGCGACGGCAACGCGCTGTCGGGCAGATCGAGCGGGACCTGTGCATTGTCCGGTTTCGACGCAGACGTATGGCTGCCTGTATCGCCGGCCATTTCAGCCTGCCATCGCGTCATGTTTGCCGATCGCGTCACCGCATCGCCATCTGCGTGATTTTCTTCAGGCGCCGCATGTTGCAACTCATCCGTCAGCCAGGTTCTATCCGCTTTGATCTTCACCCTGGTTTTGGCAGGCGAACGCTTCTTGCGTGAAAACGCCTGTGCCTGGTATGGATCGATACGCATTGCCCGCTCAGGCCGATGATCGTCCTGCACAGACATCTGCAACACGTTCTCCGGTCCCAATCGCGCGCTCAGGCGTTCGAGCAGACGCGCAATCGAATCACCGTCGGTCTCCGGCATCGGAAACAAGGTGTCCGATTGCCCCGCATACTCGCCAATCTGATCCGCGATCAGCTTCAACTCGATCACCGGCGCCACCAGTACGGTCTGATTCAACTTTTCGCGCAACAGCCAGATCAGATGTTCGGCATCGCGCGACGGTACGGCCCACGCGACCGCCAGACTCGACGTCTTCGGCGCATGACGAGAAGCCAATTCATGCTCGAGCAATAGCGTGTAGCCATTGAGTGCCGCATGATGCGCGCTCAGCCAGCCGGCCAGTTGCACGATCAGCCGGCGCGCGGCAAACAGCAGCGCGTCGGCGTTATCGACCCGCGACGGCAACTCCAGCTGCGCATGAAACGACGCCGGCGCACGAAACGATTCGCGCGGATCCGGACGCGTGCCATACGCTTGCGCCAGCAGATCCAGAATGCCGCTGCCGAAACGCCGCACGACGCCCGCCCGTGGCAACTGACGCAAATCGGCCAGCGTAGCGCAGCCGATTTGCGTTAACGCATCGCGATGCGCCTGTTCAACTGGCAGCAACGACACGGATAATCGGTCGAGGACACGCGCAAGCGAAGTCTCCTTCACTACATGCCAGCAATGCCCCTGACAATTGGCGCGCGCTTGCGCCAGCAGCCACGCACCCCAGGCGGTCGGCGCACACGCGATGCGCGTCGTATAGCCGAACTCAGCCGCCGTGGCCGACGCTCGCGACAACAACACGCGCAAGCCGCCGAATAATCTCAAACCGGAGCCGACTTCCAGCAGCAACGTGTGCGCGTGAGCGAGCGATACTTTCGGTGTGTACATCAGCAAGGCAAGCGCCATCGCTTCGAATGCCTGAGTTTCACGGGTGCTATCTGCGGCAAGCATTTTGAGACCTGGTGCCAACGCCAATGCATAAGAGCGCGAATGACCGGCACGCACACCGGCGCGCAATGCTGCGAAATCGGGCAGCAGAATGTGTGCGTGATCGGCCAGCGCATAACAATGCTCGCCGCCGACATCTTCGCTGGCGAGAGGTTGGCTTGCATCGCCGCGCGGCTCAGGCTGATTCGGCTTCGCGGGCGAACCATCCGGAAACGGCACGAGAGGCTTCACCGCTTCCAGCGACAAGAGTGGCAATGTGACTGCGATCCACAACATGATTGATCTCTCGTCCTTGATTGCTGCCGGCTTCGTTCTCCGGCAACACGACGTCTTGCAACGGCAAAATGAGGCGCAGGGGTTCTGCTAGCGGCGGGCCTCGACGCTTGAAGATATCGATCGACATACCGATCTCCCGCAACCATTGACGACGGTTGATCGTCTGCGCATTAGCCGGCAGAAGTGGCTCGCAGATCATTCGCAATGGTGCCGGCGAGGATTGCGTGGCGGCTTCAACGGGGCGAATCAAAAATGCCAGCGATGCCGATTCCTGAGCCGCCACCTGGAGACGCCGAACCTTATCGGCGCGCGCATTCGGCAGCCACACCAGTACCGCGCCGATGCCATCCTGCTTCAATGCTTGAGTGGCGACCCACAGGGACTGATCCTCCCCCGAGCGCACCCATACGACGCGCCCGACATCGACACCCCACGCCCTCAACGCCGCGGCGCAGGGCTGATAAGACGGCGCCACGAGCATGACGTGTCGTTCGGCTTGCATCGTGAGATGCCGAAGCGTGTGGGCAAGCAGGCGTACTTCTCCCACGCCACCATGTTCGATCAATATCTCCGTCAAGCCACCTGCCGACCAGCCTTGTCCCGGCAGTAGCTGATCCAGCGCGGCGTAGCCGCTGGAAATTACCTGCGAGTCCGCCTCGGCAAGCTCATTACCCTTCCACACCTGACGCCGCAATTGCGACGACAGTGCGGTTGCCGCAAGCCGAATTGCTGCTGCCATAGACACGCTCTTTCAATGGATAACACTTCACCCCACCCGGCATCGGGTCAGCATCAGGCGACAGATTTTCACTGTATATTTATACAGTATTTTGAGGATGATGTTAAGACGGGACGACGCTGCCCAGCGCGTACAGAGAGACCTTGAGGGGCACGATGCGAGAGGCGATGAAACTCACGCGACTTGTCGTTTGCAGGTTTTATGCTGCGCGGCGATTGCTGTTTCTGGCGCTGCGGCTGCGCATGGGGCAAGCCGGATCGGGCTGCTGCGGCGGAGGGACCCGGGGAGGCTGCCGCATGGGCGGTAGGCAGCAGGCGTACGGCGATGGACGGCCTTGCTGTGTTGCCGTTTTCCGCGCCGTGCAGTTTGTCTGGCCAGCTGGATGTCAACGGCGACGCCGGGTTTTATCGCCGTAAACGCA
>NZ_QHKS01000054.1 GCF_003353175.1 Paraburkholderia lacunae | reverse complement strand
AGCTTGTCGTAGTAATTCATGAACGGGTAATAGCGCGACAGCGCAAACCCGGCGCCCGCGACCATCGCGAGGGCGAACAGCCAGTCGGTCATGCCGAGGCGCTTCAGGAACGGGCGCTCGTCGTATTGCACGGCGTCGAACGCCTCGCCAGCTGGCGCTTTCTGGTGCCGCAACGGCGCCGAAGAGGAGGATGAAGAAACCTGAGTCAAGTCCATGATCTTACCGAGTCGAATCTTGTGAGCTTGCGGACGGCGCGCCGGCATGGTCGGAGGCGCCGGCGGCGTCGGATGCATCGATGAGTTTGGCGCCCAGCGCGGCGCCGACGGCGTCGCGCGTTTGGACGAACTCTTTTTCGAAATCGAGCGTCTTGCGCGCACTCGACATCGCCATCACGACACTCGTGCCGTGAGCGGTGTCTTTGAGCCAGAACCAGAGGCGCCGTTCGCGAACGTAGAACATCGAAAAGATGCCCAACACGAGGAGCAGGCTGCCAAGATACACGACTTTTTTGCCCGGCGCGCGCGTCAACTGAAATACCGAAGCTTGCACCTGCCTGAAGGAGTCAAGCTGCAAATAGACCGGCGATCCATACAAAAAGCTGTCGGACATGGCATTAATCGAGCTTTGAATGAAACGGCTGGCATCCGCATTGGCCTGCGCGTCCGGCTCGCCGAGTTGCTCGCGCGACAGTTGCCATAGGTCCCAGGCCGAGCCTTCCAGCATGCGCAGCAGCAGGCCCGCGGCCTTTTCCTGCTCCCCCTTCGGCACCGAATGGTCGATAAAACCGGCAATCGCCTGGAAACCGCCCACCGTCTGGCCGTTCGGCATCTTGATGCCGCTGTCCGCGCCGGCAAAAAGGGTCAGGACACGCAGCGCGCTTTCTTCCAGATGCTGCTGCAGTTCGGTATTCGAACCCGGCACCGAGCGCAGCGCGAACCGATGCGCGGCCGCGGCGCGCATGGCCGGGTTCTCGAGCGTGGCGCGCAGGTTCATCCATTCCTTGACGGTGCCGCCGGCGTCGGCGGGAATGCGCAGATAGCGGAACGGGTCATCCGGATTCAGGCGCATGCCGGCGAGGAACATCCGCTCACCGCCAACGTCGACCGGCAGCATGTAGTTGTTGTACTCGCGCGCCTGGCCGTCCTTGTCGCGCACCTTGTACTGCACCGACGGACCGACGTTATGCAGATCCAGCGGTTTGGACGTCTTCGCGCCGGAGCCGAGGCGCTCGTCGAACGCTTCTTTCAGCGAGCGGTTGGCGGCGACACCGCGCGCATCGTTCGTACCGTTGCCATTCGAGACGTTTTCGACGTTGATCGCACGGAAATCGGTGAATTCCACGGTTTGACCGTCAGCCAGCGGCGTCGCTGTGCTCAACGGCGCGCTGCCGCCGATCGTACCGCCGAACGGCGCGGTCTTCGCGCCGTTGCCGGTCATCGGATAAGCGGTCATCTGCATCTGCGAGCCGCCGTCCTGGAAGCTCGATTGATAGATCGACACGCCGTCGTATTCGAACGGCTTGTTCACTTCGACCCGCGCCGGCACGCGCGCGCCGGTCTTGTGATCCACCACGACGATGTCGCTCGCGAACAGCTTCGGCATGCCGGTGGAGTAATAGTCGACGATGAACTTGTTCAGCTCGATCGAGAACGGCAGATCCTGGATCAGCGAGCCGTCTGGCTGGTTCAGGATTGCCGTGGACACGTGCTGGCCTTCCGGCACCCATGCATAGCCGCGGAAAGTCGGGTTCGATTGCGACAAACGATGTTCCGGCGCAATCTCGTTGATCACCGAGTTGCTGCGAATCGGCGACTTGTCGAACAGCCACATTTGCAGCTTGATCGGCAGATTGCTGTCCAGCAATCCGCCCAGGCAGATCACGACGATCGCGACGTGAGCGGAGATGTAGCCGAACCTGGTCAGCGCGCCTCGCTTGGCGGCGATCAGCGTTGCGCCGTCCGACTCGCGCGTGACGAACTTGTAGCCGAGCCTGTTGGAGAGTTTGGCCAGCACCGCCGAAGCCTGAGCGCGCGTGCCGTGGACCGCGAACTCACCCTTGTGGTGGAACGCGCGCAGGCTGCCTTCGCGAACCTTGTCCTTCCAGCTCTTTGCGTCGGCGAGCATCTTCGGCGCATTGCGGATCACGCACAGCGACACCGACACCATCAGGAAGCCAAGAATCAGCATGAACCACCACGAGCTGTACACCGTGTACAGGCTCAGCGAGCGGAAGATGTCTGCCCAGAACGGGCCGAACTGATTGACGTAGTTGGGATACGGATCGTCCTGCGTGAGGACGGTGCCGATGATGCTGGCGATCGACAGGATCACGAGCAGCGCGATCGCGAAGCGCATCGAACTCAATACTTCGATGATGCTGCGCACGATGCGATTGCGCGACTTCGACTGCATACCCGACGTGGTGACGCTCATTCATACTCCGACTGAACAGCAAAAAAGGGTGAAGGGCTGTCGTAGGCACGACGCCCTCACCCTTTTCTTGTTTTGTACCGGCCTCGCTGGGCCGGTTGCACTTGCGTGCGGACTTTTTAATGCAAGCCCGCGATGTAATCGGCTACGGCTTTGATCTCACCGTCCGACAGACGCGCTGCAACTACATGCATCGCGTCGTTGTTGTTCCGTGCGCCCGGACCTTGCGTGAACGCGGCCAGTTGCGCCACCGTGTAATCCGCCCACTGCCCCGACAGACGCGGATATTGCGACGGAATCCCCTGACCGGTCGGCCCGTGGCAGCTCGCACACGCCGGCACGCCCTTATCGGCAATCCCGCCGCGATAAATTTTCTGACCGAGCGGAACGGTGTCCTTGTTATGCGCGAAGCCCGGCTTCGGCGTCTGCGTTGCGAAATAGGCAGCGACGTTAACCATGTCCTGATCGGACAGCGCCGCAGTCATGCCCGCCATGATCGCATTGTTGCGCGCAGGCTGCTTCGCACCCGCCTGCGTCTTGAAATCCTTGAGCTGCTTGACGAGATACTCGGGATGCTGGCCCGACAGCTTCGGATACGCGCCGCCGGCACTGTTGCCGTCCGCGCCGTGGCATGACGCGCATACCTGCACCGCGATTGCTTGCCCCCGGTTGACGTCCGGTTTTGCCGGCTCTGCTGCTCGTGCCTGAATTGCCAAACCTGAAAGACCTGCCGCTACTTGTAACACCATCAGAGCCTTGCACAGTCGATTCATTCGCACACCCTGTTTCGTCTTGTGGGATTTTAGAGGTTTTGCAAAATACGACGGCGACCGAGTGACCGCAGAAAGCCGCCAAGGCACGCTGGCTGGCCCCCTCAGGTTTTCAGTAAACCATCGTATTGTACAATAACTCGCTAATCGCTAAGACGCCAGTCGGGCTTGACCCGTCCCCACTCCGGGTTCCCCGGCGTCTCGAATCCTGGCCTCGCTCATGTCCTTCCTGCTCCACCAAGCCCGTTTTTTCACGACCGTCAATCACCTGCGTGATCTGCCGGCCACCGCTCAACCCGAGATCGCCTTTGCCGGGCGCTCGAATGCGGGCAAGTCCACGGCCATCAATATTCTGTGCAATCAGAAGCGGCTCGCGTTCGCCAGTAAGACGCCAGGGCGCACCCAGCACATCAATTACTTCTCGGTTGGCAACGCTGACGAACCGACCGCGCATCTGGTCGACTTGCCGGGCTACGGCTATGCGGAAGTCCCGGGCGCGGCCAAGGCGCACTGGGAAGCGCTGCTCTCCACCTACCTGCAATCGCGCTCGCAACTGCGCGGCATGATTCTGATGATGGACTCGCGCCGGCCGCTCACCGATCTGGATCGCCGGATGATCGAGTGGTTCGCGCCGACCGGCAAGCCGATCCACACGCTGCTGACCAAGTGCGACAAATTGACGCGCCAGGAGAGCATGAACGCACTGCGCGCGACGCAGAAAGGTTTGGCCGAATATCGCACCGCAGGCTATCAGGGCGAACTGACCGCCCAGCTGTTCTCGGCGCTCAAGCGTGTCGGGCTCGACGAAGCGCACGAACTGATCGAAAGCTGGCTGATCCCCGACGCGAAGGGCGAAGCGGACGCTGCACAGTAAGCGCGCCGGCGCCGCGCATACGGTCCGGCGACGGACTGAAAGCAAGGCGAAAACGCCGTTTCGGCCGCCCATAAAAAAACCCGCCGCTTAAACGGCGGGTCAAACAGCCTAATCGAAAAACGACAGGCACCCGCTCAGGGAGGAGAAGCGGGGAGGTCAGCGCAAGGCGCCTTGCTCGATCGGTATGATATACCATTGTCTCGAAAAGTTTCCGGGAGCGGAGGCAGGCGTTATTTGTCCACTCCACGACATCCACGATCTTCGATTCAATATGAGCTTCTACCCGCACTACCGTCCGCGCCGCATGCGCCGTGATGACTTCTCGCGCCGCCTGATGCGAGAAAACATCCTCACCGCCAACGACCTCATCTACCCCGTGTTCATCGTCGAAGGCACCAACGTGCGGCAAGCCGTGCCGTCGATGCCGGGCGTCGAACGCGTGTCGGTCGATCTGCTGATGGGCGTGGCCGAGCAATGCGTCGAACTGGGCGTGCCCGTGCTGTCGCTGTTTCCGGCAATCGAGCCGTCGCTGAAAACGCCTGACGGCCGCGAAGCGACCAATGCCGCGGGTCTGATTCCGCGCGCCGTTCGCGAACTGAAACAGCATTTCCCGGACTTGGGCGTGCTGACCGACGTCGCGCTCGATCCGTACACGAGCCACGGCCAGGACGGCGTGCTCGACGAAGCCGGCTACGTAATCAACGACGAAACCGTCGAAATTCTGGTCGAGCAGGCCCAGGCGCAAGCTGAAGCGGGCGTCGACATCGTCGCGCCGTCCGACATGATGGACGGCCGCATCGGTGCGATCCGCGAGATGCTCGAGAGCGAGGCACATATCCACACGCGAATCATGGCTTATTCCGCCAAGTTCGCATCTGCGTTTTACGGCCCGTTCCGCGATGCCGTCGGTTCCGCGACGAATCTCGGCAAGGGCAACAAGATGACCTACCAGATGGATCCGGCCAACTCGAATGAAGCGCTGCGCGAAGTGCAGATGGACATCGAAGAAGGCGCGGACATGGTGATGGTCAAGCCGGGCATGCCGTATCTGGACATCGTGCGTCGCGTGAAGGACGAGTTCAAGTTCCCGACTTACGTGTACCAGGTGAGCGGCGAGTACGCCATGCTGAAGGCGGCGGCGCAGAACGGCTGGCTCGATCACGACAAGGCGATGATGGAATCGCTGCTGGCGTTCAAGCGGGCGGGAGCAGACGGCGTGCTGACCTATTTCGCCTTGGACGCCGCGCGGATTTTGCGGTCGCAGAAGTAATCCGGCGCGCCGCTTTTCGGGGCGGCTTTAGTCTGAAAAAAACGGAGGCGGACCTTTGAGTCGCGCCTCCGTTTTTTTACGCGTACCTTGCCGAGAACCGTGCCCGGTAGCGGCTTGGGGTTCGCTAGTCTGCTTCAAGCATGATTGCTTTCCGCTGAACATTCACGTGCAGCTGCTGTGTTTCGCGCTCGATTCCCGCGGCATTACCGTTGTCTCCGGCGGGCCGCGGAACAGACCGGCAATCTGGTGTCCAGCGAGATCGTCGCGGTGGGCTGGCCGCTGATCGTCAGGATCCAGTCCAGTCACCGGGTTTCAAACCGGAAAGTTGTGTCTGCGCACTGGGAATCACGGCGCGCACGACCGCGCCCGTGTCGTCCAGCGGCCTGGTGATATAGATGTTTTTCTTTTGTACGGCTCGCCGCGACCTTACCCGCGGCGAGCCGCTCCTTCAGCTACGCGCCAGGCGTATTGGCGCGATCGAGGCTGCGCAAGAACTTGTCCGCAGATTCATATCCGACGACCCGCAGTACTTCCTTGCCGCCATGATCGAAGAAGATGATGCCGGGCGGCCCGAACAGACTGAAGCGCTTGAGCAGCGTTTGATCGTCCGTATTGTTGGCGGTGACGTCGGCGCGCAGCAGGTTCATCTGCTTCAACCTTGCCTGGACGCGCGGGTCGCTGAAGGTGAGTTGCTCCATCTCTTTGCAGCTCACGCACCAGTCCGCGTAAAAATCGAGCATGGCGGGCTGTGCCGCCGTTTTGACGGCCTCGTCGAGTTCGGTCGAGGAACGAACCCGGGCGAACGTGAGATCGCCCGGTGGTGGCGTATTCGGCGTATTGGCGGCGCTGGCTACACTCGCGCCCCCGCCGCGGGCCGCCAACACGGCCAGCGGACGCAGCGGATCGGACGATCCCGCGGCGAGACCCACCAGCAGCACAGCGGCCCAGATTGCCAGCGCTGCGCCAATGCCCCGGCCGAGCCGACGCCACACGGAAGCGCCCTCAGCAAGCGACGAGAACAAGCCGAGCGCCGCAGCGGCGACCAGCAACCACAGCGCGCTCAGCAGCATCGTCGCGGTGGCGCCGAGTACTGGCCACACGATCCACAGCGCCGCTGCAAGCAGCACTACGCCGAAAAACACCTTCACGCCGTCCATCCACGCGCCCGCGCGCGGCAGCAAGGTGCCCGCGCCAAGGCCGACGATCAGGAGCGGCACGCCGAGCCCTAGCCCCATCGAGAACAGCGCGGCGCCGCCAAGCAGCGCATCCCCGGTGTGCGCGATGAATGCCAGAACAGCGAAGAGCGGCGCCGTCATGCAGGCCCCGACCACCAGCGCGGACAGCGCGCCCATCATGGCCACCGCGGCGAATTTGCCGCCTGAGCGCCCTGTTGATGCGCGAGACGCACTCTCCTGCCAGCGCTGCGGCAACGCGATGTCGAAACCCGCAATCAGGGTCAGTGCAAAAATCGTCAGCAATACGCCGAAGGCGCCCAGCACCCACGGGTTTTGCAACCACGCGCCGAGACTCTGTCCGACGAGCGCCGCCGCTATCCCAAGCGCCGTATAGACCAACGCCATGCCGATCACATACGCCAGCGACAACGCAAACCCGCGAGCACGCGTGACCCGCGCACCTTCGCCGATGATGATCGCCGACAGGATCGGAATCATCGGATACGAGCACGGCAGCAAACTGAGCACGGCGCCGGCCACAAAATAGAGCCCGATGATCGCGAAGAAGCCACCGTCTTGCAGCAGCGATTGCGCGTAGTCGGCGTTGGTGGCGCGGTCATACCACGGCGTTTCGGCCATTGCGGATTGCAGGGTCGCGGTGGCGGCCGCAGCGCCGGCACTACCCGCCGGCTGCAAGGCTGCGCCGCTCACGTGGTAGACGCGCTCCATCGGCGGATAGCAGATGCCCGCGTCCGCACATCCCTGCGACGTCACCGCCAGATCGAACGGCCCCGCTGCGTGTTTGACAGGGATGCGGATCGTCAACTCATTTCGATATGTCTCGACGTTCTTGTTGAAGGTCTGGTCAAACTTCACGTGTCCAGCCGGCAATTGCGGCTCGCCGATCGTCGTCGTGCCGTTGCGCGTCGCGAACGCAAAACGCTCGCGGTACATGTAGTAGCCGTCCGCGACCCTGTAGGTCACGTCGACTTCGCCCGGTTTCTCGGTCGCGCTGAATTTGAAGGCTATCGCGGGATCGAGGAAGTCGTCCGCGGCGCGGGCAAGCGTGCCGAACTGGGCGAGGATCAGGCAGCCGAGCAGGAAAAAGACGGTGCGCAGTGCGTTGCGCGCGCGTCGGTCGAGACCGTTAAACATGTAGAGGACGTTGAGTTTCCGCAGTAATCCACTGACCATAGGCAGCCGATGCTGACGCTTGCCATGAAAGGATTTCCGGCGTGTCGTAGGGATGGTGCGCCTGAATGTACCGCTCCAGCTCCAGCGCGCGTGCCGCGCTCGTCTTGAAGAGCATTTGGATCTCCTGCGCCGATTCGATCCGGCCCTGCCAATGATAGCTTGAGTGCACTGCGCCTAGCAGCGTGACGCAGGCGCATAGCCGCGCCGTCAGTACATCTGCCGCGAGCTTCTGAGCGGCGGCGGCATCCGGCAGCGTCGTCAGAATCAAGGTCACATTCGCGCTCACAAGCGTCTCCGGCCATGCACAGTTCAGGTGCCGTTATCGTATCACCTAGCCTTGTGGTACCGCAGACGCGCCGCCCGCTTGCATGCGGCATTTAGTCGCCGCGATGGATGTGCCGTCGTCGCGACATCCGCCGCCGCAAACAAAAAAGCCAGGCTCGATGCCTGGCTTTTTTTCAATGACAAGAAGCTTATTCAGCCTCTTGCACTTCGGTTTCTTCGACTTCCGGACGGTCGAGCAATTCGACCAGTGCCATCGGCGCGTTGTCGCCAACGCGGAAACCGAACTTCAGGACGCGCAGGTAGCCGCCCGGACGGGTCGCGTAACGCGGACCCAGCACTTCGAACAGCTTCGTAACGGAATCACGATCGCGCAGGCGGTTGAACGCCAGACGGCGATTTGCCAGCGACGGCTTCTTGCCGAGCGTGATCAGCGGCTCGACGACTTTACGGAGTTCTTTCGCCTTCGGCAGCGTGGTCTTGATGACTTCGTGCTCGATCAGCGAATTGGACATGTTACGGAGCATTGCCAGACGGTGGCTGCTCGTGCGGTTCAGTTTCCGCAGACCATGACGGTGACGCATGTTAATTCCTTCGATTCAAAGTTTTGGTCCAGCTCTTCTATCGCGCTCGGCGCACCGTTAGGTGGCGAGGGCACGGGCCGGTAGTGAAAAAAGACAAGACGCGGATTTTAAAGGAAAATCCGCGTCTTTGCCAGTGCAGCGGCGGGTCTGGATCCCGGGATTACTTGTCGAGACCAGCCGGCGGCCAGTTTTCGAGCTTCATGCCGAGCGTCAAACCACGCGACGCCAGTACTTCCTTGATTTCGTTCAACGATTTGCGACCCAGATTCGGGGTCTTGAGCAGTTCGTTTTCCGTGCGCTGGATCAGATCGCCGATGTAGTAAATGTTCTCGGCTTTCAGGCAGTTCGCGGAACGAACCGTCAGTTCGAGATCATCGACCGGACGCAGCAGGATCGGATCGATCTGCGGCGCACGCGACGGCGCTTCCGCCGTTGCCTCGGTGCCTTCCAGTGCAGCGAACACCGACAGTTGATCGACCAGAATGCGCGCCGATTGACGGATCGCTTCTTCCGGCGAAATCACACCGTTGGTCTCGATGTTCATCACGAGCTTGTCGAGGTCGGTACGCTGTTCGACACGCGCGCTTTCCACGGCATAGCTCACACGGCGAACCGGCGAGAAGGACGCATCCAGCACGATACGGCCAATGATCTTGGCCGACTCTTCGCCGTAACGACGTACATTGCCCGGCACATAGCCGCGACCCTTTTCGACCTTGATCTGCACGTCGAGCTTGCCGCCCTTCGACAGGTGCGCAATCACGTGATCCGGATTGATCACTTCGCAATCGTGCGCGAGTTCGATGTCGCCAGCGGTGACAACGCCTTCGCCTTCCTTGCGCAGCGTAACCGTCACTTCGTCACGGTTATGCAGCTTGAACACCACGCCCTTCAGGTTCAACAACAGGTTGACCACATCCTCTTGCACACCGTCGAGCGTCGAGTATTCATGGACGACGCCTGCGATCGTCACTTCGGTCGGCGCGTAGCCGATCATCGACGACAGCAGCACGCGCCGGAGCGCGTTACCCAAGGTGTGGCCGTAACCGCGTTCAAACGGTTCCATGACCACTTTCGCGTGGCTCTCGCCAAGCGATTCAACTGCGATGATCTTGGGCTTCAACAAACTGGTTTGCATAGGTTTTCCTTTTCAATACCCTCGGCTCGTTACACCGATAAGGCTGACCGGTAACAACCTGAAAATAAACAGCCGAGACGCCCCCTTGCGCAACGCAATCGAGGTGCCCCGGCCGTTAATTCGATTACCGCGAATACAATTCGACGATCAGGCTTTCGTTGATATCGCCAGCGATGTCGCTGCGTTCCGGCTTTTGCTTGAACGTGCCTTCGAACTTCTTCGAATCGACCGCGACCCAGCTCGGCAGACCGCCTTGCTCAGCCAGCGACAGCGCTTCGAGAATGCGCGCTTGCTTCTTCTTTTGTTCGCGCACTGCGACGACGTCGCCTGCCTTCACTTGCATCGACGGGATGTTCGACACGACGCCGTTCACCATGATCGCCTTGTGGCTAACCAACTGACGCGCTTCAGCGCGCGTCGAGCCGAAGCCCATGCGATACACGACGTTGTCCAGACGCGATTCGAGCAATTGCAGCAGGTTCTCACCCGTGTTGCCCTTCAGGCGGTCGGCTTCAGCGAAGTAACGGCGGAATTGACGCTCGAGCACGCCGTAGATGCGCTTCACTTTTTGCTTCTCGCGCAGCTGCGTGCCGTAATCGGACGTACGTGCGCCCGAGGTGCGGCCGTGCTGGCCGGGCTTGCTGTCAAGCTTGCACTTGTCAGCGAGCGAACGACGGGCGCTTTTCAGGAAGAGGTCAGTGCCTTCACGGCGGGACAGCTTGGCCTTAGGGCCGATATAACGTGCCACGTTGATTCCTTCTATGATTAATCACGCGAATGCATGCACCCGCGCTAGTCCGAACCCTTTGGGACGAACGGTGGGCTTAGTCAATTCATTAAAGCGCAAGCAGCCTGTCGTCGCCGGTTTTGAAACCCCGGCGGCAACAGGCGCTAGCCAAAACAGCGTCTTAGATACGACGACGCTTCGGCGGACGGCAGCCGTTGTGCGGGACCGGGGTCACGTCGGAGATCGCGGTGATCTTGATACCAAGACCATGCAACGCGCGCACCGCGGACTCACGACCAGGACCGGGGCCCTTGATCCGCACTTCGAGGTTCTTCACGCCGTATTCCATCGCCACGCGGCCAGCCGATTCGGCTGCCACCTGAGCTGCAAACGGCGTCGACTTACGCGAGCCCTTGAAGCCCTGACCACCCGACGTTGCCCAAGCAAGTGCATTGCCTTGACGATCGGTGATCGTGATGATGGTGTTGTTGAACGACGCGTGAACGTGAACCACGCCCTCGGCGACGTTCTTCTTGACCTTCTTGCGAACGCGTTGCGCCGCGGAGTTGTTCGAAGCCTTAGCCATTACGTTTTCCTGTAACTGTCAGTTCCGCTTACTTCTTCAGCGATTGCGCTGCACGACGCGGACCCTTGCGCGTACGGGCATTCGTACGCGTACGTTGGCCGCGCAGGGGCAAGCCCTTACGATGCCGCACGCCACGGTAGCAGCCGAGATCCATCAGGCGCTTGATGTTCATCGTCGTTTCACGGCGCAGATCGCCTTCAACGATGAACTTGCCGACTTCTTCACGCAGCTTTTCGAGGTCTGCGTCGTTCAGGTCTTTGACCTTCTTCGAAAATGCCACACCAGCAGCGACGCAAATGTCGCGCGAGCGCGTGCGGCCGATACCGTAAATAGCCGTCAGGCCGATTTCGGTATGCTGGTGATTCGGGATGTTAACCCCTGCGATACGAGCCATTGTTTTTCCTCAAACAAAAAGCGCAAGCAAAAGCGCGGCGTTCAGCCTTGACGCTGTTTGTGGCGCGGATCAGAGCTGCAAATCACGCGCACAACGCCTTTGCGCTTGATGATCTTGCAATTGCGGCAAATGCGCTTAACCGATGCCATCACTTTCATGATATTACCCTTTTTTCAAATCACTTCGCCCGGAACACGATCCGCGCACGCGACAGATCGTAAGGCGTCAATTCAACCGTCACCTTGTCGCCCGGCAAGATTCGGATGTAGTGCATCCGCATCTTCCCGGATATGTGTCCCAATACGACATGGCCGTTTTCCAGCTTCACCCTGAAGGTAGCGTTAGGCAGGTTTTCGATGACTTCACCCTGCATCTGGATAACATCGTCTTTGGCCATAAGTCCTTTCAACGCATCGGGACGCCGCCGCCTTTGAAATTAGCTTTCTTCAGCAGCGATTCATACTGTTGCGACATAACGTACGACTGCACCTGCGCCATGAAATCCATTGTGACGACGACAATGATCAGCAGCGACGTTCCACCAAAATAAAACGGCACGTTCCAGCGCAGCACCAGAAACTCGGGCAGCAAACAAACGAACACGATGTAGATCGCACCGGCCAGCGTCAAGCGCGTGAGGATGCGGTCGATATATCGCGCCGTTTGATCGCCCGGGCGAATGCCTGGGACGAAAGCGCCACTCTTTTTCAGGTTGTCAGCCGTTTCCCTGCTGTTGAACACCAGTGCGGTGTAGAAAAAACAGAAGAAAACGATCGCCAACGCATACAGCAACACGTACACCGGTTGACCGGGCTTAAGGGCTTCGGCCACGTTGTGCAACGTGTCTGCGAACCAGCTGGTGCGCGACCCCGAACTAAACCAGTTCAGGATGGTTGCCGGGAAGAGAATGATCGACGATGCAAAGATCGGCGGAATCACGCCCGACATGTTCAACTTCAGCGGCAGATGCGAAGACTGACCGCCGTAAATCTTGTTACCGACTTGCCGCTTGGCGTAGTTCACAAGAATCTTGCGCTGGCCGCGTTCGATGAACACCACCAGATACGTCACTCCGGCAATCAGCGCGACCACGATAATCGCCGAGATGATGCTCATCGAGCCGGTTCGCACCAGTTCGAAAAGACCACCGATTGCGTTCGGGAAACCGGCCGCAATACCGCCGAAAATGATGATCGAGATACCGTTGCCAAGCCCGCGTTCCGTGATCTGCTCACCCAGCCACATCAGGAACATCGTGCCGGTCACCAGCGTCACGACCGTCGTCAACCGAAACACCATCCCCGGATCGATCACCAGAGCCGGCTGGTTTTCCAACGCGACGGCGATGCCGAACGCCTGGAACGTCGCCAGCAGGACCGTAAAGATACGCGTGTACTGCGTAATCTTCCGTTGCCCCGCCTGCCCTTCCTTTTTCAGCGCTTCCAGCTGCGGCGACACAATCGCCAGCAACTGCATGATGATCGACGCCGAAATGTACGGCATGATCCCCAGCGCAAAAATCGTGAACCGCGAAAGTGCGCCACCCGAGAACATGTTGAACATGCCAAGGATGCCGCCCGACTGGCTTTGGAACAGCTTCGCCAGCTGGTCCGGGTCGATACCCGGCACCGGAATGTGCGCGCCGATACGGTAGACGATCAGCGCCAGCAGCAGGAACACTGCCCGCCGACGCAGATCGCCGAACTTCGCCGCGCTGCGACCGGGTTTTGCGAGACTCGGGCTGTTAGCCAAGTACCTTCTCCGATGCAAATGCTAGTGACGGCAAATAGCTTGCGCGTTACTCGGCAAAAGAGCCGCCGGCTGCTTCGATAGCAGCGCGCGCACCCTTCGTCGCACCCAGACCCTTCACAACGACCTTGCGCTTCAGCTCGCCCGTCGCGATGATCTTGGCGCTCTTGATCAGCTCGCCGACCAAGCCGGCTTGCTTCAGAGCCAGCAGATCGATTTCGTCGACCGGCAGCTTTTCCAGATCCGAGAGACGCACTTCACCAACGAATTCCTTCGTCAGCGAGGTGAAGCCACGCTTCGGCAGGCGACGTTGCAGCGGCATTTGACCGCCTTCGAAGCCAACCTTGTGAAAGCCGCCCGAACGCGACTTCTGACCCTTGTGACCACGGCCAGCGGTCTTGCCGAGGCCGGAGCCGATGCCGCGACCAACGCGACGCTTTGCGTGCTTCGCGCCTTCAGCCGGCTTCAGGTTATTCAATTCCATTATCAACTCCTTGAGTCCTGGTCAGCCGCTTAGCTGATGACCTTAACGAGGTACGAAACCTTGTTGATCATGCCGCGCACAGCCGGCGTGTCCTGCAACTCGCTAACCGAGTTGAGTCGGCGCAGGCCCAAGCCACGCACCGTTGCACGGTGCGTTTCGCGGGTGCCGATCAGGCTCTTGACGAGCTGGACCTTGACAGTTTTATCAGACATGGTGTCCACCTTAGCCCAGAATATCTTCGACGGACTTGCCGCGTTTCGCCGCGATGTCGCCCGGCGTGGACTGCTTGCGCAGACCGTCGAGCGTTGCACGAACGAGGTTATACGGGTTCGTCGAACCGTGGCTCTTGGCCACAACGTTCTGCACGCCCATCACGTCGAACACTGCGCGCATCGGACCACCAGCGATCACGCCGGTACCGTCCTTGGCAGGAGCCAGGAGGACCATCGATGCGCCGTGCTTGCCGTGCACTTCGTGTTGCAGGGTACCGTTCTTGAGCGGCACCTTGAACATGTTGCGGCGGGCTTGTTCCATCGCCTTCTGAACAGCGACCGGCACTTCCTTCGCCTTGCCCTTGCCCATACCGACGCGGCCATCACCGTCGCCAACCACGGTCAGTGCGGCGAAGCCGAGAATCCGGCCACCCTTCACGACCTTGGTCACGCGGTTGACCGAAATCATCTTTTCACGAAGGCCGTCGTCGCGTTCGTCAGCCTGAACTTTCGCTTGCATCTTTGCCATGACGAATTCTTCCCTTAGAACTTGAGTCCGGCTTCGCGCGCCGCATCAGCCAGCGCTTTCACGCGGCCGTGGTAACGGAAACCCGAACGGTCGAAGGCGACGGATTCGATGCCGGCAGCCTTAGCCTTTTCTGCGATGCGCTTACCAATCAGAGTCGCAGCGGCGACGTTGCCGCCCTTGCCCGTCTGATCAGCCAGTTGCGCACGCACTTCGGCCTCGAGCGTCGACGCGCTGGCGAGCACCTTGGTGCCGCACGGCGAGAACACTTGCGCATAGATGTGCGTGTTCGTGCGATGCACGGCGAGACGCGCGACCTGCAGCTCAGCGATCTTGATACGCGTCTGACGAGCGCGGCGCAGGCGAGATTGAGTCTTATCCATGATTGCGCACCCTTACTTCTTCTTCGTTTCTTTGAGGATCACGACCTCGTTGGCGTAGCGCACACCCTTGCCCTTGTAGGGCTCCGGCGGGCGATAGCCGCGCACTTCTGCAGCGACCTGGCCAACTTTCTGCTTGTCGATCCCCTTGATCACGATTTCGGTTTGCGACGGGGTTTCAGCCTTCACGCCTTCCGGCATCTGGTGCACCACGGGGTGCGAGAAACCCAGCGACAGATTCAGCTTGTCGCCTTGCGCCTGTGCGCGGTAACCGACGCCAACCAGCGTCAGCTTGCGCTCGAAACCCTTCGTCACGCCGTTCACCATGTTCGCAACCAGTGCGCGCATCGTGCCCGACATCGCATTCGCTTCGCGGCTTTCGTCAAGCGGCTCCACTTTCAGCGTGCCGTTGTCGTTCACCACTTTCACGAGGCGGTTTGCCGCCTGCGTAATCGTACCCAGCGGGCCCTTGACGGTAATGCGATCGTCGCTCAGGTCCACTTCTGCGCCTTGCAGCGCGATCGGGCTTTTACCTACTCGAGACATGTTTCTCTCCTTTCGGCCTTAAGCGACGTAGCAGATGACTTCGCCGCCAACGCCCGTTGCGCGCGCCTTGCGGTCCGTCATCACGCCCTTCGGCGTCGACACGATTGCCACGCCGAGGCCATTCATGACCACGGGGATGTCGTTACGGCCGCGGTACACACGCAGACCAGGCTTCGAAACGCGTTCAATGCGTTCGATGACCGGGCGGCCAGCGTAGTACTTCAACACGATGTTCAATTCTGACTTCGCACCTTCGGACTTCACTGCGAAATCATCGATATAGCCTTCGTCCTTCAGGACCTGCGCAATCGCAACCTTGACTTTCGACGAGGGCATTGTCACCGAAACCTTCTCGACCATCTGCGCGTTGCGGATGCGAGTCAGCATATCGGCGATAGGATCACTCATGCTCATTTACGTTTCTCCTATTACCAGCTCGCCTTGGTCAGGCCAGGGATCTCGCCGCGGAACGCGATTTCGCGAATCTTGTTACGCGCCAGCCCGAATTTACGGAACGTGCCACGCGGGCGACCGGTAATTGCGCAACGATTGCGCTTACGGGTCGGGTTAGAGTTGCGCGGCAGTTGTTGCAGTTCCAGACGTGCTGCGTAATGCTCTTCGTCCGACTTGCTCATATCGCCAATGATCGCCTTCAACTCGGCACGCTTGGGAGCGTACTTAGCGGCCAGGCGAGCACGCTTCTTTTCACGTTCGATCAGTGCCAGTTTAGCCACGGTAACCTCAGTTTCTGAACGGGAACTTGAAGCTGGCGAGCAGAGCCTTTGCTTCGTCGTCGGTCTTCGCAGTCGTCGTGATGCTGATGTTCAGCCCACGCAGTGCGTCGATCTTGTCGTAGTCGATTTCGGGGAAAATGATCTGCTCTTTCACACCGATGTTGTAGTTGCCGCGACCATCGAACGCACGACCGGACACGCCACGGAAGTCACGCACACGCGGGAGCGCGACCGTCACGAAACGGTCCAGAAATTCGTACATTGCCTGACCACGCAACGTAACCATTGCACCGATCGGATAGCCCTGACGGATCTTGAAGCCAGCGATTGCCTTGCGTGCCTTTGTGATCACCGGCTTCTGGCCTGCGATCTTCGTCAGGTCGCCAACGGCGTTTTCGATGATCTTCTTGTCAGCAACCGCTTCGCCAAGGCCCATGTTCAGGGTGATCTTGGTGATGCGCGGCACTTCCATCACGGACTTGTAACCGAACTTCTCGATGAGGCCGGGTACAACCTTTTCTTTGTAAAACTCTTGCAAACGAGCCATTTTTTTACTCCGCAGCGTCAGGCGCTCAGCTCGGCACCGGTCGTCTTAAGGAAACGGACCTTCTTATCCCCTTCGACCTTGATGCCTACACGCGATGCCTTGCCATTCGCGTCGACCAATGCGACGTTCGAAATTTGCAGCGGCATCGTCTTGGCTTCCACACCGCCCGTCGTACCCTTCATCGGGTTCGGCTTGACGTGTTTCTTGACGAGGTTGATGCCCTCGACAATCACTTTGCCCTCGCCAACAGACAGCACGATGCCGCGCTTGCCCTTATCTTTGCCGGTGATGACGATAACTTCGTCACCTTTGCGAATCTTGTTCATCGCGACTCCTTACAGCACTTCCGGTGCCAGCGAAACGATCTTCATGAATCGTTCGCTACGCAACTCGCGCGTGACAGGCCCGAAAATACGGGTGCCAATAGGTTCGAGCTTGGCGTTCAACAACACTGCGGCATTGCCATCGAACTTGATCAGCGAGCCGTCCTGACGGCGCACGCCCTTGGCGGTACGAACCACCACGGCGTTATAAATTTCGCCTTTCTTCACGCGCCCGCGCGGCGTTGCTTCTTTGACGGTCACCTTGATGATGTCGCCAATGCTGGCATAACGACGCTTCGAGCCGCCGAGCACCTTGATGCACATGACTTCACGCGCACCCGTGTTGTCGGCCACTTCAAGCCGAGTTTCGGTCTGGATCATGGTTTATCTTTCCCAACTTAATCCGGTCACACCACCATGGCGTACCCGGTCAGTCTTGGTCCCGTCAGCCAATCGGCTGCTTGGGTTAGAACAGCAGCGACGGCAAACGAAACCCGCCATCGCAATCCGGTGAATCCTTCGGAACAGACTGGCGCCTGAACCGCTTCCCCCACCAACTTCGCCCGCGACGGGGCTCCCATAAAAGAGGGAAGACCGAGATTATAACTGATAATCTCGGTCTTGCAAGCGAAACTTACTGCGATTTCAACTACTTCTACAACTTTGCGGCGTCAGATGACGCGAGCAGCCTCGACCAAGCGAGCCACAACCCAAGCTTTCGTCTTCGAAATCGGACGGGTTTCCTGGATTTCAACGAGGTCACCCTCGTTGTACGTGTTCGCATCGTCGTGCGCGTGGTACTTCTTCGAGCGCACAACGTACTTGCCGTAGATCGGGTGCTTCACGCGATGCTCAACCAGCACGGTGACCGTCTTGTCCATCTTGTTGCTGACGACCTTGCCGACCAGCGTCCGCTTGAGCGAGGTTTTTACGCTATCGTTCATTTCTGGTTCGCCTTCTCAGTCAGGACGGTCCGCACACGCGCGATGTCGCGACGAACCTTCTTCAGCTGGCTCGTGTTCGTGAGCTGCTGGGTCGCGAGTTGCATGCGCAGGCCGAATTGCGCCTTCAACAGGTCCGACAGCTCCTTGTTGAGCGCGGCCTGATCTTTCTGGTGAAGTTCGGAAGCCTTCATCATTTGCTCCTTAGGCGCCGAGCTGACGCACGATGAACGTCGTCTTCAGCGGCAGCTTAGCTGCAGCCAGACGGAACGCTTCGCGTGCCAGCTCTTCGGTTACGCCATCCATTTCGTACAGCATCTTGCCCGGTTGAATCTCTGCGACGTAGTACTCAGGGTTACCCTTACCATTACCCATCCGTACTTCAGCCGGCTTGTGCGAAATCGGCTTGTCCGGGAAGATGCGGATCCAGATGCGGCCACCACGCTTGATGTGACGCGTCATTGCACGACGTGCCGCTTCAATCTGGCGCGCGGTCAAGCGACCACGACCGATCGCCTTCAGGCCGAACTCACCGAACGACACCGCGTTGCCGCGGGTGGCGATACCGGTGTTACGACCCTTCTGCTCTTTGCGATACTTTCTGCGTTTCGGTTGCAGCATCGTTATTCTCCAGTCTTCCCGTCGCCGCCGGCACCGCCAGCACGACGAGGAGCGCCACGGCGTGCACCTGCCGGGCCACCACCTTCACCATCGCGACGCGGACGGCGATCGCCACCCGGACGTGCGTTGCGGCGCGGACGCTTTTCTTCGGCAACTTCTTCAACCACCGGTGCGTCGTTGCGGCCGAGCGTGTCGCCCTTGTAGACCCACACCTTCACGCCGATGATGCCGTACGTCGTCTTCGCTTCCGAAGTTGCGTAGTCGATATCCGCACGCAGCGTATGCAGGGGCACGCGACCTTCGCGATACCACTCCGTACGAGCGATTTCGATACCGTTCAGGCGGCCAGCGCTCATGATCTTGATGCCTTGAGCACCCAGACGCATTGCGTTTTGCATCGCACGCTTCATCGCGCGGCGGAACATGATCCGGCGCTCGAGCTGTTGCGTGATCGAATCCGCGATCAGTTGCGCATCGGTTTCCGGCTTACGGATTTCTTCGATGTTGACGTGGACCGGAACGCCCATGCGGCGTTGCAGTTCCGACTTCAGCAGCTCGATATCCTCGCCCTTCTTGCCGATGACCACACCCGGACGCGAGCTATAAATCGTGATGCGCGCGTTTTTCGCCGGGCGCTCGATAACGACGCGACCAACCGAAGCGTTTTTCAGCTTCTTCTTCAGGTATTCACGAACACCGATGTCTTCCTGCAACATCGCCGCGAAATTGTTGTTGTTCGCGTACCAACGCGACGCCCAATTGCGGCTGACGGCCAAACGGAAGCCAGTCGGATGAATTTTCTGTCCCATCGTATGACCCCTTAATTCCCGACCGTCACAGTGATGTGACAGGATTGCTTCTCGATGCGGTTGCCGCGGCCTTTAGCGCGCGCGGTGAAACGCTTGAGCGACGCAGCCTTGTCGATGTAGATGCTCGTGATCTTGAGCTCATCGATATCGGCGCCTTCGTTATGCTCCGCATTCGCGATCGCCGACAGCACGACCTTTTTCACGATTCCCGCAGCCTTCTTCGGCGAGAACGTCAGAACGTTCAGCGCCTTGTCGACCGGCAAACCGCGGATCTGGTCAGCCACAAGGCGCGTTTTCTGCGCCGAGATGCGGGCACCGCGATGAATTGCTTTCACTTCCATCTTGAGCCCCTTATTTCTTGGCCTTCTTGTCGGCTGCATGACCCTTGAACGTACGGGTCAATGCGAACTCGCCAAGCTTGTGGCCGACCATGTTTTCCGAGATGTACACCGGAACGTGTTGACGGCCGTTGTGAACGGCGATCGTCAGACCGATGAAATCCGGGAGGATCGTCGAGCGACGCGACCAGGTTTTGATCGGCTTCTTATCCCGCGAAGCTGCTGCCGCCTCAACTTTCTTCAGCAAATGGGCGTCGCAGAACGGACCTTTTTTTACAGAACGTGCCATTGCCTACTCCTTAACGCTTGTGACGGCGCTGGACGATCATGCTCGTCGTGCGCTTGTTGCTGCGGGTGCGATAACCCTTAGCAGGCGTGCCCCACGGGCTCACCGGATCGCGACCTGCAGCCGTCTTGCCTTCACCACCACCGTGCGGGTGATCGACCGGGTTCATTGCAACACCGCGCACCGTCGGGCGGATACCGCGCCAGCGGTTTGCGCCAGCCTTACCAATTTGACGGAGGCTATGCTCTTCGTTGCCAACTTCACCAATCGTCGCGCGGCACTCAACGTGGACGCGGCGGATTTCACCCGAGCGCAGGCGGACCTGTGCGTAGATGCCTTCACGAGCCAGCAGCATCGCCGACGTACCAGCCGAACGCGCCATTTGCGCGCCCTTGCCCGGCAGCATTTCGATGCAGTGGATCGTCGTACCGACCGGAATGTTGCGGATCGGCAGCGTGTTGCCCGCGCGGATCGGCGCTTCCGAACCCGACATCAGTTGCTGGCCGACGGTAACGCCCTTCGGAGCGATGATGTAGCGGCGCTCGCCGTCTGCGTACAGAACCAGCGCGATGTTCGCGCTACGGTTCGGATCGTACTCGAGACGTTCGACCTTGGCCGGAATGCCATCCTTCGTGCGACGGAAGTCGACGACACGATAGTGATGCTTGTGACCACCACCCTTATGACGCGTGGTGATGTGACCGTTGTTGTTACGGCCGGCGATCGAGTTCTGCGAATCGAGCAGCGGTGCGAACGGCTTGCCCTTATGCAGATCCTTGTTGACCACCTTGACCATCGCACGGCGGCCCGGCGAAGTCGGCTTAACTTTAACGATTGCCATGATTACTTGGCCTCCGCTTCAAAGTTGATTTCCTGGCCGGGCTTCAGGCAGACGTACGCCTTCTTCACGTCTTTGCGCTTGCCCATGAAGCGGCCAAAGCGCTTGGCTTTGCCCTTCGAGACCAGCACGTTGACGGAATTGACTTCCACCTTGAACAGCAGCTCGACTGCGGCTTTCACTTCCTGCTTCGTGGCATCGGGCGCGACTTCGAACACAACTTGCTCGTTCTTGTCGGCCACCAGCGTCGCCTTTTCGGAGATCACCGGCGCGAGCAGGACCTGCATCAAACGATGATCGTTCTTGCGAATCTCGCTCATGACAGCAACTCCTCGATCTGGGCGACCGCAGCCTTCGTGATCAGGATCTTCTTGAAGTAGATCAGCGACAGCGGGTCGGCGTAACGCGGCTCGACAACCGCCACGTGGGCGAGGTTGCGCGACGCGAGGTACAGGTTTTCGTCAACCGTATCGGTAATCACCAGCACGGAGTCGAGACCCATCGCCTTGAATTTTTCGGCCAGCAGCTTCGTCTTCGGCGCTTCGAGCGTCAGCTCGTCAACCACCGAGATGCGGCCTTCGCGGGCCAGCTGCGAGAAGATCGAGCAGAGACCTGCGCGATGCATCTTCTTGTTGACCTTGTGCGAAAAGTTTTCTTCCGGCGAATTCGGGAAGATCCGGCCACCGCCGCGCCACAGCGGGCTCGACGACATACCGGCACGGGCGCGGCCCGTACCCTTCTGGCGCCACGGCTTCTTGGTCGTGTGCTTGACTTGCTCACGATCCTTCTGCGCGCGGTTGCCGCTACGGGCATTCGCCTGGTACGCAACCACAACCTGGTGAATCAGGGCTTCGTTGTAATCACGGCCGAACACGACGTCCGACGCGCTAACGCCTGCACCTTCCTGACCATTGGCATTCAGGAGCTTAAGTTCCATTATTTCGCTCCTTTCACGGCACGCGTCTTCACGGCCGGCGTAACGAATACCTTGCCACCCTTCGCACCCGGAACGGCGCCCTTGACCAGCAACAGCTTGCGGTCAGCGTCGATACGAGCGATTTCGAGGTTTTGCACCGTTACCGTTTCGTCACCCATGTGACCGGTCATGCGCTTACCCGGGAAAACACGACCCGGATCCTGCGCCATACCGATCGAACCCGGCACGTTGTGCGAGCGCGAGTTACCGTGCGATGCACGGCCGGATGCGAAGTTGTAACGCTTGATGGTACCGGCGTAGCCCTTACCGATCGACACGCCTTGCACGTCGACCTTCTGGCCTACTTCGAACAGGTCAGGACCGACCACGGTGCCGTTCGACAACTCGGCAGCCTTGGCAGCATCGATCTGGAATTCTTTGAGGATTTCACCGGCTTGAACACCGGCTTTGGCGAGATGACCGGCCAACGGCTTCGTCACGCGCGATGCACGGCGCGTACCGAATGCAACCTGCACGGCCGTGTAGCCGTCGGTTTCAACAGTCTTGATCTGCGTCACGCGGTTGTCGGACACGTCCAGCACGGTAACGGGAATCGAATCCCCTTCTGCCGTGAAGATACGGGTCATGCCAACCTTGCGACCTACGAGTCCAAGGCTCATCGTTTTCTCCATTCCCGACTGCGATTGGTCGGGGCTAATTTACAAAATGCCGGCGCCGTTTCGGGCATGAATTCATGCTGCAGCACACCGACTTTTTTGCGCAAATGCGCGAAAAGCCTTGCATTATAGCGAGGCTTTTCGTTTTCCGCAAGCAATCAATGACTTAGCGTTGCCCGGCAAACCAGACAACCGCTGGAAGCCTTATTGCAGCTTGATTTCGACGTCCACGCCAGCCGGCAGGTCCAGCTTCATCAGTGCGTCGACGGTCTTGTCCGTCGGGTCGACGATGTCCATCAGGCGTTGGTGCGTACGGATTTCGAGCTGATCGCGCGACGTCTTGTTGACGTGCGGCGAACGCAGGATGTCGAAGCGTTGAATACGGGTCGGCAGGGGCACCGGACCACGAACGATTGCGCCAGTCCGCTTTGCCGTGTCGACAATTTCAGCTGCCGATTGATCGATCAGGCGATAGTCGAAAGCCTTCAGGCGAATGCGGATTTTCTGGTTCTGCATGACAATTCCTTGGAAAAGAGCGAGGCGGTGTTGCGCCGCCAGATAGTAAAAGAACGTAGAGCCGGGCATGGGATAGGAGTAAGCGCTGAAGCGCCAACTTCTATCGACAGGCGCCCGGCTCCGGGCACCACTTACTGCAAGTCCAATCCGCGATTTTACTCGAGAATCTTGGCAACCACACCTGCACCGACCGTACGACCGCCTTCGCGGATTGCGAAGCGCAGACCTTCTTCCATCGCGATCGGGTTGATCAGCTTCACCGTGATCGACACGTTGTC
>NZ_QHKS01000053.1 GCF_003353175.1 Paraburkholderia lacunae | reverse complement strand
GGTGTATGAGGAAGACGGCAAGAAGATCGCCGTGATTCGCAACGAGTACACGGAGGAGCAGGAAGAACGCGCGGTCGATCAGGTGGTGATCGAGAACGGCAGCACGCCGAACGACCAGCTCTACTGGGCGCTCAAACCCGAATCCGTGAATCGCGGCCAGGTCGACGTGCACAAGCTCTTCGCCTCCGAGCCGCAGCCTTGCTTGAGCGAAGAACTCGGCAACGGCCGCTTCCTGCTGTTCCGCGTCGGTGATTGCATTTCGATGCACAACATTCACGGCGCGATTTACGACGCGCTGCGCCTTTGCAAGGATTTCTGACGATGAGCCCCGTGTTTGTCATCACCGTCCTGCTGTGGGTGTCGGTGGCCGGTCTGGCGTTCGCGCTCGCCAAACGCGCGGCTTACTGGCGCGAAGGCCGCGCCACGGCGGCGGGTGCCTATGGCTGGACCAACCTGCTGGCGATCCCCAAGCGCTATTTCGTCGATCTGCATCATGTGGTTGCGCGTGATCCGTACATCGCGAAGACGCACGTCGCGACCGCGGGCGGCGCGATTCTCGCGATGGCGCTGGTGTTCGTCAACTATGGCCTCGCGATCTACTCGCCGTGGCTCGACAAGCTGATCTTTCTGGCAGCGCTCGTGATGCTGGTCGGCGCGGTGTTCGTCTGGCGCCGCCGGCATGGCGCGAAGGCGGTGCCGGCGCGGCTCTCGCGCGGTCCTTGGGATCATCTGCCGCTGTTGCTGGGTTCGTTCGCGCTGGGCCTGGCGCTGTTCATCGCGTTGCCCGCGGCGGCGATGTCGGGTGCGCTCGCGATCATCGTCGCGTTGCTGATTGCGGCGGGTGCTTTCACGATGACGTTCGGCGCGGCCCGTGGCGGTCCGATGAAGCACGCGCTCGCCGGGCTCCTGCATCTCGCCTTTCACCCACGTCAGGAGCGTTTCGCCGAGCGCAACGACAACGACGTCGTGCCGCCGACCGCGCTGAAGGCGCCGTTGCTCGACGCGAAGGAATACGGCGTCGGCAAGCCGGTGGAGTTCCGCTGGAACCAGTTGCTGAGCTTCGACGCCTGCGTGCAGTGCGGCAAGTGCGAGGCGGCGTGTCCCGCGTTTGCCGCCGGCCAGCCGCTCAATCCGAAGAAGCTGATTCAGGATCTCGTCACCGGGATGGTGGGTGGCAGCGATGCCGCTTATGCCGGCAGCCCGACGCCCGGCATTCCGGTCGGCCAGCACAGCGGTGCGCCAGGCTTGCCGTTGATCTCGCGCTTGATCGAAGCGGATACGCTGTGGTCGTGCACGACTTGCCGCGCCTGCGTGCAGGAATGCCCGATGCTGATCGAACATGTCGATGCGATCGTCGATATGCGGCGCAATCAGACGCTCGTCGAAGGCAGCGTGCCGGGCAAGGGACCGATCACGCTCGCGAATCTGCGTGAGACCGGCAGCGCGAACGGCTACGACATCGGCGCGCGTTATGACTGGGCCGTCGATCTGCAAGTTCAGGTGGCACAGCCGGGGCGGCCGGTGGACGTGCTGCTGATCGCCGGCGAAGGTGCGTTCGACATGCGTTATCAGCGTACGCTGCGCGCGCTGGTGAAGGTGCTGAACCGCGCGGGCATCGACTACGCGGTGCTCGGCGGGCTCGAGTCCGATACCGGCGACACGGCGCGGCGTCTGGGCGACGAAGCGACTTTCCAGCAGCTTGCGCAAAGACTGATCGGCACGCTCTCGCAATACTCGTTCGCCAAGATCGTCACCGCCGATCCGCACGTGCTGCACAGCCTGCGCAACGAATATCGCGCGCTCGGCGGTTTCTACGACGTGCAGCATCACACCGCATTGATCGAAGAGCTGGTCGCGAGCGGCAAACTGGCGCCACGCGCGGTGGCCGCGTTCGCGGACCGCAAGATCACCTATCACGACCCGTGCTATCTGGGCCGCTATAACGGTGAGACGGAAGCGCCGCGCCGCCTGCTGAAATCCATCGGCATCAAGGTGGTGGAAATGGAGCGCAACGGCATGCGCGGGCGTTGCTGTGGCGGCGGCGGCGGTGCGCCGTTGACCGACATCCCCGGCAAGAAGCGCATTCCGGACATTCGCATCGACGATGCGCGCGCGGTCGGCGCAGAGATCGTCGCGGTGGGCTGCCCGAACTGCACGGCGATGCTCGAAGGTGTGGTCGGCCCGCGTCCGGAAGTGCTCGACGTAGCCGAACTGGTTGCTGCGGCGCTGGAGTAACGCGATGAACAATCTCAAAAGAATCGATCCGCGCCGGCCGTTCACGATCACGGCAGAGGGCCTCAAACGGATCACGCTCGGCGCGATCGGCGTAGCGGGTTCGACGGAATTCGCCGTGTCAGGCGCTTCGCATCGCGAGCAGGCCAAGCCGTTCCGCACGACGGCCGTGCCGCACCGTTCGCTGCTGGTTGCCGCGCACGCGGACCGTGGCGCGCTGGACGACCACGCGCGCCAGGCTCTGGCCGCCGCCGCGCTGATCGCCGATGCACCCACCGAAGTCGTGCTGCTCGTGTTCGGCGAGTTCAATGGCGATGCCGGCGCGCTCGGCGCCGACAAGGTGATCGAGTTGCCGATGTTCGACCGCCGCACCTTCGCGCCTCTGGACGAACTCGACGCGTTGGCCGCTTGCGTGGCCGCCTATGCGCCTGCGCACCTCTTCATGCCCGACAACGCAACCGGCGACGGCGACCTTGGCCGCCGTTACGCCACGACCGCGAACGCGAGCGTCGCGACGCATGTCGTCGAGATCGACGCGGCGCACGTCGCGGCTTATATCCAGGCCAATACAGCGTTTGCCGTGCGCGCGCTACCCGAGGTCGTGCTGCTAGCACCCAATGCCGTCGATCCGAAATTGCCGTTTGTCGGCGCGGGTGAGCGGGTCATATGGCGTTTCGACGGTGCGGCTGCCTCGCCCAAAGGCGCCGTTCGCGACCTCGGCATCGAGGAAATCGACGCCGCCCAGCTCGCTCTCGAAGAAGCGGATTTCATCGTATCGGCGGGTAACGGCGTGAGCGACGTCGCCGCGTTCGAGCGTCTGGCGGGCACCTTGGGCGCCGCGATCGGCGCGAGCCGCGTCGCCGTGGACGACGGCAAGTTCACCCGCGACAAGCAGATCGGCGCGACCGGCAAGACTGTCGAAGCGAGTGTCTATATCGCGTTCGGCATCTCCGGCGCGGTCCAGCATTTGCAAGGCATCAAGGATTGCCGGCATGTGATCGCCGTGAACCTCGACGCGAGTGCGCCGATTGCCAAGCGCGCCAATCTGACCGTGATTGCCGACGCGCAGGAAACCATCGCGGCGCTGACCGAAGCCGCAGCCGCTGCGCGCAGCGCGCGCGGCACCGGCGCGGCGCTGCTGAATTCCGCGGCCGCGGCCGAAGGAGCCCTCGCATGAAAATCGCCGTACTGGTTTCCGTGGGCCGCCATCCGGTCAGCGGCACCGCGCGCTATAGCCGCAACGATGCCGCTGCGCTCACCATCGCGCTCTCGCTCGCCAGGACGCATGGCGCCACGCTCGACGTGCTGCATGCGGGCGATCCGGCCAATCCCGCCTTGAAGGACTATCTGGCGCTGGGGGCGCGCTGTGTCGAGGTGCTCGACGTATCCTCGGCGCCTGAGTGGCATGGCGATCCAGCAGCGCCGCTGGCCGCGCGTCTGCACGGCTACGACCTCGTGCTGACCGGCACCCGCACGGAAGGCGCGTTCGACAGCGGCATGCTGCCGTATCGCGTCGCGGATGCGCTGGAGATTGCGCTGGTGGGCTCGGCAGTCGATCTGACGATCCGCGACGGCTGTGCGGAAGTTCGGCAATTCATGCCGAAGGGCTTGCGCCGGCGCGTCGAAGTCAAGCTGCCGGCGCTGATCGCCGTGCATCCGCTCGCCAATGCCGCGCCCAGCTACGCGTACGCACGGCTGCGCGAAGGCACGATCCGCCCGGTCGCGATGCAGGCCAACGGCTCGGACGCCGGAAGCCCGGATGCGGGCCACGCCGAACACCTCGCCTGGACGACCCGCGCTGCGAGCGCCAAACCGGTGCGCCTCGCCGCCGCCGAAAAGCGTTCCGGGCATGCCCGCATGCTGTCGGCGACAACGACCGAAAGCCGCGGCGGCAGCGTCGTAATTGAAGGGAGTTCCGTCGAAAAAGCACAAGTGATTCTCGCGTATTTGCGCGAGCATCAACTCGTGGATTACTGATTTCCGGTTCGGGCCAGCATGCGACCAGGAGGGCCTGGCGCAGCGCCAGACGTGACATGCAACGGAGCACACAATGAAAGTTTCGGCAGACGTTCGCGCAATGATCGAACGCCGCAAAAAGAGCTACACGCTGGAAGCACCGTTCTATACGAGCGAGGAGATTTTCGCGCTCGACATGGACGCGATCTTCCGGCGACACTGGATTCAGGTCGCCGTCGAAGCGGATGTACCGGAACCCGGCGACTACATCACCGTGGAGATCGGCACCGATTCGATCCTGATCGTGCGGGACGACGACATGCAGGTGAGGGCGTTCCACAACGTCTGCCGCCACCGCGGATCGCGGCTGTGCAATACGGACAAAGGCTCACTCGGCAATATCGTCTGCCCGTATCACAGCTGGACCTACAACCTGAACGGCGACCTGATGTTCGCCGAGCACATGGGCGACCAGTTCGACCGCTGCAAGCATAGCCTGAAGGCGGTCCACCTGGAGAATCTGGCGGGTCTCATTTTTATCTGTCTGGCGGACACGCCGCCGGCGGATTTCGCCGTGATGCGCGCCGCGATGGAGCCGTATCTGCTGCCTCACGATCTGCCCAGCTGCAAGGTCGCGGCGTCGATCGACATCATCGAGGAAGGCAACTGGAAGCTCACGATGGAGAACAACCGCGAGTGCTATCACTGCGTCGCGAACCATCCTGAACTGACGATTTCCCTCTATGAATACGGCTTCGGCTATCAACGTACGCCGGAGAACGAAGAAGGCATGGCCGCGTTCGAAGCGACCGTCGCGCGCCGCACCGCGCAATGGGAGGCGCTGAAACTGCCGTCGGCGGAAATCGAACGGCTTGCCGATCTCGTCACCGGTTTCCGTACGCAACGCTTGCCGCTCGATCGGGACGGCGAATCGCAAACGCTGGACGCGCGCGTCGCGTCGAAGAAACTGCTCGGCGGATTCGAGCAGGCCGACCTCGGCGGCTTGTCGTTCTGGACGCAGCCGAATTCGTGGCATCACTTCATGAGCGACCACATCGTGAGCTTCTCGGTGATTCCGCTCTCCGCAGGCAAAACCTTGGTGCGCACCAAATGGCTCGTGCACAAGGACGCGCGCGAAGGCATCGATTACGACGTGAACAATCTCACGGCGGTGTGGCGCGCGACGAACGACCAGGATCGCGCGCTCGTCGAGTACTCGCAACGCGGCGCGACGAGCAGCGCCTATGAGCCGGGTCCGTATTCGCCGTTCACCGAAGGGCTCGTCGAAAAGTTCTGCGAGTGGTACATCGGCCGCATGGCGGATTACAGCAATGAACCCCAAACAGAAGATGCCGGCGGTACTGCGCCGGCTGCACACGGCGAGAAAGTCGTGTCCTTCATGCGCTGAGCGCGACGCCGCAACCAGGAGCGGGAGAAAACAATGATGCGCGATCAGGCGACGTTTCAGCTCAGCCCGGAGCCGGCAGCAAACCGTGTCACCCAACCACGATTCTGGGAGACGCTGCCCGCGCGCTGGGACAGCGACACGGACGATACGCTGGTGTGCTGCCAGGTCCGCCAGGAAACGCACGACGTCAAGAGCTTTTTCTTCCGCGCGCCATCCGAACGGGCGTTCGTGTTCGAGCCGGGACAGTTCATCACGCTGGAACTCGAGATCGACGGCGAGGCGGTGAATCGCTGCTATACGATCTCGTCGCCGCCGACTCGCCCGCACACCATTTCGATCACCGTCAAGCGTGTGCCGGGCGGCAAGGTGTCGAACTGGCTGCACGACAATCTGCACGCCGGTATGCAGGTTCGCGTGCTCGGGCCAGCCGGCGAATTCACCTGCGCGCGGCATCCCGCGCGCAAGTTCCTGTTCCTCTCGGCGGGCTCGGGCATCACCCCGCTGATGTCGATGAGCCGCGCGCATTACGAGCTCGGCGAGGACAGCGATATCGTGTTCGTGCACAGCGCACGCACGCCGGACGACATCATCTTCGCGCGCGAACTGGATCTGATCGCGTCGAATCAGGCCAACTTCCGCACGGCGTTCGTTTGCGAACGGCTGGGTGCCCGCACCAACTGGCCGGGTGTGACGGGTTTTCTGAGCTTGCCGCTCCTGAAGCTCATTGCACCGGATTTTCTCGATCGCGAGATTTTCACCTGCGGTCCCGCACCCTACATGCAGGCGGTGCGCAACTTGCTGGAAGAGGGCGGCTTCGATCGCCGCCGTTATCACGAGGAAAGTTTCTCGTTCGAGACGCTCAGCGAGGTTGCGGAGCAGTCTGAGCAGTCCGAGCAGTCGACGGCCGCTCGCGGCGCGGACGCGTTGCCAACTGGGGAGAGCATTGCGGAGGCAGGTGATCAGGCGCTGGGTGTCGCGCTGGCTCCCGTCGAGACGGAAATAAAATTCAAGGTGAGCTTCGCGAAGAGCCATCGCGAGATCGAATGCGGCAGCGGCCAGCACGTGCTCGACGCCGCCAAAAAAGCCGGCGTGCGGCTCCCGGCGTCATGCACGCAAGGTATGTGCGGCACCTGCAAGGTGAAGCTGGTGTCGGGCGAGGTGGAGATGAAGCACGCAGGAGGAATTCGTCAGCGCGAGATCGATCAGGGGATGGTGCTGCTGTGCTGCAGCAAGCCGCTGAGCGATCTCGTCGTGGATAAGTAAGACAAGAATAAAACGCGGGAAGAGAAGTCGCATCCTGACAACTGGATGTCGGAAATGAGCGCTACCCGGCAATTCTGGCTGGCGATTCTAAATGCGCAATGGGTAGGTCAATGAGTAGTTTGGACGGCGAACGGGAGAAGGGCGATGAGACTGATCAGCAAAGTATTGGTATTGAGCGCGTTGGGCGCGGCGCTGGCTGCAGCGAGCGTGGGTGTATCGGCCGACGCGAAGCCGACGATCAAGATCGGCTATGTGGAAGGCTGGGATGACAGTGTCGCGACCTCGAATGTGGCCGCGCGCGTGATCGAGAAGCGGCTCGGCTATCAGGTGCAGCTCGTGCCGGTCGCAGCCGGTGTGATGTGGCAGGGCGTGGCGCGCGGCGACCTCGACGCGACATTGTCCGCATGGCTGCCGGTGACTCATGGCGCGTACTGGAACAACTTCAAGGACAAGGTGGTCGACCTCGGCCCGAACTTCAACGACGCGAAGATCGGCCTGATCGTACCCGAGAACGCGGACGTGACCACCGTCGGCGATCTGGAAGCGAAGAAGGCGGAATTCGGCTCGCGCATCGTCGGTATCGATGCCGGCGCGGGCGTGATGCAGAAGACCAGCGAGGCGATCAAGGCCTACAACCTCAACTATCAGCTGATGCCGAGTTCGGGCAGCGCGATGACCGCGGAACTGGCACGCTCGGAAGCGGCGAGCAAGCCGATCATCGTGACCGGGTGGAAGCCGCACTGGATGTTTGCGAAGTACAAGCTCAAATTCCTCGAGGATCCGAAGAAAGTGTTTGGCGAAGCGGAGCATGTGGATAGCGTCGTGAACCCGGAACTCGAGAAGAAGGCGCCGCCGGTCGTGGCGTTCCTCAAGAAGTTTCAGTGGAAACCGGGCGAAATCGACAGCGTGATGCTGGCCACGCAAAACGGCGAGAAACCGACGGCTGCGGCCGATGCGTGGATCGGTGCGCATGCGGATCGTGTGGATAGCTGGGTGAAGTGATCTGATTGGCTGCCGCTGCGACGGCAGCCCTGACGACGCAGGAAGAGGGCAGCAAGGAGGCGCGATTTTGCTCGCGCCTCTTTTTTTATCGAATGTTCATCACGTAGCCCGCGCCGCGGGCCATCCGCGTTCTTATTGCAGCACCACCGTCCGGTCGCCGTTGATGAACACCCGCCGCTCGATGAACGCCTTCACCGCCCGCGCAAGCGTGATGCACTCCACGTCGCGTCCCGTCGCGAGCAACCGCTCCGGGCTGTAGGAGTGATCGACGCGTTCCACGACCTGCTCGATGATCGGGCCTTCGTCGAGATCGTCGGTAACGAAATGCGCGGTTGCGCCGATCAGCTTCACGCCGCGCGTGTGCGCCTGATGATAAGGTTTCGCGCCCTTGAATCCGGGCAAAAACGAATGGTGGATATTGATCGCGCGCGCCGCGAGCGCGCGGCTCGTCTCGCCGGACAGAATCTGCATGTAGCGTGCGAGGATCATCAATTCGGCGCCCGAGGTCTCGAACAGATCGAGCAGGCGGGCCTCCTGTTGCGGCTTGGTGTCGGCGCTGATCGGCAGATGATGGAACGGCAAACCGTGCTGTTGCGCGAGCGCTTCGAGGTCCCGGTGATTCGAGCCGATGCCGACGATATCCATCTTCAGCTCGCCCATGCGCCAGCGGAACAGCAGATCGGCGAGGCAGTGCTCCAGCTTGGACACCATGATCAGCACCTTCGGCCGTGTGCCGACGTCGTGCATCGCCCACGTCATCCGAAAACGCTCGGCGATCGGTGCGAATTCGCGCCGTAACGCGCCGGCGTGCAGCGTCTCGTCGCGCTCGACGCCATGAAACACGCAACGCACGAAGAAGCGCTCGCTGAGGTCGTCGTCGAACACGGTCAGTTCGTCGATATAGCAATGATGCCGGTCGAGAAAGCCGACGACGGCGGCGACCTGGCCCGCCGCGCTCGGACACGCGACGGTGAGAACCAGTTGATCGGGACGGGAATCGGCGGACATGCGGTCTCCACTTAGGCGATGGGGTTGCGCCGCGGGACGCGGCATGCATCATCGAAGTAGAGCAAATCAGCGGTTCACGCGGATAGAAGCTAACCGCCGTCGCGCTGGAATGGGAGCGTCAGCGGCTATTCGGCGTCGAGCCCGCATTCGCCGAGCAGCCACTGGCGGAACGCGTGGATCACAGGCGTGGCCGCGCGCTGCGTGACGAGCAGATAGCCGCGTTCGGTGACGACCGGCGTGTCGACCGGCTCGACGAGCTGCCCGGTGGCGAGGAGCTCGTCGACCAAAGGCGCCCACCCGAGCGCGACGCCCTGGCCCATGATCGCCGCATGCGCCACCAGCGTAAAGCTGTTGAATGTGATGCCGCGATGCGCGGCCGGTGCGTCGAGGCCTTGCGCGGCGAACCAGTCGGCCCATGACAGCCAGCGTGCCGGCTGGGTGGGTTCGAGATGCAGCAGCGGCAATGTCGTCAGATCGGCCGGCGTACGCAACTGCGGATGCGCGGCGAGAAAGGCCGGACTGCACACCGGCGTGACGCGCTCCGGGAACAGTTTGACTGCGCCGCGGGCGGTCCAGTCCGCATCCTCATCGCCGAAGGCGATCGCAATGTCCGCCTGGTTGTGCGACGGATCGAACACGTTCTGCGACGTAATGATCTTCACGTCGACGTCCGGCATCAGTGCCTTGAATTGCGACAGGCGTGGCATCAGCCAGTAGGTCGCGAAGCCGAAGTCGGTCGAGAGCGTCAACGTTTGCCGCGTGCGCCGCGCGCGGATGTCGGCCGTGGCGAGGCGAATGGTGTCGAGCGCGTGACGGACCGCTTCGAACAGGCGCGCGCCGTCTTCCGTCAGCGTGACGCCGCGATGGCCGCGTTCGAACAGCGGCGCGCCAAGCGTTTCCTCGAGCTGCACGATACGTTGGCTGACCGCCGGCTGGGTCGAGCCCAGCTCGCGCGCGGCTGCCGTGAAGCTGGCCAGACGCGCTGCCGATTCGAACATCGTCAACGCCTGCATCGGCGGCAAGCGATCCTGCCTCGGCATAACGCCCCCTTATAGACACATAACGATTTGCTGTCTTCACAGCGTTGAATTGGACGGCAATAGTGGTGTTCATACCGGCACCAGTCTGGCCGTCCCGCCGCTTGCACCGACATTTGCGATTCTATTCGAGGCGCGCTCCAATGCTTGATACGAAACCGAATATCCTTATTCTGATGGCCGACCAGATGACGCCGTTCGCGCTCGCCGCGTACGGGCATCGTTTGACGAAGACGCCCAATCTCGATCGCCTCGCCAGGCAGGGTGTCGTATTTGGATCTGCTTATTGTGCGAGCCCGTTGTGTGCGCCGTCGCGTTTTTCGTTTCTGTCGGGCAAGCTGCCGTCCGCAATCGGCGCTTATGACAATGCCGCGGAATTTCCGTCGCAAACGCTGACGTTCGCGCATTATCTGCGCATGGAAGGTTATCGAACGATCCTGTCCGGCAAGATGCATTTCTGCGGCGCCGACCAGCTGCACGGTTTCGAGGAGCGCCTGACCACCGACATCTATCCCGCCGATTTCGGCTGGACGCCCGACTGGGACAACTTCGAAGTGCGTCCGTCGTGGTACCACAACATGAGCTCGGTGATCGACGCCGGTCCCTGTGTACGCACGAACCAGCTCGACTTCGACGACGAAGTCACATTTACCGCGCGTCAGAAGCTCTTCGATATGGCTCGCGAGCGTCATGCAGGCAAGGATGCACGGCCGTTCTGCATGGTCGCCTCGCTCACGCATCCGCACGACCCGTACGCAATTCCTAAAAAATACTGGGACATGTACCGCGACGAGGACATCGACATGCCCGCGTATCGCGATTCGCTCGACGAAGCCGATCCGCATTCGAAGCGCCTGCGCCATGTGTGCGAAACAGACCGCACGCCCCCGACCGACCAGCAGATCCGCAATGCGCGCCGCGCTTACTACGGCGCGATCTCCTACGTCGACGACCAGTTCGGCGCGATCCTCGACGCGCTCGAGCAGTCCGGGCTCGCTCAGGACACCGTCATCGTGGTGACGTCAGATCACGGCGAGATGCTCGGCGAGCGCGGCCTCTGGTACAAGATGACGTTCTTCGAAGGCGGCTGCCGCGTGCCGCTGATCGTGCATGCGCCGAGGAAGTTCGACGCGCATCGCGTCGGTGAATCGGTGTCGCATCTCGATCTGCTGCCGACGCTTGTGGAGCTGGCGCGCGGCGAACGGTCCGGCGCAGGGTCCAGAGCGTGGCCCGACTCGGTGGACGGTCAAAGCCTCGTGCCGCATCTGCTCGGCGCACAGGGTGGCCATGACGAAGCCATCGGCGAATACCTGGCAGAAGGCGCGATTGCGCCGATCGTGATGGTGCGGCGCGGCCGCTTCAAGTTCATTCATACGCCCGCCGATCCGGACCAGCTGTACGACCTCGCCGTCGATCCGCTGGAACGGGAGAACCTCGCCGCGCGGGCGGAGTACGCATCGCAGGTCGAGGCGTTTCGCGACGAGATCGCACAGCGCTGGAACCTCGCCGCGCTGCACGACGAGGTGCTGAGAAGTCAGCGCCGCCGCCGTTTTCATTTCGATGCCACGACGCAGGGCGCGGTTGCGTCGTGGGATTGGCAGCCGCATCTCGATGCGAGCCAGCGCTATATGCGCAATCACATCGACCTCGATACGCTTGAAGCGATGGCGCGATTCCCGGCGGTCGTCCGTTAATGCGACCGTTCTTGCGTCCGTTTGTGCGACCGTTTGTGCGACCGTAATTGAGCGTACGTCAACGATTCACTTCATCCTCATCTCACCCTCAGGAAGCCGAAATGAAAAAGCTCTTCAAACAGGCGGTATCCGGCGTCGTGTTGCTTTGCGCGGTGGCCTCGTTCGCAGCGGCGGCCGAGCCGCAGTCGTGCACTCAAGTCAATATGGCCGGTCCCGGTTGGACCGACATCGATGCGACCAATGCGATGACCGGCGTTCTTCTGAAGGCACTTGGATACAAGCAGAATGTTGCGAATCTGTCGGTGCCGATTACGTATCAGGGCTTGAAGAAAGGACAGATCGACGTATTTCTCGGCAACTGGATGCCCGCGCAGGCGCCGGTGGTCAAACCGTTCGAGGACGAGAAGTCGATCGAAGTCGTGCATCCGAATCTGAGCAACGCGAAGTTCACGCTCGCGGTTCCCGACTACGTGGCCGCGGCCGGCGTGCATTCGTTCGCCGACCTCGCGAAGAACGCCGACAAGTTCGACAGCAAGATCTACGGCATCGAGCCGGGTGCGCCGGCCAATCAGAACATCAAGAAGATGGTCGATGAGAAGGCCTACGGGCTTGGCGGCTGGAAGCTTGTCGAGTCGAGCGAGACGGGCATGCTCACGCAGGTCGAACGCGCGGTTCGCGAGAAGAAATGGATCGTGTTCCTCGCGTGGGAGCCGCATCTGATGAACACGAAGTTCAAGCTGACCTATCTCGACGGCGGCGACAAGTACTTCGGCCCGAACTACGGCGGCGCCACGGTCAATACGGTTGCGCGCACGGGTTACGCGGAACAATGCCCGAACGTCGGCCGGCTGTTCCGGCAACTGACATTCAACGTCGATCTGGAAAACGGCGTGATCACCGAGGTGCTGGAAAAGAAAACCGCCGTCGACGCGGCGGCCGCCGCCGCACTCAAGCGCCACCCGGAATTGTTGAAGTCGTGGCTCGACGGCGTCAACACCGCGAGTGGGGCTAACGGCCTGCAAGCCGTGCAGACCGCACTCGGCGTGAAATAACAACCGCATTTCTAATTGCAAGGTCGCTACTCGACAGATTCATGTCGCATCCGGTCGAATCCCCATCAATCTGGCCTCTTATTCTTGATCCGGCGATGCAGACATGCCGGACGCATTGCACGCATCGCCTCCAGCGTCATCCGGTCTCAATCAGTATCGATCTGCCCGTCATGCGAGAAGCGCCGCGTGCAAGAAGTCATTGCACGCAGCAGGGATCGCTTTATCCAACGAAATACGCAGGCATAGAGCAGGGGATAATTAGATGAAGAAGAGAAATGCCGTCAGCCTTTCTGGACTCGCACTCGCGGCAAGTGCCGCATGCGCGCCCACGGTTGTCCACGCGCAGAGCAGCGTCACGCTATACGGTATCCTGGATGCGGGTATCACCTATGTGAACAATGCCGGCGGCGCCCATCAGTACAAATTCGACGACGGCGTTTCGTACGGCAACCGGATCGGTTTCAAGGGCGTCGAAGACCTCGGCGGCGGCTGGCAGGCCGTGTTCGTGCTCGAATCGGGTTTCCATTTAAGCAACGGGCAACTCGGCTTCGGCGGTGCGGAGTTTGGGCGGCAGGCGTACGTGGGCCTGAAGAACAACTGGGGCACGTTCTCGTTCGGCAATCAACTCGACATGACGTCCGAGTTCGTCTATCTGTACAACATTTCCTCCTGGGCCAGCGGCTATGCGATTCACCAGGGCGACTTCGACCGCATGAACGGCGATCGGCTGCCGAATTCCGTCAAATTCGTGTCGAACGATTTTTCGGGCTTCAAGTTCGGCGGCATGTACTCGTTCGGCAACACCGCCGGCGACTTCCATCAGAAGAGCGCGTGGAGCGTGGGCGCGTATTACGAGCACAGCACGTTCAATATCGGCGCGGCGTATACGCAACTGAACAATCCGTTCGGCATCTATGCGTTCGATCCGTACGCGATGATCGGCACGCGCACCTTCCTCGGCCAGCCGACCGTTTCCGTGAATCCGGCGACCGGCGCGGTCACCGATCTGTATAGCTCGTCGTCGTTTCCGGTCGATAAACAAGGTGCGTTCGCGATCGGTGCGGCCTATACGATGGGCAACCTGATGGTCTCCGGCGACTTTACCTACACGACGATCAAGGGCTTCGGGCAGACCTCGCACATGCAGGTCTATGAAGCGGGCGCGTCGTACAACTTCACGCCCGCGCTGGTTCTGTACGGCGGTTATCAACACACGCGCTTTGAAGGTAACCACTGGAACCAGGGCTCGCTCGGGCTGCATTACCTGCTGTCGAAACGCACCGACGTCTATATCTCCGGCGACTACCTGCGTGCCTCGGATGGTGTGAATGCGGTGATCGGCTACAGCTTCACGCCATCGACGTCGAATACGCAGTCCGACGTGCGGATCGGGATGAAGCATTCGTTCTAACAGATCGAGTGACGTGAGCGGGGCGGCATCCGCGTGGAACGACGGCGGAACGCGCCCCGCGAATTGACGAGCGATGTGCGGCAAGGCATTGGGCGAACTCGCAAGGACGTGGGCGGCGCAAGCGAAGTCGTGAAGGATGATCGCCATCGGGGACCTTACCCTGGGTCAGCTTCGCGAAGCTGAAAGGGAACGATCTCGGCATGCGGATGCTGGGAGTCATTCTGGCTGCGAACAAAAATGCGGTTCAGCCAGCGGTCTGTGCCGTCGAATTGAGGTGCAAAGGGGGTGCGGGCATGCGCCGTACGGTAGTTGTCGACGATAATGATGTCGCCTGGGCGAAGGCGAATCGATGACGCCAGATGGTCAACTGCAGCGGAGAACGCAAGGAGCGCCTCTCTTGCCTGGCCGGCCTCGCTGGGCCGGATCAGCGCGCGGTCATAACGAAGGACGTCGTCGTCTTCGGTAAGCAATAACAGGTGAGTGACAGGGTCGGGGTCGGTTCCACCCCGGAAAGCCAGGTCCACGTGCCACGGTAGCGGCACGCTGCGGAGCAGGCGCCGGTGGTCTTCGTCAAGTTGGCGCGCGACCTTCCGTACAGACGCGATCAGTGTCCTTGCCACGTGCGCATGATCCGCGCGAGAGCAGCCTATGACGAGGTAGTCAGGTTGCTCGACGTGGTACGCCATCTCAGTGTGATAACGAAGTTCCGTCTGGTAATTGTTTGCGGTCAGGACGTGAGCGTCGCGAATCGGATAGACATCCTGGAGAACACTGCCTGCTCGATTTTCTCTGTAGCCGGTCGCCTTTCCGAGGGCGGCGCTGATCAGTGCGATCCACGCTTCCATGTCCAGCAAGGGGCGATCGACGGGGGCGGGTGTGCAATCCGGTGTTGCGGGCAGGGTGTCCTCATCGAGAGGCCAGCCCGTGATGGACAGGAAGCCGTCATCGTTACCGTGCGACTGAAATCGACTCACATGTTGTCGCAACTGTTCTGGTAGCTCAACCGATAGCGAGGCAGCGCAGGAGAAGAACGACGGAAGGTCGTGTCGCGGTACGTCCGGCAGCTCCCTTTTGAGAGCGATCAGTGTCTCCCTGTAAGGCGTACCGTCGAATCCTGTTGCAGAGGAGCTCATGGGGCCCTCCTTCAAAGAGATCTGTACATGTGGTAGACAGCGACGAGACCATGGGTGGGGTGGCGAAAGGCGGCCGGGACCGTCGCTATCGTTCGGAATCCGAGGCTATGCCACAAGCGCACAGCGGCGACGTTAGTCTCCACGACCGCAAAGGCTTCCATGCCGGCGTAGCCCGCTTGACGGGCGGCCTCGATGACATAAGGCGATACAGCTCGCCCGATGCCGCGGCGTCGGCGCTCCCGGTGCACCATCAGGTCGAAGCTGGCGATGTGGTCGCCGTTTCCATAGCGCATCGGCTTGGTCATCATGGCTGCGACGACCTCGCCAGCCTTCTCGGCGACGAAAACGACCGAACCTTGCGGCTTCAGCCATAGTGCGATGGCTTCGTGCTCGGTGGCCTCCATGGGATAGGGGTGTGTCTCGCCCGTTGCGACGACTTCTCTCCAGATGGGCCAAATGTGCGGCCAATCGCTGATGTTGGCGGGACGAACGGACAGACTGTCAACGCCACCATATTCAACGAAAGGCGGACCGCATGGATGCATTGTCATCGTACCCTCCGTGGGCTGCTTCGCTCCATGACAATGAGAAAAAGGAGTACACCGGGTATCAATACTTGAAGTTATGGCAATATTGCCCCGTCACGATTAGGCAATCGTGGCGATTTTTTCATAAAATATAAATCACATAAAATAATGCATTTGGATATTTAACATTTTCGCCGGGGTCTGGCGAGAGCAGTATAGGCGTTGCTCGGATGAATGGTATTATTTATTTATAATAATCTAAATCGCATAAAGAGTCTATTCTAATATTTAACATTTCAGTGGGGTATGGCGAATGCAGCATAGGCGTTCCGCGGGCGGACGGTATGATTTAATATTTGGCGACAGTTCCGGAATTGGAAAATCGAACATTAATCAATATCAGGTGCTATCCAGTCGTTCCTGAATAAAGCGTCGTGGCCGTCGCCGACGTCAGGCGGCGAACGCTCTCTGAGCGACAGGGGTGGGCAGAGTAATCAGAACAGGCGTGTAAAAACTGCAGCTTCCTGAGGAGCATCCGCAGGTCGTGGCCTGGGCCCCACAGCACGGCGTGCGCCGCCTTTAGCCAGTTCCGGTCGAGCTTCCCGTCCGCCTTTATGTGGCCGATCGCTGGCTCGATCGCACTGCGCCGTCTGATCAGAAGCGTGAGGTGTGTCGTGCCGCGACATATGATGCCGATGGCAGCATGGGGCTGCCTGGAGGATGGGGTGTCAAGGACCTTGGACACGCACATCTATCGTTTGCGCAGGAAGTTGCAATTCACGCGAAAGAGCGGCGGAATACTCGGTTCCGCATATACGCATGGGTATCGACTTGGCGAATTCATAGTTAATGATTCGGTCGTTGCTGAGCCACGTAGTGAACCAGTGGATTGCAGCGCACATCAAAATGGACAAGTCGACGATGAGTTCAATAATGAATGGATGCATCCAACGGCGAACTTCATGACCTATCCCTTTTAAAGCATCCCGGGAAATATTGTTGTATCTGGATGCCGAGAATATTGAAAAGGCGTTAGGTCGATCAAACCTGTATCTCGTCGTGCCATGCCAGGCAAGCTAACACGGCACACGAGAAGTTGGCACAGGGCGTGTATCAAACCACTTCTAGCGAAGCACGGTGGCGTGCGGTTCACGAGCCGAAATAGAGATCGCAGTAGCTGACAGGTCCGACGCAGGTCGATGGATTTGAGAGCCGCGTATCTTGTTTTTTGTGGCCGGCATCGCTCGTGCCTTTTATTTCGGCGCCCATGCCACTGTCGCCCTTTTGCTGCTGAGGCATGGCGGCTTGCTGTTCAGCGTCCTGGGCGGCTACTTTCGCCTCCGCAGCCTGGATATCGGCAGGATAGGTCACGTCGTTGACAATCGACGGATTGTATCCAGCCTGTTCGAGCCTGATGAGATCGGCGCGGACCTGCGCTCGGGTGAGCGGGGCGGACGCGGACTGCGCAAAAGTCACTGTGGAACTGACGACCGCACTGAGCGTCAACGCCAGCATGGCGAGCTTTTTCATGATCTTGACTCCTTCCAACAAGGGACCCGGTTTGCCGGGGAACTGGTGAAGCGTGTTGACGTGTGGCTCAAGAGCCGGAATAAATAGTGCAGAAGCTGAGAGGTCCGACGCAGGCTGACGGATCTGACGGACGCGTTTCCCGCTTGATGTGGCCGGCATCGCTTGTGCCTGTCGTTGCAACACCCATCCCACTGTCGCTGTTTTGCTGCTTGAGCGTGGCGACCTGCTGTTCGAAGGTCGGCGCAACGTCGGGGTACGACGTATCACTCACGAAATTCAGACCGTTGCGTTCGGCTTCAATCAACTCCTGCCGCACCTGCGCCCGGGTCTTTTCTTGAGCCTGTGCATTGATCGCAATGCCCGCTCCGGCGACGAGAATCAGGGTAAGAAGCATGGTTTGTTTATTCACTTTGGACTCCAATTTAAATGACAGGAAGTTGCTGGCTAAGCAGCATGAAGCGCTCGGCAGACTCAACCGGGTTCCATCGGATCACGTGCGTCGTAGAGGCTTTGCCTGTCGACATCAGGCTCGACGCAAAGCCACCGTTCGCCGCTGTGAGGGTTCCTTGATCCACGGCATAAACACATTCTCGTCGTATGCATCGCAACCGATCGGAATCCAGTGGTTCAGAACGTTGGACACTGCGATCTCCTTTTCTTTGCTCGCTTCTACGTGAGGAACCCAAAACGCTGCAGTCGTCATCAGCGTGCTCACACTACGGTAAACCGGGAGCGGGCGCTGCTTATTCCCAAAGCTATCAAGGTTGCAGAAAAAAACATGATGCATTTGCCAACACGCCAGTTCTTCGGGAATAACTTCACTCGAGTTTCGGTACGGACAAGACAACGTCCCGATGCTTCGGGGCGGGTGAACCACCGTTCGGGAGAAGGGCATGAGACGCATCTATTTTCTATTGCCGAATGTGCATAGCGCACAGATGGTCATCAACGAACTTCTGTTATTGCGGGTCGAGTGGCGACATATCCACGTGATCGCCAATCACGATGTGCCACTCGAGGACTTGCCGGAAGCAACCCTGGCGCAGCGCAGCGATCTGTTACCCGCCCTCGCGAGAGGGGCGGCGATGGGCGGCCTCACGGGGACGCTGGCCTCACTGGTCGCACTGGCGTTCCCGCCGGCCGGCCTGACGATTGCGGGCGGCGCGGTCGTGGCGATTACGCTCTGTGGCGCCGGCTTTGGTGCATGGACGGCGACGATGATTGGCGTCGATGTACCGAATACGCGGCTCAAGCGCTTTGAACAGGCGATAGAAAAAGGCGAACTTCTGATGATGGTCGACGTCGCGAAAGATCGCGTCGAAGAAATCGAGGAGGTGATCAAGCAGCGTCACGCCGAGGCCGAAATCCAGGGGGCGGACCCGACGATTCCGGCGTTTCCGTGACGCCGCGTAATGCCATCTGGCGGCGCACAACGGCGATTGTCGAGGACATCGCGTAGGGCGCCTCACACACGTGCCTGTTTCTGTAAGTTCGTCTCTCCGCTGCGCGCGCCCTACATTACGACGATAAGGCGGGTTAGCACCGCACCGATGTGCAATTACGCGAGTAGCGATGTACACGGAATACTAGCTTCCGCCTGCACCTCAAGGCACCTGCTTCGCCTGCCCATTCTGGCCAGCGTTCATCATCGCGTTTCGCTCCGCTTGATGTTTGGCGTTAACCTTTTCTTGCGCAGCCTGAATATCTGCGGGATACGAACCGTCATCGCCCTGGGACGGGTTGTACCCGGCCGCCTCCAGTTCATAGAGTTCATTCATGACCTCTGCGCGCGTGACTCGATGTGTCGCCGGGTCAGGCGTTTGCGCAAATACGCCAACTGAAGTCGACATCAGAATCGCGCCTGCGACCGCCAGGTTGCGCAATGACTGGTCGAATAACCGAATTTGTGAGACTGATTTCATGGCGATACTCCAAGTGTTTCAAGATGCTTGTCCGCAGGATTGACAGGGCGAGCCGAGACTCGGATAAATGACGGAGACTCGGCGTTGGCTCGAGCTAACAGTAAGAATTTATTCGTTTCAGACTCCTTAGTTTATGGTAAGGGTTGTGCAAGTTACATTGAGTTAACCACGTGTGGTCGACGGATATTCCCGGGTTTGTGAAAAAAGAACGTGGGCATCCTTGCAACGCCTAAAACAATTTCGAGCGAGATGGGAATAAACGTGCGGATGCCCCGGTAAGCGCTGGCATCCGGCTTCGTCGTCAAGCCGGACGGAGCCACGCGCGAACGACCAGGACGACGGTCGCCGCCGACGGGCATCGTACGGAGGCCGAATACACCTTCACGGTCAAATAGCGGCGATCTCGCTGTATTCAGGCGACCGCCGGAGCCCCTAAAGGAATTCCCTACGGACGTCGACGCTCGATCGTTGGCCGATGTGGTGGTAGTTCTCTTCGAGCCATGCCCCGGCTTCGGCCCGTCCCTTATCACGCAAAGAGCAGAGAAAGTTCCAGTCGGCGTTGTACTTGCTCGACACACCGAGCGCGGCCATTGTCTGGTCGGACCGAATCGAGTGGATCAACACTTTCTTCATTCCGCCAGGCTCAATTTTTTTTGCTGGATCAACTCGGTGACGAAAGCGATTGCGCGCATCTCTCGCATCAGTGACGAATTGAAGCTCACTTCGTTCATGCGATTGAGGATATCGGCCGGCGTGGTTGGTACGCCGGGGCGCACGATCGGGTTGATGTGGACAATCACTACATCGTGTGTGCCGCAGTTATAGATCAGAGGGAAAATTGCCGGGTTACCGACATAGCCTCCGTCCCAGTAATGTTCGCCGTTGATTTCTACCGCCTGGAATAGCGTTGGGAGACAGGCCGAAGCAAGCACGGCCTCGATACACAGTTCCTGGCCAGAAAAGATTCGTATTTTGCCGGTCTCAACGTTGGTTGCGCATAGATATAGATGTATCGGGCAATGTCTGCGCAGCGCGGCGAAATCGACATGTTGGTCGAGTATCGTGCGCAGCGGATTCATGTTGTGGGGATTGAACTGGTACGGTGACAGGATACGAAGAACGATGTCCGCCAGTAGGTACAAAGGCGAGTGGTCCAGTCCGAGCGTGTGGGTGCCTTTCAACCACGGCATCTTGCCGAAGGGATCGTAGCTTTCCGCCGATTGGGCAACGGCGCGCCAGAAGTCGTGCAGCGCCTGGCGCGCATCTTCGGAATCACCCGTTAGTAGGCCGTGGGCCAGGACGGCGGCATTCATCGCACCTGCACTGGTGGCGCTGACGCCTTCAATTGAAAGGCGGCCGTCCTCCAGCAGGCGGTCGAGCACGCCCCAGGTGAACGCTCCGTGCATCCCGCCGCCTTGCAGTGCGAGTGCGATCGTCTTCTGCGCGATCGGCCGCTTCCCGGACTGGACCATTTATGCTCTCTTAAACGACATGTCGGGTACGCCCGAAGCGTGCTCGGGCGCTGCGGGTTGCCGGACGAATTCCGCCTGAATCCGCACGTTGACTTCGTCGCCTACGGCCGGGAACCACGTCGATAGTCCAAACCTCGCGCGGCTGAAATGGCCTTCCGCCGAGAAGCCGAGCGTGTCCTTTTTCGTCAGTGGATCGGGTGCGAAGCCGTTGAACATCGCGTCAAGCGTGACCGGTTGAGTGATGCCGCGGATCGTCAGATCGCCGGTCAACGTGCCGCGGGCGTCTCCTGTACGTTCGAAACGCGTGCTGACGAACCGGATCTGCGGATAGCGCGCCACGTCGAACATATCAGCGCCTTTGACGAGCTTGTCGAGGAGCGGCACGTTGGTATCCACGCTGGCGGCATCGATGGTCGCCGCGACTGAACTCCTGTCGAGCCCGCCTTCGTCCCAATTGAGATTTGCAGTCGCGCGATCGAGGCGCATCGTGAAGCGCGAATACTTGAGGTGATCGACATCGAACGTGATGCTCCAGTGGTGCGGATCAAGTTCGTACTGACCTGGCGGTACTCGCGTTTCAGACTGGCTGACGGTATGCGTGACCACCTGAAGTGGCGTGCATGAAGCGACCATCGCGAGCACCGAAATCCACAACGCACGCGCGACAATCGCATGAACGGAATGCTTCTTCATCGCTTTCATCCCAGTGCCCGACCAGCGTAACAGGAGCGTAGGCAACGCGACCAACACGGGAACCCGGCTCGTCTTGACCCTCAATTCTTCGGCGGCGGCACGATATCGGTCCGCACGCCGGCTAGTGGCGATCCGTATCCACCAGACTGCGCATTGTTCGGCAAACCATTGGCGAGTTGCGCCCGCGGATCCGTCGGATTCAGATTCAGCTCTCCCGCCTGCCGATCACCGTGGGTGGGATACTCGCTCCCGCGTGCAGCCTGCGGCATCAGCCGGGTGCTGTTTTCAGGCGCGTTGATATCGTCATATGGGCTGAGACCTTGCGCCGCGACGCTGCCCGCGGCGATACACGCTACCGCTAGCAGGAGCCCTCTCAATGCCGTCCGTGCTCGCCGCATGCGCGCACCGTTGAAAACGTTTTTCATATCAAACTCCTTAAGGCGCCGAAAGCGCGAGACCGGCTATCGACCTTGTTCTTCATAAAGACGCTAAATACAACAAGGCGGCCGATCCGGTTTCCTCATTCCCAACGTCGATTCGTTGGCGGCTTCATCATGCGCAACCTGCTCCGTGAAGATCGGTTTGACGTTTGCGCAGGAGGGTTCGGTGACGTTGTTCGGGCCCTTCGGCCGTGCCGCGATCAGCTCGTCAAGAAACCGTATTGCGATATGCAATGAGTAGACGCTGTTTCGTCGCGGGATATTCCCGCAGCCTGTAAAAAAAATGGAAATCTTCGCGACCGAAACACCTAAACAAGAGATCAGTTGCGGTGTGAGTAGGCAAGTCGTGGTTCCGTTGACCGGGTCAACTGGCCACATCTTCAGGCCGGATGGAGCGATACCGCGCAGCGCAGGTCCGGAAGCCATCGGCGGTGTTGTGCGTCGCAAGGTGACGCTGATAGTCATTTTTTCAGGCATGCGAAGTTATTAGGATTTCCTTTCAGAAATTTTGGGACGCTCAACGAAGAAGAGGCACGCCGCATCGGCGACGCTCCGCCCGCTGGTCAGCGTCTCACCAAAGTAGCGCGACGTTCTTGTTGCGATCGAAGATACTTTTTTGTCCTGCGAAAGAGAGTGGGGAATAACGATGCCGGTTCAGTGGTTTACCCGTGCAGAGCGCCGTGCGCTGGGGTCAAGTGGACTGCGGACATCACGCGCTCGAAAACCAAGGAGTAGCAACATGAAATCGAATTCGCTTAATCGGCTTGCAGGTCAATCCGCGCGTGGTTCGCTCATCGTGAGTGCGATGCTGATGGCAACGTCAGCCGGTGTGTACGCGCAAACATCGGTGGAGCCCGGCACGCATCAGACCACCCGTGCAGAGGTGCGGCATGAGCTCAAGGAGTTGGAGTCGGTCGGATATCGCCCTGTTCCCAATGATCTCTACTACCCAGATGACATTCAGGCGGCGGAACAAAGACTGGCCGCCAAACATCAAGCGGAGCAGGACGCGTTGACCGGCGGAAACCCGATAGCGCAGACGAAGCCCACGCCATGAATGCGACGGATAGCGCGTACCGGTCGCACACGGTTTCTCGACACCGGGCCGGGGCGGTTTGAGGGGCGCCCGTCGATAGTGACGAACAACGCTTTCGGCTTGACGAGGAGCGTAGGCAAAAAAGGTACAGGTCTGGTGTTGCTCGCCAAGTAAGCGTGTCTAACATTGGTCTATTCGTGAATCCCGGCTCTGGTGAAGGGCCGGGCAGAGGCGGGCGCGTGGCTCGCAATCAACGACAATACGATGGGGCGACGCTCATGCATCGACATTCGCAACGAGGTTCGCCAGCGTGCCGCGCAATATCGCGAAGTGTTGTCAGGCCCGAGGCATCTGGGACCCCTTGGACAGCACACGGACGGGAACCGGGCCATGGCGGCCCTTTAGCTGCGCTTCGAGTTGCGGCAGGTCTGCCGCCGAAATGCCGGCATGCTGAAATACCTGTTGTGGATACGCGGCTCGTCGATATCGTCGCAGACGGTTTCGATGCCGGTATCCGGGTCCTTGATGACGTGCCACGCGACATGATCGCCGTGAGGTTTGGGCCAGACTTGCGGTTCGCTGCGGTAGCGTCCCCCGAGTACCTGTGTCGCCACGACGCGCCCACCACACCGCAGGACTTGGCCCAGCATCGCTGCATCAGGTTCCGGTTTGCCAGCGGCACGCTGTACCGCTGGGAACTCGAACACCGCGGCAGTAGCGCTCATATTGACGTTGCTGGACCGATGACGCTTGGCAACACGAACCTGATGGTCGATGCCGCGTTGACCGGGATCGGAATTGCCTGGGTGCCGGAATATCACGTCCGCGATCATCTGGCTTCGGGACGGCTGGTCCGTTTGCTTTCGGAGTGGTGCCCATCCATGCCCGGCCTGTGTCTTTACTATCCGGCCAATCGGCATCCGCCCACGGCGCGTCGGCTGTTTTCGCAGGCCGTGCGGGAATGGGCCAACAGGGACTCAGCCTGAATGGCGTCGAAGGCCGGCGCTTCGACAAGGAGCTTTTTTAACGAATGCGTCGAAGCATCTATGCACTTCGACGCTGTTTGCAGTGATCGTCCCGCCCAGTCGGTCGGGAAGGGTCACGGCAAAGCTCCGCAAGGCGTTGTGGAGCAGGGCGCCCTAAGCGCGATTTTACAATGTGCAGGGCATGGCTAATACGATTTCAGAGGACAGCAGTTCGGCCATACCCGACAGTCGGTTGTCAGCATCGGTGAGACAGCTACAGGATGCTTTGCCGACATTCGCATCGCGGCAGCTGCGAATGTCAGCTTTCTCTGCAATCGGATGCGTACTTGGACCCGTAAGGGACGTCCGCACAGAGACGGCGACCGGCCGCTTATCGGCGGCGGATTCAACCGGTGGATGCAATAGTTTGCTGGAATCGTTCGGCTGGCGTTTCGTAGTTCAGGGTTTTTCTCGGACGCTCGTTCAATCGTCTCGCTACGGCATTGAGTTTAGCCTGTGAA
>NZ_QHKS01000052.1 GCF_003353175.1 Paraburkholderia lacunae | reverse complement strand
GACGGCCGGACAGATCAAACACGGCACGTCGGGCGGTTTTGAGGTGCACTCGGCCAGCCGGACGTTTGTTGGACCTGACAGCGTGAGCACGCCGAACATTTTGGCTTTGCCACCGGAGAAGGAACAGTTGCACTTCACGTTGCAGGCGTTACCTGATGATGGACACCAGATTGTCAGTGCACCCTATGACCTGTACAAAGGCGGTGCAAAAATCGGTGAAGGAGTGACCGACGAATTTGGGCGCATTGTCGTGAAGGATCACGAGCCCGGCACGCCTGCGTACACAGCCAAGCTGAGCAACGGTGCGGAATACGATTTGAACGTGAAGGATGCGCTCAATGGCGACCCTGATCATCTTGACCAGCGCACCAACCGTGGCGAACGGCAGGTCTGAGCGCAGCGCTTATCGCTTTCATCATTGAGGATGCAGACGTGGCAGATTTTCCACTCAAGACCCACAAGTCATCGAAAGTTGCGGTCGATGAACAAACCCGGATGGCTAAGGGTTCGCTTCAGTGGCTGCTCGAAGGCAGGGACAAGATTCCGGTCACGCGCGGCAATACCCTGAGTTTTATCGTCAATTCAGAGGACGGATTCAAGAGCATCGCGAAAGACCTGCAGGAAGCGAAAGCAACCGCCGACATTATCTGCTGGGGATTTGATCCGGGCATGGAACTGGTGCGCAGCGGTGGCACCTGGCGACGCGGCCAGACCTATGGCGAGCTTCTCGACGAGATCACACAGCGCAAGGAAAACCCAGTTATGGTGCGCCTGCTCGTATGGTACGAGCCGGACCCAGTCATCTGGTCAAATGCGAACAATATGCCGGGGTTCACAGATTACTCGGACTACTACCCCAACAAATGGATGTTGTCCTCGCCCTATGACAGCAAGGAGCGCCAAGACTACTGCGTTGCCTGGTGGGGCAGGAATCTGCCGAAGGGGCGCAGCAACGCGGGGGCGAATCCGAACCTGCGAGTCGTCTTGCGGAGTGTCTCACGCAAGGATGCGATTGCACTGCTCAGCATGCAAGCGCCGACCGTTCGGGAAGAAGAGGATTCGCGCGGGCGGGTCGAAGAGGTCGGGTTCGAGACGGCGGCAACGCATCACCAGAAGCCGGTCTTAATCGACTACGACTATGATCAGGGCAGCAAGGCGATCGGCTATGTCATGGGTCTCAACTCGGTCACTGATTACTGGGACGGTTCGGAGCACAAGGTGGACGACGAGCGTCGGGAATGTTGGGTGCCTTCCTCACTGAAGGGTGAGGCCGATCACCAGAAAGACGCCGAAGGCAAGACAAGCGGCTCCGCCTACAAACATTCCAAACCTTTCCAGGACTACGCGTGTCGAATTCAGGGACCTGCGCTCGCGCAGTTGAAGTACAACTTCGAGAATGGATGGGCGGCAGCGCTCGAACAGCCACTGCCGTTCGACAAGCCACCGGCACCACCTGCGAAGATACCGACCGCCGCGGGTAGTCCTGCACACCTTGTCCAGATCGTTCGTACGCAGCCACATGAACTCGAAAAGTCGATCAAGGAAATCTATTTCCAGGCAAGCAGCTGCGCTCACAACTATATCTACATGGAGAACCAGTATTTCTTCTACCCCGAGTTCGCGCGACACCTGACCAAAACCCGTAAAGAGTTCTGCGACGCGTGGGTCGAGAAGTCCAAAAAGCCGGTTACCGAGATGCCGAAGCTGCACCTGTTCATCGTGATTCCTCATCCGGAGCGGGATCAGATGATTCCACGTACCTACGATACCCTGACGAAACTGGGATACGCGCAGAAGGTCGATGGTATAGAGGCGATGCCGGAGCAACGGGCACTCTCCGGCAAAGGCAAGCTCGATCAGACCTATCCGGACTCTCACAAGGGGGCCAACGGGGGGCAGGTTCTCGACCGCCCAAGCGTGCAAGACCTCGAGCGGACCCTAGGACTCGAGGTGACCGTAGCCCGGTTACGTACTAGCGGCCCTGATACTGAGGGCAACATGGCCTATCGTGAGATATATATCCACTCGAAGCTGATGATCATCGATGATGTCTTCATCACGGTAGGCAGTGCCAACCTGAATCAACGGAGCATGTCGGTGGACAGCGAGATCAATATCGCCGCCACCGGATCGCTGTACGCGGCCGACCTGCGGCAGCGTGTGTTCACGTTACATTCTGGTGGCGAAAATCAAGGTAGCGGCAACCCGGACGAGTTGCCTGATAAGTTTAAGCTCTGGAAAAAGACGATGAATGACAACCTGTCCAAGATGAAAAAGAGGCAACCGATGACGGGCTTCCTGCTGCCGTTCGAAGATCACCGCTCCACTACGTCGCTTATGGGATCGATCGACGTGCCGTCGTCGAATGGAACCGCGATCGCCTGATGAATGCGACCATGCAAACCCTGATTCGCGTTTTACGCTCCGCGGTGTTGATGGTGTGCTGCATGCAGACGTCTCTAGTGCATGCAGGACTTCTCGATTCAATGCCCCACAAAGTCACTGCCACCATGTCCGATCTGCCCCGTTACGAAAAACTACCCGCTTTCAATCCGCACCGGGCGGAGTTCACCTGCGCCTATCAGGCGCAGCGGGTTCCCGCCTTCGATCCCCAAGCTGAGATGTGGTTTCAGCAGGCACTGGCGCTTGACGACCCGAACGCGAGGAAGATCGACTACGCAAAGATGTACCAGTTGTACCAGCAGGCAGCTGAACGAAATCACTGGAAAGCGATGCTCAATCTGGCCTCCCTGATCCTGCGCGATGATCCGGGCGTGCCAGACCACGATCCGGAGAGGGCGATACGTTGGGTCGAAAAAGCAATGATGCTGGGCGTACCGGACGCCTATGACCGGATGGGGGTGTACCACCTGAACGGTGTAGTTAAGGGCGGCAATGCTACGACTGCCTACGCATTCTTCCAACGCGCAGCGGATATGGGTAGCCCGGCTGCGATGACTTTTCTCGGCGACAAAATGTCGGGAACTTACGACGATCCTGACGGGGAATTCTGGCGCAATTTGCCGGTTGCTACCAAAATGCTCGAATGCGCCCTAGCGCAAGGGTATGGACTGGCCGCTGACAAACTGTCGTATATCTATCGCGGTACCACACCGGATTCGAAATCGCGTGCACTTCGAATCTTGCATGAAGGCGTCAAACTGGGTTGCGCCGAATGTGCGGATAACCTGTCGACAGAATTCAACGGGTTCGGACTGACACGCGGCGAGAACCTAATCGGTCATATCGACAAGGCGCGCGCTCAACGGTATAGCAAAATTGGTGACGTTTTGAAGCTTTACGACGGACGCCTGAAACTGCCGAACCTGGACAAGATTTTACCGTTGCCGCCAGCGGCACTCCCCAAATGGGACGGGAATGTGAAGACGCTGATCGACGCCGCGAAGCCGGTCAGCCCGCCAGCGACATCGGAGAAAAACAGCTTGCAGCAAGGGCGTTTGTTCGTTCCCGACGGCCACACAGTGGCGTCACTCGATAACGGCGCGCTCGCAGTTCACGGTGCTCAACGTGTCCCGAAGACAGGATACTGGCTGGCACTGTACGGCTCGTCGACGCAACCGGATGAACGGTTGGCGGCACGCTCCGGACTGCCCGAACGCTACGAAGCTGGGGAGCGATTTGGATCACCCGTTCACGACTGGCTGTCGCTGGATCGTGTTCAGTGGTACTACCTCGGTGAAGCGTACCGCCTTCCACCGCAGCGTACAGATTTTCTTGCGAACCTGATCGGCACGGGTTTACTGCGGGAAGTCCCGCCGTCGCTACCGGCACTGCAATGCACGGGGGACCGGCGTTGCCCGGAATCAGGCATATGGGAGGGGCGAGTTGCAGACGAGCACCCGATGGCGGTGCTGTACAACCGCTGGGACCAACAGGCTTTTGTCGAAAAGGATCAGGCTTTTCCATCTGCCGGGGATCGTTTCATTGACGTCGCCACAAGGGATGTGCAATGGACATATCTAGGTAGTCCGAACGCAGAAACTGGCATGTCCGGCATACGCGAGATCGGTTTGTAGGCAGTCTGATAGCACGCATCACTTGAGGCGCCCATGATCGCCCGGATAGCAATTCCCTCCCGGTTATCGGCTTGGTCGCTGCAATCAGGTTCCGGCACAACCCAGTAACGCGCGTGATCACCATCGTTGTAGATGTTGTCGCAGCGATAGGTTGTGCGTGGTTGGCGTATTACGCTATCGCGTTGTCTTCGGTCAAATGTTTAGGGTCGTGCGGTTGTGAACTGCACCCCAAAAGTTGGACGGGTGTCCAACTTTGCGGGGTCAGTTCATACGGGGGCTTTTTATTTTTCGGGCTCACCAGTCGACTATCGAACTGAAGCTCTTGCGCCCGGCGGCCTTGTGTGGATACCCCTGATTATTGATAGCGCTGACTGGGAATTGCGCAACGCACCTACTCCGGAGAAGCAGGCCGAAAAAGCGTTGCGAGAATTGCATCTGGAGCTCCGACCTTGGCATTGCTCTTCGGTATCGGCGTTAAGCTGGCAGACAGCCTCAGTCTTGTTGGGGGCTTTCCGACGATGCCCACTGCGTTCGCGCGCAGACGACCACGGCCCCACTCGGTGAGTTGAATCGAAAACGCAAAAGACTCTTGCCGGATGCGCGGCCAGGTCACACCGCTTCGTCATCTTAAATGTCAGCAGTCTTCGGACACGACGGCGGCCCCATCATTCGCGCGCATGACCTCTGCTATTCCCGCGAAAGACATCGGACGGCCCGTCAGAAAGCCCTGAACGACGTCACATCCGGCCTCGCATAACCAGGCGAGTTGCACGGGGTACTCGACTCCTTCGGCGACGACCGTGAGACCGAAGCTGTGCGCCATCGAAATGATGGCGGTCACGATCGGCTGCCCCGCGTGCGGCAGTGCCCTGACGAAGCTGCGGTCTATCTTGATCTGGTTGAGCGGGAATGACTGCAGATAGGACAGTGACGAGTAACCGGTCCCAAAGTCGTCGATAGACAGGCGAATACCCTGGGCGCGCAGTTGCTTCATCACGTTCACCGCGACTGACATGTTGGCCATGAGCAGACTTTCGGTCAGCTCGATTTCCAGCATGCCGGGGGGTAGACCACTCTCCTTTAGAGCCTCGAGAACATCGAGGAGAAACCCGGGCTGTCGAAGTTGCCTGGCAGATACGTTCACCGAGACACTTGCGGCGTTGCTCGCGTTGGCGTTCCATCGCGCGGCATCGTGACAGGCGCGCCGCATAACCCATCTTCCCAGTGCAACGATGAGTTCACTGTTCTCTGCAATTGGGATGAATTCCGCCGGCGAAATACTGCCTTCCGATGCATGAGTCCACCGCGCAAGAGCCTCTACGCCTACCAGTTGTCCCGTCTGACAATCGTATTGAGGCTGGTAGGCCAACTCAAGTGCGTCGCGCTCAATCGCTTCGCGCAGTTCGCGCTCAAGCCGTGCGCGTCGCTGGGCATCCTTCGTCATCTGCGGCCTGAACTCGACCGCGACATTTTTCCCCCCGCTTTTTGCAGCGTACAGAGCAATGTCTGCGCTGCTGACGAGTGATGCAACGTCGATCGCGTCGTCAGGGAACCGGCTGAATCCGACGCTTGTTGTAACCGGAACGCTGCCACCTTGCAGTTCGAATGGCCGCGCCAGCATGGTGGTGATGCGTTCAGCAGTGCGACGACTCGCGGTGCGGTCGGCGTCGTCGACCGCCAATACCGCAAATTCGTCACCTCCGATGCGACTGACGACATCTGTCGGTCGAACTGCGTCCAGCAAGGCGGATGCGACGGACCGTAGTAGTTCGTCTCCTGCGCCGTGTCCCAAAGTGTCGTTAACCATCTTGAAGTTATCGAGGTCAATCAACACCAGCGTCACCTGCGCCCAGTCATCGGCTCCCGGTCGCAGGCGGGCCGCCAGTTCGTCGTAGAATGCCCGGCGGTTTGGCAAGTCCGTGAGGGGGTCTGTACGCGCGAGGTATTCGAGTTCCCTCTCTGCCTTTGATACGCGCGCTTTCATGCGTGACGTGACGACGGACGATACGCAGAGCGCGCATATGCAAGCCGCCAGCAGAAAGCCGGCATATTGCCAAAGCTCTCGAACCATGCCTTCAGTGCTCGCGACAAGTACAACCGTACCAAGAACGTCGCCGTCGTGGATGACAGGGTTGGCGACGAAAACATCTTTGAGGGAAAAGTGGTCCGGCGCGAAGTTGCTTGCGAGCGTCGCTTCGTCAGCCTCATGCGCCGAGATTCCTGCTCTGGCATACCGTGCATGGACGCTCCCCTTCGCATTGAACACCGCGACGCTCTCGACATACGGCACGTTGCCAAGTGGCCGGAGTATCTCGCCGGTGGCCTGCTCATCATGAAACATCAGCGACGCGGTGATATTTGCCGAGACCATGGCCGCCTGCAAGCGCGCGTCAGCGGCGAGCGCGGCTCGTAACGACAGCGCCTGGTAGGCCAGCAGTCCTGCGCTGGAAATCAGCAGCGCGATTGCAATGCCAACGATGTTCAGGCGCCCCAGGGCGAGGGTCAAACTTGGTGCCTGTTCCTCATGGGACGTCATAAGACATTCCTTGCAAGGCGAAGCAGCTTGGAGCTGAGCGACAGATGTCGGCGCAGTGCCTGCTGATTCTCTATGTCGAAATGGAGATGATTTTCATCAGTGAACAAACGGATGACGGCAGTGTGGTCGCCGGTGTCGAAGTCGCTGATGACCAGAATGGGCTGCTCCGGCGAGAGAACGTCTTTCGCCGCATGAGATATTTGCTCCTCGCTTTCCAGCACGATGACATTGCATCTGCCCTGGCCGTTTTTCGTCGGCATGGAGACTACAGACCAGGCATGGCCGCCGACAGTTCTGCCGTCGAGTTTCGAAAGCGCGCCGCCGAGGTCGCTGTCCCTGTTCGCACAGACAAGCAGAGTGGTGTCAGACAGACTTCCCGGCGGCCAGGTAGTGAACTGGGTGAAGTTGTAGATATAAGCTGCCTTCAATGCAGACTCATCCACCTGCGCGTGAGCCGACAGGGTTACCTGCGCCCAGATAACGAAGGCGAGTACGCTTGCGGAGCTGAACGTGCGGGCGAACGACATTTCAGAACCCGTACACCAGCCTGACCACGAATTCCCGGCTTTGCTGCGCTATGACGTCCTGCGTGAACCCTGGACCGGCCGGGTCCGAATACCGCGCGTTGGCGACGTTGTACACGGAGAAAGAGACGTCTGCATGGCTGACCAGGCGCGAGCTTCCGATGGTCATATTTCCAAGGCAATAGCCGGCCGCATGCCCCTGTTCCGCGAGTCGGCTCGATACGCACCGAATCTCCGTGCCAATCCGCGCAACGTTTCCAAAGACGGGCAGCACGAGGTTCAGCTTCGCCAGGTTTCTGGGCGAGTTCTGCAGGACGTCGTTTGTCCGCACGCCGTCTATCAGGAGCAGGAACCGGCTGTTGTAGTCGCCGGGGCGCTGGAAACCGCGCGCCCCGAGATAGGCGTAATCCCGGTCGTAACTGACATAGAGCCCGGGCAGCGAGGCCAGCGCATCGGCGAGCGTTCTCCAGCCAAATCCCGGATGTCCTTGGCCGATAAAACGACGACAGCAGCCGGCGCATCCGAGATGGGCTGCTCGAGCCGGCTGGCCGTGCTGACTGTTACCTGCATCAGGTCTTCGAGCGGGAGTGCAGCCAGATCCGCATCAGCACGCTGCGTAGGTTCGCCGTCCAGAACTGGTCCGGTTGCCGGTCGCGCGTCAGTCGGCCATCCCGCCGCACAGACACTGGCTAGCATCGCAACGCGCAGAACACGCAGGACAACGCACGAACGGTCACACAAACAAGACATGTAGGGATTTTTTATTCAACACTCGTGCGTAAAGGAAACTCTTCCCATGTTCTTATCGGCCCGAGTGCCGCATTCTTGAGTAAGGCGTTCATCCAGAACCTCGACGGCGCACACAGACTGGGCTTCCCGAACGCTCGCCAGTCGAGCCCGACACACTTCGATTTTTCCCGCCAATCTCCCGTTTGTTACCTCAACCTTCCCGAACAATTGCCGTTAACGGGTGGGCATGGGTTCACCGCATCAATTGGGGTTGGCGATTTTGTCCGCTCGTTGCTATTGATATCAGAGGCCGGCAAACATATGAAACTGTCTTTGGAACTGTCTCTTGTCCAGAAGCTCGCCGTGACCGCACTCGTCGCGATCGGGGCCGTGTGGGATGTGCAGGCGCAGACTTTGGGGGATAACGGCGCGAGCGCTGCCGTCGTTGCCGGGCCAGGCACGGCGACTGCACTGCCGGACACGACGCAGGCAAAGCAAGCGCAAACCGATGTGCTGACAACCGACGAGGCGAAGCAATCCGCTGCCGGCAACGTCGCGGAGCTGCAACAGATGATTCGGGGTTCAGACCTGAGCGAGTTGCGCACGGCGTACAACGGCAGCTACGGTTCAAGCCTGCTGTTCTACGGCAAGGAAATGACCTACTACGTCGCGCTGTTCCAGCAGAAGCACTTCTGGCGTGTCATCAAGACGCAGGACGAAACGCGCGCAAACCTTATCTACAAGGACTTCGTACGCCAGACCGTGCAGTTGTCCGACGTCGAAATCCGCCGCACGCGGCTCGAGGCGCAAAAGGCCTTCACGGAGCGGATGATCGGGTTGTCGCAGGATCGTGCGAACCGCCTCCAGGCCGACCTCGACGTAGCGGGTCAGCAGCAGGCAATCGTCGCCGACCAGCAGCAGAGGACGCGTGTCGAAGCCGCGGCCCTCGCGCAGCAGAAGGCGGCCGCCCAGGCCCAGCTGCGGTCCGCGCAGCGGCAGGTACGCCAACTCCAGAGCCAGCTGGAAAGCGGGCTCGCGGGCTCACACTGATTTTTAGCCGGCTCCTGCAGGAAAGACGACCCTGTACGCCTTTCCTGCTGATAAGCAGGCATCCTGGATTCCACCTCGCAACGATGTTCGAAGTGCGGATGGCGGGACCTGCGGCGCGCCAGTGAACGTCGGCGCAGCAGCAATCGCGCGTCGTTCAGTTTTTGTTCGGACGTTGGGAGCAAAGCTCCATCGTCGGACGCTTGCGTCTCGAAGACATCAAAGGGCGGCGGACCTTGGGTCAGCCAGGTTGTGGGGGACGACATGCCGGACGCGTTGCGCGAGCCGGTCCGCTTCGAGCCCGGCACGGTACGTCGGCATGAATGGCGCGGGACTCATGCGTCGGCGCGTCGCTCGCGGGGGGCGGTCAGGTTGACGCACTCGTACGCGTCGCGCCCGAGCCTGCCCACTTCACGCCATACGGCGACGGGGATCTCCTGGCGGGCTGCATGACGATCAACCAGATTCTGGCAAACCTTTGTCATTTGTCGAAGCACCACAATCGCATGCGTTTCAGCTCTCTCTCCGTGCTGGTCGAGTGCCGTCTTCGCTTCGTGAGCTCGTTGAGCCATTGTCCTCCATTGGACGTCGCGGATTTCCTGGGCGTAAGCGCCGCGCTGCGCGAGAGCGCTCGAGACAATGTAGAGGTCTTTGAGCGCAGTGATGACCTCTGGTGACGGCACGACGCAACCGTCGCTGCAGTCCGGTTGCGCATGCGTCATCAGGATGCCTTCGACAGGTCCGCCAGAGGTGCGATCGCGGAGCCCGTTCTCGACGAAGTCATGAGACCCGTAGAGGAATAGGCGGAGAGGTAGGAATTAGCCGAGCGGTGTAAATGTGCCATCGGGAGCGGTGTTTGCGAGATGCCGGTGACGCGTGTCATGGCTGTACTGGGACACGACATTCCGCGACGGGGGTGCCGAGCAGGTCGAGTAGCGCGCGTAATCGTTGCCGATCCGGCGCTGACAGACCGGGGCGTCCTAGCAGGCATTCGATCTGCGATGCCCAGTAGTCGCGACGCATGAGCCAGGGGCGATGAACCAGCGCGCTCAGCGCCTTCTCCAGTTGTCCGATCTCCGTCTTCACCATGTTCACGTCCGTCTCCTTGCGTGACCCTCTGAAACCCGGAATGTCCCATGGGCTGTCGTGGACTGCGGCAGACACCTCATTCGGAAGAGGTCAGTGGCTGTGTCCATCATCCTTCGCGATGTCGATGGCGCTCAGGCATCCGCTGGGGCACAACGCGCTACACGTGGCGCAACATCCGCTACAGGTAATTTAGCCACACCACTATCAGGACGTAGGTGAGGACGAAGAGCCAACTCAGAGTGCGATCAGGCCATGTCGACATCGGCTATCTCCATCGATACCGGGTGGTGAGTACGGCTTCGTTGCTCCTGGCCGTCGGGTTCCGGGCGAAATGCCGCGATGACCTGTGCCTCTTCGATACGGACCTGGGCGCAACGACCAGGCGTCAAACGTCGTGATCGCCGTCAGACCGGCAATGGTCAGGAACAGAGGCGGCCACAGCTTCTGCGCAAACGTTAGCGTTTTCATGTCCGATCGGCCGGCATGGATGTAGTAACCAAGTATTACGGCGTGCTTCATGCATATTTTTATCGGTGTAAACCCTTATTACTCATGCTGCCACCGTGGGTTGCAAGCCGGTACTCCTGTCAGTTCGTCGAGCATGGGACTGCGTGCACCACGGCCGGCGCATCTTCCGGGACGGGTGCTCATTTCGAGCCTTCAGACCGGCTCGGCAGCAGTCCATCGCGTCCAGCCGCTTTGTCCACCCGCGTCGGTGACGCGCAAGGCACGGGAGCCATCGGCGAACGTCAGGCATTCAACGCGAAGACGCCGGTCTGCGGCAATATCGTCCGCGTGAACGTCGCCGCCTTCATGCGTGAAATGCAGCTTGCCTTCCTGCAAGAGCTCCAGGGGCGACGGGTCTCCCGGGTGCGCACCCTTACGGTGCCACCGGTTCAGGAGCGTCGCGGCAATTTCGGCGTCGAACATGTAGCACGTTCCTCAGCGGGCCGATAAGGATGCCAGCACCCGGCAAGTAGCGGTCACCTTAAAACTCGCGATCACGAAGGCATGCCGGCGTTCTATTCATCCGATGCACCCGGCGCAACAACCATCTGTCGAAGCCCTTGATCGCGGTCGAACCGACAAGGCTCACGGGTATTAGTAGCCACAGTAATTGAGCAAACGTTTGCTTTTCCATGTTCGACTCGTCGTCACTGTATGAATTGAATCGACGTGCATTACGGCATTCCGTTTCAATGTTTTTAGTGGGGAAAAACCCTATGTCCGGTCAACCGTCCATTTAGGAGTCAGCCAGTTCAATCAGGCGCCCCTATCAGGTTCCGGCAGGGTCTTCGGAAAGGCCCGAATCCTTCGGTCGATGTTCGCTGCCGGCTTCTTTCGAGGCGCGGCCGTATGAGCAGACAGGCTGATTGCGCGGATGATTCGGATGCACGTGCCCCGCGGTGTTATCTCAGCGCGACAAACAGTACTCGCCCTTCGGGGCCGGCCGTCGAGGTGCAGGTCGCCTGAACTTGTTTTCGGCCTAAAGTATTTTTCGACTTGGTCGTTATACGTAGGAGACTTCGTCTGCGCACTCAAGTCGTCCCTACGCCTCAATCGCCGCTCTGATTTCCCCTGATTTGGCTGAGAGGAAGGTCTTCGGGCCGCTCTTTTGCGGCCAAATCAATTCCCTATCGTGGGACATCTGGACATGAGACACAAGGATGGCTTGTGCGCCTTCTGGGACGTTCGCACTCGCATCGTACTGGTGGCCTTGATCGGAGCCCTGGCCGGATGCAGCAACGGCGTTTCAGATGCCGACGTCAACTTCGTCGCTGCAGCGATGCCATCACAGTTCGAGTCGTTTCGGATGTACAACATAGCGTCTGATAGCGGTGGCCCGGTCGGCGCTCACGCTCACCGTCCAGGTCGGCTCCAGCAGGGCTGCGAGGCTATCATCCGTTCGGCGAGCGGTCATTTGCGTGAGACGGTAATCCTTGAGAGTGGATCGGCCCAGTCTTTCGATCTCGATGCCGTTCGTACGTCCAGCGGATGGACCGTTACATCGGACGGGCTCGCCCCGCCGAGCGACAATTCTGGCGTGTTTCGCACCCGGTTCATGAACTGCGTTAGTGCGATCGAGGACAAGTTTCGCGCTGAACCGGAAAAGATATCGCTGCGGTAACCTTGCCAACCAGGCGGGTCCGACACACAACATGAGTACTAGCGATACTGGTCTCAAAACACTCGTGGCGACAGGTCTCCTGGAAGCTCTTTACTCGCGAGCTTCCAGTGATGCTGTCCTGTGGAAGCGGATTGACAATCAACTTGGCGATGCGTCAAGAAAATACCTGATCGACTGGAGGCAGTGGAGCGAATAGCGATTTGTTGCCACAAACGGTGCCGCAGGTGACGCCGGCGTAACGTCTCGCCCTTCCGGATTCGGTAAACGGACGGTCCAAGAGGCGTGGGCAAACGCGGGCGATGGGTCTGTGTCTGGCACGAAAGCCTGCCCCGCCTGCGGCAAAGATGCTGGGATTGCACCGGGGCAAGGTCACACCGACCTGCTGGAGCAGCGCCGCCCGCTCATGGAAGCGTGGGCATAGCATGTTTGCGCCAACTGACGCCCACAGCTCGCCGCGCGCGTTGCCGCTTCGGACTACGTCCTCCGCGTCCACGCGCAACAGCACGAGAAACCGACCACTGTCAGATTTAGTCTAGGCTATTGCAGGTTACAGCCAAGAATGCTGCAACCCTTTTCCAACGGTCAGTTGACGATTGCTTTTGAAGTCGGTGTCACACGGGGATCGTGACAGAGACGCGCACAACCTCCCTGACAGATAGGAACGAGCGTTACCCCAATCTGATGAATATCGAGTTCACCTTTGGAGTTTCGAGCCATTTCCTCGGTGAGCACATGCGGTTCAACCCAAAAATTTTCCTCCTTGATGCCAAGTTGTAGCAAGTACGCTTTGAGAACAGCGGCGCGCTTTTCGATTAGCGCTTGCGGGTTTGTCTCACGCACGTATGCGTTGGCTTCGATAATGCCGCGTATCTGAACATCCGGCCACTTGCGGGCTTCCAACACCATGTCAGCTATCTTCAACCTGGCGGCATTCGGAATATCAACGGAATTGAGCGGCAACCTAGCTTGCGTAAACTCCATAACGGTACCAGCCTGAGCGTTACCAAACGCGATTTGCGCAAGCGTCAACGCGCTCGCAGCGAACAACGGAAACATCGAGTTCAGTCTCATATCTCACCACAGCTTTTTATCGAAGTGAGCAACGTAGCACGCAATGCTGTCTGCGTTCCTTATCGCCCCATCTGGGTCGGAAGGTGCCCAATACTTCATGCCGGTACCTTGGCCGTACATCACATCATCGGAATTGAAGGTATCGGTGAAGTGCGTACATTCGTGAATCAAGACCTTCATCCTGCATGCTTGCCACAACTCCGCGTCAGGCAAGGTACAGAAGTGCGGTTCGCGATGGTGAACAGATTCCCGGCCTGTCACGAAAAGATGCAATGTTTCGTTTGCTGCCTGTTGCGTCATGCTCAAGTCTTCAGTTGAGTCATTCAGGCAGTCCACACTACTTAAAAATAGGGTACGAGTAGATGGGATAAGTCTTAAGAATTGTCGGGTGCTGACGGCAACATTTGTTTCAAACTTTGCGCCACTTCTTGTTTGCATGCGTGACGTTCGGGCTTGCGTTGCGCCTCGATTTCGACCAGAAAGAAGCCTTCGCTACCGTCAGCATCGGCGATCTTCAATCCGTCCTGAGATGCATGGCTCGTCTTGACCGTCGTCAGTACGCGTTTAACGCTGTGCCGGAAATTCGCTGCCTGCATGAGCGGACACCAACGGTCTGCTACGCCAGTTCCTGCCCAAGGGCGCCGACCTGTCAAAGTTCTCGCTGCGCGAGCATGACGCGATCGAATTGAACCCGAATCGAAGCCCTCGTAAAACGCTCGGCTGGCGCAGGCCCGGAGAGGTCTTCATTGATACCTGCGCAAAGCAAGGTATTGTTATCGACCCGGCTGTTGCACTTGGTATTTGAAACCGCCAAAGAAACGCAAAGCCTTAGCGCAGACAATGCGTTTTGCATGCCGCCGCTAACAAGTTCGATATGAAAGCATTTCGAAAAATAACTGATATCTTTTTGATAGGCGCACTTCGGGTTGTCGACCACTGCACGACAAAACGATTCCCGCCCGCAACCGTAAAAAACAACCGCCGCTTCCCCAGTCGTCTTTGTGCCTGTAAAGTCATACAGCGTTTACGCGCCAGGCCCGAAACGCAGGCGCTAAAAAGCGCACAGCCACAACGATGTTCCCAGCCAGTTTGCAAAACCGGTTTTGTAAAACAAGGTGCGAAAGGGGATTCAAATGTCAGTCGGCAATTCGGTCGTTGACTCGACCACGAACACCACGAAATTCAAAGTCATCAAGTGGGCGATTATCGGGCTGTGCATCGCCATCGGTGCGCCACTTGCGATCATGTTGGTCAAAGGGCTCGTCGGCCTGATTCTGGCCGCGGTGATCGGGCTCGCGGCGATCAACTTCGGTCCCGTTCTTGCCATGAAGTTCGCGAACCAGAAGGTCAAGATGTTCGTGGACGAAGCGAAATCGAACCCGATCGAGACGCTGTACAACGAGTTGGCCGAAAAGCAGGAAGGCGCCGAGCGGTTCAAGAAGAGCATCACGGACTTCCGCACCGAGGTGAAAAACTTCGAGGAAAAAACCGCGCAGTTCAAAAAGCAATATCCCGAAGACGTCGCGCGTTTCGAAACCCAACTCGCGACGATGAAAAAGCTGCTCGCGTTTCGGGAAGGGCGCTATAAACAGGTGCAGGACGAGCTCAAGCGATTTTCGGATGCGATCGATCGCGCCAAAGCCCTCTGGGACATGTCGCAGTCAGCGCAACGCATGAACAAGATCGCCGGCATGCAATCCAGCGACACATTCGCTCAAATCAAAACGGACGCCGCACTCGACTCGGTGATGAACTCCGTCAACAAGGCGTTTTCCGAAATGGAAACGTCGTTGATGGAAAGCGCAGAAGTGCAGCAGGCCAAAGCCGCGACAGAGATGGGCACAGTTAATCCACCTCCCCAGCAACTCGGCTCACCCACGTCATCCAAATAATCAGGCGCGACCCTTCGATAACTCAAGTCGATCAAAAATGAAGAAAATTCTGGGTTCGGTTCTTTTTCTGGTCTTGCTCGCTGCCGGTTGGTACATCCACGAAGGCGGCCTCAAAAATACCTTTAACGCCAGGCAGAGCGCTGACAAGGACACCGTGTCGGTGAACGGCGTGGACACCGGCTCGAACAAAGCCGATGAGGCAAAAACACCTGCCCCAAGTAATCCGGATGGCTTCGTGCCGAATAAGGACGCGCTGAAGTCCATCCTGAGCAACGGCGTCGTGCGGGTCAGCGTCGAAAATCCGTCGCGGCCGTTTTACTCGGAAGTCAACGGCAAACCGCAAGGCTTCAATGTCGACTTCGCCAATCTGCTGTTCGCGCAGAAAGAGTTCACCTCCGGCGACCATCCGAGCGTCAAGGTCGACACGCATCACGGCGTGGACACCTATCCCGCGGTCCCGGATCAACTGACCAAGACCGACAAGCAGGGCAACGCTGTAGTCGACGTTGCAATGGACGGTCTGACCTTCCCCGACAACACCCCAAGCGGCGTCGTCTACTCGATTCCGTATGTGGAGGACTTCGGCTATTCGTTGATCGTCGCAAAGGGTTCGCCGGTTCGCTCAGCGGCTGATCTGTCGGGCAAAACGGTCGGTATCCTGCAAGGCGATCCCGATGTGAAAGCGTTTGCCCAGAGAGCGTTTCCGGCTAGCAAAATCGTCGAACTGTCGGATGCGAGCATCGAAGGGCAGCGGTCCTGGATGGCGCACTTCCTGGACGGGCATCAAGTCGACGCGATCGTCTACGACTATCCGTTCGGCGTGTCGGAGATCAAGGACACCGACCTGACGTTCGCGGTCACGAAGCTGGACGGCTCCAGCCTGTCGTACAAAATCGGCGTGCGCAAGGAAGACAGCGCGCTCCTGATCTACCTGAACTCGGCGATCGCGAAGGTCAAGCAATCCCCCGAGTACCTCGACCTGCTGCGCAAATATTTCATCAGCAACCAGGTGGTCACCACCGCGGCGACGAGCGGCGAGAAGACGTATGTGGTCCGCTCGGGTGACACACTGAACGCGATCGCCGCGAGTCAGTTGGGAAGCGGCACGCGATATGTGGAAGTGCAGAAGCGCAATAACCTGCCGAACCCTAATCTCATCCTGATCGGGCAGCATCTGATCATTCCGGTGCGCTGAAGCGGTTTGTTTGTCTGCGGGGACAACCACCTCGCATGAGGTAGGTGTGACGGGTACGACCGCGCCACATGGCGGTCGTGCCCGTGACCCATTAGGGTCGTCCAACTCGGTGTGTTGCATCGCTGGATGGCGCCTGGAGACGCACCGGCAAGCGCCTTGACCGACGCGCCATCGCGTGTCCAGCCAACATTCCGCGCTAGAGATCCACACCGATCCCAACGAATTTCATGTGCGCTGGCTGCACGAGCCTCGTTGAGGGTCATCTGCCGCGTATCTGCGGGATTCGCCGGGGCGCCCGCCGATCCTCTGTACAATTGTCCGATCGAAAACCGGCGTGAGCCAGTTCGCACTGCCTGCTCGCATGGCGGCAAGGCCGGTTCTGCGCGCCCGAGCGCGAATCGCACCGCCGCAATGCGTGCGGCGCGTGTTTAAAACATCGACCCACATCGACCCACACCGATCCCATCGACCGAATTCATGGCCATTACCTACAAGACTCCCGACGACATCGCCAAGCTGCGCATCTCCGGCCGCCTCGCCGCGGACGTGCTCGCGATGATCGGCGAGCACGTCAAGGCCGGTGTCTCCACCGACGAACTCGACGCGCTGTGCCACGACTACATCGTCAACACGCAAAGGACGATTCCGGCGAACGTCGGCTACCTGGGCTTTCCGAAGACGGTCTGTACCTCGGTCAATCAGGTCGTGTGCCACGGCATCCCCAATCGCAGCGAAATCCTGACGGACGGCGACATCATCAACATCGACGTCGCGATCATCAAGGACGGCTACTTCGGCGACACCAGCCGTATGTACTGCGTCGGCCAGCCGAGCACGGTGGCGCGTCAGCTGATCGACACGACCTATGAAGCGATGCTGGCCGGCATCCGCGAGGTGAAGCCGGGCGCGACGCTCGGCGACGTCGGCTATGCGATCCAGAAGATCGCGCAGCGCGACGGCTTCTCGATCGTGCGCGACTACTGCGGACACGGCATCGGCAAGGTCTACCACGAAGACCCGCAAGTGCTGCACTACGGCCAGCCAGGCCAGGGCGTGCGCCTGAAACCCGGCATGGTCTTCACGATCGAACCGATGATCAACGCGGGCCGCGCCGGCACCACGGTGCAGCGCGACGGCTGGACCGTGGTCACCAAGGACCGTTCGCTGTCGGCCCAATGGGAGCACATGGTCGCCGTGACCGAAGAGGGCTACGAGCTGCTCACGCCGTGGCCGGACGGCACCGGCGACTACGAGGCGCCCTGAGCGCGTCGCCTGCACGCTGCGCCCGAACCGGCAGGGCCGGTTGCGGGCGTGCGAAACGCTGCGCAGATTGCGCGCGGCTCCTGTGCTGTGGTCCCGTGCCGCTATCCCGTCCTGCAAATAAGGATTTGACTCGCGCGCCGGTTCGGTTAAAGCTACGCCTTAGGATTTCAAGGGGTTTTCGTCTGCATGAGTCCGTCATTGACTGTTCGCCGTATCGCCGCTGATCAGGGCGCCGTTTTTCGCGAACTCCGTACTGCGTCGCTGCGGGAGGCGCCCTATGCCTTCGGCGAAACGCTCGAGGACGCTTTGTCGGCAGATGCCGCCAGCTTCGACTTCACCGCCGCCTCACGTGCTGTTTCCATCACCGCCACCAGCTTCATCCTCTATACCGAGGGCCATCCCGCCGGACTGATCGAAGCACATTTCGACGACACCGCGGCGCGCCGCGCGTTCGTCTGCGAGTTATGGGTGGCGCCGGCCGTGCGTCATCTGCGGGGCGGCGAGCTGCTGGTCGACACGGCCAGCGCCTGGCTCGCGAGCGAAGGCGCGATGGAAATCTACGCATGGGTCGCCGATGCCAACCGCAATGCAATGCGCTTCTACGAGGCGCTCGGCTTCGGCCCGACTGGCGACCATCGCCGCGTCGCGCGTGCACCCGAGCAGGCGGAAAGCCTGCTGGTGCGCCACGTGCCGACTACGTCTCAGGTGTTTCAGTAGTGATCCCGCGAGCGGCGCGCAGCAGCCTGCCGCTCAAGTCCCATCTGCGTCTGTACAGCGCTCGTGGCCCGTCGAGTGGTTCAGGCGCGGCCGTGGCGGCGCGTTCCGTCGGTAAAAAAGCTCGCCGCCCGCGTGGACGCCTGTAAAATACGCAAAATTTTTTGCCGAACGCTATGTCGCCCAAGAAATCGCCCTTTTTCGAACTCCGCAGCGGCTCCGTCGACACGCTCCTGTTCGTGGTCAAGACAACCGACCTCGAAGCCATGCGTGCCGAACTGACGCGGCGTTTCGAGGCGACCCCGGAATTTTTCGCTAACGACGTCGTCGCGCTCGACGTGCGGCGCCTCGCCGAGAACGAACGCGTGCCGCTCGCCGAGATCGCGCAGTTGCTCGAGAGCGTGCGTATGCGCCCGGTCGGCGTGGTCGCCAACGCGCAACAGACATGGGCGGCCGAATCGGCGTTGCCGTTGCTCGAAGCGCGCGATCGCCGCGGCGCCGCCGCGAAATCCGCCGACGAAGAGACCGCGAACGCGGCCGCTGCGGCGCCGGTTGCTACCGCCGCGACGGCCACGCCGCCGGCCGATCTTTTCGCAGACGCCGACACGTCCGCTGCCGGTACGCCCGAAACCGGCACGCCGGCCGCGGCTGCCGCGGTCGAACCCGCACCCGCCGCCGAGCCCGTACGCCTTGCCACCTCATCGCAAACGATGGTGGTCGACAAGCCGTTGCGCTCCGGCCAGCGCATCTACGCAAAGGGCGATCTGGTCGTGCTCGGTCTGGTGAGCTACGGCGCCGAGGTCATCGCGGAAGGCAACATCCATATTTATGCGCCGCTGCGCGGCCGGGCGTTGGCCGGCGTGCAGGGCAATCATGACGCGCGCATTTTCTGCACGTGTCTCGAGCCGGAACTGATCTCGATCGCGGGCATCTATCGAACGACCGAGAACCCGCTGCCTGCCGACGTGCTCGGCAAGCCGGTGCAGATCTGGCTCGAAGAAGAAAAACTGATGATCGAACCGTTGCGGCTCACCTGATTCGCGTGAAGCGCGCGCTGCCCAGAACGGTTCCGGCACGCGCCGTTGCATGCTAAATATGACCGTACATAATTGACGAATTTGACGAACACAAGGTAAGGGTAATGGCAAAAATCATTGTGGTGACTTCGGGCAAGGGTGGCGTGGGCAAGACGACCACGAGCGCGAGTTTTGCATCTGCCCTCGCGCTGCGGGGCAGCAAAACCGCCGTGATCGACTTCGACGTCGGCCTGCGTAACCTCGACCTCATCATGGGCTGCGAGCGCCGTGTGGTGTACGACCTGATCAACGTGATCCAGGGCGAAGCGAATCTGAACCAGGCGCTCATCAAGGACAAGAAGTGCGAGAACCTGTTCATCCTGCCGGCCTCGCAAACGCGTGACAAAGACGCGCTGACCATGGAAGGCGTCGAGAAGGTCATCAACGATCTGATCGCGATGGACTTCGAATACATCGTCTGCGATTCGCCGGCGGGTATCGAATCGGGCGCGCTGCTGGCCATGCACTTCGCCGATGAAGCACTGATCGTGACGAACCCGGAAGTGTCGTCGGTGCGCGACTCGGACCGTATCCTCGGCATCCTGTCGTCGAAGACCAAGCGCGCGATCGAAAGCAAGGAGCCGATCAAGGAACATCTGCTGATCACCCGCTACAACCCGAAGCGCGTCAGCGAAGGCGAGATGCTGTCGCTCACCGACATCCAGGAAATTCTGCGCATCGACCTGATCGGCGTGATTCCCGAATCGGAGGCGGTGCTGCATGCGTCGAACCAGGGCTTGCCCGCTGTGCACATGGACGGCACGGACGTCGCCGAAGCCTATAAGGATGTCGTGTCGCGTTTCCTCGGCGAGCAGAAATCGCTTCGCTTTACCGATTACCAGAAGCCAGGCCTCCTGCAGCGCCTCTTCGGCACCAAGTAAGGGGAGCGCACGTAATGTCGATTCTTTCGTTTTTGCTGGGCGAGAAGAAGAAGTCCGCGTCGGTAGCGAAGGAACGCCTGCAGTTGATCATCGCGCACGAGCGCGCCGGCGGCCATGCGCCTGCCGATTACCTGCCTGCGTTGCAACGCGAACTGGTCGCCGTGATTTCGAAGTACGTGAAGATTTCCCACGACGATATTCGCGTGAGTCTCGAACGCCAGGACGACCTCGAAGTGCTCGAGGTCAAGATCGAAATACCGCAGGCCTGATCCTCCACGGGCTTGCGTCGCTCTGCTTCGCGCTCGGTTTCCGTTTGCTCCACTTGAGCTGCGCGCCTTGCTTCGTTTCGTCGATCTGACGTGATGGAGTAGGGCTCGTAAGCGCCTTTCTCGCGTGCCGCCGTTTGTGCCACTACTCGCGCCGCCACGCCGCCGCCGGCAGTTTGATGACGCAGGCGCGAGGCATACGGTTGGCGTGACGCTCGTCTGCGTTTGCGAGGAACGCGTCATGAAAAGAATCTGTTTCCGATCGCCGTGGCGGCGGTCGTGCTGGCCGGCTGCGTGGTGGTGCCGGCGCGACCGGTGTATCTGCGCGCGCCGGCGGTGGTTGTCTACTGACGTGCGGCGCCGGGGTTGTCTGCAGCGGGGGTGTCGCCATCGACCGTTGCGGCCGCGGCAGGCTCGGGCGCCTCGACTTCTGGCACTTCCGGCACCGGCTCGGGCGCCGGTTTCGGCAGCGGCGCCATATAGCGCTCCGCCAGCGCTTCATACAACGGCGGAGCGAAGAAGCGCGCCACGCGGCTCGCGATCAGCGCCGTAGCCATCAGCGAAATCACCAGAGCGTGACCATCGATCATCTCCATCACGATTACAAACGACGTAATCGGCGACTGCGTGACGGCGGCCAGATAGCCGACCATCGCGAGGGCGATCAGCATCGGCAACTGCATCGAATCGAACACCCCGTGCAGCAGATTGCCGAAGCCTGCACCGATCGACAGCGACGGCGCGAAGATGCCGCCGGGAGTCCCCGGCAGATACGAGCCGACCATCGAGATCATCTTGAGGAACGGGTAGAACATCGACAGGTGTTCGTGCCCTTCGAGCAGGCCGCGCGCTTCCGCATAGCCGCTGCCGAAGGTCGTGCCGCCCGAGATCAGGCCCACCACCGCGATCGCGAAACCGCACAGCGCGGCGAATGCGACCGGCCGTTCGCCGTGCATCTTGCGCAGCTGCGCCGGAATCCAGCGCGCGGTGTTCAGCAGCAGCCAGCCGAACACGCCGCCGGCGATGCCGGTAATGATCGCGGTGAGCAAGACTGCCACCGCCAGCAGATCGGGAAAGTGCGCACCGATCTGGATGGTGCCGAAGTAGGTGTAGTTGCCGTTCAGCCCGAGCGCGATCACGCCGGCGATAATGATCGCGGTAATCAGCACGCCGCTCGCGCGCGCTTCGAAGCTGCGCGTCAATTCCTCGATGGCGAAGACGATCCCGGCCAGCGGCGTGTTGAACGCCGCGGACAGGCCCGCTGCCGCGCCGGCCAGCACCAGTTGCCGCTCGATCAGCGCGTTCGAACGCGGATAAAGCCGCCGCAGATTGAACATCAACGCGGCGCCGACCTGCACGGTCGGCCCTTCGCGGCCGATCGTCAAGCCGCCGAGAATCGCCAGAAACGACACCGCGATCTTGCCGGCCAGAATTCGCAGCGACAGCAGGCGCGCGCCGTATTCGCCGGGCTTCGCATGCAAGGTGGCGATCACTTGTGGAATGCCGCTGCCTTCCGCGCCGCGAAAGAACGTGCGCGTGAGCCAGACGGCCAGCGCCGCGACTGCGGGCGTGACGATCAACGGCGCCCACGCGTGCTGCTGCTGCATCGCGCGGAATTCGTTGTAGCCCCAATCGATCAGTCTTGCGTACAGAACCGCGATCAGACCGACGGCGATCGCGCCGAGCCAGAACACACCGTATTGCCGCCACAGGCGTCTTGCGCGGCGCGCGATGCCGTTGGAGAGGGGGAGAGGCGCCCGGAACATGGTGTGTGCTTGAGCAAAGGGTGAATTATAGCCACCGCTGGATTGGTTAAACTGATTGAAAGAATTTTGAAATAGGGTGAAAGAGGTATTTGTAATGAATGACGCGTAAATGTAACGCGTCGTATTGAGAACCGCATCGCGTGCTGCGGCCTTCAGCGTCGATTACCCCAATCGTCGGCTAAAATAGTTCGATGTTTGAACAACTAACAGGTCTTCAATGAAGCGAGTCCTTATCGTCAAGGTCACATCACTCGGCGATATCGTGCAGGCGCTGCCGGTTGTCGCCGACATCAAACGCGCCTATCCCGGCGTGCAGGTGGACTGGGCGGCTGACGAAGCATTCGCCGAAGTGGTGCAATGGAGCAAGGGCGTGGATCGCGTGCTGTGCGCGCCGCTGCGCCGCTTCAAGAAAGCGCGCCGGTGGGCTGATTTCAAGGCGATCGCTGCGTCGATCGCCGAATTACGCGCGTACCGCTACGATTTCATCGTCGACATTCACGGTGTCTACAAGAGCGCGATCATCGCCTTCCTGGCGCGCTCGTCGCAGCGTATCGGGTACCAGTCGCAGGATCTCGGCGAGCGCGGCGCCGCGTTTGCCTATACCGGCCGCTTCGGTCCGCGTCCGCCGTGCAATGCGTGGCACGGTATGCGTATCAGCGCGGGTCAAGCGCTCGGCTATGAGGTCGAAGGGCCGGCGATCTACAATCTGCGTCTGCCCGATCCAGCCGCGGCGCCGTTCGCGCCGGACAGCGCGCCGGTCGCCGCGCTGTTTCATGCCACGTCCAAAGACGATAAGAAGTGGCCGATTCCCCATTGGGTGACGGTCGGCCGCGAGTTGGCCGGGCGCGGTTTTCAGGTGGTATTGCCGTGGGGCTCGGAGGGAGAGCGAGCCGAGGCGCAGGAGATTGCCTCGCAGGTGCCGGGCGCAACCGTCCTGCCGAAGATGAGCGTGACCAAAATCGCGCAGATGATCGATGCTTGCGCGCTGGTGGTCGGCACCGATACCGGCTTCGTCCACCTCTCGCATGCATTGCAGAAGCGCACGGTGATGATCTTCGTCGCAACGTCGCCGTCGCATTGCGGCATTGAAGCGCCGTTCCGTTCGATCTCCATCGGCGACGGCCGTTCGGTGCCGTCGATCAGCGCAGCACTCGACGCAATCGACTACGTGTGTACCGATCCGAACGCCATCGAAACAGAGCGCGGCGCCGCCGCGGCCTGAGCACCCCTGTCTCGCTTTCGCGCAAACCGTTGATCAAAAGAAAAGAGGCGTGGCGCATTACACGCCTGTTAAATCTGTCGCTTTTCGTTGAGCACCTGATTGGCGACGCGCGCTGTTTTCCGTTTACCGCGGCTCGCGGCGTAATACGCGAGCGCGGCTAATTCATGCGCTTTGTCGGCAGCCTTATCCGCGCACCCGCCGCCGGCTGGGCCTGCGCCGGGTCAGTGCGTTCAATGCAGCATAGGCGGTGTTCTTCTCCGACGTGAATCGGTCGCGGCCACGCTCGGCAACCTGGCCGGTTACAGGGTGCAATCGTGTAACACGTTGGTGATCTTCCCTTACAAATCGCAACGCTTGCACGAGGCGGCGTCGTGTTCAATCGAGTCATTCGGGGTTTGGCTCGAATGACTCTGACACATAAGGGAGAACAACGTGAAACGCTTGATCCTGACTCTGATCGCAGGCTCGCTGCTGGCCACGGCGCTCGGCGGCTGCATCGTCGCCCCGGCGCCGGGTTATTACTATGGCGGTGGCGGCTACTACCATCACGGCTACTACTATCGGTAACGGCAAACGGCTCGCAGCGCATGTCCAGCGCTGAAGCATGCGACCGCCACTGGCCCGCATGGGCTCCGGCAGTCGCAACCGTGGTGCGGGCCGCCTCGTGAGGCGGCCCGCAACGCTTACGCCAGCAGCATTTCGAAAGCGATCACGGCGGTGATCGCCGCCGCGTTCGCGGCCAGTGCTTCCACCACGATGCCTTTCCAGGTCGCCGGGCGAAAGCGCAACGCCAGCAGCAGCGAACACAGCAACGCCAGCGCAATGATCACTACGACGTCCGCGTTGTGGAGATGAATGTTCATCCGGGCCTCGCTGCTCGCCAAAGGGTTATTCGACCCGAGTATAGGCAAGTCAAAAAGGCACGCAAGACCGGGAAGTTACCCAGCACGCGGCGCGTACCCTCTTTACATCAAGCGCGTATCGCGTGTCTCGCGCATGCACAGCACGCCGATCATGCTGACAGCCGCGGCGATCGATACATACGCGCCCACCCAGCTCAGTCCGCCGTGCGCGGCCAGGACTTGCGCGATATACGGCGCCACTGATGCGCCGAGAATCCCGCCGAGGTTATACGACACGCCTGCACCGGTGTAGCGCACGTTGGTCGGGAACAGTTCCGGCAGCAACGCGCCCATCGGCGCGAAGGTCACGCCCATCAGGAACAGTTCGATCACGAGGAACAGCAGCACCAGCGGCGTCTGGCCGCTGCCGAGTAGCGGCGCCATCGTGAAGCCGGACAGGATCGCCGCGATGATGCCTGCGATCAGCACCGGCTTGCGTCCATAGCGGTCGCTGGCCCATGCCGACAGCGGTGTGGCGAGCGCCATGAACACCACCGCGATGCACAGCATGCCGAGGAAGGTCGGCCGCGGAATGTGCAGCACCGACACGCCGTACGACAGCGAGAACGTCGTTGCGTTGTAGAACAGCGTGTAGCAAACCACCATCGCCAGTGCCCCGAGCAGCGTGGGCCGCCAGTGTTGCGAGAGCAGCGTCGCGATCGGCACCTTCACGCGTTCCTTGCGTTCGATGGCCGCCTGGAAGGCCGGCGTTTCCGCGATCTTCAGACGCACATACAGGCCGAGCACGACCAGCACCGCGCTGACGAGGAACGGCACGCGCCAGCCCCAGCTGCGGAATTGCTCGTCGGAGAGCGACAGCGCGAGGCCGAAGAACAGACCGTTGGACGCCAGAAAACCGATCGACGGCCCGAGTTGCGGAAACATGCCGAACCAGCCGCGCTTGCCCGCCGGCGCGTTCTCGGTGGCGAGCAGCGCGGCGCCGCCCCATTCGCCGCCGAGGCCGATGCCCTGACCGAAGCGCAAAATGCATAACAGGATCGGCGCAAGGCTGCCGATCGAATCGTAGCCCGGCACCAGACCGATCAGCGTGGTGGACAAGCCCATCACCAGCAGTGACGCGACCAGTGTCGATTTACGGCCGATCCGGTCGCCGAAATGACCGAACAGGAACGAGCCGATCGGCCGCGCGATGAACGCGATGCCGAACGTGACGAAGGCCGACAACGCTTGAGCGGTCGCCGAGCCGTGCGGGAAAAACACCGGTCCGATGACGAGTGCCGCGGCGGTCGCGTAGACGTAGAAATCGTAGAACTCGATCGCGGTGCCGATGAAGCTCGCGAAGATAATCCGCGCGCTGCTGTTTTGCCCGCTTGCATTGGGCTGGGCCGCGGAAATCGGCGAAGTGGACATGCAGGTTCTCCTTGTTTCGTGACGCCGCCTGGCTTCGTTGACGGACAGCGTGGGTTCAAGCGGCATGTTTGTTCAGGGGCGTGCGCCTCGGCGCGCCTCGCTGGCTTGGCGAGGCCACGCGCGATGAAGTCAACGATGCACAGCGATGCGCGACAGCTTACAACGGCAGCCGGCGGCGGACGTGCCCGAAAGCGTCGGTATCAGGGAATCACCGGGTGCGTTGCAGGCGTCGAGCACGCGGCGCGCCAGGGGCTGGGCGGCCGATTCAGCGCCGGGCGCTCATCGCCGGGCAGGCGCCAACCAGGTCGGTAGCCGGTAAGAGCAGTCTGGGCGTCAAGCAGGCAGCGCGTGCGGATGGCGCGGCGGCGCTGCAATCGGGCGCCCAGCACCTGGCGCGCCGGCGGGTGAGCGGGCGGCGACAGCCGTGCCGGAAGGCTCAGGGAGGAGTCGGAAAATTATAGCGAGCGCGGTCGCAGCGCAGCAAGGCGGCGCATGGCCTGTTGCCTGGTCTATCGCTTGACCCATCGCCAGGCCTGGCGCCTGGTTGGTGGCCTGATTTATCGCGGGTTGCCGTCAGCCGCATTCAGTTGATGGTCTGTGCTTGCGGTGACGCGAACGTGCGCAGCTGGAATTTGCCGTCGTCGTTGAAAAGCCAGTCTTCGAACAGTTCGAGCTGGCCACGGCTGTTCAGCAATTTGCCGGGTGGCTGCGGCAGCGGCGCGGCTCGGCGCAACGTTGCAAGCGCGGTGCTTTCGGCTTCATCGTCGCCGTTGGTGCGATACACCGCCGATTGGACCACCTGACCGTTGCTGTCGACAGTGAACGAAACCACCACCAGCGAGCGCAGCATCGCTTGCGGCGTGCCGCGCAGCACATAGGACGGATTGCGCTCGACGATGCGTTGAGCAACGGCGCTGCGGTACTGATCGAGCGTCGCGCTGTTGATGGCGGCCACCGGCGTCTCGACGACGACCGGTCGTTGCGGCAGCGTGAAGGTGCAGCCAGTCACGGCGAGCGCCAGCAACGCAGTAGTCGTCAACGCGGCGCCGCGCACATGCGATGGACATGCGCAGACGCGTGAAGCAAAGCGTTCAGTAAAGCGGCGGAGGTGACGCGCGCGGCTGAGCATCGTCGTAGGAGCATTGAAACCTGATCTAACTGGATGGTAGTCAAAAAGCGCAAGGATGCAATTGGCGTTCGCCCTGCGATGCGATGCAACGAGGGTAGTGCGTTCGCAAACCCGCTGAGCGTGACGTCTGCGCTGCTTACCCGCGAATTGACTTACCATCGCTTAACGCCCAATCCGGAACACAAACACAAACAGAAACCAACGCCATGATTACCTGCTATCTGCGCTACGTCATCGACCCGTACAAACTGAAAGAATTCGAGCACTACGGCAAGCTGTGGATTCCGTTGGTCGAAAAATTCGGCGGCCGCCATCACGGCTATTTCTTGCCGTCCGAAGGCGCGAGCAATGTAGCGCTCGCGATGTTCTCGTTCGAATCGCTGGCGGCTTACGAGGCGTATCGCATCGAGTCGATGGACGATCCCGACTGTCAGGCCGCGTTCGCGTATGCGGAACAGACCCGCTGCATCGTCAGCTATGAAAGGAGTTTCTTCAGGCCGGTTTTCAATTGATCGCGCGCTTTGTAATAGCCTGAAATGAGGCCAGATTCCTCTGCGGCCGAAACACGCCTACACTCTGCTGGCCTCTTGCGAGAGGCATCGGTGGAAGTCTTTCATTTAGCCCGCTTCGTGCGGGCTTTCTTTTGGTGGGTCGTTCGCCGCCGCCGCTTGCCTCGCCGGAAAACAAAAAAAGGCGAACCCGCCGGCGGGTTCGCCTTTTGTCATGTTGTTGACCCGTCCTGAAATGGGTTGACACTTTTTCCGCCCTTGGAAGGAGAGTCAATTGGAATCAGGGATCAAGCGTACACAGCGGGACTACAGCCTCGCCTTTAAACTGTCAGTGGTCGAACAG
>NZ_QHKS01000051.1 GCF_003353175.1 Paraburkholderia lacunae | reverse complement strand
GCGGGCTGCGCGAGCCACGTCGGATACCAGAACGAGCGGATTTCACGCTTGGCCTGATAGCGCGAACCCGCGCCACCATCGAAACCGTCGTACGACGGCGCCTGCAAGAACAGGGTTTTCATGAATGCTCAGCCTATCAGCTTTGGATGCAAAGATTGAATGTGTGAATGATGCCGAACCGGCCCGATCGCGTGCCGGTTCGTACCTGAATGCCTATCTGCCGTCGGATGCTTTCATGATCCTCGGGCGGGGCCGCGTGACGCGATTATCCACTGGTACGCGCTCGCCGCGCCACATCACGTTCGAGCCGAATGCCGCGGCCAGCCATTGTGCGAGCAGCAGGATATCGCGCAGCGGGACAAGCGGCAGGTCGCGCCAGAAGGAGCGCGAGTGGCGCGCACTGCGCGCATGCAACAGCACGCGCGCCAGCGCGCTCACGATTGTACCGATCACCGTCGCCTTGGCCGCGAGCGGGTGCAAGCCGGCCTCCGCGCCCGTCTGGAAATAAAGCCCAAGCAGCGCGCCGGCGATCAGCCACGGTGTCGTGAACGTGATGAAGAGGCTCGCGAAGCCAAACCGGTTGACTGACCGGATCGTGCGCAACCAGCGTGTTTCGCGCTGCCACAATGTCGCGAACGTGGGTTCGATCACGTCGGTGGCCACCGTCACCTCGGACAGGACCGTGCGAAGGCCCAGTTCGCGGACATGTTCGGCGAGCCAGTAGTCGTCCGCCAGCGAGTCCTTGATTGCCGCGAATCCGCCGATCCGCGCGAGGGTCGCGCAACGCAGCACCAGAGTCGCGCCAAAGCCGAAGCGGCGCGAGCCGCCCGCGTGGGCGACACGTACCGAAGGCGCGAACCATTCGTTGATAAAGAGCGCGCCGACGCGCGGCCAGAAACCGCCGACACCCTGCGCGCGATAAAGGCAGGTCACGACACCCACCTCCGGATCGGCCAGCGGTGCCGACACCGTTGTCAGGTAGTCCGGTTCGACAGCGATGTCGCTATCGGCAATCACGATGATGTCGTGCCGCGCCAGCCCGGCCATATTGATCAGGTTGCTGACCTTGAGGTTGCTGCCGTGCACGCTTGCATTGATCGCAAGCTCGATATCGACCTGCGGATACGCAGCCTGCAAACGCCGAACGACGGCGATCGCTGGATCGTTCGGCGACGACACGCCGAATAAAAGCTGGAAACACGGATGAGTCTGCTGGCAAAACGTCGCGAGGTTTTCATACAGCCGAGGTTCCGCACCGCAGAGCGGCTTCAGCACGCTGACGGCAGGGGCCTGTCCTCGCGTGCTGGTGGGTTCGTCCTCGGTTCGTGCTGTGCGAAACATGGGTGTCGCCAGAGCGGCGAATACGCCGTAAATCATGGCGAAACAACACACAGTCATCAGCAGCCACTGGCAAGCCGACAGCGAAAGGGCCGTCATTGTCCGCTACTCCTGGCAGCCCGCCGCACAGCCGACGGCAAGCGACTCAAGGAGTTTTCATAAGAAACGCAAATCCGCATGGTCTTCGGCTTCGCCTGCATATCTTTTCGTTCGATGTTTTTCGCTTCAGTACGCCGCAACAAGCGGCATGGTTTCAATACTGTAATGTTTGAAATAAAACAAACGGAATTGAAAGCCTGAAGAGGAGTTGATTCACCTTCTCTTATCGGCCTACTTTCCGGTTTCCACCGCGTGATCAGAGGCTCCGCATGAAACCGGGCTTGCGCTCGAACTGCCGCAGCCCGGCCGAAGAGCGGCACTTTCGGGAGCCGCAGATTCTAGCAATGCCCACATCGATTTTGAATGTCCGAACTTGCATTTCATCATTACATTAAACAAAGCCCACTGCGCTCCATTGCCTCGGACGCATCACTGAGCCGCAATACTGACACGAATCAATGGCGGGCGTGAAACGCCATGCGCTGAATTGGCCTCGCCTATATCGACGGGAGCGAGGCATTCGAACACTGTCTCAATAGGCCCAATTGCAGAGGAGAGAATGCACTATCCTTGCCTTGAGTGCCCGGGCGCTCGTGATCCCAGCGAACTGCTCGCGGACGAGGTAACGAGTAGCGGGCGAGGCACTCTCTTCGGCGCTCATCGGCATGCGGACGACTCCACGTTCGGGGGCTGTTGCCGGTTGAACTGATGTTCAAGACGAATCCGGAGTCCTTTATCGAGCCGCAACAGCTGTTCGCGCACGGTTCGGACCCGGAGTTCGCTGGTACCTTGCAAGCTGATTCGCTGATCCAGCAGATCTCCTCTGCGTACTATCGTCCAGTTGGCGACGGAACCTTGCTCCTCTTTTATGCAGTCCAGAATCTGGTCGACGATGTCCAGATCGGGACCGGATACGACGTTCAGGATGTGGGTCAATTGAAAACCCGGCAGGCAGTGTTCGAAATCGTCCTCGGCACCACCGGCGCCGGTTGAGGAAGATGGGTAAGACGTTTCGTGATGCATAGCGACTCCGGAAAGGGATGAATCGAACCGGTGCAAGCTATGCCGCTCCCGCTTCGTTGCCGACCATCGGCCGCATTGCCTTAAAAGAAGGCTTCCACCTTGCCCGGGAGGGGCAGGTTGGCGTCGGTGTGATTCCGACTCTGAATGCAGTTGCCGATAATAGCAAAAAATTGGGCATCCCGTGTTCTGCGCAACGAACGGCTTGATCCAGATTCCGCGCGCCTCGCGCTGTCATGCGATGTCGTACGCTCATGCTCGTGAGTGCGCTCTGGACCGCCGGGAACACCTGATTGCGCTTCTTCCAGCGGACTACGGGAAATTGTAGCGAAAAGCGGGAAACTGCGTTCGCGAATCCGCCAATGATCATTCGCGCGGAATAGCCGATAATTCGCTGGACGTTTTACCCGATTCGTCCTGTACTTCCGATGCAACCCGGTGATCGCGCGAAGTATCGGCGGCTTACCCCTATGTCTATCCCGCACCTCTTTATCTCGCACCTCTTTACGCAGAAGAAGCCTCGCGGCTCCCGGTTCACCGCATCGCGTGTTCTTGTAGCGATTCGCGCGAATGTGAAGCGAAGCTTCCTGTCCTGTTCAGCTGTTGCCCTGATTGCGGCAGGCGTTGCCACTGGGTGTGCGTCGGTGACCGACGTGGTGGCGAGCGACAAACCCGACGTCTACATGGTGACGGCGCAGGCGAGCGGCACGAGCCTGGCATGGGCGCACGCGCACGAGAAGGCGGTGTCGGCGGCGGCCAGCTACTGCAAGCAGAAGGGGATGCAGCCCGCGATCAAATCGGAAGCGACAAGCGGCGTGACCCATCTCGAGCAGCATAGCGCCACGGTATCGTTCGAGTGCCACCCGCAGGCATGGGCTCTCGGTCCCGGCGCTGCGCATTGAGCGCGTGGCGCGCTGAGCATTGAAGGATCGCGTTGCGCTCGCGCGCCTGTCATGTCTCGGAGCGCCTCAATCTCATCGATACGGAAAACCGTTCGGCAGGGTGGATGCTAATCGACACCTCGAATGCGACGCCTGACGAATCGAGGTACCGACGCACAATTTCCAGCGCCGCGGTGCCTGCCTCCACCTGCAACCTCGCGGCCATCTCCGGCGAGACGTTCACCGCCTGCACGTTCTGCTGTATCTCCGCGACGCATCGGCCGTAGCGAGCCTCGATGAGCGAACTGATCAGCGTGTCCGGCTCGGCCCGGGCCGTCTCGGCGATATCGAGGTAAGCCGGGTCGATATAGACATCGGTCCAGCCGACCGGCGGCTGCTTCCTGTCGCGATCGACGCGCAGGCTCGACACGCGCAGCCAGCGCGTACCTTGCTCGCAGCGCAAGACATCGGCGAGCTTGCCGACCGCCGGGATCTCCTCGCTCGACTGCACCACACGCAGGTGCTCGGAGCCGAACTGAACCAGATCGTCTATCGACGCAAGCGAAGCCCGGAAGTCGTTTTTCGGCTGCGCCGACTCGACGCGCGTCCCCGCATTCTTGCGCCGGGACACGAAGCCAAGCTGCTGAAGTTCATGTAGCGCGGCGCGCACGGTGTGCCGGCTGGTCTTGTACTGGTCGCGCAGTTCAAGTTCGGTCGGCAGGTATGACCCAACCGGGAAGCGGCCTGACGCGATGGCTTGGGTCAGCTCGCGTGCGATGTCGGCGAAATGCGGTCTGTTCATCTTCTGTGCAAAACGTTCGTTTCGGGTGCGCCAGGGTTAATCATAGCTTGATCTATATGTTCGAACATATTAACTTCAATATGTCCGGACATATTACCTTAGGTGCGGAGTTTGAACTGTCCCGATTTCAATTCCGCCTTTCCCTTATCGCGCTTTCCCAAAGGTCATCATGACGAGCCGCACGTTTCCCCTTTCCAGCACCGTGGTCGATTCCATCCTTTTTCGCGATGCCTTTGGCACGGCAAAAATGCGCGCGCTGTTTTCCGACTACGCGCTCGTGCAGCGCTATATCGACGTCGAGGTGGCGCTGGCGAAGGCGCAGGCGCGCCTCGGCGTCATTCCGGCCGACGCCGCGGAACTGATCGCGCGGGAGTCGAAGATCGATCGCATCGATTTCGACCACATGCGAGAGGAAACGGACATCGTCGGCTATCCGATCTTGCCGCTCGTGCATCAACTCGTCGGTATGTGCGGGGAGGCGGGTCGCTATGTGCATTGGGGGGCGACAACGCAGGACATCATGGACAGCGCGGTGGCGCTGCAGGTACGCGATGCTCTGGAGTCGGTCGACGGCGACATTCGCGAGCTGCGAGCCATCCTCGCCGGTCTTGCGAGGAAACACCGGGATACGCCGATGGCAGGGCGCACGCATCTGCAGCAGGCGCTGCCGGTCACCTTCGGCTACAAGGCGGCGATCTGGCTTGCGATGTTCGATCGCCATCAGCAGCGGCTTGCGGAACTGCGCGCACGGGTGGCAGTGGTCGAATTCGCCGGGGCCGCAGGCACGCTGGCTTCTTTGGGCGAACAAGGCCTCGCGGTACAGAAGGCACTGGCCGAAGAACTGAACCTCGGCGTGCCGGCCACGACGTGGCACGTTGCGCGCGACGGTTTTGCCGAAGCGGTCAACCTGCTCGCGCTCGTCACCGGCTCGCTCGGCAAGATCGCGCTCGACATCATGATCCTGGCGTCGACGGAGTTCGCCGAAGTGTACGAGCCGTTCGTCAAGGGGCGTGGCGCAAGCAGCACGATGCCGCAAAAACGCAATCCGATTTCCAGCGAACTGATGCTCGCGGCCGCGAAAGCGGTGCGGCAGCATGCCGGTCTGATGGTCGACGCGATGGTTCAGGACTTCGAGCGCGCGACCGGCCCTTGGCACGCCGAGTGGATCGCCATTCCGGAGAGCTTCATCCTGACCTCGGGCGCGCTGCATCAGGCGAAGTTCGCACTCGGCGGGCTGATCGTCGATACCGAACGCATGAAACACAACCTGGGCATCAGCAAAGGGCTCATCGTCGCCGAGGCAGTGATGATGCAAATGGCTCCGTTCACGGGCCGCCAGCAGGCGCACGACATCGTGTATGACGCCTGCCGTACGGTGAACGAGCACGGCGGCACGCTCGCCGAGGCTTTGGCGGCACTGCCCGAGGTGACGCAACACTTCGACCGTGACGCGCTCGATCGCATGACGGACCCCGCGAACTATCTGGGCCTCGCGCCGCAAATGGTCGACCGGGCCATCGAACTGTCTGGCGCGATCTGAACGCAGGACGTGGAGGAGCACACATCATGAATAACGACAGCGCGTCACATAACGAGTCGAGCGCACCGCCGGCGAGGCGGCCCTGGTACCGCAAGCTGGGCATGCAGGTTCTGGTGTCGCTCGTATTGGGCATCGCAGTCGGACTGATCTTTCCGAAATTCGGCGCGCAACTCAAGCTGCTCGGCGATATCTTTCTTGCGCTCATCAAGGCGGGCGTTGCACCGCTGGTGTTTCTCACCATCGTGCACGGCATTGCTTCGGCAGGCGACGTCAGAAGTGCGGGGCGGGTCGGTTGGCGCTCGATCGTCTACTTCGAGGTGGTGTCGACTATCGCACTCGCAGTGGGCCTGCTGGCAGGAAATCTTCTGCAGACCGGCAAGGGCATGACTGCCGTGGCGGCCGGCGCCATGCCCGTCATCGCGGCCAAGGCGGCGCCGCAAGGCTTCAACGAGTTCGTCATGCACCTCGTGCCTGACAACTTCATCGGCGCCTTTGCAAAGGGAGAGCTGCTGCAGGTCGTGGTGCTCGCGGTCATGGTCGGCATCGGCATTCTTGCGATACCCGAAGGCCGGCGCGTGCGGATCAACGCGGGGCTCGATCTGATTTCAGAAGTCCTGTTCTCGTTCATCAACCTGGTGATGAAACTGGCGCCGCTCGGCACTTTCGGCGCCGTTGCTTACGCAGTAGGCAGCAACGGGACCGCCGTCCTCGTTGCGCTCGCTCAGCTCGTGCTGAGTTTCTACGCGGTCATCATCCTGTTCATCGTTGTCGTCATGGGCATCATTGCGAAGCTGGCCGGATTCAGCATGTGGCGATTCATGCGCTACATCAAGGACGAGATACTTATCGTGCTCGGTACGGCTTCGTCGGAAAGCGCGCTGCCGCGCCTGCTGATCAAGCTCGAACGACTCGGCTGCGCGAAGCAGACAGTGGGGCTCGTGCTGCCTACCGGGTACGCGTTCAACCTGGACGGCACATCGATCTTCATGTCGATGGGCGTATTGTTCATCGCTCACGCGTACAACGTGCCGATCACGTTCGAGCACCAGATCGGCTTGTTGCTGCTGATGTTGCTGACCTCCAAAGGAGCCGCGACGGTTTCGGGCGGATCATTCGTGGTATTTGCAGCGACCGTCACGTCGACCGGCATTCTTCCGGTCGAAGGCCTGGCAGTCATCTTCGGTGTCTACCGCTTCATGTCGATGGCGATCGCCACTTGCAACACGATCGGCAACAGCCTTGCAACGGTGGTCGTCGCAAGGTGGTCCGGCACCTTCGACACGCAGATCGCGCAGCGCCACCTCTATCCTGAGCGCTACCCCGACACGGCACGCGCCGACGCGGGGCTCGATGATGGCAACCTGCTTCCCGAAGACACCAACGACGCCAATCCGCACCCTACGGGTATTCCTTTGAAGAAGGCCGGCGCTTCGCATTGAGCGCCGGCTTCAGTCTGACAAATCCGCCGCGGTAAACGGACTGTGCGAGTCCATCCAGTCATACGATTCGGTGCGGTGCGCCCACGCCCAGTTCGGCGTTGGCGCTCGCATGCCGTCGTGCGTTTGCGAGCTCCGGCTCGACAGCCAGAGGGTGTCGCCTTTAATGCTGACACGGCCTTTTTCGCCGGTTCCCTGGAAACTCGAAGATGCGTGCTTCATTGCGTATTCCTTTGCATGGTGCATTTGACGAGCAGGCTGCCGGGCAGGGCATCAGTCCCGGCCCAATGACTCGCGTTTCAACGACGCCGCCACCAGCTCCGCGAACGATTCCAACGCTTTGACCGAGCTGTACACCGTCCGATATTCCTGACGGCCGATCTTTGCGTCGAGAACAATCGTCATACCTGCTTGTCGAGCCATATCGAGGATGTCCATTTGACGCTCCACGCCGAAAAACTGTGTGATTGACCGGGTACGCCGAAGTGAGCGACCCACGAATCCCAGTGTAAGCATTCGGCGGTAGACATCAATGAGGCGCGCGGGAATTCACAGTTCGCCGTTCGACAACAATCAAGCCGGCGACCTTTTTTGTATCGCAATGTATCGACACGGTCTATCGATACACAAAGATGCATCCGCAGGTCTTTCCGGACACAAGCCAGATACGTCCAGTGCGTCTAATGCATCAACGCCAGACACCTTCTTGGCTGTGCGTTCAGCAGTTTCAACCACTGGAACGCAAACGCGTGTTTGCGGGCAACTCAATCTCTGAAGGAAGAAATCATGAAACTCGTTCAATCGCTCATCTTCGCCGTTATCGTCGCTGCGCCCGCCGTCTCGTTCGCGCAGTCGAACGAACCGCTTACCCGTGCCGATGTGCGCGCGCAACTGATCCAACTTGAACGGGCCGGCTACAACCCGGCCGGCGATAACGCGCAATATCCGAACAACATCGAAGCGGCCCAGGCGCGGGTCAATGCTGAAAACAGCGCGGCGGCGACGTCGTACGGCGCGTCGACCAACGGGACTTCGGATTCGGGTTCGCGCGCAACGGAGTCAGGAGTCGTCGGACTCGGCTCGATTTATGCGCATTCCTGAAGGGCTCGGGTGCGGCGCCTCGACGCGCCGCACTATCAAACGGACGTCACCTTAACGTGGAGAGTTGTATGAGCGCTGATGCATTGCATGGATCCTGCCACTGCGGCGCAGTGAAATTCGAAGTCCGCGCGGCCATCGTCCCGGCGGCGCGTTGCAATTGCAGCCTGTGCCGCCGTAAGGGCGCATTGATGAGCCCCGGGTTCGCTGCGCACGAGCTGAAGATTCTGAGCGGCGAAGACGCACTCACGCTGTATCAGTTCAATACCCGTGTAGCAAAGCACTACTTCTGCAAACATTGCGGAATCTATCCGTTTCATCAGACACGCAAGGACCCCACGCTGTGGCGCGTCAATATCGGCTGCCTTGAAGGTGTCGATCCGTACGCGCTCGAAGCCGCCGTGGCCGATGGCGCGAGTCTCTCCGTCGTGGAAGACGCATGAAACGCCCGCCGGCGATCGCTGCATTCCTTGCGTGACTAACGCCGCAGTTCCGACATGATCTTTTCGGCGAGAAAGTCACATGGCGGCCGCTTCGATTTCGCACTCCGCGCGAGGATGAGTTCCAGCGCGGCGATCTCGGGCAGGCCTTGCGCATGGCCGAGCAAGCTCAGGTGGGCGGGAACCGCGCATTGCGCGAGCGGCGCCACCGCGAGTCCCGCTTCGACCATGCTGAGAAGGCCCAGCAGGCTCGGGCTCTCGTAAGAGGTCCGATAGGTGATCTTCGCCCGTTCAAGACTGCGGATCGCGTTTTCCCGAGCGACGCTGCCCGGCAGGAACACGGCAATCGGCAGCGGCCGCTCGTGCCAGATGTCATGCGCGCTGGGCGCCGCGGCCCAGACCATCGGTTCGAGCCGGATGAACTCGCCCGATAGGCCTTTGACACGTGTCCCGCAAACCAGGTCGACCGATCCGTCCTTCACCATAGGCGCGAGCGCCACGCTCGGCAGTCCGACGACCTGAATCTCGACCTTCGGGTAGGTGGCAGAAAATTTCTTGAGGATCGACGGCATCAGCGACGACGCGTAGTCGTCGGGCACCCCGATGACGACCCGGCCGGTTACGTCGGGACGGACCACCGCCGCCCACGCTTCCTCGCGCAGAGCGAGCATACGCCGTGCGAACGTCAGCAAGACCTCGCCATCTTGCGTCGGGATAACGCTTCTCGGCTTGCGCACGAAAAGCGGCTTGCCGAGCGCGGTTTCGAGCGTCTTGATCTGCATGCTCACCGCCGATTGCGAGCGATGGACGACTTCCGCCGCGCGGCTGATGTTCCCCGTGTCGGCCACGGCCACAATCATTGTCAGAACGTCGAGATCGAGTGTCTTCATTGGTATCAGATAAATTGATAGATACCATCAATATTACGCGATTTTCTTAGATAGTTGCGTCGTGCATAGTGCGGGAAAGGAGCCACTGTATGAACGCGCGAACCGACCCTTCCATACTCGCAGTCCCGGAGTTGTGCTTTGGCACCGTCCCGCCCGGCATCTGCGTGCCCTATGTGATCAGCGGTTCCGGAGAGCCGCTCCTTTTCGTGCATGGATCGCTTTGCGATTACCGCTATTGGAGCGGTCAAACAGATTTTCTTTCGAAGCATTTCCTCTGCATTTCGGTCAGCCTCAGCCACTACTGGCCGGCTGACGATGCCTGCATTCAGGGAGAATTCGGCTGGAAGACACATGTCGCCGAACTTGCCGAGTTCATTGCCGCAATGGACCTCGGGCCGGTTCATCTGGTAGGGCACTCGCGGGGAGGGTGCGTGGCATTCCACGTGGCGCGCGAGTATCCGCGGCTGGTGAAAACGCTGACGCTCGCCGATCCGGGTGGCCCGTTGCAAATCGATGGGATGCCGGAAGCATCGTTGCCACCTGCGACCAATGTACTTCGCGCCAAAGTCGCTGATTTAATCGAAAGCGGTGCGATTGACGCCGGCCTGGAACTTTTCGTCGACTCGGTGAGCATGCCCGGCTTCTGGCGCAAGAGTCCTCCCAGTTTCCGCACGATGGCGATCGACAACGCCGCCACGCTTCCGAAGCAGTTTCGCGATCCATTGCCGGCGTACTCACGTGACGCAGCGCGTGACGTGAAGTGCAGGACGTTGCTGATCGACGGGGAAAAGAGCCCTCGCATGTTTCGCAACAACGTTGAAAAGCTCGCGGATTGGGTCGATTACGCGGACAAACAAACCATAGCGGGCGCATCGCATGGGATGAACGTCGCGAACCCGGGGGTATTCAACCGGCTTGTCCACGCCTTCGTGAGTTCCTGAGAGTGTCGATCGTCGAGGCCGATCGGCATCGGCGCCACTCGGCAGGCACTCGGCAGGCATTCGGCGGGCGCGGCGCGACGCACGAGCGATCGGTGACACAGGCGGGATCTGAATACCGGGCAACGCGGACAACAATCAGAAAGAAGATCAACTATGGATCATTTCCTGCGTGCCAGCCTCGCGCGCGAGTTGCACGCGCGGCCGTTTCTCCGGATTGGCGGGTCGGTAGCGCTCGCGCACTTTGCCATCTATTCCGACGGTGATCTTGCCATACACGAAGAACTTCTTCGATCGCTGTGCAGGCTGACCAGCCTGGAGGTTCCCGCCGAAGGAACGACGCATTACTCGGCACGCTGGAATGACGAGAAGCAGTTGAAATGGGAGCGGCACACGGAATTCTCCACCTTCACGTTTGTCGCGCAACGCCATGACGTGGACTACTTTTCCGATCTGCCGTCGGAACACGTCCCGGCCGAATGGTTTCGCGGTTTTGAAGGCAAACGGTTCGTGGCGATCCGGATGGAACTGGTGTCGGGCGACGCAGCCGGCGCGGCACGCCAGAACGTGCGGCAGTGGATCGACGGTCCCGTTCTGGTGGGCAGCAACGTATTGGGAGGCGGACAGGCTTACTGCGACTGGACCGTCCGGCCCGACGGCTTCTCACGGTTTCTCGTGATCGACGATGGCTTTCGGGAAGAGCAGGGCGGACGTCTCCTGCAGCGCCTCTACGAGATCGAGACATACAGGATGATGGCCTTGCTGGCGCTGCCGGTCGCCCGCGAATTGGGCAGAAGTCTCGACGAATTGCAGTCGGCGCTTCAGCCGTTGATGCACAGCATGGACATGAGTCAGGGTCGCCGCAACGATGCCGAGCTGCTGGTGCGCCTCACACATCTTGCAGTCCGCATCGAGTCGCTGGCGGGCTCGAGCGGGCGCTTCAGCGCGTCGCGCGCCTATGAAAAACTCGTGCTTGCCCGTATTCAGGAACTGCGCGAAGAACGCATCGAAGGGATGCCGACCATCGCCGAATTCATGGAGCGGCGCTTCGCCCCGGCGATGGAGACGTGCAAGACCGTCTGGGCGCGCCACGAACAATTCGCCGGACGGGTGGCGAGAGCCGTCGATCTGCTGCGCACGCGCGTCAATCTCGCGCAGGAAGAGGACACGACCCGGTTGCTGGAAGGAATGAATCAGACCGCGCGAAGCCAGTTGAGGCTACAACATGCAGTCGAGGGTCTGTCTGTTGCCGCTATCTCGTACTACGTGCTCTCCCTGACGTCGGTCGGATTCAAGGCTCTTCATACACTGCATTTTCCTCTCGATCCGGAACTGGCCGAAGGGCTCCTGATCGTCCCGGTAGTCTTGCTGGTCATGCTCACCATCCGACGTAGCAAAGGAAGACATGCGTTGCGCAAATCGGCCATGCATCCCGGCGAAAATACGACCAAACCTGCTCGGACGCTTGGTTAGCCAGAGGCATGCGTGCACGACGCCAGCACGTTCTGGCTCCGGCGAGGTGCGGCGTACGCCAGAACGTGAGAGACAGTGCGATCTTCCGGTCCCGAAAAGGGCATTACCGGCGAGTTGTGCTCCTCCCTTGCAACCCGTTCAGCAGGGTATTGGTCTGTTCGAGCAGCGTTGAGCGATATTCGGCGGGCAGGGTTATGTTATCCATGAGCGACATCGCGTCGTCGATCCCGTCGCGAAATGCCTTCGCGATCTCCTCGCATTGAGTTGCTGTGAGGCGTGGAAACGTGGCATCGATGAATTTGCTCATCACCACAACCTGTGCGCCGAAACGGGCAACGGCCTTACCGTTCGACGTCACCAGTTCGGTCATCGAGTGCAGAAGCGCGTCGGTGTTATTCAAAACCACGGCTCCTCAGAACGTTTCCCAATCGGCGCACGCATTCGCCTGGACGGTCGTGCCGGTGCCGGTCGCGGCGCTGGGTGATTGAGATGCTGTTTTCGGTTTGGCCTGAGCCGCGCGCCGAAGGGTTGAATTTTTCGGGGCGCCAGCGCGCGGTTTGCTTGGCGGAGTCCCCGTTCGTGACGCGGAGATACTTGTTTCGGTGACCTTGAACACTGAGACCGCCTCTTTCAAACTCAGTGCCTGCTCTTCAAGCGACCGCGCAGCGGCTGCCGCCTGTTCAACGAGCGCCGCATTCTGCTGGGTCACTTCGTCCATCTGTCCAACAGCCTGATGCACCTGTTCAATGCCACGGCTTTGCTCTTCCGACGCGGCGGCTATTTCTCCGACGATATCGGAGACCTGCTTGACCGCCTGCTTGACCTGACCCATGGTCGCACCAGCTTCAGCAGCCTGTTGCGCGCCGTCCTGAATCATCGCCACGGACGAGCCGATCAGCTCCTTGATTTCCTTGGCGGCGGCGGCCGAACGTTGGGCCAGACTGCGCACCTCGCTGGCAACCACGGCAAAGCCACGTCCCTGTTCGCCTGCACGAGCCGCTTCGACAGCGGCATTCAGTGCGAGGATATTCGTCTGGAAGGCAATGCCTTCGATCACGCCGGTGATTTCCGAAATCTTGGTCGAACTGCCGCTGATCTTCTCGATCGTTCCAACCATGCCCTGGACAGCCTCATTGCCGGTGTCGGCGATGTCGGTGGCACGCGTTGCCAGCGCATTCGCCTGACGTGCATTGTCGGCGTTCTGCTTCACCGTTTCCGTCAACTGCGTCATGCTTGCCGCGGTTTCTTCAAGCGATGCCGCCTGCTCTTCAGTGCGGGACGACAGATCCATGTTACCTGTTGAGATCTGGCTGGACGCTGTGGCTATGCTGTCGGTGCCAAGTCGTACGCCGCCGACAATTTTCATCAGGCTGCTATTCATTGCTTTCAGAGCCAGCATCAATTGACCGGTTTCGTCTTTCGACGTCGCCACAATGTCGGCAGTCAGGTCACCCTCGGCGACACGGGTCGCGACCTTCACGGCCTCATTCAGAGGACGAGACACAATGCGGGCAAGCCAAAACGCGAGCAGCAAACCAATTACAACATTGCCGACCAGCAGGGCAATGATCCAGGTGCGCGCCGAGGCATACGTAGCAGTTGCTGTCGTCGCCGATTGCAGGCCGCGTTCCTCATTGAGCTTGACCATCCTGTCTATTTGACTGTTGAGTTTCCGGTATAACAGGGTGGACTCAGCTCTGATCAGGACGCGCGCTTCTTCCTTCTTCCCGGAGCCGGATAGCGCGATGACCTTCTTGCTCTCGTCCGCGTAGGCTGACAAAGTCTTCTCGAATTCCTGCGAGAGTCCTCTGTCTTCCGAACTGGAATTGATGGCGTTATATGCCTGGTTATATTTCCGTAATTCGACTAACCGAACGTCAAGACTTTTTGCCTCGTCCAGAAGGACATCATTTTCATTGGCTAGAATGTGCTGAAGTTCGGAAAGACGGTAGCGTGCCAGCGTTACCTTCATCTTCAGAGCGTTGCTGATGCCCGGCAGCCAGTTGGTTGCAATTTCTGAAGAGGAGCTGCTGACTGACGAGAGCTGAAAAATAGAGAAAACGCCGAGCATCGAGGTCAACGCAAGCACCGCGATGAACGCGGTCACCAGCTTGTTCGCAATCCTCAAATCATAGAACCATTTCATGGCGAATAACCTGTCAAATAGGGCACACGTGGACTGAACCTGGTGTTTGAAGAAGAGGGACTAACGCCGTCAGGTCTGTGGCCGCGGCACGCAAACCTGTTCATCTTCGAGCGTGGGTTAAAAATTATGCTTGATCCCAACGATGAAACCGGAGACGCCGGCTCCCGCATCGGTTGAGCGGCCTTTGATTCCGTTGACACCCAACTGATAAGTGGCGTTCGCCTCATTGATGATTCTGACGAAGCCGGTGTAGATCGAGGTCCGCTTGGACAGGTAATAGGTGTAGCTAAGTTCAAACATGCTGGCACCCGTTTGGGACATGCCGGGCTTGTCCAGACTCCCGTTCCCCGCTCGGCCATAAAAACCATAGATTTTTCCGAGGCCAACACTCTGTGTCACGGACGCGCCCCAGAAGTTACGCCTGACGGTTCCGCCTGCATAGTCGGCATTCAAGGTGCTGAATACCAAGGCCACATAGGTTTTCCAAAAGGTGACGCCTCCCGTTAGAAGGTAGGTTGAGTCATTCAGGCCCGGGCCACGCACGCCAAAATTGCGTTGCGTTGCGAGTGCAGCCTTGATCCTGCCGTCCGCGTAGACAATATCGCCACCGACGTTATAGGGTACGAATCCGGGATTCTGGCCTTTTGGACGCGCATACATGAGATCGACGTAAAGATTGCTCACCTTTGGCGACTCGTATTTGATCGCGTTAGGCATCGTGTCGTTCATCGTGGGCAAACCGTTATTGACCCCTGCATTGCTCTCACCATAGGCGTCGCCCGAGTTGTTGTTGATGATCGCCTGTGTGCTCAGTATGCTGGTAACGCCGGTTGGAGCGTTGCCGTAAACGCCCTTTACCTCGTCAATGGGCGGATCCATATTGCCCAGCTTGAGCGCGCCGAAATCGCCATGAAGTCCGACAAATGTCTCGCGGGCGGCGAATGCACCTGTCCCAGTGCTCGCGTTGACCTTGCTTTCGATCTGAAAAATCGCCGACAAACCGCCGCCCAGATCTTCGCTGCCAAGGATGCCGAATCTGGACGAATTGGAATTGATCCGGGTTGCGCTAACGGCCTGACGTTTGCTCCTGGTGCTAACGTAATCGATATCGTCGTTGACGATTCCATAGAGCGTGGTGGAGTCGCTGACCACGCCTTCATACCGGTCCGCGTAAGCTGTGCCGCAGGAAAAGTAGCTAATTACCGCAAGCGATATCCCTGATACCCGTCTTTTCAAAATTGACACTCTTGTGAAGTTAACAGCGTGGCGTTGATAGCAATAGCCTGCTTACACGGCGAAATACGTATGCACCGGTGAGTGAAGGCTATTGAAGTGAAAACTGCGTGTGGTGAATCTGATTTCTGTGCGGCGGTATCCTGGGCAGGTGAACATGACGGCACTGGTTCTACCCGGAGCCGAGTTCAGCCATGGACGACACTGCCTGCGAGATCGTGTTACCGAAGTGCGTTGAGGTAACGATTGACCTCGGTTAATAGTGCAGAATGGTATTTTTCGGGTAAGCACCGGTCGTCGCTCAGGGACATCAGATCCTCAATCCTGTTGCGGAATGACGCAGCAATTGCGACTCGCATTGAGTGCGGCAGGTGCGTCAACAGGGAAGCGAGTAATTCGCCAAGGACCGCAAGGCGTGCCCCGTGTTGAACAACGGTGGTGCCGTTTGCCTTCGACAGGGTCACAAGCGAATCGAGCAACGTGTCGTCGCTTACTTTCTCAGCATGAGTATGCGAGACGAACGCCGATTGCTCTGCCGAACCTCTTGGGGGCTGGAGGCTTGCGTCGTCGCTCTGCATACTGAAGGCGTTATGCATTTCGTCCGCTCAAATCAGAAGGTTTGCCAGTCGGCGTTCGCCGTATCGACGGCGGTAGCGGGCTGTTCAGCAATGGTGGACGGTCCGGCCTTCGGCTTTGAGGACTCTGCGCGACGCATCGTTTGAATCTTTGGCGAAGGCAGGCGAGGCTTGCTCAGAGGAATAACCATTCGTGACGTGGATTGCCCCGTGTCGGCGACCTTGAATACCGATACGGCGTCCGTCAGTTTGGTTGCCTGGTCTTCGAGCGACTGCGCGGCCGCCGCAGCCTGTTCAACGAGCGCGGCATTCTGCTGGGTCACTTCGTCCATCTGGCCAACTGCCTGATTCACCTGTTCAATGCCACGGCTCTGTTCTTCAGAAGCTGCCGCGATCTCGCCGACAATATCGGAGACCTGCTTGATTGCCTGCTTGACCTGACCCATGGTCGCGCTAACGTCGAACGCCTGCTTTGACCCGTCGTGAATCATCGCGACGGACGAGCCGATCAGTTCCTTGATTTCCTTGGCGGCGGTGGCAGAACGTTGGGCCAGACTGCGCACCTCGCTGGCAACCACGGCAAAGCCACGTCCCTGTTCGCCTGCGCGGGCCGCTTCGACAGCTGCATTCAGCGCGAGGATATTCGTCTGGAAGGCAATGCCTTCGATCACGCCGGTGATTTCCGAAATCTTGGTCGAGCTGCCGCTGATCTTCTCGATCGTTCCTACCATGCCCTGGACAGCCTCGTTACCTGCATCGGCGATGTCGGTGGCATGCGTTGCCAGCGCATTCGCCTGACGTGCATTGTCGGCGTTCTGCTTCACCGTTTCCGTCAACTGCGTCATGCTCGCCGCGGTTTCTTCAAGCGACGCGGCCTGTTCCTCCGTCCGTGCCGAAAGGTCGGTGTTGCCGCTAGCGATTTCGCGCGACGCCACCGAGACCGACTCAGTGGTGGTCTTGATCTCGCGCACCGTCTCGGTGAGTTGCCGATCCATTTTCTTCAATGCATCGAGCAGTTGGCCGAACTCACCTCGTGAGTCCACGGTAATCTGATTCTCCAGTTTTCCGGCGGCGATATGGTTGGCTATGTCTACGGCCTTGTTGAGGGGATTCGAGATCGCGCGTAGCAGATAGACGGACGCACCGACGGCGACCAGGATGCCAACGACAACCAGCGCGATTGCGATCCATAAAATGACTCTGAAGGTCGATTCGCTATCGCCGGCAAACTGTTTGGCCTGAGCCAGATTGAACGCGACGTCCTGTTCCAGCGCGTCATTCAATGACGTGGCCACAGGAACCACCTTTTCGACTGCGGAAGAAGCCGCGTCGAAATTGCCCGCGCTAGCAGCAGCGACCGCTTCATTCGTTGCTGCTTTGAACTGGGGCAGGGTGCTCCTGATCCGCTCTGCGATCTCACGTTCCTTAGCGCTCGATATGCCGTCGGGGTAATAGTGGTTCCACGACTTGTCGAGACGTTCGAGAGCGGTTTGCATGCTCGAAACGGATTCTGCCGTTTTAGTTGGATCCCGGAATACCTGAATGCGCCTCAGCATGAGACGTACATTGAGTTGGTCCGCACGAACGTCTGATAGATCGGCAATCGGAACGGTATTGCCGGAATAGGCGTCGCTCATGTTCGAGTTCAATCTGGATAGTCCGAATGCCCCGAATAGTCCAATTACCGCTATTAGCGCGATGCATACGCCAAAAGCGACGACGATCTTGAATTTGATTGTTTGCGCAAAGCTGTTCAACTTGTTTCCTTCGTAGCTTGAGTATTCAAGGTCTTGCTGGAAGGGTTTATGCCCCCGTACTTCAACGGGTATACGGCAGGACCCATCGCAACTGAAGGGGTGAACTTCGCTTATCAGGTAAAAAAATCGCAAAAGTAGATCTATTGAAATTTTGCTTAGCACAGTTTATCTTTCCTTAAGCTATCAAAAGTACAGATAGAAATACGATTTCCCACTCAATCGCTCAAAAAAAGGATGTCCTGATTTTGTTGTAGGGAAATGCCGACACGCAATTGCTGGCTATTAAAAAGAGAAAATGGGAATGAACATAGCGCGAGCGCTGGCGAATCGGATTGCCCTGTCTTTCCGTGGCTGCGCGACACGCGGATGGCGGACATCCCGACAGCGGTAGGCGGCACACTTGCCGAACAAACGGCGTGCTTCGAACGTGTATTGATCGAACAAATGCTGCAACGCCATCATGGCAATGTCGGCGCGGCCAGTGCATCGCCAGGCATGCCGCGAAAGACCCTCTATCACAAGATTCGCCAGTTCAGAATCCCGCCTCGGAAACCACAGGCCGAATCAGAGTGACACGGTTGCGGTCGGCGTTGTTGCACGAAAAGTCACGATACGCCGCGTTTCAATGAGGAGTTGGTTTCGGCCGTTTTCGGGCTATGGCTGGGACGCTGTCGTTTCTTGCGCGCTTGACACGTTGCCGAAGCGGGAAGGGCCGCTTTTGAATCGCAGCGCGTCCGGCCCCCAGGGAAATGCCGTACTAGGCATGGACCTCCGTGAAAGCCGAGGGAAGGATTCGCTCGCCTAGAATCGCTCCGTCAAAGCAGACAGACAGGCGGCATTCCGCTGGGCGGCATTCCGCTGGGCGGCATCCCGCTGCCAGAAACAATAACGGAGACTATCGATGACCCCGAGCTTTCGCACGCTGCGCCATATCGCCATCGCTTCCAGCCTGCTTTTCGGCCTTGCCTCGCAGCAGGCGACAGCGGCGGACAGCGGCAAGATCACCATCATGGTGGGCGGCATCACGAAGCTGATCTACCTGCCGGCACGCCTGACCGAACAGCTCGGCTATTTCAAGGACGAAGGGCTCGACGTCGAACTGCTGTCGCAACCGGCCGGCGTCGACGCTGAAAACGAACTGCTGGCTGGCGCGGTCCAGGCGGTGGTCGGCTTCTACGACCATACGATCGACCTGCAAACCAAGGGCAAGGACGTCAAGGCGATCGTGGTGTTCGGGCAGGTGCCGGGCGAGGTCGAGCTGGTATCGACCAAGGCCGCCGACACGATCAAATCGATGGCCGACGTCAAGGGTAAGACACTCGGCGTCACCGGCCTCGGCTCATCGACCAGCTTTCTCACGCAATACCTTGCCGGACAACACGGCATCCAGTCGACCGAATACACGATGCTGCCGGTGGGCGCCGACGCCAGCTTCATCGCGGCAATCAAGCAAGGCCGGATCGACGCGGGCATGACGACCGAGCCCACCGTGTCGGCCTTGCAGAAGTCCGGCGACGCGAAGGTGCTGGTCGACATGCGCTCGGTCGAAGGCACCAAGGCGGCGCTGGGCGGCACCTACCCGGCGTCGAGCCTGTATGTGCAGTCGGCATGGGCCGATTCGCACAAGGCTGAAGCCGCCAAGCTGGCGCACGCATTCGTTCGCACGATGCAGTTCATCCACACGCACAGCGCGGAAGAAATCGCCGCGAAGATGCCCGACGACTACCAGAAGGACAAGCCGCTCTACGTGAGCGCGCTGAAGGCGTCGCTGCCGATGTACACGGCGGACGGCAAGATGCCGGCCGACGGCCCGGCAACCGTGCTCAAGGTACTGTCGGCGTTCAATCCGTCGGTCAAGGGCAAGCGTGTCGAACTGGGGAAAACCTATACCAACGAGTTTGTCAGCGCGAAATAAACCGGCGCTTGCCGATCGTTGTCGCGTGTCGCGCGCCGTCTGACCCCGATGCCATGCCGGTGCCGCCCTGGTACCGGCTAAATCCTGCGTAGTAAGAATGCCTTATCGAAGAGACGTGCAAAGATTCGACCATCAGTAATTGCACTTAGTTGTACAAATGGCACGGGAAAGGTGTACGAAGGATTGAGGCAACTAGGATTGTGCTCATTGGCTCACGGTCACCGCGAGCAGCAGAAAACGAAAATTCCAACGTAGTAATCTTTAGGGGACGATGTTGAAGAAAAAATATCTGGCCTTGGCCGTCACGGCAGGCGCTTTCGCGGCGACCGGCGCACATGCGCAATCGAGCGTCCAGCTTTACGGCCTGATGGACCTGAGCTTCCCCACCTACCGGACGCACGCTGATGCGAACGGCAATCACGTGATCGGCATGGGCAACGACGGCGAGCCGTGGTTCAGCGGCAGCCGCTGGGGCCTGAAGGGCGCGGAAGACATCGGTGGCGGCACGAAAATCATTTTCCGGCTCGAGAGCGAATTCGTGGTCGCCAACGGCCAGATGGAAGATTCGGGCCAGATCTTCGATCGTGACGCGTGGGTCGGTATCGAGAACGACACGTTCGGCAAAATCACGGCTGGCTTCCAGAACACGATCGCCCGCGACGCGGCAGCCATTTATGGTGATGCATATGGCAGCCCCAGACTGTCGACGGAAGAAGGCGGCTTTACCAATTCGAACAACTTCAAGCAGATAATTTTCTACGCGGCCGGTCCGACCGGTACGCGCTATAACAATGGCGTCGCGTGGAAGAAACTCTTCAGCAACGGCATTTTTGCGAGCGCGGGCTACGCGTTCGGCAACTCGACCAGTTTCGGCTCCAACTCCACGTATCAGGCGGCGCTTGGTTACAACGGTGGACCGTTCAACGTGTCGGGCTTCTATAGTCATGTCAACCGCGTTGGCTTTACCAACCAGTCGTTCTCGGTAGGCGGCAACTACACGTTCGGTATCCTGCGTGCCAACGCCGGTTACTTCCGTTACCTGGGCAATCAGGGTGCGCTGGGCCAGCGTCAGGACAACGCGTGGACGGTGTCGCTCAAACTGTCGCCGAAGGGTCCGCTCGACTACGAACTCGGTTATCAGCAGATGCGCGTGAAGAACGCCGCGTACAACGGCGACGGCAATATTCCGAATGCGAACGTCGGCGCGTTCGATCCGACGTCAGGCCTGCACAACGGCTTCAAGGAAACCTTGTACGGTTCGATCTTCTATCACCTGTCCAAGCGCACCGAAGTGTATCTGGCCGGCGACTACATGAAGCTGCACGGCGGCTATACGGTTGGCAGCACCTTCGGCGCCACCAACCAGCTCGAGCTGACCACGGGCGTGCGCACCCGCTTCTGATCCGCGAAACGGAGTCCCGGAGCGGATCCGTCCATCGATGTTCTTCTGCTTGCGGTCGCGGACCTGTCCGTCGACCGTTTTTTTCTGTTCAGCGGGTCGAGGATGCCAGCCATGTTCAGAAATACCACTATCCGGACCGCACTGACGATCACGATCGCCGGTTACACGGCAGCGTTGATGCTTGTGATCGCGACATCGATCGCCGGTCTGAAAACAGCCAATACGGCGCTCGACAGGATATACAGCGAAGAGACTGCTGCCTTGCGGCACCTCAACGCCAGCAGTGAAGCGCTCTTGCAGGTGCGGGTCGACCTCGGTGCGTACGAAACGCTCGTGGCGCAAGGTAAGCCGACTGACGCCGTGCTCGCGCGCGTGCATGCGGAACTGACTGACAGCGAGCGTGAGCTGGCCGCCTATGCGGCGCAGCCGCCGTCGAATGATGCGGAAAAGGCGCTGGCCGACACGCTGCGCGCGAAGCGCGACCAGTTAATGAAACAGGTCATTTCCCCTGGAGTCGCGGCACTTGACCAGAACGATTTCATGTCGTTCCGCACGGCGCTGCGGCAGGCGCCCGACGCGGTATTCAGCGACTACAGGAGTGCCACGCTCGCGCTGGAAGATTTTCAGGTGCAGCAGCAAAAAATACGTTTTGAATCGGCGCAGCAGCGCTTCCATCTGCTGCTCTGGCTGTTTGGGTCGATCGGGTTCGCAGCGGTTGCGCTTGGCTTGTTCGCGCGCTTCGTGCTGACGGCGTCGATCGTGCGGCCGATCAATGCGGCGATTCATCATTTCGAGCGCATCGCAGCCGGCGATTTGACGAGTCAGGTCGACACGCTGCGTGCCAACGAAATGGGGCGGCTGATGGCGGCGCTCGCACGAATGCAGGCGAGCCTCGCTGCTGCGGTGAACCAGGTGCGGCGCGGGACGGCAGCGATCACGCACGGCGTGCGTGAAATCGCGAGCGGCAATGTGGACCTTTCGACGCGCACCGAGCAGCAGGCGGCTACGCTGGAGGGGACTGCATCGAGCATGGAAGAGTTGACCGCGACGGTCAGGCAAAATGCCGACAACGCGCGGCAGGCCAGCGAGCTCGCCGAAAACGCGTCGAAAATCGCGGTGCGCGGCGGCGACATTGTGGGCAAGGTCGTCGACGTGATTGCAGATATGTCGTCAAGTTCGAGCAAGATCGTCGACATCATCGGCGCGATCGAGGGTATCGCGTTCCAGACGAACATACTCGCGCTGAACGCGGCCGTCGAAGCCGCGCGCGCCGGAGAGGAGGGACGTGGATTCGCGGTGGTGGCGGGCGAAGTGCGCGCGCTCGCGCAACGTTCGGCAGCGGCGGCGAAAGAGATCAGGGAGCTGATCGGTGATTCGGTCGCGAAGGTGCAGAACGGCACCGAACTCGCGGCGCAGGCCGGCACAACGATGAGCGAGATCGTCCAGGCGGCACGCAACGTGACGGGGATCGTCAGTGAAATCAGCGTGGCTTCAGAAGAACAGTCGCGCGGCATTGATCAGATCAACCACGCGGTGACGCAGATGGATAACGCAACCCAGCAGAACGCCGCGCTGGTCGAGCAGGCCGCCGCGGCTGCAGCGTCGCTCGAAGATCAGGCGCGCGCGCTTGACGATGCGGTGGCCGTGTTCCGGCTGGGTGAAACAACCGAACCGCCTGCCGGGAAACCCCGGCAGCAGAATTGGATCGCCACCGAGCCGTCAAACGTGATTGCATGACGAAAGCCGACAGCAGTGACCAGTATTTGATCAGGGGCATCACACGCCAGCAAAATGTGTTTCGCCCGGGCGACTGGGCCGAGCGGCTGTTGGGCGTGATTACATTGTTCGTCGGGGAGCGCCGGCCCGGCGCTCATATCGCGTCGACCCGGCTCGCCATGCCTGTCGTCGACGCCGGCATCAAATGCCTGGTCGTTTCCGATGAGCTTCGGCGAGTGTGTCCTGAAGCGTTTGATTTTGTCGCGAGGTTCGCAGAGGACAACGATTTACCGATGGATATTCGCCGCATGCCGGCGGCGGGCCGGCTCGAACCCGGTCAATCTGTCCAGACTCCGTGAAACAGATAAGGTGGCCGCAGAAGCGCCGCTGCGCGAGGTGCAATGGTCACAACTGATGGTTGCACGTGCGGAAATGCGTGCCTTGCTCGAGCACAAGCTGGATGAACTGCCCGACGCCTTCCGCGCGGTATCGTGCTTCGATCCGTCGAGGAGATGAGCGTGGAGGAAACCGCGGCGTGCCTGAACATTCCTCAGGCTACTTTCCGTAGCCGCCAATACCGCGCGAGAGTCCTGCCAGGTGAGTCGCTCGCGCGCGAAATCAATTTCGCGGAGCACGACCTCTTCGAGTTCGGCGGCACTCGTTGCGACCGCGTGGTGGCCAGCGTGTTGTCGCGAGCGACGAAGGAGCAGGGCAGAGGCGGGCAACATTAGAGCATGGATGCGCCCGGGGCTTTCTCTCTGCCAACATTGGCAACGGACTACAGGTTAGCGTTTCGCACAATGGTGGTGCCCGGCACTCGGCACTGCACCTTAGCGGTTCGCCCCATGCCATCAATCCGTGCACCATGAGATGTCCACATTTCATCGACCGCCCTATATTAAGCACGCTCGTTTGCACGAACTTCGATGACCCGGCAGAGTTGTCAGGCGCCACGCAGGGTTCGTTGACGCGCCTGACGGAGAAGCTCGAAAGATGCGTGTTTGTTTGACGTGTGGCATGGATATTGCGACGAACGGGGCGGGGCCAAAGCGGGCTCCGATGTAGCGAATTTCGACCGGCCGCTTGTATCAAGCGACCTGTGGGGACAACGGCGTCCTGAGCGCCAACTGTGCGACCGAGCAATCGGCATGCATAGTTGGTTCTCGGGGCGTTTTTTTTTGCGCTTAACAAACGTCAATGTCGGTTCAATGGCGTATCGGGTGATGCGCAGCGCTGCCTTGCTTGCAACCGGTGTTGACGCAACGGTTGCCAGACAATCGCAATGCCTGGTGTATTCGATCCAAACCCCCAGAGCAGTCCGGCTAACATTGAAGGTGGAAGGATGAACAAACAACGGTCCGTGTCAACCAGATCACGTGCGGTCGACGAGTGGCTCGACAGCGGTGAGGGCGAGCAGATCATTATTGGCTTTGCGGATGACACCGGAGAATGGCAGCGGCACACTGCCGGCTTACGTCCGGCACGCCTGCGTGGGCGCAGACGGCAAGCGTACGCACGAAGCCGGAGGCGAGTTTTGCGCGCAAAGGTTCGAATCGATCGAAACGGCTGTGAGACAGGTTCGGGCAATTGAGCCAACGTGACTGTTTTCAGGGATGTTATTGACCCGCACGCCATGGTTCGGATCGGTTGGTTGGTAGGCTATTGAAATTCCGCCTGTAGTCGTCATCGGGCGGGAGCGGCATTCCTGCAGCGCTTCAGAAAAATAGGATTACGCACGATTTATGGCAGAGGCCCGCACTCAAGCGCTCCTGGGCGGTATCAGGCCATCGCCACGGTTGACGCTGCATTGGACCGCCCAGCGGCCGCCGAGGGCGGGCGTAATGTAGCCGATCTTTTCCACCGGTTGCCTGGTGACGGGGTGCCGTCCGTTGAATTCGATCCAGCCACCGCCCTGGTCGACCGCGCGCCAACTGGCTTCGCGGATCGCGGATTGGTCGTCGCCCGGCAGCGCCTCTTTGCGAAGCTTGCCGGCCTTGCTCGGGTCGGAGCCGAAGGCACGGAAATAGTCGTCCCGGTCCGCAATCACAATATAAAGATCGCGATCGCGAAAGCCGCCCTTAGGGTCGTGAAATCGGCGCACGGCGTTTTCCGGCCCCTCGGTATCAATCAGTCGGGCCGCACGCTCCGCCATGGCCCTGGCCTCGTTGGCACAGCCCTGCCGCAGCCGGATAGTTTTAACCCCATCGCTCAGTCGATCGGCACGGGCTTGCAGCAGACTCGCCGTTTCCACCGACCCGCCGACCATCTCGCCATTGCGATGGGTGATGTCATCCAGCACCTCGACCGCCTGGGCGATCTCCTGCAAGCCGGTGGTCTGCTCGCTGCTCGACCGTGCGACGTCGCGCAGCAACGCGGCCACCTCGCTGACCGCGTCGACCGCACGAGTCAACAGATTCCGGCTGCCTTCGATGGCTTGCACGCCATCGGCAACCTCGTCGCGAGAATGCTGGATCAGCTTCTTGACTTCCGCTGCCGCTTGCGCGCTGCGCTGCGCCAATGCCCGCACTTCGGCAGCGACCACGGCAAAACCGCGGCCGGAATCGCCGGCCCGGGCGGCCTCCACTGCAGCGTTAAGCGCGAGGATATTAGTCTGGAAGGCGATGCCGTCGATCACACCGAGTATCTCTCCCATCTCGCGAGACCGTTGCTCGATGCGCTCGATGCTTTCTACCGAAGCGCGCACCGCCGCCTGCCCGGCGACCGCATCGGCATGCGCACGGGTTGACCTCTCATCGGCTTGCTGCGTCTGATCGGTGTTGTAGCGCACGGCTTCCAGCAAGGCCTGGAGCGAGGCACGGGTCTGCTCCAGGCTGGCAGCCTGCGATCCGGTACGCTGCGACAGCAAGGTGGCATGCTGGGTCGCCAGGGCGCCTCCCATGGCGATCAGTTCGGCTTCGCTGCGGATGCGCGCCACCATCTGCGACAACTGGTAAGCCAGCAAGTGGGCCTGTTCGCCCAGCGCCGCCAGTTCATCGCGCCCCGGCAAAGACACGTCCTGTACCAGATCGCCGTCGCACAGCGCATTCAACTGGGCCCGCAAGGTCGAGATCCCATGAATCAGGCCAGCCCCGAACAACCCGAAAATCACGAGGAACTGAGCCAATCCCAACGCGGCGCCATAGCTGCCGTACCAGCGCGCCGCCGCGACGGCGCCGAGGGCGCTCAGTGCGGCGATCGTCCACTGCACCCGCAGGTTCCAGCGGCGCAATGCCGACCTGAGAAGGAGAGAAGGGGAGTGTGTGTGGGACGGGCTGGCAGTAACGCGTGGCGTTTCTTTGTAGGTTGACATGGATATTGCCCGAACCGTATGTTGGTTTTTTACTTCGACCGCTGGCCAGGTGCATGGGAATGCAACCCGGCAGCACGTCGGTGGCGTGCGTGTTCTTGTGTTCCGGAAGACGCCCCTTCAAGCGAGGTTGTCACGGAACACATCGCTCCGGCAAACCTCCGTCTCCCTTGAATTCGCTACGCGCGGCGGTCACAGCAAAGGCCACGCTCACGTGACGATTCTGCCATAGCGGGGGTGGCGCGATTATCGAAAACACCCTCATCTCACTTCCATTCTGCTTATCGGATTCGAACGGTCGCTTCGCAGTTTGGAGTGAGGGTGGCCAGTCATTGCGCTTCTGCCCTGGCGCGCGAAGTGCACGGCTTCCTCGCTTAATTGATCGACGATTTCGTTGAGCAGGTCGGCATCGAACTCGCTAAAACGGCTTTCCGCTGAGCAGGCCGCGTAGGCGCAGGCACGAAGACGCCGCGCTATTTGCCCGTTACTGATGCCCTCCTGTCATGGGCGTTTCTTTCACTATCTTTGTGGCCCCGCTGCCAGCGATGCCGGAGTGCTATTGTCCGTCCGGAAATGAGAGGAGGGCCTTCGAGGCTGACGGGCACGGGAATGGAACGGTTCTTTATGCGGCGCGCCAGCGCCGTGATTTTGCTCCTATATCGCCGCCGCGACTGGCAGGGAAAGATTGCGGCCGTCGCGAACGGCAACGTCGAACGGGAAATGCTCGAAATCGAATCGATAAACCGGCTGGTACTCGACATCCGTGCGGGCCGGATTCGTACATTCGAATTGACCGATCCAAAAGCCGTTGAAGTGAACGTCACTGACTAACGGCTGGTTGAAGGCACTTATCACGCTGGGTTCCGCATCGCATCGCGCAATGCGGAGCACGGCTAGAAACGATACCCGATGGAAAGATAAGAAATGATCGGGTCAAGTTTGAGCTTCGTGCTACTGGTCACAGTTCCCACCTTGGACTGGGTAGTCAGCGTGGCACGTGTCGACAACTGCATATACGACAGCGAGACATCGACCGACCAGTGCTTGTCGATGTTATAGGCAAAGCCGGCATTGATGACAGGTGCAAACGAGCTGCTCAATTTCGCGGTAGTCGTCCCCTCCAGCGCGGTTCCATAGGTTTGCGAATACAAAAAACTGCCGCTCGATATTGCTGAACTCAATTTCACTCCGCTATACCAGACGTACGATCCGCCCGCGCCAACTTAAGGACATGCGTTCGTCGATGAGCAGCGCGGCGATTGTTTGGATAACTCGCCTACCGAAAGCCGGTGGGGTTCGCTCAAGGTAGCACGTATGCACGGTAGGCAGATCCTGGAGGCTCTGCCAGCATGGCCGGCAACTGGTCAGCCAGTGACGCCAGTGCAGCTCTGGCAGCCTCAATCGAAGCCCGGCGGCCTTGCGGCAGCACGACACCGAACTCGTAGAGCAATCCGCGAAGCTGGTTGACCTGCATGACGCGAATCCGCACCAGTTGCTGGCGAATGCGGTGCAGCGCCAGCATGGCCTGCTGATCCTCGGTCTTGACGGCCACGAACCGCATGCCGGGACGCTGGGCCGCTTCCCAGATCGCCGCGGCGTCAGCTGCGTCATTCTTGTTCCACTTGACGAACGGCCGCACGAACTGGGCTGCGATGAGCCGCACGTCGGCGACATCCTGAATGACCTTGAACCTGTCGAGCTCGCGCATCGTCATCGTTATCCGTTCTGTCGCAGCCATCCATGCCTCCGGCGCCGCCCAGATGGCGGCCGGAAAGCATACGCTGCGGGAAAGCGGACATTTGAACTTGGCTAAAAGCGGACATTACAACTTAGCCGCTACAACACATTGTCATAGCCATTTCAAGATGTCGTGGCGGCAGCCATTTAGAAATGTCGTGTTTTTAGGGGTTAAAAGGTTTGTCTTTCATGGGTTACTGATCACGCAGTGTCGAAGGAGGGCGCCTGAACG
>NZ_QHKS01000050.1 GCF_003353175.1 Paraburkholderia lacunae | reverse complement strand
GGGTTTTTGTGACCTGGCAGTCGATCGATTTACCGGCAATGTCCACCCCGGTACGAGTTCTCGATGCCACTGGCACGCTCCGGTGACATGCCACAGACTTAATGAAATACAGATAGGCTATTTCCGGCGAGCTGACCGGATACCAAAGAGATAAACCCTTGTTTGATCATATCAGCCCTGCTCGATTTCAAGGCAGCTTCATGACACGAATTAACAGATTTCATGCCGGATAGGTAGATTCCGGTAGCGGCGTACACGGCTCGCTGCGGCAGTAGGGGCGTGCGGCTCTGAAATGTCTCGCCTTGGCGTACGGGCGTATGTCGTCATCCAGGTACTCTATTGCCATTTCCGGCAATGCCGGACCGGATCACCGCTGCCGTATTGTCAGTTGGCGCCGCGAGGCCGCCCGTCGCCGCTACGCGATTCGCTCATACACGCCGTTGCGCTTGAATGAAGTCGCAAAGAAGAGCACCTGATACTGGATCGCATTGGCCCAGTACGTCCAGGTATGCCCGCCGGGACGCTCCGCGTAATCATGCGGCACGCCGAGTTCGACGAGCCGCTCATGCAGCGTGCGATTCGATTTGACAAAGAAGTCGTTGACGCCGCAATCGATGGTCAGCGCGATATGGGCATTTTCAAAGCTGCGGGCGTTTTCGATGATGGCCCTGCTGTTCCAATAGGAAGCGTGTCGAGTGGGGTCGCCGAATACATCGCTGATGCCGGGCTCGTCATCGCATGCGCGCGGATCGACCGCGCCGCTGATGCTCCCCGCCGCGCCGAAGGCGTGCGGCCGGTCCAGCGCGATGTGCAAAGCCCCGAAGCCGCCCATGCTCAAACCGGTGATCGCGCGGGCCTGTCTTGTGGCAATGGTGCGGAAATGCGCATCGACATAAGCGACGACTTCCGCGCCCACATAGGTTTCGTAACGGCTGCGCGGATCGACAGGGCTGTCGATGTACCAGCTCTCGTGGCCGCCGTCCGGCATCACGAGGATCACGTGATAGCGGTCCGCGAGCTTGCCGATTTGCGAATTCGCGGCCCAGTCGGTGTAGTCGCCGCCGGAGCCATGCAGCAAGTAGACAACGGGGAAGCGGCGGGCCTCTTTGCCGCGCGCGTACTCGTCGGGCAGCACGACGGTCGCTTCGAACGACTTATGCATCGCGGCGCTGGGAATGGCCACAACCCTGGACTGAAACGCCCAGACCGGGTTCGTGAAAAGCAGCGTCGGAATGAGCCAGAATGCACGAGCTAGTTTCATGGGTTGTCGCTCCCGTCCGTTCTGCTTGCCCGCAAGAAAGACCTCCGGTATCCCGCGGCGAAAATCCTCGAAGACTGTAGCAACGGCGACTTACAACCAAATTTCAGCGAAACATACGGTCTCGTCAGCTTGGGGCGGCGTGCGAGAGGCCAAAAGTTGTCCGACGCCCGGACCCGGCAGCGTCAACCACGAACCTGCCGGGCGCCGCGCCTAAACCCTGGGGTCAACCCGAATTGCAGCGAGGCCTTCACGCGCCTATCTTTCTACATCATACGTATGATGTAGAGAGTAAAGCATGGCAACTTTGCACCGGCAGGTTCTGAATCAGATGGGCGAGCAGATCTGCTCAGGCAAATTCATGCCCGGCGATATTCTGCCGGCCGAGCCTGTTCTCGCCGAGCAGATGCAGGTGAGCCGCATCACCATCCGTGAGACGATGAAATCGCTCTCCGCCAAGGGCATGCTCGAGGTGCGCCGCCGTTACGGCACGGTCGTACTGCCGCGCTCGCAATGGCAATTGTTCGATCCGGACGTGATCACGTGGCGTGCGCGGGCGGGCGCCATCGAGCCGAGTCTCGTCGAAGACCTGATGGAACTGCGCCTGATCATCGAGCCGAACGCGGCCAAGCTCGCTGCGAAGCGCGCGACCGAAGAGGATCGCGTCGCCGTGCGGCGCGCATTCAAGGCAATGGAGCGTGCGGTCGCCGGCCGGGGCGAGTACGTTCCCGCCGATCTCGCGTTTCACGGCGCCGTCCTCACCGCCTGCCACAACCAGTTCATCCAGCAGATGCAGAACGCGTTGTCGGCGATCTTGCGTACGAGCTTCGAACTCAGTTCCGAGATCGCCGGTGGTCCGGCCCGCTCGCTGCCGATGCACGAAGCGCTGTGCGTCGCGATCGAAAAGGGCGATCCGGCCGCGGCTGAACAGGCGGTGCTGACGCTCATCGAGCGTGCCGAGAAGGATTTCGAGGACCGCGCCGCGCTGAATCACAGCGCCAACGACCAACCCCTATAGTCGACTGCCCGGCAGCCTCGCTAACGGGCACCCCACACCAACGTAATCGCGGACGCTTCAACGTTCGCGAGGGGCGCACTCGCGCCTCGCAATTGAACATCGAGAGGATCAGCGCATGACACAGTTATTCGATCTGAGCGGCCGCACGGCACTCGTCACCGGTTCGGCGCGCGGCATCGGCTTCGCACTCGCCGAGGGTCTCGCGGCCGCGGGAGCCAGCGTCGTGCTGAACGGAACACGCGCCGATACGGTTGACGAAGCCGTCGACCGGCTCAAAAGCAAAGGATTCAACGCACAAGGCCGCGCGTTCGACGTCACCGACGAACGGGCTGTCGTCGACGCATTCGCGCAATGGGACAAGGACGGCGTGCAGATCGATATCGTGATCAACAACGCCGGTATCCAGTTTCGCAAGCCGCTCGTCGAACTCGAACTGAGCGACTGGCAGCGTGTGATCGATACGAACCTGACGAGTGCATTCGTCGTTGCGAAGCAAGCCGCACGACGCATGATTGCGCGCGGCACGGGTGGCAAGATCATCAACATCGGTTCGCTCACGAGCGAAGCCGCGCGCGCGACGGTAGGCGCCTACACGGCGGCGAAGGGTGGCATCAAGATGCTGACCCGCGCGATGAGCGCCGAGTGGGCGGCGTCGAACATTCAGGCGAACGCAATCGGTCCGGGTTACATCCTGACCGACATGAACAAGGCGCTTATCGAGAACGCCGCCTTCGACGCCTGGGTCAAGAGCAGCAATCCTTCGCAACGCTGGGGCAAACCGGAGGAACTCGTCGGCACGGCGGTGTACCTTGCGTCGCCGGCATCGAGCTATGTGAACGGCCAGATCATCTACGTCGACGGAGGCTGGCTGGCCGTACTTTGAAGCAGCTTTGAAGCAGGTTCGCGCGGGCACATCAAAACAAACAACGACTCGCGCCAAATAGTCCGTACGCCGTACCGATCTGGAGACATCATGGAAAGCGTCAAACCCGTAGCAACCCAAAGATGGTGGTATCTGATGCCCATCATCTTCATCACCTACAGCCTCGCCTATCTCGATCGTGCGAACTACGGCTTCGCCGCGGCGGCCGGAATCGACAAGGATCTCGGCATCACGCACGGCACGTCGTCGCTGATCGGCTCGCTGTTCTTTCTCGGCTACTGCCTGTTCCAGGTGCCCGGCGCGATCTACGCGCAGCGCAACAGCGTGAAGAAGCTGATCTTCTTCAGCCTGATCCTGTGGGGACTGTGTGCAGCGGCAACCGGCATGGTCAGCAACATTCCGATGCTGATGGCCTTGCGCTTCGTGCTTGGCGTGGTGGAGGCGGCCGTGATGCCGTCGATGCTGATGTATATCAGTCGCTGGTTCACGCGCAACGAACGCTCGCGCGCCAACACGTTCCTGATTCTCGGCAATCCGGTCACGGTGCTGTGGATGTCGGTGGTATCGGGCTATCTGGTGCACAGCTTCGGCTGGCGCGAGATGTTCGTCCTTGAAGGCTTGCCGGCGCTCGCATGGGCGGTGGTCTGGTGGTTCACGGTGAAGGATCGGCCGGCCGACGCGCCCTGGATGAGCGCCGCCGAAAAGACCGAGCTCGACGCGCGCCTGAAGGCCGAGCAGGCGCATATCGCGCCGGTGCGCGATTATAAGGCGGCGTTCCGTTCGTCGATCGTGCTGAAGTGCTGCGCGATTCACGCGCTGTGGAGCGTCGGCGTGTACGGCTTCATCATGTGGCTGCCGTCGATTCTCAAGACCGCTTCGACGATCGATATCGTGTCGGTCGGCTGGTTGGCCGCCGTTCCGTATCTCGCTGCGATCATCCTCATGCTGCTCGCGTCCTGGCTCTCCGACAAGACGCGCAATCGCAAGCTGTTCGTCTGGCCGCTGCTGCTGATCGGGACCATCGCATTCGTGGCTTCGTACCTGATCGGCGGCTCGCACTTCTGGATTTCGTTCGCGCTGCTGGTGGTGGCGGGCGCGACGATGTACGCACCGTATGGCCCGTTCTTCGCGCTCGTGCCGGAACTGATTCCGAGCAACGTGCTGGGCGGCGCGATCGGCCTTATCAACGCGTGCGGAGCGCTCGGCGCGTTCTGCGGTTCGTGGGTGGTCGGCTATCTGAACGGCGCGACCGGCAGCCCCGCCGTTTCATACATCTTCATGGCGTGCGCTCTGCTGGCCTCGGTCATCCTGATGATCACCGTGCCCGCGTATTCGGAGGAGCAAGCGAAGCGTGAAGGATCGCTCTCGCTGCGTCGCACGTAAGGCTCAACGAATTGCCCGCACCAGTCCTGCGTTCCCGGCGCATCGAGCCGGCCAGGACTGACAGCCGCCTGCCTGTGCGGCAGGCAAGCAAATCAAAGGGACCGCTGATGAAATTCCAAAGCACATCCACCTTGAGCAACGGGCAGGCGCGATCCGCGCTCGCAGTCAAAGCCACGAAAAAACGTTTCGTTGTCGGCTTCCTGCTGTTCCTCGGCATCGCGGTCAACTACATGGACCGCAGCAATCTTTCGCTGGCGGCTCCGCTGCTCGGACGCGACCTGAATCTGAGTCCTGTGCAACTCGGGTTGATTTTTTCGGCATTCGGCTGGTCGTACGCGATTCTGCAGATTCCGGGCGGCATGCTTGTCGATCGCGTGAAGCCGCGCCTCCTGTATGCAATCCTGCTGTGCGGATGGTCTGTGGCGACCTGCCTGCAGGCGATCGTGAACGGCTTCTCGACGCTGTTCGGCTTGCGCGTGCTGCTCGGCACGTTCGAAGCGCCTTCGTATCCGACCAATAACCGCGTCGTCACCACATGGTTCCCCGAGCGCGAGCGCGCGACTGCGATTGCGTTCTACACCTCCGGGCAGTACGTCGGCATCGCGTTTTTCATGCCACTGCTCGTTTATATTCAGGCCACGTTCGGCTGGCGCGGCATGCTCTTCTTCACGGGCGCCGCAGGGGTCGTGTATAGCGTGGTGTGGTTCATTTTCTACCGTGATCCGAAGGAGAGCAAAGCGGACGCCGCCGAACTCGATTACATCCGGCAGGGCGGCGGTCTGGTCGATGTAGGCGAGCAGGGCGGCGCGAGGAAAGGCGGCTGGGCCGATTTCAAACATGTGTTGAAGAACCGCAATATGTGGGGTGTGTTCATTGGCCAGTTTTGCCTGTCGTCGATCCTGTGGTTCTTCCTCACATGGTTCCCGACCTATCTCGTCAAGTATCGCGGGATGACGACCATCAAGATGGGATTCATGGCGTCGGTGCCGTTCCTCGCGGCCTATGTCGGCATTCTCTGTTCAGGGTTTCTGTCGGACTTTCTGCTTAGACGCGGGTTCTCGGTCGGCTTTGCGCGCAAGGTACCGGTCATTTCCGGGCTGGTGCTCGCAACGTCAATCGTCGGAGCCAACTATGTTCAGGACCAGACCGCGATCATTCTCTTCATGTCACTGGCGTTCTTCGGTAACGGCATGGCGTCGATCACCTGGGCGTTCGTCTCCGCACTCGCGCCGAAGAGCCTGATCGGGCTCACCGGCGGAATGTTCAACTTCATGGGCAATCTGTCGGCCGTCGCTGTGCCGATCGTGATCGGCATGCTGGTCAAGGACGGACACTTCGAATCGGCGCTGGTATTCATCGGATCACTGGCGCTCATTGGCGCGCTGTCTTATGTATTTATCGTCGGCAAGATCGAACGCATCGTGCTGCCCGAATGAGTCGCGTGGCGCGGCGGGGTCTTTGGCGCCAACGAAATTATTGAAACAGGAGTTTTTCATGGAAGCGCGCGCTTGCATATTGCACGCAGAAAAGGATTTACGGATAGAAGCTGTCGATGTGGCGGACATAGGGGAGAACCAGGTGCTGGTTCGCATCGGTGCCGGCGGAATCTGCGGGTCCGACCTGCACTACTACCTGCATGGCGGCTTCGGTGTGGTACGCGTGAAGCAACCGATCGTGCTCGGTCATGAAGTCGCGGGGACGGTAGAGGCTGTCGGCGGTAAGGTCACCCGCGTCAAACCCGGCGATCGTATTGCGCTGAATCCGAGCCGTCCGTGCGGACATTGCAAGTTCTGTCTAGCCGGAGAACAGCAGCATTGCGCGGACATGTGGTTCTACGGCAGCGCGATGCGAGTCCCGCACAGTCAAGGCGCGTTTCGCGAACTGATCGCGGCCGAGGAATATCAATGCGAGCCGGTCGGGACCGCGGTCTCGCTTGGCGAGGCGGCCTGTGCCGAACCTCTGGCCGTTGCGCTGCATGCGGTCAGTCAGGCCGGCTCTGTGACCGGCAAGCGCGTACTGGTGACCGGTTCTGGCCCGATCGGCGCGCTGGTGGTAGCGGCCGCCCGCTATGCCGGCGCGCTCGAAGTGGTAGCCACCGACATCCACGATGCGCCGCTCGCGAAAGCCACGGAAATGGGCGCCACCCGCACGCTCAACGTCTCGATCGAGCCGGGTCTGAAGGCAGATGAATTCACTGCGGAGAAGGGCTATTTCGATGTCGCGATCGAATGTACCGGCGCGGCGGCCGTGCTGAAGGACGTGATCCCAGCGTTGCGTCCGCGCGGCACCATCGTGCAGGTCGGCGTCACTGGCGACGTGCCGATTCCGATCAACGCGCTGGTCGGCAAGGAAATCCGCTTGCAGGGCGCGTTTCGCTTTCACGGCGAATATGCGCTGGCCGCGCGGCTCATCAAGGAAGGCCGCATCGACGTGAAGCCGATCATCACCGCCACGCTGCCTATCGAGCGCGTGATCGAGGCATTCGATCTCGCGGCGGATCGCAGCGCGCAGATGAAAGTACAGATCACGTTCTGATGAAGAACCGCGCAACCCGCGTCCGATTCATTGATTCGATTTTGGCAGACAGAAAATGGCAACCCTGATTACCGATGTAAAAGTCATCCTGACCGCGCCGGAAGGCATCAACCTGATCGTCGTGAAGGTGGAGACGAACCAGGCCGGTTTGTACGGCCTCGGATGCGCGACGTTTGCGTACCGGCATGTCGCGGTCAAGTGTCTGATCGAGGAATATCTGCGGCCGCTGCTGATCGGCCGGGACGCTGAGGCGATTGAAGAACTATGGCAGCTGATGCATCAGAACGCTTACTGGCGCAACGGTCCGATCGAGAACAATGCGATCTCCGGCGTCGATATGGCGTTGTGGGACATCAAGGGCAAGATGGCGAACATGCCGCTCTACCAGCTCTTCGGCGGCAAGTGCCGCGAGGGTGTGCCCATCTATCGCCATGCGGATGGCCGCGACCTGAACGAGTTGTGCGAGAACATCCAGAAATATCGCGAGCAGGGCATCACCCACATCCGCTGCCAGAGCGGCGGTTACGGCGGGGGAGGCTATGGCAAGGCTGCGTCGGGTGCGCCCCAGGGGGCACCGGATGGTGTCTATCTCGACAGCAGAAAATACATGCGGGAAACGCTCAAGCTGTTCGACGGCATTCGCAGCAAGATCGGTTTCGATGTCGCCTTGTGCCACGACGTGCATGAACGTCTGAAGCCGGTTGACGCGATCCGTTTCGCGTGCGAGTTGGAACAGTACGACCTGTTCTTTCTCGAAGACGCGATCGCGCTCGAAGAAGGCGACTGGATGCGTCAGTTGCGGGCGAAGACGATCACGCCTTTGGCGCAGGGCGAGCTCTTCAACAATCCGTCCGAATGGCGATTTCTGATCACCGAGCGCTTGATCGACTTTATCCGGGTTCACCTCAGCCAGATCGGCGGAATTACGGCGGGACGCAAGCTGCAAATCTTTGCCGAGCAATTCGGCGTCAGGACGGCGTGGCATGGTCCGGGCGACATGTCGCCGCTGGCGCATGCAGCGAACATCCACATCGACCTTGCGTCACGCAATTTCGGCGTGCAGGAATGGTCCGGAACCGAGCCGCCCAACTTCGTGATCCAGGAACTCAAAGGGCCGAGGGCAGCCTTGCTGGATGTATTTCCCGGCCTTCCTGAGTTCAGGAACGGATACGTTCATGCTAATGACAAACCGGGTTTGGGCGTGGACATCGACGAAGCCGAGGCCGCCAGATATCCGTGCGAAAACACCGTGACCACCTGGACGCAGACCCGGCTGAAGGATGGAACGCTTCAGACTCCTTGACCATGACGTTTCCTGCCCTGGCAGCGTTGAGCGGTGATTCGGGCCCAGACGTGGGCTTAAGTGCTCAACTGCGGCGAAACACGACGTGCGAAATCCTTTGCACAAGAAGCGCCGCCGCCAGCGACGCAACCGCAGTCAGCCAGACGCCGATATGAATCGACTGAACCAGCGCATCGCGTGCGGCGTCGATGAAGACCAACGGGTTCAGTCCAGACGGCTTCATATCGGCGACCAGCTTTGCTCTCAACGCTTCGTCGATGAGGATTCGCAAGTCGACAAAGCGCGGCAGCCACTGCGCGGCCACGGGTTCGCCAAGCACGCTCATGGTGCGCGTCACCACGTCGCGGTAGTGATGCGAGACGACCGTTGCCACGATGCTCGTGCCGAGCATCCCGCCCACCATGCGGGTGGACTGCAATAGCGCCGTTGTGATGCCGAAGCGTTCGCGTCCGGCAATTTCCTGCGCAAACACGTTCAGATTGTTGAGGATGAATCCGAGTCCGATGCCTATCGCAGTCATCGGCAGTTCGATCCAGAGATGCCGGGTCGATGCATTGGCAAACGCCAGGCCGATGGAGGCGAACAGCAGCAGGGCAAACCCGGTCGACAGTATTTTCGTGGGCCGGCGCAGATGAATGACGATGCGCGTATTCACCAGGCTGCCGATCGCGATACACGCTGCAATTGGTGTGGCGAGCAGACCGGCTTGTTGCGGTGACAAGCCGAACCCGCCCTGCAACAGAAGCGGCGCGAAAAAAATCAGCGAAAACATCACGAAGCCGGACAGCAGCGACAGCGCGAAGAGCGTGACCAGTTGCGCATCCCTGAACAGGTCGAGCGGAATGATCGGATGCGTGGCGCGCTTTTCGCAGACCAGCAACGCAACCGCGGCGGCCACCACGCACGTTGCCAGCACGAGGTTGCCGGTCGTCAAGCCATCCTTCGGCACCGCCTCGATGAATGTCTGCAGTCCGCCCAGCGCGAGCGCGACAAGTCCGGCGCCGAGCCAGTCGATACGCACCTCGCCTGCGCGAGGACGATGAAAGTTCGGCAGATGCGCCCAGATGAAATAGAGCGCGGCGGTACCCACCGGCAGGTTGATCAGGAAGGTGGAGCGCCAACCCCAATGCTCGCTCATCCAGCCGCCCAGCGACGGTCCCGCCGCGGTGCCGATCCCGTACGCCGCCGCCATGACCACCTGCCATCGAACCCGCGCGCGGGGATCGGGAAAGAGGTCGGGTATCGAGGCGAAGGCGGTGCCCACCATCATTCCGCCGCCGACGCCTTGCAGACCTCGCGCGATCGCGAGGAACAGCATGTTGTTGGCAAGGCCGCACAGCACGGATGCGGCGGTGAACGTGACGACCGCCGCGATGACGAAGCGTTTGCGGCCGAAATAATCGCCCAACCGGCCGAACACGGGCACCGTCACGACCGAGGCCAGCAGGTACGCGCTCGCAATCCATGCGTAGTACTCGAAGCCATGCAGTTCCGCGACGATCGAAGGCAGCGCCGTGCTGACGACGGTCTGGTCGAGTGCGACCAGCATGTTGACGAGGCCGATGCCGAGCATCGCGAATAGGGCGTTGCGGAAAGTGAGGGCAGGCGGGGCGAGGGTCACGGATAGGGATCGTACGGTCGGCGGGCGCGGCAGATTATACAAGCCCCGCGCGAGCAGCGACGAAGCCGCTTCAGCGCGCGACGCTGCGTGCTCGAGCGTGGATCAAGCGAGCCCACGGCCCAGTCCACCCGGCGCGGATCGATGTTTCGATGCGCGTCGAAGCATGCGGCCGATAAACCGATATATGCTCGGCCCAAGACTCGGAGACCGTCATGGAGACTGTTATATATACGCAGCCTAACCTCTCATCCACCGCGTTCCTGATTGCCGACGCGGCTCGCGCCGCGATGCTGATGGCGCTGGCCGATGGCCGGGCGCGGCCTGCCGGCGAATTGGCGTATGCAGCCGGCGTGACCGCACAGACGGCGAGCAGCCATCTCATGAAAATGCTGGACGGCGGCCTGCTGATGGTCGAGAAAGAGGGCCGTCATCGCTATTACCGGCTCGCCGGTCCCCATGTCGCAACCATGCTCGAAAGCCTGGCGCTGGTCAGCGCAAACCGGACCGTGCGCCGCAAACCTTTGAGCCGCGCAGCCGAAGAGTTGCGCTTCGCCCGCTGCTGCTACGACCATCTGGCCGGACAGGTCGGTGTCGTCATTGCTCAGGGTCTGGTCGAGCGCGGCTATCTCCGTGGGGGCTGCGATCGGCAGTTCGAGGTCACGCCGTCGGGCTCGGCATGGTTCGGCCGTCTCGGGCTCGACGTGGCCGCGCTTAGGCCGGGTCGGCACGGCATTGCACGCCAGTGTCTGGACTGGACCGAGCGGCAACATCATATTGCCGGCTCGCTCGGCGTTCACTTGCTGAACCTGCTTTGCGCTAAAGACTGGGTGCGGCGCGCAGAATCGTCACGGGCGGTTCAGGTCACGCCGCGCGGCTGGGCAGGTTTGCAGGAGCAGCTTGGAATGACTGCCGCGTCGCTGGAATCGAGCGGGTATGCTGCTGCCGGTCACCGCGATTAGCGCCTGGGATCAGGAAGGCAATCGATCCGGCGTTCCATTCCAGCATTGACCTTGCGCCTGTTGCAACGCATCGCAATCCATCGCAATCATTACGCGCGTGTGACAGGTAGGCGTTTAAGCAGTCTGGATGCGGCTAGGGAAAACAACCATTCTTTTAAATATTCCTCTCCCGTACCTTATTTCGCTGCTGAATTCTCTATGGCGAACCCACCGCGGTTGTTCGGTCCCATGCGAAGCACTTCAGGACTGACGAATGAGCGCGCGAGGTGCAGCGATATTCCTATTCGAGCGCGCAGGCCAAGGTGCCGTCTAGCGCGACTGTGGTTCTTGACCCACGCTATTTCAGGGAAACGATGACCACCGGATCTCGTAAAAGCGGCTTTGCCGCGCTTGGCCCAATCTCCTGGGGCACCCATCTTTGTCACTTCTACGAATCGCGTAGCGAACTACTCAGCGTCACGGCGGATTTCCTGCACGCGGGCCTCGCCAATCGCGAAGCAGCCGTGTGGGTCGCGCCGGCCTTGCTCGGACCGGACAAAGCCCGCTATATGCTCACGCGGACGGCGCCCGCGCTGACCGAATATGTCGACTCCGGACAGTTGCGGATTATCGATGGCGCGCAACTCTACGCGCGCCCTAAAAGCGGCTTCGACGGCGGCGCCACCGTCGGCTTGTGGTCGACGGCGATCAACGAGGCGCTCGGGCGCGGCTTCGAAGGGCTGCGAGTCGCCGGCGACGCGGTCTGCAACGAAACCACCGACTGGGCGGCCTTGCTCGATTACGAAGCGGCCCTGAAGCAGCGGCTGGCCGCTCGCCCGATCATCGGTTTGTGCACGTACTGCGTGCAGCGGCTGCGCGCGGCGCAGACCCGCGAAATCGAACGCTTGCACGATGCGATGATCGAGCCGCCGCAAGCCGAACCCGTGCAATGGCCGCGCGCACAAGGCGGCGCGCAGAGCGTGCCACATGCCCGCATCGCGACCGCTGACGAGCAGACTGACGACGAAGCGAAACAATCCGCCATTGGGCCGATGATCGGCCATGAGATTCGCGACGCGCTCACGCCGCTCGGTCTGATCGCTCGTCTGCTGAACGTTCAGTATGGCCACGACGAGCAGCTTGCGCGATACGCGCTTCTGCTGTCGCGGCAAGCGAACCTGCTGGGTCAATTGGCGCAGCAATTGATGGAGCAGCCCGTCAACGCTCAGCGCGCGAGCACGGATGAGCCCGTTGTCGAGGCGCCGGCGTGTCAGTTGCCGGATACACCGCATACGCCGCATACACCGCTTACGCGAGCCGTGCATCCGGACTGCGTGGATATCGGCGACCTGCTCGCGCATTGCATTCAGGTCGCCGAAGCGGGCGTTCCCGCGCATGCGCCGATTCGTCTGACGGAAAGCAGCGCGCCGCTGCGGGTGCAGGGCGACTTCGGCAAGCTGACCCAGGTGTTCGTCAACCTGATGCTGAACTCGCTCAAATATTCCGCGGCCACGGATGCCGTGAAGGTGATGGCGGCTCGCGCCGGCCGTTACTGCTACGTCAGCGTGCGCGACAACGGCGCCGGCATCGCGCCCGGCGAACTCGCGACGATCTTCAAGCCGTATGCGCGCGGTCTCGCGGGCCGCGCGCAGGCTGCCGATGGTCTCGGGCTCGGCTTGTCGGTGGCCCGCGATATCGTCACGGACCATGGCGGCACCGTGGCGGCGTTCTCCGGCGGTCCAGGCGCGGGCTCCGAATTCGTGGTTCGCTTGCCGCTCGCGAGCGTGGCCGTGACCGCGCAACCGGCGGCGCACACGCCGGAAACAGAGGCGGACCGCGCGGTTTGCGCGGCGCCGGCCGCGCCGGGCGTGCCCGGGTAGCGCGCTGCGCGTATCGTCCGTGCGCTTTTCCGCAGACATTTGTATCGCAATGTATCTGCGGTTCGCACCGATACACAACCTTGCAGTCGGCCGGTTTCGCGACACAAGCCAGATACCTCCGCGGGTTCCAATACTCAGTAAGCGCTTTCGCGCAACGGGATTGAACCTCGATCGGAGAGAAAAATGTCGGACTTTGCTACCGAGCGCGGCCGCGCCGGCCTCGCCGCCGACCGGCGCGATCCTGCGAACCTCGTCTGGAAGGACAACTCGCCGAAATGGCATTTCGACGACGCCACCTTTGCGCGCACGGCGGCCTCGTTCGACAATCCTGATTACGTCAGCATCGTCATCCACAACTATCGCTGGCGGCTGAGTCTTGCGGCCGGCGAGCCGCAATACGACGAACTCGAAAAGCGCCTGGCTTCCGGGCCGGCGATCACGATGGACGGCGATTCGGACGGCGTCGTGCCGGCTACGGATGGGTCGTCCTATGCCGGAAAGTTCTCGGGGAAACGGACGCACCGGATCATCAAGGGCATCGGCCATAATCTGCCGCAGGAGGCCCCGCAAGCGTTCGCGCAGGCGGTCGTCGACGTCGCAGGATACTGAACCGCAGGGTTTCCACGGCGCGTCCCGGTTGAGTGCAATGTTTTGTGTCGGGCGTCGGGCCGGATACAGTGCGACATAAAACGTCGCCCATGTTCGGGTATAAAGCAGGCATCGCCTGTTTGCCTCGATGGCGCCGATCCGGCTACGCCGGATGCCGGCCCCGCCGATGGCGCAAGCCTCTCCATGGTGGAGGACGCATGAGACGATTACTGGCGATCTTCGCCTTCCTCGCGGGCGGGATCGCAGCGGAAATGGCGCATCCGGTGAACTGTCTGCTGGTCAACGCGAGCCGGGCGCAGGTAAAACGCAAGAAGGAATGATGCATCGATGGAAAACACCGACCACGTGCTGATCGTCGACGACGATCGCGGCATTCGCGAACTGCTCGCCACCTATCTCGAGAAGAACGGCATGCGCGTTTCGCTGGCCGCCAACGGCCGCCAGATGCGAGCCGCGCTGGAGCAGGGCGCGCCCGATCTGATCGTGCTCGACCTGATGCTGCCCGGCGAAGATGGGCTGGTGCTGTGCCGCGAATTGCGCGCCGGCAAATTCCGCTCGGTGCCGGTCCTGATGCTGACCGCCCGCAACGAGGAGGCGGATCGCATCGTCGGGTTGGAAATGGGCGCTGACGACTACCTTCCCAAACCGTTTGCAGTGCGGGAACTGCTGGCGCGGATTCGCGCGGTACTGCGCCGCGCCCGCATGCTGCCTCCCGGCATGCAGGTGACGGAATCGGCGCAGATGCTGAGCTTCGGCGACTGGCGGCTCGACACGACCGCACGCCACCTGCTCGACGCGGAAGGGACCATGGTGGCGCTGAGCGGTGCGGAGTACCGCCTGCTGCGCGTCTTCCTCGACCATCCGCAGCGGGTGCTCACGCGCGATCAGTTGCTCAACCTGACCCAGGGCAGGCAGGCCGATCAGTTCGACCGGTCGATCGATCTGCTGGTGAGCCGGTTGCGTCAGCGCCTGCAGGATGTCGCGCGTGAGCCGCGTTACATCAAGACGCTGCGCAGCGAAGGCTATGTGTTCTCCGCGGCCGTGATTCCGGTCGAAGGCTCGCAATGAACGTCGATTCCTTGCTGCACTGGCCGCGGACGTTGTTCGCGCGCCTGGCGCTGATCCTCTTCGCTGGCCTCGCGCTCGCGCAGGCGCTGTCGTTCTGGCTCACCATGACTGAGCGCGACCAGAGCATGACCAACGTGATGATGGGTTACATCGAACGCGAAGTCGCCAGTTCGGTTGCGTTGCTCGATCATTTGCCGGCCGCCGAACGCGCCGACTGGCTGCCGCGGCTGGCGCGGCGCAGCTATACCTTCATGCTCGGGCCGGGAATCAGTGGCGGCCCGCCGGATGCCCGTTTGTCGGCGCGGGCGGCCGAATCGATCGCCGAGGGTATCGGCACGCGCTATCCGCTGACCGTCAACGCCGTTCCAGGCGAGTCGGAGCGTATGCAAGTGCATTTGCGTTTGAGCGACGGCACGCCGCTGACGATCGATTACCGTCCCATGCAGGGCGCGCCATTGTCGCGCTGGCTGCCGCTTGTGCTGATGCTGCAACTGGCGGTGCTGGCCGCATGCTGCTGGCTGGCGGTGCGGCTGGCGACGCGCCCGCTGAACCAGTTGGCGCGGGCTGCGGATACCCTCGGGCCCGATCTGAAAGCACATCGTCTGCCTGAAGACGGGCCGGACGAAGTGGCGCGCGCGGCGCGGGCATTCAACGCCATGCAGGACCGCGTGGCGCTGTACATGACGGAGCGGATGCAGATCCTCGCGGCGATTTCGCACGACCTGCAAACGCCGATCACGCGCATGCGTTTGCGGGTCGACGTGATGGACGACAGCGTGGAGGGAACCCGGCTGCAACAGGACCTGCGGGAAATGGAAACGCTGGTCAAGGAAGGCGTGACGTACGCGCGCACGCTGCACGGTGCGACCGAAGTGCCTTGCCGTATCGATCCTGACGCGCTGTTCGACAGCATCGTCTGCGATTATGTCGACGCCGGACAGAAGGTGTCGCTGCAAGGCCGCATCGACACCGCACTGGTGACGCGCCCCCAGGCGCTGCGCCGGATAGTCTGCAACCTGGTCGATAACGCACTGAAGTTCGGCGGCGAGGCGGAGATCGCCGTGGCCGCGTCGCAGGACGGACAGGTGACGATCTCAGTGCTCGATCGCGGGCCGGGCATACCGGCTGAATCGCTGGAAGCGGTTTTCGAGCCGTTCTACCGGCTGGAAGGATCGCGCAACCGGAGCACGGGCGGCACCGGGCTCGGCCTTGCTATCGCGCGGCAACTGACTCTGGCGATGGACGCCGCGCTGTCGTTGCATAACCGGGCTGGCGGCGGGTTGGAAGCCAGGCTCGTGTTGAAGAATCGCGGCTAGGTTGGGGAGCCGCCGCCAGACGGAACCCACCCTCCCGTGCCACCTCTCAGCGCTCGGCAACTCGAGGACGGCGATATTCGTGCGCGTATGCCCGGCTATACCGGCCCCGATCTGCGGCGCACAATGATCCGGCCGGAACTGGCGATGTGTCGCGAGCCGGCAAAGGAGGATCGATGCGCTCGCAAGCGAGATCCGGCGTGCGCTTCAGACGCTACACAATCACGGCGGTAGCCGTTATCGCCAGCCTGATTGTGATCGGACGGATCACGGGCGTCGTGGTCGACGGACTGTGGTTTGCTTCGGTCGGCTATCTCGACGTTTTCTGGACGGTCCTCTCCACCAAGGTGCTGCTGTTTGTCGCCGTGTTCGCTATCTCGGCGGGCGCGATCGGGGTGTCGGGGTTCCTTGCGCATCGTTACGCCAGGCGTCTCGGACCCTCCCTCGTGGGCGTAACCGCTGCGCCGGATGCGCGCGACGTGATCAGCGAACTGACCGGCCACGCCACGCCGCGCGTTGCCTGGCGCGCCGGCATCGCCGGCGCCGCCGTCCTTGTCGGGCTGGTGATTGCCGCCAGCGAAATGTCGAACTGGGATACGGCACTGCGCTTCCTGCGTCAGGTGCCCTTCGGCGAGCGCGATCCGCTCTTCGCCAGGGACATCGGCTTCTATCTCTTCTCGCTGCCCGCTTATGTCGCGCTCAAGAACTGGCTGCTGCGCGTGCTGTTCGCCAGCGCGGTTGTTGCCGGCCTCGTTTACGGCGTGCGCGGCGACATCGTGTTCGAACCGCCGCCGCGAGGGCTTTCGCCCGTCGCGATCGCTCATGGCTCGGCCTTGCTCGGCGTGTTCTTTCTGCTGAAGGCCTGGTCCTATTGGCTCGATCGCTTTTTGCTGCTCTACGGCGATAACGGCGTCGTGGTCGGCGCAGGTTATACCGATGTTCACGTCGAACTGCCGGTCTTATGGATGCTCGTCGGCCTCGCGGCTGCAGCCGCCATCGTCCTGTGCATCAATTTGCGCTGGCGCAGCTATCGAATTCCGGCTGCGGCGGCGGTGCTGGTGTTCGGCAGTTCGTTCGTCTTCGCGGTGATCTACCCGGCGCTGTTCCAGCGCTTCTACGTCAAGCCGAGCGAGCTGCAACTGGAGGCGCGCTATATCGAGCACAATATCGCGCTGACCCGGCAGGCCTACGGGCTCGCGCGGATCGAAGTTAAACCGTTCGCGGCCGAGCAGGGGCTGAATCTTGCCTCGTTGCAGGCCAATCGCCCGACCGTCGACAACATCCGTCTGTGGGACGTGCAGCCGCTGATGGATACCTACGCGCAGTTGCAGGAGATCAGGACGTACTACAAATTCTTCGCGGTGGACATCGACCGCTACCGGCTCGACAGCGGTTATCGGCAGGTGATGCTGTCGGCGCGCGAACTGGAGCCGGCGATGCTCCCGGTCAACGCGCAGACCTGGGTGAACCTGCATCTGCTGTTTACTCACGGCAGCGGCCTCGTGATGTCGCCGGTGACCGAGAAATCCACGGAAGGCCTGCCGTTTCTCTATCTGCAGGATATTCCGCCCGCCGCCGACGGCGGCCCGGCCATCCGCGAGCCGCGACTCTATTTCGGCGAAGGCGGGCAGGGCTACGTCATCGTGAACGGCAGCGTGCCCGAATTCGACTATCCCAAGGGCAAGGACAACGTCTACACCGCGTACAGCGGGCGCGACGGCGTCGCTATCGGCAGCACCGCGCGGCGCAGTCTGTTCGCCTGGCAGCTCGACGATCCGAACATCCTGTTGACCGGCTATATCACGGACCAGAGCCGGATCCTGCTGCACCGAAACATTCGGGACCGGGTGCGCACGATCGCCCCGTTTCTCAGCCTCGACCACGACCCGTATATCGTCGCGAGCAATGGACGCCTGTTCTGGATGCAGGACGCCTATACCACCAGCCGCTGGTTCCCTTACGCCCAGCCCGGTTTTGGCGACGGCGCCAATTACATCCGCAACGCGGTCAAGGTGGTGGTCGACGCGTACAACGGCACGCTCGACTTTTATGTCAGCGATCCTGACGATCCGATCCTGCGAACCTACCAGCGCATCTTCCCGGGGCTATTCAAGCCGCTGGAAGCGATGCCGCAGGACTTGCAGCGGCATATCCGCTATCCCGAAGATCTGTTCCTGATCCAGGCGCAGCTCTACCGCGCGTATCACATGGATGCGCCGGAGGTGTTCTACAACCGCGAGGATCTCTGGCAATTTCCGCGGGGATTGGGCGGCATCGACGGCGGCAATGCCCCTGCGCCGATGGCGCCTTACTACATGATCATGCGGCTGCCCGGCGAGCCGCGCGCCGAGTTCGTTCTCATGTTGCCGATGGTGCCCAGCCAGCGCGAAAATATGATCGCCTGGTTGGCGGCGCGTTGCGATCCACCCGCATACGGCAAACTTATCGTCTACGCTTTCCCCAAGGACAAGCTGGTCTTTGGGCCGTTCCAGATCGAAGCGCGCATCCAGCAGAATACGGAGATATCGCAGCAGATCTCGCTGTGGAATCAGATGGGCTCGCGCGTCATCCGCGGCCATCTTCTGGTCGTGCCGATCGAGAACTCGATCCTCTATATTTCTCCGCTTTACTTGCGCGCGGCGTCCGGTCAGTTGCCCGAATTGAAGCGGGTCATCGCCGCCTATGGTGACCGTGTGGTGATGGAGGAGACCTTGGGAGAAGCCCTGGCGGCGCTCTTCAAGGAGAGCGCTGCGGCGGCGTCGCCGAGCCGTGGCACGGCGGACGCGCGCGCCGGCGAGGCGCTGGCCCGTTATGACCGCGCGATCGAGAGACTGAAGGCGGGAGACTGGGCCGGTTTCGGCGCGGAACTCGACGCGCTTCGGCCTTTGCTGGAGGCGCTTGGGGCTGGCCGTCCCGAGTATCGGAAGTGACCTACGATTTCGTTGCGAGAACGATGGAGGCAGTTATGGGTACCTACGCTATCGATGGCATACGCATTAGTCCAACCACCGACCGAGTCACGCACGTGCGCTGGGCTCTCGTCAACCCGAAGACAAACGAATGGCTGTCTCCGCTCGAGGTGGTCGAGGTAACGCATGTCATCGGCGCAATTCATGCGGGCGAAGTCGTCTGGTCCCTGTTTACGCTGGGCGGAATGCGGTTTCTGGGGCCGAAAATCAAGGTGGTGACGCATACCACCGGCGATGACGGCATTGACACCGACGTTCCAGACGGACATATCGAAAAATGTATCGACGACCTGCCTGCCGTCTGAATGATTGAGCCAGATACATAACAGAGGTGGCGGGCCCGCACCCGGGACGCGAGCGGATACGCAGTCCGGGGTGCGGGCAAACACTTCGTTGCAGGCTATTCCATTGCCTAAAATCAAAAGTGCGCGCAGGACGGTTCCGGCGACACGGGTAGTGACATCTGCGCCGCCGCATGCGCGCTCCAGTCACGACACGTTTCTATCCTAATAGGAATCATCATGGCGACTTATGTGGTTCTTGCGCAATTCACCGATCAGGGAATACGCACCATCAAGAACAGCCCGCAACGGGCTGGTCAAGTGGCGGAAATGGCCAAGGGTTTTGGCTGTGAAATGAAAGAGGTTTTCTGGACGCTGGGCGCCTACGACATCGTCGCGATCGTCGACGCACCGGACGATCCGAGCTTTACCGCATTCGGCCTCGCGCTCGGCTCCGCAGGCAATGTCCGTACGCAGTCGTTGCGCGCTTTCACAAAGAGCGAAATCGGCGGAATTATCGGCAAGTTGCCCTAAAGCAGGTATCTGACGCGCGAACCGTTTTCGTTGCGCGACTCTTTCTCAGGAGATCACCATGAAAGCGAACGATAGCGGCGCAGTGCGCGCTTTCGTGCAAACGGCCGAGCAGTCCGGCTCCTATGTCTGGGTCATCACACTGGTCGACTTCGGCGCACAGGAGGTCAAACGCTCGCTCGTTTCGGACGAGACGTACGTCACGCGCCTCGCTGCGCAAGACGCCGGCGACGCCCATCTGAAAGCGCTGGCGGAGGACCGCTAGCGGCGTCGGAGCCGGACGAGGAGTACGCCAATGTCCAGTATGCAAGGAGCTTCCGGGCTGCCTTTCGAGGTATCCGTCGAAGCAGGCAGCTACCGCGTCGCGCGACCGGCAAGCGCGAGCGATGTCATCGAGCTGCTGCAGACCAACAATATCCAGATCGTCGATTTGAAGTTCACCGACTTGCCCGGACTTTGGCAGCACTTCTCTATCACGCTTCCTGAAGTTCACACCGACCTGTTTGACGCCGGAATCGGCTTCGACGGTTCGTCGATCCGCGGCTTTCAGGAGATCCATGAATCGGACATGCTGCTCAGACCCGATCCGGCGACTGCGTTCGTCGATCCGGTTTGCGACACGCCGACCCTGTCGATCATCTGCGACGTGGTCGATCCGGTTTCGCACCAGCCGTATTCGCGCGACCCGCGCCTGGTGGCGAAAAAGGCCGAGAGCTATTTGCGCCAGACCGGTATGGCGACGGCCTGCTATTTCGGGCCTGAACTGGAGTTCTTCATCTTCGACTCGATCCGCTTCGGCCAGAACCAGCACTGCGGCTACTACTACGTCGAGTCGGCCGAGGGCGACTGGACCACAGGACGCGACGAGGGCGCGTACGGCGGCGGCAATCTCGGCTACAAGCAGCGCTACAAGGAGGGCTATTTCCCGGTACCGCCTCACGACACGCTGCAGGAGATCCGCTCGGAGATCGCGCTGACGTTGCAGCTGGCTGGCGTACAGATCGAAGTGCATCACCATGAAGTGGCGACCGCGGGCCAGAACGAAATCGACATGCGCTTTGACACGCTCACGCGCATGGCCGACAACGTGATGATCTACAAGTATGTGTGCAAGAACATCGCGCGCCGCCACGGGAAAGTGGCCACTTTCATGCCGAAGCCGCTGTTTGCCGACAACGCGAGCGGGATGCACTGTCACCAGAGCCTGTGGAACGACGGACAGAATCTTTTCTACGACGCAAACGGTTGGGCGCTGACTTCCGACCTGTGCCGCTGGTACATCGGCGGCTTGCTGCAACACGCCCCCGCGCTGATGGCGTTTTGCGCGCCAACCACCAATTCCTACAAGCGTCTGGTGCCGGGCTACGAGGCGCCCGTCAATCTGGCGATGTCGCAGCGCAACCGCTCGGCGGCGGCGCGCATCCCTATGTATTCGGATTCGCCGAACGCGCGGCGCGTCGAGTTCCGTTGTCCGGACCCGTCGGCCAATGCGTACCTCGCTTTTGCGGCCATGCTGATGGCCGGCCTCGACGGGATTGAAAACAGGACCGATCCGGGCGAGCCGCTAGACCGCAACATCTACGACCTGCCGCCCGAAGAAGCAAAGAACATACGGCAGGTGCCAGGCTCGCTCGACGCGGCGCTGGCGGCGCTCGAAACCGATCATGCCTTTCTGCGCAAAGGCGATGTTTTTACCGAAGACGTGATCGATACCTGGATCGAATACAAGCGCAAACGCGAAATCGACACGATCAAACTGCGGCCGCATCCGTGGGAGTTTTACCTGTACTTCGATACTTGAGAGTCGTGGCGTGTAGGTTCTCTTATAGGGTGGGCGTGACGCCCTGTGTAAATCAATGGGTAAGCGCATTTTCTGAGAATTCGGCGAGTGAGAATTCTCAGAAAACGCGACCGCAGCCTACAAGATTCTCAAAAAGGTGACCCTCCAGCTGGCGTGGCTGCCCCGTTCGGTCAGTGGCATTGTGCGGTTCTTCGGACGCGTTAAGCTTACTTTGCGCGGATGAAACCATTCACTCGGTCCATCAGGTCAGAGCATGGATTGTTCCGGAATATACGTGTTGCCATGTGCACAGGGTCGCCGAAGAAGAATCTCTCATAAAGCACCTGTCGTCCCGCGAATGCGGAAACTGAGGCATCCCACGCTAGCCGGTACAAATCAATCTTGTCCGCAGCCTCCAGCCTCATACTCTGGAAGCATTTATCAATCTCGGCACGTAATGGCCCATCGAGATCCTCGCTCGTGGGTAATGTCACCAAGCCACTGGCGCCGATTTGCTGGACGATTTCCACAATCCTCGGGTACAGGCGGGGAAACATGAATCTGGCGGCCTCCAGCGGATTCCAGTCCGGAACCAGCATGCCGAAATCATTGAGTCTTGCCCCGGCTTCGGACGCCGACTTGAACGCCTTCATCGCCTGCCACCCCGCCCAGACGTCGGCCATTTTTTCATGAATGTGTTGGAAACCCTCCAGCCCCGACCCTCGGATCATGAGCGAAATCAGGCCGAGAAAGAATTCGATCTTGACTATGTTCTTGCAGACCACCTGATAGGTGATGTGCGCCGTTGCGCCGGTAGCGTCATAGAACTGATTGCAGATATCTATGTCTCGATAGCAGAATACTCTTTCCCATGGAACGAATACGTTATCGAACAGCGCTACCGCATCCATTTCCTCGTATCGCGCACCAAGTGGATGATTCTTGGGGCCCATTCCGTAATCAACGGAATCGCGACAGATGAACTTCAATCCTGCAGTACTGGTTGGCAGGACGAATGCAAATGCGTAATCTTTCGAAGCATCCGAGACGTCCAGCAGCCGCGCCGGGAAGACCGCTATCTCATCGGCAAAAGGAAGCGTTGCGACCAACCGGGCGCCAGTGATATAGATGCCGGCATCCGTTTCCCGGGTGACATGGGCCGATACCGTTGGGTCGTCCTGAAACGCCGGTCCGATGCGCCGGTTGGCCCGTGGATTCAATATCGTATGCGTCAGGGCAAGATCGTTGTCGCGAACGAACCTGAAATATTCCTTGACGTTGTGCGAAAAAGTCCTGCCTCCAATATCGAAGAAGTCGGCACTTCCCGCAAACGAGGCGATTGACCTGTTCAGGTAGGCAGGGTCGCGACCGAGCATACCCTGACTGAACTGTGCGCCAGTGAGAAGCGCCTTGCCAACGGCAAGCAGATCGCTCCTGTCTTTTGTGATGGAGAACGACCTGCTTACCTTCCTGTCGTCAACAGTCTCCAGCATCAGTACACTGTGATCCCATTGATAGTCATAGAGCGCCGCAAGGGTCGCCACCCCGTTCTTGAGCGGTGCGAAATTTCGAACATTCTCGACACGTTTGCCTTGATACCAGAGTTCGGGCGGACAAGCCTCAAGGTGCCGCAGAAAATCCGCGCCCTTTCTGGCACCTTGGTATTCACTGTCAAGAGCCAGTGCTTTTGACATAGTTTTGTTCTCGCGTTGGCGCATATCCGTCATCGTTACCTCTCCCCGGCCCGATCGGTATCTTCGATACATAGCGATGCGATCTGCCATCGGTCTTCGACAATCAGCCACAACTCGAAAAATTCACATTGGCTGACGATCTCTCCGTTTCTCCTGAACGAGGCCGAACCTGAGACGGTGGCCCAGTTCTTGTGTTCTTGCATCTCCTTGACTGTTTCCCTGAACTCCACATCACGGGCTCTCTTGTTCGGGAATTTGGTGCGGCTTCGTTCAACGTATGCTATTTGATCGGCTTTGGATATCAGCTCGGCATTTTTCTTTACAAAGAAAGAAGGGGCTTCCAGATAGGAGAGCCAGTCCACTTCCCCATTCAGATAGGCATTTATCCAGACCTCTCGTATCTGCTGTAGAGAATATTTCTTACTCATATTGCAACAAGATATCGAGCTGCTCGGAAATGTCGGACAGCTTGCGGTCCGTCACCCGCTTTGCGTCGAGCACGCCTTCGTTGTAAGCCCGGGTGCGCGTCAGCTTGTACAGCTTCTCAGCAAACGGCACAACCTCCATGTTGCCAACCGAAATCTGAAGTTCGCTATCGAGTAAATCTCGTACTTGCGAGGAGAATTTGACCAGATCTAACTTGTCGTTCTTCATTGTGCGTTCTAGAATGTTGGAAAATTGAATTTTGTTCCCTTTTCGAGCCGCTGTTCAAACAGTCTCGCAAGAAATTTTTCCATATCCAGATCACGTATCGCCTCAACCAGTCGTTCCTTCAGTTCGCGCGCTTCAAACTCAGTCATCGAATAATTGATCTTGTTGCGGAAAAACCGGTCTTTGGCGGGTTCTTCCGAAATCAGCTTCAGGGCGTCCAGTTTTCTCGCGAAGTCCAGGCCGATCGTGACATGCATGGAAATATCGCTCACCGCTTCCACATCGTGCCAATAGCCAAACGGCAAGTACAGGGCATCTCCTGCGGATAGCACGTGCTCCTTCAGCGGCTTGCCATTGGGAGATGGTAAGTGGAAGCTCTTATCCCCCCGGTTTGGCGAGTGGTATGTAGGAGCATGTATCGACCAACGTTTGCTGCCGTGAATCTGTATGGCGAAGATATCGTGGTCGTCAAAATGGCAACCAAATCCGCTTGGGCCCTTGGGGGAAACGTACAGGTTGGCCCATGCCCGGCAGCCTAGCGTGGCACTGATTTCGCCGGTCAATGTCCTGATCCCTGGGAAGAAGGCTTCGCAATGATCGATGATGATCGCGCAGCCGTTTCGCATTGCCTTGTGCAGGACTCCAGGGACAAGTCTGGGCCGCCTCTCCCCTCGCTCGGAGAGTGAATAGCGCAGGAATCCGTTATAACTTCGGCTGTATTCGTTGCCCGCGGAGGCAACGCGGATTCTGGGGTAATCGATCAGTCCGCTGGACAGGAGCGAATTGACTTCATCCCAAGTGGCGATTTTTTCGACCCGGATGGAATCAAAGATATAAGGTCTGAAATGCAAACCGTCAGTCAGGAAATCGGGGGAATTCAGCATGTCACCCTCCGGTTTGCAATTTGAATCTTGCCACCATGTTGATCCATGATGTGCTGGTTGATTATGGAGTTTCGGCCGAATAGTGATTCGGGACGCTGATGCATAATCACAAACATGCACGTGCCACTCGCCAGACTCGCTATGGTGCCGGCGAGTTCATAAGCCCTCTCTTCATCGAGTCCTGCAAACGGTTCGTCCAGAATCAGGATTTCACAGTCCTGCAGTAGCCCGCGAGCGATGGCCAGTCGCTGGCGCTCTCCACCAGAAAGCCGCCCGCCTTTCTCCCCGACGACGTATTCGAGGTTATCGCTGAATTTCTGCAGCCCCACCTTTGAGAGCGAGTCGACGAATTCCTTGTGCGTGGCGTCACGTTTCCCATACCGAAGATTCTGGATGATGGATTCATTGAAGATGATGTTGTCCTGGGAAACATAGCCAATCTTTCCCAGTAGAAGATCGGACTCCATGTTGCTGACGTCCGTGCCATTGACGAGCAGTTGCTTGGCCGACGTCCGGATTTCGCCGCGCATGGCACGTGCGACAGTACTTTTTCCAATGCCGCTGGCACCGTGCAACGTGTTCAAGACTCCGGAATTGATACTGACCACACCATATATTGGTGGCGTGTCATTTGAAGCGACGCCAGCAACCTTGAAACCCTGAAAGGAAAAGTCATATCGACTGGAACCAAAGACCGCAGACGCCGCACCGACGTTGATGTCTTCCCTGATCTTTAATCCTTCGGAGATTCGAAAAATATCGATCTTTGCACTGAGGATGTTGCGATAATTGAATCCGAGTGTGTTGATCTGAATGATAAGTTGAGCCAGCCCGGTTGCCAGCAAGATGATGGCGCCAGTCGGTCCTGCACCTTGCCGATAATATGTCATGAGTGTCAGGAAACAGGCTGCCAGACAGATTAGAGACGAAACGGCACTATCAAGAAACAGCTTTCTGGAGTTATTGTTCTTCTTGTCTTCCAGTTTGGTAAGCAGGATTTCGTGCTGATTCACCCGGCTATTTCGAATATCGGGGGAGATCGATCCGGAGTTGATAAAGCTATCATGCATAAATGCAGAGCATTCGGCATCGGATTGTGCAATTTCCCTCAGCACCCGCACACGCTTCTCCGTGACGTAGATAATGAATGTGGAGTAAAAGGCAGCGAAGAGCAGCAGAACCAGTCCTGCCTTCAAGCTTACGAAAACAATCGAAAAAATGGTAATGGAGAAAATCTCAAGGGCGATAGAAAGCAGTGATCTCAGAGTATTGTTCAGCAGCGTGCGTACTGAAACAATGGCCTCCTGTATTTTCTTCTGGTATTCTCCGGAATTCTTCAATCTGGCGCTTCCATAATCCAGACTGACAACGTACTCATACCAGCTCTTGCGGATATCGCTTTCGATCCGGTTCGCGAGTCTGTTCGAAATCATCATGCCGCTGGCTCCAGTAATTGGGAGCAGGAATCTTTGCAATGCGAAGAACGCAATAAAAGGGAAAAGAACATCTGATTTTCCATGCTGTAGTCCATCTGTCAGCCATTTCAGCATGGCGCCAAATGATGTGTTCAGCATTGCACTCAGACATGCGAGAACCACTACTCCCGCAAAGTGGTGCTTATAACGAGCCAGTAACTGTGCAACATAATGGGGCACGCCCGTCCCTTGATCCAATTAGCGCCTCCATGACTAGCGTCACCCCGGATCGACTCAGGCATTGAAGTGAACCGAGTGTTATACCTTGTTATTGTCGGTGTCTTAGGAATACAGATGACCGGAGGAGTTGCAAGTGCAATACGCGCCGCATCTATGACCGCCACAATACATTGACGGGGATACCTGCTGAATGATGCCCTGGATCAGTTCACCGTCCGTCATTCTGTCAGCGGCTTTAGGATCGATTGACATTCCCAGCTTTTTCAGTTCCCCATGATAGGCTGGCCTTTGCAACATGTTTACCTTTTCGGGTGAGTACTTGTTGCCGTATTCCACATACCATTTCATCAGCGTTTCATTGCCAAACGTCGAGCTGATGACCTGAAGCTGTTTCTCAAGCCTATCGCGCTTGTGATCGCTCAACGTGATGCCATTCTGGGATAGCATCTTGATCTACTGGGTCAGGTGTGCCGAACAGAATGGTATGTGATGGAGCATCTTCCCAAAAAAGCGATGGCAGAATTTCTCGTAATCGTTGGTAAAGAGGATGAAATGATGCCACATTTTGTCGATCATCAAAATGGGCTCGTCGACTTCAAATTCAATGCATTGTTTCTGCGCGTGCTCTGATACGAACAGAAATTTTTTCATCTCCGAAAAAATATCAAGGGCCTCCGCCTCTTCCACATCCCATTCGTCCCTGAATTTACCAATGACACCTTCATGCTGGTATCGCGCCAATTCCGATGGATACAAGAAATTGGCGACATTACTCTGGTGATCCAAGACTGCGCTCATTTATCCTCCTGTTCACTGATTGATTCGCGAAAAATGAGGTGTTGGTTAATTCATGCCCGCTATGTATGGCAACGAAGCTTATAGTCCTTGCGTTCCAGAAAAAATAGGACAATTCCGAATTTGAAATTCGGAATATGAAGCCCTGATTTGAGTTGAATCAGAATTAGCAACGCTGCACGGAGTTGTTGCATGCTGTTGTGAGGCAAGCATCCTCTATCTGGGGACAATGCGAACGTTGTGCCAATACATTACGCATGCGAGGACGCGGACCACATTTATCTCGCGATACCCTAAAGAGATCGCTCAATCGGCTGTTCGAGAAACGGTTTCTTACCGTTCGAGAAATAGTCCGCTATGGCATCCGGTTTCTCAGCGGTCTACATAACATTCGCTTCTCCTGCGGCTCCCAGTTCATTCGTGCGCCTGGTTTCGCCACTAATCGAAGCGTGGGGAAGGCAGCTGCACGCAAATGAATTGACTATTAAAAGAACAAAGTAATGGCTTCGGTCAAATATTGCGAAAAATGCCACCTTTTTTGCGAATCTACATGTCGAGATATGTCAGGGCGCATTCCCCACGCTCGCAAACCCTCGCCTGGCGGGGCCGCGCTGCGGTGAAACCGCGTGACATATCTTCGTAGCTGATCAAATCCACGCGTCCTTATAGTCCGCACATTGCCGCACTGCAGTGCTGGAAGCGGCCCGAAAACTGGAAGGACATACCGGTTGCTCCGCCGACCCCGGTCGTCTATGCGCCTCCGCCGCCTGCCGTGTATGTCGCGCCGCGCACCATCTACGTCGCGCCGGCGCCGCGTCCTGTCGTGTGGATTTCGGGCCACTGGGTCGGGAACATCCGGGTACCTGCGCACTGGTCACGAGCGACGGCGCGCGCGTCACGACCGACGACGCCGTGACGCGATCAGACCGTAATCAGACCGCAGTCAGACCGCAGTCAGACCGTATTCAGTTTGCGCCACAACGTCGTCTTGCTGATGCCGAGCGCCTTGCAGACCGCGTCGCGATCACCGTCGCACGCAGCCAGCGCCGCCCGGATTTCGTCCGCTTCCACGTGACGGCTGCGCTCGCGCAACGTCAATGCGGCCTTCCTGGTGCGCGCGGACGACTCGAAGATTTCAGGCGCAACCGTGCGCAGCTCGTCGCGCGTGAGGCGGATTTCTCCTGCCTCATCGGGATCCGTGTCGGCGAGTTCCACCGCGATCCGTTCGATCACGTTCTGCAATTCGCGCACATTGCCGGGCCATGCGTAACGCCGCAACGGCTCGCCGATGCCGGCGAGAGCGCGGGCCGCGGCCGCCGCGTCGGGCAGGCGAGCGGTCAGCCGCGGCTCGCGCGTCGCGGCCTGCAGCAGCAGTTCGGCGGCGAGCGGTTGCAGGTCGCCGGGACGCTCACGCAGCGGGGGCAGGGCAATGCTCAGAATGTTGAGGCGATAGTAGAGGTCCGCGCGGAAGCGGCCTGCCTCGATGGCCTCGGTCAACGCGCGATGCGTCGCCGCGACGACGCGAATGTCGACTCGCGTCGGCTCCGTCGAGCCGAGCCGCACGACTTCGCGCTCCTGCAATACCCGCAGCAGACGGCTCTGCAACGACAACGGCATTTCGGCGATTTCGTCGAGAAACAGCGTGCCGCGATGCGCCACTTCGATCAGCCCCGCCTTGCCGCCTTTGCGCGCGCCGGTGAACGCGCCTTCCTCGTAGCCGAACAGTTCGCTTTCGAGCAGGGCTTCCGGAAACGCGCCGCAATTGATCGCGACGAACGCAAAGTCGCGCCGCGCGCTCAACTGATGCATGCTCTGCGCGACCATTTCCTTGCCGGTTCCGCTCTCGCCGAGAATCAGCACGGTGGCGTCCGATCTGGCGTAGCGCTGCACGAGCGTGCGCACCCGTTCGATCGACGCGCAAGCGCCGACGATATCGTCGAGCCGGTAACGCGCGGTGAACTGCTGCACGCGCTGCCGCGAGCGCAAGGTACGGTCGAGCCGTTCGACCGCACGCGATTCCTGAAACGTCAGCACGGTGCCGGCGGCCGTGCCGCTGCCCGCCAGCGGCCCGCGATGCACGACGTAGCTCACGCCGCGTACCGGGCTGAACGTGTCGCCGTCCGCGTCCGGCAGTGCGCCCGCGAGATCGGGCGCAATCTCCAGCAGGGAGCGGCCCACGGCGTTCGCCGCGTCGATGCCGAGCACGGCGGCAAGGCGCTGGTTCATCGCCTCGACTCGCCCTTGCGCGTCCAGCGCGACGACGCCGTCGCGCAGATGTTGCAGCAGATTGTCGAGCCGTTGACGCCGAACGGTTTCGCGGCGCGTGGCCTGCGCAACTTCGAGCGCCGTGTCGAACGCGGCGCGCACCGACGCACGGGAGTAAAGAAACACCGCGCCCATGCCGGCATGCGCGGCAAGATCGGTCACGAGTCCGGGGCCGACAACCGCGTCGATTCCCCGATCGCGCAGATCGAGGACGACACTCTCCGCGTCCTGCGCGGACTGATAGGAAGCGAACACGACGTCGATGCCGTAAGCGGCGGTGAAGCGCTTTACTTCATCAGGCGTGTCGCCGTGCGTGACGAGGGCAACCGACGCGCCGTCGCGCCGTGCTCGCGCGAGCGCGTGCATCACGTCGAAACCGGTTGGGTTGATCAGCACGACCGGAACCGAGACGCGCGTTTTCAGGTACGCGCCGTTCGAGCCGCCGGCGATCACGACATCCGGACGTCCCGCGCCCGCGGCGTCGATCTCGTGGACCGCGTCCTCGAAGCCGTGCGCGACGATACGCAGGTCCGCGCGTTCGACGTACTCGCTGGCGATGTCGAAAAACAGATCGCGCAAGCGGCTGATGCTGACCGCCCAGATGCGCGGGCGCTGGGCGGGGTCAAAGGCTGGGGTGCTCACGGCGGGCGGCTCGGCTATAGATTGTGGGGTCAGGGGGCGGGGGGCGCGAGAGGTTAGGGACAGCTCGCAAAAGGTTCAGAAGTCCGCCTATTATGCGCGCAGCGGTTTCGAATTCGAAATCAGGATTTCATTTGTGAAATATTATGCGTTCGTGGTTGGTGCGCGATTTTTATTTAAATCAGTCACTTAGCTTGAATGGCTGCGCATGGCCCGTTCTTTGCGTTATAAGCACCCGCTTCACTGGACACTATGAGGCCGCTCGCCGGCCTGTACCCGATACCCTGGCTGTCACGCGTGCAAAAAAGGAGCTCGCCGCGTGGCAAGCCGCGCAAAGTAACCCCGCAGTTGGAGACAAGATCATGAGCGAAGCAGACAACGGCACGCCGAACGCAGGCGCATTCAAACCGAAAAAATCCGTCGCGCTGTCCGGCGTGACCGCGGGCAACACGGCGCTGTGCACGGTCGGCAAGACCGGCAACGACCTGCACTATCGCGGCTACGACATTCTCGACATCGCCGGTGCCTGCGAATTCGAAGAGATCGCGTATCTGCTGGTCCACGAAAAGCTGCCGACGCAGGCCGAACTGACCGCCTACAAGACGAAGCTCAAGGCGCTGCGCGGGCTGCCCGCGAACGTGAAAGCCGCGCTCGAATGGATTCCGGCCGCCGCGCACCCGATGGACGTGATGCGCACCGGCGTGTCGGTGCTCGG
>NZ_QHKS01000005.1 GCF_003353175.1 Paraburkholderia lacunae | reverse complement strand
AACGTTCCCACATCAGCGCTTTCTGCGTCTCGCTGTAATAAATCCGGCGTCGCTGTTTCATCTGCAACACTCCCACTGCTTGCGCAGTCTCTAGTGTGTTGCATCCACCGGTTGAATCCGCAGTGGAGTAGCGGCCATCCAAATGACCGTCACGAGGGACCGGAAGTGGCCGCTGACAGCCTGTCATCCAAATATTGAAAGATTCCTGGGCACGTTGGACACCCAAGGCACAACCTTAGACTGCAAGGTTGTGCGATATCCAGGGTGGTGATCTGAGCCGTCTGCTCACGTCGACAAGATATCCTTTGATTGAATCCGCTTTACGCCCACGCGATCCATGTTTTTTCGCGCAGTCGCAAGGGAGCCGTTGAGGTCAATCGGACGCGTTGCGTCTTCGATGACATAAGCTTCGAACCCCGCCTTGCGGGCGTCCATCGCTGTCCATGCAACGCAGAAGTCAGTCGCCAGTCCGGTCACAAACACGGTGTCGATACGCCGCTGCTTCAGGTATCCCGAGAGGCCGGTTTCTGTCTTGTGATCGGCTTCCTCAAATGCGGAATAGCTATCCATGTCCTTGTGAAAACCCTTGCGTATGATGACTTGTGCAGTCGGCAGCTTAAGGTCCTTGTCGAGTGCGGCGTCGTCGGTGCCTTGCACGCAATGGTCCGGCCACAAGACCTGTGTGCCGTAAGACAACTGCGCCGTCTCGAACGGCTTCTTACCGGGATGGGAGCTGGCGAACGACGCGTGTCCCGCCGTGTGCCAGTCCTGCGTAATGACAATGTTCTCGAACTTGCTAGCCAACTCGTTGATGAGTGGCACCACCTCGGCGCCGCCTTTCACTGGCAGCGTTCCGCCATCGATGAAACAATTTTGCACGTCCACGACGATCAATGCAGATTTGCTGCCGGGCTTGATGTGTTTGCCTGACACAGCCGACGCTGCCAAAGCGCTCAGACTTCCAAGGCCACAAAGATGGGCCAGACCGAGCGCGGCGGTCCACTTGATCAGTGCCCTACGATGGTTTTCTCCCATGGCGAATCCCCTTTTCGATTGAAGCGACAATCATAGAGGCGCCAAATTTATTCCAGATTTCATCTTGATGCACCTGTCTCGTCGAAAGCGACCGCATAAACAGTCACACAAAAATTGCCAAATAGTTTGATGTCCGGGAAATGCCCTTTGCGTCAGCTCGGTGTATGCGGAAGAACGCCACTTTGTCGAGATGGCCGCGATGAAGCCAAGCGGATGTTTTAGGCGTCTCTTCGCACGACAGCGGCCCCGCTCGACGGAGCAGCTTCCACTCCGCTTCGGCCGGTGACACAATTATTTCGCACGGTCCAATCCCTTGCCCGGCAAGGCTTTACCGTCCTCAGTGAGCGAGTTGACAGATTTGCCGTCGCAACGGTCACAGATTTAATACGGTCTACGTCCGCCGCCGGCCAGAACCTGCTCGACGGCCATCGAGCGTGCCGCTTCTTCGGCCTCTTCAGGGGTGTCGAACACGCTTCCCGACACGTGGACCTGATGCCATTCGGGTTTGTCGGAAGCGTCGCGGAAAATGCGGAAGCGAGCGCAATAGCCGCGCGGCGTGACCGGGACCACGTCGATATCGACGGATGCGCCTTCTATCTGATGTCTGACGAAGCCGTCCATGTTGCCCTCCTGACGCCTGCGTTGAACGCAGAAATCGTAGCATGACGGGTTCGATGCGGCGGGTGCACTGCAGCATGCGGGGGTCACCTTCAGCGGCTTCCAGGACGACGCCGGACCGCGCAACAGGTGCCGTCGGCACGGCACCGCCTGAATCATTCGGTCGACTCGTCCTCGCCGGCTGGCGATGTCGCCTTCACGAGACGCGGTCCGGCTCGAAAAACACCCAGCGCACCTGCGGAAACGCAGCCTGCAAGTCGGCTTCGATCACGTTGATCGCATCGACCATCGCACGGCCGCTCGCGTAGTCGATCATTTCCGCCTGCACGGCGACGACCACATGCCGGCCCCATTGCAGCGTGATCATATTGATGATGCTGCGAATCTCGGTCCGTGCGCGCAGATGGGCCTCGATGGCACGGCGCACTTCCGGGCTCGCCGATTCGCCGACGATCATCGACTTCACTTCGCGCGCCACCAGCCACGCAATCACCATCAGCAGCAAGCCCACCCCGATCGAACCCAATGCGTCATACAGCGGATTGCCGGTCACCATCGTCAGCAGCACGGCGACGAACGCAATCGCGAGGCCGGCCAGTGCAGCGATATCCTCGCCCGCCACGACCAGCAGCTCGGATTCGCGGGTCTCGCGAAACCATCGCCACAGGCTCTTGTCGGGATTCGTCCTGCGGATCTCCTTGACGGCGCCCCACAACGACAACGCTTCGAGCACCACCGAAACGCCAAGCACGACGAGCGCCACGAACGCATACTGCAGCGGCTCGCGCGCGAACAGCCGATGCACGCCCTCGTACACCGAAAACGCGCCGCCGACAAAAAACAGCAGCAACGCGACGAGCAGCGAATAGAAATTGATCTCGCGGCCTTTGCCCATCGGATGCAGCGGACTCGCCGGTTTGCGCGCTTCACGCAGGCCGAACAGCAGCAGCAATTGATTGCCGCAATCGGCGGTGGAGTGAATGGCTTCGGCGATCATCGAACCGGAACCGGTGAACGCCGCGGCGGCGAACTTGAAGACGGCGATGCCGAGGTTGGCGGCGAGCGCATACAGAATGGCTTTCGGCGATTCTTCTTTCATCGTCGTTAATTGTTTTCCGTGAGGTTTCGGAGGGGTTTCGGAGAGCTTTCGGTTGGCAATAGTTCGTATTATGAGCATGCCGGGCGGCATGCGTCCAACCGGCGCCGTTCTTGCGCCAAGCCTCATGCCCTGGTGCGCGCCGTCCCCTCGCTCGCGGCCCGTCGAGCTACACCCGTTCGAGCGCCGCCATCTCACGCACGATCACCAGCAGCATCGACAGGCTCGCGCCGCCGGTGGCCCGCAGATCGGCAAGCAGCCGCGCGTAGCGTTCCAGTTGCGCGGTGCGCCGCTCGCGCCAGGTGTGGACCAGCGCATCCGGCGTCGACGCTTCGTCGGCGTCGGCTAGCGCGCTGGTGGTCAACGCGCGCTTCAGACGCGCGAGTTCGGCCAGCGCCGAGGCGCGCGCCAACATATCCCAGTGCGTCGGCGCCGCCAACGCCACCGCGCGCTCGCTGATCCAGTTGTAGTTCAGCAGTGTGCCTAGCGCGAAGTACACGCCCGCCACGAGTTCGAGGCTGCGCCCGCAGATGGCGGCGACTTCGGCGATATCGAGTAAAGACGCGGAGATTTCGCCGCTCGCAATCCGCACCGCCAATTCGCTATCGACACCCGCATCCACCAGCACGCGCTGCCGCTCGGAGAGCGCTTCCAGATCGGCGGGCGGCAACAGCGCTGGCCATTGCGGCGCGAGGCGCTGCGCGGCGTCGCGGCAACGTGCGAGCAGACCGGCGACATCGCCGCCGCTCACCGCGCCCGATTGCAGCTGCCGCAGGAACCATAGCGCCGCGCGTTCGACGAGCCGCGCGACTTCGACGAACATGCGCGCCTGCACGTCGTCGGCGACACGGTTATCGAGCGCGTCGATATTGCGCCATACCTCATCGAGATCGAACACGTCGCGCGCCATGATGCACGCGCGGACGATCTCGCCGGGCTGCGCGTCAGTCTCCTCCATCAGGCGATGCACGAACTCGCAACCGACGCGGTTCACCAGCGCGTTGGTCAGATGCGTCGCGAGAATTTCACGCCGCAATGGGTGCCGCTGCATCGGTTCGCTAAAGCGCTGCCGCAACGGCTTCGGGAAATACTCGATCAGCATGTCGCCAACCAGCGGGTCTTCCGGCATCGACGATTCGAGCAGCGCGTCGTACAGCCACATCTTGCTGTACGCGAGCAGCACCGCGCGTTCGGGCGAGGTCAGGCCTTGTTTCGCGGCCTGGCGTTCGGCCACTTCTTCATCGGTCGGCAAGAACTCGATCACGCGGTTCAAGCGGCCGGCACGTTCGAGCCAGCGCATCAAGCGCGCCTCGGCGTCGAGCAGTTCGACGCCGTAACGTCCCGCAATCGACAGCGCCTGGGTCTGATAGTAATTGTCCTGCAACACCAGCAAGCCGACTTCATCGGTCATTTCCGCGAGCAGCGCGTTGCGCTGCTTCTCGGTCATCTCGCCATCGGAAACGACGAGGCCGAGCAGAATCTTGATGTTGACTTCATGGTCCGAGCAATCGACGCCCGCCGAGTTGTCGATCGCATCGGTGTTGATGCGGCCGCCGCGCTGCGCGAACTCGATGCGTCCGAATTGCGTCAGGCCGAGATTGCCCCCTTCGGCCACCACCTTGCAGCGCAGATCGGCGCCGTTCACGCGGATCGCATCGTTGGCGCGGTCGCCGACTTGCAGATGCGTCTCGCTGCTCGCCTTCACATAGGTGCCGATGCCGCCGTTGTACAGCAGATCGACAGGTGCCTGCAAAATCGCGCGCATCAGCTCGGCCGGCGCCAGCGCCGGCGCATTGATGCCGAGTACCGACTGCACGGCCGCCGACAACGGAATCGTCTTGGCGCTGCGCGGAAACACGCCGCCACCCGCCGAGATCAGCGATGGATCGTAGTCGGCCCAGCTCGACCGGTCGAGTCCGAACAGACGCCCACGCTCGGCAAGGCTGACTGCCGGATCGGGATTCGGGTCGAGAAAGATATGCCGGTGATCGAACGCGGCCACCAGCTTGATATGCGGCGACAACAGCATGCCGTTGCCGAACACGTCGCCCGACATGTCGCCGATGCCGACCACCGTGAAGTCGGTCGTCTGCGTATCGACACCCATTTCGCGGAAATGCCGCTTCACCGATTCCCATGCGCCGCGCGCGGTAATCGCCATTTTCTTGTGGTCATAGCCGACCGAGCCGCCCGAAGCGAATGCGTCGTCGAGCCAGAAGCCGTATTCCTGCGAGATGGCGTTCGCGTAGTCGGAGAACGTGGCCGTGCCTTTGTCCGCGGCGACCACCAGATAGGGATCGTCGGGATCGTGGCGCACCACGTCGGGGGGCGGCGCCAAGGCCGTGCCCGCGAGGTTGTCCGTCAAATCGAGCAGGCCGCGCAAGAACGTCTGATAGCACGCAATGCCCTCGCGCATCCATACATCGCGATCGGTTGGCGGCGGCGGATTCTTCACGACGAAGCCGCCTTTCGAGCCGACCGGCACGATCACGACGTTCTTCACCATCTGCGCCTTCATCAGGCCGAGCACTTCCGTGCGGAAGTCTTCGCGGCGATCCGACCAGCGCAGTCCGCCGCGGGCCACGCGGCCGCCGCGCAAGTGCACGCCTTCCACACGCGGCGAGTACACCCAGATCTCGAACATCGGTTTCGGTTCGGGCAAACCCGGAACCTGCGCCGGATTGAACTTGAACGACAGATACGGTTTCGGCTGCCCGTCGGCGCCGAGGCGATAGTAGTTGGTGCGCTGCGTCGCCTTGATCACGCCGAGGAATTGCCGGAGTATGCGGTCTTCGTCGAGATTGGGCACCTGATCGAGGGCGCTGTCGATCGTCTTCAGCCAGCCGTCCACGCGTGCTTCGCGCGTATCGCCGAGCACCGGGCTGAAGCGCGCGATGAACAACTCCACCAGCATGCGGGCGATCGCCGGATTGCCGGTTACCGCGCGCTCAATGTAGGCATCGCTGAAGGTCGATCCCACCTGCCTCAGGTACTTGGCGTAAGCACGCAGAATCGTCACCTCGCGCGCATTCAGTTGCGCGCGCAGCACAAGGCGGTTGAAATCGTCGCTTTCGATCGCGCCGGTCCACACCTGCTCGAACGCTTCTTCGAACAGATCTTTTACGCGTTCGATATCGAACTCCGTATCGTCCGCGACTTCGAGGCCGAAATCGTGAATCCACGCCGGTGTCGAGTCCACCGCCTCGATCAGATAGGGCCGTTCTTCGTCCACACGCACGCCCAGATGTTCGAGCATCGGCAAGCTGCGCGACAGCGCGATCGGCAGGCCGGCACGATAGACCTTGAAGCGGAACGAACGCGGTCCCGCTTCGATCGGGCGATACAGGTTCATTGCGAGCCGCTCGCTGCCTTGCACGCGCTCGATCAGTTCGATATCGCGCACCGCCGTGCGGGCCGGATAGTCGTCGCGATAGCCGGCGGGAAACGAATCCACGTAGCGTTGCAGCAGACGGATGCCCTGCTCTTCGCCGAATGCGTCGAGCAGGGCGTCGGCGAGATCGTCCTGCCAGCGGCGCGTGACCTGCACGAGCCGCGCTTCGAGTTCGCGGGTATCGACCTCGGGCATGCCGTCCCGCTTCGCATGCACCACGAAGTGAATGCGCGCGAGTGCCGACTCCGACAGCAACGGCGTGAATTCGACGCTCGCGCCGTTGAACGCATCGACCAGCAGGTTGGCGATGCGCCGGCGCAAATTGGTGTTGTACTTGTCGCGCGGCACGAACACGAGGCACGACACGAAGCGATCGAAGCGGTCGCGCCGCACGAACAGACGCGTGCGCTGATGCTCCTGCAAACGCAGCACACCGAGCGCGATATCGTAGAGCTGGTCTTCGTCGGCCTGGAAGAGCTCGTCGCGCGGATAGGTTTCGAGTACCGTCACCAGCGACTTGGCCAGATGACCTTTCGACAAGAATCCGGCACGCCGCACGATGTTCCCGCATTTGCGGCGCACGATCGGGATTTCCGACGTGGACACCAGATACGCGGTGGACGTATACAAGCCGATGAAACGCCGCTCGCCCTTGACCTTGCCGTCCGCGCCGGTCAGCTTGATGCCGATGTAATCCAGATAGCCGGGCCGGTGCACGGTTGCGCGCGCGTTGGCCTTGGTCAGGAAGATCGGCGACGAGCCGGAGATGATATCGGCCGCAGCGGGCGGCAACGGCGTGATTTCAGGCGCGCCCGCAGGACGCAGCGCGTCGCGCAGAATGCCGAGCCCGGAGCCGGGCACGGCGCGCAGGCCGAAACCGGTATCGTGCTGCACCAGCTCATAGTCGCCCTGGCCGAGAAACGTGAAATGATCGGCCACCATCCATTCGAGGAACGCGCGGGCCTCGACGCCTTCCGGCCCCGCCTCGCCGGCCTTCATGTCCTTCATGGTAGCGCGCGCGAGTTCGACGATCTTCGGCCAGTCTTCCACCGCGGCGCGCACGTCGCGCAATATATGGGCGATCTCGTCACGCAATGCATCGAGCTTTGCGGCGTCGCCGCAACGATCGACTTCGAAGTGGATGAACGAGGCGAGCTGCGAACGCGCATCGGCTGCGTCTTCGGCGCCCAGGCCCACGCGCACGATGCTGCCGTCGGGGCCGCGCCAGATACGAAACACCGGATGCACGACCGAATGCAGCGCCAGCCCGAGCCGGTTGACCGCCATCGACACCGAATCGACGAGGAACGGCATGTCGTCGTTGACGATCTCGATCACCGTGTGATCGGAGTGCCAGCCGTGCTGTTCGAGGATCGGGTTATAGACGCGCAACCGTTCGCTGCCGGGCACGAAGCGCTGCGCGGTTTGCCAGTGCGCGAGCGCCGCGCCGTACAGATCGGCGATGGCGCGGCTTTGCAGATCGTCGGCGTCGACGAAATCGTAGTAGTGCCGCAAAAAGGGCTCGACGACTGCGAAGGCAGGTTCAGGCAATCGCCCACGCGCAAATTCGAAGACATCGTTCAGCAGGTGCGTGACGGCTTCTTCATTCTTTGCTTGCATGATGAACTCCCCGACGGCCGGCCATACCGGCCATAGCGTGTATCGCTTGAATCGCATGCATCGTCTGCACCGGAATTATGCACCTGCCCGCCCGAAAAGCGATGTGCGACCGCACATAGGTTTTACCCGCTACGGGTTGCCCCCTGATGGGATGCACTGCCCGTTCAAAGCGCCTCGTTCGGCGTGCCCGGATGCTCCGCCAGCCACGCGCGGACCTGCTCGCTGGTCCACGCCGGGTCGTCGTGCGGCAGGTCATGACCGGCCTGCGGATGCTCGCGATGCACAGCGCCCCACGCCGCCGCGAGCCTGGCGGAACATACCGGATTCACCAGTTTGTCGCCGTGTGAAGACAGGATCAGCGTCGGACAACGCGGCTTCTCCCGCCCGGCGCTAAAGCGCGCGGCCGCCCATAGCTGCCGCAACGCGTTGGCTCGGCTCACCGGCGCGTGTTGACGAATTTCGCTCCATGCGGCGAGATCGGCGGCCCGCGTCTGAACGTCATTGCACGTCAATCGATGAATGCCCGCTTCGGCGCGCGGCGCATCGCGCCAGTGCGCGGCCACCTCGAAAAGCGTGGGCCATGCGGACAGACGCAGCCGCTCGTGCATGCGGCAGAACGGCCGCATGCTGGTATTGATCAGCACGAGCCGCTCGATCTCGCCGGGATGCCGTTGCGACCAGTCGGTCGCCACCATGCCGCCGAGCGACATCGCGAGCACGCGATACGGACCGGGCACGCCGCTTTGCAAAGCAGCAATCCGCACGAAGCCCACCATATCCGCCACCGCAGCCGGCGCGCGCAAGTTGTTGAACTCGCCGTTGCCGGGCAGATCGAGCAGCAGCAGGCAATCGGTGCCGATCGCCTCACGCAGGAAACCGGGTAAGCGGCCCCAGTGCCGTGTTTCGCGTGTGAGTCCGCGCAATAGGATCCACGTGCTCATAGGCTGTCCGCTTCTTTGTACCAGTGCGCGATTGCGCTTTGCAGCAGTTGTTCGCGGCGGTTGCCCTGCGGCAGCCAACGTTGCGCCGAGAACGCCGCGCGCGCCAGAAAATCGAGCAGATTCACATGACGCCGCAGCACGCGTGCGGTGCGATGCGCCTTCACGGGATTGAACATGCCCTGACGCGAAAACAGCTGGCGCGGATTCTTCTTGATCCACACCCACGAACCGAGTTCGAGCGTCATCGGCAGAAATACGTTGGGGGGCGGCGTTCGGTCGTACGCGCAGTCCCACAGATCGCCGTGCAACAGATACTGGTGGCTCTGCGGTTCGAACGTGTAGCCGTGATGCGGATGCGAGCGCTCGAACATGGTTTTCAGCACGTACATTTCCGGCAGATGCGCCATGAGCTTGCGGGTTCGCGCATACGGAAACCAGATGCTGTCGCTCCAGCCATAACCCGAGTGGCAGTCGAGCGCGATACTGAGCGGCCGCGCCGCCAGCTCGGTTTCGACCACATGTAACAGCGCCGTGGCTTCCGGCTCCATCGGCGCGCCTTGCCGGCCGCGATACCAGGGCAGCCATGCGCCCAGGCGCTGACCGCCGGCGAGCAGCGGCACGCGCGCGTCGGCATTCTGCGGCGCGTTGCGCATCAGATCGACGCCATTGGGGTTGGCACGCGTGGCCGCCCACATACCGCCCGGATTGACGATCGGCATAAAGATCAGACGAACCGACTGCAATTGCCGCACCAGCAGTTCGTCCCATTCGAGCCGCGCCAGCAGCGCGCGCATGTAGTCGAGCACGAGTTGCGAGCCGATCCGCTCGAGCCCGTGAATGCCGCCGAAAAACCCGATCGCCGGCGCAAGCGGATCGGTCGAACCCATGCTCGCCGTGTGCACCGCGAATTGCCTGCCGCGCACCGTCGTCTCGCACACTGTGCGGATTTCGAAGGTGGCGCGGCCCTGTTCGAGGATCGTCTTGAGATCTTCGTACTCCGCAAAACTGTCGGGAAGAAAGCTCAAAGGCTGCATGACGACGCTGAATGGAACTGCAAGGTTATTGGGGACGGCACAGCGAATGACGCAATATAGCCTGGCTAGCAGCGATCATGAATGTCGAGGGCCATCTCTTGCCAATCGTGTCATACGGGTGTCATCTATCGTTCGAATAGATGACTCGAATCTGTCTTGATGGCGACGCAAAAGCATGCCGCAAAAGCATGCAACAGCGACACGAGAAGATATAGTCGTCTAGACGTTGCGATGCCTTCACCCAACCGTCACAGACGCTTCCTAGAATGAGCCCCACACGTTCCGGCAATGACCGGATGCATCTAGGGTTACTTATGGACGCGATTCGGGAAGCAATTCGTATCGAACGGCTGAGCAAGACGTTCGGCAACGGCCGCAAGGCGCTGGACGAAATCGACTTGCGCGTCGAATCCGGTGAAATGGTCGCGCTGATCGGCGCGTCGGGCTCCGGCAAGTCGACGCTGCTGCGGCACATCGCGGGCTTCACCGCCTCGGATGCGCAGCCGTCGCGGATCGATATTCTCGGCCGGCCGATTCAGCAGAACGGCCGCATCGTGCGCGAAGTGCGGCGCATTCGCCGCGATATCGGCTTCGTGTTTCAGCAATTCAATCTGGTGAACCGCTTGTCGGTGGAAAGCAACGTGCTGATCGGCGCGCTGGCGCGCCTGCCGTTGTGGCGCCGTCTGCTCGGGCGCTTTCCGAATGCCGAGCGGGCGCGGTCGTTGGCCGCGCTCGATGAAGTCGGTATCGCCGAACATGCGCGCGAACGCGCCGCCACGCTTTCAGGCGGCCAACAGCAGCGCGCCGCATTGGCGCGGGCACTGGTGCAACGCGCGCGCATCGTGCTGGCCGACGAACCGATCGCCTCGCTCGATCCCGAATCGTCGCGCCGCGTCATGGACATGCTGCGCACGCTGAACGTCGAGCATCAACTAACAGTGCTGGTGTCGCTGCATCAGGTCGACATCGCCATGCAGTATTGCCCGCGCACCGTCGCGTTGCGACGCGGCAAGATCGTCTACGACGGCCCGTCCGCCGCCTTGACCCCTGCCCTGCTCAAGAAACTGTACGGCGACGACGCCCGCGAACTGCTCGACGATACGGCCAATAGCGCCAATAGCGCTGAAAGCAGCGCGGCAACGCCGGACGCAGCGACGCCAGATGCGACACCCGCCTCGGCGCGCTATGCGTTCGCCCTCAATCCAGCGCACTCGAGTTGAGCGCGCTTGCCGACTCTGTCCACCCAACCGGATTCAACCGATGAAATTCCTGCGTTCATTGATCACACTGACTGTCGGCGCCGCCGCGTTCGCCTGCGTCGCCACCGCACAAGCCGAGGACATCAATCTCGGCATCATCTCGACCGATTCGTCTGCCGTGCTGAAACAGCGCTGGGAACCGCTGATCGACGACATGAACAAACAGACCGGCCTGAACGTCAAAGCGTTCTTCGCAACCGACTACGCCGGGATCATCGAAGGCATGCGCTTTAACAAGGTGCAGGTCGGCTATTTCGGCAATGCCTCCGCGATTGAAGCGGTGGACCGTTCGCAAGGCGAAGTATTCGCGAAGGTCCAGTACGCGAACGGCGACGCCGGCTACTACTCGGTGCTGATCACCAACGTGAACAGCCGCTTCAAGACGCTCGACGACGTCTTCAGGAATACGAGGGACGTCACGCTCGGCTTCGGCGACCCGAACTCCACGTCGGGCACGCTGATTCCGGGCTACTACCTGTTTGCCAAACACAACACGCCCGTCAACACCTCGTTCAGGACCGTGTTGCCGTCGAGCCACGAGGCGAACCTGCTGGCCGTGGTGAACAACAAGATCGACATTGCGACCAACAACACCGAGATGCTCGACACGCTCAAGAAGGAGCATCCGGAGAAGTTCGCACAAGTGCGCGTGCTGTGGACATCGCCGCTGATTCCGTCGGACCCGCTGGTGTGGCGCAAGGATCTGCCGCAAGCCACCAAGGACAAGATCAGCAACTTCTTCCTGAACTACGCGAAGACCGATCCGCATGAAAAGGCGGTGATGGCGGCGATCACCGGCTATAGCGGCTTCGCGGCTTCGTCGGATGCGCAGTTGCTGCCGATCCGCCAGGTCGCGCTGTTCCAGCAGAAGCAGAAGATCGAAAGCGACACGCATCTTTCCGCGGACGATCGCAAGACCCAGCTGGCCGCGCTCGATGCGAAGCTGAGCGCGCTCAACGTGTCCGCAGCGAAGCCATGAACACGGTGGATCTGATCGCGTCGCCTGCGCGCGCGAGCGAGGCGCTCGCCGCGCAGGCGGCACGACAGGCCGCGCCGGTCCCGGGCAAGCGCAGCTGGCTGTCGCTGCTCGGCTGGATCGCGGTGCTCGCCGTGTTGGGCGGGGCATGGCACGGCGCCGACATGCGCCCGCTCGATCTGCTCAGCGACTCCGGCAACATGGGCCAGTTCGCCAAGGACTTTTTCCCGCCCGACTTCACCGAATGGCGCAACTATCTGAATGAGATGTATGTGACGCTCTCGGTGGCGGTGTGGGGCACGGCGCTCTCGATAGTGTGCGCGGTGCCGTGCGGGTTGATGTCCGCACACAACATGGCGCCGATGTGGATCGTGCAGCCGATGCGCCGCGTGATGGACGCCTGCCGCGCGATCAACGAAATGGTCTTTGCGATGCTGTTCATCGTCGCGGTCGGACTCGGTCCGTTCGCCGGCGTGCTGGCCTTGTGGGTGCACACCACCGGCGTGCTCGCCAAACTGTTTGCCGAAGCGGTCGAGGCGATCGATCCGCGTCCGGCCGAAGGCGTGCGCGCCACCGGCGCGACCAGTCTCGACGAAATCATCTACGGCGTGCTGCCGCAAGTGCTGCCGTTGTGGATTTCGTACGCGTTGTATCGCTTCGAATCGAACGTGCGCTCGGCGATGGTGGTCGGCATGGTCGGCGCGGGCGGCATCGGCGTGGTGCTGTACGAGGCGATCCGCTCGTTCAACTATGCGCAGACCGCCGCGGTGATGATCATGGTGATCGTGGTCGTGACGGCGATCGATCTGGCGTCCGCGTGGCTGCGCGAGCGCGTGACCTGAACCCGGCGCGTCGTTGTCCGCGCGCGTGACCTGAACGCGGAGCATCGTTGCCGGCGCGCGTCACCTGAACCCGGCGCAGCGTTGCCCGCGCGCGGACCACGTCGGGCGCCGTCCTGATCCGGATTAGGCGCCGTGAAGCGTGTGCGCGCACGCTCATGTCATGTGCCGAGCCTCACGCGAATTGCGGGAGCGTCGCGTCGATCGCATCGGCGAGCGTGTTGAAGGCCGGCGCGATCTCCTCGTCCGGCACACACGCGTAACCGATCAGCAAGCCCGACGGCGCCAGCGACGGTTGCGCGTAATACCCCGACAAGGGCCGCACGACGATATTGCGCGCCAGCGCCGCAGCGGCCACCGCGCGGTCGTCGGTGCCTTCGGGCAACTGCATCACCAGATGCAAACCGGCATCGCCGCCCACCGCCGGCAACGCATCGCCATAACGCTGCGCGGCCGCATCGAGCAGAGTCTGGCGGCGCTGACCGTACAGCGTGCGCATCTTGCGGATGTGCGAAGTGAAATGCCCTTCCGCGATGAACTCCGCGAGCATCGCCTGCTGCAGCAACTGCCCCTCTCGATACAGCTCTGCGCTCGCGGTCGCGAAGCTCTCCGCCAGCGCCTCGGGCACGACCAGGTAGCCGATGCGCAAACCCGGAAAGAGCGTCTTGCCGAAGCTGCCGACGTAAATCACCTGCCCCGATGTGTCGAGACCTTGCAGCGACGCCAGCGGCCGGCTGCCGTAGCGGTATTCGCTGTCGTAGTCGTCCTCGATGATCCAGCATTGGTTCTGCCGCGCATATTCGAGCAGCATGCGGCGCCGCGCGAGGCTCATCACCATGCCGAGCGGATATTGATGCGACGGCGTGACGAGCATCAGCTTCGGCGGCTGCGCGAGGTCGTCGGCTGACGGATTGATGCCCTCTTCGTCGACGGCGATCGGCCGCGATTGCAGGCCGGACACGTGCAGCACGCTGCGCACGCCCCAATAACAAGGGTCTTCGGTCCAGATCACGTCACCCGGATCGGACAGCAGGCGCACCGCCAGATCGACGGACTGGTGGATCCCGGTCGTGATGATGATCTGCTCGGGCGTGCAACGCACCGAGCGCGAAGTCCGCAGATAGTCCGCCAGCGCGTGCCGCAGCAACGCCAGACCGCCGCCCGGCGCGTACGTCAGCAGATCCGGGCGCAGCCGGCGCCAGTACTTGTTATGCAGGCGGCTCCACACGCGGGCCGGAAACTTCGTGACGTCCGGCACGCCCGGCATGAACGCGCCCCATTGGCGCTTGGACACGCCCGCGCCGGCAATCAGCCGCGCGCCGCGCGTGGACAGCGCGCGCTTGGCCTGCAACGGCAGCGGCAGCGGCTCGGGCTTCGCCGCGGGCCCCTCCGCGTCCGGCGCGCCGACGATTTCATCCGGCGCGCTATCGGCGACGAAGGTGCCGCGGCCGGTGGCCGAACTCACATAGCCTTCGAGCACCAACTGCTCATACACTTGAGTGACGGTATTGCGCCCGATGCCCAATTCCTGAGCCAGCAAACGCGACGAAGGCACCTTGGTGCCTGCCGGCAATTCGCGCGACAGGATCGCCTGCTGCAACAGCCGATGCAGCTGACGATAGATCGGCTGCCCGTTGCCACGATCGAGGCGCTGCGCCAGCCAGTCGGACAAAACGCTCGCGCGCATGATTGGCTCCTACATTTTTATTGAAATGGCTCTGAAGTTAAGAGCCAAATCTCATTATAGTCGCTGCATGTGCTGCGCTGTGGGCGCGGCGCCCGCACAACCGAGGAGCGAAGGAGATGACTGTGACGAATGCTGAATTGAAAAGCCGCAAGGATGCTGCCACGCCGCGCGGCGTGGGCGTGATGTGCGATTTCTATGCTGCGCGTGCCGAGAACGCCGAGTTGTGGGACGTCGAGGGGCGCCGTTTCATCGACTTCGCAGCGGGCATCGCGGTGTGCAACACGGGACACCGTCATCCGAAGATCGTGGCGGCGATCCGGGACCAGCTGGATCATTTCACGCATACCGCGTATCAGATCGTGCCGTACGCGTCGTATGTCGAACTGGCTGAGAAGATCAATCAACGCGCGCCGGGCGACTATCCGAAGAAGACCGCATTCTTCACGACCGGCGCCGAAGCCGTTGAAAACGCGATCAAGATTGCCCGCGCCGCGACGGGCCGTCCGGGCGTGATTGCCTTTACCGGCGGTTTCCACGGCCGCACGCTGATGGGCATGGCGCTGACCGGCAAGGTCGCGCCGTACAAGCTCGGCTTTGGACCGTTCCCTTCGGACGTGTTCCATGCGCCGTTTCCGAATCCGCTGCACGGCGTGACGACGGCTGATTCGCTGAAGGCGATCGAGTTTCTGTTCAAGGCCGACATTGATCCGAAGCGTGTTGCGGCGATCATTTTTGAACCGGTTCAGGGCGAAGGCGGTTTTTATCCGGCGCCGGCCGAGTTCGTGCGCGCATTGCGCAAGCTGTGCAACGAGCACGGGATTTTGCTGATTGCTGACGAAGTGCAGACGGGTTTTGCCCGTACTGGCAAGCTGTTTGCGATGCATCACTATGACGTGGTGCCTGATCTGATGACGATGGCCAAGAGCCTGGCAGGCGGCATGCCGTTGTCGGGTGTGGTGGGCCGTGCGGATGTGATGGACGCCGCGGCGCCTGGCGGCCTTGGTGGAACTTACGCGGGTAACCCGCTGGCGGTGGCTTCTGCGCATGCCGTGCTCGACATCATCGATGAAGGGAAGCTCTGCGAGCGGGCTACCGTGTTGGGGGACCGCATTAAAGCGAAGCTGAACGCGCTTCAGGGCGAGGTTCCGCAGATTGCCGATGTGCGCGGGCCTGGGGCGATGGTCGCTGTTGAGTTCTGCAAGGCTGGGTCGTCCGAGCCGGACGCGGAGTTTACCAAGCGGGTTCAGGCTCGTGCGCTCGAGCGCGGGTTGCTGTTGCTGGTTTGCGGGGTTTATTCGAACGTCGTTCGGTTTCTGTTCCCGCTCACTATTCAGGATGCTGTGTTCGAGGAGGCTGTTGGCATTCTTGAAGATGTGGTTAAGGAGACCGCAGCAGTCGCTGTTTAAGGTTTTTTTTGCCTTGTCAGGCGATATGTCTTGATGGCTACGGCCGTGGGGGGTTTTTTGCTGGTGTGCCTGCGGTCGTGGTCTTTCTTTTTGTTATTGGATTATTAGCGGTGCGCCTTGGTTGTTTGCCTACAGCGTTGGCCTTTCCTTGTTGTGTTATTGGTTTATTAGCGGTGTCCTTGGCTGTTTGCCTACGGCGTTGGCCTTTCCTTGCTGTGTTATTGGTTTATTAGCGTTGTCCCTGGCTGGCTGCCTACGGCGTTGGCCTTTCCTTGTTGTGTTATTGGTTTATTAGCGTTGCCCCTGGCTGGCTGCCTACGGCGTTGGCCTTTCCTTGATTTCTTTGTGGTCTATTAGCTTTCCCCCTGTGCGGGGGGGCACCTACTTTTCTTTGCCGCCGCAAAGAAAAGTAGGCAAAAGAAAGCGGGCTCACTACGAAAGTACTAAGCGGGCACCTCGGTCATCAACGCGGAGTGGAGGCCACCTGATCTGTGGCATCGCGCCGTTTGCCTTGGTGACAAGGCAGTCATACTTCCCGCCTCGCACTGCGTGCTCGCCGGAACGGTACTTCAAAAAACCGCCCGCCATGCGTGAACGAAGTGGTCGGTTTGGGATGGACCTTGCCGGCGAGCGCGCAGCGCGAGAAGGGGTGGATGACTGCCTTGTCACAGGCACTCATGCACCACGGTGTGGTCCGGCAGGTTTCCACTACCGGTGGTTGACCGTGGTGCCCGCTTAAGAATTAGCGGTTCTAGCCGCTTTCTTTTGCCTACTTTTCTTTGCGGCCGGCAAAGAAAAGTAGGTGCCCCCCGCACAGGGGGAAAGCTAATAGACCACAAAGAAATCAAGGAAAGGCCAACGCCGTAGGCATACAGAAGCAGAAAGGCCAACGCCGTAGGCAAACAAGGAAAGGCCAAAGAAGCCAGAACAGGGAAAGACCCTGCCGCAGGCAGCACCACCAGAAAGCGCCTCATAGGTAAAAAATCCAGGCCCCACGCCGTAGGCAAACAGAAGAAAGAACCGCCGCCCAGGCAAAAACCCGAATCGAATTTCAAATGACGCGGAGCACGACAAAATGACGATACTGACCTTGAAAGACCAGACCCTGTTAAAGACCAAAGCCTACATCGCGGGCGAATGGCAGGGTTCGGACGACGGCACGACCTTCGACGTAAAGAACCCGGCCACAGGCGAAACAATCGCAACAGTGCCCCGCATGGGCACAACAGAAACCCGTCGAGCAATCGACGCGGCCAATGCATCATGGCCAGCATGGCGTGCAACAACCGCAAAACACCGCGCATCGGTACTAAGAAAATGGCATGACCTCATGCTGGAGCACGCCGACGATCTGGCACAGATCCTGACCACAGAACAAGGCAAGCCCCTCGCCGAAGCCAAAGGCGAAATCCAGTACGCCGCCTCTTTCCTGGAATGGTTCGCCGAAGAAGGCAAACGCGTCAACGGCGACACCATCCCCACGCCGGCCGCCGACAAACGCATTGTCGTGACGAAAGAGCCGATCGGCGTCTGCGCGGCCATCACGCCGTGGAATTTTCCGGCGGCCATGATCACCCGCAAAGTCGGCCCCGCCCTCGCGGCCGGCTGCCCAATCATTGTCAAACCGGCTGAAGCCACGCCGCTGTCAGCACTCGCGCTTGCCGTGCTCGCCGAACGCGCAGGCGTGCCACGCGGCGTGTTCAACGTCGTCACCGGCGAGCCGAAAGCCATCGGCGCAGAACTGACCGCCAATCCGATCGTGCGCAAACTGTCGTTCACCGGCTCGACGCCGGTCGGCCGTCTGCTGATGGCGCAGTGCGCGCCAACGGTCAAGAAAGTGTCGCTCGAACTCGGCGGCAACGCGCCGTTCATCGTCTTCGACGACGCGGATCTGGATGCGGCCGTCGCCGGCGCCATCGCGTCGAAGTATCGCAATAGCGGCCAAACCTGCGTCTGCACGAATCGCTTCTACGTGCACGACAAAGTCTACGACGCGTTCGCCGCAAAACTGCGCGACGCAGTCGAGCAGCTCAAAGTCGGCCGCGGTACCGAAGAAGGCGTCACGCAAGGCCCCCTCATCAACGAAGCCGCCGTGCTCAAGGTCGAATCGCATATCGAAGACGCGCTCGCCAAAGGCGCACGCATCCTCACGGGCGGCAAGCGTCATGCGCTCGGTCACGGGTTCTTCGAACCGACGGTACTCGCGGATGTCACGCCGGGCATGCTGGTCGCACGCGACGAAACCTTCGGGCCGCTCGCGCCGCTGTTCCGCTTCTCGTCCGACGAAGAAGTGATCCGGCTCGCCAACGATACCGAGTTCGGCCTCGCGTCGTATTTCTACAGCCGCGATATCGGCCGCGTCTGGCGCGTCGCCGAAGCGCTCGAATACGGCATGGTCGGCATCAACACCGGTCTCATCTCGAATGAAGTCGCACCGTTCGGCGGCGTCAAGCAATCCGGTCTCGGCCGCGAAGGCTCGCATTACGGTATCGACGACTACGTCGTCATCAAGTACATGTGCGTCGGCGGGATCTAAGGAGGCACTGCAGAGCCACCCAAAGAGGCACCTAAGAAAAAACGGCCACTCCGGACAATCCGGCGTGAACTGCACCCCAAAAGGTTGGACCGGTGTCCAACTTTGCGGGGGCAGTTCAGCGTGGCCGTTCTTACCTCCAGAACTGCAGCGGCTTTCGCTCAGCGCTGCCGTCTTCGCTCCCGCTGCTTCATCAGAACGAATGCCGGATGCCAGCCATCACGCCGAGTTGTCCGACGCCCGGCGCGGGTGTCGTCCCGCCGCCACCCTGGCTCACGGTATGAGCCGCGTGTGCGCTGTTGAACAGATACGCGCCTTGCAGGTAGACCGCTGAACGCTTGGACAGCAGGTAAGTGGTGCGCAGTGCGGCAATCGTGCCGCGCGTGTCGTCGGCGCGATTAATGATCCGGTACACGCCGCCATCCAGGATGAACGCAGGCGTCACGTTGTACGCGGCACTCAAGTAGTACTGATTCGAGCGCACGTTCGGCAATGCCGGCGACACTGTCTCGACATGACGCCCCAGCCAGCCCCCACCGAGCTTCACCGGACCGATGTGTCCATAACCGTTCAGCTGCATGCGCACGTCCTTATCGCCGGGATGGGTCAGCGCGAACGGGGCGGTGCCGTCGAACAGATTCGCGGCAGCGCCCGGACCGCCGCGTTGTTCGTCGTAGGCACCCGCCACGCCGTAGCCGTTCATGTCGTAGCGCAACATCGCCGACCATTCGCGGCAGCTCTGCGAGCTGCCCGGGATCGAACCCACGCACGTGCCCTGCCCCGGTGAATTGCCGGTTCCTGCGGAGTCGCGTCCGAACGAGTAAGTCGCGCCGAACGTGAAGCCCGAGAAGGTGCCCTTGTACGCGATCGTGTTGTCGCTGCGCGGAAGCCGCTTTCCAGCACGAATACAGCAGAAAGGCCGCTACCCAACGCTTCTTTACCGCGAATCCCCCAGCGCGACGGCAGCTCGCCGGTAACGCCGGGCATTCGCACGACACTATCTCCCGCGGCATTCGCATGCGTGACCAGTTCGATGCCGGTGTCGAGGATCCCGTACAGCGTGACGCTGCTCTGTGCGAACGACGAGGCGCTGATACCCAGCAACATGCCGCCCAATGCGAGTTTGTATTTCATGTTCTCCGTGTCTCCTGGATGGGTGCTTCGTTTGATAAGCGCGCAACGGCTCAAACGCATTCCATTCGAAGCGTTTTTTATAGAGCGATGCTGATGACAGACATGCCGCGGACGTGACAGCGCCGATCGCCTGTCAAGCCGACCGATAACGTCGAGGATTGGCTGCTTCAGATGACGGCGAGCCGTGCGTCGCGCCCGGCCGCCGCCGTTCAGATCGTGAAGCCCGTCAAACGGAGGGCTTCGGAATATGCCGCTTGACGACCACCAGCGCGGCCATCACGATCGTCATCGCAATGCCGAGCATCCACAGATAAGACGACGCCCCGCCGGCCGTAATCACCACCGCGCCCGCGAACGCGCTGGCAATCGCGCCGAGCCGCCCGAACGCGAGCGCCGATGCCGTGCCGGTTGCTCGCACGCTGGTCGGATAGACGTAAGCGCAAAGCGCAAACATCGTCGATTGGACAGCGTTGACAAAGAGGCCGTGCACACCGAGACCGAAGATCAGCAAGCCGGTATGCCCGAAGCCGGTACGCCCGGAGATGTTAACGCCAAGCAGCAGCAAGGCGCTGAGCGCGCCACCCGCGCTGCAGAGAATCAACGGCCAGCGCGAACCAACGCGAGCGATCACGACAGCGCACAGCAACGCGCCCACCACGCCGCCGAGGTTATATGCGGTGAGTCCCGAACCCGCAAGCGACACGGACAGGCCCTGCGTGCTCAACATCGTCGGCAGCCAGCTGAAAGCGCTGTACACGGCAAGCAGACACATGCAGAACGCGCACCAGATCGCGACCGTATCGAGCGCGAGACCATCGCGGAACAGCGCGGTAAAACCGGCGTGTTTCTCCACGGCCTGTTCGCGCGCGTCGGCAAACACGCAGCCGTTCGCCACGGGCCGCGACATCCGGCCAAGCAGGCGGCTGAGTTCCGGCCAGCGCTGCGGCCGTCGCGCAAGAAAGCGCGGCGACTCGGGCAACGTGAACAGCAGCAGCACCGTGAGCGCCAGCGGCATGACGCCGCCGGTCAGGAACAGGCCGCGCCACCCGTACCCCGGCAGAATCTCATGCGCGAACAAACCCGCCACCATGCCGCCGAGCGGCACGCACACGATCGTCGCCGTCACCGCCAGCGTGCGGCGGCGAGCCGGCGTGAACTCGGCGGTCATGGTCGTCGAACTGGGCAACGCGCCGCCAATGCCGAGGCCGGCGACAAAGCGCAGTGCGGCAATCGTCAGGATGTCATGAGCAAAGACGATACCGCACGTGGCGGCGCCGAAGACCAGCACGCTGCCGATCACCGCCCAGCGGCGGCCGAGACGATCGGCCAGCAATCCGGCACACGCGCTGCCGAGGCCCATGCCGATCAGACCCGCCGCCACCACCGGCGCAAACGCCGCGCGCGTCACGCCCCATTCCTTGATCAACACCGGAATGGCGAACCCGATCAACTGACTGTCGAAGCCGTCGAGCACGATCGACAACGCCGCAAGAAACACCACGATCTTCTGCATCGCGGTGTACGGACCTTCGTCGAGGGTACGGCCGATGTCGACTGCGTGACGTGTCTCGCCGATTTCCGCCTGCTGGCCGGCGCGCGGCACGCCGGCCGCACTGGGTGCATCGGCCGGCGGGATATAACTGGTCATGAAGCTGTCTCCGTGTCGACTGGAGTTAGCGCTTTAGCGCTTACTCCGGTCCCATGCTGAGGTTGCCTGGAGTTAGTGCTTCAGCACTTACTCCAGGCCCGCAGCGGTCGACTGGAGTTAGCGTGTCGACCAGAGTTGGCGCTTTAGCGCTTACTCTGGTCCCATAGCGCTTACTCCAGTCCCATGAAAGATGGTTGCTGTTTTGTGTACGCGTTCTGACAGCCGCGCTTTCGAGTCAGTATGTGAGCGAGCAGGCGGCATTTGAAATTACCGTTTCGCGCAAAAGCCATGACATGCATGCATGGCTTTCGCTAAAGCCGGCGTACCGCATGGCAGTCGCAGTACCAGGACGCCGTTAGAACGGGTAATGACGCGGCGTGGTTTGTACGGTGATCCAGCGCAGATCGGTGAACTCCGCGATCCCCGCCTGCCCGCCGAAGCGGCCGAAGCCACTGCCCTTCACGCCGCCGAACGGCATGTGCGCTTCGTCGTGAACGGTCGGCCCGTTGATATGGCAGATGCCCGACTCGATACGCTTCGCCACATTCATCGCCCGCGCCACGTCGCGGCTGAACACCGCCGACGAAAGCCCATAGTCGTTGTCGTTCGCGCAAGCCACGGCTTCGTCTTCGCCGTTCACGCGCACGATGCCCTTCACCGGCCCGAACGATTCGTCGCCGTAGATGCGCATGGCGGGCGTCACATGGTCCAGCAGCGTGGCGGGCATCAGCGTGCTGTCGGCTTTGCCGCCGCAGACGAGCGAAGCGCCCTTGGCCAGCGCGTCGTCGATCAGCGAGTTGCAGCGCTCGACCGTGCTCATGTCGACCACCGAACCCAACACGACCGGCCCCTTGCGCGGATCGCCGAGCGGCAGACCACGCGCTTTCTGCGCGAGTTGCGCGACGAACCGGTCGGCGATCCGTTCATCGACGACGATGCGCTCCGTCGACATGCAGATCTGCCCCGAGTTGGCGAACGCACCGAACGCGGCGGCGTCGACGGCGGCATCGAGATCGGCGTCGTCGAGCACGATCAACGGCGCCTTGCCGCCCAGCTCCAATACCGACGGCTTCAGATAGCGCGCGCAAGTTGCCGCGAGGATCTTGCCGACATGGGTGGAGCCGGTGAAATTGACGCGCCGCACTTTCGGATGAGCGATCAGCGCTTCGACCACCGCGCCCGCATCGGCCGGCGCATTGGTGACGAAGTTCACCACGCCCTTCGCCAAGCCCGCCTCCTGCAGCACTTCGACAATCAGGCCGTGGGTGCCCGGGCAGACCTCCGAGCCTTTCAGCACGACCGTATTGCCGCACGCGAGCGGCAAGGCGATGGCGCGCACCGCGAGGATCACCGGCGCATTCCACGGCGCAATGCCGAGCACGACGCCGGCGGGTTGGCGCACCCCCATCGCGAGACTGCCGGGCACGTCGGACGGAATCAGCTCACCGCCGATCTGCTTGGTCAGCGCCGCCGCTTCCATCAAACCGCCTGCCGCGAGGTGGACGTTGAAGCCGGCCCACATCGCGGACGCCCCCGTCTCCGCCGCCATCAGCGCGGCGAATGCTGCTCTGCGCGCTTCCAATGCATGCGCCGCCTTCATCAGCAACGCGCGGCGTTCACCCGGCCCCATCGCGGACCAGGCCGGAAACGCCGCGGCGGCGGCATCGGCGGCAGCTACCGCATCGGCGACGCTCGCCGCGGGCGCGCGTGTCGCCACTTCGCCGTCGAGCGGATTGCGGCGCTCGAAGGTGGCGCCGTTGCTGGCTTGCACCGCTGCGCCGTTGATCAGCATTGAAATGGTCTGCATCGTGTTTGTCTCCTGCGGAAAGTTTTATCGGTGCGCACGTAGCGCGTGCTCAGGCCACGACGACTTCGACCAGTCTCGGCCCGGACGAGGCCAACGCTTCGCGCAAAACGTCATGCAAGCGTTCGGCCTGCGTCACGCGCGTGCCCCGGCAACCCATGCCCGCAGCCAGCGCCACGAAGTCGAGTCCCGGCAGATCGGTGCCCTGCACCGGATCGTCCGGACCGAAACCGAACTCCGGCGCGAAGTCCTGCAACGCCGCGTAGCGCGAGTTGTTCAGGATCACGAATGTAATCGGCAGCTTCATCCGCACGGCGCTATAGATGGCCTGGAGCGAATACATGCTCGAACCGTCGCCGATCAGGCCGATCACGCGCGTGCCCGGTTTTGCCAGCGCCACGCCGACGGCGGCCGGCATGCCGTAGCCGAGCCCGCCGCTGTCCATCGTGTAGAAGGTGCCGCTCTGCGTGAACGGCAGATAGTTCTGCATCACGGGCCGCGAACTCGGCGCTTCCTCGACTACGATATCGCTCGCTTCACGCACTTCCGCCAGGGTCTGCAAAGCGAACGCAACCGACATCAACGCGGACGGCTCGGCGCGCGGACGTGCCGTGCGCGGCGCGGGCAACGGGCGCTGTTTCGGCGCCGGCCGCGTCAGCAGATCGGCCACGCCACGGCGGATATTGCCGACCACGGCGGTGCCGGCCGGCGACCACGCCGCGATAGCCGGGTCGTCGATCAATTGATACAGCGTCGCGCCGGCCGGCAGATGCGGCCCGTGGCCTTCCACGTGATACGTGAAGGCCGGCGCGCCGATCACGAAGATCAGGTCGTGGCCGCCGAGCAACTCGACGATCGTCTCGCGCATGGCCGGCAGAAAACCGGCAAACAGGCGATGGTCTTCGGGGAACGCGCAGCGGCCCGACATCGGCGCGACAAACACGCGGGCATGGTGGCGCTCGGCGAGGCTGACCACCTCGTCCCAGCCGCCGGCCCGGTCGACCGCGCCGCCCACCACGAAAGCCGGCCGCGCGCCGGCACCGGCTCGGCGGGCCGGTCCCAGTCGTCGACGGGAATCGACACCAACACCGGCCCGCACGGTTCCTGCGTCGCCACGTGCGGCGGAGGTGCTGCACGTCACCCAGCCGGCGCTGAGCCGCACCATCAAGCGGCTCGAGGATCAGGTGGGCGCGCCGCTGTTCGAGAGGCACTCGAAGGGCATGCAGCTCACTGCGATCGGTAGTGCGTTGCTGCCGCACGCCGCCTTGCTGCAACGCGAAGCCGACCATGCCCGCGAGGAAATCGACGCGATGCGCGGCCTCGCGAAAGGCACGATCCGCGTCGGCGCGGTGGCGAGCATCGCGACGCTCGTGCTGCCGCTTGCGGTGAGCGGCGTGCTCGCGCGCTGGCCGAATCTGCGGGTGGAGATCATGGAAGGCGTGTGGGACCGGCTCGCCGACAGTCTGATGAAACACGAGATCGATCTCGCGCTAAGCATGGCGGTGCCCGACACGGACGAGATCATGGCGATCGCCGACTGCCGCTGGGAGGACACGAGTTATGTGGTCGCCGCGCTCGATCATCCGCTGAGAAGCAAAGCGGATCTATGTCTTGCCGACACGCTCGATCAGCAGTGGTGCGTGCCGCCTCGCGGTACCGGCCCCTTCGAGCATATGCAGCACGTGTTCGCCGAGCATGGACTGGGCATGCCCAGCATCGCGGTCGAAACCCGCTCGATTACCGTGCTGAAGAGTCTCGTCACGCGCGCAGGCTTTCTGAGCTGGATGGCCACGCCGATGTACGACACCGAAAGCGCGGCCGGCGTGTTCGATACATTGCCGATTCCTGGGCTGGTGGCACGCCGCACATTGACGGCGTTCCGGCGGCGTCAGGGTATCTTGCCGAGCCCTGCGGTCAAACTGCTGGAGCAACTGCGGCAGCTGACGGCGGTCCCGCGGTGAAAGCGGCGATACGGTCTATCTTTCGCGCGCCCGATCTCGCGGAACAGTAGCTCCTTGCTCTCGATCTCGGGCTGCAGTTCGATCTGGCCGCGGATCAGCGTAAGCGGCGTTTGCAGCTCGTGCGCGGCGGAAGCAAGAAACTGCTGCTGCACGGTAAAACCGTTTTCGAGTCTGCCGAGCGCCTCGTTGAAGGCGCCGATCAGCGGCTTGATCTCACTTGGGATGCCCTCGGAAGAAAGGCGTGTCGTCCGATTGCGCGGTGTGATCAGCACAGCGGCGCGCGACGCTTGCGTGAGCGGCTCGAGTACCCGCCGCAGCGTGAAAGTCAGCGTCAGCCCGAAAATGATCGTCGCAACAAAGAACGTGATCCGGACGATGTCCGGCATCGGTGCGATCTTCACATTGATCATGGCTTCGTTGAGACGCTTACTCGTTGCGGTCTGAACGTAATAGAACGCCTGCTCGTGCCGGACGCCCTATGTTTCTACACAGCGCGGACTGCAGCAGCGCGAGCGTATTGACCGGGCGTAAAACCGTAACTCTGCTTGAAGAGCCTTATCAGGTGGCTTTGGTCAAAAAAACCCACGTCATTTGCGACGTCGGTTAGTGTCAACCCGGCGGAAATCAGTCGTTTCGAGTTAGAAAGCCGGACTTGATTGAGGTACGCGTGCGGTGTGAGTCCGGTCTCCTTCTTAAATGCGCGAAGAACCTGGTATTCAGACATACGGGTGAGCGCTGCCAGATCGCCAAGTGCAATGTCAGTTGGGAAGTAACCGCGGATGTAGTCCTTGATCCGCTTGACGGCAGAGTGCTCGTTCCCGCATTTCGGAATCCGTGGAGCGGGATCGCCGTGGCGATGAATGATCTGTGCGAGCAGACTCACCAGCCTCGACTCCAGCGCCAGCCTCCCAGCACTGCTACGCGACGAGCAGTGGATCCGTGCGGCGTATGCGGCCAGAGCCGGGTCCGCGACGTTGTTGTTCCTGAAGTAGCGCACCTTGCTGCTTTCTGTGATCTCCAGGCTCAGCCGCGATATTTCAGAAGGGCTGAGATAGAGCGCCCGATAGCGCCATTGCGTCCCGGGCGCAACGCCGCCCGAGTGCGGCTCGTCCGGATTGAATACGATAAGCGTGTTGCGCGTGGCGACATGATTCCGATTGTTCGATGTGAAGTAGCCCGCGCCGTGCTCGGTCATGCCAATCACCAACTGATCATGCACATGCCGCGGGAACGTATGAGTGTTGTAGTGTGCATGCAGGAATTCGATACCGGCGCAAGAAGGGAGTGACCAGAATTCCGAGCTATTTTGAACGTTCTTGCGTGCCATGATTAACGAACCTCTGCATTTGTTTTGGGACCGCGGGCACCCGTTGGAACGGGCGGCTTCAGAGGCCGCGGGATAGCACGGTCCCTGCAAGGTCGGCCCACTACGTGATAGCCCCTAAAGGCCCCCCCTCGTGCCGGAAAGCGTTGAACTTCGTTTGGCTCCCTCCTTCTTCTGCCCTCAGCCTTTTAGTAGCTCGCGGGCTGAAAGCCAGATCCCCGCAATCGAGAGCGCCATACCGCAGGCCTGGCTCAATGGAGGCAGCGAACGCTGATAAAGGCACACATAGGCGATACCGAAAATTGTCTCGAGGACAATCAACTGGCCAACGAGCGTCATAGGAAGCGCATGCGACGCCCTGTTGAAGAGAATCGTTGCAAGCCAGGACGCGCCCACACCGAGAACCAGTGTAACGGCAACGAACAGGAAAAGTTCATGGGGGTGGGACGCCGACGCCACGGGCATCAAATTGCCTATTTGGGTAGCTTTAAAACCAGCTATCGCAGCCGCCAGAGCGAATGTTGCGACGCCAATCGCGCTGGACCAGTGTCCGCTCGAAATGCCGGGATTGTCGCGCAGGAACCGCGAGTTTGAGATTGCATACCAAGTCCACACGATCACCGTCACCGCTATAGCGGCGACGCCTGGCCAGGAAAAACGCAATGAATGCACCAGAAGGCCGCTCTGGACCACCACGACAACTCCGAGACCCACCGTGATCATTGCAAACGGCACAAGAAGACGGCGCCATGTCGCGGTCGGTAGGTGACGGTTACCCGCAATCGAAACGCAGATTGGCAAGAGGCCGATCATTGGAATGCACACCTCCGCACCCGTATCCTGGATTCCGAAGCTGACCAGAATCGAAAAAAGGATATTGCCGGCCAAGCCATACGCCCCTGCCCGGATCCACGCACGCACGCCGAGAGGCCTGCCACTATATGTCGAAAGCAGAATTGCAATTGAAACGATTCCGTAAAAGAAAAATCGCCCAAACGTGATCTGCATCGGCGAATACGCGCTGAGGATCAAAGGTGCAACGAACGATACCCCCCAAAGTGACGTCGCGACGATCATCAGAAGCGTCGCACCATAGAGTGAGCCGGGATGACCCTGTCGCGCGCCTAGAACGTTCATAGTGATCTTCCATGCTAAATGGTCTGTAACGTGCGGCGCTTCGCCTGCGAAGTGAACACTATGCCGCCCAGACGAGAGATGGCAGTCTCACTCAGACGGACTCCTCGCCAAGCAGCGATGATGCAAGGCGACCGCGCTCGTCCACGGGTTTCCATTCTTCCTCAAATTCTTCGTTGCCCGTCGCTTTCATTATGCCGGGCACGAATGCCTTTTGTCTGCCTCCATGCGGATTGGATATATCGCCGTTCCATCGGTCATCCAGGGGGTCCCGCGCCAGTTGGTAGCGGGTGTCGGACGTCAGCCGGCAACGTCGCTTCGGCGACACGTTGTCCAGCGACCCGTGGACCAGTCGGGTGTCAAAGCAGATAACGTCACCAGCACCGAACTCCGTGGTGAGCCATCTGCCGCCCAGTTCTTCCTGGATGGATAGGGGATCGTCGCTCAACCACCCGATCTTGTCGCGGTCAGCGTCGGCGGCCCAGTATCGGTCCAGTTTAGTCGACAGATGGCTCCCCTCGAGGATGATCAGTGGCCCCTCTTCCAATGCGACGCCACCGATTGGAATCCATGCCGACCAGAGGTTTTTCGTTCCGCGCCCGATATAAACGATGTCCGAGTGAATGCCGGTGCCCTCGCCCGGCCTCACGAACCGGGGCCACTTGAAGTCGAACGTAGCAACCTTGCCACCCAGGAAGCGTTCGAAAAATCCAATCAGATTTGCCGACATGATCACATCGTTATAGGCCTTTCCTGTCCGAATGCTCTCGGTGAAAGCGAGAAGGTTGATCTGGTCGATGAAAGAGGGCATTTGCTGAATCGCGTCCATAACGTCGTAATTGATCGAGTCGATCTCTCCAACGACGGCGTACTTAAGCATTATTTCCCGGCGCGCTTCGAGAACGGTGTGCTCGGGAATCAGCTTCCTGAACAATAGATACCCATCCTCTTTCATACGCTGCTTTTGTGCTTCGAGGTGATTGAGGATATCGTTTGACGAACGCATTGAGCCGAATTTTCCGGAAGAAAGGTCCAGCTTCTTGCCGCGAAATAGCAGTTCCATATTAGCCTCAGAATGAATCACGTGGTCAGTAACCGGCAACGAGATGAGATGGTTCAGCGCAGAGGTGCACGGTAAGCAGTTGGTGCGTGACGGACGATTTTTTTAGACCCGTACGGGTCAACGCAGGCATCAAGGTGATCTACAAGGCTGCCCCAAACGTCGATGTACCCTATCGGCCATCCCGGTGCGCCTGCGAGCACGTCATCCCGCCGGACAAATGCGGCGTTTGCCCAATCGGAACGCGGGCGTCGATGATGCAAATCGTGCTGAGATTGATCACCAGGCAGGATCAACAGGCGGTGCGGCAGATGCACTGCGAAAATGCGTACCCACCAGATTGCCCACAGGCCGAGTCGCGCAAATGTGCCTCGACCGTCCGTCGCAGGAACCGGCTCCCCGCAGAAGCGCCCGACGCAAACCCTCGCGATGGCTTCGCGCCCGGTCGCGCCCGAAACATCATCCCAGAGATGCTCGGAGTGATAGTTCACTAGCGAGGCGACCTGGAAGAGAAAAACGGCGGGTACGGTCCATATGACTGTCCAAACTGTCCAGCCGTGGAACAAGGTGAGCGCGCAACAAAGGATCACCACGTACACGATTGTCATCGCGACCCGGTGGGCCGGTGCGGTTAGATTCGAGACGATTCGTGACCAGAGATACCTTCCGTGATAGACCGGCGAAACACAGGTCCGCGCGATGTAAGCGCGAAACTCCTGCCTCGTCATTCCTCGGTGGAAGCCTGTCGACTTCAGGAATAGGACGTCGGGGTCGCTATCGAGTCGGGGAACTGCGTGGTGCTTGAGATGGTCGGCGCGAAACAGATCAACCGGCGCGGCAAGTAGCACGGTCGATATCACCTCGCCTACGAGGACGTCCACCCAGTGCACCTCCGAATATGTGTCGTGGATGCAGTAATGCTCCGTGACGGTGTAAAGGTCACGTATGCCGTTTGCGGTTATCAGCCATGACACTGGTAGTCCAAACAACCACCAGTTGCTGAAGCGCAAGATAAGGCAACCGAGCAGCAGTCCAGATATGACGATGGCGAAGGCCGCGAGCGAACGTCCAACCGGTGTCCACACCACCAGTGGCTTCTCGTCGATCAAGGGCATCCCGGTCAACCACGTTAAGAAAGGTTGAGCGAAGCGTGGCAGCGCTCGCATGCTCTCTCGAGGATTGATCGCTGCGGTGACCGGGATGGACTCCTTCAAGCGTCCGGCTACGGTATCCGTACTGTGCTCCAGGAACATGGCGCTTCCTCCGTTGCCGGAAATGCGGTTACGCGGCGATGCGGTTGTCGCGGTATCCGGACTGCAACAGCGACGAATCGAGGAGATCCCACATGCTCGCCAGCGAGTCGAGGAAATCCTCAGCACCTTCAACGACCAGCGCGGCGTATTCGCTTTCAAGAGCGGGCGCTACGGCGGCGCGCGCGTTGCGCTCGTGCTGCTCCTCGGCGCCCACCTCGCCCCAATGCTCGAGCAAATAGTGCATTTCGGGGGCATCGAGGTCGGTACGGTATAGGCCGCTGTCGACCAGGCAGTGTTTTTCGCCCGGAATGAGTTGGCGGTTCGAAATCATTTCCAGCGCTAGTGCGACGCCTAGATTGCGGTACGTTGCGGCGATATCTGTGTCCTTGCGGCCGTCGAACACCGCAATCGCGCGCCGAACCTGGCTGGTCAGTCCGGTGGCGCGGTCATAGCCGGGTAGCGTTCCCAATATCTGGTCGGAAAACTCCTTCAGCTTCGCTTCGGTCGCCTTCTGGTCGTACAGCTCCGCGAAAATCGGGTTTCCTGCAGCCTGATTCACGATGAACCCTGCCATGGTGGCCAGTTCGGGACCATGCCCTCCTTCGCTTTCGACGATTTCCAGCATCAAGGTGCTTTGCTCCTGTAGTCCGTGCTCCTTGAGTGCAGCAGGGAAGTTCCAACCAGGACGCGTGGCCGCGCAGAAGTTCTGGATCTGATGGAATAGAGCGCCGATGACTTCAGGTTCAGGATTCGCCTTAGCCCAGTTGAGAAATACCGGATGTGTGTAGCAGCGGTGGTTTTTGATCTTGCTGACAAGACTGTCGACTTTAACTGACATCTTCGGCTCCTATTTCGAAAAGATTCAAATAACAGGCACGGCTCCTCAATGACACAACGTATTTACCCGGAGCTAACTGGCTCCGGGTTGAATATTTTTTATAGCTTTCAAAAAATGAACAAACGTAAGAACTGGTTTGAAGCGTGATGCACATGAGGCTTGTGCAGTGTGCCTGCGCTGCCACAGCGATCATGCAGAGCGATAAGCGAGGTCAGTGTCAGGTTATCGCTCTGCGGTGTATTGGATAAAATTGCGCACCAATTTTGCGCAGCGCAATTAGCCTCTTCTGCGGGCAGACGTCTAGGAGACGTGCCAGTCTTCGAAGGTGGTCGGACAGGCAATACTGATTATCGAAGGCGCATTTCTGTTATGCGTATTGGTTCTATCTCGCGACGTATGCCGTCGCAGGGTCAACTACCGGTTGATGAAAAGAGGCCAAATAAGAATGCGTAGCGTACGATATGCATCGTTAAATCTCTTTCCGAAACGGATGGAGTGTCCCGTGGTAGACGAACGCCCACTGCTCCTCGTAGCTCGGCCTCGAAAGACACATTGACCGAGTAACGGACTAAGCCCCTTACTGGAGTTCGCCAACACGTCAGCAAGCTAACGCCATTGCGGAGCTTCCTACCCGCTGTAGCCGGTCATGGCAGCCCGCTGACAGCGAAGGTAGTAGCCAGATCTGCAGATTCTTTGACAAACCCGGAGGAATATGAGCTTGCCCCGTGTCGACGGACAGATTTCGAATCCAGTGATTGAGCACGTCGAACAAGTAGCGGTAGGCCGCCGCCGCTGCTTGGGCGCCGGTAGGTAAGCGGATTTCCGGAGATCGCGTCGAGCCGGTTTCACCGCGGACGAACCTGCAGCACCACACGCTCACGATCCTCGACAATCGCGACCAGCGCCACGACGCCGTGCTCATTTGAATTGATAAACGTAACCGATCCTGGCCTCCGGAATATATTGCCGTCCTACGATTGGGCTATTGGTGATGCCGCTGCTGAAGTGCGCCACGCCCACGTCGAGAATCACCATTTGATGAGGCGTGAACTTATAGTCGACGCGCGTGCCGATCGACATCTCGTAGGCCGCCCGGCCGGTGTACGCAGGACGCCCCGCGCGCACTTCCGACGGCCGCACGCCGTAGTAGTAATTGACGTATTTGCTGCTCAGCCATTCGACACCGGCGTGCGGCTCGAATGAGAAATTGCCGTAATCGAAGGATTTGCTGAAGTCGATTTTGGCTCGTTGGCCCTTATTTCCCCCCAGCAGATAGTCGCCCGACAAGGTGCCGAATGCCGTTTTCCAGGCGAGCGCTGGGCCATACCAGAACGCGCCGCGGCGGTTCTCCATGCCATTCAGGATCGGTGCGTCAGAGTTGTTATAGCCGTCGCCGATTGCGAAAACGCCGCGCAGCGCGACACTCACGTTCTGCCACTTCCCAATCTTCAGGTCGACGGTCGTGCCAAGGGCGTGGACCCATTTATTGTCGAAAGTAATCAGCGGGATCGGCGAGAATTTTGTCTTGCCGTTCTTGTACGGCGACGCCGCGACACCGGCTCCCACGCCCAGACCCCAGTGAGTCACATTGGTGGCATTGCTCAGCACGGTGAAGCCGGAATCGTCGGCTCCGGCTGAATCTTCGCCGCCGCTGTCTGCCCATACGCTGCCCGCATAAAGGAGTGCAAAGGCAGCGGACAGCAACACACGGTACTCACGACGAAAAGTTTTTTTCACAGTCGTTCCTAAAGTGGAGGGATCGGACGGGATCGACTTTAAGAGCGACTGACTTACTCGCTACTTACTCAAACAATGACGGGCAACCTGAAGTGACTATTGACTGACTATCGACAGCACCGCCGAAACAGGACCTCCTCAAGGCGCCTTACTGCACCCTAGCTCACGCTGCGACGCGCCATGCGTTTTGACAAACGCTCCGACAGGAGGCCGCACAAGCGCGCGGCCCGGCGCCTGAAGCCGCCGACGTAAGAGAACACCGCTCGAAAACTATCCCACCGGCAACGAAGAACTTGACGCAGGTACGATGAATGCGGTTCTCGAAAGCCAAATTCCGCGCCTTCCAGAACAGTACTACTGGGTCCACAGCCGCTTCAAACATCGGCCGGCAGGCATGCCCGCGGTCTACTAGAATCTGTAATAGCTACCGGCCGGCACCGTCGTGCAGACCCACCCATAGAGCGCTACATGGCCACACTTCTTCCCGACGCCGCCGCGCCCCGCTCGATTCTCGTGATCTGTGCCGGCCGTATCGGCGATGTGTTGCTCAGCACGCCTGCGGTGCGTTCGCTAAAAGCGCATTGGCCCGACGCGCAGATCGATATGCTGGTCTTGAACGGAACCGCCGAGGTGCTTGAAAACAACCCCGACATCAGATGTGTCATCGGTATTACCCCCGTTCTTGCACCCGTTCGGCGGCGCCGTATTCCGATCGTCGCGCAGTCGCCTACCGGCGCGCGCCTTCGGACAGCGAATGCCGGCAATCGTCCGGTGGCAATCGAATCCTGAGCCTTTTCTGGAGATCGCATGATGGCTGCCCTTCGATTTGCCGCGCTGCTCGTCCTGCTCACTGCAGGATGTTCGCCGGCATGGCCGAATGCCGGTTTTCGCCCCGCGCCAACGGCGCAAACCGCGCAAACCGATACGCCTCCACCCACCCCGGCTGCCGCGAATGACCAGCGACATGCTGCGCCGCCCAAGAAAGCGCCGGTCCTTAGCGTCGGCGTGAGCGATCCCGACACGCGGCTGATCCTGCCTTGGTTCCTCACCGATATCATCAATGCGATCAATACGCCGACGTCGGCCAGCGATTTTCTGCGCACTTTCGGGCACGGCTTGTAGCCTCTCACTCGCCTCGCTGAAGCAGGCGCCGGCGCTTAGGACCGCCATCCATCGCCGGCGCATTGTTCCATCGCGCTGCAAAGCGCACATTTGGCCGCGCTGTCGAGCCGCGTGCAAGCAAGGCAGATACCGGTGCGGCGCTCAGGATAATCGAGTGGATCTGCGCACGCTCGCATCAGCGTCCTTCAATCGACTGTTGTCCTCCTTCGAGTTGTGACGACTGAGTCGTACCTCGAGCGTCCCGACGTCAGTTGATTCTGGATATCTGCGCAACGTTCGTCGTGGTTCCAATCTCACGATGAAATTGCCGCTGAGCTCGTCCGTCGTGCGGTATTCATCAGTTTATCGAACTAGCCCAACTGGATGAGTTGTGCACTGAAGCATAGTGGCCGGCACGCCGATCTCACGCTACGTCGACCCTGCACGTGGCAGAATCACCGGCATCGCAGCATCCGTTCGAGGGACTGACAATGACGACAAAGGGCAACAAGACGCACGGCGAACGCGGTGCCGACCTGGCCGGCCGGTCGGGCGCCGCGCCGGACATTCCCGGACAAGTTGTGCTGGTCTTTCAGGGAGGCGGTGCCCTCGGCGCGTACCAGGCCGGGGTTTATCAGGCGCTTCATGACGGCAAGATCAAACCCGACTGGGTGATCGGCACGTCGATTGGTGCGATCAACGGCGCGATCATCGCCGGCAATCCGCCCGAGAACCGAATTGCCCGATTGACCCAGTTCTGGAACGGTGTGGCACGTCGAGGCATCGATGCCGCAAGCTGGTTGCCGGGGCTCGCAAACTGGTCGCGCGATCTTGCGATCGTCACGCAAGGCGTGCCGTCGTTCTTCACCCCGCAGCTGGAGTCCTGGGCGAGTATTCAAACGCGCGTCGGCGCCGAACGGGCGGCATTCTATTCGACAGGGCCACTGCGTGAGAACTTGTCTTCACTGGTCGATTTCGATTACCTGAACAGGAAGGCAACGCGGCTGACCGTTGGTACGGTCAATGTCCGTAGCGGACGTATGCGGTATTTCACTAATCGCGACGCGCCGATGAACGTCGAGCATGTGATGGCATCCGCCGCTTTCCCACCCGGCTTCCCTTCGGTGCGACTGGAAGGCGAATCGTACTGGGATGGCGGCATCTATTCGAACACGCCGCTCGAAGCCGTGCTCGACGACCGGCCGCGCAGCGACTCGGTGATTTTTTCCGTGCAATTGTGGCCCTCGAGCGGTCCGGAACCTGAATCGATTTTGCAGGTCATGAGCCGGCAGCGCGACATTCAGTATTCGAGCCGCGCGGAAAGCCATCTCGATCGACAGAAGCAGATTCACCGGCTGCGTCATGTCATTCGCGAACTCGGCCAGTACATCCCCGAAGAGCGGCGCAATGCCCCGGAAGTTCAGGAGCTTCTCGGCTGGGGCTGTGGCACGACGATGCAGGTATTGGAACTCGACGCGCCAGCATTCGACGGCGACGACCTGAACAGGGATATCGATTTTTCGTCGAGCGGCATCGAGCGGCGCTGGGCAGCAGGTTATGAAGACACCACCCGCTTACTGGAACGTGCACCCTGGCGCGAAACACTGGACCCGATGGAGGGCATTTCAGTCTTTCGAATGGCCTCCGCGCACGGTCAGGGATAACCCGCGCGATCGCGGCGTGACGACACGCCAGCTTCGACTTGTTGTCTCAACGCGATAGGGCGATTTTCCGGATTCGCGAGACTGGCAACCCTTCTTCGTCAATTTCGACGAGCGTCAACTCGCCTGCGCTAATGGGTAGCGCTGGTGAGCTTCGGGCAGGCTTTATGGTGATCAGTCAACCGGTTGGCCAGGGTGGGGTCCCAGCCAACCGGTGAGCGATGCTCCGCTGCTTTCGCAGCGGCGCGTCAACAACGCTCAGCCCTTACTGGCCCGTATAGCCGAGCGGAACAGTCGCATTGCCCTTTGCAACCGTCGCGTTGTTCGACACGATGTACTGCGGCACCTCGGTGAGGGTCAGCGTGACTTTGCCGTTGGTGTAGGCAAGCGTGCTGACATTGCCGTAACCATCGATCTTCGTCACATTGCCCGACGTACCGGCATTGTCGACCTGAAGCGAATAGCTGGTCGAGTAGGTCTGGCTATAAACACCGTTGCTCGTCGGCCACTGCGCATTGCTGTGGGCCCATGCGGCGGTCACGACCTTGCCGTTGCCGAGTTGCTGGAACGAATACGCAAAGGTTCCGGACGGCGTGCCCTTGACGCGACCCAAGGTGTTCGTACCGTCGAGGACGCGCGTCATCGTGGCGAAGGCCATCGCTTCGGGTTTCGGCGAGAGGTTCGTTGCACCGAACGCGCCTTGTGCGTCATTCAGGTCGAAGAACGAGCCGTATCCCACTTCGCCCGGATAGTCAGGACCATAGAAAAGCGTCGTGACCTGCGCGCCACCGCCAAGCACGATGATGTGCGCCCGCACGCCAATCGCGGCATGGGCGAACAACTGGTTCTGCGACGGCACCGTGGGGCCGTAGCTCAGGCCCGGATCGTAGCTCGCGCCTGCTTCGGTGAAGAAGAGCTTCATGTTCGGCTTGCCCGCCTGCATCACCGAACGCAACTGCGTCATCTGGTTGTCGAGCGCGTTGGCCTGGTTCGCCGGATCGGGATCCGAGTCCTGCAATTCAGGCGGGTGAGCCGGATAGGTGCCGGCATTCCAGTACCCATGCGTCGAGACTGCATCGATGTAATTCCACAGGCCAAGCGCACCGAACTTCTGCAGATAGCCGGTGGTGCAGGTGTCGCAATTCGCGGCGAACGGGTTGCCCGTGCCCATCACGACTGCATTCGGATCGGTCGAGTGAATGCCTTCGTAAGCGGCCTTGTACATGGCGACGAAGTTTGCGTCGCTATCCGCCCACCCAAGGCTCGGTTCCCACGTCACCTGGTAATAGTTCTTTTGCTGGTTCGGGTAGTTGGCCGCGCGAATCTGGCTCGTATCGGTACCGACCCTGCCCATGAAGCTCTGGAACTCGGCCATGTTCGACGGTGCGTAATAGCTGTCGTTGAACTGACCCGTCTTCGAATCCCAGGCAGGCAGTCCATCGAGGCGCACAATGCGCATCTGATCCGGATGGGCCTTATAGAACGGATCGAGGTCGTTCACGTTCGGCGTGTAAGTGTTGGGGCCATTGGGTTCCATGGCCGAGACCTGACGGTCGTCGATCGTCCACGAGATTCCCAGCGCATGCAGCGCAGCGATGTTGCCGTTGAAGCCCTGCATGCCGAAGCGGTGCTGATCCTGATGTGCATACGTGACGGTGCCCAGCACCGACGTGAGGTTCGGCAACACACCGAACGTCGCAATGCCCATCGGACGCGTTCCGCTGCTCGGCAACGTGCCGCCATTCGAGCGCAGTGTCGCGGTAAGCGCACCATAGCCGGACCACGTCGACGTGCACGGAATCGTGCTGGTTTGCACGCCGGCATTAACCGCGAAACTGCCCTGCGTCTTGATCGCGCCGTTCGAGTCCGCTACGGACCAGATGACTGTATCCGCGCTCTGAGCGTTCGTCGTAATCGAGAGCTTGAACGGTGCGTTGTTCTGGAAAACGCGCAGGCCGTCGGTGGTGGGCGTGTCGGCGCTGATCGTTCCGTTAGCCGTTCCGCCGGCTGTTTGTGTCGGCGAGCCGCACGACATGGTTGAACTGCCAGGGGTGGGCGTCGGTGTGGGCGTAGGTGTGGGCGTCGGGGTTGGCGTCGGGGTTGGCGTCGGCGTCGGGGTTGGCGTCGGGGTTGGCGTCGGGGTCGGCGTCGGGGTCGGCGTCGGCGTCGGCGTCGGGGTCGGCGTCGGGGTCGGCGTCGGGGTCGGCGTCGGGGTCGGCGTCGGGGTCGGCGTCGGCGTCGGGCTAGCGGCAACCGCCCTCACCCAGCATGCCTTGCCGTAGCCGAATGCGGGATCTGTCTGCGAAACAGCGCCGACATAACAACCGACCCCATTACTAAAGGTACTCGGATCGGTCAACATCACCGATGGCGCGTCGGGCGGAACCGCACCGAACACCACCGAACCTGTTCCGAGGAATGAGCAGTTGCCATTCTCCACGCCGCACAACTTGTATTGCAGGCCTGCGACGGTGATGGTGCTGGCCTGAGCCTGCGCATTTTGCGCAGCAAACGATGCCAACACTGTTGCGGTCGCAACGCCCAGTAGTTTTAGATTACTCGTCATTGTCCGTATGAATCGCTAAAAAGCAGGTTGTCCCCGAGGATTCAGCAAGATCGATCTAAGCCGTCCCGCTTTGGCGTTATTGAGTACAGAGAGAGGTAAACCGGAGAACGCGCTGATCGCGTTCATTGCTGATGAAGCTGGCGCTTCGATGTGACGTTATCCGCTGGCAGATACGGTTAGACATCCGCCCGTGAGCTGACCGCTGCCAGACTACGGCGCGTTCAGAATTTCTGACCTCGCATCAATCAATCCATTCAAATTACGTATTCCTTACCAATAGACTGACAATGTCTTATCCAACGATGTGCTATCAGTGACTACCTCCCTGGATCTGCAACGCGAGGCATCCAGCGCAGCATGTCGCGAGACTCGACCGTACGCACCTGCGTGAACAGTTCAGTCGACTAGGCAGCCAGGTTGAAACGACCCGCCGAACACACGCCAAAAAAAGCGACACAAGGGGTTATGGCGTGCCGACGATGAAACCTTTAACACCCGGTAGGGAGCGCGCCGGTAGTACCGCGCACCCTTAGTTGTGACAAACAGACGTTCGCTCGGCACGTGCAATCAGGAAATTGAGGACAACTGACAGCTCGATCGAATCCGCCTTCTTTCACTCTTGACGGCCCGATGCCGATACGAACCCGGTGACCCGACAGTCGAGGCAAGTCCGTCACCTGCCGAGCAGGTTCGGAACTCGAAATTCATTGGGCCACGTCCAGGTCCGGCAGTCCAACACCGGCGAAGGATCCTGCAGATAGCGCTCGAGGCGCCAGACTCACTCGCCAGGCGTTTCGCACAAGAAATCCTTCTCCAACGCGGTATAACTCCTATCAATGCAATTCTTACTGCATCGATAAAGCTTGGGCGCGGACTCGGTATTAGTTGCAAACGTTTTTGGCAGATGAATTATAAACGTATCATCTGTGTAACGTGGCGGCGGCCGGATATAATAAGTAATAATTATAAGAATATTCCGCGGCACATGCCCAACGGTTTTCAAAAAATAGGAAAAACGAAGAGCCCTGCCTCAGTTGGCGCAGAAAAGGGAAATGTTAATTTTTTCATTGGATGACAGCAACTTAGCAGGAGCAAACGACATTTAGCGGTTTTTCATATTATTAATATAAATAAATGCATTTGATAAATCTGCGACGGTGGCCGGATGATGCGGCACGAATTAAACGAAGCATAGATAGCCGTTCATATCGCCTTTCGTCAGATCTTTTATTTAAACCAATCATCGGATTAATGGACGGTTTCAAAATCGACAAAATCCCTCCGCGTGATTAATCCCGCATGCTCTGCGGAGCGGCGCATTACGGAAAATCGATCCGCCAACCTGAAAACCCACACAAGGCAACGGCGGAGTCGAGCAGGTGACCCGCCGTTGCACTACGCCTATCGTTCGATCGAGACGCTGTCGACCGTGGCATCGCTGTTATCGAAGTCTTTGGATTCGTCAGGAGTCGGCAGGAGATAGCCAGGTGCTTCGATGTAGCCCCCCAGTGCGTGAGACGAACATCAGCAGACGTTGAGCCACTTTTGCCGAACGAGGTGGTCTACGGACCACTTTCCCCCGCCTCTGCACAGCAGGACCAGCAGCATCGCCGCCCACTGGATATGCGACGAACGGGACGGGCTTTTCTTAACAGTCTGTTACCAGATCCCCGCCGTTTGTTACCAGATTCCTGGATGGAGTCGGCGATAAGAGATGCTATCCTTCGGCCCGAAAACCGGATGAGACACGCTTTACCACGCCACGCAATCGGTGCCATCGGCACAATCAGCGCCGATGCGCGAGTCAGCGCGAGGTCCGGTCAATGGGCGAACACGGCTCGTCAAGGTTCACAACTACAACAGTAATTGGACACCAGCCGATACGCGTTCGGCTGACGTCTTTCGAACAAAGAAAAGGTTTGCATATGTCGAAGAAAATCACCCAGATCATTGCCATCGGGGCACTTGCAGCAGCGACGTCCTTGCCGGTTTTTGCCGGCGACATGAACAACGCCGTCGGCGGCGCGCTCGGCGGGGTCGCCGGCGCGGCGGTGGGCGGCGCACTCGGGGGCAGCACGGGCGCCGTGCTCGGCGGTGCGGTGGGTGGCGGCGCGGGTGGCGCGGTGACGTCGCACGGTCACGAGCGCACGGGCGCGATCATCGGCGGAGCGCTGGGCGGCGGAGCCGGCACTGCGGCGGGCAATGCGATGGGCGGGCGCACCGGCGGCCTGGTCGGCGCGGCCGTTGGCGGCGGCGCGGGTGCGGCGCTAGGCGGCAACATGTCGCGCAATGCGTATTCGAACGACTACGGTCAACGCCACTACGGCGAAAGGCACCACCGCAAGCACCATCGCCACGACGACTAAGACGAATGCATCGTATTGCCGCCGCTCATTTCTGTTCCGTGTAGCCTATTTCGCGGATACGTCACCGAAGTCTGGTACGGTCCTTTCTGACTTAGGCCGCATCACCACACAGGATCTGCAGAAATGAGCCACATCCACTTCATTGGCGGCGAAAAAGGCGGCGTCGGCAAATCGCTCGTCGCCCGCGTGCTGGCCCAGCATTTTATCGACCGGAGCACGCCGTTCATCGGCTTCGACACCGATAAATCGCATGGCGCCTTATTGCGGTTCTATGCCGACTTTGCCGCTCCGGCCGTGCTCGATCGGCACGACAGTCTCGATCCCATCCTCGAACACGCGCTCGAGGAGCCCGAGCGGCGCGTTCTGGTCGATCTCGCCGCGCAGACCCAGCAGCCTTTGAGCAAATGGCTGGACGACGCGGACGTGATCGCGCTCGCCGAAGAGCATGGCCTGACGCTGACCTGGTGGCACGTCATGGACGCAGGACGCGATTCGGTCGATTTGCTCCGGGAGTGGCTCGACCAGTTCGGCGGACGAATCAGGCTTGTGCTCGTTCTGAATGAAATCCGCGGCGAGCGTTTCCAGATTCTGGATGCGTCCGGCGAACGCGCTCGTGCCGAAGCGCTTGGCGCCAGCGTCATCTCGCTACGCCGCTTGCCTGATACGACGATGCAGAAGATCGATCAGCAAGGCGCGAGCTTCTGGGCCGCGGTCAATCACCCCGACCGCCCGGCCAACGGACTCGGCATGCTGGAACGGCAGCGCGTCAAGGTGTGGCTGAACCGCACCTATGGCGAACTGGACAAGCTCGCCTTGTAGGCCGCAAGGCACGTACCAGCGTATATCCTTTGCTGAACACGCCGGGACAAAGCCGTGATACGGAGCAACCCTCCCCGTTTCACGGTCCCGGCAGCCGGGCGCGCACTACAGCGAGCGAACCGTCGCCGACTCCAGCGCCATTCTGCGGCGCGCGCTGGCCAGCGCCGCGACAGCGGTTCCAATCCCCAACACGAACAGGCAGGCGGTGGGCACCAGCATCGGCGCGACCTGGCTATGCGCGACCTTGCCGACATAAGGCATCAGGTTCTGGCCGGCGAAGCCTCCGAGGTTGCCGATTGCGTTGATCGCCGCAACGCTCGCTGCCGCTCTCGCGCCCGAGAAGAACCGCGGGGGAAGCGACCAGAAGCACGGGTACAGCAACGGGATGCATGCTCCCCCCAGACACAGGGCCGCGAAGCGCATCGACGCGCCCGGCAGGACGAGGCTCGACGCGAAACCGATCACCCCGATACCTGCCACCACGCTCATCGCCTTCAGAACGACGCGCTCACGTTTGAGCTTGCCTGGAAGCCAGAGCAGAAGCAGCGTGGCGAGCGCCCAGGGAATCATGTTCAGCAAGCCATTGAGCGACGACGACACGCCATAGCTTTTAAGCAGCGTCGGCATCCAGTAGGTCACGCCGTACAGCGAAGTCGACATCAGCATGTAAGTCAGCGCGAACATCAGCACCTTCGGATCGAGCAGCGCGCCCCAAGGCCGCGTCGCCTTCGCCTCGGTTGACGCTTCGCGCTTCAGCGCGGCGATCACTACGTCCTTCTCCGCTTGTGAAAGGAAAGCCGCGTTCCTGACCGAATCCGGCAGGAATCTGAGCGCGACAAAGGCGATCAGGATGGCCGGAATGCCCGTCGCGATGAACACCCATTGCCAGCCCGCGAAGCCCCACGTCCCGCCAAGGGTGAGCAGCAGACCGCCGATCAGCGAGCCGAGCATGTTCGCGAGCGAACTGCCCAGCGTGAAGAAGCCGAGCACCCGGGTGCGGTAACTCTGCGGAAACCACTGGGTGAGATAGTAAATGACGCCGGGATAAAAGCCGGCCTCGGCCACACCCAATGCGAAGCGAAACGAATAGAAGACGGGCAGCGAGCGGGTGAATGCCATCAGAACCGTGACGACGCCCCAGGTAATCATGATTCTCGCGAGCCACGTCCGCGCGCCGAAGCGATGAAGCGCAAGCGTGCTGGGCACCTCGAAAAGGAGATAACCAATGAAGAATAACGACGCGCCAAGACCGTATGACGCCTCCGTCATGCCGAGGGCATGCACCATCTCCAGCTTGGCAAAGCCGACGTTCTGGCGATCGATAAACGAGATGAGAAACATGACGATCAGCAACGGCATCAGCCGCCACGCCATCTTCTTCATTACCTGCTGCTCAAATCCTGCCGTTGTAGACATGGTCCGCTCCAGTTTCCTTGCTGGCCGCCTTCGACCATCGCGTCATAGACCGGCAGTCGCTACCTCGGCGCAGTCAGCCAAATTGATGTAGTCATATATATGATTGTATGAATTTGGAATACGCGCCATGAGGTGATACCCGCACCCGGGGCGAAACCGCGCAGCCGCGTAGCCGCGGGATGCCGCCCTCGCCTGTCGGACGGCTCTGCCGCCCGCTTTTGCCGCTCAGCGGATTTCGACCTCGTACTGGAAGGTTGCGGCGCCGCCGCGCGTGCTGCGCCATTCGAACGGTGTCCCGGCGAAGTCCGACGCGACTCGGTGCACAAGAATCACGGGGCTGCCGAGCGGCACGCCCAGAAGCGCTTCATCGTCGGCGGTCGCTTGTTCCACATTGAGAATTTCCGTGGCGGACGCTACGATCTGCCGGCACAGCCGCTCGTACAAGGGGTACAGCAGGTCCTCGAAATCCTCGAGCGCCAGGCTTGCCAGCGGCTCGAAGCGGGCACGGGGCAGCCAGATTTCTTCAGACAGGACGGCTTGCCCTTCGATCAGCCGGACGCGTGACAGGTGGATCGCCTTCTCGGAGGCTTTCATTCCCAACTTCGCGCGGATCTCTTCGCCCGGCTTGACCACTTCACGTTTGAGCACGCGCGCGGTCGGCCGAACCGGCTCACCCGTACGCGACTTGAAACGGAAGAAGCGAAACAGCGACGAATCAAAACGCGGCCGGCGAACGAACGTTCCCTTGCCCTGGCTGCGCGTGAGCACACCGTCGACGACCAGCAAATCGATTGCCTTGCGCACCGTACCCGTGGATACGTTATAGAACTGGCCAAGCTCCGCCTCGGTGGCGATGGCTTCCTCAGGTGCCCATTCCCCCGCGGCAATCCGGCTGACAAGATCGTCGCGCAATTGCTGATACCGGGGCAATCGATCGTCCGGCCTGGTCGTGACAGAAAGCGCGTTCATGATTCATATAGTTGTTCAGAGGAGCTACCACTGTACCGCATCCGAAACCGGCCGAGCCATCAAGGGTTAATCCCGAATGCACATCCCCGTCCGGCGATTTAGACTTGTCATACAGTCATATATATGACTGCATGACGTGCATGAACGGAGATAGGCATGTTCAGCTGGTATAAGCAAGGCACGCCCCTCGAGCGCAACACCTTTTGGGGGTGCTTCGCAGGCTGGGGACTCGATGCGCTCGACGTGCAGATGTTCACCCTGGCGATTCCCGCCATCATCGCGGCTTATGGCATCGACCACACGCAGGCCGGCGCGATCAGCAGCGTGACGCTCGTGTCTTCGGCGCTCGGCGGCTGGCTCGCCGGGGCGCTGTCGGATCGCTTTGGGCGCGTCCGAACACTGCAAATGACGATTCTCTGGTTCGCCAGCTTTACGTTTCTTTGCGCGTTCGCTCAAAACTTCCCTCAGCTCCTTGTCCTCAAGGCGCTGCAAGGGTTCGGATTCGGCGGCGAATGGGCGGCGGGCGCGGTGCTGATGGCCGAAACCATCCGGACCGAACACCGCGGCAAGGCCATGGGCGCCGTGCAAAGCGCCTGGGCGATCGGATGGGGCGGCGCGGTCCTGCTCTATGCCGCGGCCTTTTCCTGGTTGCCGTCGGACATGGCGTGGCGAACGATGTTCGCTGTCGGCCTGTTGCCGGCCGGCCTGGTTCTCTTCGTGCGGCGCAAGCTCAAGGAACCCGTGCGTCCCGCTCCGGCCGGCGCGGAACCCAAGGTCTCCGCGCTACGGCAAATCACGCAGGTCTTCCAGCCACGGGTCATCAGGACCACGATCATTGGCGCCGTGTTGGGTACCGGCGCTCACGGCGGGTACTACGCCATCATGACGTGGCTGCCGACCTTCCTTGCCAAGGAGCGGCACCTCTCGGTGCTGAACACCGGCGGCTATCTCGCGGTGGTCATCGTCGCCTTCTGGTGCGGCTGCATGGCGAGCGCTCATCTGCTCGACCGCATCGGCCGCCGCCGCAACGTTGCACTGTTCGCGTTCTGCTGCATCGTCACCGTGCTCGCCTACGTGATGCTGCCGCTGACCAACACGGAAATGCTCGTTCTCGGCTTCCCGCTCGGCTTGTTCGCCGCGGGCATTCCGGCCAGCCTGGGGCCGCTCTTCAACGAACTTTATCCGGCCGACATGCGCGGCACCGGCGTTGGATTCTGCTACAACTTCGGGCGCATTGCCTCGGCAAGCTTCCCAGTTCTCGTCGGCTACATGAGTCATTCGATGTCGCTCGGCGCGGCAATCGGCATCGACGCCGCGGTGGCATACGGACTGGCGATGGTCGCCGTTCTGCTCCTTCCCGAGACGCGCGGCAAGCGGCTGCGCGCGGCCGCGCCGGAACTCGCCGCCGATGCCGCCGACGACGCGCGGTTCACCTTGAACCCTCCGCGGGGATGACCATGAGCGCTCAAGGACTCACCGCACCATCGCGCCTCTGCCGCGTGGACACTCACGCGCACGTCTTCGAGCGAGGCTTGCCACTGGCAGACGGAAGGCGCTATGCGCCGGGCTACGATGCGACGCTCGCCGCTTATCTGCAGCTTCTGGACACCCACGACATCGGCCGGGCCGTTCTCGTGCAACCGAGCTTTCTCGGCACCGACAACCGGTATCTGCTGCAGGCGCTCTCGCGTGACGCCCGCCGCTTGAAGGGCGTGGCAGTCGTCGCGACCGACATCTCCGAAGCAGAGTTAGTTCACCTGCATGATCAGGGCATTACGGGCGTACGGCTTAACTTGATAGAGCAGGCATTACCCGAGCTGCGCGGGAAATCGTGGGCAACGCTGCTGCACCGATTGGCGCGACTCGGCTGGCATGTCGAATTGCACCGGCAAGCGCGTGACCTGGCGCCGCTGATCGACTGTCTTCTGGAGGCGGGATTGCCGGTCGTCGTCGACCATTTCGGGCGGCCCGACCCAGACAAGGGTACGAGCGATCCCGGATTCCAGGCGCTGCTCGGCTTTGGCAACACAGCGCGGGTTTGGGTGAAAGTCTCGGGTGCGTACCGCTGTACGGCTCCCGGTTCCAGCTTTGTCCGCGACGCGACGAACCAGCTCCTCGAACACTTCGGCCCTGAGCGTCTGATGTGGGGAAGCGACTGGCCGCACACGCAGTATGAACATGTGACGGACTACGGCCAGTCGCTATCGGCGCTGCTGGACCCTGGTCTGGACCCGGCTATCGCCGACTCGATACTATGCGCCACCCCGCATGCCCTCTATGGGTTTGAGCAGGAGCCTGCGGAGCACAATACGTCGACTGGGCAAACGCTGCTGCGCACTTCCTGAAGCAGCCATGCAAGCCGCCGCGTGGAACGACGTGCCGATCTGGAACTGGAACTTCTGATTCGAAAACCCGGTTGCGCAGCCGGTCCGGCGCCCGTTCCCGGGGGCGCCGCAGTCCAAATGGTCGTGAGCAGGTCGATGCTTGTAAAATGCAGCTTCACCCGACCTCTTTCGACCATGCAAACCAGGCATCACCCACACCAGCCCGACGCGCCTCGACAAGCGAGCCATTCCGGATTCCCGGCGGTAGTGACATCGCGCGAACTCGCACTCACGCTCCGGAGGCGCCATGGATAATCCCACCCGTTCGGAACGCTCCCGCCGAGCGGCGCTCCAGGCGGCGCTCACCATCGTCGCTCGCGATGGTCCGGGTCAGCTCACGTTTGACGCGATCGCTCGAGAAAGCGGTATCAGCAAGGGCGGACTGATGCATCAGTTCCGCACCAAAGGGGATGTGCTGAAGGCGTTGCTCGAGCATGAGATCGAGTACTTCGAGAATTTCGCGCGCAACTACCTTGCTGCGAACGGCGAGACGAAGGCCGAACCCCATCTCGCAGCAGAGATCGCCACCATGCGCGAAGCCATGGACAATCCCCATTCCGCGGGTTTTTCCATCCTTGCCGCTCTGGTCGAAGATCCCTCGCTGCTGTCCGCCACGCGCGAGAACACCGCGCAGAAGGTCAAACATATCAAGGCCGAGGCCGCCGACCCGGATACGGCGCTCCTGCGCTGGGCAGCAGCCAGAGGCCTGGTGTTTACCGCCCTGCTTGGCCTCTGCCCGCTTTCCGAAAAGGAGCGCGGACGTTTGTTCGATCGGCTGCTCGACGAAGACCAGTGGCCGCAATCCGCTGAACCCAAAAAGAAACCGCGCGCCGCACGCTCGCCGCGTAACGCGAGGAGCAGCGCTCAAAGCAGTTGAAACTACTGCGTAAAGTGCGCATATTCCGCGCAGCCCCCGCCGCCACTTTCCAACCAAAGGACATACCGAGCGACATACCGCGGAGTTCGTGTTCGACGACGGCGGAGGGCGTCCGGATGGACATTAATTTCGCGATTTTTTTTCGATTTTTGTCATCGAGCGCAAAGGTAAGATCGTCGCAGCCTGAATATAAAAGGGGCAGCGAGTGGCGATCACCTTGAATCTGTCAGCGTCCGCGAATTTGAATAAATCGTTAAAGATCGACGCCATTCGATTCCTCGCGGCTTTCTGGGTCTTGATGTATCACTTCAAACCGCCCGCATTCAAAGAACTGCTCCCGCATCAATTGGCCTTCCTCGGCGGCGCGTTGTGGTCCGCATCGACAGCGCTGTTTGCGGGGCCCGCCGCCGTCATCGTGTTCTTTGTCATTTCCGGCTATTGCATCCACAACGCTTATCAGAAGGATGTCACGCTCAAGCCGATCAACTATTACGCATCCAGATTCATTCGCATCGGCTTGCCGCTGGTCATCCTGCTATGCCTCATCCAGCCGTTGCCGACCGGGCAAAATTATCTGGAATCCGTGCTTTGGTCGCTCTACTGCGAGATGGTGTATTACGCCGTTTATCCGATCTTGCGGCTCCGGTTTCGCTACATCGGTGAAATGATCGTCGGCAGCGCGATGGCAGCCGGCGTAATGGTGGCGGCGGTTCGTCTGTTTGGGCACCCTGCGTGCCACGGCTGCGTCTACGAGACCTATCGGGTGCCGGGTACGGCTTTACTGTATGCGGCTGGATGGATTTTCGGCTGCCTGATCGCGGAAACCCAGCGCAATGCACAGCAGTTTCAGATGCGTGGCGCGTATTCGCCGCTCACCATGATGATCAAGCGCGGCCTCGATCGGAGCACTCGCTACCTCGCAAACCATCTGGTTGCGCTGCGAGTGACGGTTGTCGCAGCCGGGGCGGCAGTCATGATTCTGCTGTCCGAGTCGAATCTCAAACCGGCGCTCGTGCCGCTGATTACACCTGATATCACGCTGCCGCTATTCCAGTTTCTTGCGGCGATCTGGATCGCGACGGAGACCGCCACGCCGTCCAACGCTGGGATCTGGTCCCGACTGGCTGCTTTCGGGGCGTGGTCCTATAGCCTCTATCTGTGCCACAAGATGGCGCTTGCCCTGCTGGAAATGACCGGGTTCGACGGCACATCCCGCTTAGCATGGTTCGTGCAAGTGGCCTTGGCGTTCGCCATCAGCTATGCGTTCTACCGGATGATCGAAAGGCCTTCACATCTGATTTCCCAGCGACTGCGGAGATATACGGCGGGTGCGCCGGCTACGCCGGTAGCTTGAGCGCGGCGATACCAGTTCTGCGTGGCGATCAAACGAGCAAGGTCAGCGTATCGAACAACGCAAGATCTTCTTTCTTTGCCGACCGCGCATGCAGGCGAATGACCTGCAAAAGGCACTCGATAAAACCAAGGGCCGCGCTTCCAAGCGTGCTGTTGCGCCGGGTGACGATGCTGAGTTGTCGCGGCTCGAACGCCTCCTTCAGCTTCAGCACCGCCATGCGCCCTTTGAACGGCGGCGCGACTTGCAGGATGCTGGGACACCACGTGCACATTTCCGCGCGCTCAACCGGCCATAAAAAAATTTGTCGACGCGAGGGCTGACTGCTTCTCCTCGTGTCTGATAACCAGCGTCATTCCGCGCTTTACAGCGCCTCGCCGCCGGACGAAAACGGTACGAAATGCCACTGCCCGAACTCCGGGTCGAATGCCGCGAGCTGGGTCGCTGTTTTCCAGTGATCGGCCTCGCATCGTGAGGTGATCGCGGCAACTGCCTTCGTCGCGACGTGGCGGATCCGGGTCGCAGGCCATGTCCGCACCTCCCGCACCGTCTCCGCCCAGGCGAACAGTCCGGCACGCTCGCGGGAAGCGCTGTACGCTGCAAGCGTCCGCGCGTCCACCTCGAACGTCGTCGGTATCCCGAGAGGCTGTCGCATCAGCCTGCAGCAGCGTCCCGGTCTGCCGTCGGAGTGCCGCAGCAGGACGCCGTTATGTGCGGGCCAGCCCACATGCATGGCCGCGACGAGCTCACTGTCGCGTTCACCCAGAAACGCGCCCAGGTCCAGGGCCGACGCGGCCATCGAGCGATGCGGGCGTCCTGCTTTCGTGAGGCATGCCGCCTCGATTGCTGCATCCAATGGCGACAGGTAGCAGCTCACCGCGAGTCCGGCCTGGGTCCGCTCCTTGCCAATGCACTCAAATCCTTCCCCGTCGCGGAAGGTAAGAACCCACGCAGGTGGGCTCCTGAAAAATCCCTGTGCTGTATCGTTTTGCTCCGGCCTGAATGACACCCGTCCCTCCGTGATTGATCCACCACTTCCAGCAATTAAAGTCCGGCTCTGACATCCGCTGCGTCGCGCACCAAAGCGTAAAGCAGCAGCCGCGCGGTAGCATGATGAGCACGCCTACGATCAATTGAATCGTCCGTTTCGCCTACACAGCACCACACTCAATGTCAGAGCGGCGATAAGTCTCAATTTTTTCACTCACGATCTGCGTTTCTGCCCAGTTACCACTGCCGCACGGGCGGCTTCGGTTCCTCGGCATACATGCGCACGTAGACGCGGTAGTCGCGTGCGAACTGCACAATCACCAGCCCCTCGCCTTCGGCGCGGGGCAGCTCCCCCCGTCACGACGACCTCATCGGAGTTTGCCCACGCGGCCTGGCCGGTCCACTTCATCGCGGCCTGGGTTCCGGGTATCGGGATGTTTACGCTCGCGACGTCAAGCTCCGCATCCGAAAACACCCCGCCCCGCTGTTCGCAGGTCGCGCAGTTCATGAACTCCTCCCAACCACTCAGCACACAGCCCATACGCCCGTACCACAGCGGCATTGCGAGGGAATCAGCAACGGGCATGGCCGGCATTTGCACAGACACCAGTCACCACCCAGCGCCGACTGACGGCCGCCCGGCCCCCGGTCGGGCAGGCGCTCACCCACGCAGACGATTTTCCCGGTCGTCCTGCATTTCGGGCACCACACCGCGTCACCTTCATACGCAACTGCCACGCCGTCCAGCGTGTCACCGGGCGACGTGGCGATGACCCGCCCGTCGGCCGTCGTGCTATCGCCGTGGCGAATATCGTAGCGAGCGTTCAAATTGATCTCCCTGCATGCATGACGTTACGTCGATGAACCGGCCCGTGGCACAAAATGCCACTGGCCCGACTCCGGATCAAACAGCGCGACCTGCCTGCACTGCGTCACGTCGCCCCTTGCCACCCCGATTGAAGCCAGCGCCCGCGCGACCACGCGGGCAACCCGCTCCGGCTTCCATGCGCGCACCTCCTCCAGCGTTTCGCGCCAGGCGAACAGGCCCGCCCATTCGTGCAGGCGGGTTACCTCGGCCAGCACGGTCTCATCGAATTCGAAGCGCAGCGGTTCACGCGCCCAGTGATGCATCATCCTGCCGTAGCCCCCGAGCGCGCCGGCGGGACGCAGCAGCAGCCGGCCATTCTGGACCGGCCAGCCCAGGTGGACATTGGCGATCAGCCCCCGGCCGTCCGCATCGCGCCACCGCTCCGCTGGGACCAGTTGCGCCGGCATGACCCCGTACTGCGTTCCGAGCATCTGGTTCAATTGCAGCACTTCGATCAACGCGTCCACGGGCGAGAGGTAGCAGGTCATCGCGCGCCCCAGCTCGACTTTTTCCGTCACGACGCGCAAGTCGCCCTCCTCGTCGTGAAACGTCATGACATAGGCGGGCAGTTCCGCGAAGAATGGCGAGAGCGTAAAGCCATCGCGCTCCGGGTAAGTGTCAGACGGCTGCATGATCAGGACAACGCCAGTTGAGGCGCGGCCACGGGCTGCGCGACGGTCTTCAGCGTGCCGGACGGCTCGATGATCTGACGCGACCTCAGGTAGCCGCTGCTGTCGATGCGCAGGAACCCCGCGCGCGAGTCGTGCACGTACTGGTCGAAGAAGCGCACCAGATCCGGCGACAGCGTGGGCGGATTCAGCCAGGCATCCCAGTAGGCGGCTTCCTCGTCCGACAGCAACCGGTTCATCCCGCCAGGGCCGCCGGCGGTTGCGATCGTGCGATCGTATTCGCTCCGGTCGGTCTTCCACAGATCCGTCAGGTACTTGCGCCAGTTCATCGTGTCCGCGTCGATCTTCAGGCGGTCATGGAACTGCTGGATGCGTTGCAGTTGCGCATTCACTTCCGGGTCGGCCGAGCACACGCCCTTGTAGAGGTCACACGGCTTCTGCCCGAAACGCACCTTCAGCCAGCCATAGTAGAGGCGCATGTGCGCGAAAATCTGCGCCTCCAGCGTGCCGCCGGTGCCGACCTTGCCCATGTATTCATCGAACAAGGCCTTCACCTCCTCGTCGTACTCGAACAGGTCATGCACGTCCTTGGTGGCGAGCGACGGTGCGGTGAACGGCACACCGCTGATGGCACCCTCCAGGCGCATGCGGTTCAGCGCGAGGCGTGCAAGCTGGTCGGAGCGGGCCTGTTCGTCGGGACGATAACCGCCGCCGATATCGGAATGCACGCCCGGCCACACTAGCTGTTCGCAGGACGCGCTGCCGTTGCGCACCGGCGTCAGCGGAAAGCAGGCGCGCAGTTCGTGACCAGCCGCGATGTGAAAGCACCGCTCGACCTGATCGGGCACATGCATCAGCATGCCGCTGTTCAGGTCATACGCGGGCAGCCCGACCGACTCCACCGTATCGAACAGGCCAAGGAAACGGAAGTGCAGCGGCGCGGACTCGCCATCGAGCGCCGTGGGGCACGGCCAGCAGGGCACGCCGTCCTTCATCTCGCACTTCTTCAGCAGCCGGTTCACGAACGCACGCGCGAGTGCCGCGCCACGCGAGAAACCGAACACGGCAACGTCGATCCGGCTGACTTTGTGATTACGTCGCAGCTCAAGTTTAAATTCACCTTCAGCCTTGGCTAGTCGTACATCGGAACCGAGTGCGACTCCGCCACCCAGCGCCTCGCTGTCGCGGATCTTCTCCCACCACCCCGGATCACTGGCATCAAGCGGCGTGCCGACCCCGGCATAATAAAAGCGCGAGATTAGCGGTCGTTCTTCGTCGTGTCCCTCGTAAAGGCGGGCGACGTTTGACAGCTTTTGCAAAGCAGCGTCCTGGAATTTGTTGTTCCCGGTGCCATCGAAGAAAAAGCTGAACCACGGCTGCTGCTCGCAGGTCGTGCAGGTCATGAACTCCTCGGCGTGCAGCTGCGTGGCGGTCTTGAGCGCCTGGTGGAACGTATCGTGGTTATCGGTGATCCAGTCCTGCATGGTTACTCTCCCAAGTGACGCATAACACGCCGTCCGTAAAATAATTCGTCAACCCGAGGGCTAACGGGAGCACCAGATTTCAGAGACTCCGTTATGAATTCAGCTTCCACGTTGTGATCTGGAAAAAAACGGACGATCAAATAATTCATCGAGTCAGGGTCATTCGATGTAACTCCCTTTACGACCACATCTCGAATGTAGGTTTTGTACTGGTCGGCTGCATCGTTGAATCCACCGACTCTAAATTCCACGCGGACAGTCTGACCGACGCCGGGAAGTAGCGCGCAGCAAGCCGTGCCTCCTGCTCCGCCGTCTGAAAACGGTTTTGCGTCCCCTCCCATGCCAAGGTTCTTTCCCGATGGAGACATCAACGTAAAGTTGATGTAGTCGTTCGTATAGTTGGCCCCCATAACGGAAGCGTCTGCTATACCTTGCCCAAGAGAAGATGCCGCACACGCGCTAACCATCAACGCAATCGATACCAGCAATATCGTTATTTTTTTCATCCGGATGCCTGACCTTTTCCCGTGTGTTATTGCCATTGCCGCGCCGGTTTCGGCTCCTCGGCATACATGCGCACATAGACGCGGAAGTCGCGTGCGAACTGGACGATCGCCAGCCCCTCGCCTTCGGCGCGGGGCAGCTCCCCCCGTCACGACGACCTCATCGGAGTTTGCCCACGCGGCCTGGCCGGTCCACTTCATCGCGGCCTGGGTTCCGGGTATCGGGATGTTTACGCTCGCGACGTCAAGCTCCGCATCCGAAAACACCCCGCCCCGCTGTTCGCAGGTCGCGCAGGTCATGAATTCCTCGGCGTGCAGTTCCGTGGCGGTCTTGAGCGCCTGGTGAAACGTATCGTGGTTATCGGTAATCCAGTCCTGCATCGCTATTCCCCCATCTTGCGCATCACGCGCTGGCCAGAAAACAATTTATCGACGCGAAGGCTAGGCAAACCGGTTTTCCCACGGTCAGGTATCAACTCCGCTTCCACTTGATGGTCCGGGAAGAATCTGACCATCAGAATGTTGTATGCATCTTTCTCCATTGGCATCGAGCCAATCACGACGACATCCCTGCTGTAGGTTTTCCACTGTGCCTTGTCGTCGGTGTTAGCGACAGTCCAGACGACCCGGATCGTCTGGCCCACGCCAGGGATGAGCGAACAGCACTCACTGCCCCCCTTTCCGCCTTTCGAAAACTCCCCAACCTGGATGCCTTCCAGTCCCGTGTCCTGGCCGGACGCCGTTTGAATGTGGAACTCATGGATGTAGTCTTCCGTGTAGTTCGCACTCCATGCTGTTGCGTCCACATAACCGCGAGGCTGTGCCCTCGCACACGCGCTAATCAGTACCGCGATCGATACCAGTAATATCATGATCCGTTTCATTCTGGTCCTAAGGCTTAACAAACAATGGGTGACTATTCCTGTCGTCTGGATTGGTGGCCTATTTCCAGCAGTTAAAGTCCGGATCAGACATTACTTTCGTCTGGCACCAGACCACCAATGCTGTCGTCATACAACCACTTAGCGGCAGAATAATCACCGCAACCACGAGCATTCGAAACATCACCCTCATAACGCAAGTACCCCAAGAAGGCTTCGCAAATCATTCATCTTCTCCCCAGTGTTCGTTACCATTGCCGCGCCGGTTTCGGCTCCTCGGCATACATGCGCACATAGACGCGGAAGTCGCGTGCGAACTGCACGATCACCAGCCCCTCGCCTTCGGCGCGGGGCAGCTCCCCCGTCACGACGACCTCGTCGGAGTTTTCCCACCCGGCCTGGCCCGTCCACTTCATCACGGCCTGGGTGCCGGGTATCGGAATGTTCACGGCCGGCACGTCAAGCTCCGCATCCGAAAACACCCCACCCGGCAATTCGTCAGTCAATGCCGACTCAGAAATGATGTTGCCGCGCTCCATGACCAACCGGACCTTCCATCCGCGGTGCTCCGTGCGGTTGATGATCCGTGTCCGCACCCTGGCATAGCCGTATTTGCGCAACTTGTCCTGATGCGCCTGCGCGGCGGCTCCGCCGCCTCGCTGCCGGGCCGTTTCCTGCACTTCCTTCCACACGCCGCTACCCAGCGCGGCATAGGCGTCGATCAGTGCCGCGCCACCGGTACGAAACTGCGTGAGCACCCCTTGCAGGGCGGGATGATCGTCGTACTGCGCGCCGTATTGCAGGCCGTAGGCGGCATACACGCCGAGATCGCTCTTTCCGGTGATGCCATACGCAAAGGCCTGGTCAACGAGCGGCGCAATCTGCTGGAACTGCGCATTGGCGTCGGTGCGATCGAGCATGCCCGGCATGGTTTTTTTTAGCCAGGCGCACACCTGAGCCGGTGCGCCGGCCCGATGCAGGGCGTTGACCACTTCTTCGGGCACGGGGAACGCGTCCCACGCGGCGGGCAGCGGCAGGTTTTCGCCGGCCAGCTCGACCAGCTCCCCGCGCGGATCGAGACACCACCACGCAAGGCACGGCCCGAACATGTAGCGACGCGATGGTTCGGGCAACTCGCGATGCAGGACAGGCAGGTAGGCCGGCTGATGGAAGAAGAACCACGCATCACCGTCATCGGGACCTAGCCGCGCGTGCAGCAGCGTTTGCAGATGGCCGATGAGCGGTTCGATATCGTGTGTCGTCCATAACCACGACACGAACCGATGATCGCGTCGGGTCAGACTGTTCAGCGCGTTGTACAGGGCACGCGTTTCGACGCCTTCCGGCTCAGGGCAGGCGATCAGGAACGGGCCGGTTTCCGACAGGTCATCAAGCCCGGTATCGCTGTACAGCGCAAAGCGCGGCACGGCCTTCAGGGTGTCCGATAACTGACGCTGCCAGATGCCGGACATGGGGGCGAAATCGACCAGGGCGCACAGTCGCACCTGCGGATGCGCCGCCTTCAGGGTTGCGTACTGGCTACTGAAACGCTCCAGCAGCGGGTTGGTTCTTTCAGGTGACATGGGGGTACTGTCCGTGTAGCGGCAAGGTGCTAGAAACGCGCGAACGGCACGCCAGAGCGGCCGGCACGCAATGCGCATTCCGTGTCGGCAGGCTTCGGCAACACGGGAAGCTCGGCCGGCATGCTGGCCGGTCCCTGGCGGTCGTAGGCTGCGGCCTTCCACTTGCGATCGCCCGGTGTCGCATCCTCGATGCCGGTACTGGTCATGCGGAAATACGAGCCACCGCACTTGAACAGCAGTTCCGTTTTCGCCTCGATGACGACACGCCCGTTTGAGCTGGTGATGGTGGTGTCTTTTTCCGAAGCGATGTTGATCTCATCGTTCTGCGCCTGGATCTGCACCTTGCCACGCGCGGCGAACAGCTTGATACCGAGCCGGTGGGCGAACAGCGACAGCACATCGCCGGCGGCCACGACAACGTTTTTCAGGGCGCTGACATTGAAGCCCGCTGAAGTCGCCACGCTCACATCCTTGCCGGCCGACACCAGCACACGGTCGGGCGTTGACAGGCCGATGCCGTGCGGCGCGGACAGGGCGATAACGGCCTGCTTCAGGCCGGCCAGTTCGTCCTTGAGCCACTGGTTTTCGGCCTTCACGTTGGCAACCTCCGCCTGGGCTGCGCGCGCCACATCGGCCAACTCCTGCGCAGCGGCCTGCGTCGTGCGCATCTGGTCGAGCGCGGCGCTCATGTCCGTCTGCTCACCGGTCGCGCGCGGCTGCATGTCCGCCGACACCAGCAGACCACCGCCGGCGCGCACCGCGCCTTTCAGGTCCGTGCGCAGCTCGAAGCCGTTGCCACGCAACTTGAGGTTGCGATCCACCGTATGGCCGAGATTGAGCTGTGACTTGCCCTGCTCGGTGGCGACCTTGATGTGTTCTTCGCGCGGGAAGTCCTCGAACTCGATCGTGTTGTTCGAGCGCGTGTGAATCGTGCTGCGGCTGTTCCATCGTCTGCCGCTGACGATCGGGTCCGGCTCGCGCGCGTTGTGGAGTACCTGACTGATGTAGGGAAGGTCGGGATTGCCGTGATGGAAGCCCACCGTGACCTCGGTGCCGTCCACCAGCCCGAAATGCAGGCCGCTCTGGTTTGCGCCGGCGAAGGGTTTGGCCAGGCGCATCGGACAGCTGTTCAGACCCGGTGTACGGCTGTCGCGATCCAGATGAAGGTTGACGATATAGTCGCCGCGTTCGTCAATGTAGGGCTGGGCATACTCACCGGGCGAGGCGATCCGCCCGGTAATCGTGCCGTGAATCCTCGGCCACGTATGTTCAAGCAGCGGCAGGCGGTAAAGCCGGTCGGAAGGGATCGCGGTGAATTCAACCCGGTACGGCTTGCTGCGCGAGGCGCTGCACTTCACCGACACGGCAAGCAGCCCGTGTTTAGCGTCGGGCAATGCGCGGTTCGAGAGCTTGAGCACGCAGCCGGGGGCAAGGTCCAGCATGTCGCAGGTGCCGTGATACCCGATCTGTGCGGCCAGCGCGGCCTCGCGTCGCAGGAGCGCTTCGCGCTGCGCCTCGTCGTCGGTGAGATACGGCGTACCCCAGGTATAGGTTTCGCCATACGTGGTGCGGTCATCATGAATCACGTTGGTCGCGTCGATCGGCTCGGGCGCACGCAGGTGGTTGTACGAGCGCACCATGTAGCGGGCAGGCACGGTCCTGGCGTGCATCTCCAGCGTATCGACCGACTCCGCGCCGCTGCTCGCGAGGCCGCTGTATTCGCGGTAAGGCACGCTCAGGTTCGGGTGGCGGCGATAGTGGGTGAAGTCGTCGCCAAAGCGCACCGCCTCGCAATGCTCGCCCTCCTCGCAGACGAACCAGATTCCCGAGCGGCGGCACAGGCGCGTGATGAAGGTCAGGTCATCCTCTTCCCACTGCATCACGAAAGCGCGCTTGCCGTATTCGCGATACAGGTTGAACTCGAAGCTGCCAAGGATCCTGTCAAAGCCGTGCTCGCGCAGGATCTGCTCAATGATTTCCGGAAAGCTCTGTTCGAGGAAGAACCGGCATTTGGGCGCATTGCGCAGCAGCGCGAGGCGCGATTCCAGCACGACCTCGTAGGTCGTTTCATCGCGGCTGCTGGCAAGCTGGCCAAAGCCGGTGATGACGCCCTGCACCCGTCGCGGGGGTTCCGGCTCGCGCATCCTGTTTGGATCGAAAGGCGGCTGGATGACGAACTTTGCGGGCTTGTTCAGGTACTCGGTACGGGACAGGTCGTGCTGCGGATGGGTAAAGCTGACCACGTACTTCGTTGGCACGCTGATGGCGCGCTCACCGTCGAAGGCAAACACGTCGGCGAGAGCCGAACTGCGGGCCTGTGGCACGTCGAGATGGTAGTGCCGGTGCGTGGCGCGGTCTGTGCGCGCGGGCGTGTCGACGTAGGCGGTATTTGGACTCAAGAGCATCCCCTGGTTAGCGTCTGCGGGACATAGTTGAATCGGGTTTGGCGTTCTCTTGCGCATCGACGTGGGACATTGCAACGGCTCCTTGGAATGAATGGAGTGCGAAACTCTCATTCATATATCGAGACCCGACCACAGTCGATAGGATTTGTCTTAAGGTCGCAATCTATGAGTTTTTACGAGCGCAACGGAATGGCAAACGAGTACGGCAAACGCATCACGAAGCGCTCTACCATTCGCACCATTAATACAAAGGATTAGAAAACAGACTTTTACTTATTGTTCTTGGCTTCCGATAAAGGCGCCAGGCCATAGCGCAATGGCTGTGTTCATCACCTGAACCCGAAACCGCCATGCCCCAAGGAAAAGCCCATGACTTCGTTACGCCCCGCCGATGCGTCCGCCAACGACTCGAACTGCAGCGCACGGGGCTCCCCGTCTTCGCGCGCAGCACCTCCTTGCTGACGACGAAAAAACGCGACACCGCTTCAAGCGCGTTCAACGAGCCGGTTGTTTGCGCAGGCGTCATGGTGCGGCCAGGCGATATCGTGCCGGCCGACGACGACGGCGTGCTGTTCAGCGATGCGCCGACCCTCGCCGCTGTGATCGACACGGCGCTCGCGTCCGATCAGGCGGAACCCGCGATACTCACGCGTCTCGACGCGAAAGAACCGGTTCGCGATGTCCTGCAATGATTCATGCCGCCCAGTATTCAAGCGGCTAATGATCAGAATTAGAACAATAAGGTTGACGAGCCCTCCACGCCAGCGAACACTACGTGCATGACAACACGTGCGAACCTGGAGTCTTTTGAAATGCAAACGAAGCAATCGCCCGATCCCATGATCGGCAAGTCCGCGCCGCTCGGCGCCAGAATCGAAGCCCACGCCGGTACCGAACAGCACGTACGGGAGGAACTGGCGGCGCTCTACCGCCTCGCCGCTCACTTCCGCATGACGGACATGATCGACACGCACATCACGGCACGTTTGCCGGACCGGTCGGGCGAGGCGCCGGCCTTTTTAATCAACCGCTACGGTGTGCTTTTTCACGAGATGCGCGCGTCGGATCTGGTGAAGATCGATCACCACGGCAATGTCATCGACGAACGCGCGCACAGTGAGCCGGAACTGTTCCGGGTGAATGCCGCGGGTTTCACGATTCATTCGGCCATCCACGCAGCGCGCGACGATCTGCATTTCGTGATCCACACGCATACGGCCGCCGGAACCGCGGTGTCGGCGCAGGAGCATGGGCTGCTGCCGATCAGCCAGCATGCGCTGAAGTTCTACGGCAAGCTCGCTTACCACGACTACGAAGGCATCGCGCTCGAACTCGGCGAGCGCGAACGGCTGGTGCGGGATCTCGGTTCCTGCAAGGCGATGATCTTGCGCAATCACGGATTGCTCGCGGCAGGCGCGACGGCTGCCGAAGCCTTTCACGAGATCTATTTTCTCGAGCGGGCCTGCCAGGCGCAGATTCAGGCACTGGCCGGCGGCACCGCGCTGCGCATTCCGCCGCGTGAAGTATGCGAGTTGACCGCCGCCCAGTTCGATCGCGAGGACTCGGCGGAAATTGTGGACGTGGCATGGCGCGCGGCGCTACGGCTCATCGACGACCCGCAATCCGATTACCGCAGCTAGTCTCCCGCGGCCAGGTCCCGCGGCTAGGTCCTCTTCACCCTTTACGACGCTATCACAAGGGCATGCGCGCGGACTCCATGGCCGCATCCGCCACCCGGTCCGCATGATACGAAGACCGTACCAGCGGACCGGCCACCACCTCGCGAAAGCCCATCTTCAACCCCTCGTCACGCCATGAAGCAAACTGCTCCAGCGCCACATACCGGCGCACCGGGATGTGAAAACGCGACGGCGCGAGGTACTGGCCGATCGTCAGGATATCGACACGATGCGCGCGCAAATCGCGCATCGTGTCGACCAGTTCGTCGTCCGCTTCTCCAAGGCCGACCATCAAACCTGACTTCGTCAGCACTGTGTCATTCGCTTCCTTGACGCGCGCCAGCAATTCCAGCGAGCCGCGATAATCCGCCCCGGCGCGCGCCGCCCGATACAGCGACGGCACCGTTTCGATGTTGTGATTGAAGACATCCGGCCACGCTTGCGACAAGGCAAGCAAAGCCCGCTCGACGCGGCCACGAAAGTCCGGCGTCAGCACTTCGACGCGAATCCCCGGCACACGCTCGCGCAGCAACGCAACGCAGCGGGCAAAATGCGCGGCGCCGCCGTCGCGCAGATCGTCGCGATCCACCGACGTGACGACGACGTAGCGCAAGGCCAGCGCCGCCACCGCCTCGGCGAGCCACCGCGGCTCCTCGTCATCCAGCGGCTCCGGGCGGCCATGCGCGACGTCACAGAACGCGCAGCGCCGCGTACAGATGCCGCCCATGATCATGAAGGTGGCCGTGCGTTGCGCGAAACACTCGCCGATGTTCGGACACATCGCCTCCTCGCAGACCGAATGCAGGCGGTGTTCGCGCAGGATCGCCGCGATGCCGGCAACCGTTTCGCTCATCATCGGCCTGGCGCGCAGCCACGCAGGCTTCGGCAACGCCTCGCCGCCGGAAACCGGCACGATCTTCACCGGAATCCGCGCAAGCTTGTCGGCGCTGCGCTTGCCATGCTGACCGAGCGCGGTGACGCTATCGCCATGCAGGGCGGCGTCCATCTCAACGCCCCATAAAATCGTTGAGCAGGCGATTGACCTCCGAGGCCGCTTCCATCTGCACCATATGCCCCTTTCCTTCGAGCAGGTGGACGCGAATGTCGCCAGGCAGGCCCTGCGCATGCGCGGCGGGAATGATCTGGTCCTGCGCGCCCCAGATCACCAGCGTGCGCGGCGCAAGCTGAGCGAGCCGTTCGCGATAGCCGCTGCGCTGCACATTGCCGTCGAACGCCGACGACGCAATCTTGCGCAGCGCATCGTTCACGCCTTCGAGCCGCTTGTACTTGACGATGTCTTCGACCAGTTGACGTGTCACCAGCGCCGGGTCGGCGAAGAGTTTAGCCAGATGCGGCTTGAGCGTGTTACGGCTGCTGCCCTCCACAAAGCCGCCGATGTACTCGCCGTTAATCTCCTCGCCCAGGCCCGCCCCCGAAATCAACGCTAGCGAAGCAACCCGCCCCGGCGCTTTCGCCGCGACCGTCATCGCCACCAGCGCGCCCATCGAATGTCCGATCAGATGCGCGCTGCCGATGCCGCGATCGTCGAGGAACGCGATCACGCTGTCCGCCAGTTCATCGGCGCTGCCGGTTTCGACCGCTTTGCCGGACTCGCCGTGACCCGGCAGATCGAGCGCCCACACGGTGCGATGCGCGGCGAGCTCGGCATGATTGAACAGCCAGTTGTTCAGGTCGCCGCCGAAGCCGTGAATCAGCACCGCCGGTGTGCCGCCCTCGCCGAGCTTCAGATAGCGCACGGTACGCCCGCCGATCTGCGCTTTCTCCGGTTGCGGGCCGCTTTCACCCGCGTCCGCACTGGCCGGCACGAAGTCGCGCTGGAACGCTTCGACCGCGGCACCGATTTCCGCGTCCGGCGTTTCCGCGTCGGCCACCACCGCCAGCAATGCGCCGATCGGCAGCGTGTCGCCCTCCTGCGCGATCTGCCGGCGCAAGATGCCGTCGAACGCGCATTCCACGCCTGACGAGATCTTGTCCGTCTCCACGTCGAGCACTTCGTCGCCCTTGGCGACCTTGTCGCCGACGGCTTTGAGCCAACCGTTGACTTGCCCCTGCTCCATCGACAGGCCCCACTTGGGCATCGTAATCATATGAATCGGCATCGCTCAACCTCTCACTTTCAGAACGGCTTCGGCGATCTGCTGCGCCGACGGAATGTACATGTCTTCGAGCACGCCGGAAAACGGCGTCGGCGTATGCGGCGCCGTCACGAGTTCGATAGGCGCCTTCAGCGAGTGAAACGCGCTTCGGGCGATCAGCGCGGAGATATCGGTGGCCATCGAGCAGCGCGGATTCGCTTCGTCGACCACCACCACGCGGCCGGTCCGCTCCGCGCTTTCGAGAATCGTTTCCTCGTCGAGCGGCGAGGTGGTGCGCAGGTCGATCACGTCGACCTGCACGCCGTTTTTCGCAAGCTTCTCCGCGGCATCCGTGGCGTAATGCACCATGCGTCCGTAGGTGACGATGGTGGCGTCGTCGCCGTCGCGCACCACGTTCGCCTCCCCGAACGGAATCGCATACGACTCTTCCGGCACCTCGCCTTCGCGGCTGTACAGCAGTTTGTGTTCGCAGAAAATCACCGGATCGTTGTCGCGGATCGCCTGAATCAATAGACCTTTCGCGTCGTACGGCGTCGAGGGACACACCACTTTCAGGCCAGGTATGTGAGTGAACAACGAAGTCAGCATCTGCGAATGCTGGGCTGCCGCGCGCAGGCCGGCGCCCTGCATCGCGCGAATCACGACCGGCGTCACCGCTTTGCCGCCGAACATGTAGCGAAACTTGGCGGCCTGATTGAAGATCTGGTCGAAGCACACCCCCATGAAATCGATGAACATCAGCTCCGCGACCGGCCGCATGCCGCACGCGGCCGCGCCCACCGCCGCGCCGATATAGCCGCCTTCCGAGAGCGGCGTATCGAGCACGCGGCCCGGATACTTGTGGAACAGCCCCTTCGTCACGCCGAGTACGCCGCCCCACGCGTCCTGCTCGCCGGGCGAGCCCGCGCCGCCCGCGTTGTCCTCGCCCATCACGATGACGGTTTCATCGCGGGCCATTTCCTGACTCAGCGCTTCGTTGATTGCCTGAGAGAATGTGATCTTGCGTGCCATGTCTGTCTCCTGTGTCGACCGGAGTTAGCGCTTCAGCTGTCGACCAGAGTTCGCGCTTTAGCGCGCTACTCTGGTCCCATGCAGAGCACTTACTCCGGTCCCATGAAAGATAGTTTCCAAATCGTTTAGGTTTGCCACGCGTGCGTTACGGATAGGACACGTAGACGTCGCTCAACAGGTCTTCAGCGGTCGGCAGCGGCGCGGCCTTGGCTTCGGTCACAGCACTGTCGATCAGCGTCTTGACCTCGGCATCGATACCGCGCAACTTATCCAGCGTGAGGATTTCCGCGCGCACCACGCGCTCCTCGAAGCGCTTCAGGCAGTCTTTTTCGTCGCGCAGCTTTTGCACTTCGCCTGGCGCGCGATAGGTTTGCGCGTCGCCTTCGAAGTGGCCGAAATAGCGGGAGAATTTCACTTCGACGAGCGTCGGACCGCCGCCGTGGCGCGCTCGCTCGATCGCTTCGCCCAATGCTTCATGCACCGCGAAAAAATCGAAACCGTCGACGATCACACCCGGCATGCCGAAGCCGCTCGCGCGATCGGCGATGTTGTCGGTCGCCACCGACCACGTCGAAGAAGTCGCTTCCGCATAGCCGTTGTTCTCCGCGACGAAAATCGCCGGCAGGCGCCATACCGAGGCCAGATTCATCGATTCGAAAATCACGCCCTGATTCGACGCGCCGTCGCCGAAAAAGCACACGCCTACGCCACCGGACTTCTTGTACTTCGCCGCGAGCGCCGCGCCGCAAATCAGCGGCCCGCCCGCGCCGACGATGCCGTTCGCGCCGAGCATCCCCTTCGACAGATCGGCGATATGCATCGAGCCGCCCTTGCCGTGGCACACGCCCGTCCTGCGACCGTAGATCTCGGCCATCATGCCGCGCACGTCGACGCCCTTGGCGATGCAATGGCCGTGACCGCGGTGCGTGGTCGCCACGTAATCCGCGTCGTTCAGATGCAACATCGTGCCCACCGCCGATGCTTCTTCACCCGCATACAGATGCACGAAACCGGGGATTTCGCCGGTCGCGAATTCGACATGCAGGCGCTCCTCGAACTCGCGGATCGTGCGCATCATTCGATACGCCTTCAGCAGTTCGTCCTTGCTCAGATCACTTGAAACCGACATGGTGTGTCTCCTTGGAATGAATGCACTACTTGCTCCGACCAACCAGCAACACTACTTCTGATGCGCAACCACGTTCGCCACCTCCCGCACGAGTTGCCGCGATGCCGAGAAGCGCAGCGTGCGTTCGACATCGACGGAAAGCGGCCCTTCCCAATCGAGCGCGATCTCGTAGCGATCGCCCCGCTCCAGTTCGATTTCGCGCTCGCCATCGAAAGCGAGCGTGCCGTGTTCGGTATCGAGCGGCGTCCAGCGGCCGACTTCGAAACGCTCGCAGGTGCGCATGAGCACACGCTCGACGCGGCCCGGCGCAATCGGCGCGACCAGCGGCACGCCGGATTCGCCGGGGCGGGCGAAGCGCAGATGCAAGCCATGCGAGGCGGTGCGTTCGACCGGCGCCCATGCGCCGCCGATCGACGACAGGCCGATCCCGTCGGGCGAAGCGAAAGTGAGAAAAAGCGTTTCGATGTCGGCCGGATCCGACACCGCGCGTGCACCGACGAAGCGTTGCCGGCTCACGCACACATCGACCAGCGCGATCTCCTCGCGGCCCCGATTCGGCCCGCCGACGCAACGCACCACGAGACGCTTGTTGCGCGTGAGCGCCACGTCCGGCGGCACCGCGCCGGACGCGACCAGCGCGCCGGCGAGGCCGGCGACCGTCGCCTCGCGCAGATCGGGAAACGCGTTGTTGGTGCCGGTGGACAAGGTCAGCAACGGCACCTTGCCGCAATGCGCGGCAACCGCGCGGTGCGTGCCGTCGCCGCCCAACACCGCGATCAGTTCGACGCCCGCTTGCAGCATCGCGGCGACTCCGGCGTGGGTATCGGTCACGCTGTCGGTAATCGGCTGATCGATGAAATCGACTGCCGGCCAGCGCTGTTGCGCGGCGACCGCCGCATGCGTGTCGAGCGCGCGCAGCAACAACGCGGCGACGCCGGTTCGATCGCGCAACGTCAGCACGCGATCCACACCCAGCACGCCGAGCCCGGCCAGCAGACGCACGACCATGTTGGCTTTTTCAGCGGTCGGAAACACCGACGCATACGTGGTGAGGCGGCGAATGTCGCGACCCGAGGCCGGATTCGCGATCACACCGACGGTGATAGGCGATGGCACTGTGCTTGTCTCCTGCCCGCGCGGTGCGCGGACTCATTGTGGGGCGCCGCATTCGCTATTCGCAACGGCGCTTTGTCATGCGCAGGACACTGCAAAGGGTGTGCCAATTTGCTCGAACAGTCGCGGACCGATCGCGAAGTGCCTTGTTTCAAGGGCTCTGGAGAATAAACGGCGGGCATGCAGCCGCCCGCACACGCCGTGCGACGCAACCTGCGCGGCGTCTCAGGCGCACCGTGTACGACGTTCCGCGTGCGGATCCAGTACTCGAAGAACAGGCGCAATGCCTTTTCGGGCCTGAATTTCAGGGGTGAGACAAGCCGTCTCAATGCGATCTCAGGCGCGCATGAGACGAACGTCTCACGCGTCTCGTGTGCTGCATTGCAATGTGATTGCTGAAGCCGGATGTGCTACAAGAACAGCCTGAACTCACTGTGCGTCGCTCGACTGGAGCCGACCATGCCTTACGTTTCGCAGACCCAGCATATTGACCGCATACGCGGCGCCATCGAAGGACGGCTGCCGGCGCCCGCCGATTCGGCGCGCCTCGTGTCGTCGTGGCAGCGTTCGTTCGAACAGTACCGGCTCGACCCGGGCGCCGTGATCGGGCCGCGCGTCCTTACGTCGGCCGAATTACGCGAGGTGCAAGGCAAGGAAGAAGCCTTTTTGCGCGCGTCGGGCCAGTGCCTGACACGCTTGCACGACATGATTCGCGTGGCCGACTATTGCGTGATGCTCACCGACGCGCACGGCGTCACGATCGACTACCGGATCGACCGCGAGCGCCGCAGCGATTTCAAGCACGCGGGGCTGTATATCGGCTCATGCTGGTCGGAACGCGAGGAAGGCACCTGTGGCGTTGCCAACGTGCTGACTGATCTCGCGCCGATCACGGTGCACAAGACCGACCATTTCCGCGCGGCTTTCACGACACTCACCTGCAGCGCCGCGCCGATTTTCGCGCCGACCGGCGAGATGATCGGCGTGCTCGACGCGTCCGCGGTGCAGTCGCCGGATAACCGCGACAGTCAGCGGCTGGTGTTTCAACTGGTGCGGCAAAGCGCCGGTCTGATCGAAGACGGCTATTTCCTCAATCAAACCACGCAGCACTGGAATCTGTTTGGCCATTCGAGCCGCAACTTCGTCGAAGCGCAGCCCGAAGTGCTGATCGCTTTCGACGAGTGCGGCAACCTGGTCGCCGCCAATCGCAAGGCGCGCGAGTGTATTCCGGGCTTGAACGGCCCACGCCACATCGACGATGTATTCGATACGTCCGACGTGCATCTGCACGACATCGCGCGCACCGATGCGATTGTCGGCTTACGTCTGCGCGCGACCGGCGCGACGCTGTACGCGCGCATCCGTGCGCCGCTCAAGCGGACTTCGCGCAGCACGGCCGGCGTGACCGACAGCATTGCCCGTGCACAGCAAACGGATTCGCAACGCACTCTGCAACTCGGCGCGCTCGGCCGCTTCCTGCACAGCGCGGACAAGCGCATTGCGCACAACGCGGCGGTGGCGTTGCGCATCGTCGGCAAGCGGCTGCCTATTCTGATTCTCGGTGAAACCGGCGTCGGCAAAGAGGTGTTCGCGCATGCCGTGCACGATGCGGGCGCGCGGCGCACCCGGCCGTTCATTGCGGTGAATTGCGGCGCGATTCCGGAGTCGCTGATCGAGAGCGAACTGTTCGGCTACGCGCCGGGCGCCTTCACCGGCGCGCGCAGCCGCGGCGCGCGCGGCAAGATCGCGCAAGCGCATACCGGCACGCTGTTTCTGGATGAAATCGGCGACATGCCGCTCAATCTGCAAACGCGACTGCTGCGCGTGCTGGCCGAAGGCGAGGTCATGCCGCTCGGCGGCGATGCACCCGTGCGCGTGGATATCGACGTGATCTGCGCAACCCACCGGGATCTTGCGCAAATGGTGGCCGAGAGTTCGTTCCGCGAAGATCTCTACTACCGGCTGAGCGGCGCGAGCTTGCCGATGCCGCCGTTGCGCGAGCGCGCGGATATCCGCGACGTGATCGAGGCGGTGTTCGACGAAGAAGCGCAAATGGCCGGCCACGTTCTCACACTCGACACCCGCCTCGCCGAGCGTCTCGCCGCGTTCAGCTGGCCGGGCAACATTCGCCAACTGCGCAACGTACTGCGCTATGCGTGTGCGATCTGCGATTCCGCGCGCGTGGAGTTGCGGCATGTCGCGCCCGATATCGCAGCGGTGCTCGAGCCAGAGGCTGCGAATCAACGCACGCTGATGCACGCCAACGCGCACGCCACCCCGTATGACACGCCGCACGACGACCCGAGCGACGAGCGCGCACGCATTGTCGAGGCGCTCACGCGCCATCAATGGCGGCCAAACGCTGCCGCTCGGGCTCTAGGTATTTCGCGCGCGACCTTGTACCGGCGCATTGCCAAGCTGGGCATCGTCGGACCGCATCGCAGCTGATCCGGCTCTTGCAGTTTTTTATTGACAAGGCATGCGACAAAACGGCACACTCGATCTCATGTTGACGCACACCTTCATCGCAGTAGCGATTAAAAACCCAACGCGAGCCATCATCGGCTGGCCTATGGGAGCATGTGCGCGTTAGCAGTCTGAATCTGCAAAACAAGACCCCAAAGGCCCCGCCGGTAACGGAAGGGGCCTTTTGTTTTGTGGGCGCCTCCGTCCACCGGCACGATGACGGAGAGCAAGATGGATCAGGCAAGCCCGCAGTGCATGGATGACGACTCGAGCCAGTACGCGTATCAGCAGGATGAGCGTCTCCCGAAGGTGGTAGTGCATTTTTCCGTGATGCCCGGCGCCACGCTGACATGGCGTGTCGATGCCGACAGCGCGCTCAGCGTGCAAAGCTCGCGCGTATGGCTCACACGCGTCAATTCACCTTACGATCATTGGCTCCAACCCGGCAACGAGTTCCGCCTGCAACGCGGCGAACGCGTGTGGCTCAGCACGGATGGCGAGATCGCGGCGCATGTGTCGTTGACTAGCGCGCTGCCCGCACGCCGCGGTCTGGTGGGCCGCTGGCTGGCGCGGCTGGCATGGTTGAACCTGGGCGCGCCGACGCTGCGTTAGCATGACACGCCGCAACGCAAAGGTTGAAGCTATTGTTTTCACTGGCGGCCCTATGCGTGCGGCAATTGCCGGGCGCCGTTGCCACTCATTACATGCAAATTCAATGAGCCGCCAATCCATGCGCGGCACGTACGCGGCACGAAAAGAAACAGCCCCATCGCGTGAGCGAATGGGGCTGTTCAGGACACTGCCACAGGACTTACCGGAGCGCTACGCGCGGCGGTTCGCGTCCGACGACGCGTCGGCATCCGCTACGCGTCGCCAGACACTTCACACGCGTTCGATGGCGATCGCGATGCCCTGGCCAACGCCGATACACATCGTGCACAGCGCAAAGCGGCCTTGCGTGCGTTGCAATTGATACATGGCCGTCGTCACCAGACGTGCGCCGCTCATGCCGAGCGGGTGACCGAGCGCAATCGCGCCGCCGTTCGGGTTCACGCGCGCGTCGTCGTCCGCGACACCTAGCGCACGCAGCACAGCAAGCCCTTGCGATGCGAATGCTTCGTTCAACTCGATCACGTCGAACTGGTCGATGGTCATGTTCAGGCGCGCCAGCAGCTTTTGCGTGGCGGGCGCCGGTCCGATGCCCATCACGCGCGGCGCCACGCCGGCCGTTGCGATACCCAGCACGCGCGCGCGCGGCGTGAGGCCGAAGCGCTTCGCGGTGGCTTCGTTCGCGAGCAGCAGCGCAGCGGCGCCGTCGTTCACACCCGATGCGTTGCCCGCGGTCACCGTGCCGTCCGCGCGCACCACGCCCTTGAGTTTCGCCAACGCTTCAAGGCTGGTTTCGCGCGGATGTTCGTCTTGCATGACGGTGATCGGATCGCCCTTCTTCTGCGCAATCGTCACGCCGACGATCTCCTGCGCGAGCGTACCGTCGCGTTGCGCGCGTGCGGCCTTCTGCTGACTGCGCAGTGCGAATGCGTCCTGGTCGGCACGGCTCACGTGGTAGTCGGTCGCAACGTTCTCGCCGGTTTCCGGCATCGAATCGACGCCGTAGAGTTGCTTCATCAGCGGGTTGACGAAACGCCAGCCGATCGTCGTGTCGAAGATGTCCGCCTGGCGCGAAAACGCGCTGGTTGCCTTGCCCATCACGAACGGCGCGCGGCTCATGCTTTCGACGCCACCGGCCACCATCAACGCGGCCTCGCCCGATTTGATCGCGCGCGCCGCAATGCCGACCGCATCCATGCCCGATCCGCACAGGCGGTTCACCGTCGAGCCCGGCACGCCTTGCGGCAAACCGGCCAGCAACAGCGACATGCGCGCGACGTTGCGGTTGTCTTCACCGGCCTGGTTCGCGCAGCCGTAGATCACGTCGTCGATCGCGTTCCAGTCGACGTCCTTGTTGCGCTCCATCAGCGCCTTGAGCGGCACCGCGCCCAGGTCGTCTGCGCGAACCGACGACAACGAGCCCGCATAGCGGCCGATCGGGGTGCGAATCGCGTCGCACAGGAATGCTTCGGTCATGTGATGTCTCCAGTTGGTGTGCTGCGTGCGCTGTGCCGGCATCGGGTAGCGGCGCAGGCCGCTTGCGCAAAGGCATTGACCCGGCGAGCGCGCCGAACAACGGCGAAACTGACGAGCAACAACTGCATGGGCGGCCGTCACTCCAAATCAGCTTAGCGCAGGATGATGAACCACGGGTTCGATACTGCCCGCATTTGTTCTTTACACGAACAATAGGTCATATATCGAACATTAAGGCTCGATAATAGGCGTGCGGCCGAAACCGTGTCAAGCAAAGCGACACCGTTACCAGGGAATACGCGCAGCCTCGCGGCCGGCGCAATGCATCAGACAAATGACGCGCTCGTGCCGGTCAGATCAGCCTGACGGTCCAGCAGGAACCGCCGGCACGAGGCTTGGGGCGTGTTTTTCAGCGGACCTGAATCCGCTCGTCTTCGATATAGGCGCGAATCACGTCGGCGAAGCTGCGCTCGCCACTCAGGCCGAGCCGCTCGGCGCGCGACGTATCCCACCGTCCCGGCCAGCTGCCGACAATCTTCTCCACGCGCGCGTCCGGTTCCCAGACGATACGCTGCGCGGCCTCGTCGCCGGCGACCTCGCGTAGCGCCGCGACCATCTCGTCGACGCTCACCGAGATGCCCGGCAGATTCAGCACACGCTGGTTGCCGAGCGCGGCCGCATCGATTTCGAGTCCGGCGATCAGGCTTTCGATCGCCTTGCGCGGCGACAGCAGCCACAAACGCGTGGCGCCCGCTACCGGACACACCGCCGCTTCGCCGTTCAACGGCTCGCGAATGATTCCGCTCGCAAACGACGACGCCGCCGCATTCGGCTTACCCGGTCGCACGCTGATGGTGGGCAGACGCAGCACGCGGCCGTCGACGAAACCACGCCGCGCGTAATCGTTCAGCAACAACTCGGCGATCGCCTTCTGCGCGCCATACGACGATTGTGGATTCAGCGCGGTATCGTTCTGCACGACATCCGGCAGATCGCCGCCATAGACCGCCACCGAACTCGTGAACAGCACGCGCGGTTTGTGTCCGCGTTGCCGGCACGTTTCGAGCAGCAGGCGCGATGCGTCCAGATTGATGCGCATGCCGAGATCGAAATCCGCCTCGGCCTGCCCGCTGACGATCGCGGCGAGATGGAAAATCGCTGCGGTCTTCTCGTCGATCACGCTTTCGAGCACGCTGCGCTCGGCGATGTCACCCACTTCCGTGCGCACGCGGCTGTCGCCGAAATCGCCTGCGCGCACCACGTCGAGCAGCACCAGCTCGGTGATGGCTTGCGGCTTGCCGTGCGCGTCTTTCAACGAACCGCGCGCCAGCAGCTCGCGCGCGAGGCGCTGGCCGAGAAAACCCGCGCCGCCTGTAATCAGTACTTTCATGAGGTCGTTCTTCCTTCCTGGCGAACGTTGTTCAGATAGGGCTTGATCCAGCCCAAGCCTGCCGAGGTGCCCGCACGCGGCCGGTATTCGCAACCGATGTAGCCGTCATAGCCGAGCGTGTCGATCAGATCGAACAGGTAAGGATAGTTCAGTTCACCGATATCCGGTTCATGGCGTTCCGGTACGCCGGCGATCTGAATATGACCGATGCCCGCCAAATCGCGTTTGAGCTTCACCGCCAGATCGCCTTCGACGATCTGGCAGTGATAGCAATCGAATTGCACCTTGAGATTCGGCGCACCCACCTCCGCGCAAATGGCCTGCGCGTCGTCCTGGCGGTTCAGAAAAAATCCCGGAATATCGCGCGTATTGATCGGCTCGATCACGACAGTGATGCCTTCGGCTTGCGCGGCCTTGGCGGCATACGCAAGATTCTTCAGATACACCTCGCGATGCCGCGCGCGCGGTTGATCCGCGCCGATCAGTCCAGCCATCACATGCAGCTTGCGATTGCCGAGTACACGCGCGTAATCGAGCGCGGTTTCGACGCTGCGATGGAACTCGTCTTCGCGGCCCGGCAGCGAGGCAATGCCGCGTTCGCCCTCGGCCCAGTCGCCGGGCGGCGCATTGAAGAGCGCCTGGGTCAGGCCGTTGTCGTCGAGCCGCGCCTTGATATCCGCTTCAGGGAAATCGTAGGGGAACAGGAACTCGACCGCCTTGAAGCCGTCTTTTGCCGCAGCGGCGAAACGGTCGAGGAAAGCGTGCTCGTTGTACATCATGGACAGGTTGGCGGCGAAGCGAGGCATGGCAGCAACTCCTTGAAAACAGTTAATTCAGCGCGCCGCGATCGCCGCAAGCAGCGCCCGGCGCGCGACGCCCGATTCAGCGATTGACCAGCCTGGCCGGCGTCAGCCACGTGGCGATCGCGCCGATCACCAGCATGCCGGCCAGCACATACATGCCGGTCTGCGTGCTATGCGTGAGATCCTTCAGATAACCGATCATGTAGGGACTCGCAAAGCCCGCGAGATTGCCGATCGAATTGATGATCGCAATGCCGGCGGCGGCGGTCGCGCCCGACATGAACGCAGTCGGCAACGACCAGAATAGCGGCGCGCAGGTCAGCACGCCTGCCGCGGCCAGCGAGAGAAACGCGATCGACACCACCGTGTTGTCCGCGAACGAAGCGGCGACCGTGAAGCCGATCGCGCCGAACAGCGCCGGCACGATCAGATGCCAGCGACGCTCGCGGCGCTTGTCCGCGCTATGACCCATCAGGTTCATCACGACGATCGCGCACAGGAACGGAATCGCGCTCAGGAGGCCGATTTCGAATGCGCCGCTCACGCCGGTCGATTTGACGAGCGTCGGCATCCAGAACGTCAGGCCGTATTGCCCGGTGACGAACGCAAAATAGATCAGCGACATCCACCACGTGCGCGGATCGCGGAACACCTCGCCGAGCGAGTGCGCCTGCGTTTTCTGCTGGGGCTGCGCGGCGGCGATTTCATCGGCGAGCAGGCGTTTTTCGCCATCGCTCAGCCATTTCGCGCTGGAAATGCCGTTGTCGAGATAGAGGATCGTCGCGATACCGATCGCAATCGCGGGGATCGCTTCGATCAGGAACATCCATTGCCAGCCCGCAAAACCCGAGCTGTTGTGGAACGTCTGCATGATCCAGCCCGACAGCGGATTACCGAAAATCCCCGAGACCGGAATCGCCGACATGAACACCGCGATGATCTTCGCGCGCCGATGCGACGGAAACCAGTACGTCAGATACAGAATCACGCCGGGATAGAAACCGGCCTCGGCGAGACCCAGAAGGAAGCGCAAGATGTAGAACTGCATCGGCGTCTTCACGAATACGAAGAGCGCGGACAGCAGGCCCCACGTGATCATGATCCGCGCGATCCAGATACGCGCGCCGAGCTTATGCATCAGGATGTTGCTCGGCAACTCGAACAGGAAGTAGCCGATAAAGAACACGCCGGCGCCGAGACCGAACACGGTCTCGCTGAACGCAAGTTGTTGCGACATCTGCAGTTTCGCGAAGCCGACATTCACGCGGTCCAGATACGCCACCACATAGCACAGCATCAGAAACGGCACGATGCGCCAGAACACTTTCTTATAGGTGCGCTCGACTTCGGCGGCGCCGGGTTCTCCCGCGGCGGCTGCGATCGGGCGGCTCGATGCCGTCTGATAGGTACTCATGCATTGTCTCCTTCCATGGATAGCCTGATGCGTTGCTTTGCGACGCCGGGCTTTGTTGATGTCGGCTTCTTCTACCAGCGCACGCCGAACGTGGTGCGCAATTCCTCGAGTGCGGCTTCGTCGAGCGGCACGGGCCGCGGGGTCGTCATCAGCCACAGGCGCGCGGTCTCTTCGAATTCTTCGAGCGCATACGAGGCCTGCGCAACCGAGCGCTCCCACACTACCGGGCCGAGACGCTCGAGCAGGACTGCGCGTACGCTCCCGGCAAGCGCGGCGATCTGCTGCGCGACTTGCGGATCGCCGGGTCGCCTGTAACGAATCAGGGGGACGTGTCCCACTTTCATCACGTAGTACGGGGTGATCGGCGGCAGCACGTCGTTGTCGTTCCATACGCCCGCAAGCGTCAACGCGACCAGATGCGTCGAATGCGTGTGGACGATGCCGCGCGCCTCGCCGTTGCACGCGTAGATGCCGCGATGCAGCGCCAGCGTCTTCGACGGCTTGCCGCCAGACAGCACGTTGCCGGCCAGATCGACTCTGGCGATGTCGGCAGGGTCGAGGCGGCCGAGGCATGCGTCGGTCGGCGTGATCAGCCAGCCGTCGTCGAGGCGCGCGCTGATGTTGCCGGCGGTGCCCACGGTGTAGCCGCGTAGATAGAGGCTCGCGCCGGTCACGCAGATTTCTTCGCGGACCCTGGCTTCGTTCGTCGTATGAAGTGCGGGCGTGCCGGTCATTGCACCACCCCGTCGAGATGGCGCAGCGCCTTTTCGAAGAAATCCGTCGTGCCGAAGTTGCCGGACTTCAACGCCAGGGCAAGCGGCTCGGCACCGGTCGTCGCGGTGGCCGGCACGCCGGGATCGATCTGCGCGCCGATGCGCAGCGTGTGCACGTCGAGCGCCTGCACCACCGCGCCCGACGTCTCGCCGCCCGCCACGACGAACTTGCGTACGCCACGCTCGCGCAGGCCGCGTGCAATCGACGCGAGGGCCGTTTCGACCAGGAGCCCCGCTTCGCTGACGCCGAGTTCGCGCTGCACCGCTTTGACTTCGTCGGGCGTGGCGGTGGCGTAGATCAGCACCGGCTCGGCTTTATCGAAGTGCGCCTGGGCGAATGCCAGCGCCTGCTCGGCAACCGGTTCGCCGCGCGCCACCGCCAACGGATCGATGCGGAACGCAGGCCGCGTTTCGCGCCAGGCCGCCACCTGCGCGTTGGTCGCTTTCGACGCGCTGCCGGCCAGCACGACCGACAACCCTTCCACGCGCGGCAATTGCGCGGCGTCGGTTTGCTCCGCGAGCCAACCCGCGCGGCGGAAGTTGCCGGGCAAGCCCAGCGCGACACCCGAGCCCCCCGTAATCAGCACGAGGTCGGCGCACGCTTGCCCGAGCACGTGGAGGTCCGCGTCCGACACCGCATCGGCGATCGCCATCCGCACGCCGTCGCGGCGCAAGGCGTCGAACGATTCGCGTACCTGGGAAACGCCTTTGGCGACGGCGTCATACCGCACCAGCCCGACTTTCGATTCAGTCTGCCGTTGCAGCACGCGTACGAGGTTCGCATCGCGCATGGGCGTGAGCGGATGGTTTTCCATGCCCGACTCGTTGAGCAAGGTATCGCCGACGAACAGATGACCGCGATAGATCGTGCGGCCATTCTCGGGAAACGCCGGGCACGCGATCGTAAAAGCCGTTGCGCCGGCGTGCGCCGACAACGCGTCGAGCAACGCATCCGTGACTGGGCCGATGTTGCCCGCGTCGGTCGAATCGAACGTCGAGCAATATTTGAAGAAGAACTGCCGGCAACCTTGCGCGCGCAACCAGTCGAGCGCGGCGAGCGATTGCGCGACCGCGTCGGCGGCGGGAATCGTGCGCGATTTCAGCGCGACAACCAGCGCGTCGGCCTCGATCGCTTCATTCGACGCCGGCACGCCGATGGTCTGCACGGTGCGCATGCCGCCGCGCACCAGCATGTTGGCGAGGTCGGTGGCGCCGGTGAAATCGTCGGCGATACAGCCGAGCAGCGCGCGTTGGGACGGGATGGTCATGACGAACTCCCGCGCTTATTTCGCCGCCGGCACGTCGATGCCGGGGAAAATCTTGACTACTGCAGAATCGTCTTCACCGCCGTGACCGGCGCTCGACGCCATCATGAACATCTGATGCGCCGCCGCCGAAAGCGGCAAGGGAAACTTCGAACGGCGCGCGGTATCGAGCACGAGGCCGAGATCCTTGACGAAGATATCGACCGCCGACAGCGGCGTGTAATCGCCTTTCAGGATATGCGGCACGCGGTTCTCGAACATCCACGAATTGCCCGCGCTATGCGTGATGACCTCGTACAGCGCCTCAGGATCCACGCCTTCGCGCAGACCGAGCGCCATCGCCTCGGCGGCCACCGCGATATGCACGCCGGCCAGCAACTGATTGATGATCTTCACTTTCGACCCGGCGCCATGCGCCGAGCCGAGGCGATACACCTTGCCGGCCATCGCGGCCAGCACGTCCTCGCACGCGGCATAGGCCGCGTCCGGGCCGGACGTCATCATCGTCATTTCACCGGAGGCGGCACGCGCCGCGCCACCCGACACCGGCGCATCGAGCATCTGCAAACCGGCGGCCTCGATCCTCTTGCCGAGTTCGATGGCGAAGTCAGGCGCGACAGTCGCACTGGCGATCACGACGCCGCCTGGCTTCATCGCCGGCACGGCGCCCCGCTCGCCGAACAGCACCGCTTCGGTCTGCGCCGCGTTGACCACGAGCGTGATGACCACTTCGCATTGCGCCCCGAGCTCCGCGGGCGAAGCGCAAGCCACTCCGCCTTCCTGGACGAACCCTTGCAGGACCTCGTTGCGCAAATCGCACGCGTGAACCCGAAAACCCGCGCGCAACAGCGAGCGCGCGACACCCAGGCCCATTGCACCAAGACCGATGACACCGACATTTCTGACCATGCTTGACCTCTGAGAATACTTCATTAGCAGTTGGCGCTCGAAAGCGCTCAGCAAATACCCGCTTCCGCGAGCCGCCGTGCCGCGTTGTACATATGCGTGCGCGCCGCATTGCGCGCCGCCATCGGGTCGCCCGCACGAATCGCGGCGGCGATCGCCGCATGCTCTTCGCGCACCTGACGGGAAAAGTCCTCGCGCAGTGCTTCATTGCGCCGCGTCACCACGGTGCCCGCTTCGAGGTACTGGTTCAGGAACGTGAGCGTCTTGAGGAAATACGGATTGCCGGTGGCCGCGGCGATAGCGCGATGAAATGCGACGTCTTCAGCGACGCCGTCTTCGCCTTCGGCCACCGCTGCGTCGATCTTCGCGAGCGCGGCGTCGATCGACACCATGTCGGCGTCGCTGCGGCGCATGGCGGCTTCCGATGCGACTTCCGCTTCGATCGCCCGCCGCAGCGCGAGGATTTGCAGCACCGAGCCCGCCTCGACGGCTTCCGCGTAATCGATGCGCAGCGGCCGGATCGCGCCGTGCGCGGCAACGAACACGCCGCTGCCCTGGCGCGGCTCGACCACGCCTTCGTTCTTCAGCCGCGAAATCGCCTCACGGATCACCGTGCGGCTCACGCCGAACTGCTGCGCCAGTACGGCCTCCGTCGGCAGCTTGCCGCCGCGCTCGAAGGCGCCTTTGTCGATCTGCTTGAGAAGCTGCTGCGCGACCGTGTCGCTCAGTGCCCGGGCAGGAATCTTGTCGAACATCGAATGCCTCGATTGATCATGTTATCTGGTCATCATACAAATTTTGATTGCCGAGCGCATCCATGCAAACCCTGGGCTGGCAGCCCAAAAACCTGCGAGGTTGGCGAAAATCAAGGCTTAAGCTATCGTCACGGCTTCCCGCGACATCGCGCCGCCCAGGCTTGTGTCCGGTTGCGCTGCGTGGCGCGCGACCGGTATATGCCCTCTTCGAACGCTTTTTGCAAAGGCCCATGAGCAAAGCCCTGCCGCCGTCTTCCGCCGTTCCTGTCAGTGCCGAACCGGCCCCGGACAAACCGGGTGATTCGTATGTGCAGTCGTTCGCGCGCGGCCTGGCGGTGATCCGCGCGTTCGACGCCACGCGCCCCGAACAGACGCTGACCGACGTGGCCGCCGCCACCGGCCTGACGCGCGCCGGCGCGCGCCGCATCCTGCTCACCTTGCAGACGCTCGGCTATGTGGAAGCCGAAGGCCGGCTGTTCCGCCTCACGCCGAAAATCCTCGATCTCGGCTTCGCGTATCTGACCTCGATGCCGTTCTGGAACCTCGCCGAACCGGTGATGGAACAACTGTCGGCACAGGTGCACGAAAGCTGCTCGGCGGCCGTGCTCGATCGCACTGAAATCGTCTATGTGCTGCGCGTGCCGACCCACAAGATCATGACGATCAATCTGTCGATCGGCAGCCGCTTGCCGGCGTATTGCACGTCGATGGGCCGCGTGCTGCTCGCCGCGCTCGACGACGAGACGCTCGACGCGACCCTGAGTTCGGCGCCGCTCTACGCACATACGCCGCGTACGGTCACCGACAAGGAAGAGCTGAAGAAACTGATCGCGCAGGTGCGCCGCCAGGGCTGGGCGATCGTCGATCAGGAACTGGAAGGCGGTCTGATTTCGCTGTCCGCGCCGATTCGCAATCGCCAGGGGCGCGTGATCGCGGCGATGAATATCAGCGGCAACGCCCAGCGCAATTCGGCCAAACAGATGGTGAAGGCGTTTCTGGAACCGCTGCAGCATGCGGCGCAGACGGTGTCGGAGATGGTGGCGCGGCGCGGTTGAGATCGATAGCGGCGCGCGTCGTGCTCAGAGCGCTTCGTGACAAAGCGCCATCATCCGCTGGACCATTGTGCTTGCCCCGTTGAGTTCCATCTCACTGGTGAACAGAGCCTGCACGCTAGACAGTCGAACTGCGACGCCGGCCTCCAACAAGTCTTGACTGGCAATCTTAAGGGCAAGTTGCCCAATGCGGACCCGGTCGAGCCAGTGCATCGTCAGCTGGTTCTTCTTCAGCCATTGACGGCAGCACTCAACAACATGATCCACGCGCCATTCGTAAGTCAACGCGTACGATGCCGCCGCAATCGCCACGAGGAAACACAGCAAGTCGGGGCGTGCGCTGTCGGGCTCTGTAAATTCAGGTTTGGTCATACTTGTCGGCTTGTCCACTGTGGTTCCGTAACATCGGCACATATGGGCGTGGGCATGAGAATCAACACCAGCGCAATTCGACCCTCTATTGCCTCGATAAGCTATGGCTGGCTCATCTCCCCATCTAAAATCCATTGGCGCTCACTTTCGGATAACTGGTTGATTCTCAGTGTGCCGGCGCCTATTAGTCCTTTGAATTTTCCAGTCGCTCCAGTGACTTCCCAAAGGCCAGTGAATACTGAGCGTTGATCGTTACCTTTGCTTGACAAGGATACCTGACGCAACGGTGTCTTGAGGTAAAGGATGTCGCTGGGGCTTTCCCCTCTCCATCGCATCGATATGCGGCCGCGTCTTCGGACACCGATTCGGACCGGGCGGCGAACGACAGCGGTCGCAATACGAACAAAGTCGGTCACTCCGCCCGGTGGGGTCATCTCGTGTTTTCTGTTGTGGTCCCGTCCATCACCCAGCTAGTTGTTAGCTCCCCCCGAAAAAGATGTTGCATTGTGGGTTCGTGCTACAGGGCCTGGCATGTTGCGTGCCGCTTTGCATCTTCGTGTCGGGCGTACCTCCGTATGCCTGCGTCCCGGTAGCGGGCGCAGCATCCTGAGTCGCGGCATTTTCCTGCGGGGCGGGTTGTGGCGTCTCGGGCATGCCTTGAGAATGAGCGAGCCCTGCCATAACAAGCAACCCGGTGGCAGAAGCGATCATCAATATCGATTTCACGTTAGCTCCTTGAATTGCGTTGAGTTCCAATCATGCGATGCGTCATTCGCGTGCCCGAAGTTGACATCCTCACCCGATTGCTGGGCACGCAAAGCGTCCTTCGCGCGTGCGGGCCAAATGCCCGAGGCGGAAGTTCCAGGTCATTGGGAAAACTGGGAGAGCAGTGCGCCGAGCCGAGGCTCCGAGGCGCAAGATGGCGTGCGAACTGGCAGTGTCAACGGATTTTGTGGACCCTCGACACGTAATAATCGCCCTGCAAATAGGTTATAGGGCGCGGAGTGCCGCAGCGGTAGTGAAGATTCGCGTCGAGCGTCGTTAGCGAACTCGCAAGCGGCTTTTTACGCCAGTCCTGGTTTGAACGCCAGCCGTCTGGCGGATTTGGCCAGTAGCGGATAGATAGGGGCAGTTTTCCGAAGCCCACTCACCTCGAAATATTCGGTTTCAGAACTCACAACATCTTGGTCAACATGGTGCGCGTCTGCGGCGTTAAGGAGATGAATGGTGAGAAACCGTCCCGTTACCTGGACGGCAAACCTGCTGGAGCCGAACATGAAAAACATGAATGGGCAGTCCCTGCGTTCGCAGGTCGAAAAGTGGCTCGCGCCGGCTCCCGCGACGCCCGTTCATGTGACCCGATTCAGTCGCGCCGGGTGGAATGGGGGACGCTACGTGTGCGTCGAAACGTCGTCACCAGCCGGAGCGCGCGCATTGTTCTTCTTCAGGCACGACGACGGCAGTTGGTGCGTCATCCCGCCTGCTGCCAACAGGCAGAAGTCGATCGCAGAGCATCCTCTCGTGCGCGCGACGGGGGCCACCTTCTAACGGCGATCGAGAGTTTGCCGCGCTTAATCGCGGTGTTCAGCAAGAACGTGCCTTCAAAAACGCAATCAACGCATGCCCTGCGTCTTCGAGTTCGCCCGAGTTATCGATGGTGGTGCAGCGAACTCCGTCAGGCAACGAAAACGGCGCACGCCGTGCAAGCCTTGCCGCGACCTGCTCCGCCGACTCACGCGCCCGCGCGTCGAGTCGCGCTTCGAGAATGTGCGGCGCAGCGTCCACGTGCACCACTTCCGTTTGCGGATAACGCCCCAGCGTCTGCTGTAAATACTGACGCGAACCGTTGACGACGACCGCGCAACCCCGCGCCAGCCACGTATCGAGTTCGATACCGATGCCATAACGCAGCGAGTGGCTGGACCACTCCAACGCGAACAGACCGAGCACGGAACGCGCCGCAAATTCTTCGGCGCTCAGCGCGACATGCTCCTCACCATTGCCGCTCGGCCGCGTGATGTAACGATGGGCGAATAGAATCGGCTCGCCCACCAAGCGCCTGCGCGCAAAACCCAGCAACGAATCCTTGCCCGCGCCGGACGGCCCCATTACATAGATCAAACGACCTGCCATCGTTACTTCACCTCCCGTGTCTGAAACGGCACGCGCCGCCACAACACGAACGGCGCGCCCGGTGCGGGTTCGACAAAAAGCGCGGCGTGGTCGACGACGAGCGGCCCGAGCCCGGGCGTTTGCGCCCGCCACCAGGCGACCAGCATCGCGCGCTCATCGGCATCCGCGAGCGAATTGGATACCGTCATGTGAAAACGGAATTCGTCGAACACATACGGATAACCCCATTCGACCAGCAACGCGCGTTGCCGTTCAGTCAGCGGCGCCGCGAGACGGCTTGCGAGATCGGCGGCGGACGGCCGCGCGCGCAGTGCAGCGAACGATTGCAACGCGCTTGCAGCGACGGCGCGGATAGTCGTTTCGCCGGTCTCATCCGCAGGACGCAGCGCAACAAAATCGCCGAGTGTCGCCGCTTCGACCGGCAACGTAAACGCGGCCTGCGAATGCGCCCATTCGAGCGCCGTTTGCAGCACGTCGTGCTGGGTCGCGCCGCCCGCCAAACGAAACGGAGCAACCAGCGTGCCGTGCCATCCGTAGCGACGGGGCGCCTCAGTCAGGTCCACCAAGGGACGCTTCAAGCCGTCCGGTTGCGGCGGCGCGCACACCTCGCCGCTTTCCGCATCGCGGCCCAGCCAGCCGGACCCTGCCCGCCACCATGCCGAATCACGCGACGGCGCGTAATACACGGCAAAACGTGCCTCGGCGCCCCAGACGGCGCCGCTCATACGTCGTGCTCAACGAGCAGTTGCACACGGTCGGCGGCGAAATGCGTGAAGCCGTACTTGATCGGCGTACCCTCCAGATCGACGTCGACGTTTTCGACCCACAGCACCGGCTGCTGCCGGTTGATATTCAAACGCCGCGCCACTTCCGGCTCAGGCAATACGCTGCCGATACGGCTCCATTTGCGCAGGTAATCGTTCACGCCGTATTCCGCCATCGACTTCGTGATGCTGCCGGTACGCTCCAGCACCTCCGGCAGATCCGCGAAGCGCGCCGCCGGATACCAGTTGCGCGCGAACGTGAGCGGCACGCCGTCCGATTCGTGCAGCGATTCGATCCGATAGACGGACGCGCCCGCCCGCAGGCCGAGCGCCTTGGCGACATTCGGCTCGGCTTTCACGCGCGCGGCCGACAGCATCGTGCCGGCAGCCGCGTGATGCTGCTGCCGCAAGTTTTCTGTAAACCGCGTGCGGCGGCCGATCGTGTAGTCGATGGCACCGGGTTGCACGAACGTGCCGCGTCCCTGTTCGACGCTGACAAGACCAAGCGCGGCGAGACCCAGCATCGCCCGGCGCACGGTATGCCGGTTCACGTCGAAGCGCCTGGCCAGTTCACCCTCGCTGGGCAAGCGGCCCTCCTCGCCGAAACCGCTCGCCGCAATTTCCGCGGCGAGAATCTGCTCGATCTGCCGCCACACGGCAACGCCCGCGCCGCGTTCGAGCAGCGTGCCCGGCGTCGCGTTGTCGTTCGATGTCATGGTGCTGTCATTCCCCTAGGTTCAAATATTCGCTATGTCGTGCATTGTAGTGCGCGAGCCGTGATGGAAATGTGAATTAGCCCGCACGTGCAGCAACGCTCGACGAGTATATCTTTAAACGTCTAGACGTTTAGACGAATAGATGGTCAAATGATCGCTCGCTGGATCAACAGGAGTTTCGATGAGTGCCACTTCCGCCTCGCCTTCCTCCGCCACGCGGCGCGCATGGTTGGCCGTGCTTGCGCGTACGCCGCGCGCCGATCTGGAAGCCGCGCTCGAGCGCGCGCTGCAAGACATTCCCGCCCCTGCTTATGACTGGCTCAGGCCGCCTGAAATCGGCCTCGCGATGGTGCGCGGCCGCGTCGGCGGCAGCGGCGATCCGTTCAATCTCGGTGAAGCCACCGTGACGCGCGCCACCTTGCGGTTGCGCGGCGCCAGTGACACGCGAACCGCGGTCGGCGTCGCCTGTCATCTGGGCCGCGACCGCCGCCGCGCCGAACTGGCCGCACTGGCGGACGCGCTGCTGCAAATGCCCGAGCATCACGCCGTACTGCATCGGCAGCTGATCGAGCCGTTTGCGGCGCAGCAAGCCGCCCAACGCGCCGAGCGCCGCCAGGACGCGGCGGCGACACGCGTCGAATTCTTCACGATGGTCCGGGGCGACTGATGGAAAACTCGCAGATTGCATTGTCGACTTCGTTGCCGACTTCGTTGTCAACTTCATTGACAACGTTAACGCCGGGTTTCGCCGATCCGGTCCATGACACCCAAGGGGTGTTCCGCGCGCTGCTCGCCGCGCTGTCGCGGCCGGGCACGGTCGGCGTCGTCGAAAACGTGTTGCCCGAAGTGCGAGCGACGCGCGCCGAGCTGGCTGCATTCGCCGCGCTGCTGACGCTATGCGACTACGCCACGCCCGTATGGCTCGCGCAACCCGATGCGGCTCTCGCTTCGGCGCTGCGCTTTCATACCGGCGCGCCGCTCGTCGACGAACCCGGCCAGGCCGCGTTCGCCTATATCCACGACGCGCTCGCGCTGCCGCCGCTGGAAAGTTTCAGGCTCGGCGAAGCGGAATCGCCGGAACAATCGGTGACCCTTCTGATCCGCGTGGAAGCGCTCACTGGCGGCACGCCGGTCGTGTTGAGCGGCCCCGGCATCCAGCACACGGCAACGATTGCACCGCTCGGCTTGCCCGAGCGTTTCTGGCGCGAACGCGCCGCCCTTGCGCCGCTCTTTCCATGCGGCATCGACTGCTATCTCGTCTGCGGCCGCGCGCTGATCGGCCTGCCGCGCACAACCGAAGCGAAGGTGAACTGATGTACGTTGCCGTCAAGGGTGGAGAGCGCGCGATCGAAGCATCGTGGCGTCTTCTCGACAAGGCGCGCCGCGGCGATACGCGGCTTGCCGAACTCAGCGTCGCGCAGATTCGCGAACAATTGCGCCTCGCCGTCGCGCGAGTGATGACCGAAGGTTCGGTCTACGACGAAGAACTGGCCGCGCTGGCCATCAAGCAGGCGGCCGGCGATCTGGTCGAAGCGATCTTTTTGCTACGCGCGTATCGCACCACGTTGCCGCGTTTCGGCTACACGCAACCGATCGATACGGAAGCGATGCAGGTCGAGCGCCGTATTTCCGCGACGTTCAAGGACGTGCCCGGCGGTCAGTTGCTCGGCGCGACTTACGATTACACGCAGCGTCTGCTGGATTTCACGTTGCTGGCTGAAGGAGGCACGGGAACCGATGCCGTCGCAACGGCATCTGCAACCCAACCCGCGCCGTCCGAAGCCGAACCTATGCCGCGTGTCGTCACGCTGCTCGACCGGGAAGGCCTGATCGAACAGGAACGTCCGAGGCCCGATGCGCCGGAACCCGGCGATTTGTCGCGCGAACCGCTCGCCTTCCCCGCGAGCCGCGCGACGCGTCTACAGAACCTCGCGCGCGGCGACGAAGGCTTTCTGCTCGCCATGGGCTATGCGACGCAGCGCGGCTACGCGCATTCGCACCCGTTTGCCGGCGAGATCCGCTTCGGCACGATCGCGGTCGAAATGGAACTCGATGAACTGGGCGAAACAGTTGAAATCGGCGAGCTCGACATCACCGAATGCCAGATGATCAATCAGTTCGCCGGCAGCGGCGACGTGCCGACGGCTTTCACGCAAGGCTACGGCCTCGCGTTCGGTCACTCGGAGCGCAAGGCGATGGCGATGGCGCTGGTGGACCGCGCGTTGCGCGCGGAAGAACTCGGCGAGACGCTGGGTTCGCCGACCCAGGACATCGAATTCATGCTGTCGCACAGCGATAACGTCGAAGCGTCCGGCTTCGTCCAGCATCTGAAATTGCCCCACTACGTCGACTTCCAGTCCGAACTCGAACTCGTGCGGCGCCTGCGTGCGCAACATGAAACGCCGAACAGGAACCCGGACTCAACCGCAGTTCAGGCTCAGGAGCAAGCTGCATGAACGCGCCCGATACTTCCCGCGCCGCCGCTTCATACGACAGCGCCGCAGACGGGTACAACTTCGCTTACCTCGACGAGCAAACCAAGCGCATGTTGCGCCGCGCGTTGCTCAAAGCCGTTGCGGTGCCGGGCTATCAGGTGCCGTTCGCGTCGCGCGAAATGCCGTTGCCGTTCGGGTGGGGCACCGGCGGCATTCAGGTCACCGCGGCGATCATCGGCAAGAGCGATACGCTGAAGGTCATCGATCAGGGCTCCGACGAAACCACCAACGCGGTCAACATCCGCCGCTTCTTCGCCCGTACGGCCGGTGTGGCGACCACGCAGCGCACGGTGGAGGCGACGATCATCCAGACACGTCACCGGATTCCCGAAACGCCGCTCACCGACAGGCAGATTCTCGTCTACCAGGTGCCGATGCCCGAGCCGCTATACAAACTGGAACCGCGCGTCGTCGAATGCAAGAAGATGCACGCGCTGGCCGACTATGGCCTGATCAGCGTGAAGCTATACGAGGACATCGTCCATCACGGCAGCATCGCCACCACCTACGACTATCCGGTGATCGTCAACCACCGCTATCTGAGTTCGCCGTCGCCGATTCCGAAGTTCGACAATCCGAAGATGCATATGAACCCCGCGCTGCAATTGTTCGGCGCCGGCCGCGAGCGCCGCATTTATGCGATTCCGCCGTACACGCCGGTACGCAGTCTCGACTTCGACGATCATCCGTTCGAGATACAGAAGTGGCAGCACGCGTGTGCCCTGTGCGGATCGACGGAAAGCTTCCTCGACGAAATGATCGTCGACGATGCGGGCAAGCGGATGTTCGTCTGCTCCGATAGCGACTACTGCCACGAACGCCGCGGCGATCTGGAAATCGAGCTGCCGCCGGACCGGCAGCGCAAGGGAGCGGCAGTATGATGAACCACCCCCACGCTCACATTCGTTCGCTGCCCCCCAAGGGGGCCGCTGCCTCCCTTGGGGCGGCCCGGCGGGAGGCAGCATGACGCCACTGCTGAGCGCCCGTTCGCTCACCAAACAATACGGCGGCCGCAACGGCTGCATGGATGTCAGCTTCGATCTCTATCCGGGCGAGGTGCTGTGCATCGTCGGCGAATCCGGCTCGGGCAAGACCACGCTGCTGAATACGCTCGCCTTGAAGACCGAAGCCGACAGCGGTTCGCTGCGTTACGCGGCGGCGCATGGGGAGATGCTCGATCTGCTGGCTTTGTCCGAACCGCGCCGGCGTCTGTTGATGCGCACCGAGTGGGGCTTCGTGCAGCAGAATCCGCGCGACGGCCTGCGCAGCGGCGTATCCGCCGGCGCCAACATCGGCGAGCCTTTGATGGCGGTCGGCGCGCGTCATTACGGCGACATTCGCCATACGGCAACGCAATGGATGGAGCGCGTCGAACTGGATTCAACGCGCATCGACGAATTTCCGTCCGCGTTTTCCGGCGGCATGCAACAGCGTTTGCAGATCGCGCGCAATCTCGTCACGAGCCCACGCCTCGTTTTCATGGACGAGCCCACCGCCGGTCTCGACGTATCGGTGCAGGCGCGCCTGCTCGATCTGCTGCGCACCTTGACGTCCACCCTGCATCTGTCGGTGCTGATCGTGACGCACGATATCGGTGTGGCGCGGTTGCTCGCGCATCGCCTGATGGTCATGCAAGGCGGCGTGGTGGTCGAGGCGGGTCTGACCGATCAGGTGCTCGACGATCCGCAGCATCCGTACACGCAAACGCTGGTTTCCTCGGTTCTGCCGGTTTGAGGCTCACAATGCGATCCATTGAAACAGGCATCGAATCACGCGCAGCCGATCGCGCGTTTATCGACAACGCCGCGCTGATGCTGCGCGCGGTCAAGATCGGCAAGACCTTCACGCTGCACGGCCAGGGCGGCGTGCAGATCGAAGCGCTCGCCGATGTCTCGCTCGACGTCGAACGCGGCGAGTGCGTGGTGCTGGTCGGGCCGTCCGGCGCGGGCAAGAGCACGCTGCTGCGATGTCTGTATGGCAACTACCTCGCGAGCGCGGGTTCGATCTCCATCCGCGACGCGGCGGGCGATGCGCGGCCGGTGTCGATCACCGGCGCCGAACCACGCGACGTGTTGCGCCTGCGCCGCAGCGTGGTGGGCTACGTCAGCCAGTTTCTGCGTGTCATTCCACGGGTGCCGACGCTCACGCTCGTGGCCGAGCCGCTTCTGTCGCGCGGCGTGGAGGAAGAGCAAGCCTCGGCGCGCGCCGCTGCGCTGCTGGCCCGCCTCAATGTGCCGGAACGATTGTGGAAGCTGGCGCCCGCCACATTTTCCGGCGGCGAGCAGCAGCGCGTGAACATCGCGCGCGGCTTGATCGCGGGACATCCGCTGTTGCTGCTCGACGAACCCACGGCCTCGCTCGACGCGGAAAATCGCGACGTCGTCGCCGATCTGATCGTCGAAGCGCGCGAGCGCGGCGCGGCGATAGTCGGTATCTTTCATGATGAAGATACGCGCAACAAGGTGGCGACACGCCGTCTCGAACTCCAGCCGCCCTCTCGTCACTGACGTCACTGACGTCGTCGATCGACACGGGACGGCACTAAACTGAACACTGAGCCAGGCGCTCGGATCCGACTGACTACGGAGCAAATCGATGTTGATCAAAAACGCTCGCATCGTGACGCGAGATGAAGTATTCACCGGCGTGGTCCATATCGAAGACGGCGTGATCCGCGACGTCGAGCGCGGCACGACGTCAGCGCGCGAGGCAGAAGACTGGGACGGCGACTATCTGTTGCCGGGCCTGATCGAACTTCACACGGACAATCTCGAAAAGCACCTCGCGCCGCGTCCCGGCGTGCAATGGAACACCGACGCCGCCTTCGTGATCCACGACGCGCAGGTGGCGGCGGCCGGCATCACCACGGTGTTCGATGCGCTCGCGATCGGCTCGCGATCGAATGTCGGCCTGCGTGGCCGCGATCTGCAAACGCAATGCGCCGCAGCGCTCACGCGCTTTTCCGAGCGCGAGCTGCTGCGCGCCGAACACTTCCTGCATCTGCGCTGCGAAATCGCTACCGCCGACGTAGTGGAAGTATTCGACTCGTTGTGCACGCATCCATTACTGCGGCTTGCCTCGGTGATGGACCACACGCCCGGCCAGCGTCAATGGCACGACCGCGATCAATGGCGCCGCTTCCAGGAACGCAACGGCAAGCTGAGCGACGAGCACGTCGCCACGGCGCTGGCCGAGCTCACCGACGAACAGCAGCGCTACGCCGACGTGCACCGGCGCGCGATCGTCGAGCGTTGCAACCGGCTCGGCGTCCCGGTCGCGAGCCACGACGACACGCTGATCGAACACGTCCAACAGGCCAAGGCCGAGGGCATCGTGCTGGCGGAATTTCCGACCACCCGCATCGCGGCCGAGACGGCGCGCGAGCACGGCATTTCGACCATCATGGGCGCGCCGAATATCGTGCGCGGCGGCTCGCACTCGGGCAACGTGTCGGCGCTCGAACTGGCCGGAGCGGACCTGCTCGATATCCTGTCGTCGGATTACGTGCCGTCCAGTTTGCTGACCGCCGTGTTCGAACTGGTCGACAAGGCCGGCTGGAGTTTGCCGCGCGCCATGGCGACCGTCTCCGCCGAGCCGGCCCGCACGGCCGGTCTGCATGACCGTGGCGCGATCGTGCCGGGCTTGCGTGGCGACTTCGTGCGTGTGACGATGCTCGACACGCTGCCGGTGCCGCGCGCAACTTACCGGGCCGGCGCGCGGATCGTTTGAAGATGCTTTCAAGCCTCGCTGGGCGTGGGCGGCAGCGGTTCGGCCGCGGCCCAGCGCGTGCAGCACGGCATCCCCTCTTCGTGACCGCCTAATCCATGACTGCTCGCTCCCCACTGAGTCATCCCCCACGAATTTCCTGTGTCATCTGTGCTTACAACGAAGCGCCACGCATCGGCAGGGTGCTGGCCGTGGCCGCCGCGCACCCTTTGTTCGCCGAAGTCATTGTCGTGGACGACGGCTCGACCGACGGCACCGCCGAGATCGTCGAGCGCTTCAAGCCGGTGCAATTGATCCGGTGCGGCGAAAACCGCGGCAAAAGCGCCGCCATGGCGGCCGGGATCGCAGCCGCGCAAGGCGAGCTGATCATGCTGCTGGATGCCGATCTGAAAGGTCTGAACGCCGAGTACATCAGCGCGCTCGCCCGACCCGTTTTGCAAGGCAGCGCGCAAGTGAGCCTGAGCTTGCGCCAGAACAGTCTGTTGGCGTTTCGCGCCATTGGCCTCGATTTCGTCTCGGGCGAGCGGGTGGTCAAAAAAACGCTGCTGGGAGAAGTGTTGCAGGAGGTTCACGGCCTGCCACGCTTCGGCGTCGAGGTGTTCATGAACCGCCGGATCATCGAGCGCCGCCTGCCCATTGCGGTCTCTCATTGGCCGAACGTCACGCAGGCTCGCAAGACCGAGAAGCTCGGCTACTGGAAGGGCCTACGTGCGGAATGGCGCATGATCGCCGACCTCCTGAAGGTGGCCTATCCGCTCGCGTTGATTTCACAGACCTTTCAACTGCTTTGCTTACGCGTCGACCACGGTCCACGCGCGCGTTTTTCGGCGCGCATCAGAAAGGCGCCGGACAACTCGCAGTGAAGCGTGTTCACCGAGCCGTTCGGTTGGCTTTAGCCGTGTGACTCATTCGGCTGCGGGGAGCGTGCCGCCGCTCCTCGTTGCAAGCGCAACGAAACCTGCCGCGCCCAGCATCAGCGGACAGTAGAGCGTCGCGAAGCGCCACTGCACCAATGCCGTCGCGATGCCCGCACGGGGCACCCAGCTCGCGAACGCGGCCGCCAGCGCCAGATCGCCGGTGCCACCGCCAGCGGGTACACCGGTCCATAGCGCAGCATGCAGCGCGACCGCCTGCACGGCCAGCACGAAACCCAACGGCAGGCGGTAGCCGAGTTCGCACAAGATAAACCAGAGAGCGCCATAGCGAAGCAGCCATTGCAGCGTCGTCAGCAACAACAATGCGGCAAGCCGCCACCTGGGTACGGCCACCAGTTGCAGCCATTGCGCGCGAACGCTGCGGCAAAACCGGCTCCACCTCGCTCGCCGCTCGTTCAGCCAACGAACCCGCTGGCCGGTGGCATCCAATGCCGCCGCGACACGCCGGCGGTTGAACCAGACGACGCAGGCTAACAACGCGCCGCAGGCCAACACGGCGAATACGGGCGGCGCAGTTTCGCGTGGCATCACCCGGGTCAGCGGCCCGAATGAAAACAGAAGGGAAATCGGCACGGCGCTCGCGAAAAACGCCAGGTCGAGCGCCTGATCCGCGCCGACGACGGTTGTCGCCAGCGCCCAGGATGCGCCGGCGCGCTGCAGCAAGCCCAGATTGACCCCGTAGCCTGCCGCGCCCAGCGGAGAGGCCAGAAACGCGAAATCGGTGGCCAGCGTGATGGCGAAAGTGCGCAGGAAGCTCACACGAAAGCCGAGCGCGGTTTGCATCAGATGCAGCTTGCCGGCCTTGGCCATCGCGCTGAGCGCGGCACTCGCGACAAGAGCAACGAAGACATACAAGGAGACGTCGCGCAGCCCGGCGAGCGCCGCGTGCGAATTGAGGACGAAAGGCGCGCCGATGGCGAGGCCGATACCGGCAAGCGCCACTAGCACTGCCGCTTTACGCGTATGTGATCCGATCACGGGGAAGCCTCAGCAGGCGCGGTTGGCAAGGCGCCGCTTGATTCGCACGATGTGGCATGCATGGCGCCGCGTCGCGCGTCGTGAAAGCGAGGCCCTCGGGCGCCTCATGATAGTCGATCAACGCTGCGTTTTCGTGACGGCGGCGCGCACGCCGGCACCCGGCCCACGCCGATGCCCTGCGCGGGCGGCTCGCTCGTGCCGGACGTGCCTAGCGGGCGGACGGCAACTGCCCCCATGCGACCAGTACCTGCTGAATGCCGCGTGCGTAGGCGTCGCGCCGTTTCGGCGATTCCGAATGGTAGGCGCCGATCGCGCGCCAGGTATTGCCGTGCTTGACCATCTTCTGTTTGAGCAGCCAGGCGGCCACGTAGACGTTGACGCACGGGTCGGTCAGCGCGCGATGCGGTACGCCTTCGCGCTTGAGGTCGCTGAAATGGATCGAATTGATCTGCAACTGCCCGACGTCGATCGAACCGTTCGCATTCTGCCGGATGGCGCTCGGGTCCCCCTTCGATTCGTACCACGCAACCGCGCGCAACACCCACGGGTTGACGCCCTGATAAGCCGCGGCTTCGTTGAAGCAATCGTCGGCCGCGTACGCCGTACCGCACACCGACAGCCATGCGAGCGCAGTAACGCAGATTTTCAAGGACATGATTCATCCTTCCGCTTGATAGCGATAAAGAGGAGTGAGCTCCGGCTCGCCGGCCGACTTACTTGATCGACGCCTGATCGATCTGCCGTTGCACGGAGTCGAGGTAAGCGTGCGAGGCGTCGGATACGACGAGCCGCGCCACCGGGGCCGGTGGCGGCTTGATCTCCTGAACGTGTACCAGCGCACGCGGCTTCTTTCGATGCTGCGCCGGCTTCAGCGGCAAGTCGTCATCGTCGCCGCTCGACGGCGGCAGCATCGCCAGCGACGGCAGCGGCGGATACACCTTGTCCGCCGCGGCGGGAAAAGCGCTCGCCGACTGCAGGTCGGCCCCCGGCTGCCCCGCAAAGGCCGGCGCACTCAGCAGCGTTGCCGCCGTCAGTAAAGTCACCCGGAACATCTCGATGGCCTCCTTCATTGAACCGTCCTGATCGACACGCTATACGGCTGACCGAGGCCGGCGGTCCGATTCTCGAAGCTCACTTTGGTCATTCGCTGTGCCGGCACGCCCTTCCATACAGCCTGATTCAGGTACGCGAAATCCTGACCCAGCGCGGTGACGAGAACGACCGTGGACTGCTTTTGCGCGGCAGCCAACGCGCCTGCTTTGGCGAGCACGGCGGTGAGCTGCGGGTCGCGCGCGCCGAGCGCGTCCGGCGGAATCTCGAAACTGATGACTTCGTTCGGCGCCTTGTCCGTGCGCGCAGCGGTCGACGCGGGCATCTGTGCGCATCCGGCCAACGCGAGAACGGCCACCACCAACACCATCTGTCGTTTCACGCGCATCTCCACTCAGTCTCGTTGCTGTAACGTGGTTTTCGGCAGGCCGGTGGAGAAAGTTGATAGGCGGAAAACGCCTCCGCAAAAACAAAAATAGTTACCTCAAGATGCGCGCAAACGATTGCTTCGGCGCTCGGCGATGCACCGTTCGAAGCAAAGTTGTCTCGCGTTTTCGGCGGTGAAATCGTCTGATGATTGGCTGTCGAGAAGCCGTGTCGACACGCGGGTGTCGACAAGCGGCACAGCCGGGAGGGATGAATCGGGGGAATCGTGGGTCAGGCTGCGAAGCGCTCAGGCCGCATGCGAGACGGAAGGCACGCGGGCCGCTTATCGGAGCGCTTATCCGGGCCGCGTATGGGAGCACGTCAGGTCGACAGCGGTACGCGCTCCAGCTCGTCCGCTTCGAACCACTCGGGATTGCGCTCGGCAATCGGCCCCAGCGACACCAGAATCTCGCGCAGATGCCGGCGCATCGCTTCTTCCGCGGCGCTGGGGTCGTGCGCGCGCAGCCCGGCAAGAATCTTCGCATGCTGCCTGATCAGCAAGTCGAGCGGCGAAACGTCGGGCAAGCTCAGATAGCGCACCCGATCCATCTGCGCCTTGATGTCCTGAATCGTCTCCCACGCCGCCGTGCAGTCGATGGCCTGGGCGATCGCATAGTGAAAGGCTTCGTCGAGCGCGAGGAAGGCGGCCGTGTCGTTCGATTTCGCGGCGAGCTTCTGATCGCGAAGATTGTCGGCGAGCGCCTGCAACTGTTCGTCGGTGATCGACACAGCCGCCTTGCGCACTACGGCTGTCTCGATCGCTTCCCGAATGAAGCGGCCTTCGCGCACCTGGCGCGGCGAAATGCGTTTAACGAAGGTGCCGCGCTGCGGCAGCACCTGCAGCACGCCTGCTTCGACCAGCTTGATGAACGCTTCGCGCACCGGCTGCCGCGACACCTGAAACATGTCCGACACTTCCTTCTCCGAGAGTGGCGTGCCCGGCACCATCTGCCCGACGAAAATCGCCTGGCGCAACGCGCGGAAAATCTGTTTGCCGATCGGCTCGTGAGAATCGAACGAGACGCTGGCGGTCAGATCCGGCAGTTCGGCGCGCGGGCCAGTCGGCACGGCCGCGCGCCGCCGCGCGCGCGGCGCAGCGAGCGGCATCTCGGCGGAGAAAGACGAGTCGGCAGCGTGAAGGTTTTTGTTCATCGGACAAAGCAGCGGATGAAATACGAGGGGGACGGCACGCGCGCTGAACCCATGCAAGCGCGTCGCACCATACTACCATGCACGTTTCATCCGCAGAGCGCTTGCGCGCGGCTCACGAATCCATACCAGCGAGCACGCCGCGCCGAGCACCGCGACCGCTCCCGCCAACACGAACGCACTGCCGTAAGTGCCGTGAGTCGCCTCGACGATGAAGCCGGTCACCGCGGGCCCGATCACGCCGGCCAGATTCGCCAGCAAATGCACGAAACCGCCCACGCCGCCCACATGTTCGCGCGGCACCGTGTCCTGAATCACGGCCCAGTAGACCGCGCCCGTCACATACAGGAAGAAGATGGACACCGACATCAGCGCAACCGCGCCCTGCACGCTGGCAACGCGTCCGGCCAACGCCACGCACACCGCTGCCGCGCCGAGGCAGGTGCCGAGGACGAGCTTGCGCGAGAGCAGCGGCTTGCCGGTCAGACGCAAGATGAAGTCCGAGATGAAGCCGCCTGCCGCCAGCCCGATGCTGCCGAGCACCCATGGAATCACGGTTGCGAAGCTCATGTCATGCAAGCTCAGATGATGTGCTTCGGTCAGGTAGGTCGGGAACCACGACAGGAAGAAGAACAACACGTAGTTGTATGAGAAGAACGCAAAGGCGGTCGCGAGAATGATCGGCTTGCGCAAGAAGTGGCCCAAACCGAACCGTTCGCCATCGGCCGAGTGAGCGATGGCATGTTCATCGGCCTGGCCCGCGCGGATGAGATCCATCTCGTCAGACGTCACGCGCGAATTTTCGTGCGGATGTTCGGTGGTCGTCGCCGCCCACACTACGAGCCACGCGAGCCCCAGCATCATGATCGCGACAAAGGCCCAGCGCCAGCCGAACTGCACCGCCATGAAGCCGACCACCGGGCCGGCCAGCGCGCCGCCGAGCGGCGTGCCCGAACTGATCACGCCGATCGCGCTCGCGACTTCCCTGCGTGGAAACCAGTTATTGACCATCTTGCTGTTCGACGAACTGAACGGACCTTCGCCCATGCCGAACAACACGCGCAGCACGATCAGCGAACCGATGCCCGTCGCCAATGCGGTCGCCCCGCAGAAAACCGACCAGACGCCCATCGCGGTGCCGAACACGCGCTTCGCGCCGACCTTGTCCGAGAGCACGCCGCCGACAAAATTGAACAGCGCGTAGCCGACGAAAAAACTGCTGAACACGATGCCCATCTGCGCATGCGAGAAGTGCAGGTCCTTCTGGATCAGCGGCGCGGCGATCGACAGCGCCGAGCGGTCGAGATAGTTGATCACGCCTGCCAGAAACAGCAGCGCAACGACAAACCAGCGTTGGCTTTTGATCATCGGATGTCTCCTTTGCGTTCGCCTCGTCACGGGCGTTTCAATGAATTGTGGTGGCGCGGCGGATGCAACGCCCCGGTCACGGTCAGTGGATGTCGAGTGCCTAGTCGAAGTTCAGATGCACCTTCATCGACTGCGAGCGGTCGAGCGCCACTTCGAACGCGTGGTTCGCCTCGTTCATCGCGAACGCATGCGTCATCAGCGGCCGCAGATCGACCTTGCCGGAGGCGATTTCATCGGCGGCGATCGCGTATTCGTCGGTGAAACGGAACGAGCCCTGGTAGCGGAGTTCTTTGGCCATCACGAGATTGGCCGCCACCGGCGATTGGCCTGCCGGCAGATTGCCCACCTGGATCACGGTGCCGCCCGCCCGCGCCGAGCGCAGCGCCGTGTCGAGACCCGCGGGGCTGCCCGACGCTTCAATGACGACGTCGAAGGTGCCGCGTTGCGCGGACCATTGATCGATCGTGGCGCTGTCCGCGGCGTTCACGGTCTGATCCGCGCCGAGCAGCCAGGCAACCTGCAACGCGCGGCTCGACAGATCGAGCGCGACTGTGCGATGCGCGCCCGCGCGGCGGGCGACCGTCAGCAGAATGCAGCCGATCGGCCCGCAGCCCACCAGCAGGACGCTCGCGCCGACCAGCGAGCCTGCCTGCTTCACCGCATGCAACGCAACGGCGAGTGGCTCGGCCATCGACGCCTGCGCGAAATCGACACCAGCCGGCACCGGCACGCACTGCCGCGCCGCGACGACGATGTACTGACGGAACATGCCCTGCGTATGCGGAAACGTCGATGCGCTACCCATGAAGCGCATGTTGAGGCAGTGATTCGGCATGCCGCCGATGCAAAAGCGGCACGTCCCGCAGGCGAGCCCAGGATTGACGGCGACGCGCTGCCCGGGTGTCAGGTTCAGGTCCGCGCCGACGTCCACGCCGAGCAAATCGATCTCGCCGGCCACCTCATGCCCGAGCACGAACGGCTCGCGCACCGCGAAGTCACCGCTCTTGCCCTTGAAGTAGTAAGAGAGATCCGAACCGCAAATGCCGCCGGCGCGCACGCGCACGCGCACCTGGCCGGGGCCGGGTTCGGGCGGCTCGACTTCGTCGATGCGGATCAGTTTGGGTTCGTGAAGCACGGCTGCCAGCATGGTGAACTCCGGTAGGGCAAAAGTCGCGCGCTCAGGGCTGCGCTATTGAAGAAGATGACGGCGAGAAGGTTTGCCCGGACGTATGTGCCGTGCCACCCGCTCACCAGTTCCACAGCGTCCCGTCTTCGAGACGCGCGACCGGCAGATAGGCGGGGTCGTACGGATAACGCGCGGCAGCCGTTTCGTCGATATCGACGCCGTGCCCTGCCGCCTCGCCGGGATGCATCATGCCGTGATCGAAGCGCCATGCATGCGGGAACACCTCGAGCGCTTCCGCCGGAAAACCCATGTACTCCTGCACGCCGAAATTCGGCACCCACAGATCGAAGTGGAGCGCTGCGCCCATGCACACCGGCGACAGATCGGATGGGCCGTGGCAACCGGTGCGCACCTGGTATAGCGAAGCAAAATCGGCAATGCGCCGCAGATGCGTAATGCCGCCTGCGTGCGTCAAGGTCGCGCGGATGTAGTCGATCAGTTGCTCCTCGATCAACTGCTTGCAGTCCCAGATGCTGTTGAACACTTCACCGACCGCTATCGGCGTGACCGTATGCTCGCGAATCAGCCTGAAGCCGGCCTGATTTTCCGCGGGCGTCGGGTCTTCCATCCAGAACAGGCGATACGTCTCGACCGACTTGCCGAGACGCGCCGCCTCGATCGGGGTCAGACGGTGGTGGACGTCATGCAGCAAATGCGTATCGAAACCGAACTTGTCGCGCACCGCTTCGAACAACTTCGGCACGAAGTCGAGATACTTTTCCGACGACCAGCTCTGCTCTTCGACCGCGCCTTTGGTGGCAGGCTCGTACATGCCGCTACCTTTCGATACGCCGTACACCGAGCGCATATTCGGCACGCCGCATTGAATGCGGATGGCCCGATAGCCGGCTTCGATGTGTTCGGCGTAGCGATCGAGCGCCTCGGGAATGTCGCGGCCGGTGGCATGGCCGTACACCATCACGCCGTCGCGCGACGCTCCGCCGAGCAGCTTGTACAGTGGCATGCCCGTGACCTTGCCGAGAATGTCCCACAGCGCCATGTCGACGGCAGCGATCGCCGTCATCGTGACCGGACCGCGGCGCCAGTACGCGCCTTTGTACAGGTACTGCCAGGTGTCTTCGATACGGCCCGGATCGCGACCGATCAACAGCGGACACACGTGGTCTTGCAGATACGACGCGACCGCAAGCTCGCGGCCGTTCAGCGTTGCGTCGCCGATACCGTGCACGCCTTCGTCAGTGACGATTTTCAGTGTGACGAAATTGCGGCCTGGGCACGTGACGATCACGTCGGCGCGAACGATCTTCATGACATCTTCCTTGCAGAGGCGAGTTGCGGACCGCGCCATGCGGCGGCATGCAACTCGCAGCTTTTCGTGGCGGCTCTGGAGCGGTGGCCGAGCGGCGAAAGCACCTATGTCATGCATCACCGGAGCCGTGCGAACGATGCTACCATACAAGTATATCCAATCGTCAAATCAGGGTTTTCCCGCTAATCGACACCGTTTTTCAAACCCTTTTCAGGCCCTTGTTAAGCCCTTGTTAAGCCCTTTTCAAGCCCGTCCCCGCTCTCTGGATCGCCGCTCATGACATCTGCCGACGCCCTGCCGCGCCTCGCCCGCCACGCATTGCCCGCACTGGGAGCCCACCTGTTGTCACCGCAGTGGCGCGAGCCGCGCATCGGCATCGTGCATCTGGGCATCGGCAATTTTCATCGCGCGCATCAGGCGCTCTATACGGAAGAAGCCATGCTGGCCGCGGGTGGCGATTGGGGTATTTGCGGCGTGACGCTGCAAGGCGACCTCGGCAAGCGCGACACGCTCATGGCGCAGCAAGGTTTGTACAGCGTGGTCGAACGCGGGCCGCACGGCGCGAATGTGACGGTCGTGCGCGCACTGCGTGAAGTGCTGGCCATGCCGCACGATCACGCGGCGCTGTTCGCACGGCTTGCCGATCCACTGGTGCGAATCGTTTCGCTGACGGTGACTGAAAAAGGCTATTGCCGCGACCCGAAAACGGGCGAGGTCGCGCTCGACGATGCCGCCGTCGCACACGATCTGGCACACCGGCTCGCGCCGCGCACGGTGCCGGGCATTCTCGTGGCCGCCTTGCGCGAGCGGCGTGACAGTGCGGGCAATGCCGGCACTGCGCACGGCAAGCCGTTCACCGTACTGTCATGCGACAACCTCGCGCATAACGGCGCCGCGCTGCGCCAGGTGGTCTGTTCGTTCGCACGGCAACTCGATCCGTCGTTGGCCGACTGGATCGCCGCCGAGGTCGCGTTTCCATCGACGATGGTCGATCGCATCGTGCCGGCCACCACCGGCGCCGAACGCGCCACGGCCGCCGCCGCGCTCGGCTATCGCGACGCCGCGCCGGTGCCATGCGAGCCGTTCCGGCAGTGGGTGATCGAAGATCGTTTTCCGGGGGGACGTCCCGCGTGGGACGCGGTCGGCGCGCAACTCGTCGGCGACGTCACGCCGTTCGAGCTGGCGAAGCTGCGCATGCTGAACGGCACGCATTCGACGCTTGCGTATCTGTCGATGCTGGGCGGCTTCGGTACCATCGACGCGGCGATCGCCGACCCCGCCATGCGCAATCTCATTCACGCGATGATGACGCACGAAATCGCGCCGACCCTGATCGTGCCCGCGTCGTTCGATCTGCTCGCGTACCGGGACGCACTGCTCGAGCGTTACGCGAACCCGGCGCTCAAACATCGCTGCGCGCAGATCGCCATGGACGGCAGCCAGAAGATTCCACCGCGTCTGCTCGGCACAATTGCAGCCAGGATCGAGGCGGGCCAGCCGTTCACGCGTCTGGCGCTGGCAGTCGCTGCATGGATGATGTTTTTACGTGGCCATGCGGACGACGGCACACGCTACGAAATCAGTGATCCGCTTGGCGATAGGTTGACAGCGCTCGCGGCGTCGGCGCGTGGCGAGCCTCAGGCGCTGCTCGCCGCGTTGTTGTCCGTGCGGGAAGTGTTTCCGGCGCATCTCGCCGCGCAGCCGCGCTTCACCACCGCGCTTCACGACGCGCTGCACTTGCTCCACGAAAACGGCGCACGCGGCGCGACGGCCGCTTCGCAATGAACGCGTTGCTGGCCGCGAGCGTCCGGACCGTCAGGCGTTCAGCCCGGCTCACAGCGCCAGACCGGCGCTCCCAGCGGTAGGCTCGACGTCGCCACCTTCCGCGCCCGCTTGCGCGCGGCGCTCCTCTTCGAGCTTCTGCGTGTCGAGCAGGTCCTGGTAGCTCAGATACGCACAACGGCCGCCGGATTTGGCCGCGTACATCGCTGCGTCGGCGTTGAGCAGCAACGCCTCGGCAGTGGCGCTGTCGAGCGGAAACTGGCTGATGCCGATGCTGGCGCCCACCGTCAGGCAATGCCCGTCGATCGGCAACGCCTCATTCAGCGTGTCCATGATCCGCACCGCGATCCTGGGCGCCGCATCGGCGGACCGCGAGCCTTGGATCAGCACGATGAACTCGTCGCCGCCCAGCCGAGCCACGAGATCGCCGGCGTTCAGCCCGTTTCTCAGACGCCGCGCCACCGCCACGAGCACCTTGTCGCCGACGGAATGGCCGAACCGATCGTTGATCTGCTTGAAGCGGTCCAGATCGACGAACAGCACGGCCAGCCGTTCGTCACGCCGCGTCGCCTCCTCGATCGCCGCCTCGAGCTTCTGCATGAACAACATGCGGTTGGGCAGACCGGTCAACATGTCGTGCGTGGCGAGATGAACAAGTTCATGTTGCTTGTTATGCAGCACATCCATTTGCGATTTGATTTCGCGGCGCAGACGATCGAAGCAGCGCGCCAGTACGCCGATTTCGTCGGTGCGTTTGAGCGGCAGCGTTTCCATCGAGTGTCCGGCAAACAGATGGGTCGCTGCGTGCGACAGAATGTGCAAAGGCTTGGTGAGCGCGCGGGCAAACAGGATCGCGAGCAGAAGCGCCAGCGCGCTCGAAATCAGCACCATCCGGATGATCCGGCCGCCCAGCAGGTTGGCGCCGGAGAGCACATCGTCGAGCGGCTTGGCGAGACCCAGCACGATGAAGCGATTGCCTTCGGCCCCGCCGAACGGCCGGCGAACGAACGCGAGCACCTGGCCTGCGTCCTGCCCCGAGCGCGCCCGACCGTTCAGAAGTACTTCGCTTTCGGACTGCTCGAAGAGCGGCCGGGTGGCGGCAAAACTGTCCTGCATCAAGAAGCGCCGCCCCTTGTCGAAGCCGAACGTTTTCGACGCATCGGGATGGACCAGGAAATCGCCCCACTCGTTGGCGAGATAGACCTGATAGTTGCGCGGCAGGTCGCTCTGCAACCGTTTGAGCAATCCGGCGAGGTCGATGTCGAGAACCACGGCGCCCACCACCGCGCCGCGTTCGTTCGCCACCGGCGTGCCGAGCCGCAGCGTCGGTTTGCCTTCGGCCGAATGCGCGCCGTACTCGCGATTGATCGTGATCGGCGAGGTGTAGATGCGCTCCGGCGGCAAGGCGAGCGTATCGAACACGTACGCGAACTGGCCTTTCTCCTGCAACGCGCGCCCCTCGACGCGCAGCGTATGCCTCGCGTCTCGATCGAAACGGATCAGCTCCAGCCCGTAGTGCTCACGGGTGATCAGACGGATCTGCAAATATTCGGGGTGGTGCGTCATGAAACTGGCAAACACCTGTGCCAGACTTTCGCGCGGCGCATTCGGGCCAAGACCGTCGTCGGTCTGCGCGACCTCGGCCGCGGACGGAATGCTGCCGAGCACCTGTGCGTCGGCAGCGGCATCGTCGATCGCCGCTGAAAAGCGCTGGCCCAGCAGTTCCGTCGAGGTCAGCAGGCTGTGTTCGGCTTCGTTCACCAGCATCGTGCGATTGGCACGATACGCGTAATAGCCGGTCGCGCCAGACGCCAGCACACCAATGCACGCAAGCAGCACCGACAACTTGAACGTCAGGCCTGGACGCATCATCAAAAGCGCTCCGAGCGGTCTCCCGACACGATTTTGCGCCACAGCTCCTCGCGCCGCTGGATGTCCTCTACCGGGCCGATCCAGACGATGCGCGCGTCGTCGCGGTATTCCGCGGGCTCGGTCAAGGTGTTGGCGAGCCCCTGGCGCTGGGTCAACAACTCGCTGACGTCCGGTTCGAGCATGTAGTTGATCCACGCGAGCGCAAGCGGACGATCGGCCGCCGAACGGGTCATCGACCAGCAGTCGAGCCACGCGAGCGCGCCTTCGTCGGGAATCACATAGCCCACGTCCGCGCCGGCGCGACGCAGCAAAGCGACCTGCTGGGTGCCATAGTTGCCGAACATCAAGGCAGCCTTGTGTCGAATGAAGAACGCGGTCGCCTCTTCCGGCAGGGTGTAATACGTCAGCAAGTTGCGGCGCAACTCGACCAGCTTGTGGGCGATTACCCGCATCTGCGCGGCATCGAGCTGAAAGGGATGAGCATAGCCCAGTGCCAGCGCCGTGAACGAGAAATTATGCTGGGCGCTGTTGAAGTCGAGAACCTTGCCGCGGTAACGCGGGTTCCACAATTCGCGCATCGAGCGCGGCGCAACGGCAATCTGCTTGCGATCATAGATCAGTCCCATCGACGAATAGGTGAATGGAATGGCGTACACCTTGCCCGCCGCCGTCAATCCCGGAATCGACGACAGCGCCTGAAAACGCGGCAATTGTCGTCGGGTATTGGGCAGACTGGCCAGATCGAGCGGCGTCAGCAGATTCGCGCGGGTATAGCGCTGGATTTCGGCGGTATTGGCTGCCAGCACGTCGAATTGCGGCGCGTCTTTGGTGTGCATCTGGTCCCATAGCGCCTCGTCGGAATCGACCAGCGTGACTTCCACCTTCGCATGGAAACGCGCTTCGAAAGCTTTGACCACGTCGCCGTCCGCATACCCCGGCCATGCCAGCACGCGCAGAACCTTCTCGTCGGCGGCAACCGGCGCGGCAGATAAAAGGCTAGCGCAGAAAACGGCGCTCAGCAGCAGTGTCAAAAATCCGGGAAAAAGCGTCGTTGCGCGATGGATCCGGGGGCCGGCCATCCGGGCGCCGGGCATCCGGGGGCCGGCCATCCGGGCGCCGGGCACCGGCTGCGATTCGCGGCTGGAAAGATGGGTTGCCACCGTGCACTTCATCTGCCCTCCAAATCGTGTGCATTCCATCAACATCGCCCGGCGCAATGCCGTGACGACGAGCGTCTACCGAAAGGCGGCAGTTGGCCGCCGGCAGGGTGTCGAATGACTTCGTTCAGACAGATAAGCTCGTCGACGCTGTATGGCAGGCGCGCAGCGCGTCGATGATAGCGCCAGGGAGGGCGTTGTTGGCCAGGTCTCGCCGGCACCGGCGGGAACAGGCTACCGGCAGGATGCACGCAACGGCTCGCCTCGCGCTTACTTATGTATAACGGATGGCCGCACTGGATCTTTAATTGGATCGGGTCGAGGGAACGGTCGAAGCGCAAGCCTTGGCGCGCCTGACATGGCACCGCCAGGGATGAACCCGCGGATTCGTTCGGCAACGGGCAGGAGGCAGGGAGCGCGAAGGGAATAGCAAGGTGATTTTCACAGCCAGCCTGATAGTCAAGCTGGTCTGCGCCGAAATCCGCTTCGAATCCACACACTAGCCAAGTTCTTTACAGCACCTTTACAAACAGCAAGCGATAGAAAGCCAAGCGATACGATTCGCATCAACGATGCAGTCAAATTACCGCCCTATTCAGGCTTTAGAAGCTATTCTCGTTCGCTATCCGGTGTTTCACTAGCTACCCAATCTTTTTGAACTGGTAAGCTTGGCGCGCGCTACCGGCCGCCCCGGCCGGCAGACTCAACCAGGTCCGGTCGTAAGTCGTGCCGGACGTCCCGCTACGGCACAACCGCATGCGGGAGAATTTGAACTACACCGAGGAGTAAAACAGTGAAAAAACTGCTAGCGGCTTTGACGGTCGCTCTGCTTGCCACCGTCTCGATTGGCGCACACGCTAAAGATTGGTCGACTATCCGTTTCGGCGTTGACGCCAGCTATCCTCCGTTTGAGTCGAAGGGCTCGGACGGCAAGCTCGCTGGTTTCGATATCGACCTCGGCAATGAAATCTGCGCACGCCTGAAGGCCAAATGCGTATGGGTCGAAAACGACTTCGACGGCATGATCCCGGCACTGAAGGCGAAGAAGTTCGACGGCGTGCTGTCGTCGATGTCCATGACGCCGCAACGCGCCGAGCAGATTGCTTTCTCGTCGAAGCTGTTCAACACGCCGACGCGCCTCGTCGCGAAGAAGGGTTCGGGCATCATGCCGACGGCCGATTCGCTCAAGGGCAAGTCGGTAGGCGTCGAGCAGGGCACGATCCAGGAAACCTACGCAAAGACTTACTGGGAAGCGAAGGGCGCGAAGGTCGTGCCGTATCAGAACCAGGACCAGGTCTACGCCGACTTGCTGTCGGGCCGTCTGGATGCAGCGTTGCAAGACGCGGTGCAAGCTGACATCGGCTTCCTGAAGACGCCGCGCGGCGCGGGCTTCGAGTTCGTCGGCAAGGATCTGGAAGATCCGAAGATCCTCGGCAACGGTGCCGGCATCGGCATGCGCAAGGAAGACACCGATCTGAAGGCGAAGGTCGACAAGGCGATTGCCGACATCATCAAGGACGGTACGTACAAGAAGCTCGAGAAGAAGTACTTCGACTTCGACGTGTACGGCGGCTAATACGGCAGCCGACCCAGCGTGGCGTGTCTGAAGGCGCGCCGCGCGAGGCAACGTAACCAGGACGGGCCCCGCCACACGCGGGGCCCGTTTTGTTTGCAAGACCCTCCGCACGATACAGCGCAAAACCATCCGCCCCGCCATATCGGCTAAGATCGTGCGATCGAGGCGCCGCGCGGACGGCCCGCCGCAAACCGACCACGAGACAATCTTCCCCCTGTAATCAACGACATAGCGCGGCCGCCCCACTTGCCAGCGCACCTGAAAACCATGCAAACCCGAACCCATCCGCTGATCGCACCGACGCTCGGCACCGCCCGCAACCTGACGAGTTTTCACTACGGTCCCGGCGGCGGGCAGAAGATTTACATCCAGTCGTCGCTGCATGCCGACGAGTTGCCCGGCATGCTGGTGTCCTGGGCGCTGCGCCGCAAGCTCGCCGCGCTCGAAGCCGTCGGCAAGGTGCGCGGCGAAGTCGTGATCGTGCCGGTGGCGAATCCGATCGGCCTGAATCAGCACTTTCTCGGCCACCTGAGCGGCCGCTTCGAAACCAACACCGCGCAGAACTTCAACCGTAACTTCTACGACCTGTCGGCGCTTATACAGCCGCGCATCGAGGCGCGCCTGAGCGGGGACATCGACGCCAATCGCCTCGCGATCCGCGCGGCGATGCGTGAGGCGCTCGACGAGCAAGAGCCGGATACCGAGCTTGAATCGCAGCGTCTCGCGCTGCAAAAGCTGTCCTACGACGCCGACGTCGTGCTCGATCTGCATTGCGACTGGGAAGCCGCGATGCACCTCTACACGAACCCCGATCTGTGGCCGGAAGTCGAGCCTCTCGCGTGCTATCTGGACGCGAAGGCGTCATTGCTCGCGCTGAATTCGGTGGGCAATCCGTTCGACGAAATTCACAGCTTCTGCTGGTCGGATCTGCGCGGCCGGTACGGCGAGCGCTTCCCGATTCCGAACGGCGCGATCTCGGTGACGATCGAACTGCGCGGCCAGCGCGAGGTGTCGTACGAATACGCCGAGCGCGATGCACAGGCGATCATCGAGTACCTGACCTCGCGCGGCGTGATCGAAGGGACGCCCGCCCCGCTACCTGCGCTCGAATTCGCCGCGACGCCGCTCGCCGGCGCCGAGCCGCTCGTCGCGCCGATCAGCGGCGTACTGGTGTACCGCTGCGAAGTCGGCACCTGGGTCGATGCGGGTACGGAAATCGCCGATATCGTCGATCCGCTGACCGATCGCGTCGTGACCTTGAAGAGCGGTGTGGCCGGCGTGTTGTACGCACGGCATTTGACGCGCTTCGCGACGGCCGGCCTGGAGTTCGCACGCATTGCCGGCGCGAAGGCGTTCAGAAGCGGCTCGCTGTTGAGCAATTAATCAAACCGGATCGCTCAGAACGCCGGAATGATCGCGCCTTTGAATTGCGTATCGATGTAGCGGCGCACCTCGTCCGATTCATAGGCCGCCACCAGTTTCTTGACCCACGGCTGATTGCGGTCCTGCGCACGCACCGCGATCAGATTCGCGTACGGACCCTTGAGGTCTTCGATCGCGATGGCGTCTTTGGTCGGCTGCAGGCCGGCTTTGACCGCGTAGTCGGTATTGATCGACGCGGCGTCGAGGTCGCCGAGCGCACGCGGCAATTGCGCGGCGTCGAGTTCGACCAGCCTGATCTTCTTCGGGTTGTCGGCGACGTCGAGCGGCGTCGCGTTGACGCCGTTCGTGCCGACGCCCGGCTTCAGCTTGATCACGCCGTACTTCTGCAGCAACAGCAGCGCGCGGTTGCCGTTCGACGGATCGTTCTGGATGCCGACCTTCGCGCCCTCGGGCAAGTCCTTCAGCGACTTGAGCTGGTTCGCGTAGAAGCCCATCGGCGCAACATAGGTCAGGCCGACATTGACGATCCTGTAGCCGCGCTGCCTGATCTGGCTGTCGAGAAACGGCTGGTGCTGAAAGCCGTTGGCGTCGAGGTCGCCCGCGTCCAGTGCGGCATTCGGCTGCACGTAGTCGTTGAATTCGATGACCTTCACATTCAGTCCTTCACGCGCGGCGACCTTGGTCACCACCGACCAGATCTGTGCATCCGGGCCGCTCATCGTGCCGATCCTGAGTTGTTTGCCGTCCGCGTGCGCAAACGTTGCCGTCAGCGAAACGGCGGCGATGGCGAGCAGATTCTGAATGATTGTCCGGCGTTGCATGCGTTCCCCCACAAGCGGTTCTGATGGATAGGCGCGCATCGTCGCATGCGGCCGCGGCGCCCTGAAACCAATCATTTTTCATACGCATAGCCGCGCGAAACCGAAAAAGCTTATGCGCGGGCGGCCTGCGTGATTTCCGATAGCGAAGCTATGTGAGTGTCGCTGAGTGTCGCGCTGGCACGACAGGTCGCAAATATAACCAAAGCTGTCACAAACCTTACTCTGCATTCCCTTAAATTTCGGCCCATCGCACGACCTTGCCGGAGAGCCGGCGTCGCGATCGCTTAATTTTTCATCGGAGAATGTCTTGAACAAGAAACTATTGACCGCCGCTACTCTCGCCGTCTTCGCCAGCGCCGCCCATGCGCAAAGCAGCGTCACGCTGTATGGTTTGATCGATGCCGGTATCAGCTACGTGAACAACTCCAAGTCGGGCACCAGCCACGACAAGCTCTTCAAGTACGACGACGGCGTTGCTCAAGGCAGCCGTTGGGGCCTGCGTGGTACGGAAGACCTCGGTGGCGGCCTGAAGGCGCTGTTCGTGTTGGAAAACGGCTTCAACAGCGGCAACGGCACGCTCGGCCAGGGCGGCGCGCTCTTCGGTCGTCAAGCGTACGTCGGTCTGTCGAAGAACGACATCGGCTCGCTGACGTTCGGTCGCCAGTATTCCTTTTCGACGGACTACCTGGGCGGCAACTACTCGACCGGTGGCCAAACCGTCGCGGGTAACTACGCTTATCACATCAACGACGTCGACCAGTTGACGTCGAGCCGCATCAACAACGCGGTCAAGTTCAGCAGCTCGAATTTCGCGGGTCTGACCTTCGGCGCGATGTACGGCTTCTCGAACCAGGCTGGCGCATTCGCCGGTTCGCCGGCAAGCGGCACGGTCGCGGCACCGGTCGCAGGTTCGTCGCGCGCATACAGCTTCGGCCTGAACTATGCGAACGGCCCGTTCGGCATCGGCGCGGCGTACACGGACATCCGTTACCCGAGCCAATCCACGCCCTCGTTCTCGACGACCATCGCCAATGTGTCGACGGGCAGCGTCCGCGATCTGCGCACGTTCGGCGTCGGCGGCCGTTACTCGATCGGTGCAGCGACGCTGTGGGCGTTGTACACGAACACGCGCTTCGAGCCGATCACGGGCGGCACGACGACGTTCGCTGCATACGAAGCTGGCGCGAAGTACGCGTTCACGCCGGCACTGACGGCAGGCGCAGGCTACACCTACATGCACCTGAGCAACGCCAACACGGGCCACTGGAACCAGGTGGACCTGAGCGTCGACTACGCGCTGAGCAAGCGTACGGACGTGTACGCACTGGGTATCTACCAGATCGCCGCAGGCCACAACGGCACGCAAGATCTGCAAGCGCAGATCGGTTCGAGCACGAGCTACTTCAGCACGTCGGGCACGGGTGCGGACAACCAGCTGGCCTTCCGCGTCGGTATCCGTCACAAGTTCTGATCGCGTGTTGTCGGCGGGAAGCGCGAGCTCCCTGCTGTCCCGAGGTTTTGAAAAACGCCCTGCGGGGCGTTTTTCTTTTGGAACGCGCTTTCTCTGACGCATCGATTGGGGCTCTGATGTGATGAACGACTCCCGCGCTTCGAGGACGCCGCTATGCCGCGCCAGAGGGTGTTACGCGCCTCCCTCAGACATCACCTGAAGCGTCTCGCCTTTCCTCTGCCACGAAAGCGTAGCGAGTTGAGCCAACTCGAGTGCCTTGACGCCATCATCGATTGTCGTACGCACAGGTGTGCCGGTGGTCAGCGCCTCGACAAAATGTGCCATTTCCGCGGCATAGGCCTGCCGATAACGCTCGAGAAAGAACGGCTCCGGCACGTCGACCGACACGGCATTGGCCGACCAGCCAGTCACTTCGGTGGGCCGCACATTGCCTGCCTGCAGCATACCCTTGCTGCCGAGCACTTCGAAGCGCTGATCGTAACCATAGGCGGCCCGGCGCGACGTGTTGATCTGACACAGGAGTCCGCGTTCGGTGCGGATCGTCACCGCAGTCGAATCAATGTCGCCCGCATCCTGAACAGCCGGATCGGTCAGGCAACTGCCGGTCGCGTGAAGCGTTTGCGCCTCGTCGCCCAAGATCCAGCGGAACACATCCAGATCGTGGATCAGCATGTCCTTGAAAATGCCACCTGAGCTCTTGATATAGTCGACAGGCGGCGCACCCGGATCCCGGCTCGTAATGATCAGCATCTCCGGGTCGCCGATCTCGCCACGCTCGATGCGCGCCTTGAGCGCCGCGAACGTCGGATCGAAACGGCGTTGAAAGCCGATCATGCAGGTCACACCATTGCGGGCAACCGCCGCTGCGCTCTCACGCGAACGCTCGACTGTCAGGTCCACGGGCTTTTCGCAAAACACTGCTTTGCCTGCATTCGCCGCGCTGATAATCAGATCCGCATGGGTATTCGTACTCGACGCGATGACAACGGCGCCGACCGAAGGGTCACCCAGCGCGCCTTCAACGTCCGTCACTTTCGCGCCGTATATCTGCGCGAGCGCCTGCGCCGAAGGCACGTGCATGTCGACCACATACTTGAGCCGCACGCCCGCCTGACGTACGAGGTTCTCTGCGTGAATCTTACCGATGCGGCCGGCTCCGAACAAAGCAATGTCAATCATCGTATTCTTCCGTTTAATGGATTTCGTCGAAATGAAACTCTTGCCCGTGGGCAAGAGCTGTAAATAGCGCCTGACGTCAACACACCTGGTTAGAACGAGTGGTTGATGCCGATATAACCACCGGTTTGCGAACGCCCCGGCAATGGGTTGTCGAGATTGTCGTTATTCAGACCGGGGTTGTTGTTCACCACAGAAAAATTCGACCCGCTCGCGTTGCGCACGTGCGCAACCGTCGCATACAGGAGCGTGCGCTTCGACAGGCTGTACGTCGCACCAGTCGCGAACATCGTTGCGTGGCCGGACGGATCGTGCGTCGCGTCTCCCGCACCAGACCCGACATGAATGTAGTAAACAGCGCCGTTGAGCGTCAGCGCAGGCGTCGGCCGGTATTGCCCGCCGAGCCAATAGTGATCCGCGCTGCGCGCGAGACCGGCAGGCGTGTCCGGCGCGCTGAGATGCGTGTAAGCGGCCTGCAGCGTGAACGCATTCACATACAGGTTGGCGCCGACGAAGAACTCCCGTGAGCTGGTAAATACGTTGCTCATGCGCCCGCTCGAGTCCCGCAATTCGTCGTACATGCCTCGAAGCATGAAAAGCGAGTTCTTGTATGTCAATTGCACCCCATCGCTGCGCCCCGCTTCGCCGGTCGCCCCGCTGTTGAATGCGCCGGCCTGATTGCCGAGTGCATACTGCACATGCGCACTGAAACCACCAATAGAGGGTGATTGATACTCGATGTTGTTGCTCGTGATCGGCACATTGCGGCTTCGAACGAGTGCGGTAGACGAATAGGCCTGCTGCACCATCGGGTCCGCGTCCCACTGATCGTTCGCAATGAACAGATTGCGTCCCATCTGAAGCCGCCCGTACTGCTCGCTGTTGAGACCGACCAGTGCCTTGCGGCTAAAGAGACGCCCGCCGCTACTGCCGGCGGTTCCCGACATCAGGTTCGTACCCGATTCGAGATTGAAAATGACTGCCAGCGCCCCGCCCAGGTCCTCTTTGCCGAGCAGCCCAAACCGGCTCGCCCCAAAATCGCTGCTTTCAGCGCGCAAACGCGAAGCAGTCGTGCCAACGCCGGTCTGCACCTGGCTGAGAAAATCGAACCCGGCGTCCGCGACGCCATAAAGCGTCACTGAATTTTGTGCTCGCGCTGTCGCACCAGCGAATGAACATGCACCGATCAGTACACCCAAAAATACATTTTTCATCGTGTCTCCTTAACCATGATTGTTTGTTGTATAAAAACCGCCGCCCGCATCGTCGTATGCCGCGATGCTTTGTCTTTTAACGCGGGGGACGGTCGGACCTACATCGTCGGCATTGCAAACTCTGCGCCGTGTGCGCGACCGCCTAGCCAGCGTTGCGTAACGGCCTTTTGCCGTGTGTAAAAACGCACCGCCTCCGGACCATGCGCATGGTGATCGCCAAGAAGACTCTTCTTCCAGCCACCAAAGCTGTGGAACGCCATCGGCACAGGAATGGGCACGTTGACGCCAACCATGCCGGCCTGTACCAGATGACTGAACTCGCGCGCCGCCTCGCCATCGCGGGTAAAAATCGCCGCGCCGTTGCCGTATTCGTGTTCATCGACGAGCGCCAATGCCGTGGCGAAATCCGCAGCGCGGACGATGCAGACCACCGGCCCGAAGATTTCTTCGCGGTAGATCTTCATATCGGGTGTGACATGATCGAACAGCGTGCCGCCGAGGAAAAATCCCCGCTCATGACCGGGCACCACCCGCTCGCGTCCGTCGACGACAAGCAGCGCGCCCTCCGCTAGGCCCGATTCGATATAGCCGACGATCTTTTCGCGATGCTGCGCGGTAACGACCGGTCCCATTTCGCTGGCAGCCGCCGTTCCGGGTCCGACGCGCAATTCGCGCACGCGCGCCGCAAGCTTATCGACCAGTGCGTCGCCGATCGACCCCACCGCGACGGCCACCGAAATCGCCATGCAACGCTCGCCGGCCGCGCCGTAGCCGGCGCCCATCAATGCATCCACGGTGCGGTCCAGATCGGCGTCCGGCATCACCACCATGTGATTCTTCGCACCGCCCAACGCCTGCACGCGTTTGCCGTTCGAGCAGCCGCGCGAGTAGATGTATTCGGCGATTGGCGTCGAACCGACGAAGCTCACCGCCTTGACCTTCGGATGGTCCAGCAGCGCATCGACGGCTGACTTGTCACCCTGCACGACGTTGAACACACCGTCCGGCAACCCCGCTTCCTGCAGAAGTTCGGCAAGCAGCACGCTGGTTGTCGGGTCGCGTTCGGACGGTTTCAGGACGAAGGTATTGCCACACGCGATGGCCATCGGAAACATCCACATCGGCACCATCGCCGGAAAGTTGAATGGCGTGATACCCACGCCGACGCCGAGCGGTTGTCGCATCGTCCATCCGTCGATGCCTTTGGCGATCTGCTCGGTATAGTCGCCCTTCAACAGTTCGGTGATGCCGCACGCGTACTCCACCACTTCGAGGCCGCGAATCACCTCGCCTTTCGCATCGGACAGAACCTTGCCGTGCTCTGCCGTAATCGTCGCGGCGAGCCGGTCGAGATTGCGTTCGATCAGTTCCTTGAAACGGAACATGATGCGAGCACGCTTGAGAGGCGGTGTCGCCGCCCATGCCGGGAATGCCGTTGCGGCCGCTGCCACCGCGGCGTCGACGTCGGTTTTTGAAGCAAGCGCGACGTGCGAAGCAATCTCACCGGTCGCGGGGTTATAGACGGGCGCCAGACGCTCGCTCGAGCCTGACTTATGCTTGCCGCCGATAAAATTAGCGATGACTGTCACGCCACCTTGAAAAGACGTACCGATTCCTGCCGCTTCCATAAGGCATCCTTAGAACATAGGGGGATAAATCAACTAGGGAACTGAGCGTCCCAGCTATCGCGACAACATCCACTCGTGAGCAGGATCGTTCTTGAAGTGCCACGCACGCTTCGGCCCGGCCATCACGTTCAGGTAATAGCCGTCGTAGCCATGCGGCATCACCACCGGGTGATAGCCGCGCGGCACCATGACGACGTCGTGATCCTCGACTGCCAGCGCTTCATCGATGTCGCGCGCGTCGGTATAGACACGCTGGAAGACAAAGCCTTGCGGCGGATTGAGGCGGTGGTAATAGGTTTCTTCCAAGTAGCTTTCCACCGGTATGTCGTCGACGTCGTGCTTGTGCGGGGGATAGCTCGATGCGTGCCCCGCCGGTGTCAGCACCTCGACTACCAGCAACGACTCGGCGGGTTCGGTTTGAGGAAGGATGTCGCAGACGTAGCGCGTATTCGTTCCACTGCCGCGCACCGAACGGGCAATCGTGTCAGGTTCGATCAGGCGAGCTTCGTACCGTCCCTTGGCCGGCGCGCTGGCCAGCGCGATTTCGGCATCGTCGTGAGCATCGATCGTCACCGCGGTGTGCGGCGGCACATAGACCGCATACGGCGAGCGCGCCTCGAACACGCTGCGGCGCGCGCCGATTCCTTTCCATGTCTGCTGCGGGGTGCCGACGCTGACGATACCCGCGAGCACGACCACACACACTTCGGTCACGCCGGTATCGAACGTCAGATGCCCGCCACGCGCGAAGCGTTGAGCGGCAAACCCAACGTGAAGCCAACCGGCGCTAGCAGGCGTCACTGTGACAATCTCGCACCCCGTGGGCTTTCCCTTGACGAGCAGGCTCATGCGGCCTCCCGCCGGGCCGCCCCAAGGGAGGCAGCGGCCCCCCTGGGGGGCAGCGAACGAATGTGAGCGTGGGGGTCGTTCATCATGCCTCCCGCCGGGCCGCCCCAAGGGAGGCAGCGGCCCCCTTGGGGGGCAGCGAACGAATGTGAGCGTGGGGGTAGTTCACGCGCCCTCCTGTTGCGCGGTGACGCGATCAACCTGCGCACGCAGATGCCGGTAGCCGCTTTGGGCGTACTCGAGGCTTGGCGCCACTGCCGGGTCCTGCTCGGCTTCGACGACGAGCCAGCCGCGATAGCCGTGATCACGTAGTTGCCGAATCAAGGGCGCGAAGTCGATCGCTCCGTCGCCCGGCACCGTGAAGGCGCCGTTGATCACCGCATCGAGGAAACTCCATTGACGGTTGCGCGCAATCTCCACGATCTGCGGCCGGACGTCCTTGAAATGGACATGGCAAACGCGTGCGATATGCCGGGTGAGCATAGCCAGGGGCGTGGCGCCGCTGAATGCCGTCTTACTGCCGCCGAACGCCGCATGGCCGCTATCGAACAGCAAGCCGACGTCGTCGCAGGTGAGCGCCATCAAACGGTCGACGTCTTCGGGTGTTTCGACATAGGCGCCCATATGATGGTGATACGCAAGACGCACACCGTGCGAAAGCGTATACCGCGCCAGCGTATCCAACCGGTCCGCGTAGCGCCGCCACTGCTCGTCGGTAAAAAACCGCGGGCGTTTGAAGAGCGGAACGTTCCGTTCGCCCTGAATCGAGCCGGCGGCCTCACCGTAGACCATCACCTTCGCGCCGCCCTGCGCAAGCAGTGCGAGATGAGGACCGAGTGCTGTGATTTCCTCATCGGCGCAACGGTCGGCAAGACGCCCCGAGTACCAGCCCGAAACCAGCTCGAGCTTATGACGCGACAGCACCTCGCGCAACGCGCGCGGTTCGCGCGGAAACTTGTTGCCTAGTTCGAACCCCTGATAGCCGATTTCACGGCCCTCGGTGAGCGCGGTATCGAGCGGGGTCTCGCCCCCGAGCGAAGGCAGATCATCGTTGAACCACGAGATCGGATTGATGCCGATTTTTACGTCGAAGGCGTTCGTCATAGCGGGCTCTTTTGCTGTTGCTTGTTCTGTTCATAATCCGCGCGCGCCGCACGGACCTCGTCGCGTGCGGACACTTCGGGTACCGCGACTTCCCACCAGCAGCCGCCTTCGGCCGTCGTGCGGGCGGGGTCCGTGTCGATACAGATCACGTAAGTGCGATCGGAATCGCGTGCACGCTCAAGCGCGGGTTCGAGTTCAGCGAGGTTCGCCACGTGTTCGGCGCGCGCGCCGAGAGACGCGGCATGGGCGGCGAAGTCGATCCGCGGCGCACCGAGCGGCCCCTGAACACAGTCGGCCAGAAGATTGTTGAACGGTGCGCTGCCGCACGCCTGTTGCAGACGATTGATACACCCATAGCCGCGGTTATCGAGCACGACGATGATGAGCTTCGCACCGAGCATCACCGACGTGGCGATCTCGCTGTTCATCATCAGATAGCTGCCGTCGCCGACCATCACGATCACGTCGCGATCCGGCTGCGCCAGCTTGACGCCCAGGCCGCCCGCGATCTCGTAGCCCATGCACGAGTAGCCATACTCCACGTGATAGCCGCCCGGCCGCGCGGTGCGCCATAGCTTATGCAACTCCGCAGGCAACGTGCCCGCCGCGCATACGACGATATCGTGCGACCGCGAATCGGCATGCGAACGCTGCACTGCGCCGATCACGTCGCCGTCGTACGGCAGTTGTTCCGGTGCGAGTTCGCGCCGGGCGGTGATCTCGCCGACCGTTGCGCGCCAGTTGTCCGCCGCTGTCCACGCCCTGTCCTGCCACGCCGCACAGCTTCGCCATGCACTCTTCATTTCAGGCGTCGCAGCGGACAGTTCACGCGACAGCGCATCGAGCGCGAGCCGCGCGTCGGCGAGCAGTTCCACACCGCGCGCCTTGCCCGCATCGAACGCATTCACGTTGATCGTCACAACGCGCGCTTGCCCGAACAGCGAATGGGAGCCCGTGGTGAAGTCCTGCAAGCGCGTACCGATGGCGATCACGACATCCGCTTCCCGAGCAAGCGTATTGGCGGCTGGTGAACCGGTGACGCCGACCGAGCCCAGTTGCAGCGGATGATCCCAGCACAACGCGCCTTTGCCGGCTTGCGATTCACACACGGGCACGCCGTGCCGCTCACAAAACGCGCGCAGCGCGGCGCTGGCCCGTGCGTACAGCACGCCGCCGCCGGCCACGATCAGTGGACGCTGCGCGGCGCGTATCGCCGCGGCTGCCGCAGCCAGTTGATCCTGGGCCGGTGGCAGTGCACGAAAATTCACGACGGCCGGCTCGAAGAATTCGACCGGATAGTCGTATGCATGCGTCTGCACGTCCTGCGGCAACGCCAGCGTGACCGGGCCGCAGAGTGCCGGATCGGTCAGCACGCGCACCGCCCGCGGCAACGCGCTCAGCAATTGCTCCGGCGCGACGATCCGGTCGAAGTAGCGCGACACTGGCTTCAGGCAATCATTCGCGGAGAGGGTCGCGTCGTGAAAGTCCTCGATCTGCTGCAACACTGGGTCAGGCGCGCGTGACACGAAGGTATCGCCGGGCAACAGCAGTACCGGCAAACGATTCACATGCGCGAGCGCCGCCGCGGTAACCAGATTGGTGGCGCCTGGACCGATCGACGACGTGCACGCCATCATCCGGCGCCGCATATGCGCCTTCGCATAGGCAATCGCAGCGTGAGCCATGGCCTGCTCATTGTGCGCACGCAAAGTGTGCAATGCGTCACGCTGCTGATACAGCGCTTCACCGAGCCCTGCAACGTTGCCGTGCCCGAAGATCGCGAATACGCCGCCAAACAGCGGGACCGGTGCGGCGCGCTCATCGTCGGCTGGCGCACGCAGCGCGGCCAGATACTTGACGAGCGCCTGAGCGGTAGTCAGTCGGACGGTGCGCGTCATGCGGCTTGCTCCTCGCGCGCGGCGTGCGCGACGTGGTTGCGGGAAGCCCGCCACAGGTCGATCAACGTCTCGAAGTTGCTGCGCACCTGATCGATCAGCATCCGATCGTCGATCTCGCCAGCAAGCCAGGCCCGGCCCGGTTCCTGGAAGATCGTGCGGCCCACGGTAAACCCGCGGCATGTCGTGCTCGAGCGCGCCGCCTCGAAGCCTTCAGCCAACTGGGCAACCGGCGCATTCAGACCCAGCAGCACGACGCCGCGGCAGTACGGATCGCGCTCTTCGATCAGCGCGTCGACGTCGCGCCATGCGTCCGCGCTCATCGGCTCCAGCTTCCACCAGTCGGGATAAATGCCGAGGTTATAGAGGCGCTTGAGCGCCCGAAGCACCGTATCCTGCGTCTGCGGACGATCCTTCGTCGGAATCACTTCGAGCAGCAGTTCGTGGCCACTTGCCTGCGTCGCGTCATAGAGCGCGCGGAGCTGGGTTTCCTGTTCCAGCCGGTGTAGCGGTTCATCGTCAGGATGGTACTGAACCAGACATTTGACGATGTGTTCACCGGGCCAGCTCGTAAGCGCCGTACCGATCGAGCGCCCATGTTCGAATTCCAGCGGTTTCGATCCGGGCAACTCGACGGGACGGCCGATCCACCAGCCGTGGCCCGTTGCTGCGTTCAAGGCATCCTGTCCATAGCGATCGTCGATCAGCACCGCGATCCGGCCGGCGTAGCTACCGGCCACTTCGGTTTCTTCGACTGCCCACACGAAGAGCCGCTTGAGCGTAGCAATGCGCGCCTCATCGGCACCGGCGCGCTGCGCCATTTCGAAGAACTGGTTGCGATGATCGAACGCGAAGCCGAGCACTTCATCCCAGCGCCTGCGCGGCACGCTCACCCGATGTAGACGCGCGAGCGCCGCGTCCTGGTCGGGGCGGCGCAAACGGGCGGCATTGGCGAGGAAGTAATCCAGTTCGGCCGGTGTCGGCATTGCTGGCGCACACGCGTGGCGCGATACGACGAGCGCGCCGCAGGCATTCGCATAGGCGCAGCACGTTGCATAATCAGCGCCGGTCAACCATCCTTTGAGAAAGCCGGAGATAAACGCGTCACCCGCACCGAGTACATTCATTACCTCGACCTCAACGCCGCGAAAATGCCGGTCTCCGTCAAGGTCTGCCGGAATCTCGCCGTCGATCACTGTGCAGCCCAGCGGCCCGCGTTTGACGACCAGCGTTGCCGCACTCACCGCGCGGACCGAACGCAGTGCCTGCAGCAGATCTTCGGCGCCGCCAGCAATGCAAAACTCCTCTTCCGTGCCGACGATCAGATCGAACTTCGGCAAGATGCCACGCAGATGCGCGCTCACGCTGCCGTCGGCGATAAAGCGCGTCTCGCCGTCAGCCTTTCCCGTCAAGCCCCACAGCACCGGGCGATAATCGATATCGAGCACGGTGCGCACGCCGTTGCGCCGGGCGTAATCGAGCGCCGTCATGCTCGCGCGATGCACCCCTTCAGTCGAAAAGTGCGTCCCGGTAATCAGCAGTGCCTTGCTAGACGCGATGAACGCTTCGTCGAAATCCGCCTCATCGATCGCCATGTCCGCGCAGTTTTCGCGGTGAAACACAAGCGGGAAGGTACTGCGATCTTTCAGACCGAGCAGCACGAGCGCCGTCAGCCGCTCCATGTCGGTCTTCACGTGGCTGACGTCGCAGCCTTCCTGAGCCAACGCGTCGACGAGGAAGCGGCCCATGTGGTCATTACCGATGCGCGAGAGCATGGCCGACTTCAATCCAAGGCGGGCGCAGCCGAACGCGATGTTGGCCGACGAGCCCCCAAGGTAGCGCGAGAAGCTGGTGACGTCTTCCAGTCGTGCGCCGATTTGCTGCGCATAGAGATCGACGGCGAGCCGCCCCAGACAGACGATGTCCAGTGGCCGGTCTGCTGCGAAGGAGGTGAGATGGTTCATATGCGATTGCACCGAGATAGAGGGCGAATGGATAGCGTTGCCTAGCGAGCGCGCCGCTTGCGGTATTGGTCGGCGATCACGGCCGCGACAATGATCATTCCCTTGACGATTTCCTGGATGTACGAGTCGATCCCGAGAAAGGTGAAGCCGCTGGAAATCACGCCGAGGATCAATGCGCCGATTACCGCGCCAGTGATCCGGCCCACGCCGCCCGCGAGACTGGTGCCGCCGATCACGGCCGCGGCAATGGCGTCGAGTTCATATGACATGCCCATGCCGGACTGGCTCGTCTGCGCGCGCGCCGACACGACCACCCCGGCCAGCCCCGTCAACAGCCCTGCAATCGTGTAGACGGCCACCAGATTGCGCCCGACGCTAATGCCCGACACGCGCGCCGCCTGCACATTGCCGCCGATCGCATACAGGCATTTACCGAAACGCGTGTAGCGCAACACGATGTGGAAGACGAGCGCGGCCAGCAGAAAGATCGCCACCGGTTTCGCGCCGCTGCCAATCGCGGAGTACGCGTCAGTGAACATGCTGATGGGCTGGCCGTGCGTGTAGTAGCGCGCCAGTCCACGGGCCGACACCATCATGCCGAGCGTGACGATGAAAGGCGGCACTCCCGTGCGCACGATCAACGAACCGTTGATCAGGCCGCACATGCCGCCCGTCAGCACACCCACCGCGACCGGCACGAGCACCGGCAGATCGACGAGCCCAGGAAACACCGTGCGCCCGAAACCCGATGTCTGCGCGAGGCTGCCCGCAATCATCGCGGATAGCGCGACCACGGACCCGGACGACAGATCGATGCCGCCCGCGATGATGATCATCGTGACGCCCACCGCGATCAGCCCGATTTCGGACACGCGCAGCACCATGATCAGGAGGCCCTGCGGGTTGTAGAGAAACGATTGGCCGCGCTCGATCCAGCCGAGTGCTTCGAAGATCAGCGCAATGCCGAGCAGCACCAGCACGATGCTGGTCTCCTGCGGCAGGCGCCAGGTGCGTGGAGCGGGACGATGGATATCGGGAGTGAGGATCGCTGAGTTACGCATGATTGTCTCCAGTGTCGACCGGAGTTACCGCTTTAGCGGTTACTCCGGTCCCATGCAAGTTGGTTGCTGCAGTTACCGCTAATTCAGGCTGCTCGCCGGAAGCGAGCGCCATGATGGTTTCCTGCGTCGCGCCCGCGCGAGGCAGAATGCCGCTGACGGTGCGCTCGTGCATCACCACGATCCGGTCGCTCATGCCCATCACCTCGGGCAGTTCCGACGAGATCATGATGATCGCGACACCCTCTCTTGCGAGCTGCGTGATCAGCGTATGAATCTCCGCCTTCGCGCCGACGTCGACGCCGCGCGTCGGTTCATCGAGGATCAGGATCTTCGGTTTGTTCAACAGCCAGCGCGCGAGCAGCACCTTCTGCTGATTGCCGCCGCTCAGGTTCTCGATGATTTCGTGCAGGCCGGGTGTCTTGACCTTCAACTGACGGCACATGTCGGCGCATGAAACGTTCACGCGCTTTTGCCGGACGAAGCCCAGCGCACAATTGCGGCGCAACGCCGAAATCTGCATGTTTTCGCCGACGGAAAGCTGCAGGAACAGGCCAGTGCTCTTGCGATCCTCGGTGAGAAACGCGACACCAGCGGCAATGGCCTGTTGCGGAGAGCGAATCGCGCGGCGCTTGCCGTCGAACAGCAATTCGCCTTCGTCCGCCGGATAGATGCCGAAGATCGACTCCATCACCTCCGTGCGCCCGGAGCCCATCAAACCGGCCACGCCGAGAATCTCGCCGTACCGCAGGTCGAAGCTGACGTTCGAGAAGGCGCCGCGGCGGCCGAAGTTGCGCACGGCAAGCGCCACTTCACCGATCGAAACTTCCATCTTGGGAAAGACCTGCGTGAGTTCACGGCCCACCATCGCTGCAATCAGCGATTGCTTGTCGAACTCTTTCGCCGTACTCGTCACGATATGGTGACCATCCCGGAAGATCGAAATATCGTCGGCGATCTGAAACACCTCATCCATCTTGTGCGTGATGTAGATGATCGCCTTGCCTTGCGCCTTCAACTCGCTGATGATCCGGAACAGATGCTCGACTTCCCTGTCGGTGATCGCCGAGGTCGGTTCGTCCATGATCAGCAGATCGGAGTCGAAGGACACAGCCTTGGCGATTTCCACCATCTGGCGGTTCGCAATGCTCAGCTCGCCGATTAACACCTGCGGATCGATCTCGATGCCGAGTTGCGCGAACAGTTCGCCGGTGCGCCGGTTCAGCATGCGATGGTCGATCAGACCGAGCAGATTGCGCGGTTCGCGGCCGATCCAGATGTTCTCCGCCACCGTCATGTATGGCAGCAGATTCAGCTCCTGGTGAATCATCGCTATACCGCGGTCGAGCGCGTCGCGCGGTGACTTCAGCGCAATCGGTTTGCCTTTGAAATGCAGCGAGCCGTCATCGGGAAAATAAACACCCGCGATAATTTTCATCATCGTCGACTTGCCGGCGCCGTTTTCCCCCATCAGCGCATGCACCCGGCCGGCGTGGATGTCGATCGACACGTCGTCGAGCGCGATCACGCCGGGAAAGGCTTTGCGAATCTTGCGGGCCGCGAAAACCGGTTCGCGCGCCGCCGACGTAGTGGCGTGTTCCGCCCGAGCGGCCAGCGCTCTCATGGTGAGATCTGACATAGTGGCACTCCCTCTGTGGATGAAACGGGGCGCGCGCGGCGGCGCCCCGAGGTCATGCGGCCTATTTGTTCAGAAAGCTCTTGTAGTTGTCCGGTGTGACGAGTTGATAAGGGATCCAGTCTTCTTTGGGCACGCTCTTGTCGCCGCCGGCCACCTTGATCGCGGTATCGACCGCAGCCTTGCCCTGCCCTCGCGCGTCCTGGAACACGGTGACAGCGAGATCGCCCTTGGCCATCGCGTTCAAAGCTTCCTTGGTCGCATCGACCCCGCCGACCAGCACGCTCTTCGGCGAGACGCCGGCCTGCTTCATCGCAATCAACGCGCCGAGCGCCATCTCGTCGTTGTTCGCCGCGATCGCATCGAACTTCTTGCCGGAACTCAGCCACTGGCTCATCAGGTTGATGCCCTGGCTGCGGTCGAAATTCGCAGTTTGCTCTTCGGCGATCTTGATGCCCGGATTCTTCGCGACGATATCCTTCACCCCGCGCGTACGGTCCCGCGTTGCATCGGTCGACAGCTCACCGAGCATGATGGCGATAGTGCCTTTGCCTTTGAGTTGCTTCGCGAGGTAATCCATTTGCAGGTGCCCGGCCACGAGACTGTCCGAACCGACGAAATACGCGCCGCTGCCCATCGGCTCGTCCGGCTTGCGATTGACGTAGACGATCGGAATGCCGGCCTTGCGTGCGGTGTCGGTCATTCGTTTTGTCGCCGCCGCGTCGGCGGGATTGACGATGATCGCCGCCACCCGCTGCGACACGAAGCTCTCGACCTGGCTGACCTGCCGTCCCACGTCACCTTGCGCATCCTCGAAGTCAAGGTTGATGTCTTTGTGCGCTTTACCTTCGGTCGCCATTGCGTCGCGCACCGTGGTCAGGAAGTTGTCGTCGAAGTGCGCCATCGAGACGCCTATCGTCGTGCTTGCCATAGCGGAAACCGGCAGCACCGTTGCGAACGACAACGCGAGCAGGGATCGGGTGAGAAATTTCATTGACATGTCTCCTATCAGTTGATTGAACCCGCGCGGCCTATCGGTCTGATGCCAAGGTCCGCGCGGCAAACTTTCATGCGGCGGTCACGTTCTCCATCTTGTTCTATGCGTGCCGTGAGCACGCCTGCTATGCGGCCTTGCGCGCCTGTGCCGACTCGACGCTCGCGCGGATATAGGCGATGCTGTCGCGCAAGCGGCTTTCGATGTCGTCAGCGCGGGCAATTTCCTCGGCGAACGGCTCGAACGACACATGGCCGCGATAGCCGCGCGCAAACAGCGTGGTCAGCTGACGGATGTTGCCGAGCTGATCGGCCGCGCCGACCAGCACACGATGTCCGTCGCGCATCTGTCCGACTGGCAGGCCGCTATCCTCGACGCCCGAAACGTGGATGAGGCCCGTGAGGTCCGGAAAGAAGATGTCTTCGCCCGACAGGTGGTGATGAAACGTATCGTGCACAAGCCGGAAATGGTGCTCGCCTGCCGCGTCGTAAATAGCCTTGACCGCATCGGATTTGCGGCGCAACGCGCATTCTTCGAAGCCGAGCGGTTCGATCAGACCGAGCAGGTCGTGGTCGTCGAGGATCGGCTTCAGTTGCCTGAGCGCATTAACCAGATCGGCGTGACGCTCGTTTGCCGTGCGCTGATCCTGCCGGCTGTTGGTCGGGCACAGGACAATCGCGCGAGCTCCGCAGTCGGCGGCATAGCGCGACAATGCCAGTGCTTCCTTCGCGCGCTTCGCGTCGAAGCGTTCAAAGCGTTGCAGCGCGTTGATCGACAGGATCGTCAGCCCCGCCGCCGCGCTAAGCGCCTTGATATCGCTGGCAAGCGTGCCGTCGTTGATCTCGACGCCTTCGAGGTCGTTGCGGATCTCGATCGCATCGACCGCGAGGCGCTGGCAAAGCGCGGCATAGTCGGCGAACGCCAGCCGCGGTGCGCTCATGCGGTTCAGGGAGAATTGCAGTGCTGCGTCACTCGTCAATGTCATGTGTGTCTCCAGTTATAGCGAACGGATGTGTTGTCTTTCAGGTTCATGCCGTTACGGCGGTTTGTCCGGTGATTTGCGCGAGCCATGTGTTGCGCAGCCACGCGGCACACGCGACGTTGTTCTCGAAGATCGAATACCCCGCACCGCCGCCGTAGTCGGCAAACGGGATGAACTCGCAACTGATGTGCTGCGGCGTGGCAACACTGCCCTGTACGCGCGCGTTGAGCAGATGCCGTACCGCGTTCTTCCACGGCAGGAGCGCTGCCTCATCCCAGCTGCCGTCCCATTGAGCCGCGGCGGGACGCACAAACGGATATTGAATGCCGCGGCCTGGTCTGCCGTCAGGGCGGCGCATGCGGGAATTGCGCGGGTTGTTCGGTATGACGCTGCGCGCGTGGGCGTGATGAACCCAGCCGCGCGCGATCCACTCTTTGAAGATCGCATCGGGCGCCGCAGGATCGAGCACGATCTCGCCCGCCTCGACCAACGTTCGTATCCGTGACGCATCGAGCTCTTCCTCATTGCCGATCTTGAAGATCAGATGCGAATGATCGAGCGTGAGGCGCAGTGCAATGCCATCCCGTGCCAGCAGTTCGCCCACCTGGGCGACGCGGGTGAAATCTTCGTTCCACATGTCGACGTGAACTTCGAGGCTCGGGAAGCAGCCAGTCGGGGCGGCCCACTCACATGCCTGCACGTAGAACCTCGCGACCTCCGCATCGGTGAGCCGATGTCCATCGGCATGATTCGCGAAGAGCTGGCAATTCAGTACCTTCGAGCCGAAGCGCGGCGCCCACTCGATCACGTGCCGTAGATGCGCTTCGTCACGACCCGCACAGAAGATGCCGCCGATCACGCGAACCGGCAACGCGTAGCGCTCGCTCAACTCGACATAGCGCTCGAGTGCAACGCCCTCAGGCGGATTCATCTCAACGTAATCGAATACGTCCGCGTCGGCGATCATGCGGAATTGCGTTTCAGCGTCGACGGACGGCATGTCATCGCGATGCAGCACGCCGTCGATATTGACGCCGATGTGAAGAGTGGGGTTCATGGTTTCTTTGTAATGAAGCGATGAGTCCTGCTCACGCCGCTTCGGCGACAAGCAGCGCCTTGAGCTTCACTGACGGATTCGCGAGTTCTTCGGCCGAGATGCGGGCATTGCGGCCAATCAGCATTTGCGCAATCCGGATATCGCGGCCGACCGCCCGGCCGATACCGCTCGCCGCGACCAGTGATCCGTCCGCCGACAGATGAAACAGCAACAGCGTGTCGGCCGTTTCACGCATGACGGTCTCACGACCGAACGCAGGAAGCCCTGCGATCTGAATCGACAACTCATACTGATCGGACCAGAACCACGGCACCTCGCGGTAACGAAGGTTTTCACCGAGCATGTTGCGCGCGGCAATGCGGCCTTGATCCTCAGCGTTCTTCCAGCATTCGAGGCGCACACGGCAGCCATACAACGGATGCGGGAACGAGCAGGCATCGCCCGCGGCGAAGATGGCGGAATCGCTGGTGCACAGGCGGTCGTCGACCACGATACCGTCCGCGACGTCGAGTCCCGCGGCCTGCGCTAACGCCGTACGGGGCGCGGCGCCGATGCCGACCACAACCGTGTCGCAGCGGATGACTTCTCCGTCGGCGAAACGAACCCCTTCAGCGGCACGCTCACCCACGATAGCGGTCAACTGCGCCCCAAAGCGGAACTGCACGCCGGCGTCGCGGTGCCGCGCTTCGATACGTGCAGCGATTTCCGGCGGCACAGCGCGCATCAGCAGACGCTCGCCCGCTTCGATGACCGTGACACCGCAGCCGGCAGCGATAGCACTTGCCGCCACTTCGAGCCCGATAAAGCCGCCGCCGATGATCGCAACATGTTGTCCGTGGTGGAGCCGCACCGCAAGATCGCGGGCATCGCCGACGGTGCGCAGTGTGACCACGCCAGGCAATTCCGACCCAGGGATGCTCAACAATCTGGGCGACGCACCGGTCGCGATCAGCAGTCGGCTATAGCCGATGCGCTCACCGTTATCGAGTAGAACTGCGCGGTCCGCACGATCGATTTCGACCGCATTGGCAGCAAGCTTCAGATCGATCGCATGATCGGCAAAGAAGGTAGCGCCGAAGAGCGCACAATCATCGGGTGATTTTTCCTTAAGCAGCACCGCCTTGGAGAGCGGCGGCCGGTCGTAGGGTGCATGCGGTTCGCCGGCAATGAGCGTAATCGGCCCATCAAAACCCGCCTCGCGCAGTTCGGCGCTGGCGCGGGCGCCCGCCAGGCCGGCTCCGACTATGACCATGTGTGCGTCGCCTGCCATGATCACTCCGTCGTCGGCACGCCGATCAGGACCGCATCGCCTTCGATGCGCACCGGATGCGTTTTCAGCTGTTGACAGACCGGCGCGCAAAGCGGCTTGCCGGTCGCAATATCGAAGCGCCCCTGATGCCGCGGACATTCGATCGCGTTACCCAATACGAAGCCGTCGGCAAGATGGGCTTTCTCATGCGTACACCAGCCATCGGATGCGTAGAACTTGCCGTCGACGCGATAGACGGCGAAGGTTGCATTGCCGTGATCGAAGCGCACGACGTCTTCTTCATCGATGTCGCCGGTCTGACAGGCGACGACCCACTCACGTTGATCCACCATTTCAGATACTCCCGGTTGCGGACGTTTTTCAGGTTGCCGAGCGCATCGGCTCGCGATGCGGGACGTGGCGACGGATAAAGTGAGAGCGATCGCGTCTCTGACGGATCAAGGTCGGAATCATCTCTTTGTAGACCGACCAGAGGCCCGGATACGCGGGCGGCGTCTCCGCCTTGATCGCGTCGTGCAGTTCCGGCAGCGCGTGGTACGGCACCATCGGCAGCAGGTGATGCTCAATGTGGTACTGCATGTTCATGTAGAGGAACGCGAACACGGGATTGATGTAGACGGTGCGTGTGTTGAGCCGATGGTCGGCAACATTCATGGCCATGCCGGCGTGTTGCGTGAGGCCGAGCGTCTGGTGAAACCAGCCGCAGTAAAAACGCGGCGTCCACACGAACATCAGCGGCAGAACGCTTTGAATCACGAAGCACCAGCCGATCACCGCCGCGATGACGATGACGTAGAAACGGCTGATCCAGATCATTTTGCGGCGCTCCATCGCCGGTACGAAGTCGGCGACTTCCGGGCTGATCGATCCGCATGCATGGCGCACGGTCTTGACGATCTCGGTGGTGCCGCCAATCAGATAGAAGAAATCCAGCAGGATCGTGACGAGTTGCGGCGGACGGCATACCTGAATCTCGGGGTCGCGCCCGACCATGATCGTATGCGTGTGATGCCGCGCGTGACTCCAGCGCCAGAGCGTCGCCTCGCGGATCGTCATGAAAGAACAGAGCTGGTAGAAAACCTGATTCAGCCATGGCGTCTTGAACGGCGTGCCGTGTGCGAGTTCATGCCAGCGCGCGTCGCTCGAACAGTAGATCGTGCCGTAGACGAAAAACGCCGGAATCGCCCACCACGTGCCCCACGCATAGAAGGCCGCCGCGCCCGATGCGAGCAGCAACGCGATCCACAGGCCGAAATTCTTCAGGCCTTCAGCGTCGCTGCGCTTCATCAGTTGCTTGAGTGTCTGGCGTGGAATGTCGGGGCGATACCAGTTCTCTTCGGTATGCGCGGCGGATGCACCTCGCCCGGTGACACCGGCGTTTGCGAGGCTGCCCGTGCATGGCATGTTCAAAGGTGAGTTCGACACCTGTGTCTCCTTTCTTTTTCAGATCCGCGTCTCCCGGCTGTCCCGAAGGTCGCGAAGGTCGCGAGCGCGGCGAAGCGATGACTGAAAGATAAGGGACCGCCCTACGCCTCTCAACGAAAAGATTGACGTTTTTTCGTCAATCCCCTAGCGTTAAAAAAGCACGGAATAATGCTGCGCCGCGCCATTCGCACGAGCGCAGCACAGACAACACAGAACAAAACCGATAAGTGAAACGGAGACAACGACATGACCGACGCCGCCAAGCCGTTACGGCGCAAGCGCACGGCACGCTTTATCGAAATTGCGGAAGCGGCGGGCGTGAGTCCGGCAACCGTCGACCGGGTCCTCAATGAACGCGGCAGCGTGTCGGCCGCGACTCGCGCGCGCGTCGTGGCGGCGGCCCGGCAATTGGCCGTGCCGCGCGTGCTGCCCGATACGCGGCACGGACTGATGCATGTGGACGTGCTCCTGCCGCAAAACAGCACGCCTTTCTTTGGCCGTCTGAATCTCGCCCTGCAACGCTCGATGCAAATGCTGGACAAGCGGGTCGTGATTCACCGATCGATCCTTCCTGAAGCCGATGACGACGTGATTACCGAGGCCATCCTTCATCCGCGCTACAAACGATCGGGTTTGATCGTGACGACTCACGACACGCCGCGCGTGCGTGATGCATTGCGCACCGTGATCGAACGCGGCGAACCGGTCGTCACGATGGTCACCGACGTCCGCGACGTGGCGCGCTTGCATTACGCCGGCATCGACAACCTGTGTGCCGGACGCACTGCGGGCTACTTCGTCGGCCGGCTTGCAAGACGGTCTGGACGGGTGCTGCTGCTGTGCAGCCGCAAGGACTATCGCGCGCATATCGACCGGATCGGCGGTTGCCGGGCACAGCTCGCTGAATCCTTTCCTGAACTTGTCTGCGATAGCTCGGAGGTGGAAACCGAGGATGACCCGGACAGGTGTTATCGCGCTGTCGTCAGCGCACTGAAGCGGGGCGATCTGGTGGGCATCTACAACAGCGGGTATGGCTCACCCGGAATCGAAGCCGCGTTACGCAAGTTCGGTGCTACCGGGCAGGTCGTATGGGTGAGCCATGAAATGCTGGACTTGCATCGCAAATGCATCGAGGAACAAACGATGGACATCGCCATCGACCAGGACCCCGATGGACAGGTGATATCCGCACTGCAGCACGTGCTGCATGCGTGCGGGGTGGTCGAGGATGCGCCCCCGCCAGGACCGGTAGAGTTCCGGATATTCTGCCCGGCGAATGTGAGGCGCACGGCATATCTGCCTTCGCTTCCGGACTGAAGACGTCGACGGCGCGAACGCCACGCCCGTCGCCAGTTTGCAGAAGCGGCGGCGGCCGGACGCCGTCGGCCTGTGCCTGGTAACGCGTCAGTTGAAGCGCAGGGCGGGGGACGCCCCGGCCATCGTCGGCAACTGTCCGAGCGTTGAACGCGATAGGGTCGTAATGGGCGGTGATGACGCGAACAAGCAAACAGGCGGCGTGACGCCTCCGTTAGACGAAGGCCGATAACGCGCGCCGGGCCGCCGCATTGTGGAGACGAACGCGAATATCAGGGCCGCGGCGCCGAAGGAAACGCTGCAGGATCGGGCCGCCGCCAAGCCGGGGCCACGGGCAGCGAGCATAGTCCACACGAAACAAATGTAATCGTCTGTTAATGCCGCGTGCCGCAGCCCTGTTTTGACGACAGAAGCGCCCTTCCGTTTTGGTACGATCCCACCTTTTCCGCCAGCTCTCCGCCATCGTGCATCGTCGATATGTATCCTTGTTTCGTGAGCATTGCGCACGGTGGCTCGCCCGCATCCAATCGCTGGCCGCCGTCAGCACGATAGCCAGACTCGTTTTCAGCAGCGCGCTGCGCCGCCTTCGCCACCCGACGCGACGCGGCATCGCGCTGGCGCTCGCCGCGTTGCCGGCGCTGTTCCTCGCGTACGTGCTTGCGCTCGTGCCGTTTACGCCGGGCATCGGCGACATCCGCAAAGCCCGCGTCGATCGGCCAGCATTGATCGTGTCGTCCGACGGCAAACGGCTCGAGGAGTTCAAGCCGGTCAATCGCGAGTGGGTGTCGCTCAAGCAGATCTCGCCGTACATGGTGGAGGCATTGATCGCGACCGAAGACCGACGCTTCTACGAGCATCACGGCCTCGACTGGAAGCGCACCGCAGCGGCCGCGTTGCATACGTTCTCCGGCGACCGGCAAGGCGGCTCGACGATCACGCAGCAGCTCGCGCGCAACCTGTATCCCGACGAAATTGGCCGCGCGCCGACCCTCACGCGCAAACTCAGGGAAGCGATCACGGCGTACAAAATCGAAGCCGTGTACAGCAAGGATCAGATCCTCGAGACGTACCTGAACACCGTGCCGTTCCTGTACAACGCCTACGGCGTGGAAATGGCCGCACGCACCTACTTTGGCAAATCGGCCGATCAGCTCGACATCCTCGAAAGCGCGACGCTCGTCGGCATGCTGAAGGCCAACAGTGCCTACAACCCTGTGCTCAATCCCGAGCGCGCGTTGCAGCGGCGAAACACAGTGCTCGGGCAGATGAACAAGTATGGGAAGCTCGAGCCCGACGCCTACAGCTGGTTAAAGCGCCAACCGCTCAACGTCGATTTCGAGTTGCAGACCGCGCCGCCGGGCGCCGCGCCGCATTTCTCGGCGCAGTTGCGCAAGTGGCTGATCGCGTGGGCCGATCGCAACGGCTACAACATCTATAGCGACGGGCTCGTCGTGCGCACGACCATCGATTCCCGTCTGCAGACGATGGCGACGCAGGCAATGGACTGGCAGACGAACCAGTTGCAACGGATCGCGAACGACGCATGGAACGAACGCACGGGCTGCTGGCCGGGCAACGACCTGTTCCAGACATTCATCCGGCAGACGCCCGACTACCACGCCGTACGCGATGCTGGTCAATCGGATCAGGCCGCGCTCAGGCAGCTCGGCACGAACCCCACGTTCGTCCGCGCGCTCTGCCGGAGCAAGACGCAGATCCAGGCGGGTTTTGTCGCGATCGATCCGCGCAACGGAGATATCAAGGCATGGGTCGGCAGCCGCGACTTCAGCAACGAACCGTTCGATCACGTGCAGCAGGCGCGGCGTCAGCCGGGTTCGACGTTCAAGCCGTTCGTCTACGGCGCGGCCTTTGCGGACGGCGCGCGGCCGAGCGATACGATCGTCGACCGGAACGTCGCCATTGCGCTGACCGGCCATGCGATCTGGCGGCCGACCGACGCGGAACCGCCCACGGACCGACCGATGACGCTGCGCGACGCGCTCGTGTATTCGCGCAACCGCGTCACCGCTCAGCTCATGCAAAAAGAACGCCCCGAGAAGGTCGCACAGCTCGCGCGCGCGATGGGCGTGCGCGAGAGTCCGCTCGAAGCGGTGCCGTCGCTCGCGCTCGGCACGAGCCCAGTCACACTCAAGGAAATGGTGTCGGCGTACAGCACGATCGCGAACCGCGGCGCCTATATCGAACCGCGCATGGTCACGCGCATCGAGGATCACGACGGCAAGGTGCTTGCCGAATTCGCGAGCGCGTCGCCGGAACAGGCGCTGCCCGCCGGCGCAGCGCAAACGCTCGTAGACGTCATGCGCGACGTCGTGAGCCGGGGCACCGGCGCGGGCATCCGGACGCGCTTCGGGATTCGCGCCGACGTGGCTGGCAAGACGGGCACGACGCAGGACAACACGGATAGCTGGTTCATCCTGATGCATCCGCAACTGGTCGCGGGCGCATGGGTGGGTTTCGACGATGGGCGCGTGACGCTTGGCAACGACTATTGGGGCGAGGGCGCGCACAGTGCCTTGCCGATGGTGGGCGCGTTCTACGACATGGCGCTGCGCGCGAGAGTCATTGATCCGGATGCGCAGTTCGACCCCGAGACCCGGTCACCTCGCACGGTCCATGCGCGACGGCATCGACACTTCCTCTTCTGGAGGTTCTGATGTCGCCGCTGGCAGACGCGACACTCGCATTCGCCGGTGCCGCTGACGCAGCATCTCACTACGACCTCGCAATATAGGCACTACTTCTCATATCGCCCCTGCTCGTCCCTTGATCCTTACCGCGACAAAGCCACTTGTCGTCCCACTGCGTATTTCTTGTTCCGTTCCCGGGACGCGAGAGGTCAAGTCGGTGACGGTTCGCGGTCGCATTCAGGCGCGTGTGTCACCGACCTCTTTGGTTCGAAACAAGGAGGTGGGCGATCGCGCCGGAGAGCGGCAATCCTCGGTATTTTTCCAGCCAGAAGAACTCGCCTACCGGGTTGACCTCCAGAAAGACGTGATGACCATCGGGGGTGAGGATGAAATCTGCTGCGCCATAGTTGAGGCCCAAGAACCGCATGAGATGCAGAAGTCGTTCCTCGACCTTGGCCGGAAGCTGATACGGTTCCCATTGATCGATGAGTCCAAAGCCATCACGGCGCCAATCGATACGGGATTTTTCCGAACGCTGGGAATCGATGGCGGCGGTAAACACCCGGTCAGCGACGATTGTGGTCCTGAGTTCCAGGGCCTTGGGAACGTGCTCTTGAAAGGTGGCCGGGCAGTAACTGAGATCGGTGAGGTGTTCAAGGTCCTTGGTTTGGACAGAGTTGGTAAAGACCACCTTCTGTTCGCCTCGTTCATAGATGGCAAACGAGGACAAGGTTTTCATGACGATTCCCTGGCTGCATTCGCGTGCGAACAGACGCACCGCTTCTGGCTCATTGGTGATCACGGTGCGTGGAATCTCCAGTCCGACCTCTCTGGCGATCTTTAACTGGAGCTGTTTGTTCTCGGCGCGGCGCAGACGGTAGACGGGATCAAGATGAAAGGCGTCGAGGCTGGCGATCATACCCTGCACCACGGCTCGCGATTCATCGATCGCGGCCCGTCTCAGTTGCGGGTCCATCGTCTCAGGGATGCGCTGACCGATGGCCACGCGCCGGTACCATACAGCGGATACGGTGCCGAGGTCCAGTTCGTAGCGGTCGCATGTGAGCACCAGCTGTTCCTGGTCGCCGCTGTACCGGTTGCTAAGTTGAACGTTGGTGGGAAATTCATCGGTATCGAACCGATAGGCGATGCCACCTTGTTCCGCTACGGCATCCATCACCAGCGGAATACTCTCGTTGTCGTTGCTATGGGTGATAATCAGAATCACCGGCCGTCGATGCCGATCGGACATACTGTAGGCCCGCCGCTAAAGGATTAACTTTGCCTCGGATGCTCAACTAACACCGGAGCAGTTGACTGGATCATGTGGCCGACGCGAGAACATCGCGCCGGCCACTTAACGCCAGGTTCTATCTCGCCACGGATTCATAGAGACTAGCGGGGGACGTGGGCGACTTCCCCGTCTGAGGGATACGCCATCGTCACCGGGTGTGGCGTGAGAGAGTTATTCTGAACGGGAGCAAGCCCACTCCGGAGCAGTGCCTGAATATCGGGCAACTCCCCGATCGGCACGCCCTCCTGGTCGGAAGGGGCGGCCATCGTCACGGCTGAGCCGCCGCGTAGAGCTTTCATCTCCTCCCCAGTGAGTTCCCTGGAGAACTGACCTTCCAGAAAATGCGCGAAAAACGGGACCGGTGACAGATCTTTGATTTTGACGTCAGACATGGTTGCTTACCTCGCTAAAAAGTTTGTGGGCTTTGAATGAGGCGCACGCCGCCTCCTCATTCAAGTAATCGCAACCAGCGTGCCAGTGGCCTGCGCGCTCTCCCAGCCGGAGCGTAACCACCTGTGGCGACGGGAAATTCCACGATGGATCGCGATCAAGGCTGAAGTGCCTGGAGCCGGTTCAGCCGAGTAATCGCCGGATAAACGCCAACGTGTGTCCGTGGTTTGTTGGCCATTGGCCAACAGCTCATTCCGAACCTGAACGAGCGCGCGAGCCGAAGTTGAAAAATTCGCCGCGACACCTCGTTCTATCAGACGAATAACCCCGAAGAGCCGTACCCGGACCGAAACCATCAGGCGATCCGCGTTGCGTCGCGCGAGGCTCGCCGGGGTCGGTCATTCGGCCGTCACATCACGCGGCCGCTTCAAGGGGGCGACATGTCTGCCATCAACGTATTGATCGTTGCCGACGGCAACCGTTTCACTTTCGATCCGACCAGCACCACCACCGAAGGCGTCTTCACGATCAACGCCTTCATTGGTGCGCTTCAGGCGAGCACCGATCCGGTCTTCACCGTTGCCAAGGCACACCGCCGAGGCGCCACCAACCATGAGCAGCACGTGACGATTCCCGGCAATTTCACGTTCACGCCTGCGGACCTCACGAGCTACGACGTGATGTGCCTGTTCGGCGACGAAGGCTACAACGACGGCGGCCTCGAGCCGGGCTCGTCGCCTCTCATGCCCGACGAACTGATTGCGATCGCCGATTTCATGGAAAGCGGTGGCGGGGTTTTCGCAGTCGGCGACCATGACGGCCTCGGCGCGTACATGTGCGGCGACATCCCGCGCGTGCGCACCATGCGCAAGTGGTACGAGGCAGAACATCCGCGCGCGGGTTTTCCCTCCAATTGGTCGACGGGCGGCATTGTCGGAGGCGAAACGCGCCTCTTGCCGAGGACCGATACGCTGCGCCCGGACAGTGCCGACGGCAAGTTCTACTTCTACGGCCAGTCGGACCCCACGCCACAGCCGATCACCGCGATTGCGCCCGTGCATCCCGTCTTGCAGGGACCGAGCGGCACGATCACGCAGTTCCCCGATCACATGCACGAAGGCGAAGCGATCACGGCGCCAGCGGCATTTCTCACCGGTCCCCAGATCACGTACAACGGCGCGACGCTCGGCACGCGCAGCTTCACCGAGTACCCGAACGTCGCCGGCCATCAGGAGACGCCGCGCGTCGTCGCGACGGTCACGGAGATTCCGGGCCACACGACCGTCGGTCAGGGCGGTGCATACACGAGCGTGGCGACCGACACTCCGCCCAAGACGATCGGCGCGATCAGCGCATACGACGGCTACAACGCCGGGGTCGGACGCGTGCTGACCGGCTCCACGTTCCATCACTATATGGACATCAACGTGACCGGCGATCCGACGAGCGCGAGCACGACCCCCGGCGTCGGCCCGACAAACTCGAACTTGGGGCTGCCGCCCGACGCGCTCAACGGCATGCTCGCGTACTACGTGAACGCGGTGATGTGGCTCTCACGCCTGGCGAAGACCTGCTCGTTGTGGGTGGACAAGAGCACCTTCGGCGTCGACGAAGTCGAGGAAACGAAGACTTACGGCGATGCGTTCTGGGTCGTGCTGGACGGGTTCTCGCCGAGCGAGCTGGGCAGCACCGTACCGACGTTTTCGGGCGCGTTCGCAGGCATCGTCGGCGCGAGTGGCATCATTGCCGGCACACCCGTGTTCGAGAACATGGCCGCCCAGTGGATGCCACAACGTATCCTGATTCCGTGCACGATCAAGTTCCCCGCGTCCGCACTGAGCGCGTTCCCGACCGGATCGGCCGGCCCATTCTTCGAATTGCTCCAGGCGAATATCCTGCTTGGCGGTACGAGCTATTCGGCGCAGGCCGACATCGAACTGGTCGCGGGGGCCGACCCGTATTTCAACAACGTCGATCCCACGCAGGACAACGTCTTCTGGCTCAGCCAGGACTTGCGTGTGTTTACCCTGACCGCGGGGACCAATCCGCCGTCCGTTGCCGGTGCAACGCTGTCGACCGCCAACCCGACGATGCTCGATGCAAACGCCGGATACGCATTCGTCCAGCAGCTCATCACCAACCTGAACTCTGGCTACAGCGACCCGGGCGGCACCGACCCATTCGCCTCGGTTCTGCCGAACCAGAGCGGTGCGCTGACGGGCGACTCGTCCGTCACGCCGCACGATGCGTCGGGCAACATCAACTACAACTTCGCGGTGGCGCGCGTGCGCCTCTCCGGCGGCCCGACGGGCTCGACGGCGTCCAACGTGCGCGTGTTTTTCCGGATGTTCCTGACCCAGTCGAACGACACCGACTTCCAGCCGACCACCACCTATGCGAGCAACCCGGACGCGCAGGGCCGTCCGGGGTCGCCGGTGTCCGACGCGGCGACCGATACGATTCCGTTCTTCGCCACCGGCAACTATCCGTCCATCAACGACTACGCCGGCCTCAACGTCAACAACCGCCCGGTGAGCGCAGGCGCGGGCGGCCACGTATGGGCCTATTTCGGCTGCTTCCTGAACGTGTACGACACGAACAACGTCGTCAACAACCAGTCCGTTCCGTCGCGGCTGATGGGCACGCACCATTGCATCGTCGCCGAGATCGCCTACGACGGCGCGCCGATCGTCAACACGAACGGCGTTACGATGAGCCCCGAGAACTCCGACAAGCTCGCTCAGCGCAACCTGCAGGTGACGGCCTCCGACAATCCCGGCGCAAGCGCGACGCACCGCATCCCGCAGACGTTCGACCTGCGCCCGAGCCGCCCCGTGTTGGCAGGCTCGAGCGAACTGCTCGACCTGCCCGACGAGCTGATGATCGACTGGGGCAATACGCCCGTCGGCAGCACGGCGAGCATCTACTGGCCACAGGTCGATGCGGCGAAGGTACTCAAGCTGGCGACGCGGATGTATCCCGTGCACCAGTTGTCGGCGAGCGACGCCCACACACTGCAATGTCCGGTGACGGCGGGCGCGACCTATGTGCCGATTCCCCCGGGTGCCGGGCAGAACTTCGCGGGGCTCTTCACGGTGGATCTGCCGCCTACCGTCGTAAAGGGACAGGCGTTCAGGATCGTCGTGCGGCGCGTGTCCACGCGGCAGGTCAGCGAGCGGACCGTCAACGCGCAACAACCGGGCACCCGCGCGCGCGTCGGTGTCAACGGCGATGGCAGAGACAAAGCGATGCTCAATTGGCGCTACGTCGTCGGCACCTTCCAGGTGACGATCCCGGTCTCGACGCACGACGTGCTGCTCGAGCCTGAAGAGAACACGCTCGCGATCATGAAGTGGCGCCTCAGCCAGACGGCGCCATCCGACCGGTGGTATCCGGTGCTGCAACGCTATATCTCGTACCTGGCGGGGCGAGTGAACGGACTGGGCGGGAACGCGGGCTCGATCGAACCTTCGCCGCTCGGCGTGCCACCCAAGCCGGCTCACGTCCACGTCGAGCACACGCGCGAATTTACCGGCAAGGTCTCTTCAATCGGCTACGATCGCTTCGGAGACTTCGACGGCTTCCGGCTCCTTTCCGAGGACGGCTGCGAGCATACGTTCCGAAGCTGCGAGCACGCCGTCGAAGACGTGGTCCGGTGTGCGTGGCGCGAGCGCGACGTCATCACGGTAATCGTGCATCGCCACGAACTGCATGTTCCGGTATCGATCGTTCTGCGGCGCGCGCCGCGGTTGCACTAACGCTCGCAACGGGTCGCCGGTCCGCTTCGCATCGCGGCGCTCGGCGGCCCTCCGTTCGTCAACACACTGCACATGGGCGCTGGTTTGCTCGCGCGTCACACTCACCCCCTATCAAGGACGCGCTCTCGACGATGCCCATCGGAATCCAGTTTGAACGTGGCTACGGCGCTGCTCAGCAGCACGGCCTGTTGCTCGAGCGACTGTGCAGCGGCACTGGCCTCTTCGACGAGCGCGGCGTTTTGCTGCGTCGTTGTATCCATCTGCACGACTGCCTTGCTGACTTCTTCGATGCCTCGGCTTTGCTCCTGAGCGGATTCGTATATTTCGATCATCAGTTCGCTCACTGACGTCACCGACGACAAGACGTCGGTCATAGTACGGCCCGCACGCTCGGCGAGCGCCGAGCCTTCGGCGATCTTTCCAACCGTGCCATCGATCAATTGTCTGATTTCCTTCGCTGCCTGGGCGCTGCGCTGGGCGAGGCTTCTGACTTCGCTCGCGACCACGGCGAACCCTCGCCCCAGCTCGCCCGCCCGCGCGGCCTCCACAGCAGCGTTCAAGGCAAGAATGTTCGTCTGGAATGCGATGCTGTCGATCAAGCCCACGATCTCAGCAATCTTGCTGGAATGAACCGAAATGCCCTGCATGGTTCTGACAACGTCGTCGACGACCTGTCCGCCAGCGGACGCCGTCTGCGATGCTTTCGACGCCTGCCTGCTCGCCTTGTCAGCATTCTCCGCGTTTTGTTTCACCGTGGAGGTCAATTGCTTCATGCGTGCCGCCGTAACCTCGAGCGAGGCAGCCTGGTGCTCGGTGCGGCGCGACAGATCCGCACTACCGGACGCTATTTCCTGAGCGCCGCAGTTGATTGACTCGGTGCTCGTCCGCACACTTCGCACGGTCTGAACCAGCGCCTCCTGCATCGTCTTCAGGTCGGCGAGCAGCGCCCCCATTTCGTTGCGGTGCTGAATCAGCACCTCTCCGCTCAAGTTGCCGGACGCGATGCGCCGCAGGTGCTCCATGATCTGCGCAACGGGACGGACCACAATTCCGACCAGCATTGCCCGCGCGAAGATGCCGATCGCAAGCGCCGCGAGCGCCGTTCCTGCAAGCATCGCAACCATCATCCGGAAGCGCGTCTGAGCTTGTGCATAGCGCGTGTGCTGGCCGTTAATGACGGCATTCTCATTCTCCTTCATCGTGCGCTGGTAGGCATCGACGGACGCTTGGGTTTCTTTGCCTTGCAGTTCCTTGAAGCGACCGAAGTTCATGTGCTCGAGCGCCTCCAATTCCGGCAGCACCGCCTTGTCGATGACCGCGCGACGTTGTGTCTTCAACTGCGTGGCGGGCTGTGATTCCGCATATTGGGACTGCAACGAAAGGAAACTGGAGAACTGGCGATCCGATTCGCGAATATCCAGGCGTGCCGCGTCGAGCAGTGCGGGTTCGGGATCCCCTAACCCGTATAGCGCATGGTAGCTATCGAGCGAAACGCGAGCGCGCTGAAGCAGTGCATCGCTGGTCTTGAGCGCGAGCAAAGCACTCGTATCGGTTTCGTACATTTCACGTAGCGCGTCATTGCCTAGCTTCAGCGCCCCGATACCTGCAATGCTCTCGACGGCGAGAATCGTGACGAATACTGCGATCACGAGCGTCAAACCCGCGCGAATGGTCAAACCTTTGAACATGCTCGCCCCGTTATGTAGCGACCTGGCGAATCGTGCGACAAAGTGTGTAACTCGGCCAGGATCGTTTACCGCACCTGCAATAATGCGGTGAGTTCTTGTTGTGAATAAACAAGTCCGTGATATCCGACCCCAGTCGACACCACGGCCAGAGCGCCATGCCCGATCCCCTACTGCTCTGTCTGCCTCGCTAGCACGCCAGTCTGGTAAACCGTCACCTGACGATACGGGACCTCGCTCGTCGCTATGACCGCACGACTGTCCGGCATGTTGATCTGGTTCGGAAACCCGCCTGCCTCCAGACAAAAGCCGGCGTGGTTTCGATAGGGCACACCAGCTCGTCCCTGTGCTCCGCCAAGCCGGTTTCCGCTGTAAAACTGCAACCCGGCCTGGTCGGTCGATACGGTCAGCATGCGTCGGCTTTCCGGGTCGACGACTGTTGCTACCGGGCGCACCCGCGATGATTCCACGAGTCCGGGGCCCAACGTATTCGTCGGTATGTCTGCCCCGTCACGCAGCACGTAACAGTGGTCGAAACCCTGAGCGAGCTCCAGCTGGGGATGGCGAACATCGAGCCTCGAACCAATGGAAGCTTCGTGCCGAAAATCGAACGGCCCGCCGTCCACCGGTGCGCACTGGCGAGGGATAAGCGCTGCGTCGACCTCAAAATAGGCGTCCGACTGTATCTTCATCCGGTGTGCGCGGATGTCGCAACCTGGCCGGGCCGCGAGGTTGAAGTACGGGTGACTCGTAAGGTTAACCGGGGTTGCACGATCCGTGAGTGCCACGTATTCAATCGCCAGTGCATTATCGTCACTCAATGTATAGCGGACCTGCACCTGCAGGTTGCCTGGAAACCCGCCGTCGCCATCAGGAGAATCGAGCTGCATGATGACCGAGTCACCATCCTGTTCGGACTCCCACAGGATCTGGTGAAATCCGTTAGCCCCGCCATGCAGCAGATTCTGACCTTCGTTCGGAATCAGCGGATATTCGACACCGTCCAGATTGAACCTTGCTGCCTCAATCCTGTTGGCCCATCGACCGACAAGCGCGCCCATATACGCGCCGGACGCCTGATACTCACCGGGTGTGTCATGACCTAAGAGGATCTCGCCTGGAAGGCCGTCCCCGTCCGGCGCTATCCACGAGACAAGCGCCGCACCCAGATCACTAATCCGGACACTCACACCGTTCGTATTCGTGAGCGTAAACGTCCGTACGGTCCTCCCATCGGGCAACGTACCCCAGGAGGCAACCTTCACCCTCCCAGCCCCATTCATCTTGTTCGACAGCACAGACCGTCACCTCCGCAAAAACATATTCGAGAACACGACCGCCTCAATCACCGCCCCACTGCCTTTACGAGCCGCGTCCGTCCAGCACAACTTCGTTGCGTGCCACGTGGCACGCCGTGCGCATCGCGCGAACCGTCCCCGCGCAAGGTCGCCCAAGGAGGCGTCCAATCACTGTCGTACAGTTTTTGCCAGCGATCCCAGACGTTCCGCAGTGAAACTGAAGCGGCGAGACAGTCTTTCGCCGGCAGCGAGCATCGTCAGGCCATTTGCCCCGCCCCTCCCTGGAAGAGACACTGCACCAGGCCGGCCGTCACCCGGCTGGAAGCAGAAGAAGCTCCCCTGACGTGGTGTATGGAGCGCGTAGTTGGCAGTGTTCGCGGAAATTGTCAGCGAGAACTGGCGCGTGGGCCACTCCACGAGCGCGCGGCCGCCCCAACCGGTAAACACGTGATTGACCAGCGACCGCGGCAGCGGATAGGTCACACCGAATTGCCAGGCGGGCGGGGTCGGAACGTGCCGCGGCGCCTCCCACTCATCCCTCGCGAGCCACAGGCCGCTAGCCGGCGCGCACAGTCCGGTATCTGCATCACGTACCAGAAATGGACGAATGCCGATCCCGAACGGTAGTGTTCTACGCCCCCTGTTTTCGATCTCGATCGTCACCGTCAGCGTCGGTCCGTCGATCTGATACGCCTGAGTGGCGTGATACGGTTTCCGCAAGGTGCCTGCGGTTCTCAGCCGCACGCACCTCGCGTCCGCCGATTCAATTTCCCAATGCTCCGGAGCACGACCATCACCGACCGGGACCCGATTCTCCGCGCAATCGCACCGTGGTCCCGATAGACACCCCGCAAGGCACGACTGCCGTTCATCCAAACAAAAAGGAGTTGAAAATAGGGGATGACATGCGAGTTGCCTGGTATCCACACCCGACGTAGCCGCCGAAGGCGCGAGAAACACAGGCACCCACATACCACGATCATTCCAGTCAAACCGGGTAGCGCCGCCAACCACGCCTGATACAACGTCAAGCTTCAGATAGGCGTTAGCCAGTGTCACACTGTGGCCGACATTCACAGCCCCGTTTGATCTGCCGTCGCCCCTCCGTGCGATGTCCATAACGGCTGAAGCAACCGAATCGACCTCGCGGGGATCTACCATGTACATACCCCACTCCCTCCAGACAAAATGCCTGTCAGTTGTCCGTTTCATCCTGCATCTGGACGACTTTCAGTTCGCTGGTTATGCGCTCGTGATCGCGCAACTTCCATCGAAACTGCAATCTAACGAGTACCCGGTTGTTGTCTCACGTCACCGCCTCACCCACTGCGGGGTCAAGCCGCTCACACCATCGTCACGAAATCGGCCTCGTCACCAACGCCCGCTGGCGGTGCCCGTTTGCCAGGAGGCACTCCCTGCTTCGCGTCGAGCCCTGTACCCCCTGAGCGTCGACGCACCGCGTGCCGCTCGATAATCCGCTGCAGCAGGCAGAACACACACAGCAGCGCGCCGATTACGATGCGCGTCCACCACGAACTCAGCGTGCCATCGAACGTGATCAACGTCTGGATCGTGCCGAGTATGCCGACACCGAACAACGAGCCGATCACATAGCCGACGCCGCCGGTCAACAACGTGCCGCCAATCACGGTCGCGGCGATCGCGTCCAGCTCCATCCCCTGCGCCTGCAGCCCGTAGCCAGACAGCACGTACAACGTGAACACGACACCGGCGAGCGCCGAGCACAGGCCGCTCAGCGCGTACACGGCAACCTTCGTACGCGCGACCGGCAGCCCCATCAGCAGGGCCGAGCGCTCACTGCCTCCGAGCGCATATACGTTGCGCCCGAAGCGCGTGAAGTGTGCAACATAGATCGCGGCGGCGAGCGTCGCGAGCGCCATCAGCGCGCCCGCGTTGAGCGAGCCGCCGCCGATCGGCATGCTCAGGCCGGCAATCGCATGGAACGTCGGTTCGTTAATCGTGATCGATTGCGTCGTGATCAGGAAGCATGCGCCGCGCGCAAGGAACATGCCGGCAAGCGTCACGATGAATGGCTGCAGGCGGAAGAAGTGGATCAGCGCGCCCATCGCCGCTCCATAGAGCGCACCGAACATCAGCACGAGCGGCACGATTACCCAAATGGGCCAATGCAGCCGTTCAGCGCCGACCGCACAGAGGATCGTCGTCAGTGCGACCACCGCCCCAACCGACAGGTCGATACCGCCAGACACGATCACGAACGTCATGCCGATGGCGACGATCAACAGGAACGCGTTGTCGACGAACAGACCGGTCAGCACCTGCATCGAGAAAAAGCCGGTGTACATCACCGAGCCGAAGCCGAACAGCGCAGCAAACAGCACGATTGTCACGACGATCGGCAAAGTACGCGGGTCGGCCAACCGACCAATCAGCTTGCTCATGAGTTTGTCATTCCGGTGGTTGCGCGGGACCGCGCGGAAGAGAAAATTCGCATTAGCTGTTTGACGAGCAACGCGCGAGCTGCCTCGGACTGGATCACGCTGACCACCACGACGACGATGGCTTTCACGACAAGCGTCGCCTCCGGCGGCACGCCGATCGAGTACGTCGTATAGGTCAGCGTCTGGATGATCAGCGCGCCGAGCACCGTGCCAGCCAGGCTGAAGCGGCCGCCTAGCAGTGAGGTGCCGCCGAGCGTCACCGCGAGAATCGCGTCGAGCTCGAGCAGCAGTCCCGCATTGTTGCCGTCTGCGCTGCGCACGTTTGAGCTCGCGATGATCCCGGCAATCGCCGCCATCAGCCCGCAGAAGACATAGACGCTGAACACGATCGCAGTGGAGCGCAAGCCGACCAAACGGGTCGCGACCGGATTCACGCCAATGGAGCGGATGAAGAGTCCGAGCGCGGTGCGGTTCACGAGCAGCGCGCTCGCCGCCGTCACGGCGATCGCAATCCACACCGAGCACGGCAGCGTCGCGAGATAGCCGTCGCCGAGCTTCAGGTAGCCCGGCGCGTCGATCGGGATAATCTGCCCGCCCGTCAGCAACTGTGCGATGCCGCGCCCGGCGACCATCAGAATCAGCGTCGCGATGATCGGCTGCATGCCGACGAACGCAACCAGCAATCCATTCCACATGCCCGCCAGCAGCCCTACGCCGGCTGCCGCGAGCAGCGCCTCGCCAACGTGGGACGGATCCGCTTCCAGAACGATGGAAGCCGCCGCGCCAGCAATCGCAACGGTCGCGCCGACCGAGATATCGATGCCGCGCGTCGCGATCACAAGCGTCATGCCGAGCGATACGATCACGAGCGGCGCCGCCCGATTCAGGATGTCGATCGGTGCGCCGAACAGGTGGCCGTCGAGGATCGTGATCGACAGGAAGCTGGCCCGATGCGCGAGGTCGAGCGCGAATAGCAGCACGAGCGTGAGCGCCGGCCAGATCAACTGATGACGAAGCAATGCCTGAATCCGTCTCATGACTGGCCTCCGGCGATGAGTCGATACACCTGATCTTCCGACAGTTTCTCGCCAGAGACCTCCGCAACCTTGCGCCGATCGCGCAGCACGGCGACCCGGTGGCTCACGCGCACCACCTCGCTCATCTCCGAAGAGATGAACAGGATCGCAAGCCCCTTCGCGCACAGCGAAAGCACGCGATCCATGATGTCGAACTTCGCGGCTACGTCGATGCCTCGCGTCGGTTCATCGAGAATCAACAGCTTCGGCTCGGTCGCCAGCCAACGCGCAAGCAGCACCTTTTGCTGATTGCCGCCTGAAAGCAGGCCGATCGGCTGCTCGGCGTCGCGCGCCTTGATGCCAAGGCGCGCGATGTAGTCGTCGGCAATCTCGCGTTGCCGCGCCCGGCTCAGCATGCGCCACCAGCCGCGCCGCGCCTGCAGCGCGAGAATGATGTTCTCGCGGATCGACAGCGCAGCAACGATGCCCTCCTTCTTGCGATCTTCAGGACAATACGCGATGCCGTGCCGCACGGCATCGCGTGGCGAAGCGAGCTTCACGCTCTGTCCGTCGACCAGCATCGTGCCGGCGTCCGAGCGCTCCGCACCGAACACGAGCCGCGCCGTCTCGGTGCGGCCCGAACCGAGCAGCCCCGCGAGCCCGAGAATCTGCCCCGGACGCACATCGAGATCGACCGGGTTCATCAGACCGCGCCGGCCCACGCCCTGCATCGACAGGAAAGGTGCCGCGCGATTGTCCTCGCGGGCGACGTCCGAGGCGCCATTCTTCAGCCTCTCTCGCATCCGCTCATGGCCCGTCATCTTTGCTACGAGCAGCTCGACGGGTAGGTCCTTCGCGAGATATTCACCTTCGCGCTCGCCGTTGCGCATCACCGTGATGCGATCGGACACAGCGTAGGTTTGCTCAAGAAAATGCGTCACGAACAGGATCGCCATGCCCGACGCCTTCAGTTGCCGCAACACGGCAAAGAGGCGCGCAACCTCGCCGTCGTCGAGGCTCGAGGTCGGTTCGTCGAGAATCAGCACGCGTGCATCCACCGACACCGCCCGCGCGATCGCGACCATCTGCTGCACCGCGATCGGATAAGCGTCGAGCGAGCGCGTGACATCGAGGGAAAGGTCCAGGTCCGCGAGCGCTTCACGGGCGCGCGCGTTGATTGCCTTCCAGTCGATCGCACCGCGCCTCTTCGGCTGCCGGCCGGCGAAGATATTCTCCGCGACCGACAGGTTCGGACACAGGTTCACTTCCTGATAGAGCGTCTGGATGCCTGCGGCTTCGGCCTCGAGCGGGGCCGCGAAGCGCACGGTCTCGCCACCGAGCCGGATCTCGCCGGAATCGTGCCCGAACACGCCGGTCAGCACGTTGATCAGCGTCGACTTTCCCGCGCCGTTCTGACCCATCAGGGTATGAATCTCGCCGGGAAAGAGGCGAAAATTCACCTGCTGCAGCGCCTTGACGCCTGGAAACGTCTTGTCGATGCCGATAATCTCAAGAATGGGTGCGTGGATCATGGGCGAATGGGACATGAAGACCGTCCCGTCAAAGTGGTCGAAGACACGGCCCGGGCGGTGCGCGCCGAGCCGCGGAGCACGGGGTACCGACGGCGGCCTGTGTCAATACTTGCGGGTCGGCAGGATCTGCGCCGCAACGTTCATCGGAAAAACGGTCTCGTTTGTCACGATGCGCTTCGGCACCTGCTTGCCCGCGACGACGTCCTTCACCGCAGCCATCAACTGCGGCCCAAGCAGCGGGCTGCATTCGACGTCCACATTGATCTTGCCCGCGACCATCGCCTGGAAACCACCCTTCGTCGCGTCGAAGGAGACGACGCTCACGTCCTTGCCCGGCTTGATGCCCGCTTCCTCCATGGCCTGGATCGCGCCGAGCGCCATGTCGTCGTTGTGCGCGTAGACGACATTGATCTGTTTGCTGTAAGTCTTGGCGAACGCTTCCATCACCTGCTTGCCGCCTGCAAGCGTGAAATCGCCGCTCTGCGATGCGATGATCTTGAACTTCGGATCGTTCTTGATCACCTCAATCAGGCCCGCGTGACGGTCGTTGGCCGGCGCAGAGCCGACTGTGCCCTGCAGCTCGACGATATTGACGGGTCCCGCATCGCTCTTGTAGCGTTCTTCGAGCCAGCGGCCAGCGCGCCGTCCTTCCTCGATGAAGTCGGATCCGATCACCGTCACGTAGAGCGAAGTGTCCTTCACGTCGACCGCGCGGTCAGTCAGAATCACGGGAATGTGCGCGGCCTTCGCCTCGGCCAGCACCGGCTCCCAGCCAGACTCGACGACCGGCGAGAACGCGATCACGTTGACCTTCTGCGCGATGAACGAGCGGATCGCCTTGATCTGGTTTTCCTGCTTCTGCTGCGCATCTGAGAACTTGAGGTTGATGCCCGCCTCTTTCGCGGCGGTCTTTACCGACGCAGTATCGGCCGTGCGCCATGCGCTCTCTGCGCCGACCTGCGAAAACCCGAGCGTGATCTGCTTTTCCTGCGCCGATGCGTTGACACCTGCTGCCAGCGTTAGCGTCGTGCCGATCAGCGTGCCGATTGCGAGCTTCCCGATAAGTCTCATGTTGTGTCTCCGATTTTTGGTTGGTTTCTTTTTAGCGCCGTGCCACACGTGATAACGCTCGCGCTTCAGCGTGAAACTATTCCCGACAGCGCCCCTTCAAGGCTGATTTGCGGCATGCCTGAAGCAGGACGGTGTTCTGCAAGGCTGGAATCGAGCAAGGGTTTGTATCCGTCTATTTCCTCCTCCATGAAGCCACTTATTATTCGTATAACCACCTGTTTCGTGAGCGACTTCGTCGCGCTCGGCTGCCAGCCCGCTGGTCAGACTGCTCGCTTGCTGCGACGGAACTGATCGAACAGCACCGCGAGCAGCAGGATGCCGCCGCGAATCAGGTATTGGTAAAAGGTCGGCACATTCAGCAGGCTCATGGCATCCTGCACGGAGCCCATGATCAGTACGCCGACCAGCACGCCGGAAATCGTCGCGACGCCGCCCGTCAGCGAGACGCCGCCGAGCACGCACGCGGAAATCACACCGAGTTCAAGACCGACCGAGGTTTTCGGATCGCCGAGGCTCATGCGCGAGGCGAGCATGACGCCGGCAAAACCGGTGACGAGCCCCTGCAGCACGAACACGGTGATCTTGATCCGCGTGACCGGCAGGCCCGCGAGCAGCGCCGCCTCGCTATTGCCGCCGACGGCCAGCACGTTCTTGCCGAACACGGTCTTTTTCAGTAGAAAGCCGAACAGCACGAAGCCGACGATGTTGCTCCAGATCGGATACGAAATGCCGAGGAACGAGCCGCCGCCCAGGTCGAAGAAACGCTCTTCCGAGATCATCACCGCGTCGCCGTTGGACGTGATGAAGGCGAGGCCACGTACCACCTCCATCATCGCGAGCGTGACGATCAGCGAGTTGATCTTGTAGCGCGCGACCAGCACGCCGTTCACGAGCCCGACCGCGCCACCCGCCAGCACGCCGGCGGCAACGCCGAGCAGCACGCTATGCGTCGCGGTGATCAGGGTGGAGGCGACCACGCCCGCGAAAGCGACGATCGACGCGACCGACAGATCCACTTCGCCCAACGCGAGCACGAACATCATCGTGACTGAGATGGAGCCGATCAGCGTGACCGACAGCAGAAGCCCCTGGATATTGCGCGAGCTGATGAAGTCCGGCACCGTGAACGACAGAACGGCGAACAGGATGATGAACACCATCACGATGCCGGACTTGTTGACCAGGTCCCAGGTGCGCGCGGCGCGTGCGCTGATACCGTTGGAGACGGCCGGCGAGCTGCCCGGATCGGAGGAGCTTGATTGCGTTTGCATGTTGTCTATTTCCTTGAGGCCTTTTACAAAACCAACTTCCTGTTCAGTTGCGTGGTACGAAATACCGTAGCGCATTAGCGCGGCAGAGCGAGCTTGATCAATGCGTCGGGCGTGGCGTGCGCCTTCGGCAGATCACCGACAATGCGGCCTTCCTTCATCACGAGCACACGATCCGCTACGCCGATCACTTCAGCCAGATCGCTCGACACGACGATCACCGTGCGGCCCGCTTCGGCAAGTCCATACAGCAGGCCGTAAATCTCGCTGCGCGCGCCGACGTCGATACCGCGCGTGGGTTCGTCCATCAGGAATACGTCGATCTCTTCCGCGAGCCAGCGCGACAGAATCACCTTCTGCTGATTGCCGCCGGAGAGCGTGCCGATCGGCGTCTCGCCGTTGCGCGTCTTGATCGCAAGCTTGGCGATGAAGTCCTTCGCGGTCTGCGCTTCCTTGCGGCCGTTGAGCACGCTGAAGCGGCTGAAGTGGCGCCGGCAACTGATGTTGAGGTTGTCCGAGACGGAGGCGATCGACACGATGCCTTCCTGCTTGCGGTCCTCGGGACATAAGGCGACGCCCGCGCGCACCGCATCGCGCGGCGTGGCAAAGCGCACACGCTTGCCCTTGAGCGTGATCTCGCCGCCAGCGGGCCTCACCGCGCCGTAGATCAGCTTCATCAACTCGGAGCGGCCCGCGCCCACGAGTCCGAAGAAGCCGACAATCTCGCCGGCGCGTGCGGAGAACGACGCGGGTTCTCTCAGGCCCGGTCCCATCAATTCCTTGACCTCGAGCTGCACGTCGCCAGTTGCACGCGGACGATAGCCGTACACGTCCGCAATCGAACGGCCCACCATGCTACTGATCAGACGGTCGCGATCGAGTCCTTCACCCGCTTCGAACGTATCGATGTGGCGGCCATCGCGAAACACCGTCACGCGATCGCACAGTTCGTAGACTTCGTCCATCCGATGCGTCACGTAGATGATCGCGCGGCCCTCGGCCTTCAGCGCGCGAATGATCCGGAACAGTTGCGTGGTCTCGCGCGCGGAAAGCGAACTGGTCGGCTCGTCGAACGCAATCACGCGTGCGTCGCGCATCAGGGCCTTGCCGATTTCGATCATCTGCCGCTGCCCGATCGACAGATTTTTCACCTGTTGCGACGGATCGATCTTCTCGCCGAGTCGTTCGAGTTCGCGAATGGCGCGTGCAACCAGCGTTTTTTCGTCCAGCACGCCGAAACGATTGGGCAGGGCGCCGAGCATCAGGTTTTCCGCAACCGTCAGTTCCGGCACCAGATGCAGTTCCTGATAGATGATCGCGACGCCGGCCGCGATGGCCGCCTTGGTGGTGACGAACTGCTGCTCGACGCCATCGAGCGACAAGGTGCCCGCCGCCGGCTGGTTCACGCCGGAGAGCACCTTGAGCAGCGTCGATTTGCCCGCGCCGTTTTCACCCATCAGGCCATGTACTTCGCCGCGGCGCACATCGAGTGACACCTGATCGAGCGCCAACACGCCCGGAAAGCGTACGGTAATGCCGTCGAGCTGCAGATACGCCCGAGTATCGGCGGACGCCGGCGCGAAGGATGCACGCGCCTGGTTGTATTGTGAAACCGTCATCGAATGCCTTTTGCAGATGGACACGTCTGCGGGCCACACCGCGAACACCTCGCCTGAGAAACCGCTATCAGGCAACGGTCATGGCCCGCACCGAACGTTGTCAGCTCATACAGACGTGCTTAGATACCAAGTTCCTTGCGCACGTCCTGCCAATTGCCGCGCACCATCAGCTTGCCGGTGGTCTGCGTATCGGCAGGCGGCTCCTTGCCGCCCTTGATCCACTGAACGAGATTTTCCGTGCTCTCCTTGCCGTGCATCGTCGAGCTCACGGCGATCGTGCCGTAGAAGCCCGTCGGTTCCTTTTTCTGGAACTCGGCGAACGCTTCGCCCGCGCCGTTGATGCCGACGCCGATCACGTCCGCTGCCGGAATGTGCAGTTGCTCGGTAGCGCGCACGCCGCCCAGCACGCTCTCCTCGTTGAGCGCGAAGACCACCCACTTCTTGATGGTCGGGTGCTGCGCCAGCACCGGCGACGACGCGTTGAAACCGCCTTCGTCGTCGGTGGTCTTTTGCGGCGCGTCGAAGATGTTTTCCTTCTTGAAGCCGCCGGCGAGCAGCGTTTGCGTCGCGCCGTCGGTGCGCAGTTTCGCGGTCGGCAGTTCGTAGTTCGTGATGCGCAGCGCGCCGACTTCTTCCGGTTTCCAGCCGCGGCGCTTGATTTCATCGGAGATCGCCGTGCCGACCTGATTGCCGATCTTGAACGCGGACATGCCCAGATGCGGCACGTTCGCGAGCGGCTTGCCGGCGGAGTCGACCAGTTGATCGTCGACGGTGACGAACTTCATGTTGTAGCGCTTCGCGCGCGCCTGAATCGCCGGTCCGAGCCGCACGTCGGGTGCGCAGATCACGAAGCCTTTGGCACCTTGCGCGCCGAGGTTGTCGATGGCAGCCAGCACTTTTTCGCCGTCCGGCGTGCCGATATTGACCACCGAGAAGCCGTCCTTCTGGCCCAGTGCGGTCGCGGCTTTCTGTTCGTTGATGAACCATGCCTGTTCCGGCATCTTCACGAGAAATCCGATCTTGAGCGGCGCATCGGCACGCGCCGCGAGGTTCATGCCGAGCGGTGCGATGCACATCGCTGCGAGGGTGGCGCGAAGGGTCAGGCGGCGGATCTTGCTGGTCATACTCTGTCTCCGGGATGTGTGGTTGTGGTCAACCGTGCGTAGGTATTGCAGTGATTTCTGGCGATTGATTTGCAGACTAAGGTTTAGCGGCCGAACGCCTCGACTTCGACATGCCGTCCGAGCAGGAACGCATCGGCGACGAGGCGCAGCGGGCGCACGTCCACATCGTGGGCGCCATGCGCGATCAGTCCGTGAAAGTGTTCGTAGAGCGCCCCATATTCGCGCTCGCCTTCGAGCACAACCGGTTCGCCCGCAATCGAAAGACGCTTCCCGCCTTCCGTGATCGAGAGCAACCCGTTGGCGGTTTCGACGTCGATCTCCCATTGTTCGACGGGACCGTGGCGCCAGTCGAACTCGGCGCGCACCGGTACGCCCTCTGTGTCGATGCAGTCGAGTTCGGCCGCGATCGGCGTCGACACATCGCGCGGCACGAGCAGTTGCGCGCCGCACAACATGATTTCACGCGGCAGGATGTGCGTGACGATGGAGAGCGCGTTGATACCCGGATCGAACACGCCAAGGCCGCCTGGCTCCCAGATCCATTGCTGGCCCGGATGCCAGCGGCGCACGTCCTCCTTCCAGCGCACGTGCACGGAGTGGATCGTGCGTCCCTGAAGCCACGCGCGCGCCGGCTCCACGGCACTGGCATAGCGCGAGTGCCAGGTGGCAAAGAGCGTGCGTCCCCGGGCGCGCGCCAACTCGCGCAGGGCCTCGACCTCGCTCACGCTCGCCCCCGGGGGTTTTTCGAGCATTACATGCTTGCCCGCCTCGAGCGCCGCGCGGGCCTGCGCGTAGCGCACCTGCGGCGGAGTGCACAGCGAGACGGCGTCGAGGTCAGGCTCGGCGGCGAGCAGCGCATCGATGTCAGCATAGTTGCGAACCTGCTCGACCTGCGCGCTGCGGCTCACGCACGCGACCAGCGCGAAGCCCGCGTTTGCCGCGATAGCAGGCAGATGCTGGTCGCGGGCGATCTTGCCGATGCCGGCCACGGCCAGCGTAAAAGTCGAATTCATGGTGTTTCTCCGCCCAATGTTTGCTGAGCCAGAGCGATTCGCCAAAGGCAGTCGCGGCTCATTGCGCCCACCTCAGCACGAGCGCATCGAGACGCTTCGCGATCGCGATCAGCTCGGCGCGCGTCTCCGGATGCATTGGCGGCAGCGGGTGACGCGGTAGGTCGCAGGCGATCACGCCGCCTTCCTTCATCAACGACTTGCAGGCGAGCAGGCCCGCCTGGCGGTTCTCGTGATTGATGAGCGGCAGCCACTTCTGATAGAGCGCGAATGCGTCATCGATACGGCCTTCGCGATGCGCTTCGATGATCGGGCGAATGCCGTCCGGGAAGCCGCCACCCGTCATGGAGCCGGTGGCGCCGGCATTCAGATCGGCCAATAGCGTGATGCCTTCTTCGCCGTCCCACGGACCTTCCACGGCGTCGCCGCCCTGGCGGATCAGCTCGCGCAGCTTGTTTGCCGCACCCGGTGTTTCGATCTTGAAGTACGAGACCTGCTCTATTTCGCAGGCCATGCGCGCGAGAAACGCCGCCGACAGCACCGTGCCGCTCGCGGGTGCGTCCTGAATCATGATCGGAATGTCGAGCGCATCGGACACACGCGCGTAGAACTCGTAAATCTGCGGCTCGGGCACCCGGAAGGTGGCGCCGTGATACGGCGGCATGATCATGACCATTGAGGCGCCCTGCTCCTGCGCGCGTCTGCTGCGCGCCGCGCACACGTTGGTGCCGTAGTGCGTGGTCGTGACGATCACCGGCACGCGGCCCGCCACGTGTTCGAGCACCGTGCGCGTGATGATTTCGCGTTCTTCGTCGGAGAGCGAGAACTGCTCGGAGAAGTTAGCGAGAATGCACAGGCCGTCCGAGCCCGCGTCGATCATGAAATCGACGGCGCGCTTCTGGCTTTCCAGGTCCAGTTCGCCGGTCTCGGCGAAGGTGGTCGGCACTACGGGGAAAATGCCCTGATAACGGGGCGTACGACTCGTTGTCATAACTCCAATCCTGCAAAAAATAGCGTTCGTCGAAGGCCCCGCCTTCACGATTCGCGTGTGGATCCGCCTTCGGCGCGCGGCGCCGGGCGTAACCCCACGTTATGACGCGCGCGGCGTTTCCGGCTTGCCTGCAAAGCGGCGCCGCATGTTCAGCGGATTGGCGTCGCGCAGCGCGTCGGGCAACAGGCCGTCGGCGAGATTCTGGTAGCACACGGGGCGCAGGAAGCGCTCGATGGCGGCAGTGCCAACCGATGTGCTGCGGCCATCCGAGGTCGCTGGAAATGGGCCGCCGTGGACCATCGCGTCGCACACTTCGACACCGGTCGGAAAGCCGTTCGCGAGCACGCGGCCCGCCTTGCGCTCGATGAGCGGCAAGAGCGTGTGCACGAGTTCGGCGTCGATGGCCTCCATGTGCAGCGTGATCGTCAGCTGGCCTTCGATTTTGCGCAGTACCGCGCGCAACTCGACCTCGTTCGCGCATTCCACGAGCACGCTGCTCGGACCGAACACTTCTTCGCCGAGCGTGGGATCGGCGAGCAGGTCGCTCGCGCTCACGCGCAGGAGCGCCGCTTGGGCACGTCCCGGCGCTGCCGCGCCGCGCGCGAGCGTCATCACTTTCGGATGCTGCATGAGACGCTCGATGCCGCGCTCGTATGCGCGCAGGATGCCTGCCGCGAGCATTATGCCAGCAGGCGCGGCGCTGAATTCGCGCGCGGCGTTGGCGGCGAAGGCGTCGAACCCGGCACCCGCGAGGCCAAGCATCAAGCCCGGATTAGTGCAGAACTGCCCGCAGCCGAGCGTCGCGGACGCGACGAACTCGCGCGCCAACGTTTCGCCGCGCGCGGCGAGTGCGCCCGGCAACAGCAGGTTCGGATTCACGCTGCTCATTTCGGCGTAGACCGGAATCGGTTCGGCACGCGCTGCCGCGAGCCTCACAAGCGCGAGGCCGCCCGCGCGCGAACCGGTGAAGCCCACCGCGCGGATCGCCGGATGCTGCACCAGCGCGCCGCCGACTTCGTGGCCCGCGTCGAACAGAAGTGCAAAGACGCCCGCGGGCAACCCGGCCGCCGCAACGGCCTCCTGGATTGCGCGTCCAACGAGTTCAGAGGTGCCCGGATGCGCCGGATGCGCCTTCACGACGACGGGACAGCCCGCCGCGAGCGCCGAGGCCGTATCGCCGCCCGCCACCGAAAACGCCAGCGGGAAATTGCTCGCGCCGAATACCGCAACGGGGCCGACGCCGATGCGCCAGAAGCGCAGATCGGTGCGCGGCGGCTGGCGTTCGGGCAGCGCGGGCTCAATGCGCGCGTCGAGTGCGTCGCCGCTGCGCACGAGCGCCGCGAACATGCGCAGCTGATTCGCAGCGCGTGCGCGCTCGCCTTCGAGGCGTGCACGCGGCAGACCGCTTTCGGCCATCGCGCGTTCGATCAGTGGCTCGCCCAACGCTTCGATGCGCGCCGCGCAATCGTCGAGGAATTGCGCGCGCTTTTCGGCGGGCAGTCCGCGATAGAGGTCGAACGCTTCGTCCGCGAGTTCACACGCCGCATCGACATCGGCGGTCAAGGCGCTATGGAAAACCGGCTGTGCGATGGGCTCGTTCGTCGCGGCGTCAAGCGCCTGGAACGGCGCGCCGGCGCCGCGTCTCGCCGCGCCCGCGATCAGCAGTTCGCCCGTCAGCTGCATCGTCATGCTTCGCGCTCCCAATCAGTGCGAGTGGCGCGGCACGGCGGCGCCGCGCTTGCCCACGAGGAAATCGAGGTCGCAACCTTCGTCGGCCTGCAGCACGTGATCGACATAGAGACGCGCATAGCCGCCCTTGCCCTGCTGCTCCGCCACGCCCGGCGCGGCCACCGGATCGACGTCGGAGAGACGCCGCAGCAGTTCCTCGTCGCTAATGTCCAGATGCAACCGGCCCGCCTCGCAATCGAGCTCGATCCAGTCGCCGTTGCGCACCGCCGCGAGCGGGCCGCCCGCCGCCGCTTCCGGCGCGACGTGCAGCACCACCGTGCCGTAGGCCGTGCCGCTCATGCGTGCGTCCGAGATGCGCACCATGTCCTTCACGCCCTGACGCAGCAGCTTGGGCGGCAGGCCCATGTTGCCGACCTCGGCCATGCCCGGATAGCCGCGCGGGCCGCAGTTCTTCATCACGAGGATCGAGTCCTTGTCGACATCGAGCGACTCGTCGCCGATGGTCGCCTTGTAGTGATCGAAGTTCTCGAACACCACGGCGCGGCCGCGATGCTTGAGCAGTTCGGGGGTCGCCGCCGACGGTTTCAGCACCGCGCCGCGCGGCGCGAGATTGCCGCGCAGGATGCAGATGCCGCCGTCTTCGATCAGCGGCTCGTCAAGTGGCCGGATCACTTCGTCGTTGTAGTTCGGCGCTTCGCGCACGTTGTCCCAGATCGACTTGCCGTTGACTGTGAGCGCATTGGGATGCGGCAGCAGGTTCGCTTCGCCCAGGCGCCGCAGCACTGCCGGCAGACCGCCCGCGTAATAGAACTCTTCCATCAGGAAGCGGCCCGAGGGCTGCAGATCGACGATGGTCGGCGTATTACGGCCGATACGCATCCAGTCCTCGAGCTCGAGCGGCACGCCGATGCGCCCCGCAATCGCCTTCAGGTGGATCACGGCATTGGTCGAGCCCCCGATCGCGGCATTGGTGCGGATCGCGTTCTCGAACGCTTCGCGCGTCAGCACCTTGGAGAGCGTGAGGTCCTCGAGCGCCATCTGCACGATGCGGATGCCCGACAAATGCGCGAGCACATAGCGGCGCGCATCGACGGCCGGAATCGCAGCGTTGTGCGGCAGCGAGACGCCGAGCGCCTCGGCCATGCACGCCATCGTCGAGGCCGTGCCCATGGTGTTGCAGGTGCCCGCCGAGCGCGACATGCCCGCTTCGGCCGAGAGGAAATGATGCAGGTCGATCTCGCCCGCCTTGAGCGACTCGTGCAGCTTCCACACGGCCGTGCCCGAGCCGATGTCCTTCCCTTCGAGCTTGCCGTTGAGCATCGGGCCGCCGCTCACCACGATGGCGGGCACGTCGCAGCTCGCCGCGCCCATCAGCAGCGCGGGCGTGGTCTTGTCGCAGCCGCACAGCAGCACGACGGCGTCGATGGGATTGCCGCGAATCGCCTCTTCCACATCCATCGAGGCGAGATTGCGCGTGAGCATCGCTGAAGGACGCAGGTTCGATTCGCCGTTCGAGAACACCGGAAACTCGACCGGGAAGCCGCCCGCCTCGTAAATGCCGCGCTTCACGTGCTCCGCGAGCTTGCGGAAATGCGCATTGCAGGGCGTGAGTTCCGACCAGGTGTTGCAGATGCCGATGATCGGCCGGCCGTCGAACTCATGATCGGGAATGCCCTGATTCTTCATCCAGCTCCGGTACATGAAGCCGTTCTTGTCCATGGTGCCGAACCATAGTTGGGAGCGCAGTTTGGGTTTGGTTGCCGACATCGTCCGTCTTTGGGTTGGCTAGATTTGCGTGCAGTTTAAGGACCAAACTGATAACCTACCAATGAAAATTTAGACGCTTCACATATCAATTCATATATCAGTGTAAATACCTAAGTCATGCTGGATACGAACCCGTGGTACGTCCGTACTCGCCTGAAAACCCGCCAGTTACTCCTCGTGGTTGCGCTGGCCGAAGAAGGCAACATCCACCGGGCGGCGGCGGCCTTGAACATGACCCAGCCTGCTGCCTCGAAACTGTTGCGCGAGTTGGAGGAGATGCTCGGAGCGGTTCTATTTGAGCGCATGCCGCGCGGCGTGCGGCCAACTCTCTATGGCGATGCGTTGATCCGCCATGCACGCGTCGTGCTCGGCAGTCTCGACCAGGCACAGGAAGAACTGGCCGCTTTGAAGGCCGGACGCCTGGGGCACGTTGCGGTGGGTGCTATCACCTCGCCGGGCGTGCGCGTGCTTCCGGCGGCTGTCGCGGCAGTCAAGCGCGTGTATGCGAACATGCGTGTCTCGGTCGAAATCGACACCAGTAACGTGCTGCTGGAGCGGCTGGCGCAAGACAAGCTCGACGTGGTAATCGGACGTCTGTCGGCAGAGCACGACAAGCGCCAGTTGCGCTACGAACCGTTGGCCGGCGAGCCCGTCTGCGCAGTGGTTCGGCAAGGCCATCCGCTGCTGACCGGCGAGCCAGTTGCGCTGTCCGATGTCCAGCGCGGCGCGTGGGTCGTGCCGCCGGCCGGCAGCGTGTTGCGGCATCGCTTCGAGCTCATGTTCCAGCGTGCAAGCCTCGCTCCGCCCTCGAACGTCGTGGAGACGGCGGCGCTGCTCTTCATTACGCGGGCGCTCGAGAAGAGCGACATGATCGCCGTGCTCGCCGAAGATGTTGCGCGTTATTACGCGGCGCACGGCATGGTGGAGATCCTGCCGCTGCCGATGGACTGCAAAATGGACGACTTTGGGATCATCACCCCGGCGGAGAAGCTTCTCTCCCCCGCCGCGGCTCTGATGATCGACGCACTGCGCGCAGCGAGCCGCGAGACGTACGACCTGCCCTATCGCGTTGGCGCGGACGCCGTCGATACGCTTACAACCAGCCGTAGTGCCGATGCGACGCACGCGCGCGACTCACACCGGCCGACCTGATCCCGCGTCGCGCGCGAAAAGCACGAGTGGGTATCCCCCTGGCGATCGCTTGACAGTCGACATATCGCGAAACTAGGCATGGGTTAAGCGCTCGCGGTCACCGTGGAGTTCACCTCAACAAGTATTTCCACGCCCCCTGGCCCGAGCTTTATGCTCTCACCAGGAATTCGACGATCCGAAAGCGCGCTCACGTAGTTACGGGCGGGAAGCGGGACTTCCTTCGGCTCCCTGGAAAGGTTCAGCACGAACACAAGCCGCCTCTCCTCCGAGCTCCTGATCGAGACTTCCACACCGTCAGGAAGCTCAAGCTCGAAGTCGATGCCCGCGACCCCGGCGATGCGCTTCATCAGGACCTGGCTTGCCCTCTCGTCAAGGACCGTCCCGATGTAGTACACAGCGCCGTGACCAAAGGCGTTTCGAGTCACAGCCGCTTCGCCCGCGAAATATTCGCTTGCGTACGTTGCCACCGTTTCTGCTGTGAGAGGAGTCAGGATGTCGCACCACTGGCTGCTTGCGAGCTCCTCGCCAGTGGCGAGAATCAGCGTCTGCACATCCTTGCCGACAGGATCGTATTCGTCGACATACACGCCAGCGAGATCGGTTAATAGATTTGGAAGCCGGTCTGGCAAGCAAACATTGTCCATGTTCTTGACGCCGGATCGTGTTGTCAGTACGAGGGTCCCACCGTTCTCGACATATCCTTTGAGTTTCCCCGCAATGGCGTCATCGATCAAATACAGCATCGGAGCGACCACAAGCTTGTAGCCGTGGAAGTCTTCTCTCCAGTTAATGACGTCCACACCAACACCCATTCGCAGAAACGCCGAATGGAACCGTTTGAAGTTGCCCAGGTAGTCGAAACCATCAGCCTGCGGCTGGATCTGGAAAGCGTTTAGCTGCTCGTGAGAGAAAAGCATGGCTACGTCGTGCTTGAGCGTTGTGCCCTCGAGCAGCGGAGCGAGCTTCCTGGCTTCCCGGCTAAACTGGACAAACTCATCGAAACGGCGGCCGGGCTGCCCGTGGTGGTCCAAAAGTCCGTGCCAGAACTGCTCCGCACCGATACGCGCCGAGCGCCAACGAAACTGGACAATCGTGTCAGCACCGCGCGAGACGCTTTGCCATGCATACGCGCGGATCATGCCCGGGAACGGAGTGCGAGACATGGGGTACCAACATCCTGGCGTTCCGCTAAGTTGCTCCATGACCCAGAAGTTCTGACGCTTTACGCCACGCGCGAGATCGAGAGTCAATGCGCCGTGGTACATCTTCGATTTGGAGTCGTCCAGGAAATCGGTCGCCGGGTAATAGTCGACAGACGCAAAGTCCATGCTGTCAAACATGTCATAGTAGTCGGCGGTGACGGGATATCCCCACAGATTGTGCGTCACGAATTTGCCCGGACTATTTTCCCGGATCAGCGCCGCCTGGAATCGATTGAAGTCGGCAACCGCGTTGGATGAGAACCGCCGGAAGTCGAGCAAGAACGAAGGATTGAGATGCGGTGAACCGCCAAGTGGTGTGTTCACCTGTTCCCAGTCGCTGTATTCCCCGCTCCAGACGACGGTGCCCCATGCGTGATTCAGGGTCTCCAACGACTCATACTTTTTCTGCAGCCAGCCACGGAACAAACGCGTGCAGTTTTCGCAGTGGCAATCGTTCGCCGCCAGTTCATTGTCGGTTTGCCAACCGATGACGGCCGGATGCGCCGCATAACGCCGCGTGATCTGCTCGATGATGCGCTTGCCGAACTTGCGGAGCGACGGGCTGTTGTAGCAACGGTGAAGTCGCACGCCAGCGAACATCGCGTTGCCTTTGTTATCGACAGGCAGAACGTCCGGATAGTGGTGAGTCAGCCAGACCGGCGGCGTTGCGGTCGGAGTTCCAATCACCACCTCTATCCCATGCCGCGCCAACACGGCAATCGCCTGGTCAAGCCATTCGAAATCAAAATTACCCTCCGTCGGCTCGAGCCGCGACCACGCGAATTCAGCCAGGCGAACAAGGGTGATACCGGCTTCCTGCATCTGCCTGGCATCTTGCTCCCACAACGAAACGTCCCAATGCTCGGGATAGTAGTCGACACCGACATTCATAGACAGATTCCTTTTTGTCAAATGTTAGGGACGCGCTGCGCCCTGCGAGATTGCCACCCGCATCCTATCGACGATCGGTATTCGCTCAGCCCTTCGTTGCGCCGAATGTCAAACCGGCGATGAAGTGCTTTTGCATCGTGAAAAAGATGACCACGGACGGCAGGGCTGCGAGGAGCGAGCCCGCCGACACCAGATTCCAGGCGGTCGTCCACTGCCCCTTGAGCGCTGCCACCCCGACCGTGAGGGGGGCCGCGTCATCGCCCTGTGTCAGGCAAAGTGCCCAGAAATAGTCATTCCAGACAAATGTGAACACGAGTATGGCAAGCGCCGCGAGGGCGGGCGCGATCAACGGCAGGATGATCCGGTAAAACAATTGCCACTCGTTGGCACCTTCGATCCGCGCTGCTTCAACGAGCTCATACGGGAGTTCCTTGATGAAGTTTCGCAGGAACAACGTGCAAAACCCGGTTTGAAACGAAATGTGGAAGAGGATCAGTCCTTCAAGTGTGTTGAACAACCCAAGTTGAAGCGTCAACTGACGCACGGGGATCATGAGCACCTGGATCGGAACAAAGTTACCAGCCACGAAGATACCCAAAATGCTGTTGTTGCCCTTGAACGGATACGTCGCCAGCGCAAATCCGGCCATCGCGGCCAGCGCGATGGAGCCGACGACTGAAGGCACCGTGATGAGCCAACTGTTCAGGAAATAGTGAAGCATGGGGGAGTTGAAGAGTACCCTGCGGTAGTTCTCCACCAGCGCAAACTTTTCAGGCCACCCCCAATAGTTGCCGTTCGTCAGATCGTCCGTCGAACGAACCGACGTGACGAAGACCGCAATCAGTGGAAGCAGCCAGATTACAAGCGCGATCGGCAACGAGGTTTTGTAAACCTTACGGCTCATCGGGCTCCAACGGCTCACCGGAGTGGGATACATGTGCGATTCCTCTGTTATCGGTCGGCGTGAAGGAGCCGGCGTAGCTGGTACACGATGAAGACCAGCATGATCAAAAACAACACGACTGCAATGGCCGCCGAATAACCAAACCTGAAATACTTGATGGCCTGGTCGTACATGAAATAGGCCAACACCGTCGAACTGTCGAACGGGCCTCCGCCTGTCATAACGGCAATCAAGTCGAAGCTTCGGAGCGCACCGATGATGGTGAGCACGACAGATAGAAAGGTTGCTGGGCGCAGTTGAGGGAGCACAACGTGCCAGAGCAGCGACCAGCCCGTTGCGCCCTCCATCCTTCCCGCTTCGATGATCTCGGGATTGATGCTCGTGAGGTTGGTGAGATAGAGCAGCATGCAGAACGGGATCTGCGGCCAAAGCGCTGCGGCGATCACACCAAAAGTGGCATAGTGCTCGTCGCCAAGCACTGGAATGCCGTGCCCAACGAAAAGCTTCAACAGACCGAACGCGGGATCGTAAAACCAGCTGAAGACGAGACCGACCACAACGCCTGACAGCACGAAGGGAGAAAAGAACAGCGACTTGATCAACCGCATGCCCGTCACACTCTGGTTCAGATACAGCGCAAACGCCAGTCCAATTGGTGGGGCAAGCAGAAATAGAACGAGCCACAAGACATTGTTCTTCAAGGCAACATAGAACGTGTCGCTATGAAGCAACTCGCTATAGTTCGCCAGTCCGACGAACACCTTGTCGCTCATTCCGTCCCAGTTGAAAAAACTGAGCACGATGCTGCTGATGATCGGATAGATCACGTAGATACAGAACATCGTGCAAGCGGGTAGCAGAAACAGCAAAGCAGCTCGTTTGCGCTTCCGGGCAAGGGGTGCCGACAGCCGCGACTCTGACGAGCGGCTGATGCGGCGGGGCTGATCCGTTGGCGAGCCTTGGCTCACCGACTCTCTCGTTTCGGCTGTGGCCATCTGAACTCTCGCGTGATCAGGACTTGCTGTAGACGCGCTTGCGCATCTTTTCGAGGTCGCTAAGGATGTCATCGAGCTTCGACGGATCGCTGATGAATCGCTGCATCCCCTTCATGCCTTCGTCGGCCATTTCCTTGGTCATGTCGCGGTCGTAAAACTGAGCGACACCGCCTGTCGTCTGTGACAGGATCTGAAAGCCGATCTTGGCGATTGGGTCATCGGGCATGGCCGCCTTGTTGTTGGCGGGCAAGGTGCCCACCCCCTTGGCGAGCGCTGCGTCGTTATCAGGTTGACCGATGAACGCAAGAAACTTCCGCGCATCGGCCTTGCTTGCTGCTCGCATCGGGATGTTGAGACATTCGGCGGAACCATCTTCCGCCGGCGTCACCTTTGGGTCCACTGTCGGGAATTTGAAGAAACTGGTCTGAGATTTTGTCGCCGGAGGCAAGCCAGGGGACAGGAACGTGCCCATGAGCATCATTGCAGCCTGGCCTTGGATGTAGAGCGGCTGCACCGAGTCGAGGCTGTACGACAGCGGATTGTCGATGAAGTACTTGTTGTCGATCAGCGTCTTCCAGGCCAGATACACGTTCTTGACGCGTGCATCGGTGTATGGAATATCGCCGTTCATCAACTTCATGTGGAAGTCATAGCCGTTCATGCGCAGATCGAGATAGTCGAACCATGCAGCAAGCGTCCACGAGTCGCGACCGCCGACGGCAATCGGTGCAATGCCAATGGCCTTGAGCTTTTTGCAGTCGTCGAGAAACTCTTGCCAGGTTGTGGGCTCGCGCTTGATTCCGGCCTTCTCGAACAGGTCCTTTCGATAGTACAGACCCCACGCGAAATACTGGGTCGGCATTGCGTACTGTTTGTCCTTATACGAAGAGGCCGTCTTCAGGGACGCAAACTGCGTGTTCCAGTCGTTCTTTTTCCAGTCTGACGAGAGATCTTCGAGGAGGCCGCGCTGCGCATAGTAGGCCATGCGCTCGCCTTCGTGCCAATTGATCACGTCAGGCGCTACGGATGTAAGCCATGCAGGAAGCTGAACCTTGTATGTTTCCTCTTCGACGAACGCCACTTTGGTCGTCACGTCAGGGTTGGCTTGTTGGAACTGCCTGATCAGGTTCTCCCAGACGGCACGCGTCTCCGCGCCTTTGAAAGCAATGTTCAATTGAAGCGTACCGGCGCTGGCGGCCGTAGCGACAGAGAGGGCGGCACTCAGAACTGAGAGCGCAATGATTCGTTTCATGGACGTCTCCGGATGTTGTTTTAATGAAGCGTTGGCACAGCGTTACCATCGGCGGTAAACAGGTGGCAAGCGATTGAGTCGAATCGGACCGTGACGGGCGCGCCAGGTCGATAGCTCACGTCGCCTGATTGCTTCGCGACGACCGTAGTTCCAGCATGGTCGTCGAGATGAACATAGCTGTGTTCACCCAGGCGTTCGACGAGAGCGACCCGGCGCCGAAGCGTTTGTGTCGCGCCGCCGTTCACGCGCTGCTCGCGCTCGGAGCCGCTATCGATCACCTGGTCGAAGTGTTCGGGACGAATCCCAAGTTGCACTGTCTGACCAATATGCAACGACGAACCGTCCACCTTGACTAGCACTCCGTCGTTGGACTTGTCCAGTCTCACTGACACCCCATCGTTGCTTACAGATTGAACGGTTGCTTCCAGGAAGTTCATCTTGGGACTACCGATGAATTCCGCAACGAATCGGCTGTTTGGGCGGTGATACAGATCGAGCGGCGAGCCTACCTGCGCAATGCTGCCGAATCGTTCGGCATCTGCGCCAGCCCGCAGGAGAACGATTTTGTCCCCGAGGGTCATTGCCTCGATTTGGTCGTGAGTCACATAGACCGTGCTGGCTTGTGCAAACTGATGATGGAGTTTGGCAATCTCGACCCGTGTCTGGCTGCGGAGCATGGCGTCGAGGTTCGAGAGCGGTTCATCGAACAGGAACACGCCGGGTTCCCGGACGATGGCTCTTCCGATCGCGACGCGCTGGCGCTGACCGCCGGACAACGCCGCCGGCTTTCGCTTCAGCAACGCGTCGAGTTGTAACGTCTTTGCTGCAGATTGAACCTTCTTGTCAATCTCGCTCGCGGGTAGCCCGGCCAGCTTCAAACCGAACCCCATATTCTCTTCGACCGTCATATGGGGAAACAAGGCGTAGCTCTGGAAGACCATCGCTACCCCTCGTTTGGCAGGAGGTATTGCATTGACAAGGCGCCCACCAATCTGCACGTCGCCGGATGTCGCGTCTTCGAGGCCAGCGATGATGCGAAGCAAGGTCGACTTGCCGCAACCCGACGGACCGAGGAAAACGCAGAACTCGTTTTCCTCGATGTCCAGATCGATTCCGTGTAGTACGGGTGCGTGATCTCCATACGCCTTCGTCACGCCCTTCAGTGTGATGGTTGCCATGTCTCCGTCCGATTTGATTTAACGTTACATCATCGAACTTTAAAAAAAGGCCGCGAGGCCGGTCCGGACGTAACTTTCCCTGTTGTTGAAACGGACTCTACGCCGGAATTTTGGCCGACGCAATAGGTTTTCTACCGAAGATGAGTTGACAGGCGTTCGCCGAGCCTATTGAATGTTGCGTCACGCATCCTTTGCCGCACGGCACGAAACCACCAGTCATGAACAGCAAACATTTCACTCCGGCCGTCACAATCAGAGAGGTGGCGGAAGACGCCGGCGTCTCGGTTATGACGGTCTCAAATGTGCTGCGTGGTCGCGGACGCGTCGGGGAAGAGACTCGACGGCGTGTACTCGAGGCAGTGGCAAGGCAAGGGTATCGCCCCAACCTGACGGCACGAGCACTGGTAGAGCGAAAGGCGCCGACGCTCGCGTTGATGCTGAGCTGCATCACAAACCCTTTCTATCCCGAGTTCACGCTTGCCGCCAATCTGTCAGCGCTCAAATACGAGCGCCACCTTCTCGTGTGCAACACGGATCACGAGCCAGATCGTGGTACGAGCTTTCTGCAGCAGGTCGCGGGCTCTCTTTCGGATGGAGTGCTGGTAGCCAACTATGGAGGCCTGCCGATTGAAGAACTGCGGGCGCTTCAGCAGCGCGGAATCCCGGTTGTCATATCGGTGTGGGAACTGCCGGACGAACCACCGGGAATCCCGTGCGTAACGTTCGACTCCAAGGGTGCCGCAAAACTTGCGGTCAGGCATCTTGTCGAGTTGGGGCATCGGCGTATTGGTGCAATCATTGGCAGTCGAAAGAATGGGATTCACAGCGCTCGTTACGCAGGGTATCAAGAAGTCATGCGCGAAACGAAGATTCGTCGACTGGCATCTGACGAGCGTTTCACGGAAGACTCGTTCGACGACGGATATCGGGCCGCGACGGACTTGCTGTCTTCTCGACCTGATTTGACGGCAATCTTTGTGTCCAATGATCTCCCCGCCTTGGGCGTGTTGAACGCAGCCTCGGACCTTGGGTACTCGGTACCGCATGATTTGTCGGTAGTGAGTATCACCGACATCGTTCCTGCCAGACAATCGCGGCCCGGATTGACAACCGTTGCCATTCCCACCGCCGAATTGGCGGAGAAAGGCATCGGCTTACTTATCGATCTCATGAACGGGCGCGCGACAGAGACAACTGTCATCCACACTTCGGCACCGAAGCTCGTTATTCGCGGCTCAACAGCAGCACCGGCGAGCATAAGCAACTAGGTGTCCGAGACGCTTCCGAGGGCTCTCGCACCTGCATTTTCCGCCAAACGCCCACTCAACGTGATAAGGAGCGGACTATCCGAACAATCGGAAGCTGATCCTCTCCGGATTTCACGAGGCTTCGCTTGTCCTTCGCGAAGCCTACAACTACGCGTTCCCGGACAAGAAACGCGTGCACATGCATCCGAGCTACGACGCCAGGCTGGCAGAACGTGTCGCTGGCTCTCACGCGTAGCGCGAAGAGCGACGTTGCCTGGGCGGAATGCGCCCCGCTCTTCGTGTATAAAGGAGGAAGTCTGCACTACGGGAGCCCGCCGTGCCCGAAACCCCGCCGTCTCCCACGAACTCAACCGTCGAAGGTAGGAACCCGTCCTTGCCGCGAATCATCAAGCCGTGGGCCATCGGTGGCGCAATCGTGCTGTTGCTCGGCATTTTGCTGCTGATCTTCAACCCGTTCCACAAGAGCCCGGATGAACGGGCGCTGAGCGAACTGGGATTCATCAAAGGCACCTGCAACGAGAGCGACGCGTCGACAGCCACGCCCGACTCGGAATGCCTGGCGTTGCGGGCGAAACCGACAATGACGGCATCTCAGGTCGCCGCCGCTTTGCCACATCTGAAGAATTCCGACCGCAAGATCGAACTGAATCTGGGAGGCACCCAGATCGATAACCTCGATTCGCTGAAGGGACTGGACGATCTGGAATCGCTTGACCTGACGGACACGCCCGTCTGGAACATCGACGCCCTGAAGGAAATGCACTCGCTGAAAAGGCTCGTGCTCCATCGCACCGAAGTCGAAAACATCGCCGCGCTAAAAGGGCTGACCGGTCTGCAATCGCTGAACCTCTGGGATACCCGCGTCTCGAATCTCGACGCGCTCAAGAACCTGCGCGATCTGCGAGAACTCGACCTGCGGGATACACAGGTTCGCGATCTCGATCCGCTCGAAGATTTGCCTCATCTGGAAGCGCTCAAACTCGGCGGCGCGCGGAACGTCCGGAACATCGACGCGCTCAGCCAGCTCGCCTCCTTGCAGACGCTCGACCTCAACGAAACCCAGGTCGACAGCATCCGTGAGTTGAAAAAGCTCCGTGGTCTGCAAGCGCTCTATCTAGCGAACACGCCGCTGCGAGACATCGACGCACTAAAAGGAATGGCCTCGCTCAGGACGCTCGTGCTGGACGGTTCGAAGGTCGATGATATCGACGCAGCGCAGGGCATGCTCCAGCTGGACACGCTGGTGCTCGCTCGCACGCAAGTGACGAACATCGATGCATTGAAGGGGCTCACCCGTCTGCAAAGGCTCAATCTCGCCGACACCCGGGTCGAGAACGTCGAGGCGCTGAAAGACCTGAAAAGCCTGCGGATGCTCAATCTCTTTCGCACCAGGGTTCGAAACATCGATCCACTGCGACGTTTGACCGGTTTGCAGGAACTCTACCTTGCGAACACCCCTGTCGAAGACGTCGACGCGCTGAAAGGGCTCACTGGCCTGCGAGAGCTCATTCTGTATGGCACCCAGGCCAGGAACGTCGACGATCTCAAAGCGGCGCTTCCAAAAACGCGAATCGTGTGGTGATCATTCGACATTTTTTCAACAGGTGCGCCAGGTCGAGACGCAGCCAGATCATGCCTTTCTCGCCAAAGCGCAGGACGTTGGGCGATCCGGTGTCGGCGCTGTTCATCGCGTCGCCGGCTGCGTGCGGCACATGATTCAACAGATAGCCAGTCCCCTCCGTGCCCATGCTCTCTTCATCGCCGGCGAAGGGTGGCGATGACTTCGCCCCCTGTAACCGCCTTACAAACGCGCATGTCTGAATGCCCGCGATTCCCACACACGGGCGCCGTTTTACGAGCTTTGACGACTAGATCATCGCGATGTGCGCCGGCACGAGCGCCTTCATCTGCAGGCTGGGGCGCCGCGCTCAGCGCTCGAGCAGATCCTGCGGCTCGATGCCCATCTCGCTGCAGTAGCGCTGATAGTCGGCAAGGCGATCGGCGGTTGTGATGCGGCGTTTGATCTCGCCATCGTGACCAAGATATTCGACGGTGCCCATCACTACCACCATCACGACCAGTGGTTCGTCACCGACCGCCTCCCACCAGTCGACGTTGCCAGCAGACTCGTGCACGTAGTCGCCGGGTCCGACAGTTTCGCCAGTACAGAGGCGACGCTGCCCTTCGAGGCTGAAGGCGTGCACATCGCCGGTATGACGGTGCAGGCCGAGCTTGATACCTGGCGCCAGACGCATCAGTTCCACCCAGCCGCGATCGTCTTTCAGGAAGCGTAACGGCCGCGACCACTTACCCGGCCCCTCGGGGATCCACAGCCCGTCTGCGGACAAGGGGCTGGCGCGGGTGACCGTATGTTGTTCATTGATCATGCGACGGCTCCGAATAGATGGCGAGGTTGTTGTTCGGTTAGCAACGTATCGAGGCGCGCAACGGAGTCTATCACCCGTGACAGGCACGCATTTCAGCGAATCTCCGTAGATTGTGTAATGGCAGTCATGTACGTATGCGTCCGCATCCTGTGATCAAACCAGGTACGTTGGGACGTGGACGGACACAGGCGCAGGATGGTGCCGGTCAGCGATCTCCATCCGCTTGCCATCGCGATGATTCTGTTACTCGAGCGCCTCTCTCACTTCGATAGCGGAAACTCTAACGTCAAGCTTGGCGGTCAGTTCATCGGCCAAACCGACATTCAGGTATCGGCATCGGTCAGGCGGCTGTAGATCACTTTCCCGACATTCGCACTTCGGCCCCCACGAACGGCAGCTTCACTGTAATCGAATGCGTACTCTCGACTCATAGGCGACAATGCCCCTACCACGTAGCCGTCATTCAGAACCGCCGAAGCGGACATTAAGTGGTTGCCAGCCCGCATCACGTCGCGTCTTCTTCTAGAAAGTCCGTGATCGCATCACGACTCGGGGTGATGCCTTTCAACTGAAGAACGGCGCCGGCGTTGCCCCGATGATAAGTTCCATGCAGGCACACATGTAGAATGATCTCACCTCGCCGCATGCGCGCTGGCTTTCCGCTGGTGAAGACGAAATCGACAGGCTGCTCGAAATCGCTCTCCGCCAAACTATCCACGTAACACGCGTACCAGCCGTCGACCTTTCGCGCACTGCTCGCAAGCGCCTGGAGCTCCGGCATTCTCTCCGATCGCGGCGCCTGAAACGTGTGCGACAGTCCCTGCAGGTGATGCTGAAAGATTCTGTCGACCATATGTATATGGTCAAGGATGCGGAGCATGATCGACGCATCCTCGCTGCTCAGCCGGTCGAAATTCTGACTGACCACATCGTAGAGGCCGCGATCGGCCCATCGTTTGATGGCGACAAGTTTCGAGTAGGGCTGATGGATCATGAGATGTCTCCTTTCACCGTCGAAGTTATGATGCGCGCTCGATCAAGGTTGGCTTCTGCGTTGCTATTCGATTCGTCAGATGCATAATACGAGTAAGAACTCGTATTTACCTACTCGCATTTGGAGCGCGAGAAATGCCGCGAAAACCGCCCACGAAACCCAGGAAATACGCCTCCCAGGGGAGATCACGCGCAACGGTCGATGCCCTGATTGAAGCGACGGCTCGCATTTTGGTCAGGGACGGTTTCGATAAAGCCAGCACCAACCGTATCGCAGAGAAAGCGGGCGTGAGCGTTGGCTCGCTCTACCAATATTTCCCCGGCAAAGAGGCGCTCGTTACCGCCGTCACGAAGCGCCATAGTCAGGAACTCATGCAGGTCGTCCGTGGCGCGCTGGCACAGGCTGCGGCACTCCCGATGGAGCAAGCGGTACGCACGCTTGTCGCCGCAGCGATCGAAGCGCATCGCATCGATCCCAAGCTACATCGCGTGCTTGCGGAGCAGATCCCACGCACAGGAAGGCTTGAAAACACGGAGGTCTTGAACGGGGAAACCTATGCCCTGTTCAGGGCCTACCTTGAGGCCCACTGCGATGAATTTCGCACAGTCGACCTGGGGCTTGCGGCGTTTGTGTGCGTGACATCAATAGAGGCGCTGACGCATACAGCGGTCGTGCACCATTCTGAAAGCCTCTCGGACGAAGCGTTTGAAGCGCTCGTCGACGAGGCCACACGGCTCGTAGTCCGGTATCTGCAGTAGTCGCCGTAGCAGCGAGCACTCGCGGGGGGCTTCGAGTCCCAATAGGCGGGTGATCGGAGGAATAGCGCGATCAGGTTGGAGCATGGCGCACGATGCGACAAACGCGTCTATCGACTCCCGATCGCTTCACCGTCAGATGTATAGGCCACGAGTGAATGTCTCTTTTCCGGCCGAAAGCCCACGCCATCGACTGACAGCTATTGGCCGGGTGTTGCCGGATGCGTGGGGCCCGACTCGACCCCTTGCGGACGTCCCTCTAGTCAGCAATCGAACGAATGACCCTTGCCGGATTTCCACCGACAAGAGTATTCGGGGGAACGTCCTTGGTGACTACCGATCCTGCCGCGACAACCGAGTTCTCGCCTACCGTTACGCCGCCGATAATGGTCGCGCCGGCTGCGATCCAGACGTTTCTCTCAATCACGATGGGCTTTGCGATTACGCCGTTTCGCCGCTGGGAAGGTTCAATGGGATGGCCGGACGTGATGATGCTCACGTTCGGTCCGATCATCACATCGTCGGCAATGTCGAGCCCGCCAAGATCATAGAAAGTGCAGTTCTGATTTATGAAGACATTGCGCCCGACACTGATATCGACCCCGCCGGTTGTGTAGAACGGTGGTATCAATGAAAAGCTGTCGTCCACCTTCTTGCCGATGAGATCGCTGAACAAGGCCCGGACTTCATCCGCATCGTTGAATGTCAACCGGTTGAGAGTGGCGGTGATCGCCATCGCTCGTTTGACGTTTGCAGACATGGCCGCTGATTCCGGCGTCCTCCTCGAAATTACCTTGGTGCGATCATCATTCGCCATTCGTTATTTCCCTTCAGTTGCAATCTGGTGACTTTCAGCGATAAATGACGGGGAAACCCTATCGTATCCAGGTATTCATGCAGGTCGAAGGCTAATGGCTCCGATAGCCGAGCGGTCGGTCCGATGGTTGACGATCCAGTCCTCTCCGCCGATTGACCGAACTGGCCGGGTGCCGCCTCATGCAATAGGCATACGCGACCGAAGTCGCCCCGAGCTGCGATCGGCTGCACGCGACCCACGAGCGCCGATCAGCTTTCCACGAAGCAGACATTCAAGCCGAACGAGGATGACCCGTCGCTCGGAAAGCATCGCGTGGCGCAAAATCACCCTTCGTTGCCTCACGGGACCAGATTACATTGTCATAAAGCGGTCGAGCGACCCATCAAACCACCACGAGCCGGATCGACCTCGTGAAGGTAGCCAGTAAAAGTATCACGCGGCGATGACGCGGTGAGCTGGGTCAAGATTCGTCCCACCTCGCCGCGGTGATATCCGCCATGTGCAATCACATGGCCAAATATTTCCTCGCGAGACATTCGCCCCAACGATCCGTCAGTAAAGACGAACTCTACCGTGTCGCTAAATTCTAGCGAGGTCAAACTCTCAACATACGCGATATACCATTGATCGGTTTCCCTGATGCTCTGAGCCAGTTCTTCCAGACTCGGAACATCGTCGGTCCCTGTAGTCGCGTATCCGTGCCGCACTTGTTGAAGATGTGCCGCGAAGATTTTATCGACGATGTGCGCGTGGCTGAAAATGCAAGTAGCCGTGTCACGTTCGCCATTGTGGCGATCGTGCGCGAGGTCTCTCAGCCCTGCGATCAATCCCTCATCGGCCCATGCCTTATATCGAAACAGAGAACTTAAAAGCGTCTGTGCACTCATTTCGTTTCCTAGACTCGTTTGTGACCGCAGTGGTTGGCCTGCCCAAATAGCCGGGCGCGATCGACAAGGAAGTGCGACGTATTCCCGCCGGTGGCCCGCGGTAAAATGCGAGCTCATATTCGTATTTTGACGTGGAGCGTCAATTTTGAATACTCGCGTTAGGCCACAGCAGAAAACCATGCGTAAAGTGCCGCGTCAACAGCGTTCACGTGCGATGGTGGATGCCATCGTTGAAGCCGCGACTCGCATTCTGGGACGTCGAGGATGGGCTGCATTCACGACTAACGAGGTCGCCCAGGCAGCTGGCGTCAGCGTCGGGTCGCTCTATCAATACTTTCCGAACAAACTCGCCCTTGCGGAGGCTATTCGTCAGCGTCATCTTCAGGCAGTGCTCGCCGCGTTATCAAATGCGGGCGATTGGAGTGGGTCTGAGACTCTCGACCTGCGTGTGATACGCCTGATTGATGGCGTTGTCGCTGCACACTCGGTGGATCACGCATTGCACCGGGTCTTGCTCGACGAAGTCCCGCTTGTTTCGCGCGAAAACCAGGACGAGTTTGAGAGCGAGTATCAACGACGATACAGATCGGTTGTCGCTGGAGGTTCAGCTAGTCGAGACGCAAGCCAAGACGAAGTTGCGGGGCGTGTGCTCGCGGCGGCCGTGGAAGGCGTGGTACATACCGCCGCTCGACAAGGCGATCTCGGCTCGGTTGCACTAAAGAATGAACTTTGCCGCTTGGTCCGTGGATATTTGCGCGACCGTGGGACGTGTCGTGCGTCTGATTGTGAACGATCAAGACCATGACATCGGACGGCGGCTGGTGGGCGCACGCTCCCCGACACAGGTGACTCAGCGCGACCCATTCCGGACCATCACGCCTTCCGAAAGCTGCCACTCACGAGTGCGTTTCGACTATGAACATCCGCGCTTGCTGTGCTTCCTGACGTTCGGCCTTGATCGGCGCATACCTCTCGGAATTGTAGAAGGCTAGCGCTTGGACGAGAGTCGGAAACTCAAACACGCCGGCCATCGGCAGCGGCACCTCATCCCCCTCTAGAATCTGCGCAACAGGAAACATCTATCGATGGCCAGCGATTGTCTCGATATCAGAGTCCCCAGGGCCTTCAGGTTCGGCAGTGGCTCATCCTTGACATGAATCAATGGCGGTGCGACAGGAAGCCACAGATTTGCCCCCAGGTAGCGATGTAGCATTAATTCACCGCTACTCGGAACCACAATGTTCGGTCAGATCGTCCATTCCGGGGGAAGCGGATGTGTGTTCGAAATCGTTATTCGTTGGCTTTGGGAATCCAAATGTTACCCGTCACCGCTGTTCTGATCAGTTTGGCTCCGATGTGGGCAATTTTGCTCGCCGTATCCTGCGCATCCGCATACTTGCTCTTTTGGCGTAAGGCAATCAAATAACCTTGGCGCCCGGGGCGTATCGAAAGCCGACGAGCATACTTGGCACGGTTCGATCGGCCGGTTGAATCCGCACTCTGCAACGGCCATTTACTTCCCAACAGCCTGAGCGTCTGTTGAGGGTCGTTCCTGCCTTTGTCGGACGGTCATCTCTGACATTCGCCCGAACTTGACGTTGGTTGGCGGCGAAGCGACGCACAACGGCCGCAGATCGAATCACCGGCCAACGTCAGCAAAGGCCGACAAGCTGCCTGTTCCTGGTTCTGATTGCGGTGGTACGACGCGAGAGAGGCGTCACTGGAACCGGCAACACCCGGTGCCTAGCTACTGAATTTCATGTAACGCCTAGCTTCCCGACAAGAGGCTAAAATCCTGGCTATGCCATAAAGGCCGCGCCAAAGAACCGGCGAAGAAACAACACCAAATCTTAGTCAGAAAATCCATAACTGAAATTTTTAGTCAGCTAAACGTGAAACCCCGGCTGAGTAGGCCTCACGGCCAACCAAAAAATCCGTAACTTCAGGAATTTGAAGTCTGGTACGCTGCGCCCTTTGCTACCGCTTGCACCAACTCGATGGAAACCCCTTTCAATGATCGTGGCGTGTCGGTCACGCGTAACGCGCTTTCAGCCGCCGGCCAGGTGTTCCCGCTGCGCGAGATTCTGGATGTGCAGGTCGTCACCGTGCAGAAGAACAAGGTCCTGCCGTCCGCGATTTCGCTGATCGGGCTGGCCGGCGCGATTGCCGGCGGCGTTTTGCACTCAGCGGCGGGTCTCGTGTGCGGCATCATGCTGGCGGTCGTCGGCTGGCTCACCTGGGCAACTCAGGACATTACCCACCGACTCATGGTGCAGACCGCCACTGGCGAGCGCGAGGCGCTGTCGAGCGTCGATCGCGAATTCGTCGAGCGGGTCGGCGCGGCCGTGCATGAAGCAAAGGCGGCTAGCGCCGCGACCAGGCCTTGAGCGCTGCGCGAAGCAGCCGGACCGGCGCGTCGGGGCGCCACGCGTTAACGCAAAATTGATGTGCGGCGGCGCGGCTTTTGCGCGCCGTTGAGGCGCACGTCGCTAGAGTGGAAAGGTATCGACAACACGCGCCACCTCAGCGGATCGGCGCAATCACGATGCTAACCGCCACCGCCTCGTCTGAAATCTCCCTGCCACGCACGCCGCGCACGCCGCGTATTGCCCGTCGCACACACGTCGTCGTTCCACTCGTCATCATCGACGTCACTGTGCCGGGCACTTCGTCCGCAAGCGGACGGCGCGCGCTGCATGCCGCGCTCGGCGACGATCTGCGTCTCTATGTCGTCACCGTCGACAAACAGCACGAACGCGTGACCTTCCGCGTCGAAGTCACCTCGCGCACGCTCGACGACGTAATCGGCCTGCTGACCTGCGCCCTCGACCGCGCCACGCTGGGCCGCGCGCAGACCACGGTGATCCGGCGTCCACGCGACTATTGCCGTAGATCAACGTTTGCACGGGCGCATCGGCAGCCGCGCTGCAAACCCACGAACCTTTACACATCTTTGCAATTGCCCGCGGGTGGCCCTGTAGAGTCAGCGGTCCTGTTATCGCGTGTTCCCTCCCGCAGGCCCCCGCAAGCGTCCCGGTTTCCCCGTCCACGCCGCAGCAGTCCAGTGAGATCGCCGCCAGTGCTGTCCAGCTCGCCGCTCGCGATGCATCGCCTTCGCCAGGGACTCGCTCTTTTGCAAAGCGTGATTCCATGTTCCTGTCGTCTTCCGATGCCGCGCGCCGGCATTGTCGTCATCGTCTTCGTTATTTCACCGCGCCGGCGCTGGCCGCGACCGTCGCTGCCGCGCTGACCGGTTGCTCGATCAGCTTTCCCACGCCCACGCCGCCGGCCTCGACCGCCGCGCTGATCAACGGCGGCAACGACGGCCTGCTGATTCCGCTGCATGTGGAGCGCGCCGACAACGATCACGCGCGCCTCGGCCTACCAGTTCAGCTCGACGGCAAGCCGGTGTACGTCGCGCTCGACACCGGCACGCAAGGCGTGCGGGTGTTGAAGTCGGTGCTGCCGGGTTCGAACTACGCGAACGCCGGCGCCGTCACGTCATTGTCGTTTGCGAACGGCGCGGAGATTCGGGGCGCGCCGGTGAAGGTGCCGTTCAGCGTGGCCGGCACGAAGCCGGCATCGATCGACGCACAAGCGGTCGAAACCGTGCGCTGCCTGCCGATCGCGAAGCGCTGCGTGGCGATGGACGGCTACACCGGCGAATTCGGCTGGGCCTTTTCCGGCATTTTCGGCGTCGGCGCCGCGCAGCCGGGCGAAGCCGGCTACACGCAACCGCTCCGCGCGTTGCCCGGCAACCTCGGCCAGCGTTATCTGGTGCACTCGAACTTCGCGAAGCCGTACATGGTGTTGAGCCCATCGAGCGCCCTCACGAAGGACTACACGATGGTACCGATGACCGTGTCGAAAGACGGCGCGGCGCAATGGCCGAGAGGCTGCGTGAAAGTCGCCGACAAGATGACGTTCTGCGCGCCCCTGGTGTTCGCCACCGGCAGCACCGGCATGATCCGCATCGAAACGGACAAGGCGCCGAACTGGACCGGCGACGGCGAAGCAGGCACGGTGCTCAAGCAGGGCAATTACGAAGCGGCCATCGGTACCGGATCATGGGTGCACCGTTATGAAGTCGCGCAGGTCACCATCGTCAAGGCGAAACCGGACACCAACCGCATCGTGGTCGGTCTGATGGCGATGCAGAACATCGACGTGCTGTTCGATTTCCCGCGCGGCGAGTTCGGTTTGTATGCCGCCCAGCAGAGCGAAAGATTCGCGCCGTGAGATTCATCGAGCGCTGGAAAAAAGGCCGGTTCTTGCGAACCGGCCTTGTTCATTTGAGCGAGCGCCCCGGCACTCCGTAGTCAGTAGAATCTGACAAGCCGCATCGAGCACCCCTCACTCGATCGTGACCGGATTCACGTGCCAGATATTGCGTGCATATTCGCCGATCGTGCGGTCCGACGAAAACTGCCCCATGCCCGCCACGTTTTCGATCGCGCTCTCGGCCCACGCGCGTTTGTCGACGAAACGCGCGTCCACTTCCGCTTGCGCCTTCGCAAACGCCGCAAAATCCGCGAGCACCATGTAGTGATCGCCCCAATCGACCAGCGTGTGGAAGATGTCGGAGAACCGCCGCGGATCGTCCGGCGAGAAGAAGCCCGAGCGAATCTGGTCGAGCGCCATGCGCAGTTCCGGATTCTCCTCATAGATTTGCCGCGGCCGGTAACCGGTGGCGCGCAGGCTGTCCACTTCGTCGGCGGTATGGCCGAAGATGAAGATGTTCTCGCGCCCCACCGCGTCGCAGATCTCGATGTTCGCGCCGTCCATCGTGCCGATCGTCAACGCGCCGTTGAGCGCGAGCTTCATGTTGCCGGTGCCCGACGCTTCCGTGCCGGCCATCGAAATCTGCTCCGACAGATCGGCTGCCGGAATGATCAGCTCGGCCACGCTCACACCATAGTTCGGCACGAACACCACCTTCAACCGGTCGCCGACCAGCGGATCGTGGTTGACCTTCTGGCTGACGTCGCCGATCAGCTTGATGATCGTCTTCGCCATTCGATAGGCGGACGCGGCCTTGCCGGCGAACATGACCACCCGCGGCACCCAGTCGTGCTCGGGGTCGTCGCGAATCTGGTTGTAGCGCACGATCACGTGCAGCACGTTCAGCAACTGCCGTTTGTATTCGTGGATGCGCTTGACCTGGAGGTCGAACAGCGCATCGGGATCGAAGCGCAGTTTCGTGTGATGCGCGAGACGCTGCACGAGGCGCATCTTGTTCTGCCGCTTCGCTTCACGGAAAGCGTCGACGAACGCCGTGTCGTTGCGCAAATCGCGCAGTTGCTCCAGCTCGAACAGATTGCTGCGCCAGTGTTTGCCGATCTGCTGATCGATCAGCGAAGACAGCGACGGACTCGCCTGCGCGAGCCAGCGCCGCGGCGTGATGCCGTTGGTCACGTTGGTGAAGCGGTCCGGATAGAGGCGCGCGAAGTCGGCGAAGATGTCGCGCGTCATCAGTTGCGAATGCAGCTTCGACACGCCGTTCACCTTCTGACTCGCGACGATCGCCAGATGGGCCATCCGCACGCGCCGCTGGCCATATTCGTCGACCAGCGAAATGCGGCGGATCATCTCGCTGTCATGCCACGATTGCTCGCTGACGTGCTTGAGAAACTCCGCGTTGATCTCGAAGATGATCTCCAGATGGCGCGGCAGCAAACGCGCGAGCGTCTCGACGTCCCACGTTTCGAGCGCCTCCGGCATCAGCGTGTGATTCGTGTACGAGAACATCTGCGTGATGTGTTTCCACGCCTTGTCCCACGGCACGTGATGCACGTCCACCAGCAAACGCATCAGTTCCGGAATCGCCAGCACGGGGTGCGTATCGTTCAGATGCACCGCCACTTTCTCGGCGAAGCGGCCGAACGTGCTGTGCGTGCGCTGATAGCGGCGGATCAGATCCTGCATCGTCGCCGAGACGAAGAAGTATTCCTGGCGCAGCCGGAGTTCGCGGCCGGCCGGCGTCGAGTCGTCCGGATACAGCAGGCGCGACACGTTCTCCGACATGTTCTTCGTATCGACCGCGTTGCGGTAGTCGCCGCGGTTGAACGCGCCGAGGTCGAGTTCCTCGGTCGCGCGCGCCGACCACAGGCGCAGCGTGTTGGTCGCGGCGGTCGCGTAGCCGGGAATGACGGTGTCGTAGGCCGTGGCGTTCACATGCTCGGTGTCGATCCATTCGACGTGTTCGCCGCGCTGCACCGTGCGGCCGCCGAAGTGCACCATGTACTTGATCTCGGGCCGCGGAAACTCCCACGGATTGCCCGCACGCAGCCAGTAGTCCGGCGCTTCGACCTGCTCGCCATTGACGATCTCCTGACGGAACATGCCGTATTCGTAGCGGATGCCATAGCCGAAGCCCGGAATGCCGAGCGTCGCCATCGAATCGAGGAAGCAGGCGGCCAGCCGCCCGAGGCCGCCGTTGCCGAGCGCGGCATCCGGCTCGAGATCGGTCAGCGCTTCCATGTCCACGCCGAGACTCGCGAGCGCTTCCTTCATCTGATCGTAAATGCCGAGCGCGAGCAACGCGTTCGTGAACGTACGCCCGATCAGGAATTCCATCGACAGGTAATAGACGCGCTTCACGTCCTGTTCGTATTGCAGGCGCGTGGTTTTCATCCAGCGCGCGACCAGCCGGTCGCGCACGGTAAGCGCGGCGGCGTGCAGCCAGTCGTGCGGGTGAGCCGTGACGGCGTCCTTGCCGACGCCGTACATCATGCGATTGGAAATTGAGCGCCGTAGCGCGTCGACGGTACTGTTGAGCTGGTCGAATTCCAGATCGACGGCTGTCATCGAAGCCTCCGGGAAAAAGCGACGCGGCGAACGCGAACCGCACAGATGACGGACGGGAGGCGCGTGCCGGTCAGGCGGATTAACAAACTAACCAACAGAGTAGGACATTTTACGACCCGCGAACACCGGCGGGCGCGAGCGGGAATCACGCACATGCCATGCCCGCCGATGCGGGATACTTCGCGGGTTTTGCGCACGCGCGCGGTGCACGCGGCGTGTTGGCGGGCACTGCGCGCGTGCATCGGCGTGCAAAAGAGGCAAACCATTGCGTGCGATGCAGGCGCGCTTCGACAGGATACAGCGCGATTATTTTTCTACCACGTGACGCGCGGATGAACGACTCGATGCCCGCGCCAGGTGTTCGAATCGGCCCACCTCCCCTGCTGAACGGTTTTGCCGCGCGAACTCGTATGGTGCGCGAGCCGCGCGGGCTCGGAGGCGCGTGCCGGGCTTGACCGTTAGTTGCATTACGGCAGTGCCCGAACGGCCACCGGGCTGCCGCGCTCCCAGCACGATTTCCACGACTCTGTAACAATCACTTCATTCACTGCGCGAGCCGCCCTGACCGATGGATTCGGGCCACGCGCGCTCCGCTCCGCTCCACACCACCCTGCCGCTTGCGCACCGCGCCACCTTTGGCGCGGCCGACGCTTCGGCATGCTCAACCCGACGAGCCACGCCTTGTCCGACAAATCCAGCGCCACCTCCACCCGTACCTGGCCGGCGGACGGCTCGATGTCAGCGGCCAACCGCCGCGCGATGGCCGCGATCCTGCTCGCCGTTGCGCTCGCCACGCTCGACACCGCGATCGCCAACACCGCCCTGCCCGCCATCGCCGCCGATCTGCACGCGGCGCCCGCCGCGTCGATATGGATCGTCAACGCCTACCAGCTCGCGACGGTCGCGACGCTGCTGCCCCTCGCCGCGCTCGGCGACATCGTCGGACATCGGCGGATTTATATCGGTGGGATTGCGCTGTTCACGCTGGCGTCGCTAGCCTGTTCGCTTGCTTCGACCCTGCCGCTGCTGGCCGCCGCGCGCGTGCTGCAAGGGCTCGGCGCGAGCGCGATCATGAGCGTGAATATCGCGCTGATCCGCTATCTGTATCCGCCGCATCGGCTCGGACGCGGCGTGGGCACCAACGCGCTGATCGTCGGTGTGTCGTTCGCGGTCGGGCCGACGGTGGCGTCGCTGATTCTGTCGGTGGCGGCATGGCCGTGGCTGTTCGCGATCAACGTGCCGCTCGGCCTGCTGGCGCTCGCCGTTGCATGGCCGGCGTTGCCGCACACCGAGCGCGGCACGCACCACTTCGACCCGCTCGCCGCCCTGCTCAACGTCGTCACCTTTGCCGCGCTGATCTTCGCGCTCGGCGAGGCGGCTCAACGGGCTCCGGCGCAACGGGTAGTGAGCGCGGCGGCGGTTGCCTTCCTGTTTGGGTTGCTGCTGATCCGGCGCGAGGCGGGGCACCCGGCGCCGATGCTGCCCGTCGATCTGTTCAAGCGGCCGGTGTTCGCGTTGTCGGCGGTGACCGCGGTGTGCTCGTTCGCCGCGCAAGGGCTGGCGTTCGTGTCGCTGCCGTTCTACTTCGAGGATGTGCTGCATCGCAGCCAGGTCGAGACCGGCTTTCTGATGACGCCGTGGCCGGTGGTGGTGGCATTGGCCGCGCCGCTGGCGGGCAGGCTGTCCGACCGCTATCCGCCAGGCTTGCTCGGCGCGATAGGGCTTGCGGTGTTGTCGGCGGGAATGACATCGCTCGCGTTGTTGCCGGTGCATCCGCATGTGCTCGACATCGGTATCCGGATGGCGGTGTGCGGTGCGGGCTTCGGTTTCTTTCAGTCGCCGAATCTGAAGGCGCTGATGGCCAGCGCGCCGCCCGAGCGCAGCGGCGGCGCCAGCGGTATTGTCGCGACCGCGCGGCTGCTGGGGCAGGCCACCGGCGCTGCGCTGGTCGCGCTGAGCTTCGGCATCGCCGGCCGGCATGGGCCGACGCTCGCGTTGGGCGCGGGCGCTTGCTTCGCCGGCGCGGCGAGCCTTGCAAGCGGGCTGCGGCTTCTGGCGCCGTCGCATCGAGCCGGCGTGCACGCCAAGGCATCGGCGGAGTCAGCGTAAAAGCGCAGCGGGCGCGCTGCCGTGACAGTGCGCCCGCTTTTTTTTGCCGCTTCGACTACCCGGCCACGCCGCTGAATCAATGCGCGGCGAAATATCCCTTCACAGCCGCGACAAACGTGTCGATATCGGCACGCGACACATCCTTATGCGTGACGAAGCGCGACGCATACAGCATCTGTGTGAGGATGCCGCGCTCCTTGAGCCATGCTTCGAGCTGCGCGCAATGCTGCTGCGGAAACTGCACGAACACCATGTTGGTCGCCACAGACTGCACCTTGACCTGCTCGACATCGGCGAGGCCGGCAGCCAGATGCGCGGCGTTGGCATGATCTTCGGCGAGGCGCTCGACGTTGTGATCGAGCGCATACAGGCAAGCCGCCGCCAGCACGCCGGCCTGGCGCATGCCGCCGCCCAGCACCTTGCGCCAGCGGTGTGCCATGTCGATCAGCGACCGGCTGCCGACCAGCACCGAGCCGACCGGCGCGCCCAGGCCCTTCGAAAAGCAGATGGATATCGAGTCGAACGGCCCGCACAGCGCCGCGACCGGCTGCCCGGATGCCACTGCCGCGTTATAGACGCGCGCGCCGTCGAGGTGAGCCGACAGGCCGTGCTGACGCGCCAGCTGCACTGCTTCAGCGACGTAACCGGCCGGCAGCACTTTGCCGCCGATGGTGTTTTCCAGCGCGAGCAGCCGCGTGCGCGCGAAGTGGTTGTCGATCGGCTTGATCGCGGCGGCGATCTTGTCGAGCGGGATCGAACCGTCGACGGCATTTTCGAGCGGCTGCGGCTGAATGCTGCCGAGCACCGCAGCGCCGCCGCCTTCGTACTTATAGGTGTGCGCCAACTGGCCGACGATGTATTCGTCGCCCCGCGCGCAGTGCGCCATCAGCGCGGCCAGGTTGCTTTGCGTGCCGCTCGGGAAAAACAGGCCGGCCTCCTTGTCGGCACGCTCGGCGACGCTCGCTTGCAGACGCAGCACGGTCGGGTCGTCGCCCCAGACGTCATCGCCCACTTCGGCGGCAGACATGGCCGCGAGCATGGCCGGCGTCGGACGGGTTACGGTATCGCTGCGCAAATCGATCATTGTGAAGTCCTGTATTTGACGGCCGGTGACGGCCGGCCGATGTGCCGCTTCGCAGGTTTAGCTCGATAGCCTGGTGCGGCGGGCCCGGCTCTAGCTGCTGAACCACAGAGTGTATTTCAATTACCGATGCGCCGAGCATCGCGCTAAAAACCCGCAGCCGCCGCTCCCACCGGCCCCGGCTCATGTGCCGGACTCACCGCCGGATGTCATCGACGAAACTCGGCACCGAAACTCGGCTGCCGAAACGCAGCACCGAAACTCAGCCGCCGAAACCCAGCGCCGGAACTCAGCACCGGAACTCAGCCGCCGAAACTCAGCACCGGAACTCAGCACCGGAACTCAGCACCGAAACCCAGCCGCCGAAACTCAGCACCGAAACTCAGCCGCCGAAACTCAGCCGCCGAAACTCAGCCGCCAGACTTCGGCAGCCAGGCAAGCGGATCGACCGGTTGGCCGTTCTGCCGGACTTCGAACTGGATCGACGCCACACCCCGGCTATCCACGCCGACTTCGCCGATGGTCTGGCCTTGCGCGACGGCGTCGCCTTCCTTGACGAGCAGCGTGCTGTTTTGTCCGTAAGCGGTAATCAACGAATCGTCGTGCTTGATGATGATCAGCGGCCCGTACGCCTCGATACCGGAGCCGGCGTACACCACCCGGCCGGTGGCCGCGGCCTTGACCGGATCGCCGGCGCGGCCGCCGATCACGATGCCGTTCGACTTGCCCGGCGCGAAGCCTTTCAGCACCGGCCCGCGTAACGGCCACAGCAGCACGCCCTGCTGCGGGACGGCGGCGGCAGCGTTGGCGCCGGCCACATTGGCCGGCGGCGTCACCACACTGCCGGACGCCATCGGCGGCGCAACGCGCAACACCTGTCCCGGACCGACCGCAGTGGTATTCGGCGCCAGACCGTTCCACGTAGCAAGATCCTGCGGCCGACGGCCGAACGCCGATGCAATCCCGGGGAGTGTGTCACCCGGATTGACGCGGTAGAAGCCGGCCGGCACGGGAACATTGCCGAGGGTGGTCGGCCGGCTCGGCGTACTGCTGTAGAACGGCGTGCTTTCCCACGGCATCGTCGTACAGCCGCCGAGCACGACGCCAAACGCGGCCACGATCAGAAACCGGGACCCCGCGATTTGCCATTGTCTTGTCATGTGACGATCCTCGACAGGTTGATTCAATTGATCCGCCGGCGCCCGCGGCAAGATGTGGGAAAGCGCGGCGCAGTGTAGTGTTCAAGCGAAGCGGCAGCACCCATTATGCCCGCCGTGTGCACACGCGAGCGCACCGGCGCCGCGGCGAACTTCAGACGCTGCCTTGCGCCTCGACCACCAGAATGCGCGCCACGCCGATTGGGTGCGCGACATGTTCGGTGCCGGCCGACGCGTAGAACACATCGCCCGTTTCCAGAACGGTCGACTGTTCGACACCCGCTTCGCGGTAACGCATTTCGACGCGTCCATCGAGCACGGCGAACACTTCCTCGCCGTCGTTGACGTGCCATTTGTACGGCTGATTTGTCCAATGCAGACGCGTCGTGATGCCGCCCATGTTGGCGATATCGAGCGCGCCCCATGGCCGCGTCGCGGTGAAATTCTTGCTGCGAATGATCTTCATGGTGAATCGACGGTTGAATGGCGCGGTCTTCCCCTGCTCGCTACCCCGGAGGCCCATCGGGGCAGCCCGACCAGCAAAGCCGCCCATTTCGACTGGCCCAATTATAGGTCCGACGGTGAGCCTGACGGCCGGTCTCACGGCTGTCCCCGAGCTGAGCCGCGCCACTCGCGTGATTTATTGAACCCATTGAGGCCTCACCTATACTCAGTCATGCTGCCGCAATGCGCCGTACGCAATACGCTCAGATCCTGTGAGGAGTCGGAGATGAACAAAGCCACCTTTCTGGCAGTACAACTCAACGTCGACGATGTTGCGGCGTCGCCCGGGTTGGTCGAGTTGTTGAACACACATCTGGTTTTTGCAGCGGACGTGGCCGAAGCGGCCGACGCGCTGGTGCAGCTCGCCAGCATTTCGGGTCTGTCGAGCGGCGTCGAAGCCCGTGTCGAGATTCCCGCCGTGGCGATCGAGCGGCTGCGCGAGGCGCTCGACAATCTGAGTGGCTACGACGAATCGTGGCTGCTCGCACTCGAACCGAGCCGCGCGCTGTTCGACGATATCGGCCGCCGGCATCGCACCATGCATTAGGCTGCCCCCGCACTGCCTCGCACCCTGGCACCCCGCACGCCGACGACGCCTGCCCGCCAATTTCACTACCAACCGAACCGCCAGACTGCCCGGCATGCTTGACGGTCGGCGCCGTCTGAAGGTGCCGGTCGAGTCAGCTGGAGGAACCGCGGCTCCGGTCCCGAGGCAAACCGCCCACGCGGACCGTAAACGAAAAAAACGCCGCCCGAAAAAAACCGGTCGGCGTTTTTTATTGCCCACCGCCTGTTACCCAGGCGATGTTTGTTTGCATCAGCTTCGGCGCAGATTAGTTGCCGAAGTAAACCGACTGACGGTCGTTGCCGCTAGTCGGGCGGCCGGCTTGCGAGCTGCCGGCGATCGGTGCGCCATAACCGCTGTTCACAGCTTGAGCGGTGCCGTTCTGTGCATTGACGCGTGCTTGTGCGGCCTGCAGGTTGGCCGGGTAATCGATCGGATTGTCAGCCGGGTTGTAGCCGGCCTTTTCGAGTTGCACCAGTTCAGCGCGAACTTGAGCGCGCGTCACGGGCTGGTTCGATTGGGCAAACGAGGCAACAGGAGCGGCCAGAGCGGCGGCAACGACAACTGCGGAAATAAACGTCTTCATGATAAACCTCCGAAACTTGTTTTGAGCTCGCTTGGGACCCATGTCCCGTAGCGCTTAAGTACAAGTTTAGGAGCGCCGACATCTAGGGGAAACCCCTGAAACGACGAAACTCTATTTCGATTTTCGCAATAGTTTGCAACCCGCTGCATTCACATGCTATCTGAATGATAGCTTCCGGCAATAATTGCCCGTCTCAAGTTCAATCACTGCTGCCACCCGGCGCGCCTTGTGGCAAGCGCGCCGGGCCGCGATTCAAACGCTCAGCTCCAGTTCGCGTGGAAGCTGCCCGGCTTGTCCACGCGCTCGAACGTATGTGCGCCGAAGAAATCGCGCTGCGCTTGCACGAGGTTCGCCGGCAGGCGTTCCGAGCGATAAGCGTCGAAATACGCAATAGCCGAGGCAAATGCCGGCACCGGCACGCCCGCATTGATCGCAGCGATCACCACGTCGCGCAGCGCCGACTGGTAGTTCGCGGCGATGTCGCGGAAGTACGGGTCGAGCAGCAGATTGGCGATCGCCTTGTCTTTCGTATAAGCGTCCGTGATCTTTTGCAGGAAGCGGGCGCGGATGATACAGCCGGCGCGGAAAATCTTCGCGATCGTGCCGAAGTCCAGATCCCACTTGTATTCTTCCGAGGCCGCCCGCAGTTGCGCGAAGCCCTGCGCGTACGAAATCACCTTGCTGAAGTACAGCGCACGGCGCACCGACTCGATGAACGCGCCACGCTCGACGCCGAGCGGCTTCGCGTTCGGTCCTTCGAGCACTTTGCTCGCGGCCACGCGCTGCGTTTTCAGCGACGACAGCACGCGCGCAAACACCGCTTCTGTAATCAGCGGCAGCGGCGCGCCGAGATCGAGCGCGTTCTGACTGGTCCACTTGCCGGTGCCCTTTTGCGCGGCGCGATCGAGGATCACGTCGACCAGGTCCCTGCCGGTTTCCTCATCTTTCTTGCTGAAAATCTTCGAGGTGATTTCGATCAGGTAGCTGTCGAGTTCGCCCTGATTCCATTCGGTGTAGACCTTGCCCAACTCCTCGTTCGACAGACCCGCCACCTGTTTGAGCACCGCATAGCTCTCGGCGATCAGCTGCATGTCGCCGTATTCGATGCCGTTGTGCACCATCTTCACGAAGTGGCCCGCGCCGTCCGGCCCCATGTAAGCGACGCACGGCTCGCCGTCCGGCGCCTTCGCGGCAATTTCGGTGAGGATCGGGGCGACCAGATCATAGGCGTCGCGCTGGCCGCCCGGCATGATCGACGGGCCTTTGAGCGCGCCCTCTTCGCCGCCCGACACGCCCGTGCCGATGAAATGCAGGCCGGCTTTTGCCAGTTCCTGATTGCGGCGGATGGTGTCGGTGAAATGCGTATTGCCGCCGTCGATCAGGATGTCGCCCTTGTCCAGCAAGGGCTTGAGCGAGGCGATGGTGGCGTCTGTCGGCTCGCCTGCCTTGACCATCAGCAGAATGCGGCGCGGTTTTTCCAGCGACTCGACGAACTCTTCTAGCGTGAAAGCCGGCACCAGCTTGCGGTCCGGATATTCGGCGATGAGTTCGTCGGTTTTCTCACGAGTACGGTTGAATACCGACACCGCGTGGCCGCGGCTCTCGATGTTGAGCGCCAGATTGCGGCCCATGACCGCTAGCCCTACCACGCCAATGGCCTGTTTGCCCATGTGAATTCTCCAGAGTCCAAAAAATGTCGGGACATCGCGCCGGAATGATCGTCGGCGGAACGTCGAGGGTGAAAGGATAAAAGAAATGCCGGCTAACCGCTTGGTGGCGGGCAATGAACGGAGCTTTTCACTGCATGCGAGCCGCCGGACGTTCGCACGCAGCCGAACGCTTGTCAGACTCGCGCCGCGCTCCGGTGTTTCCTGAATACCAGGCTGAAATTGTTGGCCGGCATCGCGATCGGCTCGTCGCACAGCAAGCCGACCGATGCGCCCAACGCTATCACGGCCTCCATGTCGCGCACACCCCATGCGGGATCGCGGCTGCGCAATTGTTGATCGAACGCCTCGTTGCTCGGCGACGTAGGCGCGCCGCCGCGTCTGTAAGGACCGTACAGATACAGCACGCCGCCGTCGACGAGACGCCGGCTCGCGCCGGCGAACAACGCATGCGCCGCGCTCCACGGCGAGATGTGAATCATGTTGATGCAGACCACCGCGTCGAACGCATCCACGCCCCAATCCGTCTGATGCACGTCGAGCGCGAGCGGCGCGCGCACGTTCGCCAGTTTTTCATGCGCGACCCACGCGGCAATGGAAGCCCGCGCGTCGGCATCGGGATCGCTCGGCTGCCAGTCGAGGCCCGGCAACGCGCCGGCGAAGCACACTGCGTGCTGGCCGGTGCCGCTGGCGATTTCCAGCACCCGGCCGGAGGCCGGCAACACCTCGCGCAGCACCGCGAGAATCGGTTCGCGATTGCGTTCGGCGGACGGTGAGTGTTGCCGCGGCGCGGGATGAGATTCGGTCATGTCTTGTGTTCGGTTCAACTCTGTTTCAACTCTGTTTCAACTCTGTTTCGACTCGGTTTCGACTCGGTTTCGACTCGGTTTCGACTCGGCTTCGACTCGGTTTCGACTCGGTTTCGACTCGGTTTCGACTCGGCTTCGACTCGGCTTCGACTCGGTTTCGACTCGGTTTCGACTCGGCTTCGACTCGGCTTCAGCACGGTGCGCGGCAGTTTACCGTCTACGGCGAAGCTTTCAAGCCATTCGGGGTCTTTCGAAACCCGGCGCGTCGCCGCTCGGCGGGCTTCGATCTGTCTGGTCGAACCCGCTCAATCCGGCACCAAACGGCCCGCCAGCGCGGTCAGCGCGTCCGCGCAAGGCGCGGCGATTTTCAGCGAGAGCAGCGGATCGGCCCGCGTGCGCCCAAGATTGATCGCGACGACCGGCTTGCCCGCCTTCTGCGCCCACACGCAGAAGCGATAGCCCGAATACACCATCAAAGACGAACCGACCACCAGCACCGCGTCCGCCGCATCGAGCGCGTGCGACGCCGCCTCGACTCTCTCGCGCGGCACGCTTTCGCCGAAGAACACCACCGCCGGCTTCAGCAAGCCGCCGCAGTTCGAGCACGCAGGAATGCGGAACGCCTCGAGATCGTGCCATTCCAGATGCGCGTCGCCGTCGGCGGTGGTTTCGGCGGTGACGTTCAGCAGCCCTGGATTCTCGGCTTCGAGCGTCTGCTGGATCGAGGCGCGCGTGTGCTGCATGCCGCAGTCGAGACACGTCACGCCGTTGATCCCGCCGTGCAATTCGATCACGTCGCGGCTGCCCGCGCGCTGATGCAAACCGTCGACGTTCTGCGTGACCAGCGTCGGCACGTGACCGGCCGCTTCGAGCCGGGCGAGCGCGGTATGCGCCGCATTCGGCTGCGCGTCGGCGACCACCGGCCAGCCGACCATGCTGCGCGCCCAATAGCGCTGACGCATCGCGATGGTGCCGAGAAACTCCTGCAACGTGATCGGCGGCGAGCGTTTCCATTCACCGTTATCGTCGCGATAGCCGGGAATGCCGGAGTCGGTGCTGATGCCCGCGCCGGTCAGCACGAACAGACGCGGATAACGCTGCACGAAGCTGTGCAGGTCGTCTAGCGTGCGGGAGTCGGCGTACTGGGAATCGGCGTGCGATCCGCTGAAGGGTTCGATGCGAGCGGGTTGAAGGTCGGTCATGACAGGGACGTTGTAGGGCTGCGGGCTAGAGGTGAAACGCAAAGCGCCGTTCAGCGGCGCGAGCGCGGCTTGCTCTGACGCGCGTTTTGCCCGTGCAGCGCTTGTTGCTCGTGCTGCGATTGTTGCCCGTGCCGCGCTTTCTGCCCGTGCTGCGCGTTCTGCCCGTGCTGCGCGTTCTGCCCGTGCTGCGCTTTCTGCCCATGCTGAGCTTCTTGCTCGTGCCGCGCCTGCCATTCGGCGAGCGCGGCCTGATAGCGCTCGAGTGCTTCATCGTAAAGATCGAAGACACATGGAATACAGCCGCTATGACAACAATCGTCGAGGTCGGGCTGCACCGGCGGCACCGGCTTCGGGTCGTCCTTGGGCGTGGCTCGGGGCACGGCGAATGGCTTCCGGATGACGGGACGCGCTCAGTATAAGTTGATCTTCCGCGCCGCGCGCGGCGGCGCTTCGCGTTCCACGCCGCCCGGGTCTTGCGGTCAGCCCCGGCCCACGAAAGGCATCTTGCTAGCCATGATCGTCATGAACTGCACGTTCGCCGACAGCGGCAGATCCGCCATATGCAGCACCGCGTCGGCCACGTGCTGCACGTCCATCAGCGGTTCGACAGCGATCTCTCCGTTCGCCTGCGGCACGCCCCGCGCCATCCGCTCGGCCATCTCGGTCGCGGCATTGCCGATGTCGATCTGGCCGCAGACGATGTCGTACTTACGGCCGTCGAGCGAAGCGGCTTTCGTGAGACCCGTGATCGCATGCTTGGTCGCCGTGTAGGCAATGCTGTTCGGCCGTGGCGCGTGCGCCGAGATCGAGCCGTTGTTGATGATGCGGCCGCCGCGCGGCGTCTGCGTTTTCATCAGACCGAACGCGGCGCGCGTGCAGAGAAACACACCGGTGAGATTGGTGTCGACCACCGAACGCCATTCGTCGACATCGAGTTCGTCGATCTCGACGGGCGACCCGTTGCGCCCGGCGTTGTTGAACAGCACGTCGAGCCGGCCGTGCCGCGCGCGAATCGTGTCGAACAGCGCAGCGACGCTGGCGGCATCTGTGACGTCGCAAGCTACGGCGAGCGCATCGCCACCCCACTGTTGCGCTTGCTCGACGACCGTGTCGAGCGCCGCCTGCCGACGGCCGGCAAGCACGACGCTATAGCCGCGTTCCAGCAGCTTCAGCGCACAGGCACGGCCGATGCCGCTGCCCGCGCCCGTCACCAGCGCGACCTTCCTGGTTCCCGTTACTGTGACAATACCTCTCCTCGTTTTGCAGATCGGCCGCGCGAACCTGCCGGACTTCACCACGCGGAACGGACCGGGTGGCTGTCGGTCTGAATACCCGACTGTCGCGAAGCATAACGCCTTTCAACTTGCCTTCATTATTTCCCGCTCCTTATGCAAGCGGGTTTGAAACGGTGCAACGATGGTATCGTTTATCGCTGCGCGTGATGCGCGCAAAGCAATGCCGTCCAAGGACGGAGGAAGGAAAACAGGAAGCACCCGGAAGCACCGTTTATGACTGAATTCTCCTCGCCGCCACAAAACGCGGATAGCGCCGAAGCCGCCGCGCCGCGCCGGCGCTGGCCGCGCACCGGCTATCCCGCGATGCTGAGCGCCACCGCCGCATGGCACGTCGCCGTGCTGGCCGGCTGGCTGTTCGCGCCGTCCGCGTGGCCCTGGTGGCTCGCCGCGATTGTGGCGAATCATGCCATCTTCACAGTGGCCGGCCTGTTGCCGCGCACCTCGCTGCTGGGTCCGAACTGGACGCGGCTGCCCGCCGGCGCGCGCAATGCCGACGCCATTGCACTGACCATCGACGACGGCCCCGACCCGGTTGTCACGCCGCAAGTGCTCGATCTGCTCGACGCCTACGGCGTGCGCGCCACGTTCTTCTGCATCGGCGCAAAAGCGCAGCGCTATCCGGCGCTGACGCGCGAGATCGTCGCGCGCGGCCATGCGCTTGAAAACCATTCACAGGTCCACGTGCACACCTTTTCAGTGACGTTTCCCGGCGCGCTCACGCGTGAGATCGCCGCCGCGCAGCGCACCTTCGAAGAGCTGACGGGCGAGCGGCCCATGTTCTTCCGCGCGCCGGCCGGTTTGCGCAACCTCTTTCTCGAACCCGTGCTGCAGAAGCTCGATTTGCGGCTCGCGGCGTGGACGCGGCGCGGTTTCGATACCCGCGAGCGCGATCCGCAAGTCGTGGCCGAGCGACTGCTGGTCGGCCTCGCCGGGCGCGATATTCTGCTGCTGCACGACGGCAATGCCGCGCTTACCCTCGATGCCAAACCAGTGATACTCGCGGTCCTGCCGCGTGTGATCGACGCGGTGCGCCGCCGGAACTTGCGTTTCGTCACGCTGCGCGAAGCGCATATCGACGCCTGAATAGGGCACCTGCGCGGCACCTGCGGCTCGCAGCCCGGAACGCGGCGAGCCGTATAAAACCGCCGCTACACGCGAAAATCCGCCGCCATGTCTGCATCGCTGCGAGCCTGAAGATCGCCGCTGCGGCAGGCTTTCATGAACGCGTCGTAATCGCGCTCCACCTGGTCCGCGTAAGAGGCCGCGTAGCGGGCGAGCGCTTCCGCGAACTGATCGCTGCGGCCGATATACGCGCTGACTTCGATCGCCTTGCCGCTCGCCTTGGCATGCGCGCGCGCCATGATCCAGCCGCATAGCCGCGCATAGCCTTCCAGCAGGTCGGCGTCGAATAACTCGAGGTTGGCCGACAGTTTCATGTCGCGCAGCTGCCGGAAATAGAAAGGCCGCCCTGCCGGCCCAGTCGCCCAACCGAGGAAGATATCGCTCGCGGCCTGCAACATACGCTGCCCTTGCACGATGCGTTCGCCTTCGTGCTTGATGGCCGGCGACTTGTCGTACTGCGCGATCACCGACGGCCGCGCTTCCTTGATTTGCAGGAACAGCGGCTCGTCCGTGTGATCGACATTCAGTACCACCATGCAGCGCGTCCCCACGCTGCCGATGCCCGCAACCTTGAAGACGAGATCCTGCGCAGTGAAATGGCTCAGCAGGTCACGCCGATCATGCAACATCGTCTTCAGGTACTCGCCCCACATGCGTTCGAGCAGCTTCCGCCAGTTGGCGCTCTTGAACATTTCGGTCTCTTCCGGCGTGAAGAGCGTGTTCGAACCGAGCACGTGGAATAGTGCCGGCGGCGCATCGCGGATCGTCCAGCGATCGCCGTCGCGCTCGGCCATTTTCTCCAGCAAGCTTTCGTGGGTGCGGTTCGCGGCCTTTTCCATGCCGCGCCGCACGGTGCGGCGATGCTCCGGGGCCAGCGCGGTTTCCGCCATCCGGTCGAAGGTGATGCGGTCATACCAGAGTTCGAGCGCCCCGCATTGCGCATATTGCGCCATGCGATCGCGGTATTCGGTGACAGCCGCCATCACCAGATTCTCGGCCGCGCCGCGGCTCAAACGCATGTGCCGCGCAGCGACCACGAGGCTCGCGCTCAGACGTTTCAGGTCCCACTCGAAAGGACCGACCGACACTTCGTCGAAGTCATTCAAATCGAATATGAGTTGCCGCTCGGGCGTGGCGAAACCGCCGAAATTCATCAGATGGCCGTCGCCGCATATCGGCATGGTGAGACCGGTATCGGAGATCTGGCTGAGATCGCTGGCTTGCAGAATCGCGGTGCCGCGAAAGAAGGTGAACGGCGAGACGGCCATGCGCCCATAGCGCAGCGGTATGAGGCTGGCGACACGGCCCTCGCTGCTTTGCTTAAGCAGTTCGATCGGGTTGCGGTTCAGTTCGCCCACCGTGCGATGGCTCGAACGCTTCGAGTGTTCGCGCGCGGCACGGCCACGGGCCTCCCGTTCGGCGATGGTGCTGGCTTTCATGCTCTTCTCCGTCTTTTTTTGCGGATCGTCACGACCGGTTTTAGAAGACTGCTTGAAGACTGCTCGCAGCTAAGCTCGCCTGTTGCTTGTCGCTATTCTGGGGCGCGATCGCAATGATGCCACGACGCCTTTACCACCGCCCTTTTACCATCGATATCCCACTCCGGCAAAAATCACATCCGAATCCCGGTCATAGCGAGTCACGACCCGGTTCCATTCGATCCGTCCATCCCAGTGGTCGGTAAAGCGATATGAGCCCGCGATCGTGACGAGGCCGGAGAACTTGCCGGCGCCCGGACCCGGCGTCAGACTGCCCTCGTATTCGTTGATCGCATAGTATGTGCCGACGCCGAGCGCCAGCGTGACCTTGTCGTTCATAAACGCGCGGGTTGCCCACAACTGGCTGGTGAAACCGTCGCGCCGCGCCACCTTGCTGCTGCCTTCGTGAAGATAGCCGACGGTGACGTCGAGATACTTCGCAAGGCCGAGCCGGTACTCGATCGCGCCACCCAGCGCGGTTGGCGAACTGGTCGAGTTGATGATGGTTTCGCCGGCATACACCGCCACTTCGTTATTCGTGACCTTGTGCGTACTGCCGCTGGCCCAGTCGCGCGGACCGGGTGTGTTCGGAGCGTCGAGCTGATAGCCGACGCCGAACATCACGCTCGTCGCATCCGGCCCGCGCTGCACGTGCACACGGTTCAACTGAAGCTGCGTGATCCATCGGCTCGAGGCGTAGTACGCGGCGCGCACGCTGTAGACCACGCCCCAGCCGTGGGTGTCGGAATAACTCCCGCCTTGCTGGGCTGTCGTCGTATCGAAGTAGCGGTATGGCCCGATGCCGGCTTGCAGGACGAACTGCGGGCTTCCTACTGGAATACGGCCCCAGAGCTGGATCATCTGGCCATCGCGATGATGGTCTGGAATGTGGCCTTCGTTGAGCCAGGTAAAGCTGGCGGCGAAATACTGGCCTAGCCCTTCCTGATAGTTGAACGCCCATGTGTAGGTGTTCGTGCTGCTGGCGCGCGAGCCGCCGCCGAACATCGAGAATTCCTGGGCGTCGCTCGCGCCCGAAGCCAGCAGCAGACACAGACCGGCAACGCAGGGGATAGTCTTGACTATCGGCTGGTTGCCTGAAGCACGTTTCAGATTCAGCATGCGGGCGCCCCTTTAAAGTTATCGTTGCTGTTTGATGTTGTCGGCGGGCGCCGTATGCCCGCCACGCTGCACGCAAGTGGCGTTCCGGCCTGGGATGGGGTTGGCCTCGATACGGGGCAACGCAGCGGGACGCCGCTCCTCAGTTCGGTACGTTCACCGCACCGTTAGTGACCGTGATCGCGTCGGGCCCTGGGCTCGCGGCAATCGCGGGAAGGTTAGCGGTGCTGAGCGGGGGCGCTGCGCCGGCAGTGCCTCCGCGCGGCGTCGTATGAATCACTTGGGAAGGCGGCAACTGCGTGCCGCTCTTCAGATGATTCCACATCAGGTTGAGCGCCTGGAGGTTGTAGTAGTGGACCGGCACGAAACGCGTATCGAAGCCGGCGACACCAAGGAACGCATCGAAATGCTGGCCGTTCGTCACTTCGTAGAACGACAGCTTGCTCGCGCCGCCTTCGGCCAGCTGATTCATCGCCAGATACGGACGCGACGCATGGTTGATCGGTACCAGCGCATCGGCGCGGCCCTGCACGATGATGGCTGGCTTGCCGTGCAGGTTGGCATTCACGCGGATCGCCTCGACACCGCTGGTCAATCCGCCGTTCGTCCACAGTCTGCGCAGACAGGCGGCGCCCGCATAGCTGCCATCCGCGCTCGCCAGGCGATGATCCGCCGCGCCGGATGCGCCCGCGTTGTAGACGAGGTTGATGCCATTGGTCGGCGGCACGCCGTTGCCGGTGCCGAACACCGTGAGCATCGGCGACACCGCCGGCGTGACGCCCGCAGCACCGGTTGAACTCGTGGTGCCGAAGCCGAAGTTGCAGAGGTTATCGGCAACGCTCGACTGCGAGTACGCATTGGCATAGGTCACGGCAACGGCCGGCACTGCCTGAGAGTCCCACATTGGCGCCTGCAGGAGATCGGAATCGGTCTGGTATCCGTTTTGATGCAGCAGCGCCAGCGCATTGGTCGCCTGGGCCGTCACCGTCGTGCCGGCGATGACGCTGTCGGCCGCCAGCGACGCGCATCGCGCGGTGCGAATCGCCGTGGTCGTGGCGAGCGGCAACGCGCTCAGATACGGCGCGCCGGCCGCGGCGGGCGCGAGCGCCGCGCACGGCTGCAACGTATTCGCGAGCGTCATGTAGTCGGCGAGCGGTTTGCCGATTGCACCGACTGGCACGCCGCCCTGGGTCACCGACACTTGCGCGGGCAGCCGCAAATTGATCTGCGGCTCGCCGACCACGACTGCGGTGATCCAGCCGCCGGTGTCCTGTTCGGCTGCGGCAAGCGCCGCGCCGCCGCCGTTGCTCACCGACGCCGCGATGGTCGTGATCGTGCCGTTGGCATAGCGCACGGTTCGCGTCGAGCCGTCGAGCGTGCCGAATGAATCGTTGAGTGCCCAGTACGCGAACTGGATGGCTTGCAGCGTGTTTTTGCCCCAATCCTTTTCCGGATTCTGTTGCGAGTGTGCGTGCTTGAATGCGTAGCGGTTCGGGAAATTGCTGTTGAAGGCAGCGAGTGCGCTGCCGCCAGGATTCGCGGTAAAGATGCTGGTGTTGCCGGCGGTGCCTGCGTCCTGCAAGGTGCCGTCGATGAGCGTGACGAGGTTGGTCGACAGTTCATGCGCGCCGTTGCCGCCGCCCTTGTCGGTGTAGGCGACTGCGCAAGCGCGCTTGAGGCCCCACTCGCCGGCGGCGGAAATTGCGCCGTACACGCCGCGCGACCCTGACGAGGTCGCCGTGACGATGCATGGCTGATCCGGATTGAAGCTTGCCGGGATTTGCACGAGCATGCTGACGTTCAGCTTGCCGCTGCCGTCGTCGGCGAACGCGAGATATTCCTTGCCGGCGATTTTGCCTTCCCCGAGGGTGTCGTTGCCGTTCAGGTCGACATTGGGACCCCAGAAACGCCCGTAGCCGCCGTTTGCCGTCATGTCGACGAGCGCGCGATAGTTCGACCAGATGGCGAGACGCCGGAGTTCGGCGGCGGTGGGTTGTGATGGGTTGGCGATGGTCGGCGCCGTGGCTAATGCCAGACCTGTTTTGCCGAGACCGGCAGTGAGGAGGTCGTCGGTGTTGCCGTCGTAGGACTGGATTTTCACCGGGCTGGTGATGAAGCTCGGGAGGACATTGGTCTGCGGTGTGGTGTTGCCGCCGTTGCCGCCGTGGCAGGAGGTTAGTGCAAGAGCTATTGCTATTGATGCGGCTCGCGCCTGGGTGGTGGGGTTTAGCGCTGCCCTCGCGGGTATCGGTGATGTCATCTCGGTTGTCTCCGCTTTCTTTTTTTGTGGTCCCGCGGTTGGGGCTCCGCTATTGGAGCCCTGCCGGGCGGGAGTCTCTCGATGAATCAGGTTTCCTGGGGGTTGTGCCCTGCCGGGGGCGTGGGAAAGCTTGATGCAAGTTTAGGATGTTTTTTTGCCTGGGCGGCGGTTCTTGTTTCTGTTTGCCTACGGCGATGGTATTTACTTGATTTTTTGCCTTCGCGGGGCTTTCTGGTGGTGCTGCCTGCGGTAGGGTCTTTCCCTGTTCTGGCTTCCTTGGTCTTTCTTTTCCTTATTCCGACGGCGTTGGCCTTTCCTTGATTTCTTTGTGGTCTATTAGCTTTCCCCCTGTGCGGGGGAGCACCTACTTTTCTTTGCCGGCCGCAAAGAAAAGTAGGCAAAAGAAAGCGGCTAGAACCGCTAATTCTGAAGCGGGCACCACGGTCAACCACCGGTAGTGGAAACCTGCCGGACCACACCGTGGTCCATGTGTGCCAGTGACAAGGCAGTCATCCACCCCTTCTCGCGCTGCGCGCTCGCCGGCAAGGTCCATCCCACACCGCTCGCTTCGGTTTTGCCTGGCGCCAGCCATCGGTTTCGCCCCGGCGAGGGGCTGATCTGGAGTGCTATGTTGAGCGGAACTCGGGGGTCATGGAGCGGCGCGCACGCGTGAACTGGCGAGCTACGCCCGGCACACAACGCGGGCGTCAACCGTAGTGATTGGTTGGATGAAGTACCTTTCCGGCGAGCGCGCAGCGCGAGAAGGGGTGGATGACTGCCTTGTCACCACCGCGTGCAGGGGCACGGGCACAGATCAGGTGGCCGCCACTCCCCGTTGATCACCGTGGTGCCCGCTTAAGAATTAGCGGTTCTAGCCGCTTTCTTTTGCCTACTTTTCTTTGCGGCCGGCAAAGAAAAGTAGGTGCTCCCCCGCACAGGGGGAAAGCTAATAGACCACAAAGAAATCAAGGAAAGGCCAACGCCGTGGGCAGCACGAACATAAGCGCCGCGAAGGCAAAAAAACCGCCAAAGCCCACCGCCCTGGGCAGCACAACAACAAGCGCCGCCCAGGCAAAAAAAACAAACCTCAAACAACAGCAACAACTCTCCGAGGAGAAAGAACAGAAACCCCAAAACTAACAACAACATTAGCCACAAGCGCAATCAACCCGATATAAACCGGATAGACAGCGTCACCAAAGTGCAAGGCAAACACCGGCTTGAGCCCTTGAGAAACAGCCATCCCCGTCCCAATCACAATCCCGACGAGCCATCCCAGGAACAACCCCTGCGTGTTCAACCGCCGCGTATACAAGGAAAACACAATAGCAGGAAAGATCTGCAAAATCCAAACCCCACCGAGCAACTGCAAATCAATCGCATACTGCGTAGGCAAAAACACAATAAACAACAGCGCACCGAACTTCACGACCAAAGAAACGATCTTCGCCGTAGAAGCCTCCGCCGCAGGCGTGATATCCGGCGAGACAAGAGGACGCCACAAATTCCGCGTGAACAGATTGGCCGCCCCAATCGACATGATCGCGGCAGGCACCAACGCGCTAATCGCAATCGCCGCCGCCGCAAAACCGACAAACCACGACGGGAACAGCGTGCCGAACAGCGCCGGCACCACGTCCGAAGCCGACTTCACATGCACGCCCGCCGCAATCGCCATATACCCAAGCAACGCAATCAGCCCGAGCAACAACGTATAAGCCGGCAAGAAAATCGCATTCTTACGCACCGTGCCCACGGAAGATGAAGACAACACCGCCGTCATCGTATGCGGATACATGAACGCCGCCAGCGCCGAGCCCAAGGCAAGCGATGCATAAGCAGTGAACTGCGCCGGCTTCAGGATAATGCCGGTTGCGCCGCCCTTGGCCTTGAAAAACGTATCGGCCGCATCGAACACATGCGCGTAGCCGCCAAGCTTCGACGGAATCAGCCACACCGCCGCGATCACGACGATGTAGATCATGATGTCCTTCACGAACGCGATCATCGCCGGCGCCCGCAAGCCGCTGGCATACGTGTACAACGCAAGAATCACGAAGGCGACGATCAACGGCATTTCGCCGCTCACGCCCAAGCCCTTGATCACGACCTGCATGCCCACCAGCTGCAGGGCGATATACGGCATCGTCGCGACAATCCCGGTCAGCGCGACCGCCGCAGGGAACCACTTGCCGCCGTATTCGCCCTGCACATAGTCGGCCGCCGTGATGTGGTCCTTCGCCTTCGCGACTTTCCACAACCTCGGCATGACCGCGAACACGAACGGATAGACGATGATCGTGTACGGCAATGCGAAGAAACCATACGCCCCCACCGAATACACGAGCGCGGGCACCGCGATCACGGTATAGGCGGTGTAGAAGTCGCCGCCCACCAGGAACCACGAAATCACCGTGCCGAACTGGCGGCCTCCCAAACCCCACTCATGCAATTGCGTCAGGTCGCCCCGCTTCCAGCGCGCGGCAAAAAAACCGATCACGGTGACGAGCACAAAAAACGCGATAAAGACGGTCATCGCAACCGGATTCACAGGATTCAGCTCGCTCATTTGACACCTCGATACACGATATAAATCAGCAGCGAGGTCAACGGCACCCACAGGAACTGATACCAGTAGAAGAAAGGAAAGCCGGCGAACGAGGGACGCGTGTCGTTATAGAACGGCAGCCACAACAACGCGATGTACGGCACCAGCAAGATGAGCCAGAGCCATGAACGGGCGGACGGTTGGGAGGTCTCCAAGAACTTCTCCTAGATATGGTCGAAACCGCGTGACATGACTTGTGGTCCGGCACGCGGAAGGCCGGTTGCCTGTTATCAGGCAGGCGGAACCGGAGTCTGCTTGTTGCACAACGCGGGAATGGATTGGGGTGACGGCTCATCCAGCGGGTCGACCGAACATTCATACGAATGCGCAACGACCTCACCGCAGGTCATAGCCGGCTCGCAGGCAAACCACCGGCGTAGCGAAAGCGAACGCCCTCCCCTTGCGACGATGCACGGACTGAGCCTGAAACCGGGTTCATGTGTCTCCTGCTGATTTATAAAAATGCCGGGCTGGGCCGGATTCGCGACAGTGCGGCAGAAGGCGTGCCCGGCCGAAAAGCGCGGCACGCCGTGGGGATGTAGTATTCGCCTTCGTAAGCGTCCTCACAACCGCGCAACTACGTAAGCAGGCTACGTAATACTACGTAGCCCGTCGGCCGTCTTGTCAACGATGAAACTCAAAGCGAAGATCGTCCTGCTGGCTATCGTGCCCTTTCTGGCCGCCATCGCCAGCATCGAAATCGGCGTGCGCCACGAAGCCACCGCGCTCGCCGAAACGCAGCACGCCACGACGCAGGCTGCCTACATGGCCAGCAAGGAAATCGAACTCAAGCACTACGTCGAGCTCGCGACCACCGCGATCGCGCCGCTCTACAACGCCGGCAGCGACAACGCGCGCGACGATGCAATGCTGCGCACCCGCGCGCTCGGCATACTGGAGAAAATGGACTTCGGCCAGGACGGCTACTTCTTCGTCTACGACATGCACGGCCGCACGTTGATGCATCCGCGCGAACCCGATCTGGTCGGACGCGATCTGTGGGCACTGCGCGATCCGCAAGGCACACCGACCATTCAGCAACTGCTCGCCGCCGCCTCGCATGGCGGCGGCTATGTGCGTTACGTGTGGCATCGTCCGTCGACGGGCAAGCTCGCATCCAAACTCGGCTATGTGGTGCCGCTCGAACGCTGGGGCTGGATGATCGGCACCGGCATCTATCTGGACGACGTGGATACGACGCTCGCGCACATTGACCAGCGTGCGGCGGCCAACATCGACCGCACGATGAAGTGGATCGACGCGATCGCGCTAGCAGGCCTCGCCGTGATCGCGTTATGTGCGCTGGTGCTCAACGTCACCGAATACCGCAGCGCCGACGCGAAACTGAAGCGGCTCGCGCAGCAGGTGGTCGAGTCGCAGGAAAACGAACGTGCGCGGCTATCGCGTGAACTGCACGACGGCATCAGTCAGATGATGGTATCGGTCAAGCTGCTGCTCGAATCGGCGCTGGCGCGTTTCGAGCGCAGCGAGGTGCGCGTGCCCGCGGCGGAAGCCGCGCTATCGACCAGTCTCGCGCGGCTCGGCGATACGCTGCGCGAAGTGCGCCGCATTTCCCATGCGCTGCGTCCGTCGATGCTCGACGACCTCGGCGTAGCGGCCGCACTGGAGCAACTCACGCGAGAGCTGGGCGACGAGTCGGGTATCGCGATCGGCTTCACGCAGGTTACCCATACGAACGCCGCGGCATTGCCGGACGCCGTCAACACCGTCCTGTTCCGTATCGCGCAGGAAGCGCTGACGAACATCGTGCGGCACGCACGGGCGTCGAGAGCAGCGCTCATGCTGGAAGTATCGAGCGAGGCCGTCACGCTGTCGATCTCCGACAATGGGCGCGGTTTCGACGTGACGCACGCGTTCGTCGGCCCGCGCGCCGGCGTCGGACTGCGCAATATGCGCGAGCGTCTGGAGGCGCTGGGCGGCAAACTCTCCCTCTGCTCGCAAACCGGCCACACGATCGTCACCGCACGTGTGCCGTTGGGAACACACGAGCCGCATTCGCCGGCCTTGCAGGAACACTGACCATGAACGACACCTCACCCGCCGTCGCACGCCTGATCCTGATCGACGATCATCCGCTCGTGCGCGACGGTTTACGAGCCCGGCTCGAAGCGGTGCGCAACCTCGAAATCGTCGGCGAAGCGGGCAATGCACAGGAAGCGCTCGCGCTCGCCGCCAGCCACGAACCTCATCTCGTGCTGATGGATGTCGGCATGAACGGCATGAACGGCATCGCGCTAGCGGGCATGTTTCATGAGCGCTTCCCGGCGATTCGCGTGCTGATGCTGTCGATGCACGACAACCTCGAATACGTGACCCAGGCAGTGCGGGCGGGCGCGAGCGGCTACGTGCTGAAGGACTCGCCCGCCACTGAAATCATCCAGGCGATCGGCGCGGTGCTGGAGGGCAAGACGTTTTTTAGCGCAGGGCTTGGCGCGCGTCTGATTCAGGCGTCGGCGACGCAATCGCCGATTGAACGGCTCACCCCGCGCGAACGCGATATCCTCGACGCACTCGCGGAAGGTCTGTCGAGCAAACAGATCGCTCAACGCAATGACCTGTCCGTGCGCACCGTGGAGACGCACAGGCTGAATCTGAAGCGTAAGCTCGATATCGAAGGCCAGGCCGAGTTGATCAAGTTCGCCGTCGAGAATCGGCGCAAGCGCGGATGAGTTGGCAATCAGAGGCGGTTGCACCGACCTTGATTCGTGACGCCCGGCGCGCTCAGAACCCGGAGACGAAGAAATGAAACAGCCGATCCGCCGCACGCTGACCAGTCTGCTGATCTGCGTGCTCACGTGCCACGCTCACGCTGAAGATCAGCGCGTCAACCGTGGCCACGATCCGTTTTTCCAGATCTCCAAAGCGATCAGCGGATGCCCGGTGCCGTTAGGCCCGCTCGAAACCGAACAGGAATGGCTGGACGACAGCCATTACCGGATCGAGCGCGGCAACAGTTGCTGGGTGGAAGGCCGCTGCCGTTTGTCGAACGCGTATCTCTACGACGCCGAAATCACCGAGGCGGTTCAGCGACGTCTCGCCAACATCGGCTACGCCACTCATTGGCGCGAACAGTCGACGCTGTGGCTCACGCTGCAACGCCGCTTCATTTACGTACAGGGCTGCGTTGCACCCGGCTTCGACAAGAAAACGTTTCTGGCGGAACTCGAGAAAACCGCGGACGTCGAGCGCGTGATCGACGACACGACCACGAATCCGCACGCGGCGCAATTACCGTACAAAACGCTGGCGGACCCGGACAAGCCGGTGAGGGATCCCGGCAACTAGGCAACTTGCGCCGGGACATCGCGGTGATATCGTTCGGAAATCAGCACCTGTCCAGGCAACGCCGACTTCTAACTGTCACCGGCACGGTCACTGTTTTCCCGGATAATCTTCGCAATCAACGCATCGGCGTCGCGCGAGACATTGTCGTGCACGCGAGTACTTTGCGCGGCCACCACCGTATCGTTGCCGATCAGATGACCGCTGCGCACGTGCGTATCGACCGACACCTGCATCGACAGACCAAGCCGCAGCGGATGCGCGGCGAGTTCGGCGGGGTCGAGCGAAATCACGATCGGCACACGCTGGACGACCTTGATCCAGTTACCGGCCGCGTTCTGCGACGGCAGCATGGAAAACGCGCTGCCGGTGCCCGCTGAAAATCCTTCGACGCGGCCGCGATACACCACCTGCGAGCCGTACACATCCGAGACGATGCGCACCGACTGCCCCACGCGCATGCTGCGAATCTGCCCTTCCTTGAAATTGGCCTCGACCCACAGACGTTCGAGCGGAATGATCGACATCAGCGCGAGACCCGGACCGACCTGCTGGCCGATCTGCACCGAGCGTTGTCCAACCGTGCCGTCGACGGGAGACACGATGGTCGCGCGTTGCAGGTTGCGATACGCGAGCCGCAGTTGCGCGGCTGCTTGCAGCACCGGCGGACTGGCCTCGACCGGGAACTTGCCGCCGAGCGCGCGCGCGGCGGCAAGTTGGACCTGCGCCGAGGCGAGATTCGCTTGCGCCACCGCCACCGCTTCACGAGCGCGCGCCAATTCTTCCGGCGACACGACTTCCACCGACGCATGGTCGCGCGCCGCCAGCGCGCGTTGAGCGAGCGCGAGTTCCGCGCGGCGCGCGTCGATCGATTGCACGTAGAGCTTGCGCGAGATCGTCGCGTTCGCGACCTGGCGCACGGCCAGCGTCAGTTGCGCTCGCGCCTGCGCGAACGCGGCGGCGGCTTCGGCGTCGTCGAGTTTCACGAGCGGCTGACCCGCGCGCACCTGCCGCGTGTTCTCCACCAGGATATCGGTGACGGTGCCGGGAATCTGCGCAGCGATCTGCACGATATTGCCCGCGACGTACGCATCGTCGGTCTCCTCGTAGAAGCGCGCGCTCAGGCTCCAATACGTCAGCCACGCCGCGCCGGCGAGCGCGGCCACGCCGAAGAAGACGGCGAAGCGGCGCCGGCGCGCCGCCCGTTTGAGCTCGTGCGCGCCGCTCGCCACACTTGCCGCGCTGGCCTGTTCCTGCGTCCAGCCGGCGGCATGCTGTGCCTGTTTATCGTTGTGCATTCAATCGAAGTGCGTATCCGTGATGCGTGCGTGAGAGAAAAAGGCCGGCTGAAAATGCGAGATCGGCGCGCCGGCCACCTTGCGTTCGTCGAAGCCGCCGCCCAGCGCGCCGACCAGCGCGACCTGCAACAGCCGGCGGCGCCCCTGCAAATCGACTTGTTGCGCGCGTTCGTCGAGTAACGACAGATCAGCCAGCGTCACGTCCTTCTGCATGCCGATGCCGCGCCGGTGGCGCTCCTCGGCAATCGCGACGATGCGCGAAGCGGCCTGCACTGCGCGCGTCTGCTCGACGGCGAGCGTATCGACCGTGCGTAACGAGGTGAGCTGGCGCGCGACCTCGCCGAGCGCCTCGTCGATCGTCTTGTTGTAGAGGCTCACCGCCGCGTCGACATTGGCGTAATCGCCGCCCAGTTGCGCGCGCAAGCGGGTCCGGTCGAACACCGGCAATGAGATCGCAGGTCCGACCGAACCGGTCATCGCGGCGCGCGTGAACAGCGCGGCGGGCGTCAAGGCGGTCAGCCCCGCAAAGGCCACCAGATTCACGTCCGGATAGAACTGCGCGCGTGTCGCGTCGACGTTGGCAAGCGCCGCTTCGGCCCGCAAGCGCGCCGCCACGATGTCGGGCCGGCGGCCCAGCAGATCGACCGGCAGTTGTGCGGGCATCGGCGCGTCGGCAGCCGCGGCAAGCTGCGGGCGACGCAGCGACAAACCACGCTCCGCTCCGCGTCCGGTCAGCACGCCGAGCTGCAGTTCGGTCAGCTTGATGCGCTCGTCGTTGAGCGCCTGCTGCGAGGCGAGGCGGCTTTGCTTGAGCGTGGCGTCGGCCGCGTCGTAGGCGTTGTCGAGCCCGCGCGCGCCGCGCTCGCGCAGCACCGCGTCCACCCTCTCCGCGGCCTGCTGCTTCTGCCGCAAAATGTCCTGCATCGCAATGGCACGGTCGAGCTCGCAGTAAAGCGACACCAGCGCGACCGTCAGCGTGAGGCGCGCCTGCTCGGCGTCGATTCGCGTCGCGTCGCGGGTGGACAGCAGGCTGCGGGTCAGCGCGGCGTTCTTGCCCCACAGGTCGAGCTGGTAGCTCAAGCCCGCAAACAAGGCGGCCGGCGACACAACCGGATCGCTGAACAACTGCACCGGAATCTGCTGGCCGCCGACCGACACGTTGGCGGCGTCGACAGGCTGCGGCAAGCGGGCCTTGCTCACGGTCGCCCCCGCCGTGCCGGTGAGACCGGTCAGCGACGAGAACTGTTCGAGTTGCGCCTGGGCAGCGCCCACTCTCGCCCTGGCGATCTGCAGGTCGGGATTGTTCTGCAACGCCTCGGCGACCAGTTCGTCCAGCTGCGGGTCGCGATAGCGCTTGACCCAATCGGGCGCGGGCCATGCGCCGTCCGCGCCTGCGCCGACGGTTTGCGACAGCGTATCGGCGGACGGCTTGATCGGCTTCACGTTCGCGTACAGACCGGCATCGCTGACGCAGCCGGTCAACGCCGCGGCAATCAGCAGCGGCGGCCCGCTGCGTCGCACGAGGGATCGCATGAGGGATCGCACGAGGGATCGCATGCAACGCATCATGAGTGCCGCGTGCGTGGCATGGCGCTTTCCGCTCCCGCGGGCGCCGTCACCGCGCTCAGCCGGGCCGTTTTGGCGGCTAGCCGCGGACGCGTCTGCGCAAGCGGCCCCATGCGGCCGAACAGGCCATCCCAAACGCCCAGCGCAATCGCGTTGAGCTTGGCCAGCTTGTCCTTCTCCAGCAACACGATCTGGACGATCTGCCAGAGCGTCAGCACATTCGGCACGACGGCGACCGGCAACCGCAGTCCATACTGCAGCGCCAACTGCATCGCATTGCGCGCACTGTAATAGCGCCGGAAGCCCGGATGATTCATGGTGGTCAACTCGATGGAGCCCAATTTGTGACGGCGCCGCGTGCCGATCCGATGCAGCAGGATCAGCGACGGCACCACATACAGCGGCACATTGCGCAGCAGTGCGCGCAGGCAGTACTCGGTATCGACGTGATCGATGAAAAGCCCTTCGTCGAAACGGCCCAGCCGCGCGTACGCTGCGCGGGAAATCACACAGCCCGAGGAGATCAGAAAGGCACAGCGCTGCAGTGCCGCGTTCGTCTGGATATCCAGACGCTCGACCGCCAAACCACTGGTGTTCAGTTCGGGCAGGAAGCGTTGATCGTTTTCATCGAAGATACGCGGCCCCGCCATGAACGCCTGGCCGCTCAGCGCCTCGCACCGGTCGCGCATCACCGCGAAGTAGCCGGAGGGCGCCTCCGAATCCTGATCGAACAGCGCAACCGCGTCCACACCCGCCTCGAATAGCGCGCTCAAGCCGCAGTTGAATGCGCCGGCAATGCCGTTGCGATTGCCGTGATGCAGCAGCGGGACGCCCGCGTCGCCCAGCATCATCGCGGCGCGCCCGTCCGGCAGCGGCGAGTTGTCGACCACCAGCACGCGGTCGCACTCTGACGCCATTGCCGCGGCTCGCGCGATCTGCTCTTCGCTCGGATGAAACAGAATGACCAGTGCGCCCAGGATCGTCATCGGTAGCCCCCTCAGTGACCTAAGGTCATCGCCGCGCCGCGTTTCGGGCGGGTCAGCCACATCATTGCGGCGAGCACGAGGCAGGTGATGCTTGCCATGTAGAACATGTCGCCGGTCGCCATCATGTACGCCTGTTGCTGCACGATGTGATGCAAGGCGCTGAACTCACGCGCGCCGTCGATACCCATGCCGTGCAGCCCCTGTACGAAACGCTGCGTATTGCCGGACGATTTCGTCACCGACTGCGCGACGACGTCGTAGTGATACAGCGCGCGGTTGTCCCAGAGCGTCACGCTCATCGCCGTGCCGAACGCCGCCGACAACGTGCGCAAGAAGTTCGACAGACTGGAGGCCGCCGCGAGCTTGTCGTCCGATACGCGCGAGAGCGTCGCCGCGGTCAGCGGAATGAAGAAGCACGGCAAGCCGATTCCCTGAATCAAACCCGGCGTGATGATCTGCGTGAAGGTCATCGTCAGCGTGAAGTGCGCGTCCCACCACAGCACGGCCGCGAACACGAGAAACCCGAATGTCGCGAGCACGCGCGCATCGAAGCGCGCCGCATGGATGCCGACCAGAATCGAGAACACCAGTGCGAGCACGCCGAGCGGCGCCGTGGCGAGCCCGGCCTGATACGCGGTGTAGCCCATCACCGCTTGCAGCCACAGTGGAAAGATCACACCCACCACCGAGAAGCTCATCATGCCGAGCGAAATGATCAGCACGCAGAACGAAAACGTGCGGTCGCAAAACAGGCTCAAATCGATCACCGGATGACGTTCGCCCGCCTCCCAGATCAGCAGCGACACGATCGCCAGCAGCGCCACGATCGCCAGTGTCAGGATCAAGGGCGAATCGAACCAGCCGCGGTCGTGACCGAGGTCGAGCACCGCCTGCAGCGAACCGACACCCACCACCAGCAGCGCGATGCCGGGCAGATCGATCGGCGCGGCCCTGGCGCCGCGCGTTTCGTTGGGGTCCGGGCGCAACAGCGTCGTGCACACTGCGAACGAGAACATGCCGATCGGCAAGTTGATCAGAAAGATCCACGGCCACGAAAAATTGTCGATGATCCAGCCGCCGACCACCGGTCCGAAGATCGGCGCGAGCAGCACGGTCATCGCCCACAGCGCGAGCGCTATCACGCGCTTGTCTGGCGGAAAGGTGCGCAACAGGATGGTTTGCGAGAGCGGCACCATCGGCCCCGAAAAAAGTCCTTGCAACGCGCGGCATATCACCAGCACGTGAAAATCGCCGGCCACGCCGCATAGCAGCGACGTCAACGTGAACAGGATCACCGCGCCGAGGAACAGGCGCGTTTCGCCGAGCCGCCGCGATAGCCAGCCGGTCAGCGGCACGGCGATGGCGGCGGCTACGGAGTACGAGCTGATCACCCACGTGCCCTGACTGTTGGAGACGCCGAGGCCGCCGGAGATCGCCGGCACCGCGACGTTGGTCACCGTCGAATCCAGCACTTCGATAAACGTCGCCAACGACAACGCGAACGTCAGCAACGCGAGCTGCGCGCCACGCATTCCAAGGGTGCCGGATGTGCTTGTATGCATCCCCGGTTCCAGCGCGGCGCCGTCCGGCATGGGCGTCGCCGCGCTCATGCGCTCAACCCACTATCCACCAGCACGGGTGCCAGCGTGCGGCGAATGTCTTGCGAGCGCGCGCCGCTGCGCATGAATCCTTCGATATAGCGCGCGGCGGCATCGCAGCCATCCGGCGACGACGCCAGCCGGTCCTGCATGCGGCCGCACTGAACCGCGATCGACGGGTTGCCGAGCACATGATTCAGCGCGCGCGCCAACGCCGGTGCCTGCACCGGTCCGTCGAGCCGAACGCCGCAACCACTCGCGACGACGCGCTGCGCATTGTCGAACTGATCGTGCGCGAACGGCGTCACGATTTGCGGAATGCCGGCGGCATACGCAAGCGCCGCGGTGCCGATGCCGCCGTGATGCACCAGTGCGCGGCAGCGCGGCAACAGCGTCTGGAGCGGCACATAGCGGCGCATGAGCAGCATGGATTGCGGATTGTCCTGGGTGGCGAGCGCTTCGGCAGGCGGCGCATCCGGGGTCAACAGGATGCCGCGCAAACCGCTCTCCTTCAGCACCGTGCTCACCGCTTGCGCGTAGCGCGCGTGATCGATCAGCGTGGAGCCCGCCGTGAACACCACCGGCCGCTCGCCCGTCGCGACGAAGGCGTCGAGTTGCGGATCGGCTGCTTGCACGACCGTGTCGTTGAAGCGTGGAAAGCCGCTCAACCGGTGCGGTACCGGCCAATCCCGCTGCGCTTGCGCGAACCATTCGGGGAAGAGGCAGAGCACGCCGTCGGTCGAATGCAGCCACTTGCCGAAGATACGCCTCGCCGGTGCAAGTCCGAGTTGCGCGCGCAGCGCATTCAGCGCCGGTCCGCACACCTTGTCGAGTGCGTATCGCTCGATCAGCCGCATCAACGCCACCTTCACGCCTAGCGGCAAGCTGCGTGGAATGGTCAGCCGCGGATGGGTTGGCGGAGCGTACGCGGACAGCAAGGTGGACGGCGACACCTGCACCGACACCAGCGGCACGCGATACAACTCCTGCATCAGCCGCGCGGAAAAAGCCCACAGCGTGCCCACCAGCACGGTGTCGTCGTGAGTCAATGCGGCGAGCGTGTCGAAATGCGGACGCAACGTCGGCGCAATCACGGCCCACAGCGTGCGAAACGACGTACGCGGATGCCATAGCGCCGGATTCGCCATCGCGGCGGCATATTCAGCCGCGGTGCCGATCGGCACAAACTCGAACCCCTGGCGCGTGGCCGCCTCCGCGAACGGCGCATGGCTGCAGAACACGATCTCGTGCCCGCGCGCCGCCAGCGCCGCGCCGATGCCGAGCAACGGATGCACGTCGCCCGCCGAGCCGATCGCGGTGATGATGACTCTCGTCATGCCGGGCCGCTCAGAAAACGCCGGGAATCAACGCGGCGACGTCGCGGCGATACTGCGCATACGCGCCGCCGAAGTAGCCGGTCAACCAGCTCTCCTCGACCCGCACCTTGTACGCCAGCGACGCGAAAATCAGCAGCAGGCCAACCCCGCCGCGCCATTGCGCGCCGATCAGCACCGCGCCCGCCAGCGCCAGCAGGCAACCGGTATAGATCGGGTGCCGCACGAGCCCGTACGGCCCGCTGCGCACCAGTTCGTGCCCTTCCTTCAGCGTGACCGACACGCTCCAGTTGGTGCCGAGGTGCAGCCTCGCCCACACGGAAAACGCGAGGCCGGCCAGCAGTACGGCGAGGCCGGCGAACTGCAGCGGCCCGATCGTTTGCAGATCGATGGACCACGCCGCTGCGCTCAGGTCCGGCAGGATGATCAGCGCGCCGCCTACGATCAACGGAATCGACTGCAATGTGCGCGACATCGACGCCTCTTTACGCGTGGTCTCCTTGACCCGGTTCGACGTGGCGATCCAATACGCCAGCCACAAGACCCAGGGTACGACGATGGCAATGCTCTGAGCGATATTCACGGTGTTTCGACCTGTTGGAGCGAGTGATCGGCGGTGGAATGCAACGCGATGTCCATGATGGCGTGCTGCGGCACCGGCAACAGCGGCGGGCGCGCGTTCAGCGTGTCGAGGCAGCCGGGCGGGTGGCCTGCCGGCTGCACCTGGGCGGCACCGAAGTAATCGAGAATCGCCGTGCGAACCTGCCGCAGCGCGGGTCGTCCTTCGAGATCCAGGAAGTGACCGGCCTGTTCGATGGTGGTGAACTCCGCGCGCTTCAGATGCGCGCTCAGCGAGCGGGCGTCCTCCGGCGTGGTGTATTCGTCGAGCTCGCCGTTGATGAACTTCAGCCCGCAGTCGATATTGCGGAATTCGTGCAGATAGTGCTCGGGGCGAATCGCCAGAATCTGGTCGACGTGAAACGCCACCTGGTCCTGCTCGTCGCGCGGCAGCGTCGACAGGTAGCGGTAGTTGTAGAGCTTCATGATGCGCGGCAAATGACGGCCCACGGTATCGTTGAGCAGTTGCGCGGCCTTCAGATTGTCACCGGCGGCGATGTGGTCCCGCGCGGCGGTCACGTACGCGGTCATCGCTTGATTGAGCCGTGGCGAGAACGACGCGATCACGGCGCGCCTGACGCTGGTGCGCGCCCGCGAGAGCGCCAGCAGCGACGCCACCCCGCCCCACGATACCGACAACAGAAAACCCGGTTCGAATATGCCTATTAGATGCAGAAGAATGTCGACTTCATCGTCTTTAGTCAGAATGAAGTCGCAAACGTTATGAGCTTTCGATTGCCCTGCATAAGGTAAATCGAAACAAATTGGGTTATAGCGTTCGCCGAGGTATTTGATTGTCTGTCCGAACGACGCAGTGGTAGCCAGCGCACCGTTGATCAGAATGACGCTCTCGAAGGCCGGATCGAATACGTGACGTTCAACGTAGACTTTCAGGCCCGCTGGTAGCGGAACAAGGAGTTTTTCGATGGGCATGGCGGATTCGCATGCACTTGCGCGAAGCAAATGCGTACTGATACCGCGCCCGCCAATGCGGACGCCTTGCGGCCGTACTACCGGGGATCAGGCCCATGCGATTTGCCTTTGCGCCGGCAAATCCGATCCGCGACGACCGCTGCTACACCAGGGCACGGCTCACTCAACGCGATACGTGCCCGCTCTTCACGCCACGCGCCTGAATTCAGACACGCTGCGCTCGAGCGTTTGATGCCTCGTGGTATTTCTTATAGAAGTATTTCGAAAGCGTGGTTTCAACCGCTGTCGCACGCTATTCGTTGACCGCAGTCTGCCATTGCTGCGTGAAGACTAGATGTCAATATACGGCCATGGAATGTTTTTTAACACATATCAAAAATAATTCCAAAAAAAATCCTTGAGGATGCATTCAGAAATCCTTGAGGATGCATTCAGCATTGAAATGGATATTCTCCATTCGATGCAATCCATATTGAGCAGCGCGGTGATTGCGTGGAAGCCGAGATGAGTGGGTCGGCCATCGCATCGGTGTCGTGTATCCGGCAGCGCCCGAAACAGCGCAAAAGCTTTCGGGCGATGCCGGCGCGCGGGAAAGAAACGGTAAGGGTCGATGCCGCTAGCGGACCAGCGAAAAGGCTTCCCTGCTGGCAATTTCAGCCGCGCCAAATACGCCGACCACCGTGCAGTCCGACGCCACGCATTCGAACGTCGAGTCCCGAAACGTGATCACGAAATGGCGTCGCACGGGCTCCGCAGAGACTACGGCCGAAATCTCAGCGGCCAGCGACGAATTCGTCACTTCGTGAACCGAATAGGCATTCAAACCGTGTGATGCAAGCGGATGAATGTCGAGATCGTCGTCGCCGGGTGGCCCGAGTCGATGAAAGACCGCGTCTGGAAATAGCACTGCGCAGAACGGATCGTCGTCGGAATCGAAGGGGCCGAACCGTTCGAAGTCGGATTCCGCAATTGGATACGACACGATCAGGCGCCGGTCGCTGGCGACAATGAACGGCTCGGCGGCATCGGCGGCCGGATGAGGAACAGCGTCCAGCAGGACGACCTGGTCTTCCTGCTGGTGTGATTCGAGCGTGCTAGTCATCTACTTCGCGACTCCGCTGCGCTCACGCGCCCGTCTGCGCCGTCGAGGTTGCCGGCGCCGCAGTCGTGGCCGCGCCCGCATTGCCCTCACTACGCGCCTTGCGGCCCGGGGCTTTTTTTGCCGCCCTGCCCGCTGTTGCGGTCTTCGTTGCGGTCTTCCTCGCAGCCGGCTTTGCAGCGCCTTTCTTTGCCGCTACTTTCTTCGCCGCCGCAGCGGTTTTCTTCGCCACTGTTTTGGAGACGGTGGCCTTTTTCGCTGTCGCGCCTTTTTTGGCTGCCGCCTTCGTGCTGACCGTGCCGCTGGTTGCCGCGGTGCTGTCGATCAGAAACTTGCTGCGGTCTCTCGCCGCCGAGAGCCAGGCCGGCGCCGGACCGCGTCCACTCCAGGTCGCACCGGTTTTCGGGTCGCGGTACTTGGGCGGCTGTTTGCCTTTAGGTTGCCCTTTGCGGCCGGCAGCGGCGCGCGTGACCGAAGCCTTGACAGCAGACTTCTGCTCGCTGGCGCCCTCGACCAGAAATGGAGTGCGGTCTTTCACGCCGGCAATCCAACCCGGCGCACGCCCGTGACCGGTCCAGGTCGCGCCGGTTTTGTCGTCGCGATACTTGGGCAGCTTATTGCCATTTGCTTTGGCAGCGGCTTTTGCCTTTCCATTCGCATGGCGGCCATGCAAGGCATTCGCGTCGCGTTTCGCCTTGGCCTTTGCTTCGATATCTGCGGTAGTCAGACCATGCTTGAGCATCAGATCGCGAATCTGGTCGACCGCGAGTTGTGCCTTCCTGGCGATAAGCACGTCGGCTTGCGCCTGGAGCTTCTTAAGCTTGGCCTGGATTTGCTCTAACGTGGGCATTTGATTGCTCCTTATGTGGTAATCGACCGAACTATGCCACGATTGGCATGAGAAAGGCAGATCCGGTCAGCTCAAAAGAGATCGGCTTGAGGTCATTACGCATCCAGTGGAGTACGAACCTTTCAAGGCCACTACTCAATTTCCGCGTTCTTTTGCCTTTCCATTCACTCGCCGGCCGCTCACGTCGGCGTAAAAACGACGGCCTGGCGGTCGGCAATGTACCTCACGCTGCGCATGAACCGGTACTGTTGATCATCCGCGGTTATCCGGTTGAGACCCAGTTGCGTCAATGCCAGCATTTCCTCTGCCTGAAAGGCGGGCACTACGCCGTGATCCGTCAAATCTTCAAATGCCCCGGACGGGTTGCCGACATAAACGCCGCGCACCTCAGTGCCAATTCGCATCAGTACCACGCTTTCGCCTTCGTCGAGCGCCAGTTCGAGATAGCCGGCAAGCGTTCGTAACGACTCCGGCGTGCAAGTCTGGGACCGATAAATCGCAGCGTTCGTTGGCGTCATTTCCAATTCCCCGTCGTACCTATCATCAGAAGCAGGTCACTGCACATTACAGCAATAGTCGCTTCTACTATAGGCAAGCATCCAGAGATTCAAAGCCTGTCCGGCTATTTTTTTAACTTGCTAGTGCAACTGCGCACCCGCCGGCCTTGAAAAAAGACGAAACGCGATAACCAGGCCTTGCCGTTGCTATTGCCGCTACCGTGACCGGCACATCGGGGTATTGAGCTTCGCCCACTCCCCGGTAACTCCGCGTTACCAATCTCGCAGAGCTGTTTCACCTGTGTCCGCATCGCTCTCCTACACTCGGAACCGTACTCAGCAGCAAACCGGCAACAAGCAGATGCAGCGCACTCGGTGCGCAAGGAGAAGGGAAATGAACAAGAAGATCGTTGGCGCGGTACTTGGTCTGGCAGTTCTGGCGGCATCGTCGGTGGCATCGGCGCACGTGGATGTGGCCGTCGGAGTCGGCATTCCGGTTGCAGTCTATGCACCGCCCCCACCCGTTTATGTCGCGCCGCCGGTTGCCTACGAAGCGGCTCCGGTAGCGGTCGCCTATGGCGGCTATGGCGGCTATGGCGGCTATGGCGATTGGAGAGCACGCCAATGGCGCGAGCGTCGCGAATGGCGCGAACGCGAATGGCGCCGCGAGCAATGGCGTGAGCATGAATGGCGTGAGCGCGACCGTTGGGGCGGCTATTGAAATGACGCAGCAATGCCCCACCTTCGAAAAACTCGACAACACGGTACGTTCAGATGAAAGCTAGTTTTATCAAAACCGCCCTCACGGCGATTGCATTGACCGCGGCCGCTGCGGCCACCATCGGCACGGCGAACGCGGCCGGCTGCGTCAAGGGTGCCGTGGTGGGCGGAGTCGCTGGGCACTATGCCGGGCATCACGCGGTCGTGGGCGCGGTGGGCGGTTGCCTGGTGGGAAGACACATGGCGAAGAAACATGCGGAAGAACAGGCTGCCCAGCGTCAGGCAGCGCGCCAGCAATAACCTGGCGGATACCTGAAAGATCGGGTTATTGCCGGCTCATTTACGCGATCCGCAGTCCATGAGCCGGCAGGATTTCCTGCGTCGTCACGAAACGGTGCTCCTTGACGGCATCGTGAAAGCGCCGGTAGTCGCTTCTTTCGAAAGCTTCGCTCCATGGCGGGCGGTCCACACCGTCATCGTCGGATTGCAAACCGGTCGCTTTGCACTTCCACGAGCCCAAACCTTTGGCCACGTAGTCCGGCACAGACTCCCGCAAGCCGGGAATGGCGCCCGCCTTGACCGCATCGCAAATGGTCCGCAAGCGCTTGTTGTCGTCCAAATCCCGGTTGCTGGCGAGAAGCTCGGTGAGCACCTCTTTCACGTCATCCGGCATGCCCGGCTGAAATTCGAAATCCGCCCGCCCAGCCACATAAGCGCGAACCACGCGGCAAGCCATTTCGGCCGCCTGGACGAACTCGTTCAGATTATGTCTTTCGATGCGCACGCCCCGGCCATCGACGTAATTCCATATCGCCCACGGCTGGTCGGGAAAGTACAATGCAGCGCCGTGACCGACGGGCAGCGCAGCCGTTAGTACATCGGACTCGACTCGGTCGATCAGATGCCGCGTCGCGCGAGTAAGATGCGCAAGCCAGTTTTCCGGCGTGCAGTCTTCGGCCTCCAGCTGATGAATCCGGTTCATCCGGCTTTCGATACCGGCGAACCCTTGATGCGCCCATGTATCGACATAAGCGTGGAGCGTCACACCCAGCCGGTGCAAAGCGGTGTCGGCGCCTTTTTGCCGGATCGCCCGCCGGACGACCTCGCGCGCCACGGCGCTATCCGCCCGGCACACCGCCTTATCTTCCAGCGTTTCCCCTTCGCCGGCCGGCAGAAAATGAAACGGCGTCCACACCAGCGTGTTCTGATCGTTCTCGGTGTTGGAATAGTCGAAAAGCTTGTGCGCGGTGGCAAAACGCTCAAACGTCTCGCCGCCTGAAAAACGCAGTATTCCGTGGGTTGTCGCGTCGTCGACATACTGGCACGCATGCGCCACCGTGAGCGCCTCGCACGCAGTCATCCCGCCAATGCGGGCAACGATATAGACGACCCCATAATGAAAGTCGATGTTCATGCAGGCGCTCCTGACGGGCGACGAATGACGGCGGTTCTCCTCGAGTGCGCAAAGCGGCGCTTCCCACATCCACGCGTGAGTAAAAAGTAAACGACTGAGCACGTGCGGACTTGAAAATCAGACTTGAAAAAAGACCGCGCCTGCCCGCCGCTCCTCGAGGGTCAGACGCGCCGCGCACGCGTGCATTTCGTCACTACCGACATAGTTCGCGCCGCCGCCTGCGCGCAGCGGGAGACGTTCGGCGTTCTCGTCGCTACCGAATGAATAGCATCGCGACCATGAGAGGCTGGATGTTCCCGGTTGATGTTTTTACTGGTTGGCGAGTCATACAGGCTTTCTATAATTGAACAAACACTCGCCATACAAGCGGGTGTTCTCTCTATCGCATGACGCTCGAATTGAGTTCTTCACTGCCGCCGTATTCCGGCGGAAAGGATGATTCAATGAAACTCGACAGCTGGAGAGAAGGCGCAAGTCCAGAACGGCGCAAGCTTATTCGCAGCAAGGTGCACGTGTTGCTGGCCACGATCGGCACGCTGTCAGCAGTTGCCGGAATCGGCGTGGTGATCAATGGCGGCGTGGAATTCGACCGACTCAAAGTGTTCGTCGGTGTCGGCATCATAGTGGTGTCGACTATTGTCTATGTATTGATGCTCTTTACAACGCCGAGTGAATGACAGCCTGCCTCCTCGCGTTTCGCCACAGATAAATTGCAGCGGGCAAATCGCGGACCCTCAAAAGGAAAAGCCCCGCTTCGGTGTCCGAAGAAGGGCCTGGTCCTAACGAAGCTGGCACTCGATCACTTGACGATACCAACCAGTTCGACCTCGAACGTCAGATCACTGTTCGGCGGAATCGGGCCGACGCCGCGCTCACCGTAGGCGGTAGCCGCCGGGCAGGTCAATTTGGCTTTGCCGCCTACTTTCATTTTCTGCACGCCTTGCGTCCAGCAAGGAATCACTCGTCCGAGCGGAAAGGTTGCCGGGCCGCCGTGCTTTGCAGAGCTGTCGAACTCCGTGCCGTTGGCGAGCGTGCCGCGGTAGTTGACCTTCACGACATCGTCCGCCGTGGGCTGGACGCCGGTGCCCTGCGTAATATGCTCAACGACTACGCCGGAAGGGAGCTTTTCGGTAGCGGGTGCAGCGGCCATGGCCGTTGAAGAAAGAACAGCCGCAGCGACCAGAACAAGAATTGATTTCAAGGCGAGTCTCCAGGTGGGTAGTGCGCGTCATTGTAGCGGATAGCATGCTGCAAACCGACGTGAGTGGTTCTCGATCGGCGCGATGAGTCTCGCACCGGTCGCGATGTTCCAGGCAATCCGGTCACGCGTGCAAGCTCATTCAGACTCATTCAGCGCCCTCGCTCGACGGAGGCCCGCTTTTCGCGATCTCCCGTCGCGTCAATTGCACGGTTTGCTGCGCCATCCGCTTGAGCAAGCCGTCGGGCAAGTGAGCTTCTTCATCGTTTGGACACGACGCAAACTCAGCGTTGTAGCGTTGGCCGCTCACGCTTGCCTGTTCATGAGCGATGCGGCCGTCGCCGGTGAGATCGCGGCACTCCTGATCGCGGGCCTGTTGGCGTTGCTGTGGATCGTACCCGCGCCGCACCACGATACGGTAGGCGCGGTGCGGCCAGCTTCGTTGAAGCGGATATTCGCCTGCGCTTTGAGTCCGGTGCCTTTAATCCAGACGATGCACGGCGTAGGCGCCCGGCATCTCGTCGCCACGCGCGTTGAACGCGTTGAAATCCGCGAGCACCGTTTCACGCTCGCGCACATCGGCCAGAACCGCCGGATCGAGTCGCGCCGTAATCACCTCTTCGCCCTCACGACTCGCCTCTGCCACCACCTCGCCATACGGGCTCCAGATAGCGCTTGCGCCGCAGGTCTGCCAGCCGCCCGTCGTGCCGACGTGATTCGACATCAGCACATACATGGTGTTGTCGAAAGCGCGCGCGGGAAACCAGATGCGCGACTGGTGATAGCCGCTCTTCACGCTGAAGAGCGCGCTCACCAGATAGGCGTGGGCGCCGTTTATTGCTGCAAAGCGCGCGTGCTCCGGAAAACCCGAGTCATAGCAGACGCCGAGTGCGAGCCGCCAGCCGTCGATCTCCAGCATCGCGCCTTGAGCACCCGGCCGATAGATCCGCATCTCGCCGCTGTAAAGATATTGCTTGTGATACGGCTCGATGAACTCACCGGAACGGCTGAACACCAGCGAAGAAATGAAAAGGCCGCCAACGCCACGCGTTGCCGCACCGACGACCACGGCGATCTCGCGCTGCCGGCAGACTTCACGGATCGGATCGAGCCGAGCGTCGTCTGTGTCGAATGCGTATTTCGCGGGGTCGCCGGCAATCAGGTCGGGCTCATAGCCGCTCAGGAACTTCTCCGGAAGAACCACCAGTTTCGCGCCCCTATCGGCGGCGAGGCCGGTCAATTCGACGGTTCTGGCGATGTTTGCCGATACGTCGCCGGATACCGGCTGCGCTTGTGCCGCGGCGATCAGCAATGACGCTTGAGGGAACGATGCCGGTTTGTGATTCAACACGAACTCCGTTATGAATGGACCGTTGCGGTATGTGAGCGAGCGTTTGTCGAACACCAGCGCGCGCGAAGCCATGACATTCTAAACACGGTCGGCGCTTCATGTGCCAGTGCAAAGATGCGAGCGCGTATTAGCGGTGGCGCGCGTGAGGGTGGTCATGCTGCCCAAGTTTCTTGGTGGAGCAGGAGCGGGGAATCCAGGTGGAGCGGCGAGGGTTGTCCGAGCGCCTTGCCGGGTGATGGTTGGGATATGAGAGGTCTCGAGTCATACCCTCGACGAGATTGCCTTCGGTTCGAAGGCATATCTGTCGATGGGATTTCATGCGGCTTGTTCTTTGTGTTTTTGTGCTTTTGTGTTGGATACGTGAACGGGACACAGAACGGCCGTCGTGGTGTCCGCTCACGTCTCCAAGGCGAAAACTTCTGCTTGAGAGGCCGTCTCGCCGACCGCCGCGCGCTGAACGAAATTCGCCGCGTCAGTGGCCGTGGCCACCGCCGTTGCCTTGGCCTCCGTTGCCTTGGCCTCCGTTGCCTTGGCCTCCGTTGCCTTGGCCTCCGTTGCCTTGGCCGCCGTTGCCGTGACTTCCGTTACCCTCGCCGCCGTTGCCGTGACCGCCGCTGCCCTGGCCTCCGTTACCCTGACCGCCGTTGCCGTGACTTCCGTTACCCTCGCCGCCGTTGCCGTGACCGCCGCTGCCCTGACCGCCGTTACCCTCGCCGCCGCTGCCGTGACCGCCGCTGCCCTGACCGCCGGCACCCTGGCCGCCGCTGCCGTGACCGCCGCTGCCCTGGCCGCCGTTGCCCTGACCGCCGCTGCCGTGACCGCCGCTGCCCTGGCCGCCGCTGCCCTGACCGCCGCTGCCGTGACCGCCGCTGCCCTGGCCGCCGCTGCCCTGACCGCCGGCACCCTGGCCGCCGCTGCCGTGACCGCCGCTGCCCTGGCCGCCGCTGCCCTGGCCGCCGCTGCCGTGACCGCCGCTGCCCTGACCGCCGCTGCCGTGACCGCCGCTGCCCTGGCCGCCACTGCCCTGACCGCCGTTGCCCTGGCCTCCACTGCCCTGACCGCCGTTGCCGTGACCTCCGTTACCCTGGCCGCCGTTACCTCCTGTGCCGCCATCGCCTCCAGTACCCGTTCCACCAGTGCCTGTTCCACCCGCACCGGTTCCGCCTGCGCCACCAGTGCCCGTCCCACCCGTACCTGTTCCGCCTGCCCCACCGGCGCCCGTCCCACCCGCACCCGTTCCGCCTGCGCCGCCAGCGCCCGTCCCACCCGCACCCGTTCCGCCTGCGCCGCCAGCGCCCGTCCCACCCGCACCCGTTCCGCCTGCGCCGCCAGCGCCCGTCCCACCCGCACCCGTTCCGCCTGCGCCGCCAGCGCCCGTCCCACCCGCACCCGTTCCGCCTGCGCCGCCAGCGCCCGTCCCACCCGCACCCGTTCCGCCTGCGCCGCCAGCGCCCGTCCCACCCGCACCCGTTCCGCCTGTGCCGCCCGCGCCCGTCCCGCCCGCGCCGCCAGCGCCCGTCCCGCCCGCACCCGTTCCGCCTGCGCCACCAGCGCCCGTCCCACCCGCACCCGTTCCGCCTGCGCCGCCAGCGCCCGTCCCACCCGCACCCGTTCCGCCTGTGCCGCCAGCGCCCGTCCCACCCGCACCCGTTCCGCCGACGCCAGCCGCCCCGGTACCAGCGCCACCGCCGCCAGTCCCAGTACCAGCAGCCGACCCCGCTCCCCCATTGCCACCGCGGCCACTACCGGAACTCCCCGCCCCGAGCCCTCCCGGCCCCGACGTGGTCCCATTCCTTGCACCGCCACCGCCGGCGCCACTCGAAGAAGTCCCGTTCCCCGTTCCGCTCCCATCGCCGCTCTGCGGACCGGCCGCCGATGTCGAGCCACCAGCCGCGATCATTCCGGTCCCGCCAGCCACCACCGAACCGTCGTATTCGCGCTCGCAACCAACCGTGTCGACTATCGGACAATCGGTCGGCGAAGCTTGCGCCAACGTCAACCTCGCCGAGTCGGTCGACTGCGCGACAGGTGTCGCCGGATTGGTTTGCGCACCGGCCATTGCAGCATACAGAGTCACGGCAACTGCCAGAACCGCCTTGCATGTCCCCAACGCCCTTGTTTCCCCGTTGTACTTTTTCATTTGTGTCTCCTAACCATATTCCAAAGTCAGATTCATGCAGCCAGCGAATCTCTGTTCACTGTCGAAAACGAACGTCAAAGCCCGCTCACATGTGCTTCGCGCCACTCGAATAGCGCGTAGCGCCCGGCATCTTTCTCACGGAAAATCCCGGTCCGATTTGATATACCCCGAGAGAAACCGTTGGCTGTGCGCGAACAAAGTCGTGGAAAGATCGCAGCAGGACCTGATTGAAGTTCACGTTATGCGGAGCGCAACTCACAGACCGTGCGCTACCCCACGCAAAGCGAAATGGCCGGTCTTTTTTCAACTAATTTGTGAGTCGATCCGACAAATATCGTCATTTCTCGATCTTGATGACCGCTACATTTTTTCTTCGATCATGCGGTCCGAATGATTCTTGTTATTTAAAATTCAGACCGCCCCGGCATATGAATCGAGCGCTTCTGCTTCTGAGCTGGGCCCTGGAGCAGAAGCCGCGTGAAGGTGCGAATGAGATCTGTTTTCGCGATGGGAATCAGGCAGCGAAACAACGATGAAGCGTTCGAACGCTTCATACAAGCGTTTATCCGAACATAGCGGAGAAATTTGAAAGGCGGGAGTGAGGGCAATCACACATACAGTGAAAACCGAGCGGGTTTACACTGCCATCCAATTGCCCTTTTATTGTCAGTATCACGCTGAATACGGCGCTCGAATCAAAGCGTCGCAATTACGCCGCCATCGACATACAAAATATGTCAATTGACGAAATTCGATGCATCGCGGAATAGAAAGACCGCGACGCGTGGGAACCAACTGGCACGCGGTAACCGGACAGAACCGGACAGTCGGCGCTGGGTGCGGCGAGAAAATCAGCCGCGCCGCCAGCGACAGCAAACCGAACGTCACAGCGGGACTGTTGAGGTGCATTGTTGGCAGCAACAACGCGATCGACACGCCACCGGCACAGCGCCCTATACGAGCAAGATGCGGGCGAACGTGAGGGGCGCGTAGAAATGGCGCGACAGCGGAACGCCTGGCACTTCGAACAACACGTGCGAAGCCGTGTTGCGACAACCGGGGGTTGCGTCGATACGTGCATAATCGCCCATGCGAAAAGGCACCTAAATCGACACTTCTGTACGGCTCGCATGTGCGCGCAAGGCGCCGGCCTCGCGGTGCTGCCGTGCCCGCTCGGCGACAGCACGCCCGGGCTCGTGCGCATCGAGCTGAACGAAACGCCGCCGGGCCGCAACGTCTGATTCGGCTAGCACCGCGACTTGCGGCGCCCGGCACGGCCACGTGCGCTGCTCGATATGACGATCGAGGCGGTGGGTGAGGTTGAGCGCATCGGTGTAGCGCATCGATCTGGCACGTCGCAAAGTCGTGACAGCCGCTCGCAAAGCGGTTGCATCAGGGGAAAAACCGACACGGCACGATGCAGCTGGAAATTTTCGAACTGGGATTACCGTGTTTTATTTTTTTGCGATTCCTGTGGTCGTCATCTTTCTGGTCAAAACCCATTTTGGACTATTGACCGGACTACTCAGCGGCGTGGCGACACTGGTCACCGAATACGTGCTCGTCTCCTGGCTCGGAGGAAAAACCATGCGCAAGCAAGCCGCTCTGGCGGCGGCATCCGGCGCGGCTGAGCACGCGCAGCCGTCCGCCGACACGCTCGCGCTGGCGGCATCGCTCGCTGCGCCGGCCGCGCCGGCGACGGTCGACACGAGCGTGCGGGTCTGGCGGCCGACCGATCGCTACCTGCCGGTCGACGAGTTGCCTTACCCGATCGGCCGCCGTTCCTTCGACGAGCGCGACAACGAACAATTGCTGCCCAGCTATATCGGCGAGACCGCCTGCTTCGATCTCATCGGGTTCGCTTTGAGCGATAACGTCAAGCGCGAACCGAACGCCGAAGCGCTTTTGCACAAGCAGTTGTACGAGGGCTTCAGGGAAGCGATCGGCTCGTATCTGGACATCGAAACAGGGGGGGACGGCACGCCGGCCGCCATGGTGAGTTTCGATGAGCTGGCGAAGTTTCCGACTTTCGCGCACTTCAGGAACGGCTCGCGAGCGCTGCTTACCGCTGCGTTCCGCTCGCGTGACGCGGTGTGGGGCGGACTGCGCCACGACGGCGAGAGCTTTCGCTTCCCGCTCGGTCATCTGGTCGGCATCCGTTTCATGGTGTGGGTGCCCGCGCGTGGCGGTGGCGGCTATACGGTCGATCTCGTCTTCAACGTGCCGCGCAAGCAATCGGCGCTGAAGGGCCCCTCGCCCTACAACTCGTTTTACACCGGCTTCAACCTCGATTTGCCCTACTCCGAACTGAATTCGTTTTCGGTATTTGCCGCCCTCACCGACATCGCACTGCTGTTCGACGTACGCGCGCGATGCGACACGGCATCGGATGTCTGAGCCGCGATCAGACAGAAAAAATTGCGGCCCGGCCTCCCGAGTGTCGCCGCGTGACCACCACAACGGCACTCGACCAACACTTCTTCACACCGTCTTTTCCCGAAGCATTCCCACCATGCCGTGCGCGCGCATGAGCCATCATCGCCGCCATTCGTGCAGAAGCCCGTCGCACAGGCATTCGCGCGGCATTCGTCGCTCTCGCGGGTTTACCCATGTTTGACTTGAGGAAACAGGCCCGTTTACTGGACTCAATCCAAGCCTTTTCAGACCGGTTCATTTTGCTTTGGTCAGCTGAATAGCGTTCTGAAAAGCGTCCAACCGTGTCTGGAGGTGTGCCATGGTGAGTGTGTCCAGCAATGCCATTGAAGATTTAAAAGCCGCGACGCGGGGCCAGTTGCTGCTGCCCGAGGATGCCGGTTTCGACGAGGCGCGCAGCATCTGGAACGCGATGATCGACCGGCGTCCCGCGATGATCCTGCGCTGTGCCGGCGTGGCGGACGTCCGCCGCGGCGTGGCGTTCGCGCGCGACAACGACCTGCCGCTGGCGGTGCGCGGCGGCGGCCATAACATCGCCGGCAGCGCCCTTTGCGAGGACGGCCTCGTGATCGACCTGTCGCCGATGAAATCGGTACGCATCGATCCGGCGGCACGGCGCGCCTATGTCGAGCCGGGCGCGAAGCTCGGCGATTTCGACCATGAAGCGCAGGCTTTCGGACTCGCCACCCCGCTCGGCATCAACTCGACTACCGGCGTCGCGGGGCTCACGCTCGGCGGCGGCTTCGGCTGGCTGAGCCGCAAATACGGCATGTCGGTGGACAATCTGATTTCGGCGGATGTGGTCACCGCCGACGGCGAATTGATCCACGCGAGTGCCGCTTCGGACGAAGATCTGTTCTGGGCGATTCGCGGCGGCGGCGGCAATTTCGGCATCGTCACGCTATTCGAGTTCGCGCTGCATCCGGTGGGACCGCAGGTGTACGGCGGCCTGGTCGTGCTGCCGCTGGACCAGGCGAAGCACGCCCTCACCCAGTACCGTGCGGCCGCGGACAGCATGCCGGAAGACCTGAGCGTATGGGCCGTGCTGCGCCTCGCACCGCCGCTGCCGTTCCTGCCGCCTGAAGTGCACGGCAAGCCCGTGATCGTGTTCGCGATGTGCTACACCGGCCCCATCGACAATGGACCCGCCGCTGTGGAGGCGGTACGCGGCTTCGGCCAGCCATACGGGGAACATCTTGGACCGATGCCGTACGCGATGTGGCAAAAAGCGTTCGACCCGCTGCTGGCTCCCGGCGCGCGCAATTACTGGAAGTCGCACAATCTGGCCAGCGTGCAGGACGGTCTGATCGATGCGCTGCTCGACGCCATCGGCAAGCTGCCGTCGACGCAATGCGAAATCTTCCTCGGGCAAATCGGCGGCCAGACCTGCCGCGTGGCGGCCGACGCCACCGCCTATCCGAATCGCGACACGCTCTTCGTGATGAACGTGCACGGCCGCTGGGACGATGCGCGCGAGGACGAACGCTGCGTCGCCTGGGCGCGCGCTTTCTTTGAAGCGTCTGCCCCGTTTGCGCTAGGCAGCGTGTACGTCAACTTCATGACCGAGGAGGAAGCGGGACGTGTGGCGCAGGCGTATGGACCGAATTACGAACGCCTCATCGCGGTGAAGGGCCGCTACGATCCGCACAACCTGTTCCGTCACAATCAGAACATCAAGCCTGCCGCGCAGTAGCCGGCCAGGCAGGCGCGCCGGGCGCCGACACCTGAAGCCCGACGATAGCGTGTCCGCCGCAACAGGCCTGACAGGGGCCGGCCGGCGGACACCCTGCGTCATTGATTGCTTTACGGCGTGCGCCGGACGGTGGGGTTTTCGCGGGCGCGCCGGGCGCTGAGCGCGCGCCATGAGGCGACGTCTGTACCAGGCACGGGAACTGCTGCACCCATATTGCGTCACATGCCTGTCCCCGGCCGATTCCGCCGGGGCCCAAAGAGGACGGCGACAGCCGAACCTCAGATAATGAACGCATAGGGAGAGCCATCATGCGTAGACGACAATTCATCACCACCACCGGCGTCGTCCTGGCGACGGCGGGTCTTGGCCTCGCCGGCTGCACCACCACGTCGCCGTCTTCGAGCGCGTCTGATTCGGCCAACGCGGGCAAGCGCGACACGATCAATGCCGGCGTCGATTCGACCCTCGAGCGGCTTTATGCGAACGTCGCCGGCTCGCGCGAACTCGTTTCGAAAGCGCACGGCGTGCTCGTGTTCCCGTCCGTCATCTCGGCCGGCTTCTGGTTCGGCGGGCAATACGGCGAAGGCGCGTTGCGCGTCGGCGGAAACACGGCGGGTTACTACAGCACGGTCGCGGGATCGTTCGGCTTGCAGATCGGCGCGCAATCCAAGGCGCTCATATTCCTTTTCATGACGCAGGATGCGCTCGACAAATTCCTCGGCAGCCAGGGGTGGGCGGCAGGTGTCGACGCGACGGTCGCCGTGCTGAAGGTTGGCGCCAACGGCGCGATTGATACGTCGACGGCTACCAGCCCGGTCCAGGCTTTTGTGCTGACTAATGGCGGGTTGATGGCGGGGGTGTCGCTGGGAGGCACCAAGATTTCACGATTGATTATTTAAGCCAACGGGCGCCTTGCGTAGCGCTTTTTGGTTGTACGCCGCAGACAATCAGACAAAAAGCGCCGCGCAGGCAAGAAACAGCGTTTCAGCCGGCTGGCAAGGTCAGCGACGCAAGCTCACATCGAGGCCACTGCCGCAAAACATCCGGCGCCAACAGCAGCTTGGCTGCCCTAACCCCGGCGCCCATCACAATCTGAGCGCGCTCCATCACGGCAGCATCGACGAGAATGCGCCAATCGTCCGGCAAGCCGAAGGCCGTAATCCCGCCGAACTCCATTCCGCTATGCTCCACAGCGTCCTCCCGCCTGGCAAACGAAAGCCGCTGCGCGCCAAGCGCCGCCTTCACCGCGCCGTTGATATCCAGACGCAACGACCCCAGCGAGACCAGCGCCGCGTAGTGCTCGGCGCCCGACTTCTTATAGCGAACCACGATGGTATTCGCGCAGTCTTCGAGACCAAAGCCATAACGCGCGCTGAATTCGGCGGTGTCGGAAGCGTCGTCGCTGACGGCGAACACCGTGACGCCCTGGACCGGCAACTGTTCGACGACATGCGCAGGCAAATGCGCGCCCAGTTGTTCCACTGGAATAACGTCCAGCTGCTGTACGAGTTCGTGTGAGTGCATAGTGACAGGAATGTGGGAATCCACCGGCATTCTAACGACACACCTGACTCGCGCGCATCAACGAGACTCGCGGTCCGCCTTGTTATAGTGACAGGCACACAGTTCGCGAAAAAGCCTCGATGCGGAGAACTGCTTCGAGACCCCGTCAACACCGCATCCGGCGCCAGGATCCTATTGAGAAGACGACCATGGATAGGGACACGCTTTCCGCCGACAACCTCCAGATGATGGCCCGCAAGCAGGCCAACTGGGCAATCGGCGCATTCAAACAGTTTGCCGACAACCGCTGCGCAGCCATGGCCGCCAGCATTGCGTTCTATGCGGCGTTCTCGCTGGCGCCGACGCTGGTCATGGTGATTGCCGTGGCCGGCTGGTTCTTCGGCGCAGCAGCGGCACGCGGCGAACTGTTCGACCACATTCACGGCCTGCTCGGCGACCAGGCCGCCGCGGGCGTGCAAACCATCGTCGAGAACGCGCATCACAGCGGCAACGCGGGCGGCATCGCAGCGATCATTTCGTTCACGATGCTGGCGCTCGGCGCATCAGCCACCTTCTCGTCGCTCAACAGCGCACTGAATAGGGTGTGGCCCAACACCGAGCCGCGCTCGTCGAGCGTGCTCGCGATGGTGCGAGTCCGGCTGATTTCGTTCGGCCTCGTACTGGGTGTCGCGTTTCTGCTGATCGTCTCGCTCGTGCTCGATACGGCCATCACCTTCATCGGCAAGTGGCTCTGGGGCGACTCGCCCTATGTGGTGATCGGCAACCTGCTGCAACTCGGGGTCGGCTTGCTGGTGCTGGCGTTCGCGTTTGCCGCTCTGCTGAAGTTCTTGCCCGATGCCCGGGTGCAGTGGCGCGATGCGTTTGTCGGCGGGATTGTCGCGGCCGCGCTGTTCTCGGCGGGCAAGAAGCTCTTCGCCCTGTATATCGCTCATGCCGGAATGGCAAGCTCGTTCGGCGCGGCCGGCTCGCTTGCCGTGCTGCTGATGTGGCTGTACTTCTCAGCCGCCGTGCTGCTGCTCGGCGCGGAATTCTCGGCGGCGCGCGGCCGCCTGCACGACCCCCGCGGCGGATGGGGCATGCAGAACAACGCGCCCGCAGGCAGCCGCGCCAAGCTCGCTTCGGTGCTGGCTGCGTCGACGGTGTTGGCGGATGCGGCGCCACGCGCGGACGAGGGCGCGGCCAGCGGCGCCAACGCCGCCGGCGCCGCTTCCGCGGCCGGCGCGGCGGCGGCGCTTTCCGCCTCCGCTCGAGGGATGGCTTTCGCGCGGGGCGAGGCGCGGCGCAAAGCATCCGCGCGCGCGACCGCGGTCAAGCTCGGCCGCGGCGTCGTGCACGCCGAAGCGCGGGCCACACGCGCCGCAGCCGTCACGCTGGTGGAAGCGAGCCGCAAAGCGGTCGCGGCAGATCGCTATGTCCGGCGGCATCCATGGGGTTCGGTACTGTTGGCAGCGGTCGCCGGGCTCGCCGTCGCCACGGTGGCGCGCCGTAGCGCTGATGACGGCGCAAGCGGTGCGTGAAACGATAGCCCCACTCTAATGCGGCAAGTCGGCGCAGGTGACCTGAGGCGACCCGAAGATCGCACGCTCATGCGTCGCACCTCCCACAATCTGAAGGTTCTGTCCAGCGCACTCGTCAACGGAGGCGCGTTCCAATTTTTATGCGGCCACTACGGATCCGGCGTAAAAAACAGACGACTAGATTACAAAATCCATTCAAATAAGTGTCTAAATTGCAGGTACCGAAGCCTTCACTGTCAACAAAACAACAATAATGCTCGGTCAACGAATGAATATTGCCGAAACAGCAACAATCGTGAACGGGCTTTAAATACAAGGCGTTGCGCCTTGTGTCACATTTTGGAGACACTCTTTTTTTTCCTGTTCTTACCGATAGAGACGGTGAGCTATTCTCCATTCCGCAACAAAGAAACTAATCATCTGCGTGGAGAAATGGATGAAACGAATCGCACTGTCAACCCTCTCGCTGGCGCTCCTGGGCGTCACCGGCGTCGCACATGCTCAAAGCAGCGTTACTCTGTACGGTTTGATCGATGAATCGATCCAGTACGCACACAACACCGTTGACGCTTCCGGCAAGAACGCCAACCAAGTTGGCTTGGTAGCAGGCAACCTGCAAGGCAGCCGCTGGGGCTTGAAGGGCACGGAAGATCTGGGCGGTGGCCTGAAGGCGATTTTCCAGTTGGAAAACGGCTTTGATCCGAACAACGGCAAGCTGAATCAAGGTGGCAGATTGTTCGGTCGTCAAGCCTACGTCGGCCTGACGGGCGACCAATGGGGTACGGTCACGGCCGGTCGTCAGTACGATCCGGTGGTCGACCTGGTTCAACCGCTGACGGCTGACAACTACTTCGGTTCCACGTTCACCACGCCGGGCGACGTCGACAACAACGACAACTCCTCGCGCACGAACAGCGCTATCAAATACACCTCGCCGGTGTGGGGCGGCTTCCAGTTCGAAGGCATGTACGCATTCGGCGGCGTGGCTGGCAAGACGGGTTCGGGTCAAACGTGGTCGGGCGCAGCAACGTACTCAACGGGTCCGTTCAGCGTCGCTGCAGGTTACTTCCGTGCAGATAATCCGAGCGGTACGACGGCGCTCCGCGCTGGCTGGGGCGGCACGTCGGACGGTACGTTCGACAATCAGGTCAGCGGCTTCTACGCGGCAGCCAAGTCGATCGGCATCGCTTCGGTTGCTGTGCAATACGTAGCAGGCCCGTTCACGGCTAACCTGCGTTACAGCAATGCGCAATACAAGCCGGATGCACAATCGGGCTTCGGTTCGACTGAGAAGTACAACGTCGGCGGCGCGTACTTCGGCTACCAGGCAACCCCGGCAATGCTGGTGGGCGTGGGCTACATCTACACGAAGGCTAGCGGCGATACGAGCGCAACGTATCACCAAGTCTCGCTGGGCGGCGACTACAACCTGTCGAAGCGCACGGACGTCTACCTGGTTGGCGCGTATCAACACGCCAGCGGCAAGCAACGCCTTGCGGCAGGTGCGGCCGGCGTTGTGGACGCAGGCGCAGCAGTCGGCTCGTACGGCTACAACTCGGCTACCAGCTCGCAAGAAGTGGTCAGCCTGGGCATCCGCCACAAGTTCTAATCGAGCTTGACGAACTGCTGAAGCAACACGCAGTTGAAAACCAGCCACGGGTGATAAACCTGCGGCTGGTTTTTTTTCGTCCGTGGTTTGTAGTTCGTAGTTTGGCGTAGCGGAGCCGGCCGGCCCGCGCAAGACGTGAACGGACGCATGCTCACGCGTGCATACCGTTGCGCGTCCGGGACAATCTCAACAGGCAAAAAAATGGCCGCCAGCGAAGCCTTTAGCAGGCTCGTGACGACCTTGGCGTGACGCTCGCAGCTCACTCATCAGGTGGGGCCAGGCTCGTCCACCCTGATCGACGATCCGGCGACCCAACTACCGCCGCTGAACCTTCCCCTTGTCCGACTGTGCCAGCGTCTGCGCCGGCTTCACTTCGAGTTCGTGCTCCACGCCGTCGGCGCCCACCGGCGCGCGATGCAACACCAGCGTGCGCTCGCGCTGCTGCAGCGGCACATGAGGCGAATCCAGCCAGTCGGGATCGGGAATCTCGCCGAACACCTGGCGCAGCCGCTCGCCCCACGTGCGGTGAATCATCTCGAAGTACGCATTGTCGTGATCGATCGAGACGAAACGCGTGACGCGCAGCGAATCCTTCTCGTACACCAGCAGATCGAGCGGCAGCCCGACCGACAGGTTCGAACGCAAGGTGGAGTCCATCGAGATCAGCGCACACTTGGCGGCTTCGTCGAGCGGCGTGGACGGCGTCAGCACGCGATCGATGATCGGCTTGCCGTATTTGGCCTCGCCGATCTGGAAATACGGATTCACGGCCGACGCTTCGATGAAGTTGCCCGCCGCGTAGATCATGAACAGGCGCGGTCGGTTACCCGCGATCTGGCCGCCCAGAATGAAGCTGCAATTGAAGTCGACGCCGAATTCCTGCAGCGCCTCGGCCTCGCGCTGGTGCACGCTGCGCACCGCGCGACCGATCACGCGCGCCGCGTCTGCCATGGTGGGCGCGGTCCAAAGCGTAGGCTGGGCGGTATCGGCCGGCTCGGTGAGTTCGTGCAGCACCGCTTGCGTCAGCGACAGATTGCCGGCGCCGAGCAGCACGAGCATGCGTTCGCCCGGCATCTCGAACACCGACATCTTGCGCGCGGTGCTGATGTGATCGACGCCCGCGTTGGTGCGCGTGTCCGAGAGGAACACGAGCCCGTCGTCGACGGACATCGCGACACAATAAGTCATAAGAAAAAGTATCCGCAAAAAACGACAGAACGCCGCTATTGTAATGCGGCGCGCACATGCCTCGATCGTGTATTACGGCCTTTGCGGGCCTTTTCTGAACGGCTGTGAGCGCTGAAGCGCCTTCGCGCCGCGCTGCCAGGCCGTCGTGGCCGCTATTGCGAGAGCTGCGCGCTGACGGTGACGGACACCTCCAGCTGCTCTTCCAGACCGCCGATGCGCCGCCCGCGCACCGGCGCGGCGGCTTCGTAGTCGCGCGCAACAGCGAGCCGGCAGAAGCGTTCGCTGGCAAACCCGGCATGCGTCACGTCGACGGAAATCCAGCCAAGGCCATCGAGCCACACGTCGACCCACGCATGGCTCGCCGACTGCGGCACATCGCCCGGTTCGAGGTAGCCGCTCACGTAGCGCGCCGGAATGCCGCGTGTCCGGCAGCAAGCCAGCATCAGATGCGCGTGGTCCTGACACACGCCGTTGCCGAGCGCGAGCGCTTGCGCGGCAGTGCTGGTCACTTCGGTGATGCCCGGACGGTATTTCACGCGCTGCACGATCTGTTCGGACAGTTCGATCAGCCCGCCCGGCGTCGTCAGGACCGGCACCGATTCGGCCAGTTCGCGGACCGCCGCGTCAGCCTCGGTGAGACGCGTCGCGCAGGTGAAGTGCTCGAGCGGAATCGGCCCAACGTTATCGGGCAGCCGGCCGTCGATCAGGGCAATCGTCTCGACTTCCCCGGCCACGTGCAGATGAATCTCGCTATGCGGCTTGTTGATGACCAGCGTGTGCAGCGCGTTGCCGTACGCATCGAAGGTGGCGTCGAGCTTGCCGGGTGCATCGATGCTCCAGCGCCGCACCACCTGCGAGGCGCCGCTTGCCGGCGTCAGACGCAGCTGCTGGATCGAATAGTGGACCGTCGCTTCGTAGCGATAGGAGGTGTCGTGGCGGATCGTCAGGTACATATAAAAAACTCCGTCAGGCGACTGGCAGCATCAGATAGGTGCGAGCAACCAGGTTGCCGAGTTCGAACACGCGGGCAAGAAACTGCGTGAGATAAGCGTGCAGGCCGGTTTCGAAAATCTGCCGGATGTCGGAGTACACCAGTTCGGCGCGCAGCTTGCCGGCGAAGCGTTCACACTGGTTCGAGCCCTGTGTGCGCAGCATCGCCAGATTCGTGCAGACGCCGTCGAGCGATGCCAGCAGCGAACGCGGCATCTGCTGGTTCAGGATCATCAGTTCGACCACCCGCGCCGGCGTCACCACATCGCGATACACCTTGCGATAGATTTCGAGCGCCGACACCGAGCTGAGAATCGAGGTCCAGTAGTAGAAATCTTCGAGCTGGCGCGCGGCATCGCGTGAATTCGGTTCGACGTCGGCAAAGCGCACGTCGAGAATCCGCGCGGTGTTGTCGGCCCGTTCGAGAAACGTGCCGAGCTGCGTGAAGAAGAACGCGTCGTCCTGCAGCGCGGTGCCGATCGTCACGCCGCGCGACAGATGCGAGCGGAACTTCACCCACTCGAACAGCGCACCCGGGTTGCCCACGGCCTGACCGGACGCGGTGCGCTCGTTGAACTCCAGCCAGGTGTCGTTGATGGTTTCCCACCATTCGGTCGTCAAGGTGCCGCGCACCGCGCGGGCGTTTTCGCGCGCGGCTTGCAAACACGAATGAATGCTCGACGGATTGGTCGAATCGGCCACCATGAAATCGAGCACGTTGTCGCGAGTCGGTTCGTCGTAGCGCTGCGCGAACGCGGTTTCGAGTTCGGAGATGCGCAACACGGAACGTTGCGCGCGCGATTCCTGCTCGGGCGTCTGCGGCAGCAGTTGCGCCTTCAGGTTGATGTCGAGCATGCGGGCGGTGTTCTCCGCGCGCTCCATGTAGCGGGCCATCCAGAAGAGGTGATCGGCGGTGCGGCTTAACATGACGGCATTCCGTATTTGATGACGCGGGGCCTTTGAACAAGGCCCGCGCTGGTTATCCGTGTGCGCCGGCGGCGTACGTGGTGCGTCGCCGGCTTGTTGGGTTGCGGCTGCAATTGCGTGAGCAACTACCTCGGCAAGCCCGTCAGTCGACCATCCAGGTGTCCTTGGTGCCGCCCCCTTGCGACGAATTGACGACCAGCGAGCCTTCCTGCAACGCCACGCGCGTCAGGCCGCCGGCCACCATCGTGACGGTCTTGCCGGACAGCACGAAGGGCCGCAAGTCGATATGGCGTGGCGCGATGCCCGCTTCGACGAAGGTCGGACACGCGGACAAAGCCAGGGTGGGCTGCGCGATATAGCCCGCGGGGCGCGCGATCAGGCGCTCGCGGAACGCTTCGATTTCGGCTTTCGTGGAGGCCGGTCCCACCAGCATCCCGTAGCCGCCCGCACCGTGCACTTCCTTCACGACGAGTTCAGGCAGATGCGCGAGCGTGTACGCGAGATCGTCGGGCTTGCGGCACTGATAGGTCGGCACGTTGTTCAGGATCGGCTTTTCGCCGAGGTAGAACTCGATCATGTCCGGCACGTACGGGTAGATCGATTTGTCGTCGGCGATGCCGGTGCCCATGGCGTTCGCGAGCGCGACACGCCCGGCGCGATACGCGGTCAACAGACCCGGCACGCCGAGCGCCGAATCGTTGCGGAAGGCGAGCGGATCGAGGAAGTCGTCGTCGACGCGGCGGTAGATCACGTCGACGCGCTTCGGCCCCTGCGTGGTGCGCATGAACACATAGTTGTCGTCGACGAACAGATCCTTGCCTTCCACCAGTTCGACGCCCATCTGCTGCGCGAGGAACGTATGCTCGAAATACGCGGAGTTGTACATACCCGGCGTGAGCACCACCACGACCGGATCGTCGACGCCCTCGGGCGCCACCGAACGCAGCATATCGAGCAGCAGATCGGGATAATGCGCGACGGGCGCAATGCGGTTCTGCACGAACAGTTCGGGGAAAAGCCGCATCATCATCTTGCGGTTTTCCAGCATGTAGGACACGCCGGACGGCACACGCAGGTTGTCTTCGAGCACGTAGAACTCGCCCTCGTCGCCGGCGCGCACCACGTCGACCCCGGCGATATGCGCGTAAACACCGAGCGGCACATTCACGCCTTGCATTTCAGGCCGGTACTGCGCGTTCGTGTAGACCTGCTCGGCCGGCACGATACCGGCGCGCACGATATTGCGCTCGTGATAAACGTCGTGGATGAACAGGTTGAGCGCCTGCACGCGCTGTCGCAAACCCGCTTCCAGCGTCTGCCATTCGCTGCGCGGAATGATGCGCGGAATCAGATCGAAAGGGATCAGCCGCTCGGTACCCGACAGATCGCCGTTTACCGCGAAGGTGATGCCAACCCGGCGGAACAGCAGGTCCGCTTCGGCGCGTTTGCGCGCGATCGCTTCATTGCCCTGCTTCACCAGCCATCGTTCAAAGCGTGCGTAGTGTGGCCGCACGGCATCGTCATGATGACGCATCTCGTCATAGCATCGCATGTCACGCCCCGCTCTTGTTGTCGGATAGAAGGCGAATGCGCTGCGCATTCGGTGTTCGACAATCGTTGAAGCAAACGCTATGCCATTGAGCTTTTTCGCGTGTAAACCGCCGCCTATGCACGCGAACAGCGCATCCGACCGGCGCCGCCTCGCTGCCATCGTACTGCGCCGGCCCATGATGCGCTAGTACGGTGCATAGGCGGCACCGCGATGTGCCGCGGCGGCCGGCGCCGAACGGGCCCGCATCCGTACTAAACGCACACCAAACGCGCATCAAGCGCGAACCGGAGCAGCACAGGAGCGGCGCCGAACGCGCGCCAGCTTCGTGATACGAAGCCGGCCACCTTGCGGTGCGTTTGAGGCGCGTTTGCGGTGCGTTCGCGGCGACCCCGCAAAACGACCGGCAACGCGCGTAAAAAAATCCCCGCGGATTCGCATCCGCGGGGACTCAGACAACTTGCATGACCTGCCGGCTCACGCGTTCGCCGCAGTTAAAAAACCGCGGCAACGCATGAAGCGCGATCAGGCTGCTGCTGCGTCTTTCAGCTTCTTCAGCGGACGTGCCTTGATGCGCACGCTAGCCGGCTTGGCCGGGAACCAACGCTCTTCGCCCGAGAACGGGTCTTTGCCGAAGCGTTTCTTCTTCGCCGGCACAGCTTGCACGACGATCTTCAGAAGACCCGACAGCGTGAATTCGCCAGCGCCCTTCTTATGGACGGCGCCGAGGATCGTGTCTTCGAGCGCGGCCAGCACGGCCTTGGCGGTCTTCGGTTCCACAGCGGCGCGTTCAGCGACGTGTGCAGCCAGCGAGGCCTTCGTGAAGGTGTCCTTGATCGGCGACGGTGCGCTGGACGCCTTCACGGCGACCTTCTTAGCTGCGACGGCTTTCTTCGCAGGGACTTTCTTTGCAGCAACCTTCTTGGTCGGTACCGGGGCAGCAGCCTTCTTGGCCACCTTTTTTGCGGAAGTCGGCATGTTTCTCCTACCTGTTGTGTGGTCAGTGAATTGCACGAAGCGCACACGGTATGTGCACGCTTCAACGCCGGATTCTACAAGCGCTAATGCGATTTGCGCGACTCTTTTGTGTATCACAGTGCAGGTTTGTTGCGCGGCGCAGACTGCGCAGCACATTTTGATGCTTGTTTTAGCGGGTATTTTGCTGGTGAGCGTGCGTCGAAGAGCGCTGCAATACGAACGCGTAACGCGCGTTACAGCTCGTTTCGATGCGTGGAAGCAGGCACATTCGAGTGAGCCGGCGGCTCGATCACGGTCAGCCAAACTCAGTTGCAGGACGGAAAAAACACGCCCTTTGCGGCGAAAGTACGGCGCGGCGGGAATCGCGCGCGACGCCGCAGCCGTTTCGATAAAGCGCCGACAGATGGCACGCGGCCTTTTAGCGGGCGAGGCGCGGCAACATGCCGGCCAGCGTGGTGAGAGCCGCGTCGATATGTTCGACGGCGAGCATGCCTCAACCGAAAATCAAGCCGGGCTGCGGCTTCGCGCGCTGATGAAACGGCGCGAGACCTTACAAGCCGATCGACACTTCGCGCGCCGCGTTCACCAGCGTCGCTTCGGTCAAAGGCGCTTGCAGGCGCGCGATGCTGGTGATCTCGATCAACGGTAGGAACCGGCTCGCGGTTTCGTTCCGGAAGATGTCGGAGTAAGCGAAACTCGCTTTAACAAGCGCCCATTTTTTGTGCTTCTGTCATGCAGTGCAAGTGCGCGTTTTTACAGTCGAACAACGGCGCTTTCGCGCCGCTTCCAGAACCGCAGCAGATTACTCCGCCACCACGCCCAGCGCTGCCGTTTGCCGCGCGTTCTCGCCCGCTTCGTCGCTGCAACGCCGATGCTCGCGCGAGAGCTTGCGCATCAAAGGCAACAGCAGCACCGCGACCAGCGCACCCACCGCCGCGAGCCAGCCCAGGCCGGTAAACAGCCTGGTGTACAGCGGCAACGATTCGAGCGGATCCAGATTGCCCGCCGGCATCTGCGCGAAGTTCGCGACCACGCTGCCCAAATATTGCGACACGCCGGTCGCCACAAAGTAAGCGCCCATCATGAAGCCGCTCATGCGCGCCTGCACGTAGCGCGCGATCATCGCGAGGCCCAGCCCGCTGACCAGCAACTCGCCGAGCGAATACAAGCCGTAGCCGCCCACCATGAACCACGACGACACGCGCCCATTCACCGCGTAGTTGCCGCTCGCCGCATACACGAAGAAGCCGGCCGCCACCACCGCGAAGCCGATCGCGTACTTCACCGCCACCGGCACGTCCTTGCCGCCCTTCGCGAGTTTCGTGTTGAGCAGCGCGAGCAGCGGGCTCAGCAGCATGATCCAGATCGGATTGAGCGCCTGGAATTGCGCGGCGCTCCACGAGAACAGCGTCACGCCGAACAGGGAAAAGCGCGGATCGACATTGCGCAGCGCGAACAGCGTGAGCGACGTCGACATCTGCACGTAGAACACGAAGAACAGAATCACCTGCGCGGTCAGAATCAGCGCGGCTGGTAGTTCAATTCCTCGTTGGGCAACGCAAGCATCAGATAGCCGGCGGCCAGCACGCCGGCGCCGAAGATCATCGTGCGGCGCGCGCCGAGAATTTTGTCGCCGATCCAGCCGCCGATCGACGGCGACGCATACGCCAGCGCCGTAAACGCGCCCCGCGTGAGGGTGGCGCTGCTGTCGGTAAAGTGCAGCTTGTCGATCATGAACAGGGAATTTACTGATCCTGCTCAATTACCCCTCCTTACACGTTATCCGGGATTCGTTTCACGGTCGCTCCGCGCAAAAATAGTCTTTGACGTCATGTCTTTAATGGCCTCTGATACTCAATGCGCATAGCAGAACGCGCTCTGTGCAAGCCGCGGTTCTTTTCCAGAGGCCTTGCGAATTCCCTTGGCGCGCCGGCCAAATCGGCGGATGCGCTTTTCGCTTCTGGCAACATAGAGGGCTGTCTCGAAAACGCGGTCCCTTGCGCAACCGGCTGCCGAATGCCCGTCATCTCGGCCTGGACCGCAATCAAACCATATTTACTTATATCAAACAAATTTTGACGGGCTAATTTCCTCCTGCTATGGTCACGACAATTCAAAAGAACAGCCCGGCTCTCGAACTCGGCAGCAAAATCCGCGCGTTGCGGCAACGGCTCAAGCGCACGCTCGACGAAACTGCAACCGCGGCAGGTATTTCCAAGCCGTTTTTGTCGCAAGTCGAACGCGGTCTGGCGTCACCGTCCATCAGTTCGCTGGCCGGGATTGCCAGTGCACTCGGCGTGACGATGCAGTATTTCGTCGACACACCAAGCGAAGAGCGATCCGTGTGCCGTGGCGATCAGTTGAAGTTTTTCGGTTTTGCGGACTCGGCCAACCTGTTTGCGCGGCTGACCAATCTGACGGGCGGCCGCCAGCTCGAAGCGATCCTTGTCAGGATGCCGCCCGGGCAGAAGCGTTCGGAAGTCACCACGCATGCCGGTGAAGAGTTTATGTATGTGATCGACGGCGAAGTGCTGTTGACGCTGGAGGGCAAGACGTTCGTATTGCACGCGGGAGACAGCGCGCACTACGAATCGACGGTGCCGCATAGCTGGGCGAACACCGCGCGTGGCGAAACGGTGGTCGTCTGGGTGGGTACACCGAGACTGTTTTAAAAGGCAGGCACCTTATCCGGTTGATCCGGCCAGGGATTGCCTGCATTACTTAATGTAAGGAATCCTGCATGTCGGACAAGAAACAAGGGCCGCCCCGGCCCGGGCAACGCAGATAACCGGGCGCCCTGGCGCCAGCGCGTTTCTCTCTCGACCTTTTCCTGCGATCTCAACCGATGAAAACCCCGTTCGTCTACGCGACGGCGCTGACCGCGCTCGTCCTTACGCTTCAGCCTTCCGCCTTCGCCGTCACGGTGCCCGCCGGCGTCACGCTCGCCGCCAGCCAGGAAATGACCCGCCAGGTGCCGACCGAAACCGAGTCGCTCGACCCGGCGCACATCGAATCATGGACCGGCAACACGATCGCGCTCGACCTGTTCGAAGGCCTGACGCGCATCGACGCGGCCGGCGCGGTGGTGCCAGGCGTCGCGCAATCGTGGACGCGCACGAGCCCCGACACCTGGGTGTTCAAGCTGCGCCACGACGCGCGCTGGAGCAGCGGCCAGCCCGTCACCGCGGACGACTTCGTCTATGCGTGGCAACGCGTGCTCGATCCGAAGACGGGTTCGAAGTACACGGTACTGGTCGAATTCGTGAAGAACGCCAAGGCGATTCTCGCCGGCAAGGCGCCGCTGACGAGCCTCGGCGTGCGCGCGCCCGATCCGTACACGCTCGAAGTGACGACCGAGGTGCCCGCCGCCTTTTTCCCGCAACTGGCTGCCATGCCGACCATGGCGCCGGTCAATCGCGCGACCGTGGCGAAGTTCGGCGGCGACTGGACCCGCCCGGGCAACTTCGTCGGCAATGGCCCGTATGCGCTGACCGACTGGCAGCCGAGCAACCGCCTGGTGGGCACCAAAAGCAGCACATACTGGAACGCCGGCAAGGTCGTAATCACGAAAGTGACCTACCTGCCGATCGAAAACGACGAAACGGCGATGCGCATGTATCAGGCCGGCCAGTTCGACTACACCTATTCGATTCCGTCGGGGATCTATTCGCAGGTGAGCAAGCAGTTCGGCGCCGAGCTGAAATCCGGTCTCCAGATCGCCACTTACTACTACAGCCTGAATAACGAAGACCCGATTTTCAAGGACAAACGCGTACGCCAGGCGCTCTCGATGGTGCTGGACCGCGACCTGCTGACCTCGCGCCTGACCGCGGACGGCGAACTGCCGATGTACGGCCTGATCTCCAAGGGCACGCAAGGCGCCGCGGTCTTCAAGCCTGACTGGGCCACCTGGCCGATGGGCAAGCGCGTCGACTACGCGCGCAATCTGCTGAAGGAAGCCGGCTACTCGGACGCGAAGCCGCTGACGTTCACGCTGACGTACAACACCAACGACCTGCACAAGAAAGTCGCGCTGTTCGCCACCTCCGAATGGCGCACCAAGCTCGGCGTGAACGCCAGGCTGGAGAACGTCGAATACAAGGTGCTGCTCAAACAGCGCCACGACGGCAAGGTGCAAGCGTCGCGCGACGGCTGGTTCGTCGACTACAACGACGCGATGTCGTACTTCGATCTGATCCGCTGCAACAGCGTGCAGAACGACCAGCGCTACTGCAACCCGCAAGTCGACAAGCTGGTCGATGAAGCCAATCAGCAACTGGATGACACGAGGCGCACCACCCTGCTCACCCAGGCACACGACCTGGCGATGGGCGACTACCCGATGGTGCCGCTGTTCCAGTACTCGGCGGACCGGCTGGTGAAGCCTTATGTGGGCGGCTACACGCCGACCAACTACGTCGACCAGCGCGCCACGCAAGACATGTATCTGATCAAGCACTGAGCGCGGGAGCACCGTCATGCTGGCTTACACGCTGCGCCGCACGCTCTGGGCGATCCCGACGATTCTCGCCGTGATCACCGCGTGCTACCTGCTGCTGCACCTGACCCCGGGCGGTCCGTTCGACACGGAGAAGCAACTGTCGGCGGCCGTGCTGGCGAACCTCAACGCGAAGTACCACCTCGACGAACCGTTGTGGCTGCAGTACCTGCACTACCTCGGCTCGCTGCTGCACGGCGATCTCGGTCCGTCGTTTCGCTACGCCGACTGGTCGGTCAACGATCTGGTGTGGAAAGCGTTGCCGGTAAGTCTCGGGGTAGGCGGCGTGTCGGTGCCGATCGCGCTCGCGATCGGCGTCACGCTCGGCACGCTGGCCGCCGTGCGCCGCGACCGTTTCGTCGATCATGCGGTGATGGTGCTCGGCAATATCGGCAACGTGGTGCCGCCGTTCGTGCTGGGTCCGGTGCTGGTGTGGATCTTCGCGATCCTGCTGAAGACCTCCGAAGGCCACGGCTGGCTGCCCGCCGGCGGCTGGGGCGAAGGCGAATGGCGCTATCGCGTGCTGCCGATCGTGCTGCTCACCTTCATCAACGTCGCCGCGATCGCGCGCGTGATGCGCGGCAGCATGATCGAAGTGCTCTCGGGCAACTTCATCCGCACCGCGCGCGCGAAGGGCCTGCCGGGCCGCACGATCGTCCTGCGCCATGCATTGAAGCCCGCGTTGATGCCGGTGGTGTCGCTGCTCGGCTCGATCTGCATCTCCTCGATCACGGCGGCGGTGGTCACCGAATCGGTGTTTGCGCTGCCCGGTCTCGGCCAGTTGGTCGTCAACGGCGCGATCAACCGCGACTACACCCTCGTGCTCGGTCTGGTCGTGCTGACGACCGCCGTGGCCGTGCTGTTCAATCTGCTGGTCGACCTCGCGTATGCGTGGCTCGATCCGCGCATCCGGTACTGATCCATGCCCCGCTCTCTTCAATCGACTGCCGCGGCGCTCGATCCGCTCGCGGCCATCGCCAAGGCGCCGCATTCGCGCGGCCCGTTCGCCACCGCCGCGCTGCGCTTCGTGCGCAATCGTGCGGCGTTTGCCGGCTTTATCGTGCTGCTGCTGATCGTGATCGCGTGCGTGGCCGGTCCGTGGTTGCTGCCGAACGGCCCGATAGACAGCGACTGGAGCGCGATCAGCCTGCCGCCGACGTGGCAGAACATGCACTGGTTCGGCACCGACGAACTCGGCCGCGATCTGCTCGCCCGCACACTGCAAGGCGGGCGCGTGTCGCTGGAAGTCGGCCTGCTCGGCACGCTGGTGTCGGGCTTGATCGGCGTCGCGTACGGCGCGAGCGCCGGCTATCTGGGCGGGCGTGTCGACGCAGTGATGATGCGCGTCGTCGACATGATGTACGCGATCCCCTACATGCTGATCGCGATCCTGATGATGACGATGTTCGGCCGCGCGTTCTATCTGGTCGTGTTGACCATCAGCGCATTCTCGTGGCTCGACATGGCACGCGTGGTGCGCGGCCAGACGCTGTCGCTGCGCTCGCGCGAATTCATCGATGCCGCCCGCGCGATCGGCGTGAGTTCGCGCTCGATCATCGCACGCCACATCGTGCCGAATCTGTTCGGCGTGGTGGTGGTGTATGCCAGCGTGACGGTGCCGAACATCGTACTGACGGAATCGGTGCTGTCGTTTCTCGGTCTCGGCGTGCAGGAACCGATGACCAGCTGGGGCGTGCTGATTCAGGACGGCGCGCAGAAGCTCGAGTCGATGCCGTGGCTGCTGCTGTGCCCGGCCGTGATGTTGTGCGTGACGCTGTATTGCGTGAATTTCGTCGGCGACGGTTTGCGCGACGCATTCGATCCGAAGGACCGCTGACATGCCGCTACTCGAAGTCAAAGACCTGAGCGTGCGCTTTACGCGCCGCGAGGGCGCACCCGTCGACGCCGTGCAGCGCGTGTCGTTTTCTCTCGAAGCCGGCCGCACGCTCGGCATCGTCGGCGAATCGGGATCAGGCAAAAGCCAGACCGTGATGGCGCTGCTCGGCTTGCTGGCCGGCAACGGCAACGTATCGGGGCAAGCGTCCTATCGCGGCGAAAACCTGCTGACGATGAACCAGGCCGCCCTGAACAAGATCCGCGGCGACCGCATCGGCATGATCTTCCAGGACCCGATGACCTCGCTCAATCCGTTCCTGACGATCGAACGGCAAATGACCGAAACGCTGCAACTGCATCGCAGGATGTCGCGTCGCGAAGCGCGCCGCCGCGCGATCGAAACGCTCGAGACGGTGCGCATCCCCGACGCCGCGCGCCGCATCGACATGTATCCGCACGAATTCTCCGGCGGCATGCGGCAGCGCGTAATGATCGCGATGGCTCTGCTTTCCGAGCCCGAAATCCTGATCGCCGACGAGCCGACCACCGCGCTCGACGTCACCGTGCAGGCGCAGATCATCGAGTTGCTGCGTGAATTGAATCGTGAACGCGGCACCGCGATCATCCTGATCACGCACGACATGGGCGTGGTCGCCGGCTTGTGCGACGACGTGATGGTGATGTACGCCGGCCAGACCATCGAGCAGGCGAGCGCCGCCGCGCTGTTCGCCGCGCCGACTCATCCGTACACGATCGGCCTGCTGAACGCGCTGCCGCGTCTGACCGACGACGGCGAGCGTGCGTTGCAAACCATTCCCGGCAATCCGCCGCTGCCCGGCGAAGTCGGCGCGGGCTGCGCGTTCGCGCCGCGCTGCACGTATTGCAGCGAACGTTGTCGCGAGTCGCGGCCTGCGCTGAGCGCATTGCAGCCAGGATCCGATGCGTCGGGCGCCGTCGCGCTGCGCGCCTGCCACCGTTCGGCGCTGGAAATCATCGAGGCACAACACGCATGAGCGCCACTTCAACCACAAGCCAGGCTCCGGCAACGCTGTTGTCGGTCGACAGTCTCAAGGTGCAATTCGGCATACCGCGCGGCGGCTTTCCGTGGTCCGGCAAGGCGACGCTGCGCGCGGTGGACGGCGTGTCGTTCAACGTGCGGCGCGGCGAAACCGTGGGTCTCGTCGGCGAATCGGGTTGCGGCAAGTCCACGCTCGCGCGCGCGATCATCGGTCTCGCGCCGGTGGCGAGCGGCAGCGTGCGCTGGCTCGGCGAAGAAACCGTGCTGCCGAACGCAAAACGCGACACGTCGCGTTTGCGCCGCGACGTGCAGATGATTTTTCAGGACCCGCTCGCCTCGCTCGATCCGCGCATGACGATCGAGCAGATCGTCGCCGAACCGCTCACCACGTTCGGCCAGGACATCGCGCGTGCCGACGTGCAGCGGCGCGTGCTGACCATGCTCGAGCGCGTCGGCCTCAATGCGCAGCATCTGCGCCGCTATCCGCATGAGTTTTCGGGTGGTCAGTGTCAGCGCGTCGGCATTGCGCGCGCATTGATCGGCGAGCCGCAACTGGTGATCTGCGATGAGCCGGTGTCGGCGCTCGACGTGTCGATTCAGGCGCAAATCGTCAACCTGCTGCGCGATCTGCAACGCGAATTGTCGCTGTCGCTGCTGTTCGTCGCGCACGACCTCGCGGTCGTCAAGGCGATCAGCCACCGCGTGCTGGTGATGTATCTGGGACGCGTGATGGAGTTCGGCGACAAACGCGAAGTCTATGGCGAGCCGCGTCATCCGTACACGCGCGCGCTGTTGTCGGCGGTACCGGTGCCCGATCCGGCTGTCGAGCGCGCGCGCCGTCATCTGCTGCTGCGTGGCGAGATTGCGTCGCCGCTCAGCCCGCCTTCCGGTTGCGCGTTTCGCACGCGCTGCCCGGATGCGATCGACGCCTGCGCAGCGAAGATTCCCCAGCCTGTCACGCACGGCGCGAGCGCGACACGCGTTGCGTGCATTCGGGTGAGCGACGCCCCGAAGGAAGTCCCCCGCCCCGAAGGAAGTCCCCTTGGGGGATTGGGGGATTGAGGGATCGCTGAAGCGGCAAGCGAACCCTTACTGAAGGACCACCCTCTTCCCCGGCGCGGCATGCCGCCGCGCCGAAGGATGCGTTCGTCCTGTCACGAGCAGAACGAACGACAAGCCCGGACTGGCTAACCGCCAGCCAAAGATCCAACAAAAAAACCGAGACACTCTCAATGAACGATAACCGAACAAAGAACCGGACAAAAAAATCCGGCGCTGCCACCTTCTTCTACTTCGCACTCACCCTTCCAGCATTGACCGCAGCCGCGAGCGCGTACGCGGACGACGGCGCACCGCAACCCACCACGAGCCCGTCCAACCCTCAAGCACTCGCGCAAACGTTGCCGCCGTCTGCGCAGGTCTCGCAAGCCGTCCCGGCCGGCAAGCGCAGGGCGGAACAAGGCGGCACGGTCCGCACCGATCAACCCGACACCACCAGCGCACTCGTCAACGCGGAAGCCGATCAGGCGGTCACGCCGCCCACACCGCCCTCGAGCCAGGCGTCGAGCAAAGGCTTCATCGCCGATAGCCATCTGAACCTGTTGTTGCGCAACTACGCCGATTACTTCCAGGCGCCCCCCTCGCTCTATCGTCACGCATGGGTGCAAGGCGTGCAGGCCAACTATGAGTCCGGTTTTACGCAAGGGCCGGTCGGCTTCGGCGTCGATGCATCGCTGTTCGGCGCACTCAAACTCGACGGCGGCAACGGCGCGGGCAACATGGTGCACGTGGCCAAGGGCGGCGGCGGCTCCGAACAGCTCGCGTGGGCCTATCCCGGCATGTACGACATCAAGGGACGCATTTCGGAAACGGTCGTGAAATACGGTCTGCAGACGGTCACCAACCCGTTTCTCGAACCGCATGACAACCGCGCCTTGCCGCCGACTTTTCTCGGCGTGTCGATGGTCAGCAACGACCTCGTGCACACGACGCTCGAGGCCGGCAGCTTCACCAGAGTGGACGCACGCGGCCACACGAACCTGACCAATCTGACTACCTCCTACGGCGGCACGCGCATCGATCGGCTGACCTATGTGGGCGGCACGTGGCACTACGCGAAGGATGGCGAAATGGCGCTGTACGCCGACCAGGCCGACGACGTCTGGCGTCAGTACTACGGTTCGGTCGCGCAGTCGTTCGGCGACCCGGCCACCATCAAGTGGAGCGGCCTCGCGAACATCTATTCGACGCACGACACCGGCGCATCGCGCCAGGGGCACATCAACAGCAACGCGTACAGCGTGTCGATCTCCGCGCAGCACGGCCCGCATGCGCTGCTGCTCGGCTATCAGCAGGTGCTCGGCGAGCAGTTCTTCGACTACGTGAACGAAACCAACGGCATCTACCTGACCAACTCGATGGACGTCGACTACAACGCGCCGCATGAGCAGTCGCTGCAATTGCGCTATACGTTCGACGGCAAATACGCGGGCGTGCCGGGACTCAAGGCGATGTTCTGGGGCGTGTACGGCTGGGGCGCGGATGCGTCGGCGGAAGCGGCGCAGAATGCTTCGCCGTCCGCACCGCTGCACGACCTGTACTGGAAGAGCGGCGAACCGGTGAGCGGCCATCATCACGAGTTCGGCTTTATTCCGAGCTATACGCTGCAAAGCGGCCGCTTCAAGGATACGAAGGTCACGTTCATCGCGATGTGGCACAACAGCTCGCGCCACTACTCGGACGGCAACAACATGGAGTACCGGCTGGTGGTGAACGTGCCGGTGAAGGTGTTCTAGGTTCCTGGCGAGACAAGTCTCTCGCTGCCTGAAAGGCCTGAAAGGCGTCGTGCTTGCGGTGCTGCATGACGCCTTTTTCGTCGACGCCGACTTATCCCGTGATCCGCTCGGTGGTCATGGCGCGCGACAAGCCATGCATGGGCCGGCGCAATGCGACATCGAACGGATTGGTTTGCGGGCCGATCGCCTCCGCCTGGCGCCGCAGCAATTCGACCACCATCGGCAGACGATCGTCGCCGAGACGCGCCGCCAGCGTGCCGACGCTCAACGCCGCCACCGCGACGCCGGTGCGATCCAGAATCGGCACCGCCACGCCCGCCATGCCGTCGAGCACGCCGCTATTGCGCCCCGCGTAACCCAGCTGGCGCACGCGTTCGATCTCGGTGCGCAAATACACTTCGTCGAGCACGCCGTAGCCGCGAATACGCGGCACGTTGAAGCGAATGATTTCCTCGCGCTCCGCTTCCGGCAGGAACGCGAGAATCGCCAGACTTCCCTGTCCGACACCCAGCGCCACGCGCCCGCCGATATCGCCGGTGAACGAGCGGATCGGAAACGGCCCTTCGCAGATGTCGAGGCACACCGCGTCGAAACTGCTTTTGACCAGCAGGAAAATCGTGTCGCCGAGGCTCGCGCACAGCCGCAGCAAGGCGGGACGGCAAAGCGTGCGCATGCCGCTCGGGTTGCCGGCCTGCGCGGCGAGCGCGAAGAAATCGACGCTCAGCCGATAGAGCTTCGAGTTTTCGTCCTGCTCGACGATACCTTCGGTGATCAACGCGTGAAGGATGCGGTGCACGGTGCCTTGCGTGAGACCGACCGCTTTCGCCAGACGCGTGACACGGCCGCCGTCGGGCTGCGCTTCGGACAACGCGCGGATGACCGCGAACGCACGCTCCAGCATGCCGGGGCCGGGCGCGCCGGCCGTTCGAGCCGACCCGGCATTCGCATCTCGCCCATCCCGTTTAGCGGCAGGATTCATCTCGGTTTTTCCAATTTATTTCATTGACCGGAACACTATAGAGGGTTTTATCTTTGAGTGGAATATTCACCTCGCCCCTTTTCACGCCATAACGTGCGCAATCTTCATAGGGATTTTCCGTACTTCATGCAGTGGAACAGATGACACCCATCACCTCGTTTATATTCCATTTATCAGAATTTTTTCAAATCTTATACCGGCAAACGGAATTTGAAATTGACGCGGCGTAATTTGGCTAGCTAGAGTCGGCTCCATCGAGACCGTTGTCGATTGAACCGGTGTCGAACCTGCCGATGTCGAACCAGCAAAAGGCCAGATCATGTCGTTCCTCACACTCACGGACGTAGCGAAATCGTTCGGCGATCTGCAGGCAGTCGCCGACGTGAACCTGTCGGTGGAAAAAGGCGAGTTCGTTTCGCTGCTCGGGCCCTCCGGCTGCGGCAAGACCACCACGCTGCTGATGATCGCGGGCTTCGTCGAGACGACGCGCGGGCGCATCACGCTCGACGGCCACGACATCACGCACATGAAGCCGAACAAACGCGGCCTCGGCATCGTGTTCCAGAGCTACGCGCTGTTTCCGCACATGAGCGTCGCCGATAACGTCGGCTTCGGTCTGGAGATGCGCAACATCGACAAGGCCGAGCGCCACGAGCGTGTGCGCGAGGCGCTGGCGCTGGTGCGGCTCGACACGCTCGCGCATCGCTTTCCGCGCGAACTGTCCGGCGGTCAGCGGCAACGCGTGGCGATTGCCCGCGCGATCGTGATCGCGCCGCCGGTGCTGCTGCTCGACGAACCGATGTCGAATCTCGACGCCAAGCTGCGCGAAGACATGCAGTTCGAACTCCGCGCCATTCAACGCAAGATCGGCACGACCACCATCATGGTCACGCACGATCAATCGGAAGCGCTGTCGATCAGCGATCGCGTGGTGGTCATGGAAGCCGGCCGCATCACGCAGATCGACACGCCGTATGAGGCCTACGAGCGCCCCGAGAACAGCTTCGTTTCGCAGTTCATCGGCAAGGCCAATATGCTGCCGGGCAAGGTGGTGGCGCGCGACGGCGACGCGATCCGCATCGACCTCGGACACGACCTCGCCGAGACCGGACACACCGCGCAACTGCCGGTCCGCGAGCGCGCCGTCGGCGTCGGCGACGCGGTGATGCTGTGCATCCGCCCGGAGAAGCTGCGTCTATGCGCGCCGCACGCGGGACGCCTCGCGGCCACCGTGACGAGCCGCTTCTTTCTCGGCAGCCAGTGGCTGTATCGCGTGGACTGCCGGCTCGGCGAAGTGCTGGTGTGCTGCCAGAACGAAGGCGCCGCGCCGCTCCCGGAGGGCGCGGCGGTCGGCGTCGACTGGAACAGCGAGGCGATCCGCTTCATTCAACGGGATGCGCATCATGGCTAGTACGCTGCCCGCTTCGAACAACAGCAGCACGCAGCCCGCCCCTGCGCGCCGCGCACCGTGGCACGCCTATCTGCCGCTGTGGCTGATGTGCGCGCCCGCCTTCCTGCTGTTCGCGGCACTCGTGCTGGTGCCGCTCGCGATGACGCTGGTGCTGACCTTCTACCGCTTCGATCCGGCCAGCGGTCCGCTTGCCGCGTTCGAGTTCGGCAATTACGCGGAAGTGCTGACATCGTCGTATTTCCACACGATCTTTGCGCGCACTTTCGGCATTGCATCGCTGACGACGCTGTTGTGCGTCGTGATCGGCACGCCCGAAGCGTACGTGCTGTCACGCATGCGCGACCCGTATCGATCGATGTTCCTGCTCGTGATTCTCGCGCCGCTGCTGGTGTCGGTCGTGGTGCGCGCGTTCGGCTGGAGCATGCTGCTCAACACCAACGGTCTCGTGAATCAGGCGTTCGGTCTCGTCGGACTCGGGCCGTACAAGCTCGAATACACCACCTTCGCGATCGTTATCGCACTGGTGCACGTGATGCTGCCGTTCATGGTGATTCCCGTGTGGACGGCCTTGCAGAAACTCGATCCGCAAACCGAAAACGCGGCACTTTCGCTGATGGCCTCGCCTGCCACCACCTTGCGCCGCATCGTCCTGCCGCAACTCACGCCAGGCATTCTGTCGGGCAGCCTGATGGTGTTCGGCCTGTCGGCGAGCGCCTTCGCGATTCCGGGCCTGCTCGGCGGACGGCGTCTGAAAGTGGCGGCCACCGCTGTCTACGACGAATTCCTCGGCTCGCTGAACTGGCCGCTCGGCGCGACCATCGCGCTCCTGTTGCTGGTCGCGAATCTGATCGTGATGCTCACTTACTACCGGGTTCTGGAACGCAAGTACGCCAGAAGCATCGGCTAACTCATCGAATTCGACAAGCGAGTTCGACAAGCGAGATCCCCATGAGAAAAAACGGCCCCATCGCGTTGATTTTCCACGCGCTCGTCATTGCCTTCGTGCTCGCGCCGCTCGTGATCGTCGTGCTGGTCGCCTTCACGCCCGACGAAACACTGACGCTGCCCACGCACGGCGTATCGCTGCGCTGGTTCCGCGCGATCCTCGCTTACCCCGATTTCATCTCGGCGTTCGTCAATAGCCTGAAGCTGGCGTTTGCCTCGGCGACGCTGTCGCTGATCGTCGCCTTGCCCGCCGCGCTCGCCATTGGCCGTGCGCGCTTTCCGGGCCGCGGCTTCCTGAATGGCCTACTGCTGTCGCCGCTGGTGATTCCCGGCCTCGTGCTCGGCATTGCGTTGCTGCGCTTCTTTGCGCTGATCGGCGCGACCGGTTCGTTTGCCTGGCTGGTGCTCGCGCACATGATCATCATCACGCCGTTCGTGATGCGGCTGGTGCTGGCTTCGGCCAGCGGTCTGGACCGTAGCGTCGAACATGCGGCGCACTCGCTCGGCGCCGATGCGTGGACCACGTTTCGCCGCATCACCTTCCCGATGATTCTGCCGGGCATTACCGGCGGCTGGCTGCTCGCCTTCATCAACAGCTTCGACGAACTGACGATGTCGATCTTCGTCACGTCGCCGCAAACCGTCACGCTGCCGGTGCGCATGTACATGTACGCGACCGAATCGATCGATCCGATGATGGCCTCGGTGTCCGCGCTGGTGATCTTCATCACCGCGGGCGCGATGCTGCTGCTCGATCGCGTGTACGGGCTCAACCGGATTCTGATCGGCCAGCACTGATGCCTTCCACTGCCCTCTCTCACATGCCGCCGAACCTGCCTTTGTCCGATGCCGCCGTGCCCAGGCGCGAGGCGCAATTCGTTCGCCTCGCCGAGACGCAGCGCGAACCGCTGAGCTTCTTTATCGACGGCCGCGAAGCCACCGCGCTGCAAGGCGATACGGTGCTCACCGCCGTGCTGATGCAACAGCGGCGCGTGCGCGAAAGCGAATTCAGCGGCGCGCCGCGCGCGGGTTTTTGCCTGATCGGCGCGTGCCAGGACTGCTGGATGCGCACCGAGGACGGCACGCGTTTGCGCGCCTGCTCCACGCTGGTCAGCGCAGGCATGCGCGTCGTCACGCGGCTCGCCGGGATGGCCGCGACCGTTGCCGCTGCCCCCGCAAACGGAGACCCGCAATGAGCGACGCACGCCGCGTGGTGATCGTCGGCGCGGGACCGGCCGGCGTGCGCGCCGCCGAAACGCTCGTAGCGGCCGGCGTAAAACCGGTCGTGCTCGACGAAAACGCGCGCTGGGGCGGACAGATCTATCGGCAGCCGCCATTGCAAGGCAACTTCAGGCGCTCGAAGAAAGCCCTGTACGGTTTCGAGGCGCATAAAGCCGAGGCATTGCACACGACGATGGCCGCGCTGCTGCCGCATCTCGACTACCGCCCCGACACCCTCGCGTGGGCGTGCGAACCGGGCCGCCTCGATACCTTGCACGCGGGACGCGAGATCAGTGTGCCGTTCTCGCACCTGATCATTGCGAGCGGCGCGACCGATCGCGTGTTGCCGGTCCCCGGCTGGACGCTGCCCGGCGTCTACACGCTCGGCGCGGCACAGGTCGCGTTGAAGGCTCAGGGTTGCGCGATCGGTCAGCGTGTCGTGCTGGCGGGCACGGGGCCGCTCTTGTATCTGGTCGCGTATCAGTACGTGAAAGCAGGCGCGCAGGTGATGGCCGTGCTCGACACGAGCCCGCTGTCGCGGCAGATCGCCGCGGCGCCGAAGCTCGCGCGGCTGCCGTCGACGTTCGCCAAAGGCCTGTATTACGTCGGCTGGCTGACCCTGCGCGGCGTACGCATCGAACGCGATGTGATGCTGACCGGCATTCACGGCGAGCAAGGCGAGCAAGGGGTTAGTGCGATCGAATGGCGCGCGAATCGTGCCGGCTCAGGAACCAGGACCGAAACGCTCGCATGCGACGCGCTCGGCATCGGCTTCGGCCTGAAGCCTGAAACACAGCTCGCCGATCTGGCCGGTTGCCGCTTCCGCTTCGATGCGCAGAACCGTTGCTGGCTGCCCGAACTCGATGCAGCCGGCCGCAGTTCCGTGCGCGGCATCTATCTCGCCGGCGACGGCGCGGGCATCGCGGGCGCCGACGCCGCCGAACTCGCCGGCCGCCGCGCCGCGCTGGCCTTGCTCGACGACCTCGGCATCGCGCATCCACGCGGCCCCGGCATGCGCGATGCGGCTACGCTCGAACGCAGCCTGCAACGCATCGGCGTGTTTCGCGCGGGCCTCGAAACCGCGTTCGCGCCGCCGGCGCATTGCGCGTCGCAATGGCCTGACGGCATGACGGTGTGCCGCTGCGAAGAAGTCGATGCGGGCACGTTGCGGCGCTGCATCCGCGCCGGCGAGGCGAACGAGATCAACCGGCTCAAGGCGTTGACCCGCGTCGGCATGGGCCGCTGCCAGGGACGCATGTGCGGCGAAGCGGCGCTGACGCTGCTCGCCGACGAAACCGGCCGCCCGCTCGAAGCCGTCGGCCGCTTGCGCAGCCAGCCGCCGGTCAAGCCGATTCCGCTGTCGCCCGCGCTCTACGCCGACGGCGTCGCCGCGATTCCCGAGGAGGCGCGCGATGAGTGACACCCTGCACTATGACGTCGCGATTGCGGGTGGCGGTCTCGTCGGCGCATCGGCGGCATTGGCGCTGGCGCGGCGCGGCATGCGCGTCGGCCTGTTCGAGCGGCGCTTTTGCGGCGCGCAAGCCAGCGGCGTGAACTACGGCGGCGTGCGCTGCCAGGGACGTCCGGTCGAACAGATGCCGCTCGCGATGCGCGCGCGGCGCGTCTGGGACCGCTTGCCGGAGCTGATCGGCATCGACGGCGAGTTTGTCGTGTCGGGGCATTTGCGGCTCGCGCGCAGCGAGTCCGATCTTGCCGCGCTCGAAGCATGGGCCGAGATGGCGCGCGATCACGGGCTGCACACGCAGCTGATAAGCGGCGCGGCGTTCCGCCAGCGCTATCCGTGGCTGGGCGCAGCGGCGATCGGCGGCTCGCTGTGCGCAAGCGACGGCCATGCGAATCCGCGTCTCGTGTCCCCCGCGTTTGCGCGTGCCGCGCGGGCCGCGGGCGCCGACGTGCGCGAGCAGAGCGAGCTGACCGGGATCCATCACGACGGCGCGCGCTTTCAATTGCGCGCCGGCGCTGCGCGCATCAGCGCCGACTGGCTGATCAACTCGGCCGGTGCGTGGGCCGACACGGTGGCGGGCTACTTCGGCGAAACGGTGCCGATGAAACCCATCTATCCGAACATGTGGGTCACCGAACCGCTGCCGCTCTTCATCACGCACAACCTGGGCGTGTATGGCGGCGGTATCTACGCGCGGCAAGTCGCGCGCGGCAATTGCGTGATCGGCGGCGGACGCGGACATGGCGACGGCGACTACGGTCAGCCTTCGACGGAAACGACCCGCGCCGTGATGCGCGACGCGTGCGCGTTGCTGCCCGCGCTGCGCGATGCGTTGCTGATCCGCACGTGGAGCGGTGTCGAAGGCAGTACGCCCGACAGCAATCCGATCATCGGCGCGAGCCGCACGGTGCCGCGCCTGTTGCATGCGTTCGGATTTTCGGGCGGCGGTTTTCTGCTCGCGCCGGGTGTCGGCGAAATCCTCGCCGATCTCGTCGTCGACGGTGCGACCGCGACTCCGCTCGACGCTTTCTCGATCGACCGCTTTGCTGCCGTTCCTGCTTCGTCCGTCACCTAGTTGCCCTTTATTGGCCGCTTATTTTGCCCTTCATTTGCCATCCATTGCCCGTTAGTCGAAACTCAGGAGCCCCTCAATGAAACTGTTCAGAACGATCGCGGCGCTAGCTGCGTTGTGTGCGTTCGGCGCAGCCGCGCCGGCGTGGTCGGAGACCAAAACCATTTACATCGGCATGAACGGCGGTCCGATGGAAAAGGCCTATACAAGCCAGGTGCTGCCCGAGTTCGAGAAAGCCAACGACGTGAAAGTGGTCGTGGTGCCGGGCACCTCGTCGGACATTCTCGCCAAGCTGCTCGCCAATAAAGCCAATCCGCAGATCCACGTGGTGTTTCTCGACGACGGCGTGATGGCGCGCGCGGTCAGCATGGGCGTGTGCAGGAAGCTCGACGATTCGCCGGTGCTCAAAGAACTGTATCCGTTCGCGCGCATGAAGGACGACATGGGCGCGGGCGTGCAACTCGGTATGACCGGCATCGCGTACAACAAGAAACTGTTCGCTGAAAAAGGCTGGGCGCCGCCGACCTCATGGATGGATTTCGCCGATCCGAAATACAAGGGCAAGGTGGTGTTTCAGTCCGCTTCGAGCAGCACCTTCGGCCTGCACGGCTTTCTCGCGATCAACCGTTTGATGGGCGGCAGCGAGCAGAACGTCGAACCCGCCTTCACGAAGTGGGCGAGCACGGTCGGCCCGAACGTCGTCGAGTACGTGCCGAATTCGGCGAAGATCTCCGAAATGGTGCAGACCGGCGAAGCGGGTCTCTTCCCGCTGACGCCGACCGGCGTCGGCGATTTGCAGGACAAGGGCATTCCGGTCGGGTATGTGAGCCCGAAGGAAGGTCCGGTGTTGCTACTAGTCGATCTGTGCGTGGTGAACAACGACCCGGACCCGCAACTGGCGCAGAAACTCGCGCAGTTCCTGTTGTCCGCGCCGGCTCAGACGAAAGCCGCCGAGGCCGGCAAGCAGATTCCGACCAACCGTCTCGCGAAGATGACGCCGCCGATGCAGCAAAGCCTCGGCAACGTCGAAGATCTGGTGCGCAAGGTGACCGTGGTGGATTGGGACACGATCAATGCGCATCGCGCGCAGTGGGATACGCGCTGGAACCGGCAGATCGAGCGCTAAGCCTTCCTGCCTGACACGACGCGCGCGCCTTGTTTTGCGACGCGCGCGCGTTTTCATTGGGGCGCCCCGCGCGTCACACGACGACCGATACCGCCACCGCGAGCCATATCGCCGCCACGCCGGCCAGAAACAGATGTAGCGCGATACGGATGCGGGCAGTAGCCGAGAAACACAATGCCGATCGAGAAGATCGTGGCCGCCGCCGAACTCAGCGCGGGCACCGAACCGGTTGGACTCGGCATGCTTTACCTCCGATCGTTGGGCTGCTATCCGCCTGCGCCGAGGTCTACGACGTGCGGGTCTGCCGCGCTTCGTAGGTCTTCAGATGACTATAGGCGATACGCAACAACGACAGCCCGTGTTCGCCGTTCTGCGCGTCGCCGCCGCGCGAGATCAGGTCGCCGAGAATGTGATCCGCCTCGGTATGCGAATGGTTTTCGACGTCGCGCAGCATCGAAGCCGTCAACGGCGAAGGCGTGAAGAGCGTCTGGGTCGCACGTCCTTCGAAGTCGGCGCCCATCATGAAGCCGTTGTGTTCGGCGACCGCCCGGCACTCGCCGAGCAGACTTTCGATGATGCGCTTGCCGTCCGGCGCGGCCAGAATATCGCCGACCGAGCCGCGCATCAGGCACGTGCTGGCCGCCAGTGCCGCGAGGAACACCCACTTTTCCCACATGCGCAGCAGGATGTTGTCGCTGACCACCACGTCGAAATTCGCACCGGTCATCGCGTCGGCGATCGCCTGCACGCGTTCCGATGTGCCGCCTTCCAGTTCGCCGAACGTGATCGCGTGCATCTCGTTCAGATGCACGACCTGCTGTTCGGCGTTGAGCGTGGCGGCGATTACGCACTGACCGCCCAATACGCGCGATGCGCCGAACTTTTCCGTCAGCACTTCAATATGGCGCATGCCGTTGAGCATCGGCAGAATCAGCGTCGATTCGCCGACCAGCGGCGCGAACGAGTCGATCGCGTCGTCGAGACTATAGGCTTTGCAACTCAGCAGCACCACGTCGAACGGCTCCGCGCTGACACCGGCGAGTATCGTTTGGGGCTCGCGCAGCGTGAGATTGCCGCGCACGCTGCTGATCACGAGACCGTCACGCCGGAGTTTCTCCGCGCGGGCGGGACGCACCAGGAAAGTGACATCCTGGCCGGCTGCCGCGAGACGTCCGCCGAAGTAGCCGCCCACGGCGCCCGCACCCACTACTAGAATTCGCATCTTTCGCCTCTCCGATAGATTGGGGTCACGCGTTGCGCGCGGCCAGCCGCGCCCGGCGCGCCGTGCACGCAGTGCGTGTGAGGAATGTAGCAAAGATTGATGAACCGCATCGGACGCGAGTGCCGGACCGGCCTGCTGCAATGCACCGCGGCATAAGTCAGACCAATGTCGGATCGATGCCCGCGCCCGTGCGGTCTCCTGCGAACGCCCTCGTTTTCCTGCCCGATGCGAAGGACGATCAACGAGCCGGCAGCGTGCCGCAAACCGTGTCCTCGTAAAGTGCGAGCATGCCGGGCACATCCACGGCCACACACACTTTGCACGCCGGCCGGCTATCCCAGTCGGGCGCGGGCACCGGCATCGTCGACGGCTTCTGGATAGTTTGGCCTACCGCAATGCCGTCCGTCAGCACGCGCACGGGACCGCTGCGGGTCGTATAGAGATGCGGCGCGAGCACATACGCCACCGCCGACGAATCGTGCACGTAAATACCCGCCAGATGCGCGCTTTGCTCGTGAAAGGCTTCGTAGTGCCGCGACACGTCCCACACGAAACGCCCCGCCTCGCCGCCGCGATCGCGGATCGATGCGAGATAGTCGTGGCTCATGATGGTTCGCTGCGTGACGTCGAGCCCCACAAGCACCACCGGCCATGGCGCGCCGAACACGAGATCGGCCGCGTCGGGGTCGCCGAGAATATTCGCTTCCGCGGCGGGCGTCACGTTGCCCAGGACGCCATCCGTGCCGAACGCGCCGCCCATGATGACCACCTGCTTGACGAGCCCGGCGATCTGCGGATCTTCGGCGAGCGCCAAGGCAAGGTTCGTCAGCGGGCCGACCGCGATCAGCGTGACTTCGCCGGGATGGGCGCGCACGGTGTCGATAATGAAGCGGTGCGCGGAGCGCGTCTCGACAACGGCTTCGGCAACGGCTTCGTGAGACGCGTCGAGCGCGATGTTGCCGAGGCCGTTGTCGCCGTGAATCCACGCCAGCGGCTCGGGCGCCGCGCGTTTGAGCGGCGCTGCGGCACCCTGCGCGACCGGCACGTGCGGCGCAAAACGCGCGGTCAGCAACCGCGCGTTGCGCGTCGTGGTCTCGATCGTGGCATTGCCGAATACGCTCGTGAGACCAAGCAGTTCGATGTCGGGATGCAGCGCCTGAAAAACCAGCGCCATTGCATCGTCCACACCGGGGTCGGTGTCGTAGATAACCTTGTGCTTGCTCATAGATAGAACGCGTCCGGCAGTTGTTCGCGCGCGGTGGTGTCGCGCGTGGCGCCGCGCAGATTGCCGAGGCGGATCGGCAATTCAGGGCCGCCGAGTTCGATGATCACCTGGCGGCACGCGCCGCACGGTGCGATGGGGCCATCCGTGTCGCCGATCACGGCGAGCGCGGCGAACTGGTCGCGCTGATAGCCTGCGGCGATGGCGCTGAAAAACGCCGTACGTTCCGCACAGTTGCACAGTCCGTAAGACGCATTCTCGACGTTGCAGCCGTCGAACACGTGGCCGTCGCTCGTCAGCAGCGCAGCGCCGACCTTGAATTTCGAATACGGCGCGTAGGCTTTTTCGCGGGCCACGCCCGCGCGTTCCAGCAGTTGTTCCATGGTCATGCAGTGGTCCTCGATTCAATTGAGCGTAACGAACATGCCCGCAATCGTGGCGCTCATCAGGTTCGAGAGCGTCGCGGCGAGCACGACACGCAGGCCGTAGCGCGCGACTTCGGCACGGCGCTCCGGCGCGACGGCGCTGAAGCCGCCCGTCAGCACCGCGATCGACGCGAAGTTCGCGAAGCCGCACAACGCAAACGACAGAATGGCAATGGTACGCGGATCGAGTGCCCGCAGGCCGGCCGCGCTCACGCTCGCGGCGTCTTTCAGATACGGCGACAGCGACGCATAGGCAACGAACTCGTTGAGGATGATCTTCTGCCCGAGAAAATTGCCGGCCAGCGCAGCCTCGTTCCATGGCACGCCGATCAGATACGCGAGCGGCGCGAACACAGCGCCGAGCACCGATTGCATCGACAGCTGCGGGTGGCCGAACCAGCCGCCGATACCGCCCACAACACCGTTGAGCAAGGCGATCAATCCGACGAACGCGATCAGCATCGCGCCCACCATCACGGCGATTTTCAGGCCTACCGTGGCACCCGAACTCGCGGCTTCGATGACGTTGGCGGGACGCTTCTCGTCGAAGTGGAGGTTGTCGAGATGCACGCGGCTCGGTTCGGTCGACGGGTGGATGATCTTCGCGAACAGCAGGCCGCCGGGCACGGCCATGAACGATGCGGCGAGCAGATAGTCGACCCGCACGCCGAGGCCCGCATAGCCCGCCAGCACCGACCCGGCAATCGCCGCCATGCCGCTCGACATCACCGCGAACAGTTCGGCGCCGGTCATGTCGCGCGCGAACGGCTTGACCACGGCAGGCATTTCGCTCTGGCCGAGAAAGATCGTGGTGACCGCGGAAAACGATTCGAGCTTCGATACGCCCAGCAGCTTCTGAAACAGCGTGCCGAGCACGATCACGATCCAGCGCATGACGCCGAGGTAGTACAGCACGGAGATCAGCGCGGTGACGAAAATGATGGCCGGCAGCACACGCACGGCGAAAATAAAACCGCCGTCGCCGAAGACCTGGAACACTTTGGATTGCACGAGGCCGCCGAACAGGAACTCGATGCCCGCATTGCCATAGCCGAGCACCTGATTGACGCCGGACGCAGCGGCCGCAAGGATCGTCTTGCCGATCGGCACGAACAGAATGAACGCCCCGATGCCGATTTGTGCGAGCAGCGCTGTGCTTACAGTGCGCAATCGGATAGCGCGGCGGTTGGTGGAGAAGAGGAATGCGATGAGCAGCAGTACGGCGATGCCAAGCAGGTTTCGAGCGATCAGGGCCATGTCTCTCTGTGTTCTTGTGAGGGTGGCAAAGATGCTAAACGAAACTGGCGCTGGAGAAAAAATATTAGTGGAAGCTCGACACCGATTTGCCGATAAAACCTCGTGAGCCATGCAATGCGCGTTGGATCAGTGAAGGGGCGGCGAAGGGGCGGCAAAGCGCGTGGCTTGCACGGAGCCGATAGGGGGTGCCGTCGATAAAGGAAATTCTTCGTACACCAGCGCTCGCGTGTGCGCCGCGAGCGTCGCTGTTTCATCTGCAACACTCCCACTGCTTGCGCAGTCTCCAGTGTGTTGCATCCACCGGTTGAATCCGCCAGGTACAGCGGCCTTTCGCTCGTTCAGGTCCGCCGACGGGTCCTCGTCCAGCGCGGTCGGTCGGCGGGCGGCGTTGTTGGCTCACGCCTGTTTCGAGGGATTTGGCTCGCGTGCGCTCGCCCGTGGCGGGCCAAACTATTTCTTTCCAAGCGGGCGTTCGGCTTGCGGCCTACCCGTTTCCAGTTGGATCTTTTCCAGGAAGGCTTTTGCGCTAAGTTAAGTACTCAGCAAGGCTGAGGCTTATCCCCGTTGCGGATACCTCCTTCCGTTTTCAAAAAGGCGGCGCGACGGAAACGATTCGGGTCACGGCGCCCACATCGCGAAGTTCACCCGACCAGAAGAGTCGATTTCAAGGCGACGGCGTTCGCCAGATTGTAGACGTTAGGGGAAGTGGCCATTACCGCGTCATGGATTTCGGCGAATTGCTGCTTGGTACCGCTGCCTTTAACACGAACGGTGTAACGCAGGCTCTCGTAGCCGTTTGCCACTTGCGGGTCGATCCCAAGAAAACCCCTGAGGTCGATTTCACCCTCAGTCTCAATCTCCAGCGATTCGAGCGTAATCCCGCGGACGGCGCATTGCGCCACGTAACCCACCGTTATGCAGGAATTTAGCGCCGCGATCAGATGCTCCTGAGGATTGGCAAACTTATTCGAGCCACCGAGTTCGCAAGGCTCATCGATATCGATCGTGAACCGGCGCGACACATCCTGCCCTCCGATCGAGAATCCCTCTACCTCGGCGCGAGTCCGGGTCTGGCCCTGCCAGGTCGTCGCTACGCGCCAGCTTGTGGTGGCTTTCGAGGCATCTCCCTTGATGACCTCGATCAGGGCGAACAGGTCGTCGACGTTGAGGCCGTTAACGATGTTAAGTTCGTTGGTCCGTGCATTGGAATTCATATTCCATCTCCTTTAACACAAGTGGATTGTTCAGCTTCGGCAAATCTCATTGCAGTGTGGCGAGTGCAGCCTGGATGCGCATGCCCTGGTCTTCGGAGATGAGGCTATAAAGGACCTTCCCGAAATGGGGATGACGTACACCCGAGTGGATGTATTGCCACCGGTAAGCCTCGAGGAAATTCGCTTCGACCGACAGGGTTTCCGCCTCGTCGACTGCGCGGCCGCAGTTCGCCTTGAAGTAACGCGCGTCGGCTGCGGCCTGCGCCTGCAGAATGCCGTCGATCGCGGCGACCAGCTCGATCAATTCGTCAACAGCCTTGTCGCGATCACTGTCCGTCACAGTGGCGTCGTGACGGACCCATTCGAGCTCGTCGAGGATGGCGTGCTGGCTCTCCTCCTTCCAGTGGTAGAGGAACACGTTCTTGAATAGCTCCGATAGCTGATCGTCTGGATCGATACTCTGGCGGTAGTGGAGCTGGCTGAACAGTTCGATATCCAGCGTCAGCGCCAATACGGCCCACGTGCTTTTCCCGAGGACTGCAGAGGCAACGGCATCCGGATCGGCGTCGAAGTGATAGCCGGGTGGAAGGGTCTCACCGATCATCTTGTCGATGCGACGAAACAGCGCCTGATGCTTGAGTTCCTCGTCGCTAAACCGGACCAGCGCTTCAAGCGCCACCTGATCGCCGAGCCAATAGTCACGGCTCACTTCCAGCACCTTGGCGTTGATGAAGCGCTCTACCAATCCGAACACGTTGGCATACGTGCGTCCCTGAATCTGGCTGACGAAACGCTTTTCGATCTCGGAGAGCGTGATGAATTTCGGAGCCAGTGAGAGCCCGTCGGGCAAATATTTCTGGGACGTGTCGAAGGTGCGGGCTCCAATCACATCGCGGTCGATGTCCCAACTGATCATCTTTGAAGCGCGAATGCAACGGGCGTAACGGTCTCGGTCAGAGACTCGCGATACTGCGTTCATAGCATTTCTCCCATTATGGATCGACATGCGGTCGAGCTGTGAGTATTCATCTACCGGTCAGAACCAGATGGTTGATCTGGCAGTCCGGTACACTCGAATGTACGATTTGGAGACCTGATGTTCTATGGTTGGGCCGCCGGGAGATATGACCGAAACGCCTGGTCAGCTTTGACGCGTGTGAATGAACGTTGCGTCGGACATGGCAGCAGGCACACTAGCGATCTGGCGATCTGGCCAATTGCCGCAATGAGCCGCCGATCAGATCGTGCGCTCGCTGGTGTTATCGAGGCACCGTTGGGCTTGGCAGTCGGGTCAATGATGCGGTGGTGGCGCAATGCCACTCGCGCCGAGGGCGGTCTGCGCAGATTCGGCAGCGCCGTTCATCTTTCCTTTGCTCTTGCGCCAGCCTGCCGGCGGCATTCCAAATTCGCGCCTGAAGGCTCGACTGAACGCTGCCTCCGACTCGTAACCAATCTGCTCCGCAACAGCGGCGAGTGACTTACTGCCGATCAGAAGTTCCTGCGCCGCGATCTGCATGCGCCATCGCGCCAGGTACTGCATCGGCGGTTGTCCAAGAAGATCGGTGAAGCGTTGTGCCAACGCGGAGCGCGACAATCCCACCTTGCGCGCAAGCTCATCGACGGTCCAAGGATGGATCAATTGAGCATGGAGCAACGAAAGCGCACGTCCCACATAGCGATCACGCACTCCGGCGAGCCATCCTGTCTGGTCCGCAGGTAGCGTTTCAATACAGCTACGGACCGCCTCGACAAACAGGAGCTCCGATAGTCTGGCGAGGACGATCGTCCCGCCCGCCCGCGAATCCGCCGCCTCGGCGGCAGCAAACTTGAGTGAGGACTCAAGCCATGCCGCGCGCGGATCGTGGCGCATGTCAATCTTGAAGAGTCGCGGCAGCGATGAGAGCAGAGGGTTGCTCAGTGTATCGTCACACGCCAAAAAGCCACATACGATGCGAGTCGTAGGTCCCCCGCCTCCGTAGGACAGCGTCATCACCTCGCCAGGCGTTGCCGCCATCTGGCCGGCTAATAGCAACTCCGAAGGCACTGGCGAAAGATCGACGGCGCTGCCCATCAGATGCGTTTCACCTTGCGGCGCCACCAGCAGTTCGCCAGCATTGAGATGAATAGCCGAATTGGGGTCGTCTTCCAGTTGAGCCCAGCAGCTACCTTCTATGATCAGATGATATGAAATCACGCGCTCGGATTGCGGCAGATAGGCTGCACAGAGCGCCGCATCTGTTCGCCCTATCACGCACCACGGTGCCGTGAAGGTCCCGTTCAGATACACCGCGCCGCTCAGGCGCACGGCGCGCAGAACGTCAGAAACTGCATCCATGAATAGCTCGCGTGAAATGCGATTTCCCGAGCAAGAGAACCGGGATGCCGGTCATTCCTCAACCTGGCCAAGGGGTACATGTTATACCTCCGGCGGCGGTCGATGACAAATCCCTTCCCGATGATTTCACCAAGCTTGATGCATCGCTGCGGGATGCGTGTGGATGTCCGCAGGCGGTCCGTTAGCGAGCATGTCCGACTCCGATTAGTTCCGGCGTCAGGCCGTCCTGAGTCTGCGCGTTCCTCTGTCGTTCTTGGTCTGCGTAGCAATCGCGATTTGCATTCGCGGTGGGCCAATGCGATGACGTCTTGCCTCGTCATCACAACCCCTTTGGGTCTACCTCGATACCTATGAGTGTGGGCGCATCGCCGCGCGATACAACCGTGTGCAACCAAATCCCACTCTTCTGCAGGAGGATCGGACAAGCTTTCTGGACGCCCTGCAATGGACAGGCGAACCATCGGCAAGACTTGGACGATCGGACAAGAAACGTCGACGCACGGGCAGGACGGCAACAGGTTGCGAGAGGCAAAGTTCATCACAGGACGGGGCGTGGCAGATCAGCGTCATCCGTACTTCGCAGCCAAATCTTCCACGGATTCCGGAAGCCTGGCGCACCACGAAACTTGCGCAGATCGGTTCACGCACAGTGACTTACCGGTTCGTGCAAACGAAACCGCGTGAGATACCGATGAAAAGCCTGATAAGCCGTGCGATGTACCACCCGCTCATCGCGCTAAGCATGTTCTATTTGACCGACCTGATGCACCACGTCGACTACAGCCTCTCCGGCGCTCTGCTCGTTCTGGCAGCGAAATCTATGTCCCGTGTCGTGAGCCTGTTCAACAAGGGGTAGTGTTGTACGTCGGTAAGGCACGCTAGGTGGATTACTCGGACGCAAGATGGAGCATACGTATAGACAAGCAAGAGCAGTGGACTAATCCTAATGGTTAGGCTACGACAGTGTGGCTTCAGGTCAACGGCTGGCGCAAACACAAGCAGGTGCCCCCGATTAAACAAAGCGTGGATATCGGGTTCACTCTTTTGACAGCAAAGTATGCGGACATTCGCGAGTAACAGAAACCAACGGTTCACCAACGTACGGAATGGCTGACGATGCGACGGACGCGATCGGAACGCATGCGTCCGTTGCCAACTTGAAGCCGACGTTCGAATGACTGCATGAGAAAGCTTGCCAACGACCGTAAATGGCCGACCGGTGCCGGACGAGCGGCGCCCTCCGCTCGCCGAATGCTGCCGCCCGGGCGGGTGCCACCCGGCTTCCCCGTTGACACAATTATTTCGCGTCCCTGCAACCTCCGTCGTGACATCGAAGCCCGCTTCGCTGAGCGTTTTGGCGGCTGAAGTGGCATTCTCCTCGCGCAGATCCGCGGGCAGCAGTTGCCTTCCCGCGCCTACCCGACGCGCTATGGCCTGCCCGATCGATCCGGGGCCGATAACAACGACAACTTTTTGGATGATCTCCCTCCTCGTTTTCCAGTTCACCGATCGCTGTCGCCGATGCTCTCGCGAACGTGGAGATCAGGCGTGCTCGCAATCTTCGCGATCAGCCCCGCAAGGCTGTCGAGCGATATGTCGTGACCCACGAACGGCTTGCCCTTGCGCGTAATGTTGTACGGCCCTGCGGGGTCGAGTGTGAACCAGCCAGACCGAAGGACCGTTTAGTCGAGATCGGACGCCTCGATTACCGCTGCGGAGTCGCGACACGGATCGAGCACATCGCCTTAGACGACTGTGCACCTTCCCGTATCGGGATTCGCCAGCCTGCTCGCCCGACGCAGATACAGCGTCAACCTGGCATCGGTCGTGCCGAGCAGCACCCTGTGGTATTGCGGGCCAACTGGCCGTTGGCGCCGAGGATCAGGATCCTTGTCATTCGAGGCCGTTTCTCGTTCGCCTCATAGTTCCTGAGCCGTTGGCCGGAACAGGATCTCGTTCACATCCACGTCCTCCGGCTGCTGGATCGCGAAAGCCACCATGCGGGCGAAGCTGTCCGCGGGAATCGCGAACTTCTCGTAGAAGTCGGCGATGCCTGCGGCCACGTCCGCTTCTGTGACGCTTTGCGGCAGTTCCGATTGCACCGCGCCCGGCGAAATGATCGTCGTGCGGATGTTGTGAGGCTTTACCTCCTGGCGCAGCCCTTCGGAGAGCACGCATCCTTGCGCCAATGAGCGCGTTGGGTGGATACGAGTCACTTGGCGACGCGCGCCTGCAAATGAGCCGGGTAGCGCTCGCCTTGCACGGTGATGTTCGCGAGCTGCGCATCGATATCGCTCAGGTTGCCGGCCGTCAATTCGATCGCAGCACCGCCGACGTTTTCCTTCAGTCGATGCAGCTTCGTCGTGCCGGGAATCGGTGCGATCCACGGCTTTTGCGCGAGCAGCCACGCGAGCGCGACTTGCGCCGGCGTCGCGTTCAGACTAGCGGCAATCTGCTTGACCACGTCGACGAGCGCCTGATTGGCCCTGCGGTTCTCCTCGGAGAAGCGCGGCACGACATTGCGAAAGTCGGATTTGTCGAAGCCGGTGCTTGCGTCGATCGCGCCGGTTAGAAAGCCCTTGCCCAGAGGGCTGAACGGCACGAAGCCGATGCCGAGTTCTTCGAGCAGCGGCAGGATCTCCTTCTCCGGTTCGCGCCACCACAGCGAGTATTCGCTTTGCAGCGCCGCGACCGGTTGCACGGCATGAGCACGGCGGATCGACTGAACGCCCGCTTCCGACATGCCGAAATGCTTGATCTTTCCTTGTTGAATCAGATCTTTGACCGCGCCGGCCACGTCTTCCATCGGCACTTGAGGGTCGACCCGATGCTGATAGAGCAGATCGATGCAATCCGTGCGCAGCCGCTTGAGTGCGGCCTCGGTCACCGCGCGAATATTGTCCGGCTTGCTATTGACACCCTTCTGAACGTCACCGCCTTCGAAGCCGAACTTGGTCGCGATCACAACGTGATCGCGAAACGGCTCCAGCGCCTCGCCCAGCAGTTCTTCATTCGCACCCTGCGCATACGCTTCGGCGGTATCGAAGAAGGTCACGCCTTGCTCGAACGCAGACCGGATGACTTTGATCGCGTCGGCCTTCTCCGTTGCGGGCCCATAGCCATAGCTCAGGCCCATGCAGCCGAGGCCGATCGCCGAGACCTCCAGACCGCTCTTTCCAAGAATACGTTTCTGCATTTTCCAACTCCTTAGCTTGCGGTTACGGCAGCTTGATACTGCTCGTGCGTGACCTTCTCCATCCAATCGACCGGGCTGCCATCGAGCTTTTCAGCAATGGCGATATGTGTCATCGCCGTGTTGGCGGTCGCGCCGTGCCAGTGCTTTTCTCCGGGAGCGATCCAGACGATGTCGCCTGGTCGGATTTCCTCGACCGGTCCGCCATCGCGCTGGACCCAGCCGCAGCCCGCGGTCACGATAAGCGTCTGACCGAGCGGATGCGTATGCCACGCAGTCCGTGCGCCCGGTTCAAATGTCACGGTTGCGCCGCCAATCCGGGCAGGCTCTTCGCCAGCGAATGGCGCGTCGATCCTCACCACCCCGGTGAAATAGTCAGCGGGGCCCGCCGCAGAGGGCTGGGAACCGCATTGGGTGATCTGCATGAGTGTTCCTTGCGTTAGTTGCCTCGACTTTCAATGTAGCAACGCGTCTTCCTTCGATAAAGAGCTAAAATCCGCATGAAGTTAGAAGGTGGACTTATAAATGGCGCGTTCCGATCTATCCGATATCACGGCATTTCTCTGCGTCGCTCGCGAGGGCAGCTTTACCAAGGCCGCCGCGAAGCTCGGCGTTTCGCAGTCGGCGCTTAGCCAGACGGTGCGTAATCTCGAAGCGCGGCTCGGACTCCGGCTTTTGACGAGGACAACACGCAAGATCTCGCCGACCGAAGCGGGCGAACGGCTGATCCAGTCGGTCGGCCCCCGGCTCGATGAGATCGAGGCGGAGCTGAGTGCGCTCACCGCTTTGCGGGATACGCCGGCGGGCACTGTACGCATTGCCGCCGGAGAGTACGCGGCAGAACTGCTGCTGTGGCCGGTGATCGAACGGCTGTTGCCCGACTATCCGGACATAACGATCGAAATCGTAGTCGACAACGGACTCACGGACATCGTCGAACAACGGCTCGACGCAGGCGTGCGGCTGGGAGAACAGGTTGCCAGGGACATGGTTGCCGTTCGCATCGGACCGGACGTGCGCATGGCCGTTGTTGGCACTCCCAGCTATTTCGCCACTCATCCAAAGCCGAAGACGCCGCAGGAATTGACGGCGCATAACTGCATTAACATCCGGTTGCCAACCGCCGGTGGTCTTTACGCGTGGGAGTTCAAGAAAGGCGGGCGCGAGTTGAACGTGCGCGTCGAAGGGCAACTTGTCTTCAATACCGGGACAATGGCAGTGAAAGCCGCGCTTGCCGGAGTCGGTCTCGCCTTTGTTCCCGAACAACGGGTCTTATCGCAGCTCAACAGCGGGGAGCTGCTGCGGGTGCTGTCCGACTGGTGCCCGTCGTTCTCTGGCTTTCACCTGTACTACCCTACCCGCCACCAGCCGACTCCTGCGTTTGTCGTCGTTGCTAATGCGCTGCGCCAAGGGACGTAACTTCCCGGCATCGAATGCAAGCGCCGCGCCGCCGCTTGCTGTACGCTCGGCGAAGCCGCAACGTGCTCACCCGCCTGGTAGGAGAACCCGGATGGCCTCGCCCGAAGAGATCAACGCCGACATGCTTGCCTTCTGGAACGGGAACGGCGGCGACATCTGGGTGGCTCGACAGGAGCACACCGACATCACGCTCGCGCCGGTGACAAACGCCTTGCTTGTCTTTGCCGCTCCGCGTGCCGGCGAACGGGTGGTGGATATCGGCTGTGGTTGTGGCGCGCCCACGCTGGAATTCGCGCGCGCCGCGGGTCCCTCCGGCCGCGTGGCGGGGTTGGACATTTCCGGGCCAATGCTTGCTGAGGGTAAAAGGCGCGCGAGCGCCGCCGGCATCGCCAATGTCGATTGGCGACAGACCGATCCGGCAACGGCCGCGCTGGACGAATACGATTTGCTGATCTCCGCCTTCGGAGTAATGTTCTTCGGCGACCCGGTGGCGGCGTTCGCCAATATGCGCCGCGCCGCCGCTCCGGACGCACGCATGGCGCTCGTGTGCTGGCGCTCGCTGGCCGAAAACCCGTGGATGGAAGTGCCGATGACCGCGGCCGCGCGGCACCTGCCGCCGAGGCCGCAGCCGGTGCCGAACGCTCCCGGAATGTTCGCCTTCGCCGATCGGGACCACGTGACCGAGGTTGTCACGGCGGCCGGTTGGACGCCGCCGCGCTTCGAGAAACTCGACATGGCCCTCGATATCGCCGCCGGCCGCGGGCTGGAGGAGGCGGTGGTTCAGTCGACCCAAATCGGCGCCGTGAACAGTTGGCTGCGCAACCAGCCAGCAGAGATCGTCTCCGCCGCCACCGCCTCTGTTCATGAGGCGCTTGCGCCCTATGCGGACGGTGCGAGTGTGCGATTGCCCGGTGCGATGTGGTTAATCAGCAGCGCGCCTGCCTGAACGAGCCCCGCCACTCAATGGCTTTTTCGCCGAGCGTGAATGCGCCTTTGTCCCTTCTCGGAAGTCCTGCGAAAGATTCCCGGCGTGAATTCCGCGGGTGTTACATAGGGCCGTGACATCGTCGGGACCCTCGCGCGCCATCCCGACGTGACAACGACACGCGATCACCCGCCGGAACGTGATCGTCACGCCACGCTTTCGGGAGCGTCGCGTGTCGCCTAAAATATTGTCAAGGTGTTATGTAGCCCGGACATGCCGCCAACGGGACCTTTTGAAGACCTTTAGAATCACGTCTCATTGACTGACGGATGGTCTATGGTGCTATCACTTCGCTATTTGGGAGTCTTGGGAATCTGCGCTTTGTTCACTGCTTGCGGACAGATTCCGTCCAGGCATGCTGCGTGTGGATCAGATTCCTGTCGCCCTCGGCACGAGCACGCGATGTCGCAATCCGGCGAGGCGTCGTGGTATTCGGCAACGTTCCAGGGGCATCCGACCGCAAACGGAGAACGCTACGATGGCGGCGCGTTGACGGCCGCCCATCGAACACTGCCGCTCGGTACCTATGTGCGCGTCCGATCGTTGGCTACCGGAAAGTCGGTTGTCGTTCGCATCAACGATCGCGGACCCTACGTCAAAGGCCGGATTATCGATCTCTCTTACGCAGCGGCTGAAGCCCTGGGTTTGCCAGACGCGCGCTCGATGCGCGTGCAGGTCGAACGTGTGGAGAAGACACAGACGGGGTCGGCCGAGGACGAAACCTTGGCGACAGAGCGGTGAAGTCCTGGACGGTGCTCTGAGCAGATCGCTTGCTCAAGGCATCGGCAAGACTGCGTAGCAAAGGTTATTCATGACCATTCCCGCGACGGCGCCCGCCGCGGCCGATTAAAGACCATCGACGTGTCTACCCAAATTGACGACAATGTTCCCAAGGAGCGAGTGCCAGTCGTGCTCGTCGTCGGAGACGCCGCTAAATCTGAAAGGAACCATGAGACGGATATTCCTCGCTGCGCTCGCAGCCACCTCTTTCGTGACTTGCGTTCATGCGCAAAGTAACGCGTCCGGCCCGCTCTTCACACCCGCGGGTAAATTGCAATTCGTACGCGTCGACCGCAATTTCGAGGGGACGCTCGACGAGGAAATTTTCGATCGCTTCAGCGCAAGCACGCTCACGCATTTCGACGACGTCGGCAACGCGAATGACAGCGTCACGCGCACGCTCGTGCAAACTGACTCCGGGCCGGTGCTATACGACTTTCGCCAGCATCCGCCACTTGTGCAACGCCTGGGTAAGCGTATGACGGTCAAGCGCGTGTTCTGGCAAGGCGATGAAGTCGTGATGCAAAGCTCGCAAGGCTGGTTCCGATTCAAAGGCGGCGCGCTGACGAAGCTGCAGTCGTCTACGACGACGTACCATTGACTACGCGCTCACCACGAACAAACGAGCCAGCGATGACCTAGGTCGCCTCGCTGCGCACGCCGTTGACTTTTTCCAGGTTGCCTTGATCTCTTGTGGGGTGATCTGCGCCTGTCATCGTGGGATCGGGGTCGGCCCGAATACTGCTCGTCCGTTACCGGTTCGAGGCATTGGACATTTTGCCATCCAAGGCTTTTAGGCTGCATCCTTCGCCACGGATTCCAGGCGTGGCGCATACATGTGGCAGCTTTGGAATCAAAGCGTTTTGGGTTCGGTCTTGCTGACGAAAGCCATATGATTTCCTTCTTTTTTCGTGTCCCGGGGCGATGCCGCTATGAAAAAAATCATTCTCACACTGGCCACCTCGGTGGCCGCTTGTGCTTTTTGGTCTACCGGAGCACAGGCACAAGACCGAGAACTGGTAGTGGCATCGAGTGCCACCTACACACCGTTCGCGTTCGAAAACAAGGACAAGCAGATCGTCGGCTTTGACATCGACATCGTCAATGCCATCGCCAAGCAGCAGCACTTGAAACTGCGTATTGTGAATACGCCGTTCACCAGCATCTTTGCGTCACTCAACAATGGCGATGTCGACTTGGTGATCTCGGGCGTCACCATCAACGACAAGCGCAAGCAGAGTTTTGACTTCTCGGCACCGTATTTCGATGCGCGCCAATTGATTGCCGTGCCCAAGAACAGTCCGGTGAAGTCGTTGAAGGATTTGGACGACAAGAAGGTCTCGGTGGTCAGCGGCTCCACGGCCGACGATGTCATGAGCCGTGAAGTAGGCAAGACCAGTCCCAATATCCGCCGTTTTGAGAGCACGCCGCTCATTGTCTCCGAACTGGCTTCGGGCGGCGTGGATGCGGCTATTGGCGACAACGGTGTCATCGCCTACCGTGTATCGCAGAATCCCGGCCTCAAGACCGTGGAAGATGCGAACTTCCCCAAGGAGTACTACGGCATCGTCGTGCGCAAAGGCGACAAGGCCTTGCTGGCCAAGATCGACGCCGGTCTTGCTGCGATCCGTGCCGATGGCAGCTACAACGTGATCTATAAGAAGTGGTTCAACCAGGACTTCAAGTCGCAGTGATGGTGTGATGCGGCCGCGCGCGCAGGGCCTGGCGCGGGCCGCGGAGCAAACAAGCCCTTGGCCGCGCTGCGGCCCTTTCTTTTTTTAAAGTGAGCATGGAAGACAGCAATCCGATCTTGTGGTTCGGGTGGTTCCGTCCGGACATCCTGGTGGAGTATAAGCAACTGTTCTGGCAAGGCGCGCTGGTCACCGTCGGCACGACCGTGGCCTGTGTGCTGATGGGCTGCGCCTTGGGCCTGCTGTTGGCGCTGGCGCGGCTGGCCGAGGCGAGACATCAGCCGTGGCGGGCGGTGTGCCAATACCTGCTGCGCTGGCCGTCGACCGCCTATGTGAGCTTTTTTCGCGGCACACCGCTGTTCGTGCAGATTTTGCTGATGCATTTTGCGGTGATGCCGGTGTTCATCCATCCGGTGAACGGGCTTTTGATCAGTGGCGATCTGGCTCGCACACTGAAGCAGGATCACGGGGCTCTGATCTCGGGCGTGGTGGCGCTGACGCTGAACTCCGGCGCGTATATCTCGGAAGTATTTCGCGCCGGCATCCAGTCGATTGCACGCGGGCAGAAGCAGGCGAGCCTGTCGCTGGGCATGACGTATGGACAGACGATGCGTTATGTGGTGATCCCGCAGGCGTTCCGGCGCATGCTGCCGCCGCTCGGCAATAACATGATTTCGCTGCTCAAGGACACGTCGTTGGTCTCGGCGATCGGTCTGGGTGAGATGGCCTATGCCGCGCGCACAGTGGCCGGTGCCTACGGCCGCTACTGGGAGCCTTACCTGGCCATAGCCGCAGCGTACTGGCTGATGACGTTCGCGCTGACGATCGGCCTGCACAAGCTGGAGCATCACCTGGCACGAACAGATCGCGTCGCGCACTGACACCGAACGATCAGACCGCACCGGAAAGCTGGGCCATAGGGAAGTAGCAGCATCTGGCATGCATGCGCTTATTCCATGGCTCTCAAGCCGGTTATAGGCATTCCGTGGAGGCGCACGCTTCTCGCAACACGTCGAATCCACATGAAATGGACTCAGTAGGCACTCGTTAGCGGACATTCATTTGGCAAGCTAGGCCGATTCGATCTGCACGGGCCATGCCGGACCGGCTTGAGCGTTTCGACCCAGGCGAGGCGCCGGGCTCACGCAAAACCGGAAGTCGTACTTCATGGCAGACCGGATTAATTTCATCGTCACCGGTGACGAAAAAATCCACTGCAATGGCTGCGAGAGCCATCGGTTCGCCCTGCAACGCATGCCGGGGGTACAACGCGTGGATGCCGCCGACGCGCTATGCATCAGCCCGTCGGCGGCAGGCCGAAAGCCGCAAACAGGCTCGCGCCGAGCGGTGGGGCATAGAGGACGACTTCGCCGACCTGTCCGCTGCCAGCCAGGACATGCAGGGAATGCGGCAGATAAGCCGCGTCGCCGCGGCGGGCGTAGACGGCCGCCGCCGGCTGCCCGTTGGCGACGACGGCCACAGCGCGGAAGCCGACATAGCGCGGCCAGACGCCGGTCATGAAGCGCGCCACCTCGTCGCGGCCGGTGAATGTGCGGTGCCACGGCGGCATGGTTAGCACGATATCCCTGTGCAACAGGCCGATCAGCGCACCGACATTGCCCGCGTTCCAGGCGTCGACATAGGCCTCCACCGGTGCGTCTTCCGCCGCCACGACATCCTGCAGCGGCAGGGCGGTCCGCGCCCGTTGCAGGGCGCTGCGAGCCGCCGCCACGCTGATGCCGAGCGCGGCCGCCGCCTCCGCCGCCGTCATGCCCACGCCGTCGTGCAGCAGCAGCACGGCGCGGGCGCGCGGTGGCAGCCCGTGTAGCAGCGAGACGAAGGCCAGCCGGATGTCCTGCCCGCGCTCGGGGCCGCTCGGCGGAACCCCGCCCGGCCACGGTTCGACCCACGGATCCGTCCCCGGCTCGACCTCATCGAGGCTGGGGCCGAACAGGGTTTGCCGCCGCCGGCGCGTGCGCAGGGCGTCGAGGCAGACGCGGGTGGCGATGCTGTAAAGCCACGGCCGCCCCGCCGCCCCGTCGCGTAAGCTGGCGAATTCGCGCCAGCCGCGCAGCAGGGTCTCCTGGACGCAGTCCTCGGCGTCCTGCACGCCGCCCATCATGCGATAGCAATGGCGCTTCAGCTCGCTGCGCATGGCGCCGGCCAGGGCGGAAAAGGCGCCTGACGCATCGGGCACGCCTGAAGCATCGGGAACGGTGGTCGAAGTCTCCATTCGCATCAGCTTAGCGCCGCGACGCCATCGGCGGAAACGATAAAATTGCCGCCCGGCGGCGCCTCCCCGATCAGGTCGAGCAGCACGTCGGCGACTTGCTGCGGCGTCTGCCCCGGCCCCATTGCCTCGAGGAACGCGGCTTCGCTGGTGCCGTTAAAGGCGGCATAGCCCTTGACCGCCGCCGCGCCGATGTCCGTCTGCGGCATGAGGCGCGCTGGGGCCAGCGACAGGAACCGCAGGTCGAGGCCAGTGCGGTCGGCCGCCTTCTGGGCATAGCCGGTCATGAAAATCTGCATCTGTTTGGCGCCGGCATAGCCGCCGGAAATCGGCGAGCCCTGGCGCACGGCGCCGCTGGTGATCGTGACGACGGTAGCGCCCGGCGGCAGGGGCCGCTTCAGCGCCGCTTGCAGGAAATGGAAGCTCATGCGCACATCGTTGTTCCAGTTGCCGCTGAACGCCTCCCAGTCGACCTCGGGGAAGGGGCGGCATGGCGGTATGGCGCCGCCGCACAGGATCAGGATGCGCGGCGCCTGGATGGCGAACACGCGGTCCGGCGCATCGGCCGCCGACGCGTCGCAGGCCAGCACCGCCACGCCCGGCAGGTCGCGCGCCACGGCGTCGAGGCCGGCCTGCCCCCGCGCCACAACCAGCACCTGCGCGCCGAGACGATGAAAGGTTTCGGCCAGCACGCGGCCGAGACCGCGGCTAGCGCCGATGAGGGTGACGGGGGTACGGGACAAATTGGCCATTGCGGGCTCCTCCATGTTAGTAACGTGGAGTAAGACGTCCCAGCGCCCGGTCATGCATCGCACCGGCCGAAATTATTTTCAGCGCCTGGCGCTTAGGGGCGAGTCGCGCGGCCGCTGAATATGTCGCTGGCCGCCGTCTCGAAGCATCTCAAGCTACTCGAAAACGCGGGCTTGGTTCATCGAACGGTGGATCAACCGCGGAGCGGCCCGAACGCGCTGACCTCGGTCACGCGCACAACAGAGCAATCGCCCGTGCTAAGCACGCAAAACGCTTACGCCCGCCGCCTCAATCGGTCTCGTCAATTCCGCACTGCATTGCGCTTCGACGACGATGGTTTGCGCGAGCGTAATGTCCCCGATGACAAACCGGGAGGCCGCGTTTAGTTTCGATGACGACGCGAGCACGACCGTCTCTGCAGAGCGCGCAGCGAGCGCACGTTTGATCGCAGCTTCCTCGAAGTCCCCCGTGCTCAAACCCGCTGTCGCGTGAACGCCAGTCACACCCATGAAGTACAGGTCGGCGTGGATGCGTGAGATCCCCTCCATCGCGGCCGCACCGACCGCGACGACCGAATGCTTAAATAGCAATCCGCCAATCAGAATCACTTCAACCGTCGCGTGATCGGCGAGTGCCACGGCGACGCTCGGACTGTGCGTAACGATCGTCGCGCGTAAATCCGGCGGAAGCGCCTTGACGAGCAAGGCCGATGTCGTTCCCCCGTCAACGATCACGGTCTGTCCTGGCGCGATCATGCTGGCGGCGCGACGCGCAATCTTTTCTTTCGCTGTCGACTCGATATCTTGACGCACCCCGAATGGCGCGATCGCTGGAGACACCGGCAGCGCACCGCCGTGCACGCGTTGCAGACGACCCTCGGCCGCGAGTTCACGCAGGTCGCGCCGAATTGTGTCTTCGGATACGCCGAATTCCTCGCTCAGCTTGCCGGCCAACACCTGACCGTCACGCGCAAGTACATCGAGAATCGCCTTCTTTCGTTGGGTCGTCAGCATGGGATTGCACGAAATATCTTGATATTGCACGAATCTGCACGATACCATGAACGCTCTTCACGCGTCGACAGGAGACACCATGGCGTTGACCCGAGATCGCGTTCGCGTCGTTGATACGACGGTGCTGTCGAACGACTGGTACACACTTAAGAAAGTCACATTCGATTTCCTGCGTCGCGACGGCACGTGGCAACGTCAAAGCCGCGAGACTTACGACCGCGGAAATGGCGCGACGATGCTGCTGCATAACCGACAAACGGGCAATGTCGTGCTCACGCGTCAATTCCGCATGCCGGTATTCGTGAACGGGCACGACGGCATGCTGATAGAAGCACCCGCTGGACTGCTCGACGATGCGAGTCCGGAGGCACGCATCCGCCATGAGGTAGAGGAAGAAACCGGATTTCGCGTTCGCGACGTGCGCAAGGTTTTCGAGGCATATATGAGCCCTGGGTCGGTAACGGAGAAGCTTTACTTCTTCATCGGCGAATACGACTCCTCGATGCGAGTAAGCGACGGTGGCGGTGTCAAAGACGAGGGCGAGGATCTGGAAGTCATGGAAATGCCGCTGCAAACGGCGTTGCGACTGATCGACGAAGGGAAAATCGTCGACGGCAAGACGATCATGCTCTTGCAGCATGTCGCGTTGCTCGAACGTGCGGAGCAACGCTAATGAATCCCCAACTCATCCTTATCGCCGGACCGTTTCGCAGTGGCACGGATGGCGTGCCAGCCCGCATCGCAAAGAATTTGTCGCGGCTCGAGTGCGCCGCACTGGCCGTCTACGAGCGCGGGCACGTTCCCGTGATTGGCGAATGGCTATCGCTGCCGTTGGCCCGCGCGGCGGGATCGCAGCGCACGGGTGACGAAATCAGCGAAACGTTTCTTTATCCGGCAGCGCATCGTCTGCTCCGACAATGCGATGCGATCCTGCGTATCGAGGGTGAATCGTCCGGTGCCGACGCGGACGTGGCTCTCGGCCGAGCGTTGGGTTTGCGGATCTACTATGGTTTGGGGGAGATACCCGTAGCGTCTGACGGTGAACGCAATGGTTGAATGCTGACCAGAGCTAGTTTCATCAATGATGATTTTCGCCGCAAGCGGTCATTCGTAGAACTCAACCGTCTGACCGCTCGCCCAAGAAGCAGACGCATACGCGGAAATTCCAAATGGCACTTGGCCGTAGCCGACCCGATACCCTTGCTGTATCGACTAAAGGTATGCCAATAGTTGAAGCGCGCGCCAGGAATCCAGCACGAGTTACTCCATCTCCCCACCTTGGTCCAGTCGATTTGCACCCTCCTCCACCACGAACTACTCTGACGGGTGGAATGCCAACGATCTTCTCCCTGATAGTGTCCAACGCTTTCCCGTGGAGGTCCCCATGCCTGACGATCCCTTTGCCGAACTGAAGACGTTGCAGCGCGAAGCCTGGGCAGTCTTTGTGCCGCTGGAAGCGGTTACGACGATGCCGGCGGCTGAATTGGTCCGCCATGCGCGTGTGTTTCCACAGCAATCGGTACTCGACGTCGGTTGCGGCACTGGTGTGGTCGCGCTGACCGCTGCGCGCCTCGGCGCCCGGGTATGTGGCCTGGATCTGGCACCGGCACTGATCGAGCACGCGAAGCAGAATGCCGCACTCGCCGACGTCGAGATCGATTTCCGGGAAGGCGACGTCGAGGCGCTGCCCTATGACGATGCCAGCTTCGACGTAGTGCTAAGTCAATTCGGCCACATGTTCGCACCACGGCCCGAAGTGGCGATTGCGGAAATGCTGCGCGTACTAAAACCGGGCGGCACCATCGCGTTTTCGACCTGGCCACCGGAACACTTTGTCGGCCAGATGTTCGCACTGGTTGGCAAATACCAGCCGCCGCCCCCGGGCGCAGCGCCCCCGCCGCAATGGGGCGACCCGAATATTGTCCGTCAGCGGCTGGGCGAGACGGTCGCTGACATCGTGTTCGACCGCGGCGTGATGTGCTTTCCGACACTAAGCCCACAGCACTACCGAAAAGCTTTGGAGGAGACACTTGGGCCGGTCGTAAAGCTGGTGCAGACCTTGCAACGTGATGCGTCCAGGCTGGCGGCCTTCCGCGCCGAGCTGGACGGCTACATCGGCCGCCACCTGGAAAACAACATGCTGCGGCAGCACTATCTGATGACACGCGCGATCAAACGCTAATTCAGCGTCTTGCAAGGGCTGTGGCGGGAAGCCTTCCTTCTGAGGCTAGCGGCCGGCAGCCGTTTTCCACTGCAGTCGCAGCTTCGTTTTCTGTTCCGGCTGCGGAGCACCGGAGCCGGCACGTCCCAACGCGAGACGTGCATCTTCCGGCAGCGTAGTCGAACCCGGCGCAAAAAAACGATACCGGTGCGGGCCCAGCTTCTCGCTGTCGACGATAGGCACTTCTCCAACGAACAACGCTGGTCCGGTGCCCGCGATCGCGAAGTCACCATCGGTCTCGACATCGATTTCGATGACGTCGGTTTCGAAATACTCGCTGCCTTGCGTCACGAAGCGCCTCGGCTTCTCCTGCCGTACGCGGCTGGCAATCGCCGTCTTGAGTTTCGGCAGCGAGATCGGTTTTTCCTCTCGCGATGGCTCGCGGGCCGCACCGTCGTTGGGAAGTGTCATGTTCGTCTCCGCATCTACACGATCTGAAGATCTTCGAACGCCAGCGCCCGGGCGTTCTTGCGCTTCAGTCGCAACAGGATTGCCCGCACGCTCTTATCGCGCCGGCCGAGCGCGAAGCAGCGAACGGGAAAGCGCAACGTCGATGGCATGCTCTTCGTCATGCTGCCACGATCGAACGGTAGCGGCACACCGCCGACATCATCCGAATCGACCCACTGGATCGTTCCGCCGGACAGCTCGAGCCCCAATTCGAAGCCTGTCGCGGCCGTGGGAAAGCTGCCGTCGAAGACGTCGGCTACGCGAATCCAGACTTCCTGGTTGGTGAGATGCGTCTTTGCCGGCAGCTGCGAGCGGAAAGTGCCGTTGGTCTTCTTCGGTTTCGCCACCATGCCGACGGAGTCGCCATAGAACGAGTTGTTGTAGCGATTGGCCGCGGTCTGGCTCAGGCCGTATTCGCCGGCCGCAAGTCCGCTCTGGCTCGTTGGTTGGCCCAGGTTGTTCTTTGGGATCCAGTTGTTCTGCTGTTGACCGTCGACGGTGAGGCTCTTGACCCACTGGAATGAGAGATGGACCAGCGCGGTCGGCGCGGCCGGCGGCTGCTCGTTGCCGGTGAGAAATCCGACCGTGCCGTGCCCGGCAAGCACGCTGCGGAAGAACGCGCAGCCATAGATGAGCAGCACCCTCTCGTGATCCGGGCGCGACATCGTCGGTAGCGTGCCGCCATTGTCGTTCAGAAGCCATTGCCGGTTGAAGAAGTTGTGGCAGGCGTTGTGCACGTAGAGCTGCGACTTGAAAGCTGGCGGCAGGCAGCGGTCGTAGTACTTGGCACCGTCGTTGTTCTGCACGTCGCCGTCGGCAGCGGGCAGCAGCGTCTGGAATTCGTAGCCGGTTGGCGGGCCGCTTGTCGCACCCCAGTCGGTCGGCGCCAGCGAGAGGACGGCGAGCACGACCGCATTGGCCGGCTTGCTGGCTCGGACCGGCGCAATCACCACGGCTTCGCCGCCTCGCGAGTGGCCCATCAGTCCGACCTTGCTGAAGTCGAGCTTGTTCTTGAGCAGCGGATCAGTGCCGTTCAGCGCCTGGAAGTGCGCGATCGACGCGTTGATCAGATCGGCGCGGTCAAGGATGTTGCCGGCGCCTGCCGTGTTGCCGTTGAGCTCGTTGCAATCGACCGAGATCGCGGCGAAACCCATCTTGGCGAGCGCATTCTGAAAGTAGTCATAGCCGAGATAACTCGGATCCGCCGGCGAATGGTTACCGTGGGCCATGAAGATCAACGGTACCGGACCGCGTTTGGCGCGGCGCTTGTTGAACGGCTGGCCGCTGCCGTCGTCTTCGGCCGGGTAGAAGACGTTGCCGCGTACATGCAGCGTTTGCCCATCGATCGAGACGGTGCCGCCGTCGTAGTCAGTGAAGCCGACAGGAAACAGGTCGAGTGCGGAAGGATCGAACGTCACCGGCGGGGCCACGCACAGGCATTGCAGCTCTTGCGCCAGGTGGCTCACGCAGGTGCCGACCTGCTGGACCACGTCGACGACGTCGCCGTGCTGGACAGGCGCTTTCAGCAAAACGGTCGGCCCCCCGCCTTCGCCGGCCTTCACGTGATTGACATACACCTTCACCGTTGCGCCCGTCGCGATCTGAGTGACCGTGACAAACTGGTCGCTGCATTGAACGGCCGCCACCTGCGGTGCGGGCAGAGCAGAGCATGGCAGGACGGTGGTGCCGCCCGGGTTGCTGGGCGGGTTGCCCGGGCACATGCGTTGCACGACCGACAGTGAGTCGCCGGTATTGAGCGGCGCCGGCAACCCAACCAGGTGTGCGTAGCCCCAGGTACGCCAGACGCCGAGTGAGGCGCCGTTGAGCGACAGCTCGAAGCGGGCGCCATTCACTAGATTGTTGATGCGGATCTGCTGCGCGCCCGCGTATGCCGCGTCGATGCCAGGGGTGGGAAGCGGATTGGGCGGAGCGATGGTGTCGTAGGCCAGGGAGGGTGGACTCGGGTCCTTGCACATCATCGCCCACGCGCGCACCTGCTGGCCGAGGCCGTAGTCGGGCGTCACGTTGATGCCCTGATGAGGTGCTGCCCCCTTGACCTTGCCGACTTCGACGCCGTCGGCGGTGATCCATACATCGCAACCGGTCAACAGATTGTTGACCCCCGTGCGTGAGCCGCACTGGTAAACCGGCGCCGGATCGATCTGCGGTCGCGGTGGCCCGTCGGGAAAGTCCTGCGTGTGGTCACGTACGGTCACGGCAACGGACCAGCCGCTCGTCAAGCCGTTCGCCTTCTGCCGCGCGCGAATGACGTCGCCAGCCGCGAGCGCGGCCGGTAGGCTGAGGATCGCTCCCTGCGGTTGTGGAAAGCCGCCCGGCACGCCGCTCAAGAAAAGCGCGCCGTTGCGTTCAACATCGAGCGTGGCCCCGGGATCGAACCCGAGGATCACCAGCGCTTTAGCGCACTGATACAGCGGCTCGCCGACGACAGGGGGTGACAGAAAGCGCGTTTCCTTGAGCTTGAGCCGCTCGGTCGGTACTTCGGCCATGGTGCCGGTCCCCCCTGTGCCTGAGATTGCAGCGGTCCGCGTGGGCGACCTTATCGCCGGCCCCGAACCGAACTCCGTTCTCACGTCGTTGCCGACGAACGCTGGCGACGCGCCAAATCCTCAATGAGTTTAGGCGGTACGCCACGACACTTCCACCTCATTTAGGGGGATGCCCTCGACAGTCAGTCAGATCAGTTCCAACGCCAGCGCAATCCCCTGCCCGCCGCCGATGCACAACGTCACGATGCCGCGCTTCAGACCATCGCGGCGCAGCGAATGAAGCAGACGCGTAGTGAGTACCGCGCCGGTTGCGCCGATCGGATGACCGTGCGCGATGGCGCCGCCTTGCACGTTGATCAGCTCGTCCGCGATGCCGAGTTTGTGCGCCACCGCAATCGGCACGGCGGCGAAGGCTTCGTTGATCTCGAAGCGCTCGACATCGGCCAACTGCCAGCCGGCGCGCGCCAGCGCCAATTGCACGGCCGGCACCGGACCGAGGCCGAACATGCCCGGCTCCACTGCCGCGACGCCGTAAGCCACCAGCCGCGCGAACGGTTCGATGCCGCGCGCTTCGGCAAATCCGCGCTCGGCGACCAGCATCGCCGCTGCGCCGCTGTTCAATCCCGGTGCGTTGCCCGCGGTGATCGTGCCGTCGGGACGAAACGCCGGACGCAGTTTGGCCAGCGTTTCGACGGTCGTGTCCGGACGCGGTTGTTCATCGCTCGTAAAACGCTGCGGGCCTTTGCGTCCCTGCGTTTCCACGGCGACCAGCTCGGCATTGAAGTCGCCGCGCGCCTGTGCGTCGGCAAAGCGTTGTTGCGAACGCGCGGCCCAGCGGTCCTGTGCTTCGCGCGTGATGTCGAATTGCGTGACGAGGTCTTCGGTATGCCAGCCGGAATGCTCGCCGGAAAACGCGTCGTTCAGGCCGTCGCGCAGCAGACTGTCATGGATTTGCGCGTTGCCCATCCGGTAGCCCCAGCGGCCGCCGTCGAGCAGATACGGCGCACGGTCCATGTTTTCCATGCCGCCCGCAACGGCCGCATCGCCAAAACCCAGCCAGATTTCCTGCGCCGCCGACGCAATCGCCTGGGCGCCCGAGCCGCATACGCGATTGACTGTCAGCGCCGGCACGGCCACCGGCACGCCGCCGCCGATCGACGCCTGGCGCGCCGGATTCATCTTGTTGCCGGCCTGAATCACGTTGCCCATCACCACCGACGCCAACGCCGCCGCATCGAGACCGCTGCGATGCAGGGTCTCGCGTACCGCGATCGCGCCGAGTTCGGTTGCGGGCACATCTTTCAGCGATCCGCCGAACGCGCCGATCGGCGTTCTCACCGGATTGCAGATCACTACTTCTCGCGTACTCATTGTTTCTCTCCAGTTGGACTACTACGGCATTTGCCGCTCCACCCGATGCATCCGTGCATCAGTTAGTTGACGCGGCCGTGACCGTGTCAGGCACATCCCAGCCGCCACCCAGCGACCGGTACAACGCGACGGCCGCGAGCGCATGCTCGCGTTTGGCCTGGTTCAACGATTCCGCGTCACGCAGATACGCTTCCTGAGCGCTCAGCACATCGAGGAAACTCGACGCGCCGCCCTTATACAGCTCGCTCGACAGACGCAGCGCGTGATCCGATGCATCGAGCGCGCCGCCCAGGCGCTCCACCTGCACCGCGCCATTCACCAGATCGCTGCGGTTGTCCTCGATTTCCTTGAGCGCTTGCAGCATGGTTTGCTGCAAACCGAGTTGCGATTCGCGCATACGGCTCTCGCTCGCGTCGATGTTCGCGGTGATCCGGCCAGCGTTGAAGATCGGACTCGTCGCGCTCAACGCGGCGCTGAACAGGTTGTCGGTGAGTGTCGGCAAGCCGAGATACGACGACGCGAGCAGGCCGTCGGCGAGATTGAGCCTGAACTGCGGATAGCGCTGTGCCTTCGACACGCCCACTTCCGCCGCGCGCTGTTCGACCGTGGCATACGCATTGCGGACGTCGGGACGCTGCAGCAGTGCTTCGGACGGCAGCGTCTGCGGCACGCTTTGCGCGGGCACCGGAATCTCGCGCGCATTCGCGAGCAGCAAGCTGTCGACGCTTTCCGGCGTGCGCCCCGAATACACCGCGATCAGACTCAGCTGATGCTGCACGGTCGATTGCACGCGCGGAATCTGCGCCTGCAAATCCTGCAACTGATTCAGCGCGCGGGAAACGTCGAGCTGCGTCGACAGCCCGTAATGCAGACGCTCCTGCGTGAGCTTCAACGCACGAGCGCGGATCTGCTCGTTGTCGCTGAGAATCTGCAATTGCGACTGTGCCCAGCGCAGATCGATATAAGCCGCCGCCGTGTTCGCCGCTAGCGCGAGACGCAGCTGGTTCAAGGCCGCCTGTCGGCCCGACACCTGCGCCTGCGCCGCGAGCACCGCGAGACGTTCGCCGCCGAAGACGTCCGGCGTCCAGCTCGCCGTCACGCCGACGCCGGCCTCGCGCACATAACCGAGCGGCGGCGGCGTGTTCTGGCGTGCGTCGGACGCATTGGCGCTCGCGTTCAGTTCCGGCAACAGTGCGGCGCGAGTCTGCGTGGTGAGGTCCTGCGCCTGCTTCACGCGCTCCACTGCCGCCTGCACGTCGAGATTGCTGGTCAGCACCGATTCGACCAGTTGATGCATCACCGGGTCGCCGAATTGCGTCCACCAGATGCGCGCGGTCACGCTGTCTTGCGGCGCGTCGACGTTCCATGCGCCCGGCGCGACCGTCTGCACGGTGTGCGGCAGGTCCGGGTGCATGGCCGGTTGCACCGCGCACGCCGCAAGGCTGAGCAGGGCCGCGCTCGCCAGCGCTTTCATCACGATCGATTTCATGCGGGTTCCTCAATGAGCGTCGGGTGGCGGCGCGGTGTTGCCGAACGGTCGGGAAAACGCCACGCTGAGCAAACCGACCACGAAACACAGCGACAACGCGAGAAAAGTATCGGAAAAAGTCAGCACGAGCGCTTCGCGCATCAACAAGGCATGCAAGACGCCGAGGCCCGCGTTCGCCGCATTGAGCGCATCGCCGCCGACTGCCGCGAAGTGCGCGCTCTGTTGCTGCAAAATCGATTCGACAACGGGGCGGCCGGCGCTCACATGCTCGTCGAGCCGCTCGTAATGCAGGTTCAGCCGATCGTTGAGCATCGTGCTGCTGACGGCGATGCCGATCGCGCCGCCGAGATTGCGCATCAGGTTGAACAGCCCGCTTGCCGAGCGCAGCCGCGATGGCGGCAGCGAGCCGAGCGCCATCGTCACGATCGGCGGAATGCAAAACTGCTGGCCGATGCCGCGCAGCGCCTGCGGAATCAGCAGCTCCTGCCAGCCCCATTGATTCGTCAACGGCACATACAGATAACAGCCGACGCCGAACAGCACGAGCCCGACGATCATCAGCAAGCGCATGTCGATAAAACGGGCCAGCGTCGAATAGGCAGCCAGCGCCAGCAGTTGAAAGCATCCGACCGACAGCAAGGCCAAACCGATCTGCAACGAATCGAAGCCGCGCACGCGCGACAGAAACACCGGCGTCAGAAACACCGCACAGAAAATCCCGATGCCGGTGATGAACGACAGCAGGCTGCCGATGCCGAAGTTGCGGATCGCCAGCGCGCGCAAATCGACGATCGGCTCTTTCGCCGTGAACGCATGCACGATGAACAGAAAGCCGCAGATCGCCGAGACCCATGTGCACAGAACGATCACGTCGTCGCCGAACCAGTTCTTGCGCGGGCCTTCTTCCAGCACGTATTCGAGGCAGCCCAGGAAACCGGACATCAGCAGAATGCCGAGGTAATCGCCTTTTTTAAGCAGCGAAAGATCGACATGGTCGATATGAACGTACTTCGGCACCATCAGCGTGACGGCGATGCCCGGCACCAGGTTCAGATAGAACAGCCAATGCCACGACCATTGCGACGTGATCCAGCCGCCGATCACCGGGCCGATGGTCGGCGCGAGCGACGCCAGCGCGCCGATGGTGGTGGACGCAATCAGCCGTTGCTTGCCGGGGAACAGCACGAACGCGGTGGTGAACACCGTCGGAATCATGGCGGCGCCGAGCGCGCCTTGCAGGCCGCGAAACAGGATCATCGAATTGATGTCCCACGCGAGGCCGCACAGCATGCTGGTGATCGTGAAGCCGAGCGCGGAGAACGCGAACAGCCAGCGCGTCGAGAACACGCGCGTGAGCCAGCCGGACATTGGAATCACCAGAATCTCGGCGATCAGATACGAGGTCTGCACCCACGAGAGTTCGTCCTGGCTCGCGGACAAGCCCCCGCCGATATCTTTGAGCGACGACGCAACGATCTGGATATCGAGCGTCGCCATGAAAAAGCCGAGGCACATCAGCGCGAACGCGAAGGCTTTGGTGCGCGTCGGCTGGTCGGCGGGATTGGCGGGATGAGCGTGGCTCATGATCGTTATCCGCGAGCCGGTGCGGTGTTCGCGTCGAGATGAACCTTCACCGTCGCCGACAAGCCGGGACGCAGCACGCCTTGCATGTCTTTGGGCACGGTGAGGCGCACTCGCACCGGCACGCGCTGCACGATCTTCGTGAAGTTGCCGGTGGCGTTTTCCGCGGGCAGCACGCTGAAGGTCGCGCCGGTCGCGGGTGCCAGGCTCTCCACCACGCCGCGAATGCGTTTGCTCGACGCATCGAGATCGACATCGACGCTGTCGCCGACGCGCATCTTCTTCAACTGGTCTTCCTTGAAGTTGGCGTCGATCCACAAGCCGTTCGACGGCACCACCGTGAGCAGCGAAACACCGGTATTCGCCAGCAGGCCGACGCGTGCGGTGCGATTGCCGACATAGCCGTCGATCGGCGAACGTATCGTCGTGTACTCGACGTTCAACGCCGCGACGCGCTGCGCTGCCTGCGCGGTTGCGATGCGCGCCTCGGCGTCGCCGATCTGCGCGTCGAGCACGGCGAGCTGGCGTTGCGCCGCGGTCAATGCCGCGCTGCTGCGGTCCACCGCGGCATGCGCCTTGGTCAGATCGGCGTCGGCGCGCTCGACGACCTGGCTCGATACCGCATCGTCTTTCACCAGCTCGCGATAGCGCGCCTGGTCGGCCGCGCTACGCGTCAACTCGGCGCCCGAGGCGCGGACCTCGGCGGCCTGCTCGTTGATGGTGGCGAGCTGCAAGGATTTCTTCGCCTGCAATTCGACGACCGCGGCTTGTGCGCTCTGCACTTCGGCGGTGGCTTGCGCGAGGCGGGCGTCATAGTCGCGCGCGTCGAGCCGGATCAGCACCTGGTTCGCGTGCACGAACTGGTTGTCGCTCACCAGCACATCGGTCACGAAACCATTCACCTTCGGCGCCATGACCGTGACGTCGCCGCCTACGTACGCATCGTCGGTCGTTTCGACAAAGCGGCCGGCGATAAACCAGTACGACGCGGCGATCGCCAGCACGGCGAGCACCGTGATGATCGCCAGCAGCATCCACGGAATACGCCGTGCAGCTTTGGCGGCGGTGGCGGCGCTGGGCGGTGCAAAAGTCGATGGTGTAGTGGACATGATTAAATGTGCGTATGCACTGGTTAGGCTGAAAAAAACGGCGCGATTCTGCTGCGCCGGCCTTGGCTCCGCTGGCTGCTGGTTGCCGGCTGCTGGCTGCTGGCTGCTGGCTTCAGATGGAATCTCGTGTCATCGCAAACAGTTCCCCGCGCAATGCTGCCGCGCGTTGCTCGCCGAAACGGTGCTCGAATTCGGCTTGTGCCGCATACCAATGTTCGCGTCCCGCCTTGAGCCGCTCTTCACCTGCAGAGGTGAGTGATATCGACAATGCCCGCACGTCCTGGCCGAGCGCTTCGCTCGACACCAGCCCGTTGCGCCGCAGCGGCTGGATCGTGCGGACCAGCGTGGTGCGCTGCATGCGCATGGCTTCGGCCAGTTGCCTCATCGTCATCGAGCCCTCGCGCCTTAAGCGACCCATCAGCGAAAACTGCGTGATGGTGAGGCCGACGTTCGCCAGATGGCGGTCGTAAAGCTGCGATACGTAGCGCGCGGCCTGACGGATCGCAAAGCAGTCGTCGTCGAGTAAGCCTTCCATTGGCGCGCTTCCTTTTTAAAAAGTGCGTATGCACATACAAAGACGAACTGAAGCTCGCGGGAACGAGCTTGCGCGCCTGTTAGCCTGTCATGCTGAACAACTCGGAGCGCAGCGCTTTCGCGCGTGCGTGGCCGAACTTTTCTTCGAACTCGTCTTGCGCGGCCCGCCAGGCGATGACCGCCTGGTCGAAGGTCGTTTCGCCCTCTTCCGTGAGACTGAACAGAAAAGTACGCCCGTCGTGCTCAGCCGACTCCGCGGTCACCAGACCGTCACGCTGCAAAGGCTTCATGGCACGGACCAGGGTGGTTCGCTCCATCACCATGGCGTCGGCAAGGTCCGCCATCGACGTATTGGGCGCGCGCGCCAGCTTGGCGAGGATGGTGAACTGCGCAGCCGTGAGCCCGACCTGCCCGAGATGGCGTTCGTAGATCTGCGTAACGTGCCGCGCCGCCTGGCGCAGCGCGAAACAGTTGCATTCGTCGTAAGAGAGAGGACGGTTCATGCTCTGTAGTCTATATGTGCATACGCACAGAGTCAAGTGCCAGCACCGTGACCCCCACCTCCACCCGATGCGCCCCGCCGCCGAGGATCATTCCGCGCAGCAGCGACACGTCGCTGTAATCGCGCCCGATCGCGAGCGTCACGTGATCCATATCGGCAAGCACGTCGTTCGTCGGATCGAGGTCGATCCAGCCGCTGCCCGGGCAATACACCGACACCCACGCATGCGACGCATCCGCACCGATCAGCCGCGGCTGCCCCGGCGGCGGATCGTTACGCAGATAACCGCTCACATACCGCGCCGGCAAGCCCAGCGAGCGCAAGCAGCCGATCATCACCTGCGCGAAATCCTGGCACACGCCGTTCTTCAACTCAAAAGCGCGGTCGGCAGGCGTATCGAACATCGTCGCGGAGGGTTTGTATTCGAAGTCCTCGTGAATCCGGTGCATCAAATCGATCGCACCCGCCGCGATTGGCGTGCCCGGTGGAAAGCTGGACAACGCATAGTCGCGCAGCGACGGCCGCGGCACGATATTCGGCGACGCGAAACAGAATTCGGCTTCACGCCGGAATTGGCCGCCGACGCGAAAGCGCAGCGCGTCCGCCACGTCTTCCCATTCGGGTGTCGCGAGCGGATCGAGGTCGGTCCAGCGCGGCGTGAGCGCCACCGTCGTTTCGCTCACCAGTTGCAGGCGTTCGTGCGGGGCGTCCAGAGCGAAGTACAGCACGTCGTTGCCGAATGCATCGATACGGCTATTCAGATACGACGGCTCCGGCTCGATCCGCTCGCTATGCGACACCACGCGCTGCCACGCGCACACGATCGGCCGGATCGTCGCGAGATGCTGCGCGGTCTCGACGTAGGTCGAGTAGTGATAGGTGGTGCGATGCGATACGGACAATACGGTTTGCGTGCTCTTCATGACCACACCTGCGATGCAACGGTACTCGCGTGACTGAAATAGCGCGCGCTGATCTCATGCGCCGCCGCGGCGACAAAGCTGCCGACCTGATCGCAGACCGCGATCAGGTCGGCGTAGGTGCCGTCTTCGTCGGTCGCGCACAGACGCTCCAGCGTCGGCAACGATCCGGCGGGCGGCATCAGCTCCGCGAACGGACGATGCCGCATGCTGCCCGCCGCCACGGCAATCTCGTCGAGCTTCTTGCGCAGGCGCTCATAGACGCCATACAGGGCGCGCGGATTGGTCGGCTCGATGACCAGCAGATCGAGCAAGGCAGGCACTTCGAAGCGGCCCGGATAGAGCGCGCGATACGTCAGCGTGCTGTCGAACAGCTGCAGTAGCAGATCGAAGCCGGCGGGCGTGGCGAGCTGCCCCTTGTCGGCGACCACGCGCAGAATCGACGTCATCGCCGATACGCGCTCGATGTGCCGCCCCGCGAACAGCAGGCGCCAGGCTTCGTCGCGCGTCATGCGGTCGCCTTGCGCGCCGCTGATCGCCGACAGTTGCACCGACAGGCGCTCGAGCGCGCTTATCAGCGTCACGCGGTCATAACGGTCGATGCGCTCGACGCGCTCAGCGCGGCCATTGCCTTGCGCTCCATTGCCGTTCGAGCCCGTCGCCGGCATCAGTTCCTGCAACGCATCGCGGAAGTCGTTACGCGCCGCGAGAATCGTGCGCCAGTGATCGTTCGACAGCCGCCCACGCACCTCGCCGTTCGAACGCGCTTGCCACGCGAGGTTCTGGCCGATGCTCGCGGGGCCGGTGGCCTCGCTCAGGTTCGCGACCAGCGCACGCTCGAACGCTTGCGGCGAGCTCGGCGAAAACATGTCGCCGGCCTGCACGAGACCGCAGTGCATGGCGAGCTCGACCAGCGTGGGGAACATCGCGTCGGCATCGTTGCCTTCCAGCGAGTCGAGAATCAGCCGCAGGAGCCGCACGTTGTTTTCGGAGCGTTCGCCGTAACGTCCGGCCCAGAAGAGATTTTCCGCCGCCCGGCTCGACACGGTCCGATGCTTGCGCGCGAGGTCCGCGGGTTGCATCGGCGAAGGCAGCAGCGTGAAGGTCGAAGTGGGCTGGCTCGACAGCACCCACGTATCGACGCTGCTGCCGCCGTACTGCATCGAGACGGTTGCCTGGCGGTCGGCGGCCATTCGCGTGAAGCCGCCGGGCATCACATGCCAGCCGCCGTTGAAATCGGCGATCGCGTACACGCGCAACACCGAGGGGCGGCGGCCAAGCGTGCCGTCTTCGTAGCGCGGCGTGCACGAAAAGTGCAGCGGCTGCTGGATCGTGAAAGTGTCGGGCATGGTTTCGATGCGCTCGCGCCACGCCGCGAGCCGCTGGGTGCCCTGCTCGACGCCGGGCGGCGCATCGCGCGGCGCGACCGGCCACGTCGGCACGACAAACGCTTCGTCCAGATGCGCAAAGGCATGCTCGCGCGCCGCCTCTTCGCCGCACCACCAGGTCGGCACGCTCGGCAACACGAGATCTTCGTCGAGCAGGACCTCCGCAATGCCCGGCAGAAAACCATGCAAAGCCGGCGATTCGACAAAGCCCGAGCCCGGCACGTTCGAGACGATCACGTTGCCCGCGCGCATCACCTGCAACAGACCGGGGACGCCGATGGTGGAATCGGCGCGCAGTTCGACCGGGTCGCAGAATGCATCGTCCAGACGGCGCAGTACGACGTGCACGCGTTCGAGACCGGCGAGCGTCTTCAGGTACAGCATGTCGTCGCGCACCGTCAGGTCCTTGCCTTCGACCAGCGTGACGCCGAGATAGCGCGCGAGAAATACGTGCTCGAAGTAGGTTTCGCTAAACGGCCCCGGCGTGAGCAACGCGATATGCGGCGAATGATCTTTTTCCGGCGCGTCGTGCCGCATGGTGGCCTGCGCCGCCTGCACGAGCGTCGCGATCAGTTGCGAATAGGTCGGTGCGAGGCGGCTCACGTGCATCGTGCGGAACGGATCGGCGAACAGGCTCGACACGATCAGCCGGTTCTCCAGCGCGTAACCGAGGCCGGAGGGCGCCTCGGTGCGGTGCGCCATCACGGTCCACTCGCCGCTCGGCGGGCGCGCCAGATCGAGCGCGACCACTTGCAGGTAGTGGCCGCCCGGCGGCGTGAAGCCTTTCACCGAGCGCAGATAGCCCGGATGCCCGAATACCAGCGCGGGGGGCAACTGCCCGCGCTGAAGCAGGGTCTGCGGCCCGTAGATATCGGCGACGATCGCATTGAGCAGATGCGCGCGCTGCGTCACGCCCCGCTCGATATGCGCCCACTCGTCCTCGCTGATCAGGAACGGCAGCAGGTCGAGCGCCCAGGCCCGCGGCACGCCGTTGTCCGCATAGACGTTGTAGCTGATGTCGTTGTCGCGGACCTGCTGCGCGACCGAAGCACAGTTGTGATCCAGCCGCGCGATCCCGTCTTCGCCGAGCCGCTCGAAAAATTGCCGCCACGGCTCGCGCAGCGCGCCCGACACGTCGCGCAACTCGTCCCAGTGTCCTTCGTAGGCCGGCAACAGCCGCAGCAGGGAAGAAGCGTCCGCGCGCGCCGCGGACGTTTCGAAGGGAAAAGTCGATTGAAAGGCCAAGATCGTGTCGGTTTAAAGGTCTGCTGCGTTTTACCAGTAGCGCAAGTCCAACGTGAACGGAAACTCGAGGCTGCGCTGCGGCGTGTCCACCGCGAGCGGCCCCGGCGTATGCCCGGACGCGAAGAAGCGTGAGCGCCGCCGGCTTTCCGCCTCGTAGGCGTTGACCGGGAAGGTATCGTAACTGCGCCCACCCGGATGTGCGACATGATACTGGCATCCGCCCACCGAGCGGCCACTCCATGTATCGACCAGATCGAAAGTGAGCGGCGCGTCCACGCCGATGGTGGGATGCAGCGCCGACGGCTGCGACCATGCGCGAAACCGCACGCCGGCCACATACTCGCTCACGCGGCCGGTCGGCTGCAACGGCACCGGCACGCCGTTGACGGCCAGCACATGGCGGTTGCCGTTCAGGCCGAGCGCGTGCACTTCGAGCCTCTCTACCGACGAATCCACGTACCGCACCGTCCCGCCCGCCGAGCCCTCCTCGCCCATCACGTGCCACGGTTCGAGCGCGTTGCGGATGGTCAGCGCGACGCCGTTGACGGTCGCCGTGCCAACCAGCGGGAAACGGAACTCGAAGTGCGGCGCGAACCAGCTGCTGTCGAACGCAAAACCGGCCTCATTCAATTCGCCCAGCACGTCGTCGAAATCCATCTTCACGAAGGTGCCGAGCAGGAACCGGTCGTGCAGCTCGGTGCCCCAGCGCGTGAGCCGCTCCGTGTACGGCGTGTGCCAGAAACGCGCCACCAGCGCGCGCAGCAACAGCTGCTGCACGAGACTCATGCGCGCATGCGGCGGCATTTCGAAGCCGCGCAACTCCAGCAGGCCGAGGCGGCCGGTCGGGCCATCCGGCGAATACAGCTTGTCGATACAGAACTCGGCGCGGTGCGTGTTGCCGGTCACGTCGATCAGGATGTTGCGCAGCGACCGGTCGATCATCCAGGCCGGCAAACTCGCGCTGTCGCGCCCGCCGAGCAGGTCGATCTGCCGCTGCAATTCGCGGAACGCCACCTCCAGCTCGTAGACCTGGTCGTTACGCGCCTCGTCGACGCGCGGCGCCTGGCTGGTCGGCCCGATAAAGAGCCCCGAGAACAGATACGACAGCGACGGATGGTTGTGCCAGTACGCGATCAAACTGGCGAGCAGATCGGGACGGCGCAGGAACGGACTGTCGGCCGGCGTCGCGCCGCCGAGCACGAAGTGATTGCCGCCGCCGGTCCCCGTATGCCGGCCGTCGGTCATGAACTTTTCGGTGCTGAGATACGTTTCGTGCGCCGACTGGTACAGATACTCGGTGTGACTGACCAGTTGGTCCCAGCTCGACGCCGGGTGAATGTTCACCTCGATCACGCCCGGGTCCGGCGTCACCTGCAACACTTTCAGGCGCGGGTCGCGCGGCGGCGGGTAGCCTTCGACGATCACCTGCATCCGCAACTCGGCGGCCGTCGCTTCGATTGCGGCGAGCAGGTCGAGATAGTCGTCGAGTTCGGTGAGCGGCGGCATGAACACATGCAGCAGCTTGTCGCCGCTGCCGAATGCCTCGGTCTCCGCTTTGGGACCGGCGGCACGTTTCGGGTCGCGCGCTTCGACGCAGATCGCCGTGCGGATCGTCTCCTTCGACGACTCTCCGCGGGCCGGCGCTCGCTGCGGGTCCGGTGCGTAGGCCAACGCGCCGGTGCCCGGCATGCCGCTCAGCAAGTCAGCCGCCGACGACGACAAGGCAGCCGCATTGCGCGCGTCGGCGGCGCTCAGGTTGCGGGATTCGCCTTCGTACTGCATCCGCAATTGCGCGGCCGAGCGCAACGGCGCCGGGGGCGCAAACGGATCGTGGGCGTGCTGATACGGATAGTCGGTCTTCGACACCCACGGTAGCGAGTCGAGCGGCAGGCGATAGCCCATCGGCGAGTCGCCGGGGATCAGGTACATGCGTTCGTCGCGCAGGAACCAGCGGCCGGTGACCCATGTCGCCGGCTGATGCGGCACGTCGCGTTCACGGGCGAGCGGCAGCACATAACCGGTGGCGCTCGTCAAACCGGCGTCGAACACCCGCCGCAAACGGGCGCGCTCCATTTCGTCGTCCAGCCGCGCATCGAACGGGTCGACGTTGACCGGCAGACGGCGCTCGCGCCACAGGTAGTACCAGACGTCCTCGAAACCGGCGTGGATGCACTCTTCGTCGACCGACAGCTTGCCTGCCAGATGCGCGAGGAAACGCTGCGCGTCCGCGGCGGTGTAGGCGCCCGGCGCGCGTTCGTCGGCAAAGAGCGACGGGTCTTGCCAGCACGGCTCGCCATCGGCGCGCCAGTAGAGCGACATCGCCCAGCGCGGCAGCTGCTCGCCCGGATACCACTTGCCCTGGCCGATATGCAGAAAGCCGTTCGCGCCGTACTGCGCGCGCAGCTTGTCCATCAGCGCCACCGCATAGCCGCGCTTGGTGGGGCCGAGCGCGTCGGTGTTCCATTCGGCGGCGTCGCGGTCGCGCACCGACACGAAGGTCGGCTCGCCGCCCATCGTCAGGCGCACGTCCATCTCGCCCAGTTGCTGGTCGACCTGCGCGCCCATCTGCAGGACGTCGCTCCACACCTCTTCGCTGTACGGCTTGGTGACGCGCGGCGTCTCGAGCACGCGCTCGATCGACATGAGGTGCTCGAACTCGACCTCGGATTCGTCGACCGCGCCGGAGATCGGCGCCGCGCTGCCGGGTTCCGGCGTGCAGGCGACCGGAATGTGCCCTTCACCGGCAAGCAGACCGGAGGTCGGATCGAAGCCGATCCAGCCGGCGCCCGGCAAGTACACCTCGCACCAGGCGTGCAGATCGGTGAAGTCGACTTCGGTGCCGCTCGGGCCGTCGATCGACTTGGTATCGGGCGCGAGCTGCAGCAGATAGCCGGACACGAAACGCGCCGCCAGACCCAGTTGCCGCAAGGTCTCGACCAGCAGCCAGCCCGAATCGCGGCACGAACCCGACGCCTTGGTCAGCGTTTCCTCGGGCGTCTGCACGCCCGGCTCCATGCGGATCAGATAGCGGATTTCATGCTGCAGGCGTTGATTCAGTTCGACGAGGAAGTCGGCGGTGCGCTTGGGCGTCCGGTCGATACTCGCGACAAAATCGGCGAAGCGCGGCGTCGGGGTGCGTTTGACGAGGTACGGCGCGAGTTCCTGCGCGAGGCCAGGCGCATACTCGAAGGGGAATTGCTCGGCGGAAGGTTCGAGAAAGAAGTCGAACGGGTTGTAGACGGCCATCTCGGCGACCAGATCCACGGTCACCTTGAATTCGCGCGTCTTCTCGGGAAACACGAGACGCGCCTGATAGTTGGCGAACGCGTCCTGCTGCCAGTTGATGAAGTGCCCGGCCGGTTCGATCCGCATCGAATACGACAGAATCGGGGTCCGGCAATGGGGCGCAGGCCGCAGACGCACGACCTGAGGCGACAGTGCAACCAGCCTGTCGTAGCGATAATGTGTGACATGATTCAACGCGACGCGTATGGACACACTGGACTCCTGGGACAAGGGATGGCAGCCCGCCAAAAGCAAGCTTCATGCCGTGGATCGAAAAACCGCGTGAACTGTCTGCACTGCCCGGATTACAGCCTGCTTGGAAGTCTGCCGCGTCTGCCGAGCGTCCGGTCGATCGAACAACGCGTCTTTCCACTGCCTTTTCCGGCCCGGCGCACCAAAGCGGCGCAGAGCCGATGCACGATCATGCACGTAATGTGCGTTAAACCAGTGACGTCTGGCAAATGCGGCATGAAGATTGCGGAGTCTCCAATCGATGAAAACCTTCCACTGCAATCGCTGCTCGCACCTCGTGTTCTATGAAAACGTTCGTTGCGAGCGTTGCGACGCGTTGCTCGGCTATGTGCCGGAACTGGCCGAAATCAGCGCCTTCGAAGAAGCCGGCGAAGGGCGCTGGCGCAGCCTGCATCCAGGCGCCGGGGGTGCGCTGTTCCGGCAGTGTCACAACTATGCCGTCGAAAACATCTGCAACTGGATGATCCCCGCCGATTCGCCCGACGCGCTGTGCCACGCCTGCCAGCTGACACTGACGATTCCGAATCTGAGCACGACGGACAACCGGTTCTACTGGTATCGGATGGAAGTGGCGAAACGGCGTCTGCTGTACACGCTGAGCGCGCTCGGCGTCGACGCGCCGTCGCGCCAGACCGACCCGGAGCACGGCCTCGCCTTCGAATTCCTCGAAGACTGCGACGATGGCGAAAAGGTGCTGACCGGCCACGACAATGGCCTGATTACGCTGAACCTCGCCGAAGCCGACGACGCCTACCGCGAGAGGGTCCGCACCGCGATGGGCGAGCCCTATCGCACCTTGCTTGGCCACTTCCGCCATGAGACGGGCCACTACTACTTCAGTCGGCTGGTGGAGAACGACCCGCGCTGGATCAAACCGTATCGCAAGCTGTTCGGCGACGAACGCGCCGACTACGGCGAGGCGCTGACGGCCTACTATCGCAATGGCGCGCCGGCTGACTGGCAGGCGTCCTTCATCAGCGCGTATGCGACGATGCATCCTTGGGAAGATTGGGCCGAGACGTGGGCGCACTACCTGCTGATCGTCGACGTCCTGGATACGTCGACCTCATATGGCGTCGCGCTCTTACCCGACGACCCGAGCGAGCCGACGCTGACCGACCGGACGCCTGTGGAGGACGCCAGCTTCGAGAATCTGATGAAGCGCTGGTTTCCGCTCACGTATGCGTTGAACAGTTTGAACCGCAGCCTCGGGATGCCCGACGGTTATCCGTTCACGCTGGCCGCGCCGGTGGTGGACAAGCTGCGCTTCGTGCATCGGGTGATTGCCGCAGCGGGAGCGACGCCACGGTAACGGCAGATCGAGCAGAGCCGCCACCGCAGTTCGCCCACGTTGCCACTCAGGCGGAGAGACCGCAGGCGCCTGCGGCTCAGGCGATAGCCAAGGCAGCAACTCCAGCAGCAACTCCAGCAGCGCCGCCAAAGCGTGCGGCGCCACGCCGCTAGTGCTCAATACGCGACATAAGGACCGGTGCCGCCAGGTGTCGTCTGCTGCTCGACCGCGGCATACACGTTGCGGCCGTAGAAGAACGGCAGTCCCCAGTCGAAGATTGTCGACGTCACGAACGCCGGGCCGGCCAGCAACGGCAGCGCCGCATCGCCGCTGTACGTCTGCGCGATCGCGGTGGCGTTGCCGACACTGAACGTGATCGCACTCGTGATGCCGTTCACGCCTTCGATCGTCGCACTGAGCTGCTCGGTCGAACTCGGGCAGTAATACGCGCTATTCGGACTCGCGCACACCGGCAACGCGCTGGTCTGAAAGAACAGGCCGGTCGAGCCGCTGTCCAGGATACTGTGCGAATACGTCCTGCCGTTCTGCACCGTCGTGAAGGTGCCGTTGGACGCACTCACGCCGATCACCTGCGCGTTGCCGAGCGTATTGTTGGTCTGCGTGCCGATGCCGAACACCAGTTGCCCGGTCACCGACGGCGCCCCGCCCGACACCGTTGGCAGGCTGAGGACCGAACCGTTGTTGTCGGTGGCGAAGTAGGGAATCGGATTGGCGACCTGCAGCGCCTCGACCAGCGGAATCGCCGTGCAAACCGAGCCGCTGCAGCCGTAATAGGTGCCGGACACCGCCTGTTGAACGCAGGCCGCGCCGCAGTCGTGCTTGAACACGCCGATACCGAGCACGCCGTTGGCCTGCAACGCAACCGGCGTGTTGCGCGGCGAGCCTACGCTCGCGCAATCGGCCGGCACGGAAGCGTAGCCCGGGTCGATCACCTGGATCGGCAACGAAGCTGCTTTTTCGCCGGCGATCTGCAAGTCGGCGAGCTTCACCGGACCCCACGTGTAGCCGTCGAAGAACTGCATGCATTCGGCGACCAGATTGCCCGAGCCGTCCTTCTGCTGCGGCAGCGTCATCGATGCGGGCAATTGCGCCGCGAACACGCGCAAGCCCCACGAACCGGTATCCACCAGCACGTGATCGATGGTTTCACACTGGCTCGCGCCGGGCGCGCAAATCGTGACGCTGACAAACGGCATGTTCGGCACGCCGCTCACGCCGGCATCGACGCTGACCTGCACCGCATTGGCCGCCACCACTTGGGGCGAAGGCGAGGTACTGACGGTCGGGCTGGCCGAGGTGCTGGAATTGGCCGACGCGGCCGAGCCGCTGGAGCCGCCGCCCCCGCCGCCGCAGGCACTGACCAGCAACGCGAGCAGCGCCGCGCACAGCAGGGTGATAAACGAAGGCGTATGGCGCATGACCGCTCCGTTATTGAACGACGCCGACATCGACACCCGCGGGCACCGCTTGCGGCACATAGGCATGGCCGGCGAACGCGCGCAGATGGCCGCCGGAGTACACCACCAGATCGCTGCTGGAAACCGCGAGCGGCGTTGCGCTGCGCGTTGCGGTGGCCGCGGCGTACTGATCGAACGCGGCGCCGAGCACGGCCTTCAGATCCGGCAGCGTCGGGCCTTCCCACGCGACACCGAAGACGATGCCGTTGGGCGCAACGTACTCGCGCACCAGCGTGCCGGACGGCATCGTGAGCAGGTACACCGAGTACGCCCCTTGCGCGGTGGCCGTATGAGCGACTGCATGCATGCGTGTCTGATCGCTGTCGATAGTGCTGACGTTCTGGCCGAGCGTGGCATGCGCGGCAAACGACAGCGCGCAGCTTGCCCCGAGCATTGCGCGAGCAATGCCGATAGAGAGCATCGGTTTCAAGAGAATTCCTTCGAGGTGAAACGCTCGTGCCCGGCGCGCAGCCGATCACAAACGACGAACTAGGGGCGCACTCCGCGACTGGCAGCGCCAGTGCTGCATTCACACCAGTGGGGTTGCGTGAATGCGTCTACGGAGTGGCGGCGCGAAACTTTAGGCGTCGCGCGAAGGCATGGCAATCGTTTGCGAGGCGATTCGAACCTTCAGCCGCCTCCCCGCCGTCCGAGCGCGTTTGATTTTTGGGGACGATGTCCACGAGCAGCGGCGCTTCGGCGCAGATATTCGCGACGCATGCTGTTTAAAGCGAACAGGTGTGTGAAAACGCCACGTGGCGGCAGAAAAATATCGACGCGCCGCGCGTGCCGATGCAAATGTAGGCGAACGCTGAATAATTCGCCTTTTATCGCCGTTTTCCTCTGACAATAACCGGCAAAGTGGATGGCCTGTCCATGAATAGAAAAGGCCCGTTTGAAACCGGATTCGCGAGGCAAAAAAATACCGCGGATGACCTGACGGCCGATCCGCGGCACCGATACTTCTTCAGGCCACGTCACACTCGAATCGAGTAATGCGACGCGCCCTTACTTCTTCTGTTGCTGCAAAAGCGACTTGAGTTCGTGCACGTTCTCTTCCACGCGCTTGGCGATCACCGCATACGACTCGGCTTGAGTCTGATACGCGGCTTGCGCGAGTTGCTGCATATCGGCAAGCGACTTATGCAGACTTTGCTGGATCAGCTCGGCGGTTTTCGCCGAAGGCGCAGCGCCCCCGGCGGACAACTGCCCCGTGAGCGATTGCAATTCGCTCAGCGTGGCGCGCAGCATCTCAGCCTGTTTCTGCGCCAGCGACTGCATGCCTTGCAAGGCGGTTTGATTGGCCTGAACCAGCGCTTCGACGTCCTTGCGCCGCGCTTCCATGATGGCGGGCACGTCGAAGCCGGGGAGCTTGAACTGCTCCAGCATTTTGGTGAAATCGCCAAACGGATTGGCGGCCTCGGGTCGGTCCATGCGAAATCCTCCTTAACGTATTGGATACTCGCCGACCGGACATCGCCCGGATTCACTCCTCCTGACAGATGACCGGTGGCCGCGCGTGTGCCGTGCGTCCCGCGAACGCTTGCTGCTTGTGGGGTCGGACGGCGCATCGCTGCCATCATGCGCTATCCGGCGTCATTGCGCCAGCGGGCACACCCTGGCGTCGGCCGAGCCATGCCGGTTCGCGTTGCCGGCTCCGCCGGCCTCTGCGCAAGGTTCGGTAAGTTACAACGTGGTCTTCCGTAACCCGGCGCAAGCTCATGTCGACTATCGTTGCTGATGCGCTGGCGCACTGTAGCGCCGGCGCTATCTCGATGGGAGCGAGATCATGACGAGAAAATCAGTGAGCGCGGCGTTGGCCGCTGTATTGACCTTTGCCGCAGGAGCCGCGCTCGCACAGGAAGCGCCACCGCCGCCCGCAGCGACCCACGCGCATGACGAGCCGCATCACGGCGACTGGCTGCCGCCTCACGGACCGATGGGTCCGGGCTTCGCGGTGGTCAACGATCTGGAACAGCTGCGCCGCCTGTACGCGATGAGCGGACGTGAAGGCGACATCGTCGCGGTGTATCACGAGGTGTTGAACAAGACGCAGGACCCGATGCTGCGCCACTACGTCTACGACTCGCTTGCTCGCGAGCAGTTGAAGCCGGCCAACCCGGAGCAGGCGATCGCGACGCTGCGCACCAGCCTCTCGGAAGATCTCGCCGCGGCGAACAAGCTGTCACGCAGCGCACCGGCGGGTATCCAGCCGCCTGCCGTGTCGCAGTAACCAGTCGCCGACGTCACGGCGGCGTCACCGCGGCGCCGCCGCGCATGCGGTTTGCAATGCCTGCCATCCAGCCGCAAAAGAGGCATTGCAATCCGGCGCAACGCCTGCGCGACTGGAAACGCTCCCGCAAACAAACAGCCGTATAAGCCGACGCGCTACGTTGGCTTTCGCACATAGCCATTCATTGACCACTTTTTATCTTCCATCAGCTGATTAGGATGAAAGCACCGCAACGCTCGCGCCAGGTGAAGAGAATGCGCTACCCGCTGAACATGGCAGTCGCCGCCGCCCTTCTGGTCTTTGTTCTGTGCTGCGGCATGCAGCTCGTGCTGAAATGACATCGACGGCAAGTCTGCCGCGCGGAAAGACAGGTTACGCGCCCGCTTTGCTCAACTCGTGCGCGCGTCGAAGTCTTTCGCGACTGTTGCTCAGGTGCATCCGCATGGCGGCGCGTGCGTCGTCCGGGTCCTCACGTTCGATTGCCCGGTAAATCAACTGATGCTCGCGCAGCACATTGCGCAGATGTTCGACATGGTCGAGCTCCGCGATCTCGGCGGAACCTAGCCGCGTGCGCGGACTCACCGCGCGTCCGAGTTGACTGAGAACGTCGAAGAAGTACCGATTCCCGCTGGCTCGCGCGATCTGCAGATGAAACTCGATGTCATGCGCCAGCACGTCGGTACTGCCCCGCTCCAGTTCGGCTTCGAAACGCTCCAGCGCGCTGCGCATCTGCTTGAGATTCTGCGCAGTGCGCCGCGCCGCCGCAAAAGCAGCGGATGCCGCCTCGACGTCGATCCGGAACTCGATAATGGCCATCACGTCGAGCATGTTGGACAGGTCGGCGGCAGGCAGTTGCACCGGTTCTTCCGCCGCCGGCGCCAATACGAAGGTGCCGACGCCGTGACGCGTCTCAACCACTTTCGCGGCCTGCAGGCGTGACATCGCCTCGCGAACCACCGAGCGGCTCACCGAGAGCTGCTTCATCAGCGCGACTTCCGTAGGAATACGGTCTCCCGGCCTAAGCGATCCACGGCGGATTTCGTCGGAAAGGGTGGCCACCACCTTCTCAGTCAGGCTGCTCATTTGTAGCTTGTTGCCTCATCAACTGGAAAAGCACACGTTGCGCGCGCGTCACGTCATCTGACGTCTCAATAGGGTCATCATAGCGTAGTCCAAGTCGATGACTCGATAGAGTCCGAGTCATCAGATGTCTTAGCCAGTTCGCTTGAAGTTCAGCGCCAATACGGCTGATTCCGGTCCAATGGCTGCCATAAAGGCGTGAATGACCAGGGTAAACGCTCCATTGGAAAGTGAAAACGGAAAACGTAGACTGTCGTCTGACAACGTATCTCATGCCATTGAGCGGAGGTCGTTCCCGCTGCTGCCGGATGCGGCGCGTTGCGTTCGATCAGGCCGTCGAATCGGCCGACACTGGAGACACCCTTGACATCTGCTTTCGCCACCGCGACCGGCCCGCTCGAGTCCGCCGTTTCCAAGGTCAAGCGGCACGTGCTGCCGCTCTTTCTGATCATGTTCATCGCGAACTATATCGACCGCGTGAACATCGGCTTCGCCAATTCGCACATGCAGGCGGATCTTGGAATCGGCGCCGCCGCGTATGGACTCGGGAGCGGCTTGTTCTTCATCGGCTACGCGCTGTTCGAAGTGCCGTCGAACGTTCTCATGCAGAGGTACGGAGCCCGCGCCTGGCTCACGCGCATCATGGGCACGTGGGGCGTGGTGGCCGCGGCCATGGCTTTCGTCTGGAACGACACGTCGTTTTACGTGCTGCGCTTCCTGCTGGGCGTCGCCGAGGCCGGCTTCTTCCCCGGCGTCGTTTTCTATTTCACGCAGTGGCTGCCGCAGAAAGAGCGCGGCAAGGCCGTCGCGGTCTTCCTCGCCGGCTCGGCGCTGGCATCGGTGCTGTCCGGGCCGATTACGGGCGCCCTGCTGTCGATTCGCGGCTTGGGACTGCACGGCTGGCAGTGGATGTTTCTCATTGAAGGCGGGTTTTCGGTGGGCTTGTGCGCCGTGAGCTGGATGTTGCTGAAGTCGCGCATTCGCGACGCCGCGTGGCTGAGCGCCGAAGAACAGCAAGTTCTCGCCACGGCCATCGCCGCCGAGCAGGCCGAGCGCGACGCGCTTGGTGCTGCGCGCCTGCCGACGGCAAAACTGTTGAAGGACCCGCAAATTCTGCTGTTCTGCTTCCTCTATTTCGCGATTCAATTGACGATCTACGCGGCGACCTTCTGGCTGCCGACGATTATCAGGAAGATGGGTGGATTGTCGGACTTCGAAGTCGGCATGCTCAACGCGATACCCTGGCTCATTGCCATGGTCGCGATGTACTGTTTCGCGGTGCTGTCGGCCAAGTGGCGCTTCCAGCAGGCATGGCTCGCGGCTGCGCTCGTCATCGCGGCTTGCGGGCTGTTCGCTTCGACATCCGGCAACCCTGTTCTGTCGTTCGTGGCGATCTGCTTCGCCGCGATCGGGTTCAAGGCCGCTTCATCATTGTTCTGGCCGATTCCGCAGGGGTATCTGGATGCGCGTGTCGCGGCCGGCGTGATTGCGCTGATCAACTCGGTCGGCAACCTCGGAGGTTTCTTCGCTCCTGCTGCTTTCGGCTACCTGCAACAGCACACCGGCTCGATTTCCGGCGGCCTGTACGGGCTGGGCGTGGCGTCGCTGGTCGCGGCGGCAGCCGGCTTCCTCACCCGCAATCGTCGCGTGAATCGTGACGCGCCGGCGCAAGCCGTGCGTAGCGAAGCCCACTGACTTCAACGCATAGCCCGCCATGAGCAACGTGCTTTCAGCCTCATTGCCGGCGCTCGCTTCAGCGCCTGGCACCGCACACCCAAACGGCTCCCGCCAGTCGGATTCCTAACTTATCTGATCCAACCACCATGTCCACGAATACCTTCCAATCGAATGCCACCCCGACGGTCGTCGAGCTGCGTGTCGTTCCGGTCGCCGGCCGTGACAGCATGCTGATGAACCTGAGCGGCGCGCATGGACCGTTCTTCACGCGCAACATCGTCATTCTGCGCGACAGCGCGGGCAACACCGGTGTCGGTGAAGTCCCCGGCGGCGAGAGCATCCGCAAGACCATCGACGATGCGCGTCCGCTCGTCGTGGGTCAGTCGATCGGCAACCTTCAGGCCGTGCTCAACAAAGCGCGCACGCAGTTCGCGGACCGCGACGCCGGCGGACGCGGCCTGCAGACTTTCGATCTGCGCACGACCATCCACGCGGTGACCGCGCTCGAAGCAGCGCTGCTCGATCTGCTCGGACAGCATCTGGGCGTACCGGTTGCCGCACTCCTCGGCGAAGGCCAGCAGCGCGACGAAGTCGAAATGCTCGGCTATCTGTTCTACATCGGCGACCGCAACAAAACCGATCTGCCGTACGCCAGCGGCGCGGACGGCAGCGACGAGTGGGAGCGCCTTCGCACCGAAGAAGCCATGACGCCCGAGGCCGTGGTGCGCCTCGCCGAAGCCGCGCAAGCGCGCTACGGCTTCAACGACTTCAAGCTCAAAGGCGGCGTGCTTCCCGGCGACGCCGAAATCGAAGCGGTCACGGCGCTCGCCGAACGATTCCCGAAAGCGCGTGTGACGCTCGACCCGAATGGCGCGTGGTCGCTTTCCGAGGCAGTTCGTCTTTGCCGCGATCAACACCACGTGCTGGCCTATGCGGAAGACCCGTGCGGCGCCGAGAATGGTTATTCCGGCCGCGAAGTGATGGCCGAATTCCGCCGCGCAACCGGCTTGCCGACCGCCACCAACATGATTGCGACCGACTGGCGCCAGATGGGCCACGCCATCCAGCTGCAGTCGGTGGACATCCCGCTTGCCGACCCGCACTTCTGGACGATGCAAGGCTCGGTCCGCGTGGCGCAGATGTGCAATGAGTGGGGATTGACGTGGGGTTCGCATTCGAATAACCACTTCGACATTTCGCTCGCGATGTTCACCCAGGTCGCCGCCGCTGCGCCCGGCAAGATCACCGCGATCGATACCCACTGGATCTGGCAGGACGGCCAGCGTCTGACTCGCAATCCGTTGCAGATCGTAGGCGGCAAAGTGAAGGTGCCGGAAAAGGCGGGCCTTGGCGTCGAGCTCGATCTGGACGAAGTGGAAAAGGCGCACGCCCTGTATCAACAGCACGGCCTGGGCGCGCGTGACGACGGCATCGCGATGCAGTTTCTGATTCCGAACTGGAAGTTCGATAACAAACGTCCGTGTCTTGTACGCTAAAGCAAAGCATGCGTTCGGCCACGGTCCTCGTGGCCGTTGCTTCTTGCTATAGAAGAGCTGAATAGGGATCGTTAGCGGCGCTTTTGGCACAAGCTCCGCCGATCAAACGAAGTACCGTCCTCGTCGGCATGCCGTGCCGCCCGGTTGTTCCGCGAACGGCAGGGAAAACCCGGACCAAAGCCGATGCCGCATACCCGGTCGGCGCCACACCCGCATAGTTGCCGCGAAGCCGTATCGCCACTCCACAAGTCCGGGCCTTCACATTTCGATTGACCCAGGAAACCTATACGACGAAGATAGTTTCCATCGACCGATGGGTGCGGTTCGGTGGCGCGCGGACGAATCGATCCACCGGCGTGCTGTCCGGAACTGAAGCGCCGCCCACTTTGAGCGCGGACATCAAAGCGGTCCAACGCCACGTCCGAATCCAATCGATTTGGACTACTGGTTTATAGCGCACGGCAAGTGCGGCGCGCTCAAACGGAACTTGAATCCATGCCAGTTTTCAATCCGGTTATCACACGCGTGACGCTGCCGCTTGCCACCGCGCAAGACTGGCGAACCCCGCCCCTTCCAGCCTTCGGCACGTACGCATTGCGCCGCCGCACCTTGCGGAGCCAGTCATGATTCGGCTTCATTGCGCGCCGCTGTCGCTGCTACTCGTCGTCGCCGTGCTGTCCGGCTGCTCGCGTCATAACAACAACGAATATCAAGGCTACATAGAAGGCGAATTCGTCTATCTGGCGTCGTCGCAGTCCGGCGCGCTCACCCAGCTGTCGGTCGCGCGGGGACAAACGGTGCAGGCGAACGCGCCGCTCTTCACGCTCGAATCGGCCGACGAAACCGCCGCACTTCAACAGGCGCAGCAGCAGCTCGCGGCGGCACGCGCGCAGCTGGCGGACATCGAGACGGGAAAACGTCCGCCCGAAGTCGATGCGGTGCGGGCGCAACTCGCCCAGGCGCTCGCCAATGCGCGCAAGGCGTCGCTGCAACTGACGCGCGACGAAGCGCAATTCCACGCCGGCGGCATTCCGAAGGCACAACTCGACGATTCGCGCGCCAACGCCGACGCAACGGCTGCCCAGGTTCGTGAGCTCCGCAATCAGGTTCAGGTAGCGCGCCTGCCCGGCCGCTCGCAACAGATCGCGGCGCAGAACGCACAGATCGCAGCCGCGCAGGCCACTGTCGCTCAGGCGCAATGGAAGCTCGATCAGAAGCGCGTGAACGCTCCCGCTGACGGGCTTGTCTACGACACGCTGTACCGAGCCGGCGAGTGGGTGCAGGCGGGCAGTCCCGTCGTCCAGATGCTGCCGCCGCAGAACGTGAAGGTGCGCATTTTCGTGCCTGAAACCGTGGTCGGCCGGCTCGCGACGGGACGAACGTTGCTGGTGCACTGCGACGGCTGCGCAGCAGACATACCCACCAGAATCACCTACATATCGAGCAAGGCCGAATACACGCCGCCCGTGATCTACAGCAACGAGAGCCGCGCGAAACTGGTTTTCATGGTCGAAGCGCATCCGTTCGCAGCTGACGCAAGCAAGCTGCATCCGGGCCAACCCGTCACGGTGACGCTGCAATGAACCCTTCCGCCCAGGACTATGCGATCGACGTGCGGAATCTGAACAAGCACTTCGGCGACAAGCACGTCGTCAACGACGTGTCCCTGCAGGTAGCACGCGGCGAGATCTTCGGCTTTCTCGGACCGAACGGCAGCGGCAAGACAACCTCGATCCGCTTGATGTGCGGACTGCTCACGCCCGATTCGGGCACCGGCACGTGCCTCGGCTTCGACATCAACCGTGAGAGCGCGCAGATCAAGCGCAACGTCGGCTATATGACGCAGCGCTTCTCATACTGGGAAGATTTGACCATTCGCGAGAATCTCGACTTCGTCGCGCGCATCTATCAGATGAAGAACCGCAAGGAGGCTGTCGACCGCTCGCTCGAATCGCTCGGACTGCAAAGCCGCGCGCATCAGCTGACGGGTTCCCTGTCCGGCGGCTGGAAGCAGCGGCTCGCACTGGCCGCCTGCATGTTGCACGAACCGCGGCTGCTGCTGCTCGACGAACCCACCGCGGGAGTCGATCCCGCTGCCCGGCGCGACTTCTGGGAAGAGCTACACCAGCTCGCCGCGCACGGCATCTCGGTACTGGTCAGCACGCATTACATGGACGAAGCCGAGCGTTGTCACAAGCTCGCCTATATCGCGTACGGCAAGCTGCTCGCGAAAGGCACGGCGCGAGAAGTGATCGAATCGCAGAATCTCGCGACGTGGGCTCTCTACGGCGACCATCTGAGCCAGCTGTCCGAACAGTTGCGCAAGACACCCGGCGTCGACCAGACCGTCGTCTTCGGCTCGGCGCTGCACGTGAGCGGCCACGATCACGCCGCGCTGGAAAACGCCGTCAAACAGGCAGCCGCCGGTGCTGAACTGCGCATCGAGCGCATCGAAACCGGGCTCGAAGACGTATTCATCTATCTGATGAACCGCTCGACGGACAACTTCGGAGCACGCCCGTGACAACACGCACGCTATTTTCACTGACGCGCTGGTGGAGCATTGTGCTCAAGGAATTCCTGCAATTGCGGCGCGACCGCGTCACGTTCGGCATGATCGTCGGCGTGCCGGTGATTCAGCTCGCGCTGTTCGGCTATGCGATCAATACCGATCCCAAGCATCTGCCCACCGCCGTCATCATCGGCGATAACAGCCCGTTTTCGCGCAGCTTCGTCGCGGCGATGAAGAACTCCGCTTACTTCGACATCGTCGAATCGCTGCCCAACGAGGAGGCCGGCCGCCTTGCCCTCGCGCAGGGCCGCGTGCAGTTCGTGCTGAACGTGCCGGTCGATTTTTCGCGGCGTCTGCTGCGCGGCGAACATCCGTCACTGCTGGTCGAAGCCGACGCGACCGATCCGACTGCAACGAATACGGCCATCGGCGCGCTGCCGAACCTCGTGCAGCCGGTCGCCGACAAGGACATCACCGGCCCGCTCGCCCATCTGAACGGCAGCCAGCCCGCATTCAGCGTCCTGATTCACAGTCTCTACAACCCCGAGGGCATCACGCAATACAACGTGGTGCCGGGCCTGATGGGCGTCATCCTGACGATGACGCTCGTGATGATGACCGGCCTCGCGGTCACGCGCGAACGCGAGCGCGGCACGATGGAAAATCTGCTCGCCACGCCGGCCCTGCCGGTCGAAGTGATGACCGGCAAGATCGTGCCCTACGTGATGATCGGCCTGATCCAGGCGACGATCATCCTGGTGGCGACGCGCTACGCATTCCATGTGCCGTTCGTCGGCAGTGTGGTGGCGATCTATCTCGCGGCGCTGCTGTTTATCGCGGCGAACCTGACGGTCGGCATCACGCTGTCGTCGCTCGCACAGAACCAGTTGCAGGCCATGCAGCTGGCCGTGTTCTATTTCCTGCCGAACATCCTGCTTTCGGGCTTCATGTTCCCGTTCGCCGGCATGCCGCGCTGGGCGCAGTTCATCGGCAATCTGCTGCCGCTGACGTACTTCAACCGCCTGATCCGCGGCATTGTTCTCAAGGGCAACGGCTGGACGGAACTCTGGCCCTCCGTGTGGCCCATGGCACTCTTCACGGCCGTCGTGATGGGCGTGGCACTGCGCTTCTATCGGCGCACGCTCGACTAGGAGAGCCCGTCATGAAACGCCTCGCGCTCCTGCCCTTCCTTGCGCTGTGCGCCTGCACCGTCGGCCCGGACTTTCATGCGCCCGCGCCGCCGGACACGCAAACCTATACACGCGAGCGGTTGCCTGCCGCGACGGAGGCGGCAAGCGGCGCGGCGGGTTCGTCGCAGACCTTTACCTCATCCGGCCACGCCGCGTCGATGTGGTGGACGCAGTTTCATTCGGAACCGCTCGATCGTCTGGTCGACCAGGCCTTAAGGCAGAGCCCGACCCTCGCGCAAGCTCGCGCGAAACTGATAGAGGCACGTGAGAACTACAACGCCCAGGCAGGCGCCACGCAGTTCCCGAGTGTCGATGCAAAGGTGTCGGGAGCGCGGCAAAAGGTCGACACCGCTGCATTCGGGATTCCCAACGTACCGAATCGCGGGCCGTTTTCGCTATTCAACGCGTCGGTCAGCGTGTCGTACGTGTTCGATATCTTCGGCGGCAATCGTCGGACGCTCGAAGCGTTGATGGCACAAGCCGACTATCAGACCTTCGAATTCGAGGCCGCGCGGCTGTCCATCGCCGGCAATGTCGTCGCAACCGTCGTGCGGCGCGCTTCGTTGCAGCAGCAGATTGAACTGACGCAGCGTCTTGCGGACACACAGGCACAACAGCTGGCGATCATGCAGGCCCGCTTCGCGGCGGGCGGCGCGTCGGAACTCGACCTGCGCAGCCAGCGCGGCCTGCTTGCGCAGACCCGCGCCTCGCTGCCGCCGCTCGCCACGCAACGCGCTCAGGCCGAGCATCAACTCGCGATCCTGCTCGGGGTCGCGCCGTCGCAAGCGGAATTCGACGAGATGACGCTGGACTCGCTGCATCTGCCCGGCAACGTGCCGGTCACGTTGCCCTCGACGCTCGCGCGCGAGCGCCCCGACATTCGCGCCTCAGAAGCGTTATTGCATCAGGCGAGCGCGAATATCGGCGTGGCGACAGCCAACCTTTATCCGCAGTTTTCGCTGTCGGCGGGAATCGGTTCGGAGCGCACCGACATACAGGACGTGGTGAAAGGTCTGAACATCTGGAACATCGGTCTGAACATCACGCAACCGATTTTTCACGGCGGTGAATTGCGCGCGAAAAAACGTTCGGCCCAGGCGGCTTACGACGACGCGCTTGCCGGCTATCAGCAAACCGTGCTTCAGGCGCTGCAACAGGTCGCGGACACGCTGACGGCATTGCAGAACGACGCCCGGACACTGCAGGCGCGCGACGACGCCGCGCAACAGGCGCAGGCGAGTTTGGCGATCGCGCACGCGCAATATGCGGCGGGCGGCGTCAGTCAGTTTGGCTTGCTCGACACGCAACGTCAGACGCTGCAAACGGCGCTCGACCGAACCCGTGCGCAAGCCGACCGCTTTACCGATACGGCAGCGCTATTCCAGTCGCTGGGCGGCGGATGGCAGGCCGCGGCAATGGAGCAGCAGCAACCGTAGCGCGAGCGAAACCGCGCGGAGTTCAGATCATGGAACCGCTCATCGTCTGGACGGGAACGAGCCTGCGTATCCGGCTCGTCGACAAAGGAGAACCGTAACATCGCCACGCCGCCGACACCTTTGCCACCGGTCGATTTCGCCGACGGGCCAGCGGGAATCATCCTTGCGGCCGCGCGCGAGATCCTGCTGCGGGAGCGCTATAGCGGGCTCACCATGGACCGGCTCGCGCTCGCGCTCGGCATGAGCAAAAAGACGCTCTACGTTCACTTTCCGTCGAAGGACGCGATGGTCGCTGCGATCATCACGGCGACCGGCGCCACTGTCCGTCGCCAGGCCACCGAAATACTCGACGGACCCGGCCGGTTCCCCGCGAAGCTCGAAGGTTTGCTGCGCGTGGTCACCGATCAGGTGGGCGCGATGTCGCCCGGCTTTCTGCAGGATCTCCACCGCTTCGCGCCGCACCTCTACGATGAAATCCAGATCATCAAGGAGCGCAATATCCCGGCGGTATTCACGCGGCTCCTGAACCTCGGCATCGAACAGCAGATGATCCGCGCCGACATCGACGTGAAGTTCGCCGCCGAGTACTGGCTGCAGGTTGCCAGAGGCGTGCACGAGCCGGCGTTGCTCACGCGAACGGGGCTGACGCCGCGCGAAGCACTGGAGAAAGCGCTGGATCTGTTTTTCGCCGGGGTGCTGACGCCCTCGGCGCGCAAGAAGGTGGGGCAGCGCCTGCCCGGGTCGTCACGTGGTTGACGGTGCGAACCCCGTGCGAACCCCGGCGTGAACTCGGTGCGAACCCGGTGTGAACCGCTTGCACTGCGCTACGAAAGCTACGAAAACCAGACCGTGAACCGCGTTCCCGAAACCAGCCTGCTCACCGTCAACCGCCATTCATGAGCCGTCGCGATCTCCTTGCAGATGGCGAGGCCGAGGCCGGCGCCGGCATGTCTGGCATCCGGCGCACGCCAGAACCGCTTGAAGAGGAAGGGCAGATACTCCTGCTTGATCCCCTGCCCTGCGTCCTCGACCAGCACCGAGACGCCGTCGACGATCAGCAATACCGCGCCGTGGGAAGGCGACGCGTTGATCGCATTCTCGACAATGTTCTTCAGCAGAATGAACAATGCGCTTCTGTCCGCCCAGATCGACGGCGGCGCGGCCCGCGTTTCGAGCCGCAGCTCGACCTCCTTTCTGTCGGCCTTGCGCGCGAGATAGTCCACCACGTCCTGAGCGACGTCGACAATGTTCACCGCGCCGAAGCTGAAGTTCTGCGACTCGCTGACCTCCGCGAGATGCAGCAACTGCCGGACCTGTCGAGCCATCAGATCGATTTCGCGAAACAGCAGTTCCTTGTCCTCGATCCCCGGCTGCAACTCGATCTGGCCTCGGATCAAGGTCAGCGGTGTCTGGAGTTCATGCGCGGCCGATGCGAGAAACTGCTGCTGAACAGCGAAACCGTTTTCGAGTCTGTCGAGTGCTTCGTTGAAGGCATTGATCAGCGGCTTGATTTCGCTCGGAATGCGTTGGGTGGAGAGCCGCGTAGTGAGGTTGCGCGGCGTGATCCGCGCGGCGGCGCTCGATGCGTCCCGCAGCGGCCTGAGTACCCGATGCACGGTAAACGTCAGCGTCAGGCCGAAGATGATCGTGGCGACGAAAATGATCGTCTTGACGGTCGCAGGAATCTGCTTGACCTTCGCGCCGACGAGCGCGTCGACAAAACGCTCCGAATCCGCAGTCTGGGTGTAGAAGGTCGCCGTCCGATGCTGAACCTTCAACGTCAGAACCTCGAATGGCTTCGTCCCGATTTCCACTCGCCGAATCTTGCCGACAGCTTCTGAAAGATCGCCTGCGATCCATGCTCCGCCGCCTTGAGCGCCGCTCGATGCGAGCAGCAGGTTGCCGCGTTCATCGAGTATCCGGTACTTCCGCTCCGTGGGCAGCACCTCGTAGACCCACGCGCCCACCTCCGAAAGCTGCACGGAGACCGGCCGGCCGGCGTCGTCGAAGCGCAGGCCAGCGGTGATCTCCTTGGCGCTTTCCATCTCCTCGTGCCGCCCCATCGTGCGCTGCGGGAAATGATTGAACGCATAGATGCTGACCGTCGCCAGCACGGTGAGGCAAATCGCCAGCGCGACAATGCTGGTCACCCAAAGCCGCGCGGACAAACTTCGAATCCAGTGACTGAACATGGCGAACTCGAGGCGGTTGAGGTTAGCGTTGCTCGGCGCGACCCGCAGCGGGCTGCAGCGCGAAGCCTGCGCCGCGGATATTCGCGAGCCGCGTCGTCGCGCCGATCGTCGTCAGCTTCTTGCGCAGACGGTGCAGCGTCACCTCCAATGCATTGGGCGTGACGGCTTCGCCGAGTCCCCAGGCGGCATGTTCGAGCGCCGCGTGCCGCACGGTTGCACCCGCCGCGTTCGCGAGGCACAGCGCGATCTGCAACTCGGCAGGCGCGAGCAGCACCGACTGGCCGCCGCAGCGCAACGCGCGTTGCTGCGGATCGACAGTGAGGTCGGCGAACGATACGACCAGTTCGGTCAACGCCGCCGGACGGCGCATCAACGTCCGCACCCGCGCGACCAGTTCGCTCATCGCGAACGGCTTGGTCACATAGTCGTCGGCACCGCTCTCCAGTCCGTCGACGCGGTCATGCAGCGCGTCGCGAGCGGTCAGCATCAGGGACGGCGTCGTCTGGCCCGCCGCGCGCAAGGACCGCAGAAAAGTCAGGCCATCGCCGTCCGGCAAACCGCGATCGATGATCAGCACCGCGTAGCCGGCCCGGCTCACGCCATACTGAGCCTCCGAAATGTTGCTGAAGACATCGGTCTCGATGCCCGCGGCGGACAGCGCCTGGCGAATCATGCTGGCCAGGCGTTCGTGGTCTTCGATCAATGCGACTCGCGACATGCGGCGATGCTCAGTTGAATTCGTCAAGGTAGTAGCCGATTCTCGCTTCTGGAATGAAGCGCTTCCTCACGAGCGGGCTGGCGTAATGGTAATCGACCTATTTGCTGCTCAGCCATTCGGCGCCGGCGTGCGGCCTGAACAGGAAGTTGCCGTACTCGAAGGACCTGCTGCAGTCGATGCCGGCCTTCTGTCCCTTGTTGCCGACTTCCGGATAGTCGTGCGCGAGCGTGCCGAACGCCGATGCGATAGTGAACAGAAGCGTGTGCTCACAGCGAAGGTTTTTTTCACGTCGATTCCTGGAGTAGACGGACGGGCGACATCGACTCTAGGACCGTTGGACTTACTCGTTACTTACTCGAAGATGCGTCGAAGCTGCGTCGAAGCTGCGTCAAAGCTGCGCGCGCGTCGAGACCGGTCGCGCCGCAAGGGATTTGTAAAAAATGCGATGACTTAAAGTGCCGAAACGCGAACCTCGATCCGGGCATCTATCTTGTCTTCCAGCCAGCGATCAATATCGAAAAGCCACCACTGCGCAACGGTCAGCTCGTAGAAGCGCCTCGCCCCATGCCCCACAAATTCGCTCACAGGAAGCATCCACTGCTGCCTGACCGTACTGTCCGGAAAGTTCTTTTCGTAGTATTGGCGGTGGCACGATTGAACTTCCGAGTCCGGAATAGTCCGGCAGGCACCTGCAAACTGTGCACCATCAAGTCCAAGCGGGGAAGCATCGAGATCCGTACGAAAGATCGTTCCCGACGCCAACGGATTTTGCTCGATATTGATTGAGTGACGGGCATCACGCATCGAATACCAGGTCAGCTTCATCGGCGAGCCGGTCGGGACGTAGTTGACGACCGAAGCCCAGGGTTCTCCGTCAGGCGATACCGTCGCCAACGTCATGAACCGTCCCGTACGGAGCAGCAACTGGCTACGTTTAATCAATGCAATGAGTTCGGCCATGATGGTTGTTCTGTATCCGGAGAAGAGCGCGACGCGCTACTCAGGTCGACGCAGGAATCGGAGCATCGGTCAGGATGCGGGCATCGAGGATTTCCCACCACTCCTCCTGTTCGATTCGACGATGCTCCCACTCCGGTTTCTGCGATTGACGCGCAACCTGCTTGCGATATGCCCCCCAGGCTGCCTCATCAGCAAACGAAATGGAATGCTCGAGCGCGTGCACATCAGGGCCGATTGTGCGTACGAGCCAACGAGGATTGCTTGCCATGTCGAGGCCATCGTAAAACCACGTCTCGCGCTCCTTCACCCATCTCCAGAAGGCTGGAAGATCGCAGCGTGCTTTGGCCGTCGGACGCATAACATAGACGAGATGTAGCATGCTTCACTCCTTGATCAGGTCAGGGCTGAATCAATGACCAGTCGGGGCTGAGGCGGGACGCAAACTGTTGCCGGAAACGCTTTGTGAACTGCCTGTTATGCCGGTCGACGTCGTCGCGCTCAGGACCATCACCATCGACGGACAGGACCACTGCGGCGAGGGGTTCAACAAGTGCACCCCTCAGCGATTTCGCCTGTAGCGACGACGTGGAAAGATGATACTGACTGATGCCGCGAGCTGCGGCATAGTCCAGCGGGTCGTAATAGCACAGCACGAAATACCTGAAATCGTTGTCGTCGACCGCATAGTCGGAACCAAAATAGCGAAGATGCAGTGTCTGACCGAATCGATAAAAGACGGATACCGCAACGGCCTGGTCCCGGCGATACGCGACAGCGGCAATGGCATTCTTGATCACGCCGGACTGCCGCTGCCCAGCAAACATACGGCGCATCCACTCCACGCCCTGACTGCTGCCGTGTTTCGAACGGTTTTGTGCGATCAGGCGCGCAGCGATCTCTTCGATCTCGCTGGTCAGTGGCGTCCACTCGACACGGTTCCCTTTCCTGGCGAACGTCGACAGTTCGTCCCGGGTGCGCCACCGGTGTCGCGTACCAACGAGGCCCATCATTTCCTGCAGTCCCCCAGACGGCACGTTTATCCGTGCCTCAGCCGAATGCAGCAGCACGCGGCCCCGTTCATCTGCGCAGGCCAGTTCGAGTGCTTTCGCGAGCGGCATATAGGGCACCACGATGCCCGTGCGACCTCGACGCTCTGCGAGCGCCAGCGCAGAATGCAGAAGCTTCGTTAACGTTCCCCCGCGCCGCTGTCCTACCACGCAAGGGATTTCGTTATGCGTCGAGCGCCGTGCTCCGATCCACAGAAAATCTCCATCCCAGGGGCCTGGTACATCTGGGAAAAACTCAGGCAGGCAAAAAAACCCGGGAGCCGTTTCACCGTCCCAAAGCGCGCAGCCCCCTAGCAGCCCCGCAGACCCATGCAGCGTCAGCACGGTAGTCGGCCCGAGCGCAGTGTCGAGACCATTTAACCATCCCCGGCAATGAAAAAAATCGCTGTCGGCAACGAGGGCATCCCATGCGTGCGGTTCCAGATCACGTGCCGACGGGAGTAATTCGGCATACGTGCCAGCTCGTTCGATGACGTTATCGGACGCAAGCACGACATCACCTCAGTTGGCAGTTCAATATGGCAGCATGCGGCTTGCGCCAATAGGCCTCCATAAAATCGTCAGCGCCCGTGTTGGCCGAGCGCCCAATGAGCCCGTACTGAACCCACTGGACGGGACCGAGACCCGCCGCGTACAGCGCCGCATCGAGACTTTCCTTGCTCCAGACATAGGCAGTCACGCGGCTTTCATGCGGCGGCAAACATAAATCGAGTTGTACGCGCCCACCGTCGACATCTGGCCCCTCGGGTGCCAGGCGAAGACCATACGGCTCGTAATACGAAGGATCGCGGGCGTAGTCTGGATGGATCGGCAGCGCGATGAGCCGCCCGCCGCGTCGCAACGGACGGGCCATGGACACGCACAGTTCATGCAGTCCCTCATGAGTAGTCGCGTAGGGCAGCACATAGACAGCAAGAACGATATCGAACTGCCCATCGAGATCCGAGAGGTTTTGCGTGAACGTGATTCCGAGCCCATCCTTTTCTTCCCGACGTCTCGCGTAGTTCAGCATGCCGTCCGACACGTCGTAGCCCGTCACGCGGCGGGCGCCGCGCTCCTTTAGCCACCGGGAGTACATGCCGTTTCCGCAGCCAAAGTCCAGGATGTCGCGTCCGCTGACGTCTCCCAGGGTTGCCAAAACGTTCGGAATTTCCATGTCGCGCCGAAATGGCCAGGACGCCATTTCATCGTAAAGTGCGGCGAGATCATCAAACTGGCTTTCCATCGCGTCACCTGCATGAATAGGATTAATTAAACCCAGCCAATAAACGAATTACTTAACGAAAATCCTATGCAACCCGCAATAGCTCACGCCATTCTAAAATTCATTCTGCATTATTTATTATTGATTTCCGCACTTTCCGCCATTTTTCGCCACAAAAATTCCACCTGAATCTCACGACTCAAATTAAGAATAACAATGCATCGAGACTTGCATTTTGCATGAATAAACGCGACGCAGATCATCTGCGTTCCCTGCAATGGACAAGCTGAAAATTACCAAGGAAACCCCGACGACCATACATGCAAGGTTCTTCCCGCCAGTAGAATAGATGCGCTCGAAGGACGTTGTCGCAAAATGCGACCAAGCCTGTCATGCGTAGAAAAATACGGGCAACACATAGCCGGCAGGATAGGCCGAATGGCCAGTCTTGCTTTGACTTTTAATCATCCGGATGTGACGAAATTACGCCAGTTATATGAATAGATCTATAAAGATATTTTTCATAAAATATGTCATTGAAATTAGTTTATCGATTTAAAAATGTCAAGTATTTTTTCAACGTATTTTATAAATTTTCTGAATACCCGCGCAAATTCAAATCATAAGACTTTTGGTTATGAAAACAGCTTGGATCATTTCAACGCGACCTGGTAACGCCGGATTTTTCTTGCCGAAGCTGCGTCGAAGCTGCGCGCGCATTGAGACCGGCTGCGCTGCAAGGGATTTGCAAACGTGAGGGCCGGCAGCAGCCGTCCGGGATGTACGCACACTTCGACGCGCGCTGAAACATCGCGCACTGCACGCACCGTAGACTTTGGATCACCAGGCTCAAGACGGGAATCGACGATGATCGAAAGCAACGATGCCGAAGGGCCGCTTCAAGGTGCTCTTCTCCGCCCTGAACAGGCCAGCTTGTCGAACGTGCTGAACCCGGCCGACGATGGCGCCATCCAACGCCGGGTTCTGGCTGCAACCAGCGTCAGCTACGTTGTCGTCGTGTTGGACACGTCGATCGTGAATGTCGCCCTGGACCGTATCTCGGTGTCGCTCGCGACCCATATCGCAAGTCTGCAATGGGTTGTGAACGCGTACACACTGGGGTTTGCCAGCCTGCTCCTGACGGGCGGCACGCTGGGCGACCGCTGGGGCGCACGCAACGTCTATCTCGCCGGCCTGACGGTGTTCACGCTCGCCTCGGCGATCTGCGCGGTCGCGCCGGATTTGCGAGACCTGATCGCCGCCCGTGTCTTGCAGGGAGTCGGCGCGGCCATGCTGGTGCCGTGCTCGCTGAAACTCATCAACCATGCCTGCCCCGCTCCGCAGCAACGGGCGCGCGCGGTCGGCGTGTGGGTCGGCTGCGGCGGCGTCGCGATGGCAGCCGGGCCTTTGGCCGGCGGTATTCTGATCCATCTGTTCGATTGGCGGAGCATCTTCTTCGTGAATGTGCCGATCGGGCTGCTGGGCATGGCGATGACGTGGCGCATTGCGCCCGACCGACGGCCCGCGCAGGCCAACCGTTTCGATTCGGCCGGACAGGTGACGGCGATCGTCGCGCTTGGCGCGCTCATCGGCGTGCTGATCGACGGCAAAACGCTCGGGTGGGACTCGCCCTTGATCGTGTCGGGTATCGTCATGACCGTTGCAGCCTGGGCGGCGTTCCTTGCGCTCGAGGCGCGCAACACGCATCCGATGCTGCCGCTCTCGTTCTTCAGGAGCGGCATCTTTGCCGGGTCGACCTGTGTTTCGATGGCGTCGGCTTTCGTGTTCTACGGCCTGCTCTTTGTCACGAGCCTCTATTACCAGCAGGCTCGGGGTTACTCGCCCCTGTGGGCAGGGCTCGCATTCCTGCCGATGACGGCCATGGTCGCGGTGGGCAGCGTTGTTTCCAACCGCATTGCAAGGCTCTTTGGAACGCGCTGGTCGATGTGCGCTGCGTTCGGTTTCTACGCGGTGGGCGCGCTCGGCATGCTCTCGTGCGGCCCGTCGTCGCCTTACTGGCTCGCCGTCGCTCCCATGCTGGCGATCGGCCTTGCCGCCGGTTTCGTCTCGCCGGCAGCGACGGCCCCGGCGATGGGGACCGTGGAGAAACATCGGGCAGGCGTCGCCGCCGCGGTCCTCAATTCAGCGCGGCAGACGGGCGCTGCATTAGGCGTCGCCATTTTCGGCACGCTGATCGCGACTGTTCATCCGTTCGAAGCCGGCATGCAGGCCGCGCTGTGGACTGCGGCCGCTGTGTCGCTCGTGGCCGCGCAGATCTGGTGGCTTGCGTCGAGGTAAAACAGGCGCGCACGGCTGGTAACCCCGCCGCGACAGGAGCACACATGCCCTGCGGCGCGGCGGTGGTCTGCTTCAAAAGGCGGTCGCCAGGGCAACATCGCACCGCACGCGATTCCACTGACCCGGCAGAGCGCGTGCCAAGGCCTCAGATCTTCTCGAACGAGATGTCTTGTGCGCCTTCCCACAGCACCTTGACGCCGAGTTCGCGAAGCTTTTCCTTGCCTTCGACGATCGTGAGGAAATGATTGCCCGCGAGTTGTCCCATCTTGCTCGCGAACAGGCACGAACCGTAAGCCATGATGATTTCGGTTTCGCTGTAGCCGCCCGGATAGAACAGGATGTCGCCAACCGACGGGTGGCTCGTGTGATTCTCGAAACCGACCGCGACACCGTCGTTTTCCAGCTTGAATTCGCCCAAGGGTACCCAGCAACCCTCACCGCTCCAACGCACGTGGATGATTTTCTGCTTGTACGGCAACAGTTTCAGGAAAGCAGCGACGGTTTGCGGTGCGTCCGGATTGGTTTCGGCAATAAAAGTCAGGCCGCAGGAAGTGATGCGAAGTCGGGTCATTACGGTGTTCCGTTAATCGTAGATGGAAGAAGCAACCCGGTTTGACCGATGCCTCGACATGCAGTGAAGCACGTCATGCTCGAGTCAACCGGCAGTAGGACTAATCGGTTCGCGGCCATTCTGTCGATGGCCACGACACTCCGACAGTGACAATTAATTCGAATACGGGCAGGTTCACGAACTGTCGCGGATACGCCTGCTTCAATATGGGTAAAGCCGACAACTCAGAGCCGCATGGAGGGAGCCAATCCATCCATGACCGCTAGCCCGTGATCGCATTGATAACATCGTCCTGCAGACCGCGAATGTGGCCGATCATCGCATTGCGTGCTTCGACCCTGTCGTGTGATTTCAGCGCAGCGAGGATCGCCAGATGTTCGACGTGGTTTTCCTGCTGGCGGTGCAGATGGCTCGTCACACGAAAGAGCCGCGCATTCAATCGCATCATGCCGATCATCTGGACCAGCACAGCGTTGCCGGACGCTTCCGCGATGGCTCTGTGCAGCAGATCGTCAAGTTCACGATGCTCGACTTCGCTATGCTTGCCGACCTCGAGCGCGTGGACCTTCTGTTCCAGTTGCTCGATCGTCGCCAGCGGCAGACGCTGGATGCCAAGGTCGACCGCGTGTGCCTCGAGCACTTCACGCACGCGCATGCTTTCGAAGAACTCGCGCGCGGACACAGTGCGTACCGCGAAGCTTCGAGCGTCGGCACGCACCAGAAGGCCTTCGCCGGTCAGCCGCAGCAGTGCTTCGCGAACCGGCGTGCGTGACATCTCGAGCCGGTCGGCGACACGCAACTCATTGAGCAGCGCGCCCGCCTCGAGTTCGCGATCGAGGATCATCTCGCGCAGCCGTCGATAAGCGCGCTCACCGAGACTAGGAGTGGTCATGCGGCTTTCGGCAGGCACCATCTGCGCCCTTTTGATCGGGCTATCCGGCGACGAGATTCCTGTTGCCGCTTTCCGCAGAGTCTTCTTCGCTCCGGATGCCGCTGCCTTAGTGTCTACTTTTGCCATGGTTGTGCGTCGCTTTCTCGTGCACGCCGGACTGACCATCAGATGGTGGCCACGGCGGTTTTCGGGTGCGATATTACTACGGCGGGGCGCTCGCACCGCAGAAACTGCCCGTGACCGGCCCGCCCGTAAAACTCACCGTCGGCCCAGACGACAGTACCTCGACTCAGCGTTATTGCCGGCCATGCCCTTACTTCGCGCCCTTCATACGGCGTGTAATCCGCGGCATGATGCAGTTCTTCGTTGCGAATCGTGCGTGCGTTGCCCGTATCCCAGATCACCAGGTCCGCATCGCTGCCGACTGCGATCGTGCCTTTGCGCGGATACAGCCCGTAAAGCTTCGCCGCGTTCGTCGACGTAAGTTGCACGAAGCGGTTGATGTCGATTCGGCCGGCCAGCACGCCCTCGGAAAATAGCAGAGGCAGCCGCGTTTCGAGACCAGGAATTCCGTTCGGCACTTGATGGAAGCTGCCGTTCGCGCCGTGCAGCATCTTGCCGTTCGGGTCGTCATAGTTGAAGGGCGCATGGTCGGACGAGACAATCGTGAACAAGCCGTTCTGCAATCCGGTCCAGACCGCCTGCTGGTTCGCCTTGTCGCGCGGAGGCGGACTACAGATGCACTTCGCGCCGGCGAACCCGTCGAGCGAGAGATCGTCTTCACTCAGGAACAGATACTGAGGACAGGTTTCCGCAAAGACCGGCAGGCCGCGGCCGCGCGCCCAGTGAATCTGTTCAATTGCTTCGCGCCCGGACACGTGCACTATCAGGATTGGCGCCTCGCTGACCTCGGCCAATGCGATGGCACGGTGCGTCGCTTCCCGCTCAACCATCATCGGTCGCGATTCGCCGTGGTACTTCGGCGCGGTCAGTCCGGCGGCGAGCAGCCGTTCGGTCAGCCAGCCGATGCAGTCGCTGTTCTCCGCGTGGATCATCGTCATCGCCCCGTGAATACGCGCGCACGCGAGCACGTCGATAATCTGGCGGTCGTCGAGCTTCATGTCGTCGTAGGTCATGTAGACCTTGATCGACGTATAGCCGTTCGCGATCAGCTCGGGCAGTTCATCCTTCAGGACGGCCTCGTTCGGGTCCGAGACGATCAGGTGGAACGCATAGTCGATCGACGCCTTACCCGCGGCCCGGACATGATATTCCTCGACCGCGGTGCGTAGGCTGCATCCCTTGAATTGCAGCGCGAACGGAATGACCGTGGTGGTGCCGCCGCATGCCGCCGAGCGTGTGCCGGTCAGAAAGTCGTCTGCCATTTTTGACCCGTCGGATGTCGGCTGGTCAAGATGGACATGCGCGTCCACGCCGCCGGGCGTGACGAAGCGCCCCCGCGCGTCGATGACTTCCCGGCCGTCGAACAGGTCGCGGCCGATAGCAACAATCACCCCGCCACTGATACCGATATCGGCCGTATAAGTGTCGGCCGCCGTGGCAATGTGCGCGTTGCGGATCACCGTATCGAAGCTGTGCTGGGAAATACCGGTCATGTGTGTGCTCCGTTAGTCGATGCGGGCGGTCTGCCTGCGCGCGAAAAACCATGCGCGCCTGCCGTTTCGACCAGCGCCATGCGCGGTGTAGCCACGTCCGTAGTACGCTTCGATCTTGCGCTGGAAGAAACTCCAGACGGTTGTCATCAGCAGGTAGTAAAGCGCGGCCACGACGAACAGTTCGAGCACCATGAAGCGCTCCTGGATCAGCTCTTGCGTGCGTCTGAGCAACTCCTCCACCGAGATCACCGACGCGATCGAGGTTGTCTTCAGCAGCCCGTTCACGCTATTGCCGAGCGAAGGCACAATGAGCCGCATGGCTTGCGGAAAGACAACCTGCCTCATCGTCTGCACGCTGGTCAGGCCTAGCGCCTTCGCTGCCGCGGTCTGCCCGCGCGGTACCGCGGCGATGCCACCACGAATGATTTCGGCGAGGTACGCGGCTTCATTGAGAATGAGGCCGATAAGCGCGGCCTCGATCACGGAAAAGCGTATCCCGAGTTGCGGCAGACCCGTGTAGAGGATGATCAATTGCACGAGCAACGGCGTGCCGCGAAATACCCATGTGTAAAGCGCCGCAGGAGCCGACAGCCATTGCTGTCCGGAAAGCCTTGCGAAGGCGATCATGGAGCCGAGGATAAGGCCTCCGGCGATCGCTGCCAGCGTCAGCCAGAGGGTCTGAAACGCACCGCCGATCAGGTAGGGGTTGAATAAATAAGCGGCGAAGCCGTCCCAGTTCCATCCTGTGGCCATCGCTTGGCTCCTGGTGTGTCAATCCAATTCGCTACCGCGGCGCTTACTTGGGCTGCGCGACGGCGATGGGCGCTTCGAGCGGCTTGATGCCGTACTTCGCGAACAGCTTCTGGTAGGTGCCGTCCTGCTGCATCTGGTCGAGCACGCCGGCGATCGCGTTCGCGAGCTGCGGGTTTTTTGTGGCAAGCGCAACCGGCGTCGGATGGATGCCGGACATGACACGTGAAAAACCGCGCTTCTGATATTCACTGGCCACCGCGTCGATCGATACGACCGCCTCGACTTGACCAGCGGCGAGTGCCTGATAGGCGATGGAGAACGTGTCGAAGGTACGCAGCGTGAAAGGTTTCAGGTTGCGCGCGGTCATGTCCGCCATCATCGCGCGGGCCTGCTTTTCCTCGAAGCCGCCAATCTCGACCGCCACCGTGCGGCCTGCGAGGTCATCGATTTTCTCGAACTTCAGCGGATTGGAAGCCGCCGCCGAGATGCTGATCGCCTGGTTCTCGTAGGGAATCATGTTCATGATGCGGGTGCGCTCGTCGGTCACGAAAATGCCGGTGTTGATGACATCCCAGCGCCCGTTTTGCAGGCCCGGCACCATCGCGGGAAAATCGATCTTCACGTACTCGGGCGTCAGGCACAGACGCTTCGCCACCTCTTCGCCGAGTTCGACACGCATGCCCTTCAGTTCACCCGAAGCGTCCGTGTATTGCAACGGCGGCAGCGTCGGGTTGGTCGACATGATCAGCGTGCCTTTCTTGATCAGCGCGCTGTCGGGAATCGTCGGTGTGCACGCGGCGCTGGCCGGCCCGGCGAGCGTCAAGGTGGCGAGCGCCAGGGCGGCGGGAATCAGCAACGGGCGGACGAGTGAACGGATAGACATCGATTTCTCCAGGAAGGTGGAATCAGGACAGCGAGTTCAGGACGCCGAGCGCGGCAAGATCCGCGCGCAGCAGTTCGCGATCGTCATGCGGCAGCGGCAGGCGCGGCGCGCGCGGCTCGCCTACGGGCAAGCCCATCATTGCGAGGCCGGCCTTGCTGGCGGATACGTAACGATGACCGCCGACCCAGCGCACGATCGGCAGCATCTCGCGATAAATCGCGTGGCCTGCATCGAGATCGCGCTGGACAGCAGTGCATTCGTACAGACGCGCGGAAAGTCTGGGCAGCAGGTTCGAGCACACCGCCACCCAGCCCTGCGCGCCAACACACATGGACTCGTAGCCAAGAATCCCCGCGAATACGGTCATCCGATCGCCGCATAGTTCGACGATGTCGCGCACTCGCGTCACCTCGAGCGTCGACTCCTTGATGTAGCTGACGTTATCGATGTGCGACAGGCGCGCGACGAGTGCTGGCTTCAGGTCGACATTCGCGGTAGCCGGATTGTTGTAGACCATGATCGGCAAATCGATCGATTCGCCGATCCGCCGGTAGTGCTCGAACAGTTCGTCGTCGGTCGGTGTGCTGTAAAACGGCGGAATCACCATGACGCCATCCGCGCCGAGTTCCTGTGCTTCCCGCGAGCGGGCAATCGCGTCATCGGTCCATTCCATTCCAGTGCCGAGCAGAACGGGCACGCGGCCCGCGGCCGCGTCGATCACGGTCTGTGCAACCTCGATTCGCTCAGAGTCTTTGAGCGACAGGAACTCCCCTGTGCTGCCAAGCGGAATGAGTCCATGAATGCCCTCTTCGATCTGCCAGTTCACGAGCTTGCGCAGTGCCGGCACGTCGACGTGCTGGCCGTCGGCGGTAAATGGCGTGACGAGGACGGTGTAGGTGCCGCGAAACGTTTTCATCTTGAGTTGAACCGTTTTTTTGAGAGCTATGAATGTGCATATGTTTTGTATAGCATTTGTATACAAATATCGCGCGTCAAGATTTTTTAAATTCCGGCGCGTGCATGGACACTTTCTAACCCTACGAAGCAGCGTTTCCGATGCGCCTGAGAAATTCACACATCACCGCGGTTGGCAAGCCGATTTCCTTCGATTACGACGGCGAGCGCATCAGCGCGCTGGAGGGCGAATCCATTGCCGCCGCGCTTGCCGGCGCGGGACGCGGTGTCTATCGCGAGACGCGCGCTGGCGAGCGGCGCGGCCTCTATTGCGGGATGGGCCACTGTTTCGAATGCCTCGTGTCTGTGGACGGCAAAGAGGCGCAGCGAGCCTGCATGACGAAAGCGGCGCACGGCATGCGGGTTGAAGTGCTGCGCATGTCCCACACCGATACGTGCACCTATGTGCCGCTCGCACCTGCACCCGAAGGCGGAGAGCCGCGTGAGGTCGCCCTCGATGTGCTGGTGGTGGGCGCCGGACCAGCCGGACTGAGCGCAGCATGTGCGGCCCGTTCGCGTGGCGCATCGGTCGAAGTGATCGACGAGCGCCCGATGGCGGGTGGACAGTTCTTCAAGCAGCTTGCGCCGAGCCAGCAAGCGAACCGACTCGATCGACAGTTCCACGAGGGCGCTGCGTTGATCCGGCGCGCGCTCGCGATGGGTGTCGTGCTTACGCCGGAGGCATTCGTCTGGGGCGCATTCGGTCCGCACGAAATCGGTGCGATCGTCAACGGCGCGAGCGTCGTGTTCCGCCCTCGGCAAATCGTGCTCGCTTCCGGCGCGTACGAATATACCGCCCCGTTCCCGGGCTGGACCCTGCCTGGCGTGATGACCACCGGCGGAGCACAAACGCTGGCGCGAGCGTACCGTGTGGCGCCCGGAGAGAGAATCGTCATTGCGGGTAATGGACCGTTGAACCTGCAACTCGCCGCCGAACTGGTGGCGGGCGGCGCAAATGTCGTAGCGGTTCTCGACAGCGCGGCACGGCCCGGCCTGCGCTCATGGCGCGACCTGCTTGCGACGACGCGTGCAGCACCCGGCCTGATGCGCGACGGTGCTGCCTACCTCGCGAAGCTACGCGCGTCCGGCGTGCAGGTAGTCTGGGAGGCATGCGAACTGAACGCCCATGGCAAGCACCGGCTCGAAGCGATTTCCTACCGTTGCGGCGACAGGACGGTCACAGTCGCATGCGATACGCTTTGCGTCGGCTACGGGTTTGCGCCGACTACCGATATTGCAAGGGTGCTGGGCTGTGCGCATTCGTTCGTCGACAAGGGTGTCGGCTACCTTGCGACCGACGTCGACGAGAATGGACAGACGAGCGTCGAAGGTGTATTCGCGGCAGGCGACGGCGCGCGCGTCGGCGGCGCCCGCGTGGCACTCGCGCGCGGCACACTTGCCGGTTTGGCGGCAGCGGATGCGCTTGGTCTCGAGACCCATGACGCTGCCGATCGGTTGCGTGCATCGGCACGGCGTGCGCTCGCTCGCGCAGAGCGGTTCCAGACCGCGCTCTGGAACATTTTCGCGGCGCCGGTGCCGCGCATTTCGGATCTGCCGCCCGATACGGTCGTCTGTCGATGCGAGGACGTGACAAACGGCGCGATTCTCGAACAGCTCGCTGCCGGCCACGATACGCTCGCCGCGATCAAGCGCAGCACGCGCCTCGGCATGGGCCGTTGTCAGGGCCGCAATTGCGTGGCGAGCTGCGCAAAGCTCGTCGAGGAAGCAACGGGCCGTCCGCGCGAGGTCATGCACTTCCCTGCGCCACGCGTGCCCGTGCGGCCGGTCCCGCTCGCTGCGCTCGCGTTCGAGAAAGCCGAATGGGGCGGTCATCGCAAAGCATCGACACCGAACCTGGCGCGCCCTGTGAAGGAGCCCGTGCTGGGCGACCAGACTGCTGACGTGCTCGTCATCGGAGGGGGTGTGATGGGTGCCTGTCTCGCCCACGCTCTGAGCCGTGCCGGGCGGGACGTGCTGGTGGTGGACCGCGATGATCTGAATCTGCAAGCGTCCGGCGCCAATGCCGGCAGCCTGCATGTTCAGTTGCTGTCGTTCGATTTCGGCAAGAAGGCGCGCGCGGGCGGCGCGCCTGCGGCCAATACGCTCGCGCTCGGCCCCGCATCCGTGCGGCTTTGGCAGGAACTCGAAGCGGCGTGTGGCGAAAGTCTCGAGATTCGGGTGACCGGCGGCCTGATGGTGGCCGACAGCGAAGCAGGAATGCGCTTCCTCGAACAAAAGTCCGCGCTCGAAAGACAATTCGGCATCGAAACGGAACTGCTCGATACACGCGGCCTGCTCGCGTTGTCGCCACAGCTTTCGCCGACCTTGTTGGGCGCGGAATATTGCCCGATGGAAGGCAAGATCAATCCGCTGCGCGCAACCTATACGGTGATGCGCGCGGCCATCGCCCAGGGCGCGCGCTTTCAGCGCGCCACCAATGTCACTGCAATCGTGCGCGATCGCGCCGGTTTTTCGGTCGACACCAGCCGCGGCCGGATTCGTGCTCGCATCGTCGTGAACGCCGCCGGTGCATGGGCGAAAGAGATCGGTGCAATGGTCGGCGTGCACGTGCCGGTGGCGGGCGCGCCGCTGCAGATGATCGCCACGGAACCGGCGCCGCCAGTCGTCGACCACCTGATCGCCCATGCCGACCGCCATCTGAGCCTGAAGCAGACATCGAGCGGCGGCCTTCTGATCGGAGGTGGCTGGCCGGCCGCGTTCGACCCGGCACGACGCATGAATCACGCGATGCGCGAAAGCATCGAAGGCAATGTATGGGCTGCGAGCCGCGTGCTTCCGGCACTCAATGGATTGCACATGGTGCGAGCATGGGCTGGCATGAACATCGACATCGACGGTGCACCGATTTTCGGGCCAGTCAAAGGCACCGAAGGCTTCTTCAACGCGGTGACATCGAATGGGTACACACTTGCGCCTATCGTGTCGCGGCTTCTCACCGACCTGATTCTGCAACGATCTCCGGAACTCGACGTCACACCCTTCCTGATCGACCGATTTGCTTCAGCGTGAAGCGCATCCACGACCGTTCAACGGAGAAATCCTGTCATGGGCCATACCGCCCTGGAGTCCCGTTCCGTTGATTCGCGAACCAGGTCTGTGTAGCGTTTCGAGGATTGAAAGAGTGGAGGCGGTCCAGATGATGTTGCAGATCCACTTCTTTCAACATTGCTCGGTAAGCTGAACTATCTGCGCATGGAAAACGCGAATCTAAACGAAAGGGCTGAGCCCTGTGTAATACAGGACTCAGCCCAGTCAACCTCGGCTCTGCGAACTACCCCGCTTCGCGGGAGCCGTTTAACAACGCCGGCTTTTCTTTAAGCTGGGCTCAATCAGAACTTGTGGCGAATACCCACTGTTACGGTAGCCTGCTTGCTGTTGCCGGAATCGCCCGTGGCCGAACCAACGACGGCAACCGCTGCGGAGCCCGACGGGTCTTGCGTTCCTGATGCATGCGTATAGGCTGCCCACGCATAGACATCCGTACGCTTGCTAAGCGAGTAATCCGCAGCGACAGCGAACTGGTTGTACTTCGCCGACGAGTTGCCGCTCGACTTCAGGTACACGTAGCCAATCTCGGTCTGCAGCGGTGCCGAGACCTGCCACACGGCGTACACCGAACCCGTGTTGTACTTTTCCGCCTTCGTGAATGTCGAGCTGGCGTCTGCGGTGTATTCGGCGTAGCTGTAGTAGCCGCCCAGGGTCACCGCGCCGAATACGTAGTTGCCGCCGATACGGGCATTGTTGATCGACGCGGCGGTGGAATACGCGGCGTTGACCGACGAGTTGAACAGCGAGTCCCACGTCGTTGTGCCGCGGTTCTTGCCACTGCCGTTGCTCAGGTGATAGTAACCCGCTGCCAGGTTGACCGGACCGTTGCTGTACGCGGCTGCAGCAGCATAGCTCTGACCCGAACCCATCGTACCCGCCACGCCACCCAGCGAGTACATGGTTTCGAACTGGAAGCCGGCCCAGGACGGCGAGGTGTATTTGATCGAGTTATTGACGCGCGCGCTGTTGTCGGCGTTGTCGATGTCGCCCGGCGAGATGAATACACCACCGAGGAAGCCATCGCCCTGAACCGGCTGAACCAGATCAACCAGCGGATCGTATTGACGCCCAAGCGTCAGCGTACCCAGCGAGTCGCTGCTCAAGCCGACGAACGCCTGACGACCGAACATGCGGCTACCCTGGCCGAGCTTGCCGGTCGTCGAGTTGAAGCCGTTTTCCAACTGGAAGATTGTCTTGATGCCACCACCGAGGTCTTCCGAGCCTTTCAAGCCCCAGCGGTTGCCGGATTCGTTACCCGACGACATGCTATAGGACTGTTTGCCGCCGTCGTTGGAAACGTACGTCAAGCCCGTATCGACGATACCGTAGAGCGTGACGCTATTTTGTGCGTGAGCTGCGCCGGTTGCGCCGAGCGTGGCCAGCGAAAGCATTGCCAGTGTGGTCTTCTTCATCTGCGTCCTTGAGTATTGGTTGAAGTGCGGAGCGAAGAATAACCGTCGACAGAACTCTTACAAAAAAGTGTTGGCTAAAAACAACCTTCTATTAGGAATCGAAAACGGTCCGCATCCTTCCTTCCGGCGCGCAAAAGAAACCATGCAATGTCGCATGGCCAGGAACCAGGAGTTCAGTACAACGGTGGAGAGAGCTATCTCCCTTAGCCTCGATACGAAGGATTTCCCTATCGTCTATCAGGTAATCCTTATAGCGTTGCGTCATGAACATGCGCCAGTAAACGATCAGACTCAGCGGAATCGGAGTGCATCACCGGATTCATAAAGACTCTTCCATGACAGAGCACTGATAGCTTTACATCGAAATGCTAACTAATACTGAAAGGAAGGCGTCAGTACATAAGATCAATTATGTCGGCATATGGATTACCACTGGTCAGGCTATCCCGACAAAAGAATCATCCGCAGCTTACTTTGACCAAGTGAACGAGGTGGTGAGAATCACATCATGCAAAATGGTGACAGGAATTTTGTTCTGTCAAACTTGGTTTCCGATGTGCGACGGAGCGAGAACGCAGAGACTTGAAGGGTTTGCTCTTGAAACGGCGGGGGACCATCTCGCTTCAGTTCATACCTTCTCGCACAGTCGGGAAATGAATAGCCATAGGATTCTTTTGCATCCTCCAAAGATGCGAAATGATCATGCGGAGCGGAGTCTGCATGCTCGCCTACTACCCGCTGTGCAGTCGATCGGACATGAAGTCGGGGCTTATCTGAATTGCAGCGGAATGTGAATGGACATATTGCAAAGTATCCGCGCCTTCGTGGCCGTCGCAAATGCAAGCAGCTTTACCTCAGCAGCGCGACAGATGCGAGTTAGCACGCCACAGGTATCGCGCGCCATCGCGGAGCTGGAGACACACCTGGGTTTGCGCCTGTTACGCCGCACAACCCGCAGCGTGGCTTTGACTGCGGCAGGCGACCGATACCTGGTGCACAGCAAGTTCATCCTTGACCGCCTGGAACTGGCGGAAGCCGAGGCGGCCGGTCTGTGCGCCAAGCCGGTTGGTACGTTACGAATCGGTGTGGATCCGACGTTCGATGCTCACCATCTCGCGTGGCTCATTAACGCCTATCAAGCGCGTTATCCCGAGGTAACGGTCCAAACGTCGCTCGTGGGCGGGAGTCTGGATGCAGCTTTGGATACTCACGACACGATACTTCTCTGCAATTCTGTCCCGCAAATCGAGAGCATGGTGTTTGAGCGCGCCGGGGCAACCAGTACCGTACTGTGCGCATCACCGATTTATCTGGCGAGCCATGGTGTCCCCGAAACAATAAGCGAACTTCGCGGTCACAGCTGCTTGCAACTCAAGCGTATGGACGACGCTTCCGAGCCATGGCTGTTCGAAGGACTTGCCGGACCTGAAGTGTTTCGCTGCGACCAGACCCGGTTATTGACTGATACGACCGACGTACTGGTCAACGTAATACAGGGGGGAGGCGGCATCGGTCAGCTGTCTCTATCGCGGGCTCTGCCCGCATTGCGCAGCGGTGCCCTGGTTCGGGTTTTGCCCCAGTATCGGCTGGCAACCCGAAACGTGTACGTGCTGTGTCCTTCTGCGCACTATGGCGAGCCCAAGGTTCAGGCGTGGTTCGAGTTTGTTAAGGCCGCTTTACCGGGACGGCTCGCCGAAGATCAGGTTTCGTTGATTTCCTACCTTTCGAACACTTCCGAATCGCCAAGGACTGTTGAAGCTGGGGTCGCCGCGGAAGTCCAGTCATAAAACCTAGACCGTAGCAAATCCGTGGCCCTGTCATGCCTCGCGGCCCCCGGTTCGCCAACCTTCACGTTGCGATAGTTCAAAGGTCCTGGTTGCAGCCGTCCATCCGGACGGCACTGATACTCATGCAGCGGGTCTGCACGACTGTGGCGAGCAACGCGCTCGCGCCCCTCAGCAGCCCCTCTCCATCCGTACCGGACACCATCTTAAAATCCGTACCGGTACTGTACCGGCCCGGGTCGCTAGAATCTCTGAAAGTTCTATCGACACCGGAGCCCCCCATGTCTTTCCTCAGTCTCAGCGCGTTGCCCGCCGGCATTCTGTTCGCGCTCGTCACCACCATCACGCCCGGTCCGAACAACACCATGCTGCTGGCCTCGGGCGTCAACTTCGGCTTTCGCCGCACGCTGCCGCATCTGTCGGGCATCAGTGCGGGCGTCGTGCTGTTGATGCTGTCGGTCGGCATCGGCCTCGGCGAAGCCTTCGTGCACTTTCCCGTGCTGTATACGGTGCTCGAAGTCGCGAGCGTCGCTTATCTGCTGTATCTCGCGTGGAAAATCGGCACGTCGGGCGAACTGAAGGTGAAGAAGGGCGAACGCCGGCCCATGAAGTTTCATGAGGCCATCGCTTTCCAGTGGGTGAATCCGAAGGCATGGATGATGGTGCTGACCGCCGCCACCACCATCCATCTCAGCGAGAGCTACAGCCTCAACGCACTCGCGATGGCGATCATTTTCTACGTGGTCGGCTTCCCCTGCATCTGCCTGTGGGCGGGCTTCGGCACGGCCATGCGGCGCGTGCTGTCGGACCCGAAGCGGCTGCGCATCTTCAACGTGGTGATGGCGCTGCTGCTGGTGCTGACGCTGTACCCGGTCGCGCTGAAGCTGCTCGCCTAAGCCCGGCGCCCGTCAGCGCGGCCTATACGGCGCCCTGCCCCGAGTCCCGGCCAACCCGTTCGACGAAACGCCACAACGCGTCGTCGGTCGAGTACGGCGCATTGAAACGGAACCACGCGCTCGGCGCATCGTCGGGGCGGAAATAGGAGCCGGGCGCGAGCCAGATGCCGTGCGTGAGCGCGGCTGTCGCCACTTCGCCGGCCCGCTCCGGCTCGATCGGCAGGCGCGCCCACAGGAACAGGCCGGCGCGCGGCCGGTGAAACAGTTCGAGGCCGAGCGAATCGAGCCGCTCTTCCACAATCGCGTGCGCCGCCTTGAGCCGCTCGTTCACGGCTTCGACGTGACGCGCGTAGCGCCCCTCGAGCAGCACCTTGTCGACGATCCGCTCGATCGCTTCCGACGACGTCAACCCCACCGCCATCTTCGTGCGCGCAAGTTCGCGCAGCACCGCGCGCTCGGCAACCACGTAGCCGCAGCGCAGCCCCGGCGTCACCGTCTTCGAAAAACCGCCTACATACAGCACGCGCTGCAAGCCTTCCATCGCGGCGAAAAGCGGCGCGCCCGGCGGCGCCAGTTCACGGCTGACGTCGTCTTCGATCACCCACATCCGCTGGCGCTCCGCGATCTGCAGCAGACGGAATGCGGCCGACATGCCGAAGGTCGCACCGGTCGGATTCTGCAGCGTGGTGTTGACGAAGATCGCTTTCGGCTTGTGCTGCGCGACCAGCGTTTCGAGCACGTCGGTATCGACGCCGGCCGGCGTGCGCGGCACGCCGTGCACAACCAGCCCGGCCAGCTTGAGAATCTGCAGCAGATTGCAGTAGCCGGGGTCTTCGACGATCACGGCGTCGCCCGCCCGCAGCAGCGTGCGCACGATCAGATCCAGCCCCTGCGTGGCGCCCTGCGTGAGCAACACGTTCGAGACGTCGACCGGCAGGCCGCGCCGGTCGAGCTGCTCGGCGATCCGCTCGCGCAGCGGCGCGAAACCGTACGGGTGCCCATAATCGCCCAGCCGCGCCGCCGGCACCCGGCTCATCGCACGCAGCGCGTGCTGCAAACCGGTCTCGTTGATCCACTCGTTCGGCAGCCAGCCGCCGCCCGCCTTGATCGGCACCGAGTGATCGGCGAACACGTCGGAGAGCAGCCACGTCGCGGTCAGGCTCGGCGGTTGCCAGTCGGTCGGGGCGACCCGCGCGGACGGCGTGCGCGCCGCCACGCGATAACCCGAGCCGCGCCGGGCGACCACGAGGCCCATCGAAACCAGTCGGTTGTAGGCCTCTGTGACCGTGAAGGTGCTCAATGCGTGGCTTTGCGCCAACTGACGCACCGACGGCAACAGCGCACCGGCGCGCAGCGATTGCGCCTCGATCGCGCGTGCAAAGCCCTGCACGACCTGCTCGACGAGCGTCGGGGCGGCGCGGCGGTCGCGTTCAAGTTCCAGTTCGATCATGTAAGGACGGAGGTTTGTGCTACCGGCGAGGTGAGGCCAGCGAGGTGCTGCCGGCGGGCGCAGCCGGTCAGGTCCGACCGGCCTCGCACGGGCGGCAGGAGCGCCCAACCAATCGGCACAGTTATCGTCATTTCACCAATACAGTTAGCACCACACTGCTGCAACTGTTTATGCCGCCATTAAACCGCGGACGCTACAGTTTCGCTACCACTTCGAGGAGAAAACCATGACTTCGCGCCCCGTCATCGACGACCTGTCGTCTTTCTGGATGCCCTTCACCGCCAACCGTCAGTTCAAGGCTGCGCCGCGCCTGCTGGAATCGGCCAAGGGCATGTATTACCGCAGCACGGACGGGCGCGAAGTGCTCGACGGCTGCGCGGGTCTGTGGTGTGTGAACGCCGGCCACGGCCGCGATGAAATCGTCGCCGCGATCACCCAGCAACTCTCCACGCTCGACTTCGCGCCGACCTTCCAGATGGGCCACCCGCTCGCGTTCGAAGCGGCGTCGAAGGTTGCCGAATTGATGCCGGACGGGCTCGACCGGATCTTCTTCACGAATTCCGGTTCCGAATCGGTCGACACCGCGCTGAAAATCGCGCTGGCATACCACCGTGCCCGCGGCGAAGGCCAGCGCACGCGTCTGATCGGCCGCGAGCGCGGCTATCACGGCGTGGGCTTCGGCGGCATTTCGGTCGGCGGGATCGCGCCGAACCGCAAGACGTTCTCCGGCGCGCTGCTGCCGGCGGTCGATCATCTGCCGCACACGCACAACCTCGAACACAACGCGTTTTCGAAGGGCCAGCCGGCGTGGGGCGCGCATCTGGCCGAAGAACTCGAACGCATCGTCGCGCTGCACGACGCGTCGACGATCGCCGCGGTGATCGTCGAACCGGTGGCGGGCTCCACGGGCGTGCTGATTCCGCCGCAAGGCTATTTGCAGAAGCTGCGCGAGATCTGCACGAAGCACGGCATCCTGCTGATTTTCGACGAAGTGATTACCGGTTTCGGCCGCGTCGGCAAAGCGACGGCGAGCGAGTACTTCGGCGTGACCCCGGACCTGCTGACGATGGCGAAGGCGATCAACAACGCCGCGATCCCGATGGGCGCGGTGGCGGCGAGCCGCACGATCCACGACACGATCGTCAACAGCGGCGCACAAGGCGCGATCGAACTGTTCCACGGTTATACCTATTCGGCGCACCCGGCCGCGGCTGCCGCAGCGGTTGCGACGCTCGACCTGTATCGCCGCGAAGGCCTGTTCGAGCGCGCGGCATCGCTCGCACCGACCTTCGAAGCGGCGGCTCACACGCTGCGCGATGCGAAGCATGTGAAGGACATCCGCAATCTCGGCATGATCGCGGGCGTCGAACTGGAATCGCGCGACGGCGCACCGGGCGCGCGGGCGTACGAAGCGTTCGTGAAGTGCTTCGAAGCGGGCGTGCTGGTGCGCTTTACCGGCGACATCCTCGCGTTCTCGCCGCCGCTCATCATCGACGAAGAACAGATCGCGCACCTCTTCAAGACCGTGCGCGACGTGCTGGCGACGGTGCAGTAAGAAGCTGGCAAGACCGCGGTGCGCGGGACGCGCGCCCGCGGCGTGGTGAAACTTCAGGAAAATACCGGACAAGACTCGCGCCGGCTAGCCGGACAGCGTATGGTGATAGCGAGGGTCGGCGCCGTGGTCCGACCCGCCGGGAGACGTCCATGAAGATACCCACCGTTCGCGCAGGCGTGCATATCGAAGGTGTGCATTGGATCGCCGAGTACGCCGAAGAGGTTCATGAGATTCGCGTGTTTCGCGAAGGCCAGGAAGTGGATGTGCATGATGCGCCTTCCAGCCTGTTCGGCGACGAGGAGAATGCCGGGTCCAAGAGCACCGCTGACCATCGGGCGATGGAAGCCGCCGTGCTGGCTTATCTGAAGCGGTTTGTTATCGAGCACGATGCAGAAGAGTAGTTTTTGCGCGTAGCAGCCGGTGCTTGCCGCAGCATCGGCTTGTTCCCGATCTGCTTGCCTTCGCGGCACGTTGGCTGGGTTTTCATGGCGTATAAGCCAGCACGCGCTACGCGCAAAAAACGCCCTTATTCAGCCGCCCGCAGCTTCTTGACCTCGGCATCCGAAGGCTGCACGCTGGCGCCGTCGATATAGCGATAAGAAGTCATGACGCCCTTCCCATCCTTCACGCCAGTGACGCCGATATAAGCCCCCATGGTCGACTGATTATCCTGCGCCCGATAGGTAATCGGGCCGAAAGGCGTCTCAACCCCGAGCCCCTTGAACGCAGCGGCAAGTTTGTCAGGATCGGTAGAACCCGCTTTCTTGATCCCGGCGGCAATCGACATCAGAGCAGAATAGCCGACCACAGACCCCAGTCGCGGATAGTCGTGATACTTCGCCTGATACGCGTCGACAAACTTCTTGTTGGCCGGCGTGTCGATCGAATACCAGGGGTAGCCCGTCACGATCCAGCCGCCAGGCGCTTCCGCCCCCAATGGGTCGAGATAATCCGGCTCGCCGGTCAGCAACGACACCACGCTCCGGTCTTTGAACAAGCCGCGCGTATTGCCTTCGCGGACGAACTTGCCAAGATCGGCGCCGAACAGCACGTTAAAGATCGCGTCGGGTTTCGCGTCGGCAAGCGCCTGCGTCACCGCGCCCGCGTCGACCTTGCCAAGCGGCGTCGCCTGCTCCGCGACGAATTCCACGTCGGGCTGCGCAGCCGTCAACAGCTTCTTGAACGTCGCCACCGCCGATTGTCCATACTCGTAGTTCGGATACACCAGCGCCCAACGTTTCTTCTTCAGCTTCGCGGCTTCCGGCACCAGCATCGCAACCTGCATATACGTCGAAGGACGCAGACGGTACGTGTATTTGTTGCCGTCGGCCCACACGATCTTGTCGGTGAGCGGCTCGGCGGCCAGGAAGAAAATCTTCTTTTGCTTCGCGAAGTCGGTCAGCGCGAGGCCGGTGTTCGACAGGAAGCCGCCAAACAACAGTTGCACCTGCTCGCCCGCAATCAGCTCCTGCGCGACGCGGATCGCGTCGCCGGGATTGCCGTTGTCGTCGCGCGACACCACTTCGAGCTGCTTGCCGAGCACGCCGCCCGCCGCGTTCACCTGTTCGAGCGCGAGATTCCAGCCGTTCTTGTAGGGCCCGAGAAAGGCGGGCTGCGCCTTGTAGCTGTTGATTTCGCCAAGCTTGATGGTCTGTGCGCCCGCGCCGAAAGCAGCAAGCGAGAACGTCATCGAAACCGTGAGGCGAGTGATCCATCCTGCGCGCGTGGTCATGCGTTTCTCCGTTATCAAAAGAATTGCGGGAATGCCGGTCATTTTTATCAAGTGTTCAAACGTCGGGCGATTCAATCGACTCGCGGTGTCGCGCGAATTCGGGCAACGCTCGCCCTGACGTCCTGCCATGCAGGCCTGCCGCCGGCAAACTGCTGGCGCAGATACGTCACGAGCTCGGCCACCTGAGCGTCGTTGAAACTGTCGCGGTAAGCCGGCATCGTACCGAGTTCCGGCCGGGCAGGCGAGCCGATGCCTTCGAGAATCACGCGAATCAGATTGTCGGGCGTGGCGCTGTGCAGATTCGTGTTGAGCGCCAGCGACGGATGCGCGCCGAACAGTTGCGGCCCGCTTCCAGTGTGATGACAGGCGGAGCACGCGCCGTCGAAGAGGCGTGCGCCGAGGCCGGAAGCCGTGGCCACGCCGGTGCGCGCGCCGGGTTCCGCGATCGCGCTGGCCTGCTCGTGCTGACGCGCCACGGCCTGCGGATCGGCATTGGGCTCGAGCGGATTGAGCGACGCCAGATAAGCGGCCATCGCGCGAATATCGCTGTCGGGCAAGGCCGCCAGATCGCCGACGACGGGCGCCATCGGGCCAGCCGCCACGCCATGCAGCGGCGCGTGACCGAAGCGCAAATAGCTGAACAGTTCGTCCTCGGTCCAGGGCACGGGCGCGTTCGAAAGCGTCGTCAGCGCGGGCGCATCCCAGCCTTCCGCCATGCCGCCGCCCAAGAAGGCCGCGCCGGTTTTCTCCGCGCCGAACGCGTTGCGCGGCGTATGGCACGCGCTGCAATGGCCAAGGCCGTTCACCAGATAGGCGCCGCGATTCCATTGCGCGCTTTGCGTGGCGTCGGCAGCGAAGGTATTGCGGCCGAGGAACAGCCCGTTCCAGGCGCTCATCAGCGGACGCACGCTAAACGGAAACGCCAGCTTCGTTTCCGGCGGTCGCGAGCGCACCGGCGTTTGCGACATCAGGTACGCGTAGAGCGCTTTCAGGTCGTCGTCGGACGTGTTCCTGAACGACGTGTACGGGAACGCGGGATACAGATGATGTCCGTCGCGGCTGATGCCCTGGCGCATCGCCCGCACGAACGCCTCCAGCGACCACGTGCCGATGCCGGTCTGTCCGTCGGGCGTGATGTTGGTGCTGTAGACGGTGCCGAACGGCGTGTCGAGCGGCTTGCCGCCGGCGTTCGGCACGCCGTTGTGCGCGGTATGGCAAACCGCGCAATTGCCCAGCGCAGCGAGCAGTTTGCCGCGCGCCACCCATTCCGGCGCGAAAGCACTCGCCAGCGGCGGCGTGATCGGCATGATCGGTGCGATGGCCTGCGGCGCCAACGCCAATGCGCCGAGCCAGCCGGCCGCGCCGGTCGCCAGCGCGCCGAGAAAGCCCAGCCGCCGGCGCTTCTTCTTGCGCGCCGCCGCGTCCTCCGCCTGCGCATCGGCGAGCGCGGCGCGAATCGTTTCGGGGGTGAACGGCGGGCGGCGAAAACGCACGCCGGTCGCGTCGTACAACGCGTTGGCGATCGCCGCCGCGCCAGGCAGCGACGCCGATTCGCCGGTGCCCATCGGCGGCTCGCCGTGGCGCGGCATCATCACCACGTCGATCACCGGCACTTCACGGAACGTCAGAATCGGATACGCGCCCCACTCCTGGCTCGTCACCGCGTTTTCGCCGAAAGTCACACGCTCCTTCAACGCGCGGCTGGTCGCCTGGATCACGTTGCCGTGGATCTGATGGCGCACGCCGTCCGGATTCACCATCGTGCCGGTGTCCTGGCCGACCACCACGCGCGTTACCGCGAGTTCACCGCTCCTGCGATTGACTTCGACGTCGGCGACCCACGCGGACCACGCCGCGCCGAAGCCGGGAAATTTGCTGTGCACGTAGCGGGCATAAGCGAACCCTCTGCCGCGCGCAACGTCGCCTTCGTCCGCCTCTTTCAGCGCGACGTTGCGCGGCTCCCAACCCGCCTTCGCCGCCACCGCTTTGACCAGATCGATCGCGCGCGGATCGGTCAGATGCTTCAGGCGAAACTCGACCGGATCGACGCCCGCCTCGGCCGCGAGTTCGTCGATGAACGATTCGTGCGCGAACGTATTCGGCAACGCGGACACGCCGCGCAACCACGACGCCCGCACGATCGGCGGCATGTCGTCGCAGACGATGCGCATCGTGCGGTAGTCGTACGGCGGCACCGCCGTGCGGTCGCCCATTTCGAACACTTGTGGCTGCGGGGAGAGCGTGCCGGTCAGCAGCAACGCCAACGTCGGCGCGTCGTTCGATGGATAACGCGTCGCGAAGTCGTATCCCGCGAGCGCGCCTTCGGCGTCCAAAGCGCCGCGCACGTCCATCAATTGCGCGGCGCCCTTCGGTTCCCACGCATGCTCGTCTTCGCGCGACAGTTGCACGCGCACCGGAGCGCCGGACGCGCGCGACAGCAGCGCGGCGTCGGCGGCGACATCGTCCGCGCAATTGCGGCCGTAGCAGCCCGCCGCGTCCATCCGCACGATCTCGATGCGGGCTTCGTCGAGCGTCATCAGCAACGCGAGATCCGCGCGCAGCGAATGCGGATTCTGCGTGCCCGACCAGACCTTCAGCGCACCGTCGCGATAGTCGGCCACCGCGCACGACGGCCCGATCGACGCATGCATCTGGAACGGCCATACGTACGTGCGTTCGAACGTACGGGCGCCGGCAGCGCCGAGCGCCGCATCGACATCGCCGTCGATCACCAGATCGCGCCGCGTCGACGGATTCGCGCGTAACGCAGCCTCTACTTCCTCGCTGGTTTCGAGCGGCGGCAAACCTTGCACCGCTCTCCATTGCACGTTCAGCCGCTTCGCCGCCTGTTGCGCAACTTCCTCGCGCTCGGCCACGACACCGACGAAGTCGCGAATCGCCACCACCTTGACGATGCCCGGCAAATCGCTGACCGAGTCTTCATCGACATGCAGCAAGCTATTGCCCACGAACTCGCCCTGCGCGACGCCCGCATACGGCGGCCTCACCACCCGGCCGTGCAGCATGCCCGGCACGCGCACGTCATGGACAAAGCTCAATTCGCCCGTGGCCTTGGCGGGAATATCGACGCGCGGCGTGCTCGTACCGACGATCCTGTACGTGTCCGGCGATTTCAACGGCGCATCGGCCGCGAGCGTCAATTCGATGCGCCGTCCCGCGATCAACTCGCCGAAGCCGACGCCTTTTTCGACATCGCCGGAAGCGGCGCCAGAACCGGCGCCGGCGCGGCGGAAAACCACACCGTCGCGCACGTCCAACGCATCCGCGCTCACATTCAGGCGCCGCGCCGCTTCCGCCACCAGAAACTGCCGGGCTTGCGCCGCCGCCTGACGCAGCGGCACCGCCGAAATCTGGATCGTTGCGCTCGCAATCGTCGGCCCCTGGTTCGGCGCCTCGCTGGTATGTCCAAGCACGAGCGACACGCGCGTCAACGGCACGTCGAGTTCTTCCGCGACGATCTGCGCGAGCGCAGTGCCGATGCCCGTGCCGAGATCCACATGACCGTTGAACGCGACCACACTGCCGTCGTCGCGCACGACGAGAAACAGCTCTGCTTCCGTAGGCACAAACGACGAACGCGACCCCGGCTGGCCGATGGCGGGCTTCAGCGGCGCTTGCGGCGGCCGCGTGACGATCAGCACGTTCTGCGCGTCATGGAGTTGCTGCCGCGACGGCGGCGCGGACCGGCGATCGACGCTGAAATCCGGCCCTGTCATGCTCGCGCTCCTGTCTGCGCGTCTGATTGCGCAGACGTTTGTGCGACCGGTTGTTCGACCGTTCCTGCGACCGTTCCTGCGACCGTTTGCGCCGCGAGCAACTCCGCCGCGCGCTGCACCGCTCGCACGATCTCGACGTGCGTGCCGCAGCGGCACAGGTTGCGCGACAACTCGCGCCGGATCGTGTCGACGCCCGGATGCGGATCGCGATCGAGCAACGCTTTGGCCGTCATGATCATGCCGTTCAGGCAATAGCCGCACTGCGCGGCCTGTTCTTCGATGAACGCCTGCTGCACCGGATGCAGTGCGGCACGCGTGCCCAATCCTTCGAGCGTGGTGATCTCGCGGCCCAACGCGACCTTCGCAGTCGTCACGCAGGAACGCGTCGGCATGCCGTCGAGCAGCACCGTGCACGCGCCGCATTCGCCGAGACCACAGCCGAATTTCGGCCCGTTCAACGCGAGGTCGTTGCGCAGCAGATAAAGCAGCGGCGTGTCGGCCGCGGCGCTGACGAGATGCGTCGCGCCGTTCACCTTCAGCGTGAGCGTCGCCGGGCGGTTCATGAAAGTGCCACTCACAGTGCGCGCCGCGCGCTCAGATCACCTCCGGCACTTCGGTCGCCGGCGGTGTATTGCGGCTGCGGCGGCAGCGAATCAGACCGTCGATCATCACCATGCCGACGCCCGGAATATCGCCGAGCTGCACGCTTTCGAGCAGCGTATCGGCGGCCGTATGCTGCGCGCGGTCCATGAATACCAGGTCGGCGGGACGGCCCACCTCGATCAGGCCCTGACGCAGATTGCGTTGCCGCGCCGTATTGCCGGTCGCGAAGCAGAAGGCGATTTCAGCGGGTACATCGGCGAGGCTCGCGATCAACGCGATCATCCGCAGAATGCCGAGCGGTTGTACGCCGGAACCCGCGGGGCTGTCGGTGCCGAGAATGATCCGATGCGGACACTTCAATTCGACCGCGTGACGCGCGGTGAGCAACGCGATCCGCTCGTTGCCGTTGTGAACGATCTCCAGCGCGCGGCTCGACTGCTCGCACAGATCGCATACATGCCGGTACGACAGCGACGTATGGCCGCCGTTGATGTGGCCGATCACGTCGGCATCCGCGGCGAGCACCACATCCCGGTCGATCAGCCCCGAGCCCGGAATCGACGGACCGCCCGTATGAATCGTGCTTTGAATCCCATACTTGCGCGCCCACGCGACCATCTGCGCCGCTTCCTCGCCGCCCTTCACGCTGCCGAGACCGACTTCGCCAAGCAGCTTCACGCCTGCTTCAGACAGCTCCTTGAAGTCTTCCTCGACCATGCCCTTCTCGATCACCGGCGCGCCGGCCATCACCTTCACACCGCCGCCGACGCCCGCGCCGCGCATCCCTTCGAACGAGCGTTGCGCGGTGATCGCGAGCGCTTTCACGCCGAGCACGTCTTTCGGGCGGCCGGGCAAATGCACCTCGCCGGCCGAGATCATCGTGGTGACGCCGCCGTTCAGATTCGACTCGATCCAGCCCATCTGATTCTGGCGCGGCGTCCAGTCGCCGAACACCGGATGCACGTGCGAATCGATCAGGCCGGGCGCCACGGTGGTGCCTTTGCAATCGACGGTAGTGCGCGCGCCTTCGAGGTCGCAATCCTTCTTCATGCCGAGCGCGACGATCACGCCGTCGTCGATCACCAGCGTGTCGGCGTCGAGAATCGGCCGATCGATGTCGCCGGACAACAGCAAGCCGATGTTCGTTACCGCGACCTTGCCCGACAAGCCTGTCAACGTCTCTGCTGCCATCTGCTTCTCCTGTCGCAACCACTGTCCCGCGCCGCACGCATGCGTACCGAGCACGCCTCGCCGCCGATGGAATCACACGCTCAGATAAGCGCGCCTGACTGTTTCGTTCTTTGCGAGTTCGCCGATCGTGCCGCTAAAACGGATCTGCCCTTTTTCGAGCACATACGCGCGGTCGCTGACCAGTTCGGCGAAGTGCAGGTTCTGTTCGGACAACAGAATCGACAGCCCTTCGCGCTTGAGTTCGAGAATCATGTTCGCCATCTGCTCGACGATCACGGGCGCCACGCCCTCGGAAGGTTCGTCGAGCAGCACCAGATAGGGATTGCCCATCAGCGTGCGCGACACGGTCAGCATCTGCTGTTCGCCGCCGCTCATCTGGCCGCCTGGACGTTTCGGCATTTCGCCGAGGTTCGGAAAGAGGCGAAACAGTTTTTCCGGCGTCCATTGCGGCGCGCCTTCGCGCGGCGGCTGACGGCCCGTGTCGAGGTTCTCCATCACGGTCAGATCGGCAAACACGCGGCGGTCTTCCGGTACGAAGCCCATGCCCATCCGCGCGATGCGATACGGCGGCAGCGTCGTGATGTTCTGCCCGCGAAAACGCACTTCACCCTGACGGCGCGGCAGCAAACCCATGACCGCTTTCATCGTCGTCGATTTGCCGGCGCCGTTGCGGCCCATCAGCGCCACCACTTCGCCACGGCCGACTTCGAGGCCGACGTCGAACAGGATATGCGCGCGGCCATAAAACGCGTTGAGGCCGGAGACTTTCAGCATCGGCTCGCTCATTGCAGCGCGCCTCCTGGCGCCGGCTGGCCGCTCGCGATTTCCTGCAGCGGCGCGTGTGGCCGGAAAGTTTTGCCCGTGCCGAAATAGACCTCCTGCACGCGCGTGTCATTGCGGATCGTTTCCGCATCCCCTTCGGCGATCAGCTTGCCGCGCGCGAGCACGATCAGGCGATCGGCGTACGCGAATACGACGTCCATGCTGTGTTCAGTGAACAGCACGCCGATCCGGTGTTCGGTGACGAGACGTTTGGTCAATGCCATCAGATCGTTGCGCTCCTTCGGCGCCATGCCGGCGGTGGGCTCGTCCATCAGCAGCAGCTTCGGGCGGTTGGCCAGCGCGATGGCAAGTTCGACGCGCTTGACGTCGCCATAAGCGAGCACGCCGCAAGCGCGATGCGCGTCGGCGGCCATGCCGACCTGTTCGAGCAACGCGAAAGCTTCGTCGGCATAGCGCGAGCCTGCGGATTTCCACAGGCCGAATAGCTTGCGTTCACGCGATACCAGCGCCATCTGCACGTTTTCCAGCACGGTCATCGAGTTGAAGGTCGCGGCGATCTGGAACGTGCGGCCCACGCCCAGCCGCCAGATATCGCGCGCACGCATGCCGACCAGTTCGTGATCGTCGAGCCGGATCGAGCCGGACGACGGTTGCAACTGGCCGTTGACCATGTTGAAGCAGGTCGACTTGCCCGCGCCGTTCGGGCCGAGCAGAGCGAGCAGCTGACCGGCTTCGAGATCGAAGGAAACGTCGTCGACCGCCTTCAGGCCGCCGAACGATTTGGACAGGCCGCAGACCCGCAGCAAGCTCATAGCCCCTCCTTGACCGCGGCTGCCCGCGGCGGCGAGTTGATGCTGTCTTCCGAGGCGGTGTCGTCGCCAAAACGCTCGCGCACGAAGCCGACAATCCCCTGCGGAAACGCGATCACCAGCAGCAGAATCGCGAGGCCGAGCAGCGCCTGCCAGTAATCGGTCTGCCGCGCGACCGTGTCCTGCAACCATGTGAACACCGCTGCGCCGACAAGCGGCCCTGTCAGCGTCTGCAAGCCGCCGAGCAGCACCATCACGAGGCCGTCGACGGAGCGGCTGACGCTGATGACTTCCGGCGAAATGGTGCCCTTGGAGAACGCATACAGCGATCCCGCGAGCCCGCAAAAGAGCGAGGCGATCACGAACGCTGCCCATTGCACGCGTTTCACGTCGATGCCGATCGCTTCCGCGCGCAACACCGAATCGCGCGACGCCCGCATCGCATAGCCCAGCGGCGAGAACAGCATCTTGCGCAACAGCCACACGCCGAGCACCGCGCAGGCCAGCGTCACGTAGTAATAAGCCACCGGCGAGCCCAGCCAGCTCGACGGCCACAACCCGAGAATGCCGTTGCTGCCGCCCGTCACGTCGTCCCACTGGAACACCACCGACCAGACGATCTGCGCGAACGCGAGCGTGAGCATCGCGAGGTAGACGCCGGACAGGCGCACGCAAAACCAGCCGAATACCAGCGCGCCGGCCACCGCGAGCAAAGGGCCGAGCAGCAGCGCGGCTTCCATCGGCAGATTCAGGACTTTGAGGAACAGCGCCGCGCCGTAGGCGCCGAGGCCGAAGTAAGCGGCATGGCCGAACGAATGCATGCCGCCCGGCCCCATGATGAAATGCAGACTCGTTGCAAACAGCACGGCGATCAGGATTTCAACGAGCAGGACGGGCAAGTAGGGAAACGCGTTCGCCGCGAGCGGCGCCAATACGAGCACCATCAACGCGAGCCCCGCCAGCCACTTCAGACGCTTGCCGGCCCGCCGCAATGACGCTTCCGGCGCCGCCATGCCCCGCACCGCCGCGCTCGCCCGGCCAAGCAGGCCCCAGGGCCGCACCACCAGCACCACCGCCATCACGACAAACTCGGCGACCAGCGTAAAGCGGCTCAACGACAGATCGATACCGAACACCGTGACATGTCCGATGCCGATGCACAGCGCCTTGATCTCCGCGATCAGCAACGCGGCGATAAACGCACCCGGGATCGACCCCATCCCGCCGACCACCACCACGACAAACGCGTTGCCGATCGTCTCCAGATCCAGCGACAGATTCGCCGACATCCGCGGCCCTTGCAGCGCGCCGCCCAACCCGGCGAGGAACGCACCGACGAAAAACACGCCGGTGAACAGCCACGCCTGGTTGATGCCGAGCGCGCCGAGCATCTCGCGATCCTGCGTCGCCGCGCGCACCAGCGTGCCCCAGCGCGTGCGCGTCAACGCGTACCACAGCAGCAGCAACACCACCGGCCCGATCACGATCAGCGCGATATCGTACGTGGGCAGCGGATGGCCGAGGAAATCGACCGCGCCCGCCAGATGCGGCGCGCGCGGGCCGAACAGGTCTTCCGGGCCCCACAGCCACAAGGCGGCGTCGCGAAAGATCAGCACGAGCGCGAACGTCGCCAGCAGGTGAAACAGCTCGGGCGCCTGATAAATACGCCTCAACACGATCATTTCGACCAGCGCGCCGAGCACCGCGACGACCAGCGCCGCCGCCAGCACCGACAACCAGAATCCGCCCACGGTATGGCCGAAACGGCTCGCCATGCTATACGCGACATAGATGCCGAACATATAGAACGAGCCGTGCGCAAAGTTGACGATGCGCGTCACGCCGAAGATCAGCGACAAGCCGGCGGCGACCAGAAACAGCGTCGACGCGTCGGCGAGTCCGTTGACCAGCTGTACCAGCAAATTCGAAAGCATCGTGACCCTCGGCAGCTTGCTATTCGACCATCGCGTCTAAAGCGCGCTCGACACGCGACGAACGGACAGCAGACGTTGCAACGCGTGCGGCACCCCGCACGCACGCGTCAACGGCAAGACAATACGCCCCGAAGGAAGTCCCCTTCGGGAGCCAGCACAATAACTCAACGCAAACCGTCTTCGCCCTTGATCTCACTGACCTGCAAGCCGCCGATGCGCGGCAGCGGCCTTCCCGACGCCGTTACCGCGACCGCCACGACGATTTCGCCGGCGCGCGGCGCATCCGCCACGCGCGCCTCGATCGCATCGAAATGGCTGCGCACGAAGGCGGCGTCCTTGTGGCCGAGCGGCACGTCGATCGCGGTGCCGAGCGTGCCCATTTTTTTCGCCGACGGCACCAGCGCCGCCCCCTTCTCGACCGCCACCCGCAGCGGCGCGCCGAGCTTCGGATGCAGGATCGCCGCCGCGTGTTCGAGTTCGCCCGCCTCGCCGACGATCGCCGCCTTGCCATAGCTCTGCGCTTCGGACGGCTTGATGCCGAGCGCTTCGACGCACTTGTTGCCGAGCAGGCCGCCCAGTTCCTCGCCGGCTTCGATCAGCGCGTCGAGCCTGGCCTCGTAGCGGCCCGCGTACGGATTCTCGATGACCGCGATCGCCACCGCACGGCGTGCCGGCGGGTTGACGGTCTGCCCCATTTCAATGCGTGTTTCATCGACCTGCACGACCAGCTTGCGAAGCTTGATTGCCATTTCGCTCTCCGTATTTGGGTGCTCGCGTTGCGTCTATCCGCTGCTTGTGTTCGTTGCCTATGTTCGTTGCTTATATCCGGTTCGTCGTTCAGCAGGCGTTCAGCAAGCACTCAGCGCAAGCCGTCCTTGCCGACAATCGCCTCTTTCGCAAGACCGCCGACGCGCGCATGCACGCGCTGCCCGGTGCTCATCACGAGGATAACCACCAGCTCATCCGCGGCCGGCGCGCCAGGCACGCGCACTTCGATCGCATCGAAATGGCTGCGCACGTAGCTCGCGTTGACGTGCGTGAGCGGCACGTCGAGCGCGGTGGAAGGCGCGCCGACTTTCTTGGTGGACGGCACGATCGCATTGGTAGGTACGCCGTTTTTCTCCAGCAGCTCACGCATCGCATAGCCGCCGGGCACATGCCATAGCGCGCCGTGTTCGAGCTCGCCGCGCGAGCCGACGATCGCGCCTTTGCCATAGCTCTCGATCGACGCGTGCGGCACGGCCATCGCCGCAAGCAGCCGCTGCGCCATATCGAAGCCGATCGGCTTGAGCGCTTCCATCGCGGGTTCGATGTGGGCTTCGTAGCGTCCGGCGAACGGGTTCGTCATCACCGCGGCAATCGCGCCGCGACGCAACGGCTGCGCGGGCGCGGGGCCGAACTCGTGAAAGATGTCTTCGACGTGCGTCAGCACGCGGCGTATTTCGAACACGGAGCCTCCGTTGGTGGTTGGGCACGATGCGTCAGAAGCGCATCGCCTTGCCGAGTCATGCCGACGACACGCACCCGCCCTTGCAGGAACAGCGCGGCGCTTTCAATCAAGCCTCGTTCGTGCAGGCGCTGCGCCGCCTCGGCGCCACGGGTCAGCGCGAGATCGATCAGCGGCGGCGGCAAGCGTGGCACCTCGACCGTTACCGGCATGTTGCCGAGATCGCTATCGTCCTTCAACGACGACGCCGGACGGCGCACGATGCCCGCGTAATCGCAATCGACGGCGTTGGCGATCATCGTCGCAGCGGCGTCGGCCGTGGCGGCGTTGCAGGCGAGCACGGTCACGCTGTCGGCGATACCGAGGCTGAAGCTGCGGCCACGCCAGCCGCTCGTGGCGATACCGCGGATCGGCAAGCCGGGCTCGAGCGTCAGGTTGGCGTCGAGCGCCTGCTCGCCCGTCAGCCTTGCGCCTGAACGTTCGGCGAGGTCGGCGAGGTCGGCAAATACGCCGACGCGATACTGCTGTCCTTCGGTCAAATGCAACGCGATATCGCCACCATTGTTGATGAACGCGCGCGCGACGCCAGGCCGCGCGAACGCCGCGATCAGTTCATCGGCGACGCTACCCGCCACAGCCGCCATCGGCGTGATATAGCGGGCGCGGTGCGGAAAACACGCGCGCCACATGCGGCGGGCCACTTCGCCTTTCAACCCGCATTCGCTGCCGGCGGCCTGGCTCGGCAGTGCTTGCCGAAGCAGCTCGAGTTCGCCGACCAACTCGGGCAACACGCCGACAAAACGCGTCCAGCAGGCCTCATACGCGGCCTGCACCGCCGAGGGTTCGCCGTCGGCGCCGAGAATCAGATCGATCGGGCCATGCTGCCAATGCCAGCGTGCCGCGTCGAGTCGAGTGCGGGTTGCGCTCATCGTCCCCATCCCCATCATCCGGGCATCGGCGGCATGGCGGGCGGCCACGGGTTGTCGGGATTGCGCGGCAACGTGCGGCGCGCGAGCGGCGCACCTTCCGTGTGGTCCGGTCCGTTTGCCAGCACGCTCGCCAGCGAACGCACCGCGTCGAGATGGCCGCCGAGGTCGCGATACGCGTCGTACGTCATGGTGAATTCGATCGGCGCAACGATCGCGGGCGTCGGCACAGTGCCGAACGACCGATCGGGCATACGCGAAACATCGACCATGACCGTGATGCCGCCGCCCGGCCACACATAGGCCGGCGCGCCGCCGCAGGTCACGTTCACGAGTTTGCGCTTGATCGCGCGCGTCAGCAGCACCGGATTCTCCGTCGCCCCCGCTCGCAGACTGCCGCCCGCGCCGCCGAGAAACAGCACCGTCGCGAGCGACGGCTCGCAATTCTCGCCGATCCGATCGACCGTGCGGCGCACCGCGTCGGGCATGGGCGCCACGCGCGGCACCAGATCGCGATCGAGTTCGTACCACTGCGCATGTTCACCGGTGGTCGACACCATCAGCAGGCGCATGCCGGGTTTGGCCACCGCCGGGTCGAAGCCCTCGACGATCGCCAGCGGGTCCTGAATGTCGGTGCCGCCCCAGCCGGTGCCGGGATTCGCCACCTGGAAATAGCGGCCCGGCGTCGATTTGCGCCCGCGAATCTTCAGACCTGAACGCGTCATGCCTAGACATCGGCCCGCCTGGTGTTCGGTCAGCACGCCGGTGATGTGATCGTCGACCACGACGACTTCATCGGCATGACCGAACCATTGTTTCGCGAAAATGCCGATGGTCGCCGAGCCGCAACCCACCCGCATGCGCTGCTCTTCGACGCCGTCGACAAGCGGCGCCGCCCCCGCGCGAATCACGAGGCTCGCGCCGCCGTCGATGGTCAGCGCCACCGCTTCCTTGTTGCCGAGCGCGAGCATCATGTCGCAAGTCACGCGGCCTTCCTTCTTGCTGCCGCCGGTCAGATGATGGACGCCGCCGAGGCTCAGCATCTGCGAGCCGTACTCCGCGGTGGTCACGTGGCCGACGATCTCGCCCTGGCAGCGCACGTTCGATTGCTCCGGTCCGAGAAAGCGGTCGGTATCGATCTTCACCTTGAAGCTGCAATAGCTGAAAATGCCCTCGGTGACGACGGTAATCATGTCGACATCGTCCAGCTTCGAAGCCACGATAAACGGCGCGGGCTTGTAGTCGGGATAAGTGGACGATGCGCCGACACCGGTGACGAACAGCGCCTGTTCCGCGACGGAATCATGCGCTTCGGACGATGCACCAAATTCGACCGTGGCATCCGTACTGGTTGCGCCCGCTTCGGACGATGCAGCCGCTCGCGAAAGAAACACCACCGGGTCGACGCGAATCAGCCGGCCGTCCGCATTGGCATAGCGATCGCATGCACCAGTGCGGCCCTCCGATATCTGGCACAACACCGGACACGCATTGCATTCGATCTTGTTCGAGGCCATCCGCTCACTGCGCGGCGCCGCTTTTTCGAGCACGGTGGGACCCGGCGTCGAGGCGGTTTCGCCGTCGACGCGCTCCGCACCGAAATCGACCTTCGTATGTTCTGTCATGGTGGGGTTCCCATACGACGACATTACAATCGGTCCTGCCCGGTTGACGAATAGCCCTTTTTTCAGGGACTTTCGCATGATCCGCTTTTTTGAATGTTGCGGTCACTCACCGTTCGTGTAGTATCCACTACACCAAACTGGACTGAAATCTAACCGATCAAAATAGACTGCGCAACGTGTTTCCCGGTAACGGCCTGAATGCTGCGGCGCGACACTCGCGCGTGGATCACCAGTCAATCTACGCCGAAGCACATGGTCGTGCAGCGCCTGTCGCGGCGTGCGACGCGGGCTGTATGATGCAAGCGCGCCGGTGCCCATCGTGCCCGTGGCGCATGTCACGCATGTCGCGCATGTCGTTTAATCGGACGCCCACAAAGAGAACGAAACCGCCATGAGTCCCACCGCCGCCCGCAAGCCGGGCGCTACCGGAGTCCGTGCGAAACAGGCGCAGGACACGCGTGCAAAGATTCTGAAAGCGGCCATCAAGGTCTTTGCGAAGCAAGGCTATGCAAGCGGCCGCGTCGAAAGTATTTCGAAGGCCGCGCGTTCGCACGACCGCATGATCTACTACTACTTCGGCAGCAAGGAGCAGTTGTTCGTCGAAGTGCTGGAGACCATCTACACGCAGTTCAACGAAGCCGAAAGCAGGCTCGATCTCGACCTCGACGATCCGGTGCACGGCCTCGAACAAATGGTGGAATTCGTCTGGCAGTACTACCTCGATCATCCCGAGTTCGTCACGCTGCTGTCGAGCGAGAATCTGCATCAAGGCAAGCACGCGAAGAAATCGTCCAAGCTGAAGGAGATTTCGGGCTATGCGATTTCGGTCGTGCAGAAGTTGCTGGATGCGGGCCACGCGCAAAACGTCTTTCGCGCGGACGTCAAGGCACGCGACGTGTATTTGATGATCGCGTCGCTCGGCTATTTTTATAACGCCAACCAATACACGTTGGGCGCGTTTCTCGGCGAGCCGCTGATGGACAAGGCGGCGCTCGCGCATTGGCGCGAGGTCATCAAGGATACGGTGTTGCGGGCGGTGCGTTTGCAATTGCCGGCTGACGCGGCGGTGGGAAACGGCAGCAAAATCGCCTGAAGCGAACGCCGTGTGGCAGGCGTGCGCTTCGTGAGGCGAGCGTTAAGAGCGTTAAGGCTTTGCTGCGGCGTCCTCTTCGCGGAACAGTTTGTCGGCGAGATGGAACGCCGAATTGGCTGCCGGCACGCCGCAATAGATCGCGGTTTGCATCAGCACTTCCTTGATCTGCTCGCGCGTGACGCCATTGTTCTTCGCAGCGCGCAAATGCAACGCCAGCTCTTCGCTGCGATTCAGCGCGACCATCATCGCGATCGTCAACAGACTGCGTGTATGACGTGGCAAGCCTTCACGCGTCCAGATTTCGCCCCATGCGTAGCGGGTGATCAGGTTCTGGAATTCTTCAGTCAGCTCCGTGCGGTTCGCGAGCGAGCGGTCGACGTGCGCGTCGCCCAGCACCGCGCGGCGCACGCCGAGTCCGGCTTCGTAGCGGTCTTCGTCGTTCATCGCGGCCCCGTCAGGAAGTCGAGCACGGTCTTCGTGAAGGCGTCCACCTGCTCGATGTTGGAAATGTGCGCGGCGTCCAGCTCCACGTAACGCGCGCCCGGAATCGCCGCCGCCAATGCGCGGCCTTGCTCCGGCGTCGCGGCCAGATCGTGCGTGCCGCTGATCACCAGTGCCGGCACCTTGATGCCGGGCGCTTCGGGGCGCAGATCGGCGGCGTCGATCGCATCGCAATTCGACGCGTAGCCTTCCTTGTCGGTGTGCACGAAAACATCGCGAATCATCGCCAGGACGACCGGCTCGCGCTCGATGAACTGGGCGGTGAACCAGCGCGGCAAGACCGCATCCGCCAGCGCGAGCATGCCTTCGGCGCGTGCTCGCGCCGCGCGCGGCACCCATACTTCGGGCGAACCGATGCGAGCGGCGGTGTTGCTCAGCACGACACGCTCGAGACGATTCGCGTGACGCGCGGCCAGGGCGACGCCGGTCAGGCCGCCCATCGACACGCCGCAGAAATTCGCGCGCTCGATCTTCAGCGTATCCATCAGGCCTAGCACGTCGCCGCTCAGTTGTTCGATCGTGTACGGACCCTTCGGCGCTTCCGAATGGCCGTGGCCGCGCGTGTCGTAGCGCAGCACGCGGAAATGTTTGGACAGCGCCGCGACTTGCGGCGTCCACATCGACAGATCACTGCCGAGCGAATTCGACAACACGATCCACGGCGCGTTGCCGTGACGGTCACCATCGATTCGATAGTGAAGTTCGGTGCCGTTGACTGCGGCGTAAGCCATGCCGGTTACTCCTTGGAGGTGGCGCGCGGCGCGCGCGTGGAATGAAGCGCCAGCACGGCGTCCACATAAGCGTGCGCCTGGCCGACGTATTGAGCGGGGTCGAGCAGCTTCTGCAAGCGCTCGGGCGGCAGATGTTCGGTGACGGCGGGGTCGGCCGAGAGCACCTCGAAGAGCGTCTGTCCGTCGCGGATCGCCGCCTTCGACGCGCGCTCGACCAGATGATGCGCATCGAGCCGGCCAATGCTGTCGCCGAGCGCGAGCATCACCGCTTCGCCGAGAATCAGGCCGTGCGTGACGTCGAGATTCGCCGCAAGACGCGGCACGTTGACGTTCAGACCCGCGGCGATCTGTTCGATGTTGGCGAGCGCGCCGCCCGCGAGACGCGCGAGATCCGGCAGCGCGTCCCATTCGGCTTGCCAGCCGCCGAGCGCGCGTTCGTGCTCCTGCACCATGCCGGCGAACACCGTAGCGACCAGCCCGGGCGCGCGGGTTGCGGCGGTCAGCACCGCCGCGCAGCCAACCGGGTTGCGCTTGTGCGGCATGGTCGACGAACCGCCCTTGCCTGCCGCGGCGGGCTCGGCCAGTTCGTCGATCTCGGTTTGCATCTGCAACGAGATATCGCGTGCGATCTTGCCGAGCGTGCCGATCAGCATGCCGAACAGCGACGCCGTTTCAGCAATGCGATCGCGTTGCGTGTGCCACGGCAAAGTGGGCACGGCGAGTTCGAGTTCCCGCGCGAGTGTTTGCGTGACTTGCGGGGCCGCCTCGCGCAAGCTGGCGAGCGTGCCAGCCGCGCCGCCGAATTGCAGCACGAGCACGCGCGGGCGCAGTGCGTCGAGCCGCTCGCGATGACGCAGCAGCGCGTCGAGCCACTGCGCGAATTTCAGACCGAGGGTGATCGGCAGCGCCTGCTGCAGCCACGTGCGGCCGATCATCGGCGTCGCGCGATGGGTGGCGGCGAGCGCCGCCACCGCGTCGCAGGTGGCCTGCAGGCCACGGTCCAGCAAATCGAAGCTGTCGCGCAGTTGCAGCACGGTCGCCGTATCGATGATGTCCTGGCTCGTCGCGCCCCAATGGACGTACTTCGACGCTTCGGCATCCGCGGCTTTCACGCGCGCGGTGAGTTGCTTGACGAGCGGAATCGCGAGGTTGCCGCCGAGCGCCGCGTCGCGTGCGAGCGCGTCGGCGTCGAGCTGATCGGCGTGGCAGGCCGCTTCGATCGCGGCCACCGCGCCTGGCGGAATCACGTTATGCGCGGCCGATGCCCGGGCGAGCGCCGCTTCGACGTCGAGCATCCGCTGCAGCGTGGCACGCGGCGCCCAGGTGTCGTTCATCGGCTGCGTGCCGCAAAGGAGACCGGTCAGACGGGCGCTGGAGTCGAGCATGATGGACGATGATCGAGGGAATCGAAAGTGAAGGTTTTAGCGCGGCTTTCGGCGCGCGGCAAGACGCGCCTGATGAACGGTAGACAGCGTACACACGGCGCTGCGGAGTATTGTGCGCCGAACGCGGCCGGAACGTCAGTCGCGCCATCATGTCACGCGCCTCGCGTATGCCTCTTGCGCGTCGATGTGACGGTGTGACGTTCGGGCGCCTTTCTGTAGCGCCTGGGTCATGCGCCTGGGTCATGCGCTTGGATCATGCGCTTGGATCATGCGCTTGGATCATGCGCATTGGCCAGACATCGGCCGCGCTTTCGCTTCGGGTCAGGCCGCGCGCGCCGCCTGGGTACCATCGATCAGCGGCACGCCGGTCAGTTTGTGCAGCGCGTCGAAGTCGATGTCCGAGAAGATCTCGCGGACCACCAGGCCTTCGCCGGTGACGTCGAGCATCGCGAGGTCGGTGTAGATGCGATCGACGCAGCCCACGCCCGTCACCGGATACGTGCATTCGGCGGCGATCTTGCTTTCGCCCTGCTTCGTCAGGTGCTCCATCATCACGTAGACCTGCTTCGCGCCGATCGCCAGATCCATGGCGCCGCCCACGGCCGGAATCGCGTCGGGCGCGCCGGTATGCCAGTTCGCCAGATCGCCCGTCGCCGACACCTGGAAAGCGCCGAGCACGCAGAAATCCAGGTGGCCGCCGCGCATCATCGCGAACGAATCCGCGTGATGGAAGTAGGCGCCGCCTGTCAGCAGGGTGACGTGCTGCTTGCCGGCGTTGATCAGTTCGTCGTCTTCCTCGCCGGGAGCGGGCGCGGGGCCCATGCCGAGCAGACCGTTTTCGCTATGCAGGAAAATTTCCTTGTCGGCGGCGAGGTGGTTGGCCACCAGCGTCGGCACGCCGATGCCGAGGTTCACATAGGCGCCTTCAGGGATATCCAGCGCAACGCGCTTGGCCATTTCATCGCGGGTCAGTTTCTTCATGTCGGTCTCCGGGTCAGGCGGCGGTGGCGGCTGCGTTTTGATGCGCCGCTTGCGGCACTTCGATCACGCGCTGCACGAAGATGCCGGGGGTGACGATCACTTCCGGATCGAGCGTGCCGAGCGGCACCACTTCCGACACCTGGACGATCGCGGTTTTGGCCGCGCTAGCCATGATCGGTCCGAAGTTGCGGGCCGTCTTGCGATAGACGAGGTTGCCCCAGCGATCGCCCCGGTACGCCTTGATCAGCGCGAAGTCCGCGTGCAGCGGCGACTCGAGCACGTAGTGCCTGCCGTCGATCAGACGGGTTTCCTTGCCTTCGGCGAGTTTGGTGCCGTAGCCGGTCGGCGTGAAAAATCCGCCGATGCCTGCGCCCGCAGCGCGAATGCGCTCGGCGAGGTTGCCTTGCGGCACCAGTTCGAGTTCGATTTCACCGGCTCGATAGAGTGCGTCGAACACATACGAATCGGTTTGGCGCGGGAATGAGCAGATGATTTTGCGCACGCGTTTGGCTTTGAGCAGCGCCGCGAGGCCGATGTCGCCGTTGCCGGCATTGTTGTTGACGATGGTGAGTTCGCGCGCGCCATGCTCGATGAGCGCGTCGATCAGTTCGGACGGCATGCCGGCCGTGCCGAAGCCGCCGATCATGACGGTGGCGCCGTCGTGGACGTCGGCGACCGCCGCTTGAAGTGACTCGAAAATCTTGTTGATCATGTCGAATTTCCTTTTGGGGCGCTGCGCACCGATCGGCTTTTGCCTTTGCAGGCAGTGGCGTTTGCGGGACGGTCTCCGGGCCTTTTTTACCCGGCTGTGCCTGCCGGATTGAAGTACTCGTTCATCGCCTCGAGTTTGTTCGCTATATGAACGTTGATTCGATTAGCGAACGTCGCAGCAGATTATGGTTGCCCTTCGGGCGGGTTGTCAAGGCAGGGGATTCCATGATGATAGGGTTTTGTGTGCGCTGCGGTCTGGTTTAAAAAAACCGAACCCCAGGCTTACCCCACTATCCAGATCAACCATTAACCTACTACCCTCTATTCGGATACCGAATACCTCTCACAGCGCCGCAGGCCAAAGAAAATGCCGGACCTCGATTTAGACCTAAACCTGATTCCCTATCTGGTGGCAATGGAAGACACCCGCAACGTCAGCCGCGCCGCGGAGCAGCTAGGCGTCAGCCAGCCGCGCGTCAGCACCGCACTGGGCCGCCTGCGGGAATACTTCGGCGACCCGCTGTTCGTGCGCACGTCCCGCGGTATGGAGCCTACGCCGCGAGCGCTGACGATCCTGCCCGCTGCCCGCGACGCGCTCCTGCGCATCGAAAAAGGCATGCTCGACGCGCAAGACTTCGACCCCGTGACCAGCACCCACACCTTCTCCATCGCGCTCTCCGATGTCGGCGAAATCGTCTTCCTGCCGCGTCTGCTGCAACTCTTCGCCGAACGCGCGCCCAACGCCAACCTGCGCTCGGTGTCGCTCTCGCACTCGCATGTCGAACGCGGACTCGAATCGGGCGACGTCGATCTGGCCATCGGCTATTTCCCCGATCTGTCGGGAAACAACTTCTTTCAGCAACGGCTCTTCACCCATCGATTCATCTGCCTGATGCGCACGGGTCATCCGCTCTCGAAAGCGCCGCTCACGCTGCCCCAGTTTGTGGCGTCAGGCCACGCGGTGGTCCGCGCCGAAGGACGCAGCCAGGAAGTTCTCGAAAAATTCCTGGAAAAGAAACGCATCAAGCGCCGCGCCGTGCTCGAAACGCCGCACTTCATGAGCCTGCCGTTCATCCTCGCGCGCACCGATCTGCTCGCGACAGTGCCGCATGCAATCGGTTTCGCGTACGTGTCGGAGCACGCGTCGATCACGCTGGTCGAGCCGCCGCTGCCGCTGCCGCGCTTCGATCTGCGGCAGCACTGGCATCGCAAGTTTCATAACGATCCGCGCGGGAGCTGGTTGCGCGGCGTGGTCGCCGAACTCTTCAACGACGATCAGGACGAGTGGCCGAAATAGCCGCGCGCCCCGGCAGCGAAAAGGGATATCAGCGCGACCCGGCGAAAACATGGAACAATGGCCGCACTCATTGACCCCTTACGCTCCTTCGAGCGTCGACGCGCGATCCCAAAGGAGCGACGGATGACCAGCAGCAAGGCAAAGAAAACCAAACCCGCAGCCGCGCCGGAACGCCCTAGCCGCGAGGAAGCCGAAGCAGCCGTGCGCGTGCTGCTGCGTTGGGCCGGCGACGATCCGCAGCGCGAGGGCCTCATCGACACACCGGCGCGCGTGGTGCGCTCCTATGAGGAGTTCTTCGCGGGCTATCTGATCGATCCGCGCGAGCTCCTCGCCCGCACTTTCTCCGAAGTGGACGGCTACGACGAAATGATCGTGCTGAAAGATATCCGCTTCGAAAGCTATTGCGAACATCACATGGTGCCGATCATCGGCCGCGCACACGTCGCCTATCTGCCGGGGCATCGGGTGGTCGGCATCTCGAAGCTGGCGCGTCTCGTCGATGCGTTCGCCAAGCGCCTGCAGATTCAGGAAAAGATGACGGTGCAGATCGCCGACACATTGAACGACGTGCTGCAACCGGAAGGCGTCGGCGTGATTCTGGAAGCCGCGCATCAATGCATGTCGACGCGCGGCGTGCATAAGGCAGGCGTCACGATGGTCACCTCGCGCATGCTCGGCACGTTCCGTACCGATCCGTCTACACGTCGTGAGTTTCTGGCAATCGTCGGCAATCCGGGTGTGGTCTCGGTTGCCAATACCTAAGCAGCGGTACCGGTCGCGCTGCGGCATCCAGGGCCGCTCGAACCGTGCCCCCTGCTCTGCCTCATGCCGCGCTGCGCACCATGCGCATCTGGCCGACAGTAGCGAGCAGCACCGCACCGAGCACGCACGCGACGCCTGCGAGTTGGGCCGCACTGACCGGCTCGTGCAACACGGCGGCGGCCAGCCCGACCGCGCTGACCGGTACGAGCGCCGTCATGAGCCCGGCTTGCGCGCCGCTGATGCGCGCCGCGCCCGCGTACCAGAACACGAAGCCCGCCACGGTCGGTACGAGCGCGTAATAAATCACGCCGGCGACGCCGGCCAACACGGTTGCATCGAAGGGTATGTTCCAGGGTTTTTCGAAGCATGCCGGCACGATTGCGACAGCGAAGCCGATGCCGCACATCAAGGCTGACAGCGGCAACGCCGCGACCGGTGTGCGCAACTTGCGATTGAGCAGGATGAACAGCGCCTCGCAGACAATCGCCGCGAACACTAGCGCGTTACCTATCAGCGAACTGGCCGCGTGAGGCGCGGTGAGATCGTCGATATGGACGGTGCAGGCCAGCACGCCCACCGTCGCTAGAGCAATCGCGCCGATCAACGCGGGTGCGGGCCGCTCGCCTAGCGCGAGCACGGCGACCAATGCGGAGACAGCCGGCAAGGTGCCTGCGATCACACCCGCATCGGCCGCCGAAGCAAGCTTCATACCGCTGATCAGCAGCACCGTATAGCCGACGCTACCCGCTCCGGCCTGCGCGATCACCAGCAGCGTGTCGCGCCGATCGAGCCGCGGCCAACGCACGCGGCGCCAGCGCATCACCAGCACGAATACTGGAAACGCAATGGCAAATCGCAGCGCCGTCGCGCTGAACGGCGGCAATCCCGCCGCAATCGATTTGCTGACGACCACCGTGCTGCAGACGCCGATCATCGCGAGCGCGCAGAGCAGGTATCCCGCATAGCGTGAGTTCATGCTGCCTTCCGCCGGGCCGCCCCAAGGGAGGCAGCGGCCCCCTTGGGGGGCAGCGAACGAATGTGAGCGTGGGGGTAGTTCATCATGCTGCCCTTCCTTATTCGTTGGAATGAGCAGGCAGATTAGAGGCGGGACGGACGGAAGGTCTTGAACGAAATTGCAGGGACGCACGCGTGGCACGCCGTAGGCAAACAGAAAAAACTCAGCGCATTGCCGCCGCATAGCTGGCAGGCGTCACGCCCAGCAACCGCACAAAAGCCCGAGTCATATGACTCTGATCGGCAAACCCTGCCCCGGCGGCAGCATCGGCAAGCCCTACACCGCGCGCAATCAGCTGCCGTGCGAGCACAACGCGCCGTTGCATCCGATAAGCATGCGGCGGCAACCCCATCTCATGCGCGAAACCGCGCAACAGTTGAAAGCGGCTCATACCGGCATCGGCGGCAAGATCGGCAAGCGTAAGCGGTGCCGCCGGATCGTCATCGATACGAGCCTTGGCGCGCGCAATCGGCCCCAACACACTCGTCGCCGACAACGGCGAACCCAACCCCGCCTGCACCGTCGCGTGACGCCGCACCAGATACCCCAGCAATCCGAGCAACGCCTCTTCGCGAACCAGATCATCATGCGCGGATTGCGCTTCAACCGCAGCCACAAACAGCCGCTCGAACAGCACTTTCAGCAATGGATCGTGCACGACAGGCTGCGTGAGCTCGACCTCGCGCGTTGCAGCCTCACCAAGCTCACCGGCCACGCCACCCAGCAGCGCCGGCTCGAAATACAGCATGCGCCAGGCACGGCCGCGCTCATCGAGCGGACTGCCGTCGTGCACTTCACCGGGATTGACTGTGATCGCGTCGTTCGCGCGCGCTTCCACCATGCCGCGCCCGCTCGCGGACCGATGCCCGCCGCTGACGATCACGCCCACCCCGAAGCGGTCATGCGAATGCCGCGGAAACGCGTGCGCGGTGTCGGCCACCGTCGCTTCCACGCCGGCGATCGCGCAGCGAGGCATATGAACACGGCCGCGCGACATGAGCTTATCCCTCAGGCGGGGAACGGCAAACAGCGACGCAATGCGCCCATCACCGGCGCACCTCGTCACCTCGATCGCCTTCGCGAACTTTGCCTTGCGAGACGCTGCTGCCCGGCGGCACGCTATGCGTGAGCCACACATTGCCGCCGATCACCGAGCCGCGCCCGATCGTCACACGGCCGAGAATCGTCGCGCCGGCGTAGATCACCACGTCGTCCTCAACAATCGGATGGCGCGCTTTGCCCTTGACCAGCGTGCCGTCGAGATCGGCCGCGAAGCTCTTCGCGCCGAGCGTCACCGCCTGATACAAGCGCACGCGTTCGCCAATGATCGCAGTCTCGCCGATCACGACGCCCGTGCCGTGGTCGATAAAAAAGCTCGGCCCGATGGCCGCGCCCGGGTGAATGTCGATGCCGGTTGCCGAATGCGCGATCTCGTTGATGAAGCGCGCCAGCAGCGGCACGCCGAGCCGATGCAGCGCGTGCGCGAGACGGTGATGCGTCATGGCCCACACACCCGGATAACACAGCAGAATTTCGGTGATGTGCTGTGCCGCCGGATCGCCAGTGAAGGCAGCCTGAATATCGCTGACCAGCAACGCGCGAATGCCCGCCAGTTGCATGCCGAATTCGCGCGCGACATTGAACGCGTGTTCTTTCAATTCCGCCTCCGGCGTCTCGCCGAATTCGGGCAGAAAGCGCAGCGCCCGGCGAATCTGTTCGGCGAGCAATCGCAAGGTGCTTTCGAGCGTATGGCCGACGTAGTAATCGACGGTTTCGTCGGTCAGATCGGGGGCGCCGTAATGCGTGGGAAACAGCGCCGCGCGCAGGCCGGTGACAATCCCGGCCACCGCTTCACGCGACGGCAGCTCGCGAATGCCGAGCGGATGACGCGTGCGATGCAATTCTTCGCGCGACGCGCGCAGATCCGCGACGATCTGTTCGAGACCCCAGTTCTGGGAAGGCACTTTAGGCATAAAAGGACAGCGCCGCGCCTGGGCACGGTTCAGAGTGATTATGCCGAGAGATTACCGCGTTTTTCCGCGGTTCGCGCGCCACGCCGTGCCGCAGGGCGGTCTGGCCCGCGACGCGCCGCCGCTCGACGCGATTCAGATGGTGACGCTGCTCGCATCGATCCAGCGCACCGCCCAGTCGCGTGCGTGCGCGATCGCGGCGGCTTCGTCGGGAAAGCGCAGATCGGTGGGGAAAAAACGGTTGGCGACCAGTTCGCCGTCGCTCGAGCGAGAGATGACCACATAGGGTTGCCAACTTCCATCGCCCGCGCGCGCCGGCGCACAATTCAGCAAGTAGCCGCGATGTGTGAATGCAGCATCGAAGTGCATGTGTCACCCGCCCTGACGGCCCCGTAAGATGTTTTGAGTTAGGCGCAGCCGTTTCATGCCCGCCGTGTTGAAACAGTCAGGCAAATGTCGCCGATTTCACCGCGCTCCGCTCGCCGGAGTAAGATCATACTCTGATGAAAATACGCGTTCATTAAAAAAAACGAAAAGAATCCCGGACGCAATCGCCAGGCGAAAGACCCCTTCCGCGTAGCCGCCGCTCAAGCGCGGCGCAACCGGAACGCAAGCAAGCGTGATGCTGTACGGAACGGGTTTTGCTGTTACTTCAACCATGTCCTCTTCACCGGAGAAAGCATGATGAACAGCACCGAAATCAGCAAGCAGGCAAACGCGGCCAGGCTGCCCGGCGCCGCCCGCCCGAGCACGGCGGAATTACACAACGACCGCACGCACGACAGCACCGTCGACACCGACGGCAAGAATCGCGAGGCTGCGCGCATCGCGAACCACAGCCCGATTGCCGTCGACGAGATCATCTGCAGCAATGCGACCCTCTGCAACAGCATGCCGGAGTCGCCGGACGGCATGGCCGGCTTCGACAGCCGCGTCGGCGGCCATCATCCGCTGCTGGCGCTCGAACCGGGCTACCTCGTGATCGACAAAGGCATGGTCGAACCACAAACCGCATATTCGCGGGGTCCCCAAATCGACGACCCGCGCCCGCTCGGCAGCCGACGCGAATCCGGCCGCACTCATTACGCCGTCAATCATTTACGGCCTACGCGCGTGATTGAATTGCTTCGGTCGAAATAATTCATGCCCGCCTGGCTCACGGTTGACACAGACGTTTGAATCGAGCCGCCCGGGCTTATTAATCAAGGAAATCTTAATCGCGCGCCGTTTGAAAGGCGGCGTGCGATTTGCGTGCGGATTCGAAACTCCAGGTTGCAGGACCTGTACGCGATAGAGGCTTTTTCCGCTCGCGTGACGCCGACACAATCGGCTGCACATTGACTCACCAACGGAGCAGCAGATGAAGAAGGTCGTAGTGATAGGCGCAACCGGTACCCTCGGCCAGGCCGTGGCCGCGGAGCTGAAGGCGCGCCATGAAGTGATCGAAGTGGGCGCGACGCGCGGCCAGTATCGCGTCGACAGCACCGACCCGGCGAGCATCGAACGGCTCTTTCGCGAGATCGGCAAAGTGGATGCCGTCGTGACAACCACCGGCAAGCTGCATTTCGGCCCGCTGCCGGACATGAGCGTCGAACAATTCTGGATCGGGCTGCGCGACAAGCTGATGGGGCAGATCAACGTGGTGCTGACCGCCCATCCCTACGTCAACGACGGCGGCTCGTTCACGCTGACGAGCGGCATCGTCGGCGACGAGCCGATTCGCGAAGGCGCGAATGCAACTACCGTCAATATGGCTTTGGAAGGTTTCGTGCGCGGCGCCGCGATTGAACTGCCGCGCGGCATCCGCATCAACGTGGTGAGCCCGACGGTGCTGACGGAATCGCTCGACGCTTTCGCGCCCTACTTCCGCGGCTTCGAACCCGTGGCTGGCCAGCGCGCCGCGTTGGCCTATCTGCGCAGCGTCGAAGGCGCGCAGACGGGGCGCGTCTATCGCGTCGGGTATTGACCTTCGTCGAACTCGGTGAATCGCGGGCTCGCCGGCGGCGTCCGCAGCCGCGCTTCAGCGCTTCTGTTCCTTCACGCGCGACACGATCTGCGTCGGGCTGACGAATTGCAGCGCGATCAGCACCCAGATCAGCGTGATCGCCATGTAGATCATCGCCATCGCGTCGATCGACTGCGGCGCGCGCACGCCGGTTGAAAACACAGCGTAGTACAACGCGACCACCAGCGTTTGCGTCGCGGGGCCGGCCGTAAAAAATGTCAGCTCGAACATGCCGATGGTCCGCACCAGCACGAGCAGGCCGGCCGCCAGCATGCCCGGCACCAGCAAGGGCAGCAGCACGTAGCGAAAATAGCGGAAAGTGTTGGCGCCGAAAATGCGCGCCGCCGCTTCCAGATCCGGATCGATCTGTTCGATGAACGGCGTCATCACGAGGATCACGAACGGCAACGCAGGCACGAGATTCGCGAGGATCACGCCACCAAGCGTGCCGGCGAGGCCGACCTTGTACATCACGGTCGCGAGAGGAATGCCATACGTGACGGGCGGCACCATCAGCGGCAACAGGAAGATCAGCATCGCGAAACGTTTGCCGGGAAACTGCACCCGTGCAAGCGAATAAGCCGCGGGCACGCCAAGCGACACCGACAGCAGCACCACCGCGCCGACCACTTCCACGGTGACCCACAACACGCTCGCCAACTGAAAATCGTGCCATGCCTGCGCATACCAATGCAGCGTAAAACCTTGCGGCAACAAGGTGCCGAACCAGCGTGTCGCCACCGAGTTGACCGCGACCGTCGCGATCAGCAACACCACGTTGACGAGGAAAAACACCATCGCGCCCCACACCAGCACGCGCCACGCGCGGCCCGGCAAACTGTCGCGCTGCTTGATACGCTTGCTGGGTTGGCGGGCACCGTCGTCGTGGCCGTGGTCCTGGCCGCTCGATGCGGACGCGGTCCACGAAGGATGCGGCGCAGGGTGATCGGTTGCCATCAGCCCTTGCCTCCCGTCACCGGACCGCGGTAGGCAAAGCGGCGCGCCCCGAGCATTGCGGCGACCACCAGCAATTGCACGAAGCCCATCACCATCGCGATCGCGGAGGCGAGCGAATAGTCGTAGCTTTCGAACGCGGCTTCGGCGGCGGCGATCGACATGACACGCGTCGGGCCAGCAGGCGCACCGAGCAGCACCGCCGATGGAAACACCGAAAACGCCTGCACGAAAGACAGGCACGCGGCCATCGTCAGACCGGGCACCAGCAGCGGCACATAGATGCGCCGAAACTGCTGCCACGGACTCGCGCCGAGCGTGGCCGCGGCGCTCGCCAGCGTCGGATCGATACCCGTTATGTACGACAGCGTGAGCAGAAACGCGAACGGAAAGCCTGACACGATCAGCGAGATCAGCACACCCCAGAAGTTATGCGTGAGACGCACTTCATTGGTGTAGAGATGCAGGCCTTGCAAGGCTTGCGGAAACCAGCCGTTCGGTCCGAAGTACGTGAGCATGCCGTCGGCGATCAGCACGGTGCCGAGCGTAACCGGGATCACCAGCAGTGTCGTGACGAATTTCTGATAGGGCGAATTGTGGCGCAGCGCGAATGCCACCGGAACCGACACGCCGACATTGACGAGCGTCGCCGGCACCGCAAGCTTCAACGTGACGATGATGGTCGGCCACATCGACGTATCGGTGAAGAACGCCAGATAGTTGGCCCACAGCCCGCCGCCGTTCATCGGCCGGAACGACAGCGCCAAACCATAGGCAAATGGATAGATGAACAACGCGGCGATAAAGATCAAAGCTGGCGCGACCAGCCACGCCTTGGTGTCGCGCGGCGCAAGCGGTGGCGGCAGCGTAGCCGTGCTCACTGCCCTTCTCCGTCATAGACGAGCGTGCGTGACGGCGGCACGCGCAAGCTGATTCGCTCGTCTTGCTTGAACTCGCCCGCGCCGCGCGCCCACAAGTCGCCGAATGCGGTCTTCACGTGCAACAGCGAATCGTGGCCGCCGTATTCGACCATGGTCACCAAGGCGTCGAACGCGTTTTCCGCGCCCGGCTCAGCACGTTCCATATCCTCGGGACGCAACGCGACGCTCACGCGCTTACTGTTGAAACCGGCCATCGGCACGCCGATCAGACGTACCCCGTTCGCGCTGACCGCAACGCTGTCGCCTTGCATCCCCTCGAGCGTGAATTCGACCACATTGCGATAACCCATGAAGCGCGCGACATGCAGGTTTTGCGGCCGCGTATAAACCTCTTTCGGCGTCGCGATCTGCTGCACCACGCCCTCTTTCATAACGACGATGCGATCAGCCATCGACAGCGCTTCGTCCTGATCGTGCGTCACATAGAGGGTCGCGCGTTCGAGCTGACTATGGATACGGCGAATTTCGGCGCGCATTTCGATGCGCAGTTTCGTATCGAGATTCGACAGCGGTTCGTCCATCAGGATCAGCGGCGGCTCAATCACAATCGCTCGCGCAATCGCCACACGCTGCTGCTGACCGCCGGAAAGTTGTCCGGGGAGCTTGCGCTCATGGCCGACCAGTTGAACCAGTTGCAGCGCCTCACGCGCGCGGCGCGCGATTTCACTCTTGCCGACCCCGCGCATCTTCAAGCCAAAGCCGACGTTATCGAGCACCGTCATATGCGGAAACAGCGCGTAGTTCTGGAACACCATGCCGAAGCCGCGCTTTTCCGGCGGCAGCACGTCGATACGTTCGTCGTCGAGCCAGATGCCGCCGCCGCTCAACGGCTGCAAACCGGCGATGCAATTGAGCGCTGTTGATTTGCCGCAGCCCGACGGTCCCAGCAACGCAATGAACTCGCCGCGCCGGATGTCCAGATCGAGCCCCTGCAACGCCGCGATCGCATGGCCTTCCGCATTCGTGAAACTGCGGCTCACCGAATCGAGCCGCAATTGCTCAAAGTGATGCTTCATGGCGGTTTCCTGATACGAATGACGCGCGGATCGCAACGGCCTCAACGGACCACCTCGCGGACCCACCTTGCGGATTACTTGGTCTTCTGCGCGCCGACCTCGCTGTCCCATTTCCTGAAAGCCGCGACCATCGCGGTCGCGTTCAGCGGCAATACATGCGGACGCTCGGCGAGCAGCTTCGCGTACTCGGGCCGCCCAAACTTCTTCAGCACATCCTGGCTATGAGCGGGCGCCTGTTCGACGCTCACGCCCTTGATCGCGGGACCTGGATAGAAATAACCGTCGTCATAAGTCATCGCCTGCTGCGCCGGTTCGAGCATGAAATTCATCAGCTTGTAGAGCACGTCGAGCTTTTCCTTCGGCACGCCCTTCGGAATCACCATGTAGTGCGCGTCGTTCACCCACGTCATGTTGTCGAATGCCTGCACACGGAATTCCGCCGGCACGATGCCGAGCGCGCGCGGGTTGATGTCCCATCCCGTCACCGTGACGGTCATATCGCGCGTGCCCTCGCCGAGCTCTTTCATCACCGCCGACGTGCCACCCGGATAGTAAGGAATGCAATCGTTCAGTTGCTTGAGGAAGGCCCACGTCTTGTCCCAACCGTGAATCGGGTCCTGTGGATCTTTGTCGCCGAGCACATAGGGCAAGCCCATCAGGAACGTGCGGCCTGGACCCGAGTTCGCCGGGCGGGCGTAGATCAGCTTGTCCGGATGCGCCTTGCACCATTGCAGCAATTGCTCGGGCGTCCTCGGCGGATCGCCGACTTTGGCGGGGTTGTACTCGATCAGCGGACCGGCCGGCATATACGCGACTTCGAGGCCGAAGCCTTGTGCGAGATCCTGCATCTTGCGCGGCCCGGGCGCGTATTTGTCGAGCACGCCCGGGAAGGCCGCTGCATTGTCGGGTAGCAGCTTCATCCAGAGATTCTGTTCGATGCCGGCGGCCAGTGCGTCGGTGCCGGTCAGCACGAGGTCGATGTCGGAGCGGCCCGCGGCCTGCATCGCCTTGATCTTGCCGGGCAACTGCGGCGCCGGTGCATTCGTGAACGTGAGGTTGGCGATAAGGTTCGGATACTTCGCCTTGAACGCCTCGAAGCCCTTTTGAGTGAGCTGAAGATTCCCGGCGACGTCGACGATGTTGAGCGTCACCGGATCGGCCGCGTGCGCCGCGGATGCGAAGGCGGCGCTTGCCGCGAAACATACGGACACCAGCCTGAGCGCCAATCTGCCAGAAACAGTCATTGCGTCTCCTCGCTTCTTAGTATGGAAGTCCGCCGGTCGAATGCGGTGCTGGCGGTGTCGCTCTACCAAAGCAACATAGCGAAGCCCAACTGCTGATGTCAAGCAAATTATGGCGACACGGCTTTGACTACAAAGCCGGCCGCTTAGGTCCAAAGCCTTTATTTTTCAATGATTTTTTCGGAGCAAATCAAGGGCAAACCCGAAGCCGGATAGAAACTCGAATCGTCACTTGTCAGGCAACCTGGACGCAAGCCGACATTCACCCGCCCTGAATTCCCTGCGTGTTCACATATAGCGAATACAACCCGTGGCTTGCCGCCATGAACAGCCGGTTCCGGTGCCGTCCGCCGAAACAGACGTTCGCGCAGCGCTCCGGCAAGGCAATGTGACCGATCAGCTCGCCTTGCGGCGTGAAGACGCGTACACCGTCGAGTTCATCGTCGCCCATGCCCCAGCCGCACCACAGATTGCCGTGGATATCGACGCGAAAACCGTCTGGCGTGCCCGGCCCGGCGTCGATCAGCACCCGGTTGTTCGACAGCGCGCCGCTATGACCATCGACATCGAACGCGCGAATCTTGCGTGGCTCGCCGCGCGATTCGACCACGTACAGCACCGACTCGTCCGGCGAAAACGCCAGACCGTTCGGCCCCAGCACCTCATCGGCGACCACCGTCACCTCGCCGGTCTGTCCATCGATGCGATAGACGCACGCCGGCAGTTCCGACTCCTGCTGCTCGCCCTCGTAGAAGCTGTCGATACCGAAGGTCGGATCGCTGAACCAGATCGACCCGTCCGATTTCACGATCAAGTCATTCGGCGAATTGAAGCGCTTGCCGCGATAACGGTCGGCGAGCACGGTCGTCGAGCCGTCGTATTCGGTACGTGTCACACGGCGCGTCAGGTGCTCGCACGTGACGAGGCGCCCCGCGCGGTCGCGCGTGTTGCCGTTGGCATGGTTCGACGACTGGCGAAACGTCGTGACCGTGCCGCTCGGCTCATCCCAGCGCAGGATGCGGTCATTGGGAATGTCGCTCCAAAGCAGATAGCGGCCGTCGCCGAACCAGACCGGCCCTTCCGACCAACGAGCGCCCTGATACAGACATTCGACCGACGCCGACGCGAGGGTCAGCGCCTTGAAGCGCGGATCGACGATGCGGATGGCGGGATCGGGGTAGCGTCGGCTGTTGTCGCTCATGGGTTGTACTTTGGCGGATTGAAGTTGAAGGTTGTCGGTGAAGACGGGCCGAAGCCAGCATCGTTGCGCGCGGCGAATGCTTCACCAATGCGACACATCGATGTGTGATCAATACGCTGCGGATGATTGCGCGAACTGACGCTCCAACGAAGCGGCGAACTCGCTGCCGAGGATCGGGGAATCGTTCATGATGCCTCAAACGGGAGCCGGATTCGACGATTCAAGGTAGCGCCAGGCCCAATAAGTTGTCAAACAACTTTAAAAACGCATGCAGCGTACGCCGGAATTAAGCACTATTTTCCGCCAATAACGGATTAAGGTCTTTTTTTCCGAACTCCCGTAAGTGCAGTGACTGCTCGCATGACTGAAAATATATACGTGGCCTAACGAAAGCAGCGTTGTGGAAATTACCCGTTTTATTGCTGTGCCAATAGCAATAAAACCGAAAAAATCCGATATAAAGAGCAATTCGTACGTCGCCTCGCGCAAGCCGTAGCACCGCCGGTTCTTGTCGAACCGAGCCAGGATTTGCGAAGTAGATTTTGGTGATAGATTGTGACGATAAAACAACCGGACGGACGGCTGTACCGCAATTAACCGCAACGTGTCGTTTGCGATCTGAGAGAGTCAAATTGGCGCTACATTTTATCGAGGAGATGGCTCCGTTACTGAACGCCGCGGACGAAGCGGAATGGTTCGGTGCCGTCGCAGGGCTTGCCGACACATGGGGCTTCGACCGCCTGTTGATCGCCATGCTGCCGCGCCCGGCCATGCGCCTTGAAGACGCCTATATACGCAGCACTTACGCGTCGGCATGGCGTCGCACGTATGACGAGCAGGGTCTCGTGCACATCGACCCCACTGTCACGCATTGCATGACGCGCGCGACACCGCTGATCTGGTCGCCGGACATTTTCACGACAGCCCCGCAGCAATCGATGTACGAGGAAGCCCGCTCGTACGGCTTGTGCGCAGGGGTGTCGTTGCCGATCCACGGGCCAAACCAGGAGGCCGGCATGATGTGCTTCGTCAACGACAGCAATCCGTCCGACGCATTCTGGAGCCACGTCGACGTCGCACTGCCGAATCTCGTGTTACTGCGCGATCTGGTGATCGACACCAGTCAGCGCCACCTGAATACGCATGCCCAGACTTTATTGCCCAAGCTCACGCCGCGCGAACGGGAATGTCTGAAATGGACCGCGCGCGGCAAATCCACTTGGGAAATCTCTCATATCCTGAACTGTTCGGAAGCCGTGGTGAACTTCCACATGAAAAACATCAGGACGAAGTTCGGCGTGAATTCGCGGCGCGCGGCGGCCGTCATCGCCGCGCAGCTCGGACTTATTGACCCGGGTTGAACAAGGCAGCGGCGTCGCGGCTGTACAGCACTCGCTCGGCTCGGCCTAGATCGGCGTCGGAAACGGTCTTGGTGAAGTAAAGGCCCAGCAGGATCGCCACCGGTGCCGGGATCTCAGCGCCCGACTCAAACCGGCTGCCGCGCGATTGCGTCACGCCGAAGCGCGCCCAGAAGCGGCGCTGGCTTTCTTTTTTCTTCTTGCGGTAGGCGATGATCAGAACGCGGTCCACTGCCGAAGACGGTTCAGCCATGCGGGCTTGGATGCCGGTTTGCGCTTGCCAGTGATTTTCCAGAAGTTCCATGTCGTGTCCTGTCGGTTGATTACTGATGCTTATCTCGATTTTGCTTTACCCGATAAGCATTCACACCTATCCAGGTAGGTAGGTGGCAAATCGATTCAAAATGCATAAGTTTTCTTGCGTATTGGGTACCCCAACACGTTCAGGAGAACGTCATGCAAACAGAGATCCGGATTGGAATGCGGCAAGAATTTGACAACGCGGACATCAACGAGATGTACCGCCTGCGGGCTCGGGTTTTTCACGGGCGGCTCGGGTGGGACATCCCGACTATCGCAGGAATGGAAATCGACGGCTACGACGCGCTCGAGCCCCACTACATGCTGATTCAGGGCGACGACCATCATCTGCGCGGCTGTTGGCGCCTGATGCCCACCGAGGGACCGAACATGCTGAAGGACACTTTCCCGCAACTGCTTCACGGCGCGGCCGCGCCAGTCGGGCGGCACATCTGGGAGTTGAGCCGGTTCGCGATCGAAACCAGCGGTGAGGAACAGTCGTTCGGTTTCGCCGACCTCACGATGCAGGCGATTCGCGAGGTCATGACGTTCGCCGGCCGGATGGGCATCACGCGCTATGTCACGGTCACCACTACGCCGATCGAACGGTTGCTGCGCAAGACCGGCATGGAGATCAGCCGGCTCGGCCCGCCGTTGCAGATCGGCGTGGAACGCGCGGTGGCGCTGGATATCGCGGTCAGCCCGAAAACCCTCACTGCCCTGTTCGGGCCGATGGCCGTGGCGGCGTAGCCACACGCAGCCGGGTCGAAACCGGACCGCGGAGACGGCGGCCCGGTTTCGACTCGTGCAGAACTTCAGGAACCGAACATCCGGTCGAGCGCGTTTTCCAGGTGCGCACGCATTGCCTGGCCGGCGGCCGGACCGTCCTTGCGACGAATCGCCTCGAGCACCGCCAGATGCTCTGCCTGCACGAGCCGCTGCCGCTCGACAGTCTTCACGAGCGACAGATTGCGCGACAGATTCATGCTGAACACGATCTGTTCTTCGATGAATGACATGACCGTGATGAAAAACGGATTCCTCGATGCGCGCGCCACCGCCAGGTGGAACATGAAATCGTCTTTTGCACCGATACCCTGGGTTTCGATCACGCGCTCCAGTTCGTCCCACGCGCGCTGGATCGAGGCAAGGTCGTCGGCCTCGGCCTTGAGCGCGGCCTGTTCGGCGGCGCCCGCTTCGGTCACGATACGAAATTCATAGCAGCGGCGGATGTCGGACAGCGTTTCGAGCGGTGCGAAGCGACGCACGGCCGGATCGGGCCGGCGCGCGACCGTGGTGCCGGAACCGTGCCGGGTCATGATGATGCCGTCCGCCCGCAACCGCGCCAGCGCCTCGCGGATGGTCGGCCGAGAAGTTTCGAAGCGCTCGGCCAACGCATGCTCGGTAGGCAGCCGGTCGCCTTCCTTGTACTCGCCTTCGAGAATGCGATTAAGAATGTCGCCGTAAATCCTGTCGGGCAGGCCTGTCGTTTTGCGCTCGTTCATCAGCGATGCTGAGCCAGCTTGTCTGAGTAGGCTTTGATTGTAAGGCAAACCGGAGCCTATCCTGACTTCATGGAGGTGTTCCGGGTCGATGCGCAGGCCGGAAACGCTTGCTGCACGCCGCTTGTCACGCCATCCATCCAGGCAAGACAATTTGACAAGTGTTTGATTTACATCCTGACCCGGGTGGGTCTTTTTCAGCGATCATTTAAGCTCGAAGCGGTCATGAATCGTCAATGGACGCGGTCATGCGAATTGGCCGCGGCACCCGAATCCCTTCAGACGCGGAGTTGATATGTACACACGCATCCTTGTAGCGGTCGACGGCAGCAACACCTCGCGCCGCGCGTTCGAGGCGGCATTGGCGCTCGCCAAATCCACGGGCGCTGTTCTGCAACCGTTCTATGTCGTCGAAAATACGCCCATGTATTTCGAAGCACCCGGCTACGATCCTTCGATTCTTCGCAACCGCCTGGTCGAGGAGGGCAAGGAACTCGGCGCGGAATTCGCGCAGGCCATGCGCGACGAGGGCGTCGAAGGGGAACTTGCGGTGGGCGAAGCATCGTCGCTCGACGACGTCTCCACCGTGGTACTGAAGGCCGCCGCCGCTTTTAACGCCGATCTGCTGGTCATGGGCACACACGGCCGGCGCGGGTTTCAGCGCCTGATCCTCGGCAGCGTCGCCGAACGCTGCGTGCGCCAAGCCAGCTTGCCCGTGCTATTGATCCCCTCTGCTGCGGGCAAGAGCAGCGAAGCCGGCGTTCATCCCGATGCATAGCAGTACATAACCACAAGTGGAAGCCACACGTGGAAGCCACAAGTGGAGGCCGCAAGTAGAAGCCGCAAGCGGAATGCACAGGCGGAATCCGCAAGCGGAAGCGCGAGCGTAACGCCGCTCAAGCAGCCTCGCTGCGCGAACGCGTCATTTTGCCGCTAAACGTGGGCCCTACGCGGTGGGACAATCAGTCATTACCTCGACAAATGGCTGCAGAACATGCTTACTCCTACCGCTGCTACCGCCAGTTCCGCTGTTACTTCATCCGCGCGCAGCAGCCGCCGTGCTTCGCCGCTGCGGGCTAGCGGGAGGAGCGCCGCGCGTTGTTCGAGCTGTTCGATGCGGCAACTCTGCATGCCGCAAGGCTTGTCGTCCGACGAACTGCCGAAACTCGAAGCGTTGATCTGCACTGCACGCTCCGTGCAGCGCGGCGAAGCGCTGTACCGCAGCGGCGACCGGTTCGACAACCTTTACGCCGTGCGTTCAGGTTCGATGAAGACGGTCATGGCGCACCGCGACGGCCGGGAGCAGGTTACCGGCCTGCGCCTCGCCGGCGAAGCGCTCGGCCTCGACGGCATCAGTGAAGACGCGCACGCATGCAGCGCCGTGGCGCTCGAGGACAGCACCGTTTGCATCATCCCCTACACTGCGCTCCAGACGTTGTGCCGCGAAATCAGTTCGATGCAGGAACGTCTGCACAAACTGATGGGCGAACAGATCATTCGCGAGGCCGCGCAAATGATGGTGCTCGGCTCGCTGTCGGCAGACGAGCGCGTCGCGGCATTCCTGCTCGACGTGTCGGAGCGCCACGCGCAACGCGGCTATTCGTCGGCGGAATTCAACCTGCGCATGACGCGCGAAGACATGGGCAGCTACCTCGGTATGACGCTCGAAACCGTCAGCCGCACCCTGTCAAGATTTCAAAAGCGCGGCCTGATCGACACGCAAGGCAAGCACATCCGCATCGTCGATCTCGAAGGCCTACGGCAGGTTTAAACCAGACGCGCCGGACCTGGCCCACGCCGTCACGTCCCCGCCTATCCCCCCGCCTATCTCTTTTTGGCACGCATTCGCCTTGGCATGGCTCCTGCGAGCGGGTACAGTCTTTAGTCTGTCCCCGGCTAGGAGACCCGCCGACATGAATCGCGACCCCGCCCCGCATCACCCGCTCGTTCAGCGTTTGATCGACGCGCGTCACATCACTGACGCACTGTTCTCCATCGTCAAGCCCGAATTTCTGTATGAACGGCCGATCCGCGAGCGCCACCGGATCGTGTTTTACATTGGCCATCTGGAAGCTTTCGACCGCAATCTGCTGGATCAGCGTCTGTGCGACCTGCCCGCATTCGATCCGCACCTCGACCAGCTCTTTGCGTTCGGCATCGATCCCGTCGACGGCGGGTTCCCCACCGACCAGCCCGGCGATTGGCCGTCGCTCGAAGTCGTGCGCGGCTATGGGTTGCGCGCTCGCGAGCAGATCGACCGGACGCTCGCCGCATTGGGCGATTCGGCTCACCTGGGTCACGCTGGTGCGCAGGCCGGCGCGGCCGAGCAATTGCTGAATGTCGCGATCGAGCATCGGCTGATGCACGCCGAAACGCTCGCGTATATGCTGCATCAGTTGCCGCTTGCGCAAAAGGTCGCAGACTCACGCGATGTGAGCCCGACGCACGTTGGACGCGGCGCGATTGCCGAGTCGATGGTCAGCGTGCCGGCCGGATCGACGGTGCTCGGCATGGCGCGCGAAAGTGGTCGCTTCGGCTGGGACAACGAGTTCGGCGAATTGCGCGTCGATGTGCCCGCCTTCGAAATCGACCGTCATATGGTGACGAACGGCGCGTATTGCCAGTTCATCGAGGCGGGCGGCTATCGGGAGCCGAAGTGGTGGTCGGAAAAAGATTGGACATGGCGGGAAGCCGAGCGGATCGATCATCCCGCCTGTTGGTTGCAACGCGAAGGAAACCGCGAAGACGGTGCATGGACGTTGCGCACGATGTTCGCTGAAGTGCCCCTGCCGCTCGATTGGCCCGTGTACGTCAGTCACGCTGAAGCCAGCGCCTACGCACGCTGGGCCGGCAAGACGCTTCCCACCGAAGCGCAATGGCAACGCGCGGCCCACGGCGCGCCGCAAGCCGCGTCGGGAAATTTCGATTTCCGCAGTTGGGACCCGCAGCCGGTCGACGCTCATCCGGATAACGTTAGCGCGTTCGGCGTCGAAGGTCAGTTCGGCAATGGCTGGGAATGGACATCGACGGTATTCGACGCGCTGCCAGGCTTCGAGGCGTTTCCGTTTTATCCCGGCTATTCCGCCAACTTCTTCGACGGACAGCATTACGTGCTCAAAGGCGGTTCGGCGCGTACTGCGCAATGCATGTTGCGGCCGGCTTTCCGAAACTGGTTTCAACCGCACTATCAGTATGTCTACGCGGGGTTCAGGTGTGTGCGGGAGTGACTAATAAAGCGGAAGCTGGAATTTCTTTTCAACTTCCGCTTTATTAGTCAGCGACGTTCGCGCGGACCGCGAGCGCCACGTCGTCCGGGAGTTGCAGCCGGTCGACCGCGGCCTGGTCCAGTTGCTTGACCTGATTGCTCGTGATCCGGGCTGTTGTTCGAATGCAGGTCAATGCCGCTATAGTTCATCATGGCCTCCTTCCGGTTAAAGCGGTTTTGGCAAACTCACTTTAACCCCGTCGCCCGTCAGGGCGGCGGGGGGAGGCCCGCTAGATGATTTTCAATCGGCATATAGACGCCTGCTACGTGTGATCATTGGGCGGCGCTCAAGGTGGACGTCGCTGCTCATCCAATATCATTTGTAGCCTGTGCAAGTATGACCCGGAGCCATTTTCGTCGTGAAAATCAACGATCCCCAAAGCCAATGACCATCGAATCAGCACCCAAGCTCAATCTTTCGAAGTTTCCGCGTCGTACTCTTCTTGAGGGGCCGACACCGATTCAGCATCTTCCTCGCCTAAGTACTCATTTGGGCGGCGTGAATGTCTTCGTCAAGAGAGATGATCTCAACGGCCTTGGCGGCGGCGGTAACAAGCTGAGAAAACTTGAGTTCCTGATCGGCGAAGCGTTGGCAATCGGGGCGGATACGATAATTACCGTCGGCGCCCGACAGTCGAATCACGCCCGGTTGACGGCCGCAGCGGCGGCGCGTGTCGGTTTCAAATGCGAGCTTGTCCTGACGAGGGCCGTGCCGCGTTTCGATAGCGACTATCTAGGCAACGGAAACATCCTGCTCGATGACCTGTTCGGTGCGCGCGTGCATGATCTGCCCGGCTCCGCTAATGCCCTGCAATTCGCTGAAGAGCGCGCGAAAGAGCTGCGTGCGCAAGGCCGGAGTGTCTACGTGTGCCCGCTCGGCGGCTCAAGTCCCACGGGCTGTTTGGGATATGCAGATTGCGCGGCTGAAATCACGGCGCAATCGAGTGCAGAGGGTTTGTCGTTTGATCGTATCGTAGTACCCAATGGAAGCGGCGGAATGCACGCTGGACTCGTCGCCGGTTTTGTCGCTCTCGGTTTGAATCCGTCGTTCGTTGCTGGATTCACCGTGTATGGAAATGCCGAGCAGGCTCACTCCATCACGCTCGATAAAGCAAATCAAACAGCTCGACTCATCGATGCGAATCTGCGAGTTGATAGTGATGCGATTTCGATTGATGAAGGGCAACTCGGGCCGGGCTACGGAATCCCAACCGACAGTATGCGTGCGGCTGTTCGCCTGCTTGCATCGACGGAAGGCCTCCTGCTTGATCCCGTATATGGCGGAAAGGCGTTTGCGGGGCTGGTGGAAAGCGTCGCCTCCCGAAAGTATCTTGCGGGGCAAAATATTCTGTTCGTAATGACCGGTGGTCTTCCCGGGTTGTTCGCTTACCGAAGCGAGTTCTAGCGTCTGGTGTTGGATCAGGAAGTTGAACGGCCGCTTCTATGGGGACATGTTTGTCAAGGCGATTGCGATCGTCAGGTAAACGGATCGGATTTCACGGTGATACCTTTATGTCATTGACGGCATGAAGCGATCGTGCCGCATGGCCACTCGATCCAGATCCAAGGTCGGGGTGTGACGAGCGTTCCAGCCAGTGCCGGAACGAACTTCTATCCGTGCAGGACGTGGAGATCCTGCACCTCATGCAGCATGCGCGCAAGGCGCACTGGCAAACCCCAGTCACCGGCGCACCCCATCTTTGGGAGCGGTCACCGTGTGGTGACCCGCGGCCGTTACGGGCGCGTTGACCTCTGATCATGATGTGTTCCTTGCCAGACCACGCGAACGATGGCCAGCCGTTCTTTCCGTCTCCAGCCCGAAGCAGGTCCAGGGCGAGCAACCACGAACGTTGTGCACGCGCACAAGGGTAATGCCGCCTATCCTTGGAGATAGGCGAATCGCAGGGTCCTGTTCATGATCAATTTGCACGAACTCCGGTATGTTCGGCTCGGTACCCGCGACATTGATGCTGCGACGAAGTATGCCGCCGATATCCCTGGATTACAGTTGGTGCGCCGCGAGGGCAGGTGGGCCTAAGCGAACTGTAGCCGCCTCATGATGCCGGTGCCTGAGGGTCGGCTAAGGCCGAGAAGCAGGCAGACGCCTCCCTGCCCTACCGGATCTACAACTCCTGTCAGGAGGCGGTTGCCGTGATAACCCAGAGGATTGTTAGCGGAACGGGAACGGCGCAATGAGAGGGTCGAAGGCACGGCGAACGGGCCGTTTCCGTTCCGCTAACAATTCGTTGAGCTAAACCGCTCCACTGGCG
>NZ_QHKS01000049.1 GCF_003353175.1 Paraburkholderia lacunae | reverse complement strand
GCATCACCGAAGGCTTCAGCCATTTCGTTGCCTCCATAGCTGCTCCGGTTGCTTCCGGCTGGAGCGGTTGCCGGGCGGGACTTACACCCGCTGGAAAGCGCCACCTTTTCACGGCGCACACCCTGACCGGCCCCTCGGCGACGAACAATCGCTGGTGACGCTCGGTGCGGAGGTCCGCGCTGAACTCGGCTGTGAGCCAGCGGGCTATGACTCGAGGCAGGATCATGGCGGGCGAAGCTGGAAAGCGCGTCCGCCGATCGTACCGACGCGGGGCGATGCCGCCTTGGCGCGAGTCGCTTACGCCGCTGCTTTGCGGGTGGGTTTCTTGCCAGTGTCGGCGGGCTTGTCGCGGCTGACAAGCAGCGAGAACGCGATAGTGAAGTAATCCTCGAGTGGTTCGCGGCTGTTGGCGATCTTCATGCGTACGACGGCGCCTTCCCAACTGTTGATCAGGAAGCGCGCGGTGCTGACCGGGTCGAGACCGGCGACGATGCTGCCATCTTCTTGGCCCTCGCGGATGGCGCTGGCGACCGCTTCGGTCCAGCGCACGAGCGAGTCGGCCAGATGAGCGCGGACCAGCGGCGTGTGGTCGGAGCTTTCGGCGGCGAAGTTGCCGATCAGGCAGCCCTTGCTGTAGCCGAAGGCGGCGTAGCGCGACGCCATGAATTCGAAATGGCCGCGTAGGCGGGCGACCGGCGGCGTGCTGCTATCGGCCAGCATTTCGCGCCTGGTGCCTTGCGCGTAGAGCTTCAGCACCTCGACGGCGAGGGCTTCCTTGGTCTTGAAATAGTTGTAGAACGAGCCCTTCGGAACGCCGCCCTTGTCGACGATGTCCTGGATGCTGCAGCCGTTGAAACCCAAGTCATGGAAGCAGCTTGCTGCCGCATCGAGAATTTTGTCGCGCACTTTCGACGCCATCAATGGACCTCGGACGGTGAATTGAAACCGCCCAGTATAGCTGGGCGGTAGTGCGTAGCCGTGAGCGCCGACCTCGTGAGCTGCGGCAACCGCGACGGCTTCGCTCAGGTCAGCAGTTTCGTAAATACCAGCCGCTTGAAACGTTCGACCGGCGCCGACGTGCGACGCGCCTTTGCCAGCAGGAAGGCGCCCTGCAGCGAGGCCACGAAGTACGCCGCGAAGTCATCGCAATCGGTCGACGCCGGCAGGTCGCCGTGTGCCACCGCCACGCGCAGACAGGACGTCACCGCGCTCTCGACCTCATCGAAGATTTCCACCAGGCGATGGCGGATCGGTTCGCTGTGGCCGCACGCTTCCGCCGAGAAATTGCCGTACAGACATCCATAGCGCATCTCGTCCCGCGACAGTCGCGCGAGATTGGCGTCGATATAGGCACCTAGCCGTTGCAGCGGCGGCAGCGCGTCGTTGAGCAGCGTCTCGCGGATCACGCGGCGATTGCCCTCGGAATACAAATCGAGAACCTCAAGGCCAAAGGCTTCCTTCGACGCGAAGTGATTGGTGAACGAGCCTTGCGGCACACCGGCGGCGCTGACGATATCGCGCACGCTGGCGCCCATGTAGCCGCGCTCGTGCACCACGCGCAGACCTTCGGTCAGGAGCTTGTTCCGGTTCGATGATTTGGTGGTCATGTTCTCAGTACACTACGAACGTACATATTAGGTTAAACGAGGTAGTGGCCTTATGCAACAAGATCCAGCCGGAGCGCGTTGCGTAAAGGGAGCGTCGGACGCGTCCAACGCCGCGTTCGGGCCGCGGCAGTTCCATGCTCCCCGATGTCGTGCATGCCTTCGACGCCGCGCGGCCTCGCCGTTGGTCCCATCGAATTGTGTTTTCGGGAAACTCGAATAATCCTCAAAGGCCTTGATTTGGCGTAGTTCCGCCGGTTTGACATCGCTATCGCCAGGCCGGCACCGCAAAAACCGCTTGACTGGAGAAGTGCGATTGCAAATACTACGACCGTACATATTTAGTGACCTGCACTTTCTGGGCAGATTCGATTCCTGCCAAAGGTCTTTCCACATGCGGCGTGACAAGTGCCGCGAAGTTTTATTCTTTTCGGAAAACGCGACATGAACACGATTCGCAAACAGCTGTTCTCACCCATCAAACTCGGCAAGATCGACCTGTCGCATCGCGTGGTGATGGCGCCACTGACGCGCCTTCGCTCAGAGCAACCGACCGACGTCCCCAGTGATCTGATGGCCGAAATGTACGGCCAGCGTGCGTCCAGGGGCGGCCTGATCGTCGCCGAGGCGACACCGGTATCTATCGTCGGCCGCGGCTATCTTGGCGCACCCGGCATCTATGCCGACGAACACATTGCCGGCTGGAAGAAGGTGACCGACGCGGTGCACGCCAAGGGAGGCCGCATCGTTCTGCAGTTGTGGCACGTCGGGCGCCAATCTCACGTCGAGATGACCGGCGGCGTGCCGCCCGTCGCGCCGTCGGTGGTGCCGTTCGAGCAGGTCGTCGTCACCAGGGACGGCTGGGTGCCGGTGTCGCAACACCGCGCACTCGACATTGAAGAAATCCCCGGCATCATCGAGGAATACCGCCGCGGCGCCGAACGCGCGCGGGCTGCGGGTTTCGACGGCGTCGAAATTCACAGCGCAAACGGCTATCTGCTCGACCAGTTCCTGCAGGACGGCAGCAACAAGCGCCTCGACGCCTATGGCGGATCGATCGAAAACCGAGCCCGTCTGCTGCTCGAAGTGACCGAGGCGGTCGTCTCGGTGTGGGGGCCGGGCGGTGTCGGCGTACGCGTCGGCCCGAGCGGCAGATGGGCGTCGATGTCCGATAGCAACCCGGAAGCGCTGTTCGGCCACGTGGCCGAACAACTGAATCGCTTCGATCTCGCCTATCTGCACGTGATCGAGCCGCGCATCGTAGGGGTCGAAGCGCCGGTGCCCGAAAAGCCGCCCGTTGCGGCCGCCCAGCTGCGCCGGCGCTTCAAGGGCGCGATTATCGCCGCCGGCGGTTTTGAACCCGATGGCGCGGAGCAGATCATCGCGCACGGCGACGCAGATCTCGTCGCATTCGGCCGCCATTTCGCCGCCAATCCCGATCTGCCGGAACGTATCCGTACCGGTGCCGCGCTGAATCCGTATGACCGCGACACCTTCTGGGGCGGCGACCACCGCGGCTACACCGACTATCCGACGCTTGAACAAAGGGCGGCGGCATAAGCTGCCAATATTCCTCCCAATTCGAACTCACGCGCCCGTATTGGCGCGCGTTCGGCTTAAATACGACCTATTAGCCGTCAAGGGAATTCCGGGTTGCACAAAGCTGCTGTTGAGGTGAAAGATGGACACAACCGCAAGCGCTCTCGAACCGTACGCAACGTGCCGAACGATTTCGAACGTGCCGGCCGAAGCGGTCCGGCACGTATGGGAGGCGAAAGACGGCACATCGGTGCTATTGCGTGCAATCAAACCCGACGACTTCGAAATCGAACGCGACTTCGTCAATGGACTGTCACGATCGACCGGCTACAAGCGTTTGATGTCGGGACGACGGCCGACTTTCGACGAGATGCATCGCTGGACCCATATCGATCCTCAGCGCGAAGGCGCGGTGATCACGGTGGTATTGATCGACGGTCGAAAACGGCAGGTCGGCGTCGCGCGATACGCAATGGAGCCGGGCAAGCACGATGTCGCCGAATGCGCGATCGTGATCAGCGACGCGTGGCAAGGCAGAGGGCTCGGTAGCCAACTGCTGTCGAGCTTGATCAAGCTTGCACGGCAGTCGGGTTTGAAGCGTCTGTATGGTACGACGCTTGCAGAAAACGGCGCGATGGTCAGGCTCGCGCAGCGACTTGGATTCCGGGTGTCTTACGATCCGCATTCGACGTTCCTGTGGGCGTTGTCGCTCGAGTTGACGTCTCAGGAATAGATCGTGACTGCGTACCTCTCGACTGTATCGCTAAGTGCGCAGCTTGGGTTACTGCGACTGAGCAACGCCTTCAGGCTCCGTAATCGCCTCAGTGGTGCGGCGAAATCCACGCGGTTCAAAGCGTCCGGTTCAATACATCACAGTCTGAATTAATTCGACCTGCCATCTAAAGGAAATCAATATGTCACGCATTATTCAATTCAGCGCCACGGGTGGTCCCGACGTGCTCGAATTCAAAGACGTTGAAGTGCCCTTTCCCGGGCCGGGCGAGCTACGCATCCGAGTAAAGGCAATCGGTTTGAACCGTGCCGAATCAATGTGGCGCAGCGGTGAGTATATCGAGGAGGCCAAGCTTCCTGCGCGTCTGGGCTACGAGGCGGCTGGTTTTGTCGACGCGGTGGGTCCGGGCGTTACAGATTTTGCTGTCGGCGATGCAGTCAACACCGTTCCCGCATTTTCGCAAAATCAGTATGGCGTATATGGCGAGTTGGTGCTCGCGCCGATATCGGCGGTGGTGAAGCATCCGCCGACCCTATCGTTCGAGCAGGCCGCGTCCATCTGGATGATGTTTATCACGGTGTACGGTGCCTTTATCGAGGCAGCCAAGCTTGAGGCAGGCGATGTTGTGCTGATCCCTGCTGCGTCTAGCAGTGTAGGCCTGGCAGCGATCCAGCTAGTCAACATGGTTGGTGCAACGCCAATAGCATTAACGCGAACTAACGCTAAGCGACAACAACTACTCGACGCGGGCGCGGCGGTCGTGATTGCGACGGACGAGCAGGATCTGGTCGAGGAAGTAATGCGAATTACGAACGGTGTCGGAGCACGCGTTGTCGTCGATCCGGTAGGCGGTGCGAGTCTCGGAAAACTGATTAAAGCGATGAAGACTGGCGGAATTTTCCTCGTGTATGGTGCGCTGAGTGAGGAGCCAGCACAACTTTCGTATCTTGATATGTTGATCAAGCTTCCGACCATTATCGGGTACACGATATGGAATACCAGCGGCGACCCAGTGCGCCAAAAGGCGGCGGTTGAGTTTATTACTGCTGGTCTCGCTTCCGGTGCTCTGAAACCGATGATCGACAAAACGTTCAAATTCGATGCGATTGTCGATGCGCACCGTTATCTGGAAGCTAATAACCAGTTCGGCAAGATCGTAGTGAGCGTATAGGCGATTTGGAGGGTCGCTCCGTGGATCGCGGCCCTCATTTCCACCGTCCTAACAGTTTTCTGAAATACCACCCGGCTCGTCATCGAGCGGGACCGCTGACACATTGAACGATATTGTTCCGGCTTAGCATCCCGTATGCGTTGTCGGATTGGTCGTGCGCTTGGGGGCCGCATAGTCTTGTTGTTGTGCGCTCATAGTCAGGCGCTACCGGGCGCCTGACTCGTTGATCAATTTCCTAAAGAAACTGTGATTATACAAAGGCCGGAAGTTGCGCTGGCCGCTGCCCAGCAGCTCTCACGACGGGTTCGGGCCAGCTACTTTCCATAATCAGCAACTTGGCAAAATCGGCCCTAGCTTCGCATAAGGCTGAGATGCTTCCATAGGGCATCCGGCGGGTTTCGGATGGCGGACCAGACATTCGAATGACGGACTTGTGGGATGGACGAGCGGCAACAATTGGCCGAACCCGGTCCGATGGCGAATTTCCGTAATTGACATACTTCTGCCGGTGGACGCCTCATTGGGTGAAGGGTCGCTTTTCCCAGCAATGGCGCCGTTGGCTATCGCGACGCTGTTCGCTTCCGCCTACTTGGTCGACCGCCGACACGGGCACTTTAGGCGGCCTCAGTTCCCACCAAGGGGCCCGACGCGATCTTTGGCGTGCCCGTTTGCTTGGCCGGCTTTTCATCGTCACGTCCCGTCGCCCGAACGCAGAAATATCGTGCTACACGAAGGCCGGCGTGACATTCGTGCGCGTGCCGACGGGGTATGCCAGCTCTCTCGATCGCAACATGCCAATCGAGATCCGGCAGCGGTTGCTCAGTGACGGGTACGCAAGCACCAAGGCGGCGGCTCTGGAGAAGATTGTGGCGGGGCAGACTATTCGGGTTTAGTCCCGGTCGTCGCCTCGTCAGGCACTTCCTCGCCGAACTTGTCTGCAACGTAGGCACGCATGGCGGCGATCAGCGGCGTTTTTCCATAGAAGCAAAAACCAGCCGGTGTGGATGCTGCGTAACCGCCATGGTGCAGTGTGCCGACATTTGTGTTGACCCGGGGTAGGCAGTAGTCTTCACGCTCGATGATCGGGCCGCCAACGGCCCAATCGCTCGCAGGAGTGAACGCTGTGTCTAAAGTGCCCGCTGGGTCACCGTCGCAAGCAGGCTTTTCCACCCAACATAGCCCATCGTCGATATGCGGATGAAGTAGATCTTCGGCTCGCGCTACCCAGTAGTCCAATAAGACTCCCTCCAGCTCAGCAACCTTCATGGTCTCTCCTGGCCTGCCTTCCGGCAGCGCGTCAAATCCCCGTTAGCCCGTCATCATCAATCTGCAGTTTCCCCTCCGCGGGATCCCACCTTTCAACCATATCGGCACTTCAAACTCGTCGTCCTCAGCGCTTACCCTACAGTCGCACTCGCAGCACAGCCAGTATGCCTGCCTATCGGCGGTAGCCAGATGGAACTCGTCGCGCTTGAGCAATTTGTCGCAGAGTGCGATCTCAGGCGAACGCCGGCTGGTTCTTGACGCTCGGGCGTTCCCACATTCTCGTGTACCAGGCCAGAAGGGCTTCGCACTCCGCAGGCACGGGCAGCTTCACGATCGACGCAAAGACCAGGCCGCCAATGAGAGTGATGTCGGCCATCGAGAAGGCATCCCCAGCGACAAACGGCTGGTTTTTCAGAACGTCATTGAAGTAGCGCATGCCCCTCAGGGCTTTGTCGCGCTGACGAAACCCCCATTCGGAGTTCTGATAGAGCTCGACGTCGGGCCCAAGCCCTGGCGTGGCATGGTGGAAATAGACACTGATGGCATCGAGCAACTCCAGCTCGGCGCGCTTGCTCATCATGTGGATCACCCCCTTTTCGAGCGGTGTCCTGCCGGTCAGCATGGGTGCGCCATCGAGCGTATCGAGGTATCCGGTAATGGCGGTGCATTCGGCGATGCAGGTTCCGTCGTTGAGTTCGAGGACCGGCAGCGTGCCCGAGTAGTTTTTCCCGGAGATGAACTCGGGCCTTTTGTGCTCCCCCTTGTAAAGATCGACCATCACGAACTCAACGCGCGATTGCAGATTTTTCTCGGCCAGGGCAATACGGACGCGTGTCGGATAAGGTCCCTTGGGGAAATCGTAAATCGTCATGATCGGCAGTGTGGTTACGTCAAAATTAATAGTGCTGGAAGTCATGCCTGCCTCTCTACGCGCTCTCTTACATGGGATCGGACGATATGGGGAGGTATCGCCCAGTGTCCCTGCTCATTTCGCCGTGGAGAATTTGTAGATCGTCGTCGCCGTGAACTGCTCGCCGGGATTCAGCACGGTCGTCGGCCAGTTGGGTTCGTTCGGCGAGTCGTCCGGATGCTCGGCGAGCATCGTGAAGAAGCTGCGGAATCCGTAGATTTTGCCGCCCTTGCCGACGTCGGTGCCGGGCAGTGCGTTGCCCGAGTAGAAGTGAATCGCCGGCTCGGTCGTGTAGATCTCCAGCACCCGGCCGGACGTCGGCTCGTACACGCGCGCGGCGAGCCCCAATTCGCCCGGACGCTTGTTCAGAAACCAGTTGTGGTCGTAGCCGCCTTCGGCCGGCGGGTTCGCGAGCTGCTGGCCTTGCTTCAGCTGATCGTCCTTCGTGTAGATCAGGTCGGCAATGCGCGTCGGCTTCGTGAAGTCGAACGGCGTCCCTTTGACGCTGCGACGCTCGCCGCTCGGGATCAGCTTGACGACCGGCGTGAAGGTATCAGCGTCGATCGTCACCATGTGATTCACGATGCTGTTGCTCGGGTCTGCGCTCAGGTTGAAGCCCGCGTGATTCGAGAAGTTGACGATGGTCTTCTTGTCGGTGACCGAGTCGTACCTGATCTTCAGCGCGTTGTCGTCGGTCAGCGTATAGACGACCTTTAGGCTGCAGTTGCCCGGATATCCTTCTTCGCCGTCCTTGAACACGTAGTTGACCTGCAGCGTGTGATCGTCGAGCTGCTTCGCGTCGAACACACGGAAGCGCGAGCCCTTCTTGCCGCCGTGCAGGTGGTTCGGGCCGTTGTTGATGCTGAGCTGGTACAGCTTGCCGTCCATCGTAAACTGGCCCTTCGCGATTCGGTTCGCATAGCGGCCAATGATCGCGCCGGTGGACGGGTTGTACCTGTTTCCGTCCTCGATCGTGTCGAAGCCCATCACGACGTCGCCCAGATTGCCGTTGCGGTCCGGAACCAGTAGCTCGACGATCTTGCCACCGTAGTTGCTGATCTTCACGACCATGCCCTGCTTGTTCTTCAGCGTGTAGAGGTCGGTCTGCTTGCCGTCGATCACACGCTGATAGCCTGCCGGCTTCACGTCGACGTAGGGCGCCGAGGCCGTCGCCAGGGCCGGCAGGCCGGCGAGCAGGATCAGCGCTGCACACGCACGTAACTTCAACATCGTTCGTCTCCTTTTTTGTCTGTCGATTTGCCCGGCGTGGCGGTCCCGGGGGCAGCGCCATTCCGGGCTTCCGGTGAGCGCCTAGTATCAGGAGATCGTTGATAACCGACTACTGAAATTACGCGATATATCGATATCCGCATGTTATCGATCGGTATTGCGCCGACGTGCGGATCAATCGTCGCAACGCCTCGGCCATCACGTTGCGGCCGGCATTGCCGGTATCGACGAACGCGACCTTCTTCGGCTCGTCCGCGAACGCGACGGACGCGCACTTCACGCCGAGGAAACAGAGCAGCCAGCGAGTTTGATTTTTTCCATGTTCTTCTCATCGTGGGAGGTTGGGAATGTCTCGGTACGGCCGCACGCGGGCCGCGCGAACATCATGCGGCCGGCGCGCCACGGAAAAAAGTGATGGTCCGATTTGGCAAGCGTGTGTCGCTTTGCAGTACGTCACGTGCGCGGCGGCTCGCCGTCGTCCTCGTGATGGAACAGCGTGAGGAACTGCCGCGCGGGAATGCTGATCGGCCGGTCGCGCCGCACGAGGCTGCCATACGACGGCAGCTTCTGCGCGAGCGTGTAGTCGACGATCGCGACGAGCCCGTGCTCCGCGTTGCGCTGTGCGACCGTCAGCGGGATCACGCCGAGCATCTGCGAGCGGTCGACGAGGTTCATCGTCGTCAGCATCGAGCCGGTCTCGATCAGCCCGCGCGGCATCGGTTGGTGATGCATCCGGAACTCGCACTCGATGACCTCGCGCGCCGGGCTGCCGCCCGGCTGCAGGATCCACGGATACTCGAGCAGCGCGTCGAACCCGACCGGCCCCGCGCCCGCGAGCGGATGGTTGCGGCCGGAGACGACCGCGAGCGCCTCGTCGTCGACCGCGCGGAACACGCAGTCGCTGCCGGCGTTGCGGCCGATCACGACCTCGAGCACGCCTTCCTGCAATTGCGGCATCAGCCGGTCGCTGGTGTCGACCGCGATGTCGATCGCGAGCAGCGGATAGCGCGCCTTCAGCTGCACGAGCGCCTCGGTGAGCCGCCCCGGCGACGCGGCCATGATGCTGCCGATCGCGAGCCGCCCGGCGCTGCCGAGCTGCAGCTCCGCGAGCTCACGGTTCAGCGCCTCCATGCTGCCGCGGATCCCGCGGAAATAGCCGAGCACGCGCTCGCCGGCCGGATTCAACACGAGGCCCCGCCCGACGCGATTGAACAGCCGCTGGCCGAGCGCGTTCTCGAGCTCGTGCAGCATCTTCGTGGCGGCCGGCTGCGTGAGGCCGAGCCGGGCGGCCGCCGCGCGCAGCGTCGAGCATTCGTCGACCGCGAGCAACAGCGCGATCTGACGCATCCGCAGCCGGTTCAGCAACTGCGGCGTCGAGTCCCGTTTGTCGATTGACCCCATATTTGATTACCTCAGGTTATCGATTCATCAAGAGTTTTCAATTTACGGGCACGGTCCGTCTACCTAGCATGAACCCCATGTCAGGAACAGCCGGATTCCGGCGAAAACGGAGACGCATTATGCAGACGAATTCAACGGTCGCGCCCCGCGCGGCGCACGGGGGAAAACCAGCATGACGGCCCCGTCGACCTTGCCCGTCGTCGCGCTGACGCTCGGCGATCCCGCCGGCATCGGTGCCGAGCTGATCGCGAAGCTGCTCGCGCGCCCCGATGCGACGTCCCGCGCGAACCTGGTGCTGGTCGGCGATCGCTGGCTGTGGGAAGCCGGCCAGCGCGTCGCCGGCGTGCAGGTCGACGTCGAGCCGATCGCGTCGCTCGCCGCCGCGCGCAACCGGCCGTCGATCGCGCGTCCCGCGCTCGTCGAAGTCGACACGATCGACCCGGCACAAGTGAAGGTCGGCGAGGTCTGCGCGGCCGGCGGCCGCTCGGTGCTGACCGTGCTGAACCTGTGCATGGACGCCACGCTCGCCGGCGAGGTCGACGCGATCTGCTTCGCGCCGCTGAACAAGCACGCGATGAAGCTCGGCGGCCTGAAGCACGAGGACGAGCTCCACCACTTCGCCGAATACCTCGGCGTGACCGGCTACTTCTGCGAATTCAACACGCTCGGCGAGCTGTGGACGTCGCGCATCTCGTCGCACGTGCCGCTGAAGGACGCGCCGGGCTACCTGAGCGTCGAGCGGATCGAGCAGGCGTCGGAGCTGATCTACCGGTCGCTGCTCGCGAATGGTATCGCGGCGCCGAAGGTCGCGATCGCCGCGTTCAATCCGCACGGCGGCGACGGCGGCAGCTGCGGCCGCGAAGAGATCGACATCATCGAGCCCGCGGTGACGAAGCTGCAGGCGCGCGACTGGCCGACCGACGCGCCGTTCCACGGCCCGTTCCCGGCGGACACGATCTTCCTGAAGGCGCAGGCCGGCGATTACCAGGCGATCGTCACGATGTACCACGACCAGGGGCAGATCGCGATCAAGCTGCTCGGCTTCTCGCGCGGCGTGACCGTGCAGGGCGGGCTGCCGGTGCCGATCACGACGCCCGCGCACGGCACCGCGTATGACATCGCGGGCCGCGGCACCGCCGACGTCGGCGCGACCTGGCAAGCCTTGCAGATCGCCTGCCGGATGGGCGCCGCGCGTCGGCAGCAGACGATTTCCGCGTAACGGCCGCCCGCGCGTTTCACGACGCATCGAAACACATCGAACCTCAGGAGACACCGTAATGAAGATCAAGTCCGTACGCGCTCGCGTATTCCAATGGAAGGGCAAGACCGTGCCGCCGCAGGGCAATTTCTGCGCGAACGCGATGGACCTGCTGTACGCGCCGCAGGAAACGATGAGCACGTTCCGCTTCCATTCGTGGACGGTCATCGAAGTCGAGACCGACGATGGGATCGTCGGCTACGGCAACGTCGCGCTCGCGCCGCAGGTCGCGAAGGTCATTGTCGACCAGTACCTCGCGCCGCTCGTGATCGGCCAGGACCCGTGGGACTACGAATACCTGAACCAGCGGATGTACCGCGCGACGCATGCATGGGGCCGCAAGGGGATCGGGATGGCCGCGATCTCGGGCGTCGACATCGCGATCTGGGACATCCTCGGCAAGAGCGTTGGCAAGCCGGTCTTCAAGCTGCTCGGCGGCCGCACGAAGGAGAAGATTCCGTGCTACTACTCGAAGCTCTATCGCACCGACCTGAAGGAAATGCAGGCCGAGGCGCAGAAATTCCTCGACCAGGGCTTCCGGGCGTTCAAGATGCGCTTCGGCTACGGGCCCGCTCACGGGCAGCAGGGCGTCGTCGAGAACCTGAAATCGGTCGCCGCGGTCCGTGAAGTGATCGGCTACGACAACGACCTGATGCTCGAGTGCTACATGGGCTGGAACCTCGAGTACGCGAAGCGGATTCTGCCGAAGCTCGAGAAGTATCAGCCGCGCTGGCTGGAAGAGCCGGTGATCGCCGACGACATCGACGGCTACGCGGAGCTGAACCAGCTGACGAGCATCCCGATCTCGGGCGGCGAGCACGAGTTCACGCTGTACGGCTTCAAGCAGCTGCTCGACCGCAAGGCGGTGTCGGTGGTCCAGTACGACACGAACCGCGTCGGCGGCATTACGATGGCGCACAAGATCAACGCGCTGTGCGAGGCGTACAGCGTGCCGGTGATCCCGCATGCGGGCCAGATGCACAACTATCACCTGACGATGAGCACGCTCGCGTCTCCGATGAGCGAGTACTTCCCGATGTTCGACGTCGAGGTCGGCAACGAGCTGTTCTATTACATCTTCGACGGCGAGCCGGTCGCCGAGAACGGCTACCTACAGCTGCGCGACGACGTGCCGGGCCTCGGCCTCACGCTGAAGACCGAGTTCCTCGACCAGTTCGAGATCGTGGAGTGATCATGAAAGCTCGTTACCAAGGCGTGTTCCCAGTCGCGCCGACGATCTTCACCGAGGACGGCGCGCTCGACCTCGACGGCCAGCGCCGCTGCCTCGACTTCATGATCGACGCGGGCTCGCAGGGGATCTGCATCCACGCGAACTATTCGGAGCAGTTCGCGCTCGGCGACGATGAGCGCGAACTGATCACGCGCACGACGCTCGAGCACGTCGCCGGCCGCGTGCCGGTGATCGTCACGACGTCGCACTTCAGCTCGCGGATCTGCGCGGAGCGCAATCGTCACGCGCAGGCGCTGGGCGCCGCGATGGTGATGGTGATGCCGCCATATCACGGTGCGACGTTCCGCGTGTCCGAAGCGCAGATCCAGGCGTTCTTCGAGGAAGTGACCGGCGGCCTCGACATCCCGCTGATGATCCAGGACGCGCCCGCGAGCGGCACGACACTGTCCGCTCCGTTCCTCGCAAAGCTCGCGCGCCAGATCGAGGCCTTGTCGTACTTCAAGATCGAGACCGCGGGTGCCGCGTCGAAACTGCGCGAGCTTATCGCGCTCGGCGGCGAGGCGATCGAAGGCCCGTGGGACGGCGAGGAGGGGATCACGCTGCTCGCCGATCTCGACGCGGGCGCGACCGGCGCGATGACGGGCGGCGGCTATCCGGACGGGATTCGCCAGATCACCGACGCGTACTTCGCGGGCAACCGCGACGAAGCGTGCACGCAGTACGCCCGCTGGCTGCCGCTGATCAACTACGAGAACCGCCAGGCAGGCTTCCTGACCGCAAAGGCGCTGATGATGGCAGGCGGTGTGATCGCGTGCGACAAGGCGCGCGCGCCGTGGCCCGAGCTGCATCCGCAGGTTCGCGCGGGGCTGCTCGAGGTCGCGCGCTGGCTCGATCCGCTCGTGCTGCGCTGGGGCCGCTGAGGTCCGTCCGCGCAGAGGCGGAACGCACATGCGTTCCGCGCCGGCGGCCGGCTCCGTGCCGGTTCGTCACTAAGTAACAGGCGGTCCATCAGAAGTCCGTCGCTGCCAACTACTAAAACTGGAGACACCATGACTGTGCTGACCCCGGCCAACGCGGCTTACGACGCCGTCGAAGCGATTCCACGCCGCCGCTGGCTGCGCGTGATTCCGCCGCTGCTGCTCGCGTGCATCATCTCTTACATGGATCGCGTGAACATCGCGTTCGCGATGCCGGGCGGGATGAATGCCGATCTCGGCATGGACGCGACGATGGCCGGTCTAGCCGGCGGGATCTTCTTCTTCGGCTACCTGTTCCTCCAAATTCCCGGCGGCAAGCGCGCGGCGCTCGGCAGCGGCAAGAAATTCATCGCATGGTCGCTCATCAGCTGGGCCGCGCTGTCGGGGCTGACCGGCCTCGTCACGCATACGTGGGAGCTGCTGACGCTGCGCTTCCTGCTCGGCGTCGCCGAAGGCGGGATGCTGCCCGTCGTGCTGACGATGGTCAGCAACTGGTTCCCCGATCGCGAACGCGGGCGCGCGAACGCGATGGTCATCATGTTCGTGCCGCTCGCCGGGATGATCACCGCGCCGCTGTCCGGCTACATTCTCGCCGCGTACGACTGGCGCCACCTGTTCTTCAGTACGGGCGTGCTGTCGCTGCTGTTCCTGATCGTCTGGATGCTATTCGCCGACGACGGCCCCGAGACCGCGCGCTGGGTGTCGCCGCGCGAGAAGGCGTACATTCTCGACGCGCTGCGCGAAGAGCAGGAGCGCAAGCGCGCGTCGGGCAAGCCGACTGCGGCGTCGTTCGGCGCGATGATGCACAACCCGACGATCTGGCTGCTGATCGCGATCAACTTCTGCTACCAGGTCGGCATCTACGGCTACACGATGTGGTTGCCGACGCTGCTGAAGAACCTCACGCACACCGGGATGGGCAAGATCGGCCTGCTCGCGATGCTGCCTTACATCGCGATGGTAGTCGGCATGTTCGTGACGTCGTATCTGTCCGACCGGACCGGCAAGCGCCGCCTGTTCGTGCTGCTGCCGCTCGTCGGCTTCGCTGCATGCCTCGCGCTGTCGGTGCTGACGCACGAGACGATGCTCGTTTCGTTCGCGTTCCTGATCGGCTGCGGCTTCTTCCTGCAGGCGGCGGCCGGCGTGTTCTGGGCGATTCCGCCGAAGCTCTGCAGCCCTGAGACCGCCGGCAGTGCGCGCGGCCTGATTAACGCGCTCGGCAACCTCGGCGGCTTCTGCGGCCCGTACGCGGTCGGTGTGCTGACCCAGCACGTGAGCTCGGCGGCCGGCGTGTACAGCCTTGCGGTTACGCTCGCGGTGGCCGGCCTGCTTGCGCTGACGCTGTCGAAGCGCTGCGAGGACTGAGAAACCGACTGGCGGTTGCGAATGCAACGAACCCACACTCGCCGCGGCACGGCATGCGTGCCGCGGCGAAACCTCGAAGGACGGAGATTCACGATGAACGACATCCTGCTGCTGGTGCAGAAATGCGCCCATACCTTCAGCTTCTACGATCTCGAGACGAAGGCGGCGCTCAAGCACATCGTGCTGCCGAACTTCCCGCACGAGTTCACCGTCGACGCGGAGCGCCGCTTCGCGTACGTCGGCATCTTCGGGATCGAAACCGCGTGGACGCGCGGCCAGGACGGCGATCACCGGATCGCCGAGATCGATCTGCACGAGCGCAAGCTCACGCGGATGCTCGACCTGTGGCCGTACTACCGGCCGCACGGGATGGCAAGCGACGACGACGGGCGCCTGTACGCGATGAGCGAGGCGAACGACATGCTGCTGGTGTTCGATCGTCCGCGCGAGCAGACGGTGCCGAACCTGGCGGTGCCGTCCGGCGGCGTGAAGACGCACCTTGTTACGCTGACGCGCGGCGCGAGCCGCGCGTACGGCGTGCATCTGCTGTCGAACACGGTCACGCAGTTCGATCCGCGCGACGCGACGGTGACGCCGCGCGCGGTGATGCCGGGGCCGCGCCCCGAAGGCAACGCGCTGTCGAGCGACGAGAAGACGCTGTTCGTCGCGAACCGCGGCGACGACACGCTCGTCGCGATCGACACTGCGACGATGACCTGCGGCCGCCGCGTGAAGACGCGCAACGATCCGAACCGCATCTACCGGACGAGCTCGGCCGACGGCCGCGATCTGCTGCTGCTGACGAATTCGGGCGAACGGTCGATCTCGGTGTTCGACGCGGAGCGGCTTGAGGAAGTCGAGCGCATCGCGCTACCGGCGAATCCGACCGCGCTGTCGTTCCATCCGTCGCGGCCCGCCGCCTACGTGTCGTTCCAGGACGATCACGTGCGCGAGCTCGACCTGACTGCCTGGTGCTTCGTCAACGAGATGCCAACGCTGCGTGAGCCGGACGCGTCCTATGTGCTCGCAGGCGGCCGCTGATCCGCGCGCGGACGACGCGGCGCTCGCGCTGCCCGATGCGATCGTCGACGCGCACCATCATTTGTGGCGCCTGAACGGCGACGTTCGCTATCCATGGCTGCAGGGCGCGTACGATCCCGAGCACTTCATCCTTGGCGATTACGCGGACCTGTGCAACGACTTCGGCGTCGACGAATTCCGGCGCGCGGCCGGCGGCGCGCCGGTCGTCGCGAGCGTGCACGTCGAGGCGGAGTGCCTGCGCGACGACGCGCTCGCGGAAACGCGCTGGCTGCATGAGGTCGTGGCGCGTCATCCGATTCCGTCGGCCGTCGTCGCGTGGGTCGACCTGCTCGCCGACGATGCCGACGAGCGCCTCGCCGAGCAGGCCGCGTATCCGCTCGTGCGCGGCGTGCGCTTCAAGCCGTGCGCGTCGGCGACGCCGGACGCCACGGTCGACGGCCCTGGCACGCTGAGCGACCCGCGCTGGCCGCGCGCGCTCGAACGGCTCGCCGCGCATGAGCTGCGCTGGGATCTGCGCGTGCCGTTCTGGCATCTCGACGAAACGGCCGCGCGGCTCGCCGATGCGCCGGCCGTCGACGTCGTGCTCGAACACGCGGGGCTGCCGTGGGACCGTTCGGACACGGGCCTCGCGCGCTGGCGGCGCGGGATGGAGGCGCTCGCCGAGCAGCCGCGCGTGTCGGTGAAACTGTCCGAATTCGGGCTGCGCGACGCCGCATGGAACGACGCTGAGAATCGCCGGATCATCGGCGACGCGGTCGCGATCTTCGGCGCCGAACGCTGCATGTTCGCGAGCAACTTCCCGGTCGCCGGATTGCGGGTCGCGTATCCGGCGCTGGTGCGGACGTTCGCGGCCGCGATGGCGGACCGGCAGCTGAGCGACGCGGCACGCCGCGCGATCTGGCATGACAACGCGATCCGGATCTACCGGATCGATCTCGACGAACCTCGCAAACTGGACACACAGACAGGACGATGATGCAGATCACCGGAGAGATGTTGATTGGCGGCGCGTCGGTACGCGGCGCGGACGGGACGATGTTCGCGTTCGACCCGGCGCACGGCACGGCGCTCGAGCCGCCGTTCGGCGCTGGTAGCGCGGACGACGTCGATCGCGCGTGCGGGCTCGCGCACGTGGCGTTCGATGCGTTCCGGGCAGCGCCGTTCGAAACGCGCGCGCGCTTTCTCGAGACGATCGCCGAGAACATTCTCGCGCTCGGCGACGCGCTGATCGAGCGCGCCCATCAGGAATCGGCGCTGACGGTCGCTCGGCTCGAAGGCGAGCGCGGGCGGACGGTCGGGCAATTGCGGCTCTTTGCGTCGCACATACGCGACGGGCGCTGGCTCGCCGCGACGATCGATCCCGCGCAGCCCGAGCGCAAGCCGCTGCCGCGCGCGGATCTGCGTCTGCAGAAGATACCGGTCGGGCCGGTTGCGGTGTTCGGCGCGAGCAATTTCCCGCTTGCGTTCTCGGTCGCGGGTGGCGATACCGCATCCGCGTTCGCGGCCGGGTGCCCGGTCGTCGTGAAGGCGCATCCCGCGCATCTCGGCACGTCGGAGCTCGTCGGGCGCGCGATCCAGCAGGCGGTGCGCGCGTGCGGGTTGCCGGAAGGCACGTTCTCGCTCGTGATCGGCGCGGGCAACGCGATCGGCGAGGTGCTCGTCGCGCATCCGGCGATCAAGGCGGTCGGCTTCACCGGCTCGCGCGGCGGCGGCCTCGCGCTGATGGACATCGCCGCGAAGCGTCGCGAGCCGATTCCGGTGTATGCGGAGATGAGCAGCATCAATCCGTTCTTTGTGCTGCCGGGCGCGCTCGCGAAGCGCGGCGCGGAGATCGCGCGCGGGTTCGTCGATTCGCTGACGCTCGGCGTCGGGCAGTTCTGCACGAATCCCGGGCTCGTCGTCGTGCTCGACGGGCCAGATACGCCGGCGTTCGTCGATGCGGCCGCGCAGGCGCTCGGGCAGAAGGGCGCGCAGACGATGCTGACCGCCGGCATTGCGGCTGCGTATGCGAACGGCATCGCCGAACGTGCGGCGGGCGCGGACGTGCGTGCGCTCGCGCGCGGCGCCGACACGGACGCGAAAAGCGCCGGATGCCCGGCGTTGTTCGCGACGACGCAGCAAGCGTTCATGTCGGACCCGCGACTCGAGGACGAAATTTTCGGGCCGACGTCGCTGATCGTGACCTGCAAGAACGTCGACGACATGATCGCGCTCGCGGAGCACGTCGAAGGGCAGCTCACGGCGACGCTGCACGTCGAGGCGGACGACGTCGCGCTCGCGCGACGCCTGTTGCCGACGCTCGAACGCAAGGCGGGACGGATTCTCGCGAACGGCTATCCGACCGGCGTCGAGGTGTCGCATGCGATGGTGCATGGCGGACCGTTCCCGGCGACGTCCGATCCGCGCACGACATCGGTCGGCGCGATGGCGATCGAGCGTTTTCTGCGGCCGGTTTGCTATCAGGATCTACCTGCGGAACTGCTGCCGCTCGCGCTGCAAGACGAGAACCCGCTCGATCTCTGGCGGGTGCGCGACGGCCGGCTCGGCCACGGCTAACCTGGCACACGATGCAATCGCTGTTCGCGCCGCATGCGCGCGCGATCAGCGCGTCGCGGCGTTAGCGCGGGATTTTGTCCTGCGGCGTCGCCCGCGCGTCGTCGACTATGATGAGTGCCTGCCAATCGACCATCGTCGCCCCCCCCGCACATGCCGACGTCGAAGCCCACTCCGTTGGTGCCGGCGCCGAGCTTCACGTCCTGAATGACCGCTGTACGCTGGCGGATTCAACCGGTGGATGCAACACACTGGAGACTGCGCAAGCAGTGGGAGTGTTGCAGATGAAACAGCGACGCCGGATTTATTACAGCGAGACGCAGAAAGCGCTGATGTGGGAACGTTGGCAGAAGGGCGACCCTCACGATATTCCACCTTCCAATACCCGAGCGACGTAGTTGAATGCACTTGGACGAGTAAGGCGACCGCTTGCCCGGTCGCCCTGCATTAAAGGTAAGCCGATTTGCCGGCAATGCGGCCCGCCGACGCTGCCCGCTGGCAACGCTCTGCAAGCGCGCCAAATAGCAGACCGATCGTGGTCCACATGATCACCTGCATGCCGATCGCTGCGATCCGGAATTTCCACAGCAGCACCGCCGGGAAAGCAGAAGGGACTTCGTTGACGACCGGCAAGCCCAGTTGCACCGCACCGATAACCACGACGAACACAAGGCCCGCAATGATCGATGCATTCCATTGACCAAACCGCGCAATGGCGTGCTTGCGCACTTTCAGCGAGAACACCATCGTTGCGATCGAAATCGCAATCATCAGGAAGAACAACCCGGTGCGCATGCCGATGGTTTCCGGGTCCCCCACTGAAGGTGGATTCGCGGGATATTTGATGTTCGGCACGATCACCAGAGTAATGAACGCCGCCAGCGCGAGCCATGCCGACAACGGCCTGACACCAAGCTTCGTGACGCGTCCATACGCATAGGCAAACGTCAGCGCGAACAGGCCGCCAACTGCTGCTCCAAACGTCACCACGCCGGTCAACAGGCCCAGACCGGCCTGCGTGTGACGGCTGACTATTTCTGGTTCCGGCTGCTCGCCCTTCGCTGCGTCGGCCTTTTCCTCGAAGGAAATGGCCTGATCCACCTGAGGCTCACCCACCAGCCTGGCAAAACCGAACGTGAGAAGTCCTGCGGCGATGCCTGCTAGCATCCCGCGCACCAACAATTTACCGACCATGTTCGACCTCGCGTTAGTGGCAAGGAAAGCCAAGCAGATGGCGGCCGTCGTGGACGAATTCGTGCACGTACATGCCGGGCACGATCGACGTCGCGCCCTCTTCCGCGCCAACGAAGTAAATGGCGAGCAGCATGATCAGGCCGCCAAAGATGACCCACGGCAACAGTTCGCGCAAGGGAATGGCGGTCGGCTCGGCAGCCGGATGCAAAACGGCTTGATTCATGGTGAATTCGCTCCTGGGGTTTCGCGCCCCGATAATGGATCTGGAAAGGACGACAGGAAGCACAGGTCTGGCTTTCGGCTTGATGAGCCTGATTACAGTGGCGCGACCGCGCCGGGATTGCACCGGCTTCCGCGCTTCGAGTCACGGTATTCTACGCGCTAAACTTTTACCTGGAGGCAAATACGTAATCGACGCTATCTCCACTATCTAAAGCATCCCGCAACAATTTCATTTCGCAAGGAATAAAGTGCTTACGCATCTCACGCTGATCAGCCACGCGGCGACACCCGCGATGCGTCAGGGCAGATTTCCGTCTGACGATCCGCTTGATGCACGCGGTATCGCGGACGCGTCAGCGTGGCGACAACGCGTAGCGCTCGACATCGAAGCACGCGCATTGTGCAGTCCGGCCCTCTGCGCGCTCGATACGGCGAAGGCGCTGGGCCTGTCGGTGCAGATCGCGCCCGAACTCGCGGACGCGGAATACGGCGAATGGCGCGGTCTACGGCTTGTCGAGTTGGCAGGCGCTCTCCAGGCGGAAGTGGCAACGTGGACGCGTGATCCCCATTACGCGCCGCCGCATGGCGAGTCATTTGAACAGGTGCGAATTCGTGTGGGGCGCTGGCTGGACGCACTGAATGAAGCGGGTCAGGTCATCGCCATCACGCACGCTTGCGTCATTCGTGCCGCTGTCGTGTACGTGCTCGACGCGCCCTCCTCATCGTTCACTCGCATCGAAGTTCCGCCACTCTCTGCGATTGAACTGCGGCACTCGCCTCGCGGCTGGGCGCTATCGTCAACGTCGTATAGGGGCGATCCCCGGATTGGAAAGCTCACGTGATGCACGCGGATGCGCACCGTCCAGTGTCGGCATCCTCGATTCCCGGAAATAGAGACCGGCATCAACCCAGGTTCAGGGTGGCACGCGGCATCCGATGCGGCGGGGTTATCGGAGGTTGAATGTGCACTGTTGATCGGCTGATACTGGTCAGGCGCTGTCTCACGGCGATGGGCGCAAGACGGTCCATCTCAGACGGTCGTCCATGCAGCATCTAGACGACTGCTTTCGAGGTCAAAACGGCCACCCCGGCTATTCTGGCGTCTAGTCGCGTTTCTGCGGCTTTGTGCCTTCAGCCTGGCCTGCAATCGGCTCAACAACGCTGAGCAGGAGCAGGCATAACAGGACTGTTCCGACCATATACAAGAATTCGCTGGTAGTGTCCGGTGATACGAAAGTCAATCCAATGTTGCAAACGGGAGACACAAAAATTGAAAACAGGTCCCGATTTAATTTGACGGAAATATCATTGCGCGCAGGCCAAAAGCCGCGCATGAACCGCAGCGGTTATATAGACCGGCGGTTTGCCTTACAACTAAACATGGGGAGACACTCTGTGAAGAAAACCATCAGCGCCATCGGCGGCGCACTTATCGCCATCGCGGCCCAATCCGCTTTCGCGCAAAGCTCGGTCACGCTGTACGGCATCGTCGACACGAGCGTCCGCTATCTCACCAACGCCAATGCGAACAACGACAGCCAGGTATCGATGGGCGTCGGCCCGATCACCGGAAGCCGTTGGGGCCTGAAGGGTTCTGAAGATCTGGGCGGCGGCCTGTCTACGGTGTTCCGGCTTGAGAACGGCTTCAACCTCTGGAACGGCCAGTTGGCGAGCCAGAATACCCTCTTCAACCGGATGGCTTATGTTGGGCTGTCTAGCAACCAGTATGGCACGGTGACCTTCGGTCGCCAGAACACGCCGCTATTCGACCAGCTAGGGAACGTCTACGACCCGCTGACCGTCGGTAACTACGATCAGGACGGCTGGCTGCCCGGCGCACTCGGCTACGGCCTGCGCCAGAACAACTCCGTCAAGTACAACGGCCAGTTCGGCGGCCTGAACGTGGAAGCCATGTATAGCTTTGGCGGTGTGGCCGGCAGCACCGGCGCGAACAACATGTACGGCTTGACGGCGTCCTATACGTACGCCGGCTTGTCCCTTGATGCTGGCTTTCAGCAGAACAGCGACGCGCACAACAACAAGTTCAATGTTGTCAACGTGAGCGCTGTCTATGCGTTCAGCACGATCAAGGCTTATGCAGGCTGGCTGCATGCGCAGGACAATACCGGCATCGTCGACCTTTACATGGCGGCCGCAAACTCACCGGCTGCCGGCTTTTCGGCGCCTGTGACGAATACTAACCGCATCGACGACGGCTTCTACGTCGGTACCACCTGGCAGGTCACGCCGCCGCTGCTGTTGACTGCGGCGGCCTACTACGATCACTCCCGCAATGCATTGAACGCCGACGGCACCACGCTCGGCCGCGGCGTCCGCTACTCGGGCGTGCTGTTGGCCGAATACTCGTTGTCCAAGCGGACCGAAGTGTATGGCACGGTCGATTTCATCCGCGGCACTGGCGCGGCGAAAGCAGACTTTCCGGGCCGCAACAACCAGACCGGCGTCGCGCTCGGCCTTCGCAACATATTCTGATTCATGCTGCCCGGTTGCCGCCGGGCATTGCGCTTGCGAACCACCGGCGCGCGCTCAATGGCGCGCGCTTTTTCTATACGCGCATAGGCGTGGCGCAATGGGCTGCGGATGACCGGTCCAGCCGGCAATACGCCTGACGTGTGCGGCGCACGAACGGCCGTTATCGGGCGGAGCGGTCCTTCAAATGTCCGATTGCCGGCAGCGATGAACGACCCGTCATGGCCGGACTCAGAAGTTCGATGAAGGGCCGAGTTTGCGCCCTCAGGGACCTTCGACTCGCCCGATAGCGGCCGTTCAAATGATCAATGTCTCTGGCTTAACGATTCATTGCAGCTATTTTCCGATCGCTCCATTCCTGTCAAAACGCTACGAGGAGCGTCATCGCCGTTTTTGGCGGTAAGCCGTTCTTTAACTTTTTCCGCTCTCACGCCAGGACCTACTACCTCGAGCACACTGCGCCGCCCGCCGGCGTCGCCTCTACTTCGACGCGTCGACCATTGACCTGAATGTCTCGAAGTCGCGGTTCAACGAGCTGAAACGTCCCCTTCGCCAAGGCATCACGAACCGCAGCGCAGTCCGGTGCTATCGAAAACTTGCCCACCAGTTGCCAACCTCCATCGCTGGCCTGGTCAAACACGAATCCAATACTTCCGCTGTTCGGGAAGAGCACAACGTTAGACTTGTGATCGCCGGTCAGGTCGACGAGGTAAGCGTCACACTTCACCGAGCCAAAGTTCAGACAGCCTGGGAGCATCCACTTTTGCGTGGCCCGATTCCAGTCCTTCGAGAGAAATGACGCAGGAACCGGCTGCCCGGGAGTGCGCGACACGATGTTGAGGGCGAGCGTCGAGGCATCCGGACGGGCTGCGCCCAAAAGGCCTCGACCGGGCTGACGTGCAGCCTGCGTGCTCAGTTCGCGAACTGTCGTGGCATTAGGTGCCTTAGTCTCCCCCTGCAGGCGCGCGAGCGCCTGCAGTCCGTATCTCGCGGATCTGTACCGCAAGAAGTTGTAATCGAATTTCTCGGGCTCAACCCTACCCGCGAGGAGACGGTCTACCTGGCTATCCACTGATAGACGTGCCGGGTCAGCCAACGGCGTGAATACAGCAACGAGGACAGCGACTGATACCCACGCCGTGATCACGTTCACGGGCGCGATTCTCGCAAGGGTATCAGTGCGAGCAAGCGCCGCCCATGCATAGCCGATGGCATAGAAGCAAGCCACGAACGTTCCTGCACAGGCCAAAATGCGGTGCGGCGTGAACCCATACTGCTCGATGCGCAGCGCTAGCGCGTAAGTCGCAAGTATCACCAGCACGGGAAGCATCAGACATGAAATTCTCATACAGACACGCAGCACTCGCGGTGCCGGATCGGACCCTGGGCCGCCCTTGAAAACAGCGTTCACGAGGACTATTTTTAACGCCGCGACGCCGAGCAGGATCCACGTAGCAGATCGCGTGGCCCATAGCAATCCGAGTCCGGTGAACGGCAAGGTCGCGAGGAATCCGCCAACGATGACAACGAGGACCAGGAGCAGCCACGAGAGAAGCGACAGGACAAGCGTGCGCGATCCCTGGACGATGTCTGGCCTCACATCGGTGATGTGCAGGGCTGACGCAAACGCCATCGCGCTCACGGGAATGTCGAACCACGATTCCCGCAGGAGTTGCTCGAGGAAATGCAACTTCAGCAACAGGAAGAGCGCTGCCCCCAACCAGAGCACAAGAAAGAGTGCACATACGAACAACCCGGACAGGCAGACCTGGAGCCCGAGTTTCCAGCTGATTTCGAAGTACGACTCGTAGGGGGCAAACCACGACCTTGCGGCCTCGCCGGCGAGAACGAGGCAATAAGCGATAAATACAATCACGCCGCCGTAGAAGGTCACTGCCATTGACGGCAGCGGGACCCCGGTGCGGCCGAATGGTTGCATGCCGACAATGTCAGCGCCTGCCGATCGCCACGCGTCGTGACAGCCAAGGATTGCCACGACTGCGGCGAGCACGGCGGCCCACATCGCGAGCCGCGGCCCCCTCATTCGTTGCAAGCCCACAATAAACGCTGGCGGGATGAATAGGGTAACAAGAAGCAGCGGAAACAACAGAAGCGGGATAGTTGCGATGCCGCCGCGATTATGCGCAGCGTTCATGAGCAGATACAGTACTAATCCCTGGACAATGCCGATGATGAGTCGCGGCGCGAAGAGATCTCGACCTGGAGTAGCCTGCAGCGTCCCCTGCTGATTATTTTGCATCTCCAACCCCGCCTTCCCGAATATGTTTTCACGGTCGCGCCGGCGTGATCTCGAGCACAAACGCCGTGTTCGAGTTCAAGGCCATTATGTGCGCCCGATCCATGCCCCGGTGTCCGGGAGTCGATGGGCACATGCGTCAATAGTTGACGATCTAGATGTTGCGATTGACTGACCGTTGCTGGCCGAACTCTGCTCGATGATGACCGGCGCAGCTCGACTGCCGATTCAGCCATTCAAGCGCCAAAATTCATGGTCCGCTTTCGGGCAGAACCCGTTAAGCCGTGTGACGACGGTACAGAGCCAGAGACCCCGCGAGCGCAACAAGCACAGCGCCGCAAGACCGTTCCAGCCATAGCGCTCCCGACTCCTTCAGCAGGCGAATTGCCCGTGCGCCGATCAGCGAATAGCCGAACATGATCGAGCAATCCAGCATCGCAAACGTTATAGCGAGTGCCACGTACTGCGGCGCAAGTGGTGCGGACGGCGTTATAAACTGGGGCAGAAATGCGGAGAAGAACAGGTACCCTTTCGGGTTCGTGACTGCGGTAAGGAAACTCTTGAGGAAAATCGCCGAGTTGCTGTCGCGGCTCACTTCACCGTGCGTGCTCGCGACGCTCAACGAGCCCTTTGACATCAACAGCCTGACACCAATGTACGCAAGGTAGGCCACACCCACCCATTTGACGACGGTAAACCAGAACGCCGACGCTGCCAACAGCGCACCAAGGCCAAGTGCCACGGCGAAAATCAACACGAAGTCGGATGCGACCGCTCCAGCGAATCCATAAGCGGCACGACGAAGACCATAGCGGGAGCCATTGGTCAACGCCAGTAGAACCGTCGGTCCGGGAGTTGCGATACCTACAAAAGCTACAGCGGCAAAAATTAGCAACGTACTTTCGCGCATGCTGTTCTTCTCCGTTGAGAGTGAGTGGGATATATCACATGGCCACCAAGTATAGCTCCGCATTTTTCACCTGCAGGTCACACGTGGCACCGCCCGCCTCCCCAGCGTGGAAACTCTTTGCGCCCATCGCAAGCGGACGTTCACGCGATAATCGGCAACGGCAGCCCGTGGTCGGCAAGCGTCCGCTCGCCGACCAGTTCTCCTTCAAACTTCGGTTTGTTCTGCCAATTCAAGGGCGTCGTCTACCTCAATGCCGAGGTAGCGAACCGTACTCTCGAGCTTGGTATGGCCGAGCAGCAGCTGCACCGCCCGGAGGTTCTTCGTTCTCGTCAGCGGCCATTGGGTATCAGTCAGCAAGGAGTTGCCCAAGTGCTCCAACCGACTATTTCGGCGGTTGACCAGACGCTAGCTCGGCTCGCTTTTTCAATGCGTCATTCATCGCATGCATGCTAATAACCGTGTCCCTTAGGACGCTCTGAGTCAGGGTGCGAGCGAGAATGCCGGTGAATGTTTCACCCTGGATCAAGCGCGTTTTATTGCCCACGGGTTCGAGAATGAAGCGGTGCTCGCCGTCAAAAATACCGGGAAACCATACGTACCCGCCCTTGGCGCTGCGGGTTGCGTACTGCTACTTCAGTCCAGATACGCCAATCGATTGCTCTGCGTTTCCTGCCGGCGAGCCCAAAATCGCCGCCTCCGTTCTGAAGTCGCCTCCCTTCCTCAGGATCAAAGCGGAAAATCGCCTCGCCTGAACGACGCCCCACGAATCGAACACCATAAACGTTCTCGCGCACAAAACACTCAGCACGATCACAAGCACCGCAGCAGACGCGACCAGAAGGGGGCGATCCAGGTATTTGTAGAGCGCGATGAAATACCACGATCCAAACGAACAGATCACCAATGGATGCGTCAGATATAGTGAAAAAGAAATGCGCCCAAGGAAGCCCGACAGCTTCATGGAGAACATCTTTTGCAAGGGCGCGAATATCATGACAGACACGACGATGATCGAAGCAACTACTGACTCCACGCTCGGCCAGACGTTTCGCGGTACGAAATGAAACAGCACGACTGGCGAAACCAGAACGCCGATCAGCGCAATCGGCGCCAGAATTTTTAGCCCCCTGCGCGCCAGAAACCGCCGTACATCCTCGAGCTGATACGCCTCCGCGATGAAAAGCCCCATCAGAAAGGCAATCAAGTCCTGATCGACGAACCAGGTGGCAACGAAAATGATCCCGTACGCCGCCCACCTTCTTTCCAGGCCGCCGCACAGAGATAATGAACAGAAAATCAGGAACGATCCGAAAAGCTCGACACGCATTGTCCACAAGACGAACAGGTACGACCTCGTATCGTCGAAATGGAAATACACGTCAAACAGGGCAAATTTGACAAACCCCCAAAAGCTTGGCGTCCATCGATAGAAGCCGCCTATCCAGTCAGAGCCAGACAGCATGGCAACCCGCTGGTTATACATAAACCCCAGTTTCAGAAAAACAAACGCGATAAAGCATGCGCAAAATATCGGCGCTGTCAGGCGGATGTAGCGCCGAAGCGCCTGGTCGGTGATCAGCTCGCGCTTGCGCGTCTTCACATACCCCACCGACAGCACATACCCGGACAAAACGAAAAATACGTACACCGGCGTATCGCCATCGGTAAAGAACCGGTAGAACACGAGGGCAATGCTCAATATCGCGTACTCGACGTATCCGGCGAAAGTCCTTCCCGACAGAAGGTGCGTGAAGCCGTCGGCGGCGGGCCCATGCGCCCGAAGCAGAAAGAAAGGAAACAGGTGGCAGAGCAGTACGACAAACGCAGCCCATCCCCGCAACCCGTCGAGGTATGTCAGTCGGGAGGAGCCTGGATCACCAGCCGGCAATTTCATGGAACGTCTCCAAGCAAAACCTCGAGATCGGTGTGCGGAATTCGGCGTGCGCGTTGCATGAGCGAGTTGTTGCGAAGGCCGGGGAGGTCCCGAAGGCATTGGCAACTTCGGCCACCCATGCCATGACAGGATGCATGAGCAAGGTGCCAGAACGGCGCTTGAACATCCAGTTCACAGATCCGCTCGGATGACAGAACCCGATCTTACGACGCGAACTTTCAGCGTAATGGGCGCCGTCCCACACAAAAACGGCATCTCAGTGGGATAAAAGTGCGCCTGGCCACCCTGAGCGCTGCTTGAGGTTCCCCCACCCATCAAGATGAGCAATGCAGATCTCACCGCGATTCGCGCGGATTAGCATGGTGATTCAGCACTTGGCACTCTGGCCTCACCTGAGCGTCTTCGTGCAGTTGCCGGTAACAAACGGACCCGAAGGTCGGATTGGTCGAACTTCGGCCGTTCAACGCGACATCGCCGACCGACTCTTCATGGCCGCACTGCGTCGCACGACCGAAGACGACGGTCACTCTCACTTTAAGCACGCAGCTTGCCGTTCATACATTGCTTGCGAATAGGGAAGGAGATCGTCGTTGTAACGGGCGCTGTATTTTCCGTAGCCGACGAACTCGTAGTAAATGTTCATTGCCTGAATATGTGACGATGCCCAGAACGTCCATACCCATTCACTGCCTGGCTCGTTGAGGCTCCGAGCGGCGTCTCCGTCCGGCCCATGCGGGATGCATGCGGGAAGATAGTTGCCGCGCCCGTCCGGGCAATACCAAACTTCATGAAGGTAACCTAGCGCCTTCGTCATCCAATACCGCCCTCGTGACTTTTTCTTTGGGTGCGCGAATTGTCGACGATTGTCCGGGAGACGTCGAGTGGCCGAAATTGGCCGAGTATTGCCTGATACGTTGGGCTTATGCAACCAGAGACTCAAAACCGGCGATCGGCAAGGCGCGACCCTGAGCTCCGTCCTGGGCTGTCTGAGACGGGACTCTCACGACCCGTGGATCGTCACGCTTTATTTTGGTTGAAACCCGGGACGAGTTGATCACTGAATATGGAAAGTCGCGGCTATTTGATGCCGGAGGGAATAGACGACCAGCGTCGTTATCACTAAACCTGTCAGCAAACCCGCGACACGCTGAGTAGTAGCAACCTTCGACTTGGGTGTGATGTCCGCTACCCCCCGTCTTTGTCTAAGGCGATTCATCGCATACAGCACAACCGCCAATGCCGCTGCCCTGAATATTGCGTCCTGTATTGTCATGTTTCCCCCCAGTGACGCCTTCTGTTCTACATCGCCGATTGAATATGTTCTGTGTACCAGCGAGCCTATCTTTCTGTCCTGCGTGACTATGCTGCTCGCGCCGATTGTCGACGATTTTCACGGCGGTGTCGAATGTCCCAAACTGGCCGAGAGCGGAAGATCGAGTCCGTCAACGAAACGGCAAGCTGGTAAGGTCAGGCGGCCAAAGCAACTTTGCGAACACCGAGCTATTCCACCCCCTAGTTCAGGGGGTGGAATGACAGGCGCAATGCCCGTCAGATATGGGTTGCTATCATTGCTGTAGCAAATCTGTAGCAAGCAAAAATTCCCCTCTCAGATCATCACCCGCTTACAACGCAACTCCGGCACGTGCGCGCTCATCCGGCGACGATCGGCCAAAAGGCGACATTCCACGTCGACACCAAATTCGTCGACAATCCGACGAATTTGACAGAAATGGTGCTGCGTGCAGTTAAAGGATTATTTTATTGAAGCACTCCTGCGGGCTCGAGAAGTTTAACCAAAGCCCTTAGAATGACGAGCGACCCAAAAATAATAACCAACATCCAGAGCAGAGGAAATATGATGGTCTTCCGCCTGCCGCCTGCACCATCGAACAGAATAAAATGACTAACGTTGGGGTATCGTTTTACGCGAAATGGGAGTGTCATCATCGCCAAAATGGCGAGTAATAAACGAATGTTTCCCCATCCTGAGGACCATGGCGAAATATTCCGCGAATTGCCGAATGCGTGAAAATAGAAAAATACCAGCAAGCACAGTATTAGAAATACATCAAATCCATACCCGGCTATTCTTTTCATTATTGCCCTCGCGTTATTGTTCCTTCGCAGATTCCCCGTGACGTTTTGCGGGGGGCGGCTTGGTGTGTACACCCATCCGTCATCGGAGGTGCCCGGAGATTCTATCGCCGGTTTGGTGCATCCATTAATAGGTGGAACCCGAAGACGTACGCGCCCGACGCTGGAAGCAACTTGATTCGAGTGGCTGCTTTGGGAAAGGCTGACCGACCGCAACGGGTGGCGGATTCAACCGGTGGATGCAATAGTTTGCTGGAATCGTTCGGCTGGCGTTCGCGGTAGGGTGAGCATCGATCCAACGGTGAGCAAGGTGCGAGGATGCTTATAGTGGCCGTTCAGCTCCATCAGCTCGACGCCGAGCCACTTCGCGAGGTGTTCTCTTGCTAAAAACAGGTTTAACAGACCTACGGATTCGACTCGTCGAGGAACGATTGAACTTCTCGAAAAAGCTCCTTGCGATTCTTTTCCATGAAGATCATATGCGATCCTCCCCCGATCTCAATCATGCGTCTGGATGGCGCATTGTTGAGTCGATCGAACACCGCTTGCGTTTCACCAACACGGGTAACGGCGTCCCACTCACCGCGAACCACGAGCGTGGGGACAGTGACAGCGGACGGGTCCCACAATGGTTTTCCGGCCATCCAGTAGTCGACGGTGTCCTGGAATGCCCCATTGGGGGTCCGCACCACGGGCGGGTGCTGCTGCGCACCCTCTGGGTCAGTCGACAGCGCAGCCGCTGACCAGAGCTCGAATGACGCAGGCGGGAACAGTTCACCCCTCCTGTCTTCAGGTGAACCCGCCTGCAAGCGGTCGCGCGCTTGAGCGGGCGTCCATGCCTGGTATGCCCCGAGCGCCGCTTGACGACCTGCCGCAGTAGCCTCTCGTGTCCATTGCGGCGCATAGAGTACGAGGCGGTTCACCTTGCCGTTGTGAGTTGCCGTATAGGCACCCGTGAGAGTCGCTCCCCAAGACCATCCCATCAGGTCAAGCCGAGGCAGTCCACGACGAGCCAATATATGATCCACTGCCGCTTCGACATCCTTCAACGCGACGTCTGCCGTCACGATCGGTCGATTCTCGGACGGTGGATAGTTCATTTCGGGCGGCCGGCTCGACGCGCCGTAGCCGCGTAAGTCGATCAAATAGACGTCATAGCCATGTTGTGCGATGGTGTCCATCCATGACGATTGCTCCAGCGGCAGATCAAAGGTAGTTTCACCTGCCTGGGTGGTGCCGTGGACATATAGCAGCGTTCTTGACGGGCTGAACCGTGTCAGGCCATCGGGGTGCTTGTTTCGGATGTAAAGCTGGATTCCCGGTGTCTGCGAGGGGATCGTGTAACTTTCAACAGCCAGCTTCGGTGGGGCGTCCGACGACCGGGGCGCCGCGCACGCCGCCAGCACAACCGCAAAAGCGAACGTCAGGAAATAATTGGAGCGCATGTTCTTTTCATAGTCCCGATTGACTTCAGGGCTGGCATGAAAAGCCCAGCTAGAGAAACCGATCGAGCATAGCAAAATCAGCGGCGGCTTGAATATGCGCTTGCGCACATTTTTGACGCAAACTTCAGTTGTCTTTTTTCGGACGTCATCCCGAATCGCCCCGAAGGCAGTTCAGGGTCGAACTGAGACGGCCAGGCACCGGCAAAGGGTGAGAAGTCACCTCGCCGGATAGCAGTGAAACGACACGTAGTAGAGTATTGACGCATTGCAGCCCCAGGGCCGACGCGACTGCNCTCGACCAGCAAAGTGATCGCTATGACTGCGTCTAACCCAAAGCTCACGCCACCTATCTTTGTCACGAATTCGGCGGTCTTGTTTTCCGCCTACGAATTCGGCTGGGGATATTGCTCGTTCGCACTCGACCCTGACGCGGTTTGCGAAGCGCTCGGTGCCGCAGACACGACGCAAAAACAGCTGCTACTTGCTTTCGAGCTCAACAAGCGTCGCCTGTTGGAAGCTGTCGAAAAAAAGGCCATCCATGGAACAGGGGAACGAATAATCCTGTCGGCGACCGATCTCTAGACACTACAAGAACTGAAGACTCGGCTAGACGCCGATGATGCAGCAGTATTTGCGCCTTCCCGCAAGGAAACGTCACTAGAGAAAAGCCCCGACAAGTCGGGGCTTTTCTCTTCATCAACTACTGGAGGCGCGAGCCGGAGTCGAATCGGCCTAAACGGCTTTGCAGGCCGCTGCATACCGGTTTAAAACAGTGCGTTACCAACAATAACCATCCGGATTAACCACTCAACAAGCCAAGCCAATCCGCCCGTGGTCAACAACGACGGACCGGTTACGGTAGAGTCGAGATGTGGCGCGGTAGCGGTAGGTTCGGTTTGTCTGTTGCCGCCCCTTTCGTCTGGCGGTGCCCGAGTAACCTCACCCTAACCCCGTTTCCACACCCCGCTCATCGAACCGG
>NZ_QHKS01000048.1 GCF_003353175.1 Paraburkholderia lacunae | reverse complement strand
GCCTTTGCGATGTGTTCGGCTGTGATTTGACGTTCGGGTTGCCGCAATCGAAAAGCCGCGACCTGCGCCGAGACAGGTTTCGTCAATTCCCAGTGGCCAGCCGTTTTGACACAGTCTGGGCCATCAACAGCCTTTCGCAGTTGCGCAAAGATGATCATTCAAGCGGCTGCTACAACCGATCAGCGGACCTTCGAACGTGGCCATCCTCTCGGTGATCTGCCGCCGTCGAACGTTTCCTCGCTACAGCTGACTGTATAAGCTTGTCAACTGCCGTGTAACCGGCTGCCGGGTAGCCGGTTACCGTTCACGCCGCCCGTGCGGTCGTGTCGAACTCAGCGAGAACTCGCGCACGTCATAGGGATCTGCGATTTATCGCGGTTTTTATCGCTTGCTCAAACGTTCCCGGGAGCGATGTAAGCGGTTTTCACGATTGTATAAAACTCGCGCGCATAGGTGCCTTGTTCACGGGGCCCCAGACTCGAACCCTTGCGCCCGCCGAACGGAACGTGGTAATCGACGCCCGCTGTCGGCGTATTGATCATCACCATACCGGCCTGTACGTGACGCTTGAAATGGCTCGCATGAGCCAGCGACATAGTGCAGATGCCAGCGGAAAGGCCGAATGGCGAGTCGTTGGCTACGGCAAGCGCTTCTTCGTAATCCGCGACCTTTATGACGGAAGCGACAGGACCGAACACTTCCTCCCTGTTGATCGTCATCGCCGAGGTCGTGTTGGTCACGAGAGCCGGTGCCAGGAAAAATCCTTGGGTTGCCGAGGTAACACGTTCACCGCCAAACACGGAACCACCTTCGGTGCGTGCGAGTTCGATATAACGCTCGTCCTGTTCCAGCTGTTTGGCATCGACAACAGGACCGATCTGCGTCGACGCATCCAGCGCGTTACCAATCTTGAGACTGCGCATGCGCGCCTGCATGGCCTCGACAAAACGGTCGTGGATGCCGCTCGTCACGATCAGGCGGCTAGAGGCGGTACAACGCTGGCCGGTGGAGTAGAAGGCGCCGTTGATGCACGCCTCGACCGCGACGTCCAGATCGGCATCGTCGAGCACGACCATCGGGTTCTTGCCACCCATCTCCAGCTGAAACTTCTTCCCGGTGGCGACGCATTTCGCGGCGATCGCCTGGCCGGTCCCAACCGAGCCCGTGAAGCTGATGGCATCCACGTCAGCTGATTTGACGAGTGTTTCGCCGACGATCGAACCCGTGCCCATGACGAGATTGATTACGCCCGCCGGTGCACCGCCTTCGGCGATGATCTTGACGAGTTCCCATACGCTGCCCGGCACAAGTTCCGCCGGCTTGATGACCACGCAGTTTCCATACGCGAGCGCAGGAGCGATTTTCCAGGCGGGAATAGCGATCGGGAAGTTCCACGGCGTGATCAGACCGATGACGCCCAGCGGTTCGCGTGTGACTTCGACCGTCAGTCCCGGGCGAACCGACGGCACAATCTCGCCGCCGACCCGCAATGCCTCGCCCGCGAAGAACTTGAAAATCTGTCCGGCGCGTCCCACTTCGCCGACTGCTTCGGCGAGCGTTTTCCCTTCCTCGCGTGCGAGCAGCTTACCGAGTTCGTTTTTGCGCGCAAGGATGGTGCTGCCGACCTGGTCGAGCAAGTCAAAGCGCTGTTGTGGGGTGCTGAGCGACCACGTGCGAAAGGCTGAGCGTGCAGACGCGATTGCTTTCTGTGTCTGATCTGCGCTAGCCCGTGCAAAATGGCCGATCACGTCGCTCGTGTCCGAAGGGTTCACATTAGGAGTGGAGTCGTTGCCATCGACCCATTCGCCGCCAATGAAGTTCTTGAATTGCGTCATCGTAAATCCGTCAATGAGTAAATATCTGCTTGATCAGCTGAGGTTCAGCAGCGAGCGCTCGGCGAGGTTGGCGTACAGCGCACGCACGCCGAATGTCCACGGAGCGATTTGGGTCGACAGCCGCACGGTGTTGACGAGTGCGCCAAGCGGAGGGGCGCTGATTGTCACGCGGTCGCCGAGGTGATGCGTAAAGCCGCCACCCGGCGCATCGCGATCCTTGATCGGAGAGAACATCGTACCGAGGAACAACATGAAGCCATCGGGATACTGATGATGCTTGCCCCAGGTCTGATTCACCAGGTCGAGAGGGTCACGGCTGATCTCCCGCATATGGCTGATGCCTTCAAGCAGGAAGCCGTCGTCGGTACCTTCCACGCGCAACGAAACGCTCGTTTCTCGAATCGTGTCCAGCGTGAACCGTCCGTCGAACAGGCGAATAAACGGGCCGATCGCGCATGAGCCGTTGTTGTCCTTGCATTTGCCCAGCAGCAGCGCGGAGCGGCCTTCGATGTCGCGCAGATTGACGTCGTTACCCAGTGTGGCGCCCACCACCTCGCCCTTGCTGTTGACTGCGAGGACGATCTCCGGCTCTGGGTTGTTCCACTTCGAAGCAGGCAGCAAGCCGATATCGGCACCGAGTCCGACTGAAGACATAGGCTGCGACTTCGAAAATACCTCTGCATCGGGGCCGATTCCGACTTCCATGTACTGCGACCATGCACCGCGTCGCTGCAGCTCTTCCTTCAGCCTGGCGGCAGCTTCTGAGCCGGGCTTGATCTTCGATAGGTCGGTGCCGATCAGACGCGTGATCGCAGCGCGCACTTCCTCAGCCTTCGCAGGTTCGCCGCCTGCCTGCTCTTCAATGACGCGTTCAAGGAGGCTAACGGCGAACGTCACGCCGCAGGCTTTGATGGCTTGCAGATCGCAGGGAGCCAGGAGGTAGGTTTGATCCTCTTTCCGTTGTGTGGCGACGGTGGCTTCGATCAGATTGCTGACATGACCCAGAGATTCGCCGGAAGCCTGCCGGACGAGTTCGACCAGATCCGGGCGATCGAAAAGATCGGACACTGTTGGTGCGATGCGGGAGATATCAAATAGTTCCCCGCCGCGAACAGCAACGACGCACGGTCCCGCGCCGTTTTTCGTTTGACGCCACACGCGGCCAACGAGCAGGGCGCCGTCGAGATCGTCAGGCAGGTACCTGGAATATGAGGTCATGAACTGATCCAATGTGCATTGAAAGTGCTGGCAATCGTAGTCGCCATAAGGTCAAAACTCGGTGCTAGAAGCGGTGGACGATACCCACGCCTGCTGCGAACATGCTGCGCGACGACGACGGAGTCGACTGGAAGCCGTCGCCGATCGATGCCGTTGCGGCGATCGAGCGGTTGGTCGGGCCACCCGGGAACGTCGGCGTGCCAAGCGTCCGGCCGTTCGCGCGCTGGAATGCTTCGAGTGCGTAGAACCCGGTACGCTTGGACAACGCGTAGTACTGGGACAGGTTGAACTGGTGGTACGACGCTGCGTCGTCGATTCCGTTCGCCTTGCTCGCCCACGTGTAGCTGTAGCCTGCAGCAAAGTCCCATGCCGTCGTGGCCTTCCAGTGCAGCACGGTGCCAGCGGTATTAAAGACTTGCTCGTCGGTAAACTTCGACAGCACGCCCGGGATGTACTGAACGTTCGTGTACGTCGCCGAGATATCCCATGCGCTGTTGAACACGTAGCCGAGGCCGACCGCGAAGCGATTCTGCGCCTGCGCGCCCTGATAGCCGTTCGTCACCGCCGACACGCCCGACTGGCCGGCCGTATTCATCGTCGAATCCGCCCCGTAGACGCCGCCGCCGACGGTCGAGTTGTTGATGCGCGAGAACGCAACCGTACCGCCGATCGGGCCTTGCTGATACTGGATCGCCGCCGACCACGTCGAACCGCGATACACGCTGTCCGGCACGCCTGCGAGCGAGTACGAGCCGCTGACCGTCACGCCGTAGAGCTTTGGAGACGTATAGACGATCGAGTTGTTCGCGCGGTAGATCGTGTCCAATGCGTCCAGATCGCCCGGGTGCGCGCCGAAGTAGCCGGTCAGCCAGTTCGTCGGGCTGTACGGCGCCATCAGTGTGTAGTAAGACGTGTACTGGCGACCCAATGTCAGCGTACCGAAGGTCTGATTCGTCAGACCGACCCAGGCTTGACGGCCGAACATCGCGTTGGCGTACTGCTGCGCGCCGTTGTTGATGTTGAAGCCCGACTCCAGCTGGAAGATGGCCTTGGTGCCGCCGCCCACATCTTCTGCGCCCTTCAGGCCGAAGCGGCTTCCCGCCCAGATGCCCGATGCCATCTTGACGTTCGAGCGACCACCGCTCGTCGAACCGAGCGACGTCTGGCTGCTCTGATAAACGATCGAATCATCGACGATACCGTAGAGCGTCACGCTGCTTTGAGCGAACGCCGGCGCAACTGCCGCGAGTGCCGTTGCTGCGGCAACAGCGGCCTTGTTCAAGTAGAAACCCTTCATTAAATTCTCCTCTATGTCCACGTGAATTGCTTTTGTCCTATCGGATCAATACGAGCGCCTTGAGTACGCTCATATCGACCCTTGTTGTCATCGGATTACTTGCAACTACATTTTTCAGCTCGTGCGTCATATCAAATATGGATAACTAACCTAGTGATGTGGCGCGCCACTTCCAGGTGAAACTGAACAATTAGACTTGCGGAAATTCCTGGTTAATGCGATAGATCCATCAGGTTGCGAGCAGCTACCCATGCTGCGGCGATTGACAACGATCCTTCGGCGCATGTATGTCGGCTGTCTCGCATTTTTCCTACGCTACAGATTTCTGACTAGGAAACGGGATCCAGTTCAATAGACACTCCGCCCTGTTGGGCCGAGGCGTAGGCCGCGTCCATGACTTGCATCATCAGCTCCGCATCCCGCAACGATGCGATCGGCTTTGCGCCAGTCTGACTTTCGGCGAGCACACGCTTGGCAAACAAGGGGTAATAGACGTCGGTCTCAAGCTGGAGTCGGCGGCTTCGCGTGCCTGCCGAAAGATGATTCCTGTCGCGGAACTCGATTCTGTCCGGGCCAGACTTCGCGTACATACGGTCCGAAGCAAGAGTGAAAGAAAATTCGCGCTGCTCGTCGGCGGTACTGGGAAAGCTGTATCCCGTCTCCACCAGGCCGATCACGCCGTCTTCGGTTTGCATGGTCACCAGCGAATAGTCTTCTATGGCACCTCGATGCGTCCTTGAGTTCATAACGGCGGAGACACGGGCAACCTCCTTGCCTGTGAGCAATCTGAACAGGTCGATGAAGTGTGTTGCCAGGTTGATTGTTGATCCGCCGCCGGAATATACAGGGTCGATTGCCCAACCGGAGCCTGCAGCTTCGTATCGACTGGGCGGCCCGGCAACGAAGCGAAACGACATGTGGTTAAAGTCCGATGGTATGCGCCCCTCCGCTTCTTCAAGTGAGCCGAGCAACTCGCTCATCCGGAAGATGAACGGCACCGCGCAATAAAGATTCGCTTTCTCGGTCAGTGTGCGAAGCCGGCTGACCTGGGACATGTTGACGCCGCACGGCTTCTCTAACGCGAACGGAATCTTGCGCGCGATTACGGCCTCGGCGAGCGCCGGCATTTCGGAATGCCGCCCGAACACAAACGCGAAATCGACCGCCTCGCGCTCAAGCAACTCGTAGGCCGACGAGTACAACCTGCTTCCGAATCGTGCGGCAATCGCCTCGCCCTTCACTTGCTCCGCATCTGACAGGGCAACCACCTCAATCCCGGGCGCGTCGAGCGCATCAAGATACAGCGGGACATGCCAATGGCTGACCTCCAGCAAGGCAACTTTCATACATGTTCTCCTTCGTAATTTCCCACGAATTTTTCAATCCGGATTGCTCGGCAACAACTCGTGGCTTGGGGCATATTTCGCAATTCGGCATGACGACCGTGCCCTTTTGCCTCGCTGCTCATTTCAGGCTCCCGTCCCTTGTTGAGCGGCCATCGGGGCGATAGTCGAATCCGAGAAAACGCAGCGCGTACAAAGCCTGTCCCTGATGCATTGGACCCCCGTCCTGAACACGACACCCACGTGCCTGCGCGGCTTGGAGAAGCGGCGTCGTTTCAGCCGAATTAATGATGTCTACGACGACGGCGCCTGGTGCGAGCCGTTGCGGATCAACTGGCATGGCATCGTTCGCTTTCATGCCGAGCGGCGTAGCATTAATCACGACCTCGAAACCTTGCGGATCTGATGGTCCTGAACGTGCAGTACAACCCGTTTCAGCGGAAACAGACGTCGCAAGCTCCTTGGCGCGGTGCTCGTCGACATCGGAGATGGTCAGCTTGCTAGCGCCTGCGGAAGCGACGGCAAATGCGATCGCTCTACCTGCGCCTCCTGCGCCGACGAGAAGCACCGACTTATTGGCCGGATGGTTGCCTTCCCACTGCATCCCAAGAACGCAGCCGACGCCATCCGATATCGCGCCGACCCAGCGTCCATCATCTTCACAGCGAATGACATTGACCGCGCCGGCCTGGCGGGCAGTCGAATCCAGCTCGTCGACAAATGCGAGCATCCGTTGCTTATGAGGCATTGTGACCAGCATGCCGGACAGATTGCTCATCGCTCGTGCACCGCTGACGAAGGCCGACAGGTTATCTGCCTTGACCCAGAAAGGAACGCAAACCGCGTCGACTCGCTGTTCGATAAACAGCCGGTTCAAGAGTTGTGGCGACTTCGCAGCGCTCAGCGGGTCGCCTACCAATCCATAGAGTCGCGTTGTGCCCGAGATATGTGGTTGCATTGCGGCTTGATGTTCAATGTAAAACTAAGGTCAATTCGTGCACATTCGAACCGGCGTACAGCTCCGAAGTGCACGTTTGCATGCGACGTCCAGCTTGTGTTGCGCCCACGCGGTGATTGCGCCGGGTGGGCGGCTGGCGGCGGCTTAAGACCGCACGTTATTGGCAAACCCCGGTTCACCGGCATCCTTGCTCGTCGCGGCTATGGCTTCGCTGCGCAGACGCTCATATTCGGCCTTCGGTACGGGCATTGCATTGCGGTTTCCCAGATCGGCAAGGCGAATACGGTACGTTTCCCGAGTGGTGTATGCGGCAAACGCAGCAACCAGACAAATGCCGAATGTAAGAAAACCAATCTTCAACGGGATGTTGGTGGACCCCGGAGGCGCGACTGCGACGAAAAGCGACGGCAGCAAGGCACACAAAGTCGTCCCTACGTTTTGTCCGATCGCCATGCCGGTGACACGCACGCGCGTGCGGAAGAGCTCGGGAAAGAGACTCGGGAACACGCCGTTGAAGCCCTGGTAAGCCACGCCCCACATGAGCACCGAGAAGACCAGTGAGAACCCGATACTGTGGATGCTGATGGCGTACAGGTAGCCGAAAGCGAGGATCCCGGAACTCACCACGCCGACCAGAACCGGGGGCTTGCGACCAATCTTGTCCGAGACGTTGCCGACAATGGGGATCAGTATGACGGAGCAAAGGTTGCCGAGAACCGGCACCCACAGAAAGACGGCGGCAGGAAAGCCAATACCGTACGCCGGCTGGACTGCATAGGTCGCGCCGAACACAGTCGCCAGGAGCGCGGTGACCGCGGCAAGTGCCATGCCGACAACACGCAAGACATCGCCCCAACTCTCGCGCAGGACCTCGATGACCGGAGAGGAAGGAACTTCTCCGTGTGCCTGTTCTTCAGAAAAAGCAGGGGTCTCATCGACCTGGCGGCGAATGATGTAACCCGCGATGATCACGACGATGCTCAGCAGGAACGGAATGCGCCAACCCCAGGAAGCAAACTGATCCTTCGGCATGAAGTGGGCGAGCGGCAAGAAGACGCCTGCCGCGAAAAGTTGCCCTGCCTGAACTCCCTGGAGGGTAAAGCTTGCAAAGTATCCACGCCGTCCGAACGGCGCATGTTCAAGAATCATGGAGCTGGCACCGGACATCTCTCCCGCGACCGCGAATCCCTGAATGAGCCGCAGGATGACGAGCAGCACTGGCGCCCAGATGCCGATCTGCTGGTAGGTGGGCAAGAGGCCCACACACATCGTTGCGACGCCCATTAAGAGCATGCAGAAGATCAGCACCGTCTTGCGGCCGTGGCGGTCGCCGAGGTGGCCAAGCACCATGGCCCCTATCGGTCGGGCGACATAGCCGACACCGAAGGTCGCCAGTGACGCGACGATGCCTACCGTTGGATTGTGAGACGGAAAGAAGAGTTGCGGGAATAACAGCGACGCTGCAGTTGCGTAGATGAAAAAGTCGTAGTACTCGAGCGCTGAGCCGATCCAACCACTGGCTGCTGCGATCTTTGACTGGCGCTTGCCGTGGGGCTTAGCCGGTGCTTGTGCGTTCATGCCTGTCTCCATGGTAATTGACTTTCCGGTGTTGCTGGTTTATTGTTGTAACACCGTTCCAATAGGAAGGATGTTACTCACATTATGAGAGTTGTCAAGGGAGCAGTTGACCGATCGCTTCAGGCGATCGAGTTGCTCGCACGTGAGGCGCGCTGGATGCGTATGTCCGATATCGCCGCTGAACTCGAGCTTGAGAAAGGACCGGCCCATCGAGTACTTGCGCAGTTGTGCGAGCAGGGCTGGGCCGAACAGGACGAACACACTTCTCAATACCGTCTGACTTTGAAGCTTTCCTTGCTTGGTCAGCGGTACTTGCATGGGCTTGGCTTACCGGGCCTGGTGCAGCCGATCATCGATGAGGTGGCGGCGCAATGCCGCGAATTGGTCCGGCTGACCGTCGTCAGCGAGGGAAAACTCGCGTGGCTGGCGTCCTCCCAAGGCGCGGCACCGGGTCTCATGTATTCGCCGTCCATGGATAGCCCTATTACCTTGCATGCAACGGCGAACGGGAAGGTGTGGCTTGCGTCGATGTCAAACGACCAGGCGGTCGAATGTGCGTTGCGTGGTGGACTCGGAAAAGCTGTCGCCAGCGCATGCGGGCCTAAGGCGATCACCAGCATCGAGCAGTTGATTCCCGAGTTGGAATTGACCAGGCAGCGCGGCTATGGGCTTGTCGTAGAAGAAGCCGAACCGGGCGTTGCTGCTTTGGCGGTGCCTGTGAGGTCGCTGACCGACGGTGCGGTGGTCGGCACGATGAGCATTGCTGGACCGGTAATGCGAGTTCAGCCCGAGCGTTACGACGCCTTCTACGCGTTTTTAAACGAAGCGGCTTCGAAGCTAGGTGCGGTATGGCCGCGCCAAAGCGTTGGTGCCGACGTAGGTGAGGCGGCATGAACGCGCCAGCAGCAACACAGGCCGCCGAGGCTATCGCCAATCCTCGAGAACAGGCAGCACGCATTCTTGTGACAGCGCGCCTAAAAGGCGAGCTCGTCGAGCGGCTGCCTGTCGAACTGCTGCCTGCGAGTCTGGACGACGGTTTTGCAATCCAGCGAGAGGTCAGCCATCAGCTAGGTGGGCGGATCGTCGCATGGAAATGCGGGCTTCCGCAGCAAGGCAAAGTCATCGCCGCGCCGATCCATGATGCAGATATCCATCGAGGCGATGTATGTCGCATGAGTGGGCCTCCGCGTGCCTTTGTGAGGGCTGAGCCCGAACTGGCCCTTCTGCTGAACCGCGACCTTCCCCCACGGTGCGACGCCTATAGCGAAGCTGAAGTGCTCGCCGCTCTCGGGCACACGCACCTCGCGCTTGAATTGCTAGGCAGTCGTTATTCGCATCCCGAAACGCTGACGTTCCCTGAACTACTGGCAGACGGCCTGTTCAATGCCGGCCTTGTCATTGGACCCCGCGTTAATCCGTTCGAGGGCGCGACGCCGGCCGATCTCCCCTCCGAATTTGACGTCTGTCTAGCCAGCGTTGAGGAAGAAACCGTCACGTTCGCGGGACGCCATCCTGATCGGGGCGTGCTTGCGCCGATTGTGTGGCTCGCCAATTTCCTTCGCAGCCGCGGCTTGGGACTGCATGCCGGCCAGGCTGTGATCACCGGGTCTTACGCGGGCGTTCTGGAGTTGCCAGTCGGTCGTGAGTTGCGTATCGGCTTCGGCAACCTCGGCACATTGCCGATCACTTTTTTGTCTTGATAGGAGTACTAGATGCGTCTCATCCGTTTCGGCCAGCCTGGCCAAGAGCACCCCGGTATTATCGATTCGAGCGGCGCGATCCGCGATCTGAGCGGCATCGTGAACGACATTGATGGAACGACTGTCTCGCCGGTCGCCCTTGCAAAGCTGAGCGAACTCGATTTGGATCGTCTACCCGTCGTTGAAGCGGGCACGCGTCTCGGCGCCTGCGTCGGCAACGTCCGTAATCTCGTGTGCATTGGTCTGAACTACTCCGATCATGCTGCTGAAACCGACACGCCGATCCCACGGGAACCGGTGGTGTTCAACAAGCATACGGGCTCCATCAGCGGCCCGAACGACCCGGTCATCTTGCCCGCAGACGCTCAAAAGCTGGATTGGGAGGTCGAACTCGGGGTAGTGATTGGCAAACCCGCGTGGCAAATCGACGAAGCCGACGCGTTGGAGCATGTGGCGGGTTACTGCCTTGCGAATGATGTTTCCGAACGCGCGTATCAGCTCGAACGCGAAGGCCAGTGGACCAAGGGTAAAAGCGGATTCTCGTTCGCTCCGCTCGGACCGTGGCTTGTCACGCGTGATGAAATTCCCGACCCGCAGATTCTGGACCTGTGGCTCGACGTCAACGGCACGCGTCGTCAGACCGGCAACACACGGACCATGATCTTCAATGTCGCGCATATCGTGGCGTATCTCAGCCGCTTCATGCCGTTGATGGCTGGCGACGTCATCATTACCGGCACGCCTCCTGGCGTGGGCCTCGGTCAGAAGCCGCCGGTCTTTCTAAAAGCAGGTGACACGATGACGCTTGGCGGCAGCGAACTCGGCGCGCAGACACAAAAGGTTGTGCAGTATGCGGACACACTCGGCGCGGCATGGGGCCGCGGCGAGTATCCATTGGCACTGTAAGACGATTCGATTCACAAAGGAGGAGATATGAGCCTAGCTGGAACGGGCGTCGTCGCAATCTGGCACGACCTGCTGGCGGAAGCGAAGGATGAATTCTACGAGTGGCACAACCGTGAGCACATGCCTGAACGCGCGGGCATCCCCGGGTTCAGGCGCGGTCGGCGCTTCATAGCACTGGATGCAGGTCCCGAGTACTTCAATCTCTACGAGGCCGACACCGTCGAGGTGCTTGGCGCGCAAGACTACCTTTCTCGGCTGAATACGCCGACGCCGTGGACCAAACAGGTAGTCGCCTCTTTCCGAAGCGTCGCACGCTCGATCTGTCACGTGGCCTATTCGGACGGTGTTGGGCAGGGTGCCAATCTCATGACTGTGCGATTTGACGTGCCATCGGCTGCGCGGGCAGAAGTCGTGAAGGCTTTGCGTCAGCGAGTCCTACCGCCCCTCGTGGACCTCCCGGGTGTCACGGGCGTGCACCTGTGCCTTGCCGACGAAGCGATCAGCAAGGTGGAAACGGCGGAAAAGAAGGCGCGTTCAGAAGGCACCCAGGTACCGACATGGATCGTGTTAGTCGAAGGGTGCCGGGCAGACTATGTCCGTTCAGCGGTGGACGGTTTCGTTTCGGGACTCGCGGCACTTCCCCAGGCCGGCGCGACAGACCCGGACACCACCCTCTACCAACTTGAGTACACGCGCTGCAAAACGCCCTGGAGCGCTGGTTAAAGGTCGTCTGAGCACCGCTGCACGGCCCTTCGCGCGACTCCCACACGGATGGGCGCGACCGGCCTTTACCCTGAAAAACGTAGGAGTTATGCCATGTCGTTGAATATTGCCGACACGTCCGCCCCATCTACCGCGTCGATGTCGGCTCGTGTCATACGGCTCAATCCTGCTGACGATGTCGTTATCGCACTTGAACAGCTTGTGTCCGGGACGGTGATTGACAAGGAAGCGGTGACTGTCTCGGGACTGATTCCGCCCGGGCACAAAGCGGCGACACGTGACATCGCTCAGGGCGAGGCGGTGCACCGCTACGGCCAGGTAATCGGCTTTGCAAGTCAGCCGATCCGCGCGGGGCAGCACGTACACACCCACAACCTTGCGATGGGTGACTTTGCGCGGGACTACGCGTTTGGTCAGGCCGCGCGCCCGACTGTACGGTCGAATGAGGCCGCAACATTCCAGGGCATTGTCCGCGCAGACGGGCAAGTCGCCACACGGAACTATATCGGGATCCTCACCTCGGTGAACTGCTCGGCCACGGTTGCGCGGGCCATTGCTGATCACTTTCGCCGTGACATCCATCCGGAAGAACTGGCCGCGTTCCCGAATGTCGATGGCGTCGTCGCGCTAACACATAGTTCAGGTTGCGCAATTGACTCGGAAGGGGACGGTCTCGCGATTTTGCAGCGTACGCTCGGCGGCTATGCATGCCATCCAAACTTCGCAAGCGTGCTGATCATAGGTCTCGGCTGTGAAACGAACCAGATTTCGCGACTACTTGAGACACAGGGACTCCGCGAACACGACCGATTGCGAACGTTCACGATCCAGGACAGCGGTGGCACGACATTGACGATTGCGAAGGGTATTGAACTGGTTCAGCACATGTTGCCCGAAGCGAACAACGTGAGGCGAGAGGCGGTCAGCGCAAGTCATCTCACGATCGGTCTGCAATGCGGAGGGTCGGACGGGTATTCGGGCATCACCGCCAATCCCGTGCTTGGTGCAGCCGTTGATCTGCTCGTGCAACGCGGAGGCACCGCGATTCTCTCCGAGACGCCCGAAATCTATGGCGCGGAGCACTTACTTACGCGGCGCGCCGAAACGCCCGAGGTGGGTCGGAAGCTGATTGATCGCATCAGGTGGTGGGAAGCGTATGCGCATCGGCAAGGGGCGCAAATGAACAACAATCCGTCTGCGGGCAACAAGGCAGGTGGCTTGACGACCGTCCTTGAAAAATCGCTGGGAGGCATTGCGAAAGCCGGCTCTACCAATCTGACCGAGGTGTACGAATATGCTCAGCCGGTCACGGCGCGCGGCTTGGTGTTTATGGACACGCCCGGCTACGACCCGGTGTCGGCTACGGGCCAGGTAGCCGGCGGTGCGAACATGATCTGCTTCACGACGGGACGTGGTTCAGCTTACGGCTGCGCGCCCGCGCCCTCCGTCAAACTTGCGACGAACACCGCACTTTGGCAACGGCAGTCCGACGATATGGACCTGAACTGCGGAGAAGTGTTGGAAGGACGAGCGACGATCGAGCAACTAGGCCGCGTTCTTTTCGAATTGCTGCTAGATGTCGCCTCGGGAACCCGTTCTCGCAGTGAGCAGCACGGTTACGGACAAAACGAATTCGTACCTTGGCAAATTAGCGCGATCATGTGAGCGCAGATCAATACCATTCCAGTACCTTCCAATACTGCTGCGCAGACAGTGACTTCCCCGCGCTGGCTGTTCCTAGGCGGCGGGTGTAAGCGCGACTGAAAGGCTGCTCCGCATCGCACATCTGCCGCTGGGCACTCGGCGGTATAACAGTCTGCTTCGGGGTCGACTTGCGACAGACGCGACCCGGTCGAAGGCACCCCTCAGTCGGCGTGGGGCGCCATCCAATCATTGTCGTTTTCACCCGATACCGCCTCAGCTGAGCACAGCTGACAGGGTCGATCGCAAGAAAATGGCGAGCGACAAATCGATGCTGGACCGATAACCGCAATTATCGGTCCATAGTCGAATTTGATCTAAACTGCTGATCATGAAAACGCGCGAGACCCTTCCCGTCGACGACAACGGGCCCGACTTCCCGGGCGAAGCCGAGCTCGCCACACTGCGCGGCTGGTACGCCGGCCTGGACGCGCGGACCGCCGTTGCCCGCTATCTGGGCGACCGCCGGGCGGTCGGAGCGTCGTCGCGTGGCATGCTCGGCCGGATTCGCCGGCAGCTCATCGCGTACGCGGGGTGTCCTTGATTTCTACGCATTTTTCCAGTTAGCCGCCTTTAAGCCCAGTAAGGTCTTGCCTTGCGCCCCCAAATAAATATCTATATAAATCAAAGCGATTCTGTCTAACCCTCGCTTGGAGGTCGCTGACCATTGTCAGTAGGTAGTGTCGGCTCGAAATTCCACTATCGCCAGCTGTGCAAGCAGGCCCGAAAGGCCACCTTGTCAGGCTCGGTGGCTAGTTGATGCGATGGCGTTGTCGGCCGCGGCATTTGGCAGGGGCCGCTCCGGATAGAGAGCCACTGGGAAATTGAAGGTGCCGCGCAAGTTGATACCACCCGTTTGAGTGGGAGTGATTCGCCGCAATCGGTCCGCTTCGACCGGTTGTCCACAGCGAGCATCGATATCGCGTTGCACGTGCGCGTTGTTCCACGCCATCAGGATGTTCGGGAGCAGGGTCAGTGCTGATGACACTCCGGCGAGCGATTCTCGGCGTCGCGCAAGCTCCAACGGAACGCGATCGATATGGATTGCCGATCCCTCATATGATGTCGCGTTGGCGAGTAACTTGTCGTCGCCTCTCGACATTCGCCGCGGCGCCCAGCGACCGATTCTGATCGCATCGGTGCAGAATGCCGGTATTCTCGTTTGCCCACCCGATCTGTTGCAACGATTAGCACGATGAAACGACTTCCACCGCTCAATTGGCTACGTGCATTCGAATCGTCAGCCCGGCACCTGAGTTTCACGCACGCGGCGACCGAGTTGAATCTGACCCAGGCCGCGATCAGCCAGCAGGTGAAAGGACTTGAAGCTCAGCTCGGTACGGCGTTGTTCAAGCGCCTGCGGCGGGGCATCGAGTTGACCGAGGCCGGACTCGCCTACCTGCCAGTCGTGCATGAAGCGATTGAGCGGCTTGCTGCCGCCACCGACGAGATTTTCGGGCAAGGGCATCTGAAGGTACTGACGGTGCGAGTGAGTCTGGTGTTTTTCACGCATTGGCTCGCATGGCGCATACCGGACTTTCGCAAGCGGAATCCGAACGTCAATCTACGCATTACGAGCAATATCTGGGGAGGCGATAGCAGCGTCACCGATGTCGAAGCCGATCTGGAGATCCGCTACGGGCACGGGAAATGGACGGGGCTGCGTGCCGAGCGACTGACCTGGGACACGCTGCTGCCGGTCTGTGCTCCCGGATTGCTGTCTCCCAAAGCCCCGCTATCGGTGCCGAAGGACCTCGCGCATTTCGAACTTCTCCACGTGCTCGGCTACGAGGAAGGTTGGGGATACTGGCTCAAAAAAGCGGGGGCATCGAAGGTCGATTCGTCGAAGGGGATGCAATTCGACACGCTGATTTCGGCCCTGAAGGCGGCTGAACTCGGTCAGGGCGTTGCGCTTGCAAGGTCGTCCCTCGTCGAGCACATGCTGATCTCCGGCCAGTTGATCGCGCCACTGAAACCACGCCTTCCGACCAGTGAGGCGTTCTACCTCGTCTATTCCCCGCACAACATCGTCAATCCTCATGCGGCTGCGTTCGTCGAATGGCTCAGTGCACAGGTTCAGGGGGCACACGCGAGATTCTGATCTTGTACGTGGTATGCGAGCCGGGTCGCCGGGACGCGATCTCCGACCTACCCATCATCTGCTCGAGTCATAAAAAAAACATACCCATCCTCGTTTTTTTTATTGCTTTACCCGCCACGGCTTCTCACCGAAAGTTGCTTCCATCCCGTTTGACAGTCATCCACCCGCGACTCGACGCGGACGGCCGGCGGTGACGGGGATTGTCCACAACATGATGATCGACGGTCGCGCGATGCGGCCAGTCTGGAGGCGACTCGGCGGATTATGGGAAAGAGCAATCAATTGCCGTTCAGCGGTGTGAAAGTCATCGATTTCGGCCAGTACATTGCGGGGCCAGCCGTCGCGATGATCCTCGCGGATCTTGGTGCGACCGTCATTCACATCGATCCTCCAGCCGGGCCGCTTTGGGATAGCCCGGCCAATGCGGTGCTCAACCGCGGCAAGCATTGCCTGCAGATCGATCTGAAGACCGACAAAGGCCTGGAAGAAGCCAAAGATCTGATCCGCCGCGCGGATGTTGTCATCGAGAACTTCCGGCCGGGCGTGATGGCGCGGCTGGGTCTTGATTTCGCGAAGTTGCGTGAAGCACGCCCGGAGCTAATCACGCTCTCGATGCCCGGCTTTGCCAGCAACGACCAGTTACGTCGCGAATGGCGCGCGTTCGAGCCGATCATCGCGGCGGCTTCGGGCGTTTTTACGGACATGGGGCAGAACCGCGTGCTGATGGGCATCAACCCGAGTTTCTCGCCGTTGCCGCTCGCGTCTGCCTACGGCACCATGCTGGCCGTCTCGGCTGTTGCGCTTGCGTTGCAGGCACGGCAGCGCACCGGCATGGGAGATGAAATCGAGGTCCCGCTGGCGTCGGCTGTGATGGAGGGGCTCTCCTACAACTCGATCCATATCGAGAACTACCCCGAGCGATACAAGACCCTGCGCGAAAAGGAAATCGAGCGGCGGCGCTCCACCAATCTACCGATGGATCTGTCGTACGAAGCGCTGCAGGAATATCTGGATCCGTTCTACCGGACCTACGAGTGTGCCGACGGCCGCAAGTTTTATACGGTATGCCCGTCACATCGCTCGCACGCACGCCGCTGTCTGCAGGCGATGGGACTGTACGAGGAAATGCTGGAGGCCGGTTTGCCACGGGTCGATGATCCGTACCTGCCGATTCGCGAATGGGAAGGGAACGCGTCGCTAGGGGTTTATCCGTTACCTGAAGAGTGGGCGAAGCGCATTTCCGCGCGTATGAAGGAAGTTTTTCGTACGAAAACAGCAGCCGAGTGGGAAAAGATTTTCGGTGAAGGAGGTTTCCCTGGAGCGGCACACCGGACCACGCGGGAGTGGCTGCATGACGACCACGCGAATACTGCCGGCCTGGTCGTGAATGTCGACGATCTCGAATATGGTGTGATGAAACAGCCCGGGCCGGTCGCGTGGCTTGAAGACTGTGCCGAATCCATGCTCTCGCCGGCGTCCCGCCATCCGGTGACCTTCCGGGATGCGTTAGCCATTCTGGATGAGCAGGAGCGTACTGAACTGCCGGCTCCGTCGGGGGCGCCAACACAGGGGTGGCTCGACGGGGTGCGTGTGCTCGACCTGACGAACGTGATTGCCGGACCCCATTCGGCGTCGTTTCTCGGCCGGTTTGGGGCCGATGTCATCAAACTCGACCCCGTCGTGCCGAATTATGATCCGTGGAATACCGTGGTCTTCGGGATGTCGTCGGCGCGTGGGAAGCGGAGCGTGCTCGTCGATCTGAACCATCCGGATGGACGCGAGGTGTTCGCTCGACTCGCCCGGTCTGTCGACGTGATCGTCATGAATGCCCCGGATCGTCAGCTTGAGCCGCTGGGGCTGGACGAGGCGAGCCTCCGTTCCATCAATCCCGGCGTGATCTTCTGCCAGCTCGACTGCTTCGGCGGTCCTCGACGCGGGCCGCGGACCGACTACCTTGGCTACGACGATCTGATCCAGGCGTGCACCGGAATCATGGTGCGATTCGGCGGCGGCATGGAGACGCCGGAGGAGCATGCGCATGTCGGAACGATCGATGTCATGTGCGGATTCGCGGCTGCGCTAGGTGTGGCTGCCGCGCTTTACCGCAAGGCGAAAACAGGCGAGGTCGGGCGCGCGAGAACCTCCTTGTCGGCACTCGGCAATCTGGTGCAGATTCCGTTCGCGTATGACTATGCGAATCGCCCACCATTCGACGAGCCGTCTGGTCGCGAGGTGAGCGGCTACGGCGCGATGTCTCGATTCGTCCGGGCCGCGGACGACTGGATCTATGTGGACACCAACGAAAGTGAGTTGAACGAATTGGATCGAGTAGAAGGTCTGGCCGGAATTGCGGCAGCCAAGGATCCGGCTGCATTCCTCGCGTCCGCGCTTGGTACCGCGTCCGCCGCGTCTTGGCAGATCAGGTTGCAGGCCGCCAATATCGCGGCGGCGGTGCCGGACAACATCGTCAATCTGCGTCGGCACAACAGCCGGCCTAGCGACGATCGTCCCGGTATCGACAACGGCAGCTACTCGTTCAGCGTCTATGCGAATCATCCTAGCGGTCGATGTGTCACGCAGCTCGATCCCTTCGCGATTCGTCCGCGCCATGCCCGGATTCGCGCCTTGGCACCAGCTGAAAAATTCGGCGCATCGACGTACACCGTCCTGCGCGAGTTCGGATACAGCGATGCCGAGATCGAGATACTGATTGCCCGACATGCGATCGGAGATAGCTGGTCCGAAGAGTATTTGCCCAGCTAGTTGCGTGTCTTGTCGAGTCGCGCGACGAGTCGAGCATTCCCGCATGAAGCGCGGTGCAAAGCGAACGTCGCGGCGACGAGACAGTCGCGCCGGTGGTTCGCCGGATGAATCAACGCGACACACAGCCGACGTGCGCAAGGCTACGGCGGGATGTGAATATTCTTACATTGGAGACAGCCATGCACGATCCGACCCAGGCTCTTGTGAGCTTTCGTCACGTCAAAAAAACTTACGACGGCGAGACGCTAGTCGTCAAGGATCTCAACCTTGAAATCCAAAAGGGCGAATTCCTGACTTTACTCGGCCCATCCGGCTCAGGAAAGACGACCTGTCTGATGATGCTCGCAGGATTCGAGTATCCAACCGATGGCGAGATCTGGCTCGATGGCCAGTTGCTGAATCGGATCCCGCCACATAAACGCAATATCGGGATGGTGTTCCAGAACTACGCGCTCTTTCCTCATCTTACGGTCGCGCAGAATCTGGAATACCCGCTCAAGGTTCGGAAAATGCCGCCCGCTGAACGAGAGGCAAGGGTCAAGCGAGCGCTCGACATGGTCGGCATGGATAAGCTGAGCAAACGGATGCCCAGCCAGCTGTCCGGCGGTCAGCAGCAGCGCGTTGCGCTGGCACGAGCACTCGTATTCAACCCTCGGCTCGTGCTGATGGACGAACCCCTCGGCGCGCTCGACAAACAATTGCGCGAACACATGCAGCTCGAGCTGAAGGCGCTTCACGAAGAGCTCGGGCTGACTTTCGTCTACGTCACGCATGACCAGAGTGAAGCACTCACGATGTCCGATCGTGTTGCCGTGTTCGACCAGGGCGTGATTCAGCAGCTCGATACCGTGGATCGCTTGTACGAATCACCGACGAATCTCTTCGTCGCGAATTTCATCGGCGACAACAATCGGATGAGCGGCACGGTCGTTGCAAGGAATGGCGACCGTTGCCAGCTTCGGCTCGCAGACGGGACGACGGTGCGCGCACTGAATGTGGCGTCCGTTGACGTCGGCAACCAGGCGACGGCGGTTATCCGACCGGAACGGCTCTCTGTCGAATCGACGTTCGCGGCCAACGAGGGCAATGTCATCGACACCGAAACGCTCGACGCAATTTATTTCGGCGACCACGTCCGACTGCGTTGCCGTGGCCCGGGGCTAGCCGAGTGTTTCGTCAAGGTTCCCCTCGAACACGATTGGCGGTCGCATGTTCGTCAGGGAAACAAGATTGCGCTGTCGTTCCGTGAGGACCACCTGAAGATCTTGAGCTGACTGTCTAATTTTTATCACTCAGTAGGAGGAGACAATGAAATCGAATTCGAAAATGATTTGCGCCGCGTTGCTCGCGTCCCTGTCGGTGGCAGCTTTCGCCGATGGTCTCACGACCGTCAACTATGGTGGCGCGGCCGGTAATGCCCAAAAGGCGGCGTGGGTGGACCCGTTCGCGAAGGAAAGCGGCATAGCGACGAATGCCATCCAGTACACGGGTGACATGGCCAAGGTCAAAGCGATGGTCGAAGCCAGAAATGTCACCTGGGATGTCTTGGAGGTGGAAGCGGCGGATGTGGGTCGCGGATGCCAGGATGGTCTCTTCGAGAAACTCGACTGGTCCAAGATCGCCAACAAGAGCGACCTGATGGCCGGAGCTGCCACGCCTTGCGCAGCCGGCACGTTCGTGTGGTCGACCGTGCTCGCATACAACCCCACGCTGACCAAGGGCGCGCCGCAAGGCTGGAAGGATTTCTGGGACGTCAGGAAATTTCCGGGAAAGCGGGGATTGAAGAAGGAGGCTCGTTATAACCTGGAGTTCGCGCTGATGGCTGACGGGGTGGCGCCGAAGGACGTCTACACCGTGCTCGGCACGTCCGCGGGTGTCGAACGCGCGTTCAAGAAGATGGACGAACTCAAGCCCTACATCCAGTGGTGGGAGGCTGGCGCGCAGCCGCCACAATTCCTGATTGCGGGTGACGTCGCGATGTCGACCGCATATAACGGTCGCATCGACGCGGCAATGCGTGAAGGAAACAAGAATCTCGGTGTTGCGTGGGATCAGAGTATTTACGAACTCGATTTCTTCGTCATTCCGAAGGGCTCGAAGAACAAGGAAGCGGCCGAAAAATACATCTCGTATGTGCTCAAGCCCGAGGCACAAGTCGCGTTCGCGCAGAAGATTCCGTATGGTCCGACCAACAAGGCAGCGCTGAAAATGCTCGATGCGGCAACACAGGCAGCGCTTCCCAATTCAGCGAAGAATGGCAAAACCGCCATTCCCAACAGTGTCGAGTTCTGGACGGACCACGGCGACGCACTGGAGCAGCGCTTTACGGCTTGGGCCGCGAAGTAACGACCGGGGGAAGAAGCATGAGCACCATAACTTCTCGGCAACAGCGCTGGGATACACGCCAGCTCAAGCGGTCGCTGCGAGCCGTTCAGTTTCGAAAGGAGGTAGTGGCGTTAGGACTGGTGGCGCCCCTCGTTCTGTTCATCCTGCTTGTGTTCGTGATGCCGGTCGCATCGATGATTTCTCGATCGGTCCAAAGTCCCGAGGTGGTCGATGCATTGCCGAAGACGACCTCGGCATTGCGCCACTGGGATGGCAAGTCACCCGTTCCTGCCGAGGCTTACCGTGCACTGGTGCTCGACGTGGAGAGCAACGGTGGAGACAACGATACCGGTACCGCGGCCGGTCGGCTGAACGGCCTGAAGGATGGGTTCCGGTCGTTGTTTTACAAGACGACCAGTGCGCTTCCTTTCACCGATGACGATGCGGCGATATCTGCGCAGGATATGCAAAAGCGCCTGATCGAAGTCGACCCACGCTGGGCCGATACGAGCTACTGGCAGGCGATCGCCAGCGTATCGTCCCGTTACACGAGCCAGTATCTCCTTGCCACGATCGACTATCGTGAGGACTCGGACGGCCGCATCGTGCCGGTCGAGAACGGCGCGTCCGCATACCGCGCGGTGTTCATGCGGACCTTCGTGATCAGCGGGCTTGTGACGCTTGCGGCGCTGGTGCTGGGTTATCCGCTCGCTTACTGGATCTCGATTCTGCCAGCTCGAAAGGCGAATCTCGTCATGATCCTGGTGCTTCTGCCGTTCTGGACGTCGATTCTCGTGCGGATCTCGGCGTGGATCGTCATTCTCCAGGGGGCGGGCCTCGTCAACAAGGCGTTAATGGCGCTGCAGGTGATTTCGACGCCCCTGTCGCTCCTGTTCAACCGGACGGGGGTGTTGATCGCGATGACGCACATCTTGCTGCCATTCATGATCCTGCCGCTCTACAGCGTGATGAAGTCGATTCCTTCGAGTTACACGAAAGCGGCCATTTCTCTCGGCAGTCATCCTTTCGGGGCATTCTGGAAAGTCTACGTGCCGCAGACGCTTCCCGGTGTCGGTGCGGGCGGGTTGCTGGTATTCATTACCTCGCTGGGCTACTACATCACCCCGGCGCTGCTCGGTGGCGCCGGCGACCAGATGGTCAGTTACTACATCGCGTATTTCACCAACGTGGCCCTGAATTGGGGGATGGCCTGCGCGCTCGGTGCGGTCCTTCTCCTGGTGACGCTGGTGCTCTTCGCACTCTATCGAAGGATCGTCGGTTCGGAAATCAAGGTGGCTTAGCATCATGAAAACTCACGTGCCGCGTTTCGCGCCCTACATGTCGACGCCGGAAATCGTATGGCATTACGCACTGCGATCGGCAAACGTCGTGGTGCTACTGTTTTTGATTTTGCCGATCCTGGCGATCATTCCGCTTTCGTTCAACGAGAACTCATTTCTCGTCTATCCGATACACGGATTCTCGTTCAGGTGGTATCACAATCTGTTCACGTCCACGGACTGGGCGCGCGCCGGCGCAAACAGCTTCATCGTGACGCCGATCGCGACGATCGTTGCGACCGTCCTCGGAACGCTGGCGGCATTGGGATTGAACAAGGCGTCGTTCAGGGGCAAGGGTTTGCTGGTCGCCATCCTGATCTCGCCGATGATCGTCCCGGTCATCGTCACCGGCGTCGGGATGTACCTGCTGTTTGCACGATGGGGACTGGCCGGAACGTATACCGGACTGATATTCGGGCATACGGTGATCGCCGCGCCGTTCGTCGTGGTCACGGTCAATGCGACGCTTGCCGGCTTCAACCAGAACTATGTGCGAGCCAGCCTGAGCCTGGGGGCATCGCCGGTACGAACATTTTTTGCCGTTACGTTGCCGATCATTGCGCCAGGGGTGATTTCCGGCGCGCTGTTTGCGTTCGCTACGTCGCTGGACGACGTCGTGATTACGATGTTCATCGCCGGTCCGACGCAGGGAACGCTTCCGCTTCAGATGTTCATCGGGATTCGCGAAAACATCACGCCCACGGTCGCTGCGCTCGCGTCCATTTTCATCGTCTTCTCAAGTCTGCTGCTGATCACCATGGAATGGTTGCGTTCCCGATCCGTCGCGCGGCAGGTGTTGACCTGACGTTGCCTGTGCCGGTAGATGATCGGATTTGCTCTGGTGGCGGCAAGTGTCCGGAACGACGCGCAGGTGTTATGCAAATAATCCAGGAGGCAAGATGTCGGCAGGAGAGGTCAATGAAGCCCGCGCGACGCAATCGGTTGGCGAGTTCGACTATATCGTGGTCGGAGCGGGTACGGCTGGCTGCGCGGTCGCGAATCGCTTGAGCGAGGACGAAGACGTATCCGTGCTGCTGATCGAGGCGGGTGGGAAGGATAACTACCACTGGATTCACATTCCGGTGGGGTATCTCTATTGCATCGGAAACGCACGGACCGACTGGCGTTACAAGACCCGTGACGAGGCCGGATTGAACGGCAGGGCGCTGTCCTATCCGAGAGGCCGGGTTCTGGGTGGATGCTCGTCGATCAACGGCATGATCTACATGCGCGGTCAGCGAGAGGATTACGACGGATGGGCGCGAATGACGGGCGACTCGTCCTGGCAATGGGACTCGGTGCTCGAAACGTTCAAGAAGAGCGAGGACTATCACGGCGGTGCAAGCGATGCTCATGGCGCCGGCGGCCCGTGGCGGGTAGAAAAGCAGAGGCTGAAATGGGACATTCTCGAAACGTTCGCGCAAGCCGCTGAGCAGACCGGCATACCCGCAACGGACGATTTCAATCGCGGCGACAACACCGGCGTCGGATATTTCGACGTCAATCAGAAGCACGGCATTCGCTGGAATGCGTCGAAAGGCTATCTACGACCCGTAGCGAAGCGGGGGAACCTGACGATTCTGACGAACGCACAGACCCGACGACTCCTGTTCGAGAACAAGCGCTGCGCCGGAATCGAGTTTCGTCTCGGCGACGGACCGCGCATTGCCAAGGCAAAGCGTGAAGTGATCCTGTGTGCCGGCGCGGTCAATTCTCCGCAGTTGCTGGAATTGTCGGGAATCGGAAATGCCGATCGTCTGGCGAAGCTTGGAATCGAGGTGGTGGAAGATCTGCGCGGCGTCGGCGAGAATCTGCAGGATCATCTGCAATTGCGCATGGCATTCAAGGTAGAAGGTGTGCGGACCTTGAACACGCTCAGTGCTCACTGGTGGGGCAAGCTGATGATCGGCCTCGAATACGGACTGTTCAGAAGCGGGCCGATGGCTATGGCGCCGTCGCAGCTCGGTGTGTTTGCAAAGTCGGACCCGAACGATAGGACGCTGACGCGCCCCGACGTCCAGTACCATGTACAGCCGCTGTCGCTCGAACGGTTCGGCGAACCGCTGCATCCGTTCGACGCGTTTACGGCGTCCGTTTGTCAATTGCGTCCGTCGTCGCGAGGTAGCGTGCACATCACGTCGAATGATCCGCTGATGGCACCGAGTATTGCACCCAACTATCTGTCGACGGAGGAAGACCGCCACGTCGCGGCCAACGCGCTGCGGTTGACCCGGCGCATTGTTGCGGCACCCGCGCTCGAGCGGTTTCGCCCGCAGGAAATATTGCCCGGCATTCAGTTCCAGACCGAGGAGGAGTTGCAGTATGCGGCCGGCAACGTCGGAACAACCATCTTTCATCCGGTTGGAACCTGCCGGATGGGAAGGGCGGACGATCCGGGCTCGGTCGTCGATTCCCGGCTTCGCGTGCGCGGCGTGAGCGGCTTGCGAGTCGTCGATGCGTCGGTCATGCCAACGATCACGTCCGGCAATACTAATTCGCCGACGCTGATGATCGCAGAGCGCGCTAGCGAGATGATTCGTGCAGATCGAAAGCGGGAAGGCAGGTCGGCGGAGACAATTAGTGGCGGAGTATTGTCGACATGAAGAACAGGCACTGGCGTAGAGAAAATTGACGTTGTCACTCCGGAATCCCGGTCGTACATGGCATTGGCATTTGAGTTGAGGCCTCTTGGCGGGTCCGGCGTCAAGTGAAAAATAACATCCGCGACTGGCCAGTCAGCCGCTTTCTTCGATTCCGATGTCCGTGAGAGGAAATACTTTGATACCCTCTGTCGACCACATCCAACCTGAAGGCGGGGCCCATGTTTGTCGTCTCCAGTCCGCTTGCTGCCTGGTCGATCGTTGTAGTTTCCGGCTTGCTGGAAGTCGTCTTCTCCGTGACGATGAAGCTGTCTGAGTGCTATACAAAAGTACTGCCTGGCGGGGTATCGATCGTGGCGGCCGTACTGAGCGTGTGGCTAATGAGTCTCACATTGACCGTCCTCCCGCTAGGAGACGCTTACGCCGTATGGGCAGGCATTGGGGCAGCGGGAACGGCGTTGGTCGGTATCGTCTGGTTCCATGAGCCCGCCTTCGTCGGGCGGCTGATCTGCATTGCTCTCGTAGTCGTGGGCATCGTGGGTCTGCAACTGCAGGAAGGCGTGTAGCTCAGCGTATCGATGTAAATCAATGGAATAAGGCATCAATTCATCGCCGATGCGCGTGTTCGTTCGGTCGCCTACCATTAGGCCCCGTTCATCGGATACCTGAGCGTGGCAGCCGGCGTGAGCCGATATCGGCGACTGACGCCGGGCCCGTCTCCTTCATGATCGCGGGCTTTCTCCGTGATCCGATGCTCAAGCAGTCACCATGCTCGGTGGGGTGGCTTCGTGGTGTGAGCCACCCGTGGCCGATAGCAGATTCGCCTCGCGCCATCGGGCGCCCGCCGAGCGTGTTGGCCCGCATCCGGATGTTGTCATCTTCCCGCCCGCACCCGTTCCCGGACCTACCGAGCCCCTGGTTGGATGCCAAACGTCCAGTCTTCTGCGTTTTTCGACGCTTTGCGTCGAAAATTGCTGCTGTTGAGATTTTTTCGGTCGCATCCCCGCGATATTATTTTCTCAGCCCCGAACATCTCAGCCAATCCACGAAGTGCGCCAGCATCCCTACGACGCGGCCCCTCAAGCACGAGAGAGTTGTATGCCGGACACGCCAATCGTCATCGTTGAACACGCCCGCAGGCGAACCGCCCAAGTCCGGTCCGGCGACGTCCCCGCCGCCTTGCAGGACGGTCCCAAGTGGGTGTGCAGGATCGTCCCGGACCACGCACAGAGGTTCCGCGAAGGGCACCGGTCGATGGCAAGCACGGTTGAAATGCTCGGCCGGTTGAAACCCGCGAACGTCGTATTGACGGACGCTGCCCCGAGCGACGTTGGCTCGCTCGTGCGCTCTTCGACCGATGGGGCCGGCCGGTGTCGTGCGTATGCGCATCTCGGCGCGGACTGGATCCTCGAGATGGTAGGCATGCCGGGCGTCGGTCCCTGGCTCGATGAGCACGATACCTGGTGGCCCGGCGCATACGAACTGCCGTTGCTCGAGCAGTTGTCCGCGAACGATTCGCCCCTGCGCGACCTGTTTGAGGCGACTGCCACCGCCCATTTGTTGATGAGCCTGACCGAAGTCGACGGCACTGCACTCGTGACCGAATCGGACGATGGCATCGAGCGTCCGTTCCGTATTCCTGCGGGGGTGGATACGATCCATTTTGCGCCCGTTTGTATCTGCGGGCCGGTGGCGCAGTGGCGCGAAACGCTCGTCACCGCGTTCGACCGTGTCCGGCATCTGGTCGGGCTCAGATCGGCCCGCCCTTTCTATCTTTGACGCAAGCACCCGTTCTCCGGCAGATCACGCCATGACCGACGCACTCGACTCCTTCGACCGCAAGATCCTGAATATCGTCCAGCGCGATTGCACCGCGACTGCGGATACCATCGCCGAACGGATCGGTCTGTCCACGTCGGCCGTGCAAAAGCGGCTGAAGCGCATGCGCACCGAAAAGATCATTTCCTCGGAAATCGCCGTTGTCGATCGCGCGGCGGTCGGCAGACCGATGACGTTCATTGCGGCGATCGAGATAGAGCGCGAAAACTACGAGACGGTTGCCAGGTTCCGCGAGTGGTCGAAGGCGCATGACGAAATCCAGCAGATCTACTACGTGACCGGTTCCGTCGATCTGATCGCGATCATCACCGCGCGCGACGTCGAGGCGTACGACCGGCTGTCCGCGCGGATCATGCAGAGCAACCCGATGATCCGCCGGATCAACACGAATGTCGTGCTGAGCGCGGTCAAGGTCGGGCTGTTCGTGCCGGTCGACAAGGACGGCGACGACGGACTGCCGGCCACCTGACGTGCTTGCTTCGCGCGGGGACGGGCGATCCGCCCGTCCCGCATGACAAACCGCAACGGATGACTACCTGAATCGGGCAAAACGCCTAATTTGAAAATCAATTCGCATAACTAACCTGTGTCATGTAGTCAATGAACAGGAGATGATCAAGATGGAACTCAAACTGGCACTGGTCGGTTTCGGCGGAGTCAATCAGGGACTGGTCGAACTGCTCAAAAAGAAGCGCGCGATGCTCGGTGCGGCGGGACTCGACGTATCGGTAACGATGGTCGCCGACCTGCGGCTCGGGATCGCGACGAATCCTCGCGGTATCGCGCTGGACGTCCTCGACGAAACCGCTCGGCGAGGCGTCGATGCTGAAGCGCTGCGTCGCGATCCCGGCACGCTGGTGTCGCCGGACGTCGGCCTCGGTGCGGTGCTGAAGGCCATCGCGTCGGAACACGTGGATGTCGTCATAGAGGCAACCTTCACTGACCCGAACACCGGTGAGCCCGCGCTGTCGCATTGCCGTACCGCGCTCGAATGCGGCAAGCACGTGATCACGACCAACAAGGGGCCGATCGCGCTCGCGCAGCCGGCACTGGCGCGGATCGCCGCGCAATCGGGTGCGTGCGTGATGTACGAGGGCACGGTGATGAGCGGCACACCGGTGCTGCGGCAGCTCGCGACCTCGCTGCGCGGCTGCGACATCAGCGGCTTCGCCGGCATCCTGAACGGCACGTCGAACTACGTGCTCGGCGAGGTCGAGGCCGGCGCGAGCTTCGATGCGGCGATCCGGGATGCGCAGCAGCGCGGCTATGCGGAGGCGAACCCGGCGGCCGACGTCAACGGTTCGGACGTTCAGCTGAAGGTCGTCATTCTGGCCAACGCACTGTGGAATGCCGGACTCAAGCGTGGCGACGTGACGTGCCGCGGCATCGTCGAGCTGACCGAGCACGACGTGCGCGCAGCCGCGGCGGAGCGTATGTCCTGGCGACTGATCGGTTCCGCTGTCCGCCATCCGGACGGCACCGTGACCGCGAGCGTCGAACCGCGCAAGCTGCCGACCGGCCATCCGCTGCTTGCCGCGAGCGGCGTGACGAATGCGATCACGTTCGACACCGACGTGCTCGGCAGCGTGACGATCAGCGGGCCGGGTGCCGGTCGCGAGGAAACGGCGTTTGCGATCCTTTCCGACCTGATCGAACTGGCGGACAGGATTGGCACAGCCTCGCACGAGGTGGCGGCATGAGCGCGCGCGATGCGGTGATGAGCGACTGTACGGGAGCCGGCGTAGCCGATGTTCGGTCGCCGTATGACGGCTCGATCGTCGGCCAGGTTCGTCTGTCGCGAGCCGATGCGGCACCGGCCCTCGTCGAGCGCGCGCTCGACGGCGCGCGCGCTGCCGCAGCCATGCCCCGCAGCCAGCGGGCTGATCTCCTGTTTCGTGCGGCCGCGGCCGTGGAGGCACAAGCGGAGACATTTGCACGCACGATCGCGCTCGAAGCGGGCAAGCCGCTGCGACAGGCCCGCAAGGAAGTCGCGCGCTGCGTGAACACGCTGCGTCTGTCGGGTGAGGAAGCGAAGCGACTGACCGGCGAGACGATCCCGTTCGACGGGTATCCCGGCTCCGAGGATCGCAGCGGCTACTACACGTTGGAGCCGCTGGGAGTGATTCTCGCGATCACGCCTTTCAACGACCCGCTGAACCTGGTGGCACACAAGCTCGGGCCGGCGCTCGCGACTGGCAACGCGGTCATCCTGAAGCCCTCGTTGCTTGCGCCGCTGTCCGCGCAGGCGCTCGTCGAGGTCCTTTGGGAAGCCGGGGCGCCGCGCGACGCGCTGCAGATCGTGCACGGCGGCGCGGATATCGCGTCCGCTCTGGTGCGCGACCGGCGGATCCGGATGGTGACCTTTACCGGCGGCCCGCAGACCGGTGAAGCCATCACGCGCGATGCGGGACTCAAGAAGGTCGCGATGGACCTCGGTGGAAATGCGCCGGTGATCGTCATGGCCGATTGCGACCTGAAGGACGCCGCCGAATCCTGCGTGTCGGGCGCGTTCTGGGCGGCGGGGCAGAACTGCATCGGCACGCAGCGGATCTTCGTCGCCGAGGCCGCATACGAGCCGTTCGTCCGGTATTTCGTCGAGCTGACCGGCAGGATGGTCGTCGGCGATCCATTGGACGATGCGACCGACATGGGGCCGATGATCGGCGAGGAACAGGCGATCCGCATCGAACGCTGGGTCGACGAAGCGGTGTCGTGCGGTGCAACGGTGCTGACCGGCCATCGGCGGCGCGGGGCGGTGTACGAACCGACGGTATTGGCGGATGTGCCGCACGACGCGCGTGTATGGACCGACGAGGTATTCGCGCCGGTCGTGACGATCGAGAAATTTACCGACCTGCAGCAGGCGCTCGACACGGCCAACGCGTCGGAGAGCTCCCTGCATGCAGGCGTGTTCACGAACCGCCTGGAGGTGGCGCTCGGTGCGGCCGAGCGACTGCAGGCGGGCGGCGTGATGATCAACGACTCGTCCGATTTCCGCTTCGACGGCATGCCGTTCGGCGGATTCAAGTATGGGTCGCTCGGCCGCGAAGGCGTTCGGTTCGCGATGACGGAAATGACGCAGCCGAAGGTGGTCTGCTTCAGGCGCAACCGGTGGCTGTCGAGCTGATGCGCAAGCGCCGGCGCCTGGCGGCCCGGCGCGAACCGGAGCGGAGCGGTGTGGTGTGGTGAGCAACGTATCGAAGAAGGAGTCGAGGATGCCAGCAGCAATTCCTGCATGCAAACCGGCGGCGGACGCGCTGGTGGTCGAGGATATTCACAAGTCGTTCGGCGGTGTCGAGGTGCTGAAGGGCATCTCGCTGACCGCGAGGAATCACGAGGTCGTGTCGATCCTCGGCAGCAGCGGGTCGGGCAAGAGTACGTTCCTCAGGTGCATCAACTTGCTGGAAATGCCCGACCGCGGCCGGATCTGCGTGAACGGCGAAACGCTCGCGCTGAAGCCGGCGGGCCGCGATGGAGCACTCGTCGCGGCCGATGCGCAGCAGGTGATGCGCGTGCGCCGCAGGCTCGCGATGGTGTTCCAGCAGTTCAATCTCTGGGCACACATGACCGTGCTGCAGAACGTGATGTTCGTGCCGGTGCGCGTGCTCGGTGTGCCGAAGCGCGACGCCCGCGACAAGGCGATCGCGATGCTTGATCGGGTTGGGCTCGCCGGCAAGTGCGAACACTATCCGAACCAGTTGTCGGGCGGCCAGCAGCAGCGCGTTGCGATTGCACGGGCGCTCGCGACCGACCCCGACGTGATGCTGTTCGACGAGCCGACGTCGGCGCTCGATCCCGAGCTCGTCGGCGAAGTATTGAAGGTGATGCGCTCGCTGGCCGATGAGGGACGCACGATGCTCGTCGTCACGCACGAGATGGGATTTGCGCGCGAAGTCGCGAACCGCGTCGTGTTCGTCCATCAGGGACGAATCGAGGAAGACGGCAGTCCGGACGAGGTGTTCGCGAGCCAGAAATCGCCGCGTTTCCAGAAGTTTCTGTCCAGCATCATCTGATGCGGATTCAATGTCAACCGGAGGGGAAACCATGAAGAAGCTGCTTCAGTCGCTGTGCGTGGGCGCGGCACTGCTCGGATCGATCGCGCATGCCGAGCAGGTCGTGCGGATCGGTACGCTCGCCGATTACGCGCCGTTCGAATACAAGGATGCATCCGGCAAGCTGCAGGGCATGGAGATCGACATCGGCAAGAAGATGTGCGACACGATGAAGGTCAAGTGCCAGTGGGTGACGATGGATTTCGACGCGCTGATTCCGGCACTCAAGGCGAAGCAGATCGATGCGGTGCTCGCGCAAATGTCGAAGACGCCGGAGCGCGAGCAGTCGGTGGACTTCACGCGCATCGTCACGACGGCACCCGTGCAGCTCGTCGCGAAGCAGGGCTCCGGCATCACGGACAACGCCGCCACGCTGCGCGGCAAGACGATCGGCGTTCAGACGGCCTCGACGCACGAATCCTATCTGCGCCGCCGCCTGCCGGCGAGCAAGTCGGGGATCAACGTGAAGGTCTATCAGACGCTCGACGAGGCCTGGCTCGATCTCGAGGCCGGGCGCGTCGATGCGGTATTCGCCGACAACACGGTCGCGTACGACTGGCTGACGAAGGCCGGCAGGAAGGAGGGCTTCGACTTCGTCGGCAAGCCGATCGCCGATGCGGAGATCTTCGGCGACGGTACGGCGATCGCGGTACGCAAGGGCGACGCGTCGCTGAAGGCGCTGTTCGACAAGGGCATCGCGCAGGTGCAGGCGGACGGCACGTTCGCCGCGGCCAACAAGCGCTATTTCCCGTTCAGCATCGCGCCGCAATAACCGCGCATCGGGACCGCGCGGGCGCCGGACGGCGGCCTGCGCGATTCCGGTCTTACACGGAGCGACATTACGATGGATATCCTGGTGAACTACGGCGCGCAGATCGCGGCTGGCGCGCTCGTCACGCTGGAGCTGGCAGTCGCCGCGCTGTGCGTCGGCATGCTGCTCGGCATCGCCGGTGCGTCGGCAAAACTGTCCAGCCTGGGGTGGCTCAGGCATGCGACCTATGCGCTGACCAATTTCCTGCGCGGCATTCCCGAGTTCCTGATCCTGTTGATTTGCTACTTCGGGCTGTCGCATCTGCTCAACGCGCAATTCGATGGCGCCGTTGTCATCAGCCCGTTCTCCGCCGGCGTGATCGCGCTCGCCGTGGTGTTCGGCGCGTACTCGTCGGAGATGTTCCGCGGCGCGTTCAGCGCGGTGCCGGCCGGACAGATCGAGGCCGCGCGCGCGTACGGAATGACACGCCTGCAGACACTGTGGTACGTGCGCCTGCCGCAGGCGTGGCGCATCTGCCTGCCGAGCCTGAACAACATGTGGCAGAACCTGCTGAAGGACACGTCGCTGGTGTCGATCGTCGGGCTCGAGGACATGTTGCGCAAGGCCAACATCGCCGCGCAGTTCACCAAGCAGCCGTTCGTCTTCTACGTGGCGGTTGGAATCGTCTATTTCGGCTTTCTCGCCGCATCAAACCCCGTGTTCGCGTGGCTCGAGCGCATCGCGGGCCGCGGTTACGCAAAACGCACCTGAGGAGGGCCATGTGATGAACGACTTTCTTTCCCTCATCGTGCAGTCCGGCCCGGACGTCGCGCGCGGCATCTGGATCACGCTCGAGCTGCTGGTGCTGTCGTGCACCTTGGCGTTCGCGCTCGCGGTGCCGCTGGCGGTCGCGCGCACGTCGGCGTGCCGCTGGCTGTCGACACCGAGCCGCCTGTTCATGTCGGTGTTTCGCGGCACGCCGCTGCTGGTGCAGATTTTCGTGCTGTATTACGGGCTCGCGCAGTTCTCGATCGTGCGTGCGTCGCCTCTGTGGTTGCTGGTCGGCGGATCGTTCTCGTGTGCGTTGTGCGCGCTGACGCTCAATCTCGCGGCCTACATGGCCGAAGACATCCGGGGCGGGATCGCGGGCGTCCCCGCTGGCGAGAAGGAAGCCGCGCTCGCGTTCGGAATGAGCCGTTTCATGCTCACTTGGTTCGTGATCGTGCCGCGCGCGATCGGCATCGTCGCACCAACGCTCGGCAACGAGATCGTGCTGCAGCTGAAGTCGACCGCGCTGGCCAGCACGATCACCGTGCTCGACCTGACCGGTGTCGCGCGCCACATCTCCATCGAAACCTATACGACCGACGCGCTGATGCTGGCCGGCATCGTGTACGTCGGTATCACGGCGGTGCTTTCGACCGTGCTCAAGCGCGTCGAAGGTCTGCTGAATCGCCATCTGGGCAGCGTGCGTGCGTGACGGGCGCCGCATAACGCGACACAACGAACGATCCGAGGACGACATGGGATACAAGCTTGAAACGCTGGCGCTCGCCGCGGACCGCGACGTGACCGACGAAAAGTCGGTCGCGCCGGCGATTCACTATTCGGCGGTGTTCAAGGCAGCCGGCAGCGAGGAATTCGCGGAGATGTCGAGCGTGCCGCAGCATCCGCGCAACTACACGCGCTACGGCAATCCGGTTCACGAGCGCGTGAAGGCGGTCATGGCGGAGCTCGAGGGCACCGAGACCGCGCTCGTCACGGCATCCGGAATGGGCGCGATCGCGACCGCGATCCTCAGTGTCGTGAAGGCCGGCGATCACGTCGTCGGCCAGACGCGTCATTACATGAGCACCACGAAGCTGCTCGACGACATGCTGCGCCGGTTCGGCGTCGAGGTGACGTTCGTCGACCAGACCGACGTGATCGCGTTCGATCGCGCGATCCGGCCGAACACACGGCTGATCGTGCTCGAGTCGCCGGTCAATCCGCTGCTGCTCGTGACCGACATCGCTGCGGTGACCGAAATCGCCAGAGCCCGCGGCATCCTGACGCTCGCGGACAACACGTTCGCGTCGCCGATCAACCAGCAGCCGCACCGGCTCGGTGTCGACATCGTCGTGCACAGCGCGACCAAGTATCTGGGCGGCCATCACGACCTGACGGGCGGCGTGATCTGCACGAGCCGCGTGCTCGCCGAGCAGATCTGGCATACGCACATCACGCTCGGGGCGGTGCTGTCGCCGATGGACGCGTGGCTGCTGCTGCGCGGGCTGCGCACGCTGCCGATGCGCGTCGAGCGGATCAATGCGAACGCTCAGGCGCTCGCCGAATTCCTCGAAGCGCACGCGAAGATCGAGCGTGTGTTCTATCCGGGCCTGCGCAGCCATCCGCAGCATGGGCTCGCGTGCCGGCAGATGCGCGGTTTCGGCGGCGTGGTCGCGTTCGGTGTGCGGGGAAGCTACGGCGAAGCGCAGCGCTTCGTCGAGGCGCTGCGCCTGCCGCTGAATGCAGGCAATCTCGGCGGTGTCGATTCGCTCGCGATCCATACGGCATCCATGTGGGCCGGCACGATGTCGGCGGAGCAAATGCGCGCTGCCGACATTCCGCTCAATTTCATCCGCTATTCGGTGGGCATCGAGCACATCGACGATTTGAAAAGCGATGTCGCGCAGGCATTAGAACAGATCTGATACGGACCAGCGCGCACGCTTGATCGACGTCTCGCGCGCGCCGCGCCGACCTTTGAATCGATTCGGGCACGAGATGCGCGGATTGCAACGACGGAGCATGGACTATGCATGACATCACAGTGCTCGACGGCGGCATGGGGCGCGAACTGGCGCGGATCGGGGCGCCGTTCAGGCAGCCTGAGTGGTCGGCGCTCGCGCTGATGGAAGCGCCGCATTACGTCAGTCTCGCGCACGACGCGTTCGTCGCGGCAGGTGCCGACGTGATCACGGCGAACAGCTATGCGGTCGTGCCGTTTCATATCGGCGAGGAGCGGTTCCGTTGCGACGGTGGCGCGCTCGCGGCCCTTGCCGGGCAACTCGCGCGGCAAGCGGCGGACCGCGCAGGGCGGCCCGTGCGCGTCGCAGGATCGCTTCCGCCGACGGGCGGCTCCTACCGTCCCGACCTGTTCGACGCGGCGCGCGCCGATGCCATTTTGGCGACGCTCGTCGATGGGCTCGATCCCTACGTCGACCTGTGGCTGGCCGAGACGCAGAGCCTGACCGACGAAATCTGCGCGGTCCGGCGAGCGCTCGGTGAGAATCCGAAGCCGCTGTGGGTTTCGTTCACGCTGCACGACGACATCGAAGCAGGCGCCACGCCGGTATTGCGATCGGGACAGGGGCTCGACGAAGCGATCGACGCCGCCGTGGCCGCGCGCGCGGCCGCGCTGCTGTTCAACTGCAGCCAGCCGGAAGCGATGGGTGCGGCGATCGAGACGGTGCAGCGCACGCTCGCGCGAGCGGGAACGTTGCTCGCGATCGGCGCCTATGCGAACGCGTTTCCGCCTCAGCGTGCCGATGCGCGTGCGAACGAGGAACTCCACGGTTTGCGCGGTGACATCGATCCGCCCGGCTATGCAAGATGGGCGGAGCAGTGGCTTGCGCTGGGCGCGCAGATCGTCGGCGGGTGTTGCGGAATCGGTCCCGGCCACATCGCGGCATTGCGCGACGCGGTCGACGTACGCGGCGCCCGGCACACCGGGTTCGGCGAATGAAGATCGACGGCCTGGACCAAAAGATAATCGACGCGTTGTGTGCCGATGCGCGGATTCCGCTCGCGGTGCTGGCCGACAGGATCGGTCTGTCCAGACAGGCGGTCCGAAACCGTATCGACCGGCTCGAAGCGCTGAAGATCATTGCAGGCTATACGGTGCGGCTCGCATTGCCCGACGATGTCGTGCCGGTGCGCGCCGTGATGCTCGTGTATCGCAAGGACCGGATGCGCGGCGCGGACGTGTTGACCGCACTCGAGCGGATCGCCGAGGTGCGCGATTGCGCGGTCCTCAGCGGCGAGGTCGATTTGCTGGTGCAGATAGAGGCGCCCACGCACGAGCGCGTCAGCGATATCTGGGCGACGATCAGTGCGATGGACGGTGTGCAAAATATGACGACCAGCTTCGTGCTCGATTCGATCGTTCACAAGCGGTGAATCGAGCGGCGCAATGGGGAAAGGTTAGATAGTGTTGATGACAACGGTTTCTTCCATCGCTTGATGGCACGATTGGGAGCGAGATAGAAGCTTGATAGGAGCGGAGTATCCGCCATGCATAAAAGTTTACATAAGCTTTATTATCAACAGGACTGGTGTAGCGGCTTTATGTAAATGTCGTGTTCTAGCTAGATAGAAATGTCGTGTTTTTGAACGCTGGCATGCTGGTCGGTCCGTTGCGAGATTTCGGAGTCGGCCATGT
>NZ_QHKS01000047.1 GCF_003353175.1 Paraburkholderia lacunae | reverse complement strand
GATGAAGGGCCTGCGCGGCGCGGCGGCGGCCTGGTGGGCGCTGACCGGCCTGCTGGTGACGACCTTCGCGTTCCTCGGCGTCAACATGTTCCTGTCGGGGCTGCATAGCTACGGCAAGCTGTAGAAAGCGTCGTGCGGCGCTTGCCGCTCCACTCGCTCACTGACTCTCCCGCTCACCAGGACCTAGCTGCTGGCCGTCAGTAGCCGCCGATAGCGGGCGAGTACGCGCGGCACATATTGGCGCGTCTCGGGCAGGGACGGAACACGGTAACCGGCTCGAATCACCGCATTCTCTCCCGCGTTGTACGCGGCCAGAGCGAGCTCCATGTCCTCCTTGAAGAGATCGAGCAGGAAGCGCAGATAGCGCGCGCCCGCTAGCACGTTGTCGCGCGGATTGAACATGTTGCCGCTGGAAAAGCGCCGCGCCGTTGCGGGCATCAACTGCATGAGTCCCTGCGCTCCTTTGTCCGATACCGCGTTCGGGTTGAAGCGGGACTCGACGTCGATCACGGCTCGCAGCAGTTCGGGTCGAACGCGAAACGTACGGCTCGCTTCGTCGATCACATCGGCGAAACGCGCGATATCGATCGTGGCGCTGAACTCGGCGTTGCTTCGTTTCGCGTCGCTTTCGCCCGGCGACTCTCCCGCCACGATGAGCTTCAAGCCCACCTTGCCGGGCGCGTTGGTCAGGACGATCGCGCCCTTGCTGTCGACGGTGCCGAATATGTCCGCGTGCACGACGCCAGCCGAAGTCATGCCTAGCACGATCGCGACGGCTCGTAGCGAGACGGCTCTAAGCGTGTTCGTCGACAGGAAAGAAGGGCGCCGGTACATGTTCGAAATCCCCCCGCGTTGCCATTGTGGTTCGCGTAAAAGGACCTCAGCAATGGGGCAACCTCCTCCTTTTCAACGCACCGCGAGGGGGGCTTTCACCCTGTGTACAGAAACGTTACGCCTGTAACGGATCGTCACAGACGTGAAGATATGCGGCATTCGTAAGCCGCTTCAAAGAAAGAAAATAATTCCGGTGTAAACGATGGTCACTAGCAGGCGCCGTTAATTATTTCTGATTTACGCGCGAAGCATGCTCTATTCGTATTATTACCAGTGTCGACTCCGGCCGGGGAATTATCATTTTTGAAACGTTTTGAGCCGGAATTGCTAATTCGACTTTACGTTTTGCAGCGCACAACTGCGCTGCAGGCGGGCCGCAGAGCGTTGGCGCGAACCTTGCGAACAAAGGCAGCACGGGGAATAAAGCAGTATTGTCTCACGAATACGTTAGCTTAAATAAATAAATTTGAAAGGCATTAGAAAGAAATAATCGAAAGAAAAATATTGTCCTGCCAAAGGGCGACCTTTCGGTTGTGCACTCAACCGGCCATGCCGAGGAGAGGGGATCGTGAATATCAAATATCGCGTACTGGTGGTCGAGGATCATGATCTGTTGCGCAGCGGATTGTGTTCCATGCTTTCAGCGCAAGGCGATTACGACGTGGTCGGCGAAGCGCGAGACGGCAAGGAGGCCTGCCAGCTTGCGATGACGCTCAGCCCGGATCTCATCCTGATGGATCTGTCGATGCGCGGCATGAACGGCATCGACGCCAGTGCGGCCATCAAGCGCCGCTCGCCGCACGTGCACATTATCGCGCTCACGGTTCACCAGACCGAAGAGTACGTACGGGAAGCGCTTCGCGCAGGCGTCGACGGCTATGTGCTGAAAGACGTCTCGTTCGATGAACTGATCGTCGCGATGCGGGTGGTGATGCAGGGGAAAAAACACCTGAGCGCCGACGTCTACGGCTACATGGTCGACTCATTCATTACCGGGCGCGAAGCAGTGGCGCCGAAGAAGGCGTGGGACGTCCTGACGGCGCGCGAGCGCAGCGTGCTGAAGCTGATCGCCGAAGGACGCACCAACCGGCAGGTCGGTCAGTATCTGAACCTCAGCCCGAAGACGATCGAGAAGTATCGTGCGAGCGTCATGCACAAGCTCGCCATCGAGAATTTGACGGAGCTCGTGCTGGTCGCCATCAGCATGGGCCTGTTGACCTCTCTCGCGGCCAAATGCGCCGAGCGCGATAGCGACGACACGCTGGCGCGGTTGCCGGCAGCCCACCCGGCCTCGTCGGCTGAGGGCGGCGACATCGTGGAGTTGCCGGTGCAGCGGGTGAGCGGCTCGGCGGCAGGGTGAGGCGCGGACCCGTCAGAGTGTCCAGCTCGCCGACACCAGCGTTCCACTGTTGTCGGAGGAGTGAACCGAGAGAAAGCCGCCCTGCGATTCGACCCGCTGTTGCATGCCGGTCAGGCCGAGCCCTGTCGAGCTCATGGCTTCCAGCGAGAGCGGACGGGTGTCGTAGCCGGTTCCATTGTCCTGAATCGTGAGCAACAGACCGGTCTCGATCCGTTGCAGCGCAAGGCGGATTTCGGTGGCGGCCGCATGCTTGACGCTGTTGTTGAGCGCTTCCTGCGCGACTCTGAAGATGTCCGCTTTCAGATGCTCCGGCACATCCCGGTCGTCGATGTCGCAGTGAAAGTGCACGAGGAGGTGCGCCGCCCCGCGGTCCACGCCTCGGCACAACGTGCTCAGCGCCGCGGGCAGGCCCAGCCGTTCGAGCGCAAGCGGACGCAACTCGCCGCATATCTGCCGCATCTCGCCAATGGTCTCGCGGATCTGCAACACGGTGGCGTCCAGCTTCTGCGCGGCGTCCTCGGCTTGTCCGCGGCGCAGACGCATGCGGGCATCCTCGACCATCAGCTTGATCAGCGTCAGCGCCTGGCCCATGCCGTCGTGCAGATCGGCGGCGAGGCGTTGACGCTCGCGCTGCTGACCGATCATCAGGTACTTCAGACGACTGCGTGCCTCGGCTTCGGATAGCTGGGCATCGTCCTCGAGCAGCTCCTCGGGCGCCAGCGGTTCCTCGAAGAGCGTCAGGCGTGCGAGGTCTTCGTTCTGGTCCGCTGCAATCAGCTGCTGATGCAGCACGAGCCGGGTCGGGCGGCCAGTGCGCCCGGCCAGCAGCGTACTGAACGAATAAAACTCGCGCGCGGGATCCCCGGACAGTTGGGCGGCGAGCGTTGCACGATCGCTCTCGGGCGCCATATCCAGCAGCCGGCGGCCGATCAGCTCGCCGCTGGAATAACCCAGCAGCGCCGCAGCACTGCGGTTGGCCGACAGGAACATGCCATCCGCCGACACGATCGCAAGCGCTGCGCCGCGCGCGTCGGTGACGCTGCCCGCTTGCGGTTCTTCGAGCCGGGCCGCGATCCCCAGCCTGCGCATCGCCTCGATGACGTCGCGCAACTTCAGCTGTCGTCCCTCGGGCTGACTGGCATGCATGGGATCTCCCAGCGGGGGGCCTTAAGAGAGTCTTAATCTGCCAACGGATTGTAGGCCTCGGCGTATGCCTCTGCCAACGGGGCATGTACGGACGTCAAGGGGGGGACACCCCGCGCGGGCGCTAGCGGGATTTTCCTCTGGCAGGCATACCCTACCGTGCTTTGGGGAGCTTCATCTAATGACGCGTGAGAGCGGAGTCACGAGACTGAAAGGACAGGGTGGAGCGCGTGCGGCTGCGCATTGGGCGACGTGCCTCGTTCTTTCTTCCGTTTCTGGAGACCGCGATGAAGATGAACCGCACATGGATGATAGGCGCATTCGTGGTGGCCGGCACCGGGCTGACCAGCGTCGGAGCACTGCCGGCAAGCGCCGAAGACGTGGCCGATGGCGCAACGATGGAGGCGCAACATCACAAGATGATGGCGCAGATGCAACCCGCCGCCGCTGAAGGTTCAGCCGGCAACCCGGCCACGGCGGCGCAACCGCACGGCGCCATGATGGATATGAAGCCTGCGCCGGCTGAAGCTGCCGCCGGCGGTGCCGCGATGCACATGCATCACCACGATATGACGGCGGGGACGACGCGCTCCACGGTCGAGTACACGCTGCCCGCGGTGACCCTGGTTCGCGACGACGGCAAGGCCGTCTCTCTCGTCGACGAGTTGAACGACGGTCGCCCGGTCATCCTGACGTTCATCTACACGACATGCACGACGATTTGCCCGATGGTCAGCCAGACTTTCGAGGAATTGCAGGGCAAGCTGGGAGTCGATCGTGACAAGGTCCATCTGGTGTCGATCTCGATCGACCCTGAAGAGGACACGCCGGCACGCCTGAGAGCGTACGCAGCCCGGTTCGATGCGGGTCCCGAGTGGCAGCACTACACCGGCACGGTCGAGGCGAGCATCGCCGCCCAACGCGCCTTCAACGTCTATCGCGGCGACAAGATGAATCACACGGCGGTGGCCTTCTTCCGCGCCGCGCCCGGCAAACCATGGCTGCGCCTCGACGGTCTCGCGACGCCGGCGGAACTGTTGAACGCCTACCACGAAGTCGTCGCCTCGAACTAATCGAGCGGGTTCCGGCCGGGAGCGAACAAAGTGGATAAGAAGTATCGCGTTCTGATCGCCGAAGACCAGCATCTTTTGCGCGGCGGTCTCTGCACCATGGTGTCCTCGCTGCCCGATTACATGGTCGCCGGCGAGGCGACCGATGGGCTCGAGGCCTGCTGTCTCGCCGGTACGCTGCTGCCCGATCTGATCCTGATGGATCTCTCGATGCCGTGCATGAACGGCATCGAGGCCATCGCCGTGATCAAGCGGCAGACGCCGCGCATACGCATCATCGCGCTGACGATTCATAGCAGCGACGAGCATGTGCGCGCGTCGCTGGCGGCGGGCGCGGATGGCTACGTGATCAAGGATGCATCGTTCGAAGAACTCGTCAACGAAATGCGTCTCGTGATGCAGGGCAAACGCAACCCGGCGTTCGACGCTCACCGTCTCCGCAGCGTGGCGCACGAACTGCTGCCGGGCGTTGGGCAACCCACGCAGATCTGGAACACGCTGACCGGCCGGGAGCGCACGGTGCTCAGGCTCGTCGCGGAAGGCCACACCAATCGGCAGGTCGGCGAGCAACTCCAGCTCAGCCCGAAAACCATCGAAAAACACCGTGCCAGCCTGATGCGCAAGCTCGGCGTCACCAACGTCACCGGTCTCGTGCGCATCGCGCTCGACATGGGCGTGCTCACGCTGCCGAGCCACACGGACGAGTTCAACGGCTTCCTCTGAACGGCGCAGGAACTGGGGGGTCTTTACCCATCCCTTTGGTCGGGTCTCCCTACTTCTTGCCGATATCGACCTGAACAAGAATGAATAAAACGGCTTCGGCGGTATCGGAGCGGTGAGTCGTTAGAAGGGGAGTAACGTGCGCAACGAATCGTTCTCGATCAGGTCTGCCGTGCTTATGAGCGCTCTGCGCCCCGCACGCGTTGAACAGGCACCGCGGGCACCGCGGCGCAACGGCGGGTTCACGCTGCTCGAACTGCTCGTGGTGATGGTCATCATCGGTTTGCTTGCGGGTCTCGTCGCACCGCGTTACTTCGAGCAGGTCGGCAAATCGAACGTCAAGATCGCGCGAGCCCAGATCGACTCGTTGAGCAAGGCGCTCGATCAATACCGGCTCGACATGGGTGCCTATCCGACGACCGAGGAAGGGCTCCAGGCGCTCATGGTCAAACCCCAGGACGCGACGCACTGGAGCGGCCCGTATCTGCAGAAAGCAGTGCCGCCCGATCCGTGGGATCGCCCGTACCAGTACCGGTCGCCCGGCGAGCATGGCGATTACGACCTGTATTCGCTCGGCAAGAACGGTCAGGGCGGCGGCACCGGTGAGAACGTGACCATCTCGTCCTGGTAGTGTGCTGTCAGCAAGGAGAATCGACGTGAAGTACCTGCTGCGCGTCTTCGATACCAGCGGTTCAGTGCAGACGCTTCGCGTCGACTGCGATTCTTCTGCCGCCGCCACCGCGCTCGCGCGTGCGAGAGGCCTGCGTGTCGTGTCGGTGCGCGCGGATGCGCGGGGACGGCGCCGCCGCGCGAGGTGGTCGGCGCTGCCCGGCGCCCGCTTCAACGTCGAATTGTTCGCGCGCGAGCTCGCCGCCCTGCTCGAGGCCGGCGTCGGCGTGGTCGACGCGTTGCGCACGCTCGGCGGCAACGAACGCCGCGAAGCTTCGGCCGTGGTGTATCGCGATCTGCTGCGGCAACTCGAAGAGGGGCAGTCGCTGTCCGCGGCGCTCGAACACGCGAGCGACGTGTTTCCCCCGGTGCTGGTTGCGTGCGTGAAAGCCAGCGAGCAAACCGGCGGTCTGGCCGACAGCCTGACCCGCTACTCGCGCAACAGCGCGTTGCTTCACGAACTGCGCGGCCGGGTGGTGTCGGCGGCGATCTACCCCTCTGTTCTGCTGCTGGTGGGCGCAGCCGTCGTGCTGTTCCTGCTCGGTTTCGTCGTGCCTCGCTTTGCGAGCCTGCTGGAACATAGCGGACGCGAATTGCCCTTGCTGTCGCAACTGCTGATGGCCTGGGGCGGCATGGTGCATGCGCATGGGACAGAGCTCGCTGTCGGCCTCGCCGTGCTGGTGGTGACGGCCGTTGTCGCGCTGCGCCGGGCGGCGGCGCGCAACTGGATCGCCGATCGCCTGCTCGCGCTGCCCGGTATCGGCCAGCACTTCCGTGTGTTTCGCCAGTCGCAATTCTTTCGCACGACCGCGATGCTGGTCGATGGCGGCATCCCCGCCGTGCGGGCCTTCGATCTTGCCAGCGGGCTGGTGAGCCGCACCGATCGGGTTGCCGTCGCCGCCGCCATGCAGCAGGTGCGCAACGGCGCAAAGCTGTCCGACGCGTTCCAGCAGGCCGGCCTCGCCAACGCGATTACCTATCGTCTGCTGACCGTCGCGGAGAAAACCGGTGGCCTGGGGCCCGTGCTCGACCGGATCGCCGCGTTTCAGGAGGCGCAGGTGTCGCGCACGATCGATCTGATCTCGCGGCTGATCGAACCCGCGATGATGATTTTCATTGGCGTGGTGATCGGCGGCATCGTGGTGCTGATGTACATGCCGATCTTCGAAATTGCGTCGAGCATCCAGTAGGCCGGCCTTGGGGAACATGCATGGACACGATCAGCGCGACACCGGAAAGCCCGAGCATCGAGTTGCGCGATGCGCTGCGCGCGCTCGGCGAGCGGCACGGCTCCGGCATCCGCGCGCTGGAGGAATTGATGACGCAGGCGGCGCTCGGCGCCGACGAGATGGTCGTGCGGCTTGCCGAGCAGTTCCGCATGAAATCGATCGGCATGCAGGAGTTGAACCGGCTCGAAGCGGATTTCGACGTGCTGCCGTTCGTCGAAGCGACGACCCGTTTGTGCGTGTGTTTTCGTCAACCGGATGAAGACGGCGCGCTGCTGTTCGTGATCGCCGATCCGCTCGACGCCCGCACGCGCGGCAGCGTCGAACACCGGATGCGCTCGCGGCCGACCGTGCCGTATAGCTGGGCGCTCGCCAGCGTCGGCGACCTCACCGCGTGGCTCGCCGTGCGCGAGAAAGACGTGCGGGCGATGGACTCGCTCGCCTTCGACGATCAGGTGCAGCATGCCGCCGACCCGTCCTCGCTCGCGCTGACCTTGCAGGGCATCAGCAGCGACGACAGCGCGGTGGTGCGGCTGCTCAATTCCACCATCTACGACGCGCTGAAGATGATGGCGAGCGACATTCACCTCGAATGCCGCGCGAACGGGTTGATGATCAAGTGCCGGGTGGATGGCGTGCTGACCGTGGTCGGCCGGATGGAAGGCCGCGACGTCGCCGACCAGGTGTTGTCGCGTGTGAAGGTCATTTCCGAACTCGACATCGCCGAGCGCCGCGTGCCGCAGGACGGCCGCTTCAAGGCGGTGTATGCGGGCCGCGAGATCGACTTCCGCGTGTCGATCATGCCGAATCAGTTCGGCGAAGACGCGGTGCTGCGGATTCTCGACCGCTATCAGCTTTCGCAGGCCGCAGGCGGGCTGACGCTCGAAGCGCTCGGTTTTCAGCAGGACGACACGCGCTTCATGCGCTCGGTCGCCTCCATGCCCTACGGGATGCTACTGGTGACGGGGCCAACGGGCAGCGGTAAAACCACCACGTTGTACGCCATTCTCACCGAGATCAACGACGGCCTCGAAAAGATCGTCACGATCGAGGACCCGGTCGAATATCAGTTGGGCGACATCCTGCAGATTCCGGTCAACGAAGCGAAAGGTCTCACGTTCGCCCGCGGACTGCGCTCGATTCTGCGCCACGACCCCGACAAGATCATGGTCGGCGAGATCCGCGATCCGGAGACCGCGCAGATTGCGGTGCAGGCGGCGTTGACCGGCCATCAGGTGTTCACGACGGTGCACGCGAACAACGTGTTCGACGTGATCGGCCGCTTCACGAATATGGACGTCGACCCCTACAGCTTCGTGTCCGCACTGAACGGCGTGATCGCGCAGCGTCTGTTGCGGCAGTGTTGCGCCGACTGCGCGGTGGACGACACGGTCGACGCGGACACGCTGGTCCGTTCGGGCATCGATCCGCAGACGGCGGGCAGCTACCGCTTTCGCCGGGGCATGGGTTGCGCGGCGTGCCGCGGCAGCGGGTATCGCGGACGGCGCGCGATCGCGGAAGCGCTGCGGATGAACGACGAATTGCGCCAGTTGCTCTCGGAGCGTGCGCCGCTCGGGCACATCAAGGCAGCGGCGTTCCGGTACGGCATGCAGACGCTTCGCACGGCCGCCGTCGCGCTCGTGATGCGGGGCGAAACGACACTCGAGGAGATCAACCGTGTCACCATGGTTGAATAATCTGCTGGCCACCGGCGGTTCACTGGCCACCGGCGGTTCACTGGCCGCCGGCGGTTCGCTAGCCACCGGCGGCTCGATCGCGATCGGCGTCGGTACACGCGAACTGGTCGTGGGCGCGGCACCGCCTCGCTGGATGCGGTTGCGCCGCAAGCCTGCCGAGCTTCCTGAACCTGCGAGCATCGCGATTCCCGACGAACAGTGCTTCACCGAGGCGGGCGTGCTCGACGCGCTGAAGCTCGCGTTGGCCACCGACCCCGCGCCCGCCGGGCAGAAGGAGCCGTCAAAGCGCGGCGCACGCATCGTGCTGGACGATTTCTGGGCGAGTCACGCGATTCTGCGCGGGGACTTTCGCACGCTGCGCGCACGCGAAATCGAAGAAGTCGTGCTGGCTCATTTCGCCGATCTCTACGGGATCGAGGCCGACTCGGTGCAGGTGCGCTTCTCGGTGCAGCGTGGCGGCCACGCGGTGTTTGCGAGCGCGATGTCCCGCACGCTGCATGACGGCATTCATCAAGCGGGCGCGACAGCGCGCGTCGACATCCAGTGCCTCAAGCTGTGTCTTCCGGAAATGCTGAATCGTGTCGAAGACGCAGCCGGCGCCGGTCAGGCGATGCTGTTGTTCGTCGCGGATACGCTGTTGCAGGCGGTGCTCGTCGAGGAGAACTGCTGGGTCGCGTATGACGCACAGCGCCTCTTTCCCGGCGACGCCAGCGACGCTGCGCGAATCGCGGCGCGCGCCGAGCAGGCGTTCGAGCGCCTCGCGAACCGCACGAGCGGCAAGCGCGAAGCGTACCGGGTCTATCTGTACGGCAGCGAGATCGACCCGGCGCCGTTCGAAGGGCGCTTCCTGACGACGCTGCGGCCCGCGCAACCGGCGCTGGATACGTCGGTCGCGCATCGTCTGATGGAGTCCGCGCGATGATGCCCCGCCTTCACATCGATTTCGGACGGCACCGCGCGCTCGGCGCGCCTGCGGGCATCGTGCTGCTGTGCGTCGCCGGCTTGCTGCTGCTAGTGAGCGGCGAACGCCTCTGGCAGGTCTACGACGAGAACGACCGCGTGCAGGCGGAACAGGAAGCGCAACGCCATCGGCTCTTCGCGAGATCGCATCCGGCGACCGTGCCGCAGACGCCTGCGGCCAGGCTGGCGGAGAGCCAGAGTCTCGCGGTGCTGCGCGAACTGACGGTGCCGTGGCAAGACCTGCTGTCGATCGTCGAAGACTACCCGGATCACGACGTCGCCCTCATCGGCATCGATCAGAGCCCCGCGCAAAGCCAGATCCGCATCACCGCAGAAGCGAAGAACTTCGACGCGATGATCGCGTATCTCCGCTATCTGCAGGCCAGCGTGCTGCTGCGTGAAGCGGTGCTCAACGATCACATCATCGAGACCAACGTGCCCGGCACGCCGGTGCGCTTCCAGATCACCGCCGTCTGGAGAAAATCATGAACCGCGATCAGTGGCGGGACAGGCTGCTCACCTTACGCTTCGAACTGCAGCGCCGGCTTGGGCTGCCCGGTTTGCTAGGCGCGCTGTTGCTGGGTGCGGCAGCGGTGGTCGCGGCGGCGATTCCGCGCGTCGAAGGGCCGGCGCGTGAACTGCGCGATCCGGCGTCGCTCGCACAGACTGCCAAGGCCCGTCATGGCGTGGCCGAACGGTCCGCGGCTACGGAAACAGTCGCACTCAATACGTTGTCCGATCTGTTTCCGGGATTCGCGCAGAGCGCCAACGACATCGCGACGATCCTCGCCCAGGCCCGCGACAGCAACCTGACGCTCGGTTCGGCAGAGTATCTCGTCACGAACGATACGAACGCGCATTTCGTCCGCTATCAGATGCTCCTGCCGGTCAAGGATCAGTACGGTTCGATCCGGCATTTCCTGGCCTCCGTGCTCAACAACGTGCCGAACGCGGCGTTGCGCGAAATCCATGTCGAGCGTCCCGCCGTGAACGGCAACGTGCTCGACGCGCGCGTGCGCTTCGAACTCATCTATCGGGCAGCGCAGCCATGAAACCCGATCTCGTCAGGCGCCTGCTGATTACGTTCTGCGGAATCGTCGCCGCTGGCTTGAGCTTTCGCGAGCTGGCGCCCGCGATGCAGACACCGGCGGTGGTCGCCGCGGCCAGTGGCGCACATCACGACGACGCGCGCGCGCGGACCGTCGCGCTGCATCGCGAAGGCGCGGCACAGGTGCCGGATTCCGCAGCGCATGGGGCGAACCCGGCTAGCGCGGCGGATGCGGCGCACGTGGTGAAGGCGGCCAGCGCCGCTCAACCCGCTGGGCCGGCCAAGGCAGCCAAGGCGGCGCCGACTCCACGCGAAAGGCTAATCGCGCTACGCGCACCGCTGTCCCTGACGTCGGCGAACAATCCGTTCGTCGTGTCGTCATGGCTGCCGCCGCCACCGCCGCCCGTGGCGGCGCCCGTTCCGGAGCCGGTGGCGCCTCCCACGGCGCCGCCCGTGCCCTTTACCTACCTCGGTGAACTGGATGCAAAAGCGGCGAAACCGCAGGTGTTCCTCAGTAGCGGCGACCGCTTGTTGATCGTTTCGCCAGGTGAGGTCGTCGATGAACAGTATCGCGTCGAGTCGATTTCGGAAAACGAAGTGGTGCTGACCTATCTGCCGCTGAACGAGAGGCAGGTGCTCTCCACGCAAGCGAAGGAAAATAAATGAAAGCCGCATACAACCGGGGTGGAAGCCGCATCGGAGACGGCGGCTCGTCGATACACCTGTCGCCCGAGAGACTGTCTCGCGACCATCGTCCCGCTTTCAGCTGGGCAACGCGCAAGCGCTCGGCGCTGGCGATCGCGGTCGCGCTCGCCTTCAGCGGGTGCGTTAATCCGCCGACCCGGCAGAGCGAGCCGAACAACGCCGAGCTGCAGATCAACTATCTGCACGATCGCAATCACAAGGTCGATGCGCTGCTCGATGAGGCGGACCAGTTGCGCAAGAGCTATCAGTTCGATGCGGCCGTCCAGAAGCTCTACGCGGCGAGTCAGATCGATCCGACCAGCGAACGCGGACGCAAGATCGGCGCCGCGCTCGACCAGGATCGCCGCGATCTGGCGACCCTGCAGGAAGCGGACCGGATGATCCAGCGCGGTTCGTACGCGCTGGCGTCGGAACGCGTACACCGTGTGCTCGCGCAGAACCCGACCAACGCGATGGCGCTGCAGATGCTCAAGGAAATCGACGACAAGCGCAGGCAGCAGCGCTCGGCGAAGGAAGAGAATGTCGCCGCGTCATCGATCATGCGCACGCCGGTTACGCTGCAGTTTCGCGATGCGAATGTGCGCATGGTCTTCGAGGCGTTATCGCGCACGTCGGGCCTGAACGTGATCTTCGATCGCGATGTCCGCGCCGACCTGAAGACGACGATTTTCGTCACGAACGCGTCGCTGCAGGACACGGTCGACATGATCCTGATGCAGAACCAGCTCGACAAGAAACAGCTCAACGCGAATACGCTCTTCATCTACCCCGCGACCCCCGCCAAGCAGCTCGAATATCAGGAGCTGAAAGTGCGCACGTTCCAGTTGTCGAACGTCGACGCCAAGCAGATACAGGGGCTGCTGAAGAGCCTGCTGAAGATCAAGGAAGTCGTCATCGACGAGCGTGCGAACACCGTGACGATTCGCGGCACGCCGGACACGGTGCGGGTTGCCGAGGAAATGATCGCGGCGCAGGACCTGCCGGAGCCGGAGGTCATGCTGGAAGTGCAGGTGCTGGAAGTGTCCCACGACCGGTTGACCGACCTCGGTATCGAGTGGCCGAATTCGTTCTCGGTGGCGACGCCTTCAACAGCGGACACGTGGGGCGCATTGCACCACCTGCCAATCAACTCATTGAATGTCAGCGGCCTGTCGGCGACGGCCAACTTCAAGCTTAGCGATGTCGACGCGAACCTGCTGGCAAGCCCGCGCATCCGCACGCGCAACAAGGAAAAGGCGAAGATACTGATCGGCGACAAAGTCCCTGTGATTTCGAGTTCCAGTACACCGAGCACGAGCGGGCCTTCGTACGCGCAGATGATTCAGTACCTCGACGTCGGCATCAAGCTCGAAGTGGAACCGCAGGTCTATCGCGATGGCGACGTCGGCATCAAGCTCAATCTTGAAGTCAGCAACATCACCAAGACGATTTCCAGCAGCAACACGCAGACGGGTCTGACTTCGCTTGCGTATCAGATCGGCACGCGCAGTGCGTCAACGAGTCTGCGTCTGAGAGACGGCGAGAGTCAGATTCTCGGCGGGCTGATTTCGGATCAGGATCGCACGACGGCCGACAAGGTGCCGGGTCTCGGGCAACTGCCCGTGCTCGGACGCCTGTTCTCGGACCACAACGGCGATCACCTGAAGACGGAAATCGTGCTGCAGATCACGCCGCACATCGTACGTCCGCAGCTTTCCGCCGATGCGGACACGCAGGAGTTGTGGTCCGGCACGGATGTCAACGTCCACGCCGACCAGTTGCGGCTCGATCCGGTCAGCGCCGAAGCGGTTCAAGCGCTGCCGGCTCCGGCGGTGCATACGCCGGGCAACGTCGGCGGCGGCACGACTGGCGCGCCGCGCGAACCGCGCGCAGGCGCCACGGGCTCCGCCACGACGGCGCCGCCGACCGGAGCGTTTGGGCGGATGCCGCCCGCGCCGCGCACGACGCCGCCGCCGGCGCCATACGGCGGTCGCTTCTCGCCGCAGCCGAGCGCGCCGCCTGCGCTGCCGTCCGCCGTGCCGGTGCCGGGAGCGGAACAGAGCGGCGCCGAGGCCGCGCCTGCCGGCGAAGCGAATGCGGCTGCGGCCGCGGCTGCGGCGGCCACTCAGGCTCAAGCGCCCGCTCCGGCGCCCGCTCCGGCGCCCGCGCCAGCACCGGCTCCGCCGCCCGCGTTCCCACCGTCGAGCATCGTGATGCCGCAAGGCGACATGCCGAGCGACAACCCGCTGCGGCCGATTCAAAACGGGTACTGAGCCATGAAGGTCCGGTTCGATGCGTTCCGCTTGCGTGCGCGTGCCGCCCAGCGCGGCTTCACGCTGATCGAGCTGGTTATCACGCTGGCGCTCGTCGGCATTCTCGCGCTCGCGATCGTGCCGTTCTCGGAGCTGATCGTGCAGCGTCAGAAGGAACAGCAATTGAGCGCGGCGCTGCGCGAGATTCGTACCGCGCTGGACGCCTACAAGGAAGCGAGCGATACGGGCCTGATCGAAAGGGAGGCCGATGCCTCCGGCTATCCGCCATCGCTCGCCGTGATGGTGACCGGCGTGCCCAACGCGAAAGATCCGAAAGGCGGCCTGCTGATGTTTCTTCGCCACGTGCCGCGCGATCCGTTTTTCACGGGCGACGCGGATGTCGCCGCGGAGGATACGTGGAACGTGCGGGCCTTCGGCGAGCCGCCGAACCAGGGCGACGGCGGGGACGCCGCCGACAATTCGCGGGCCGGCAAGGATGTGTTCGACGTGTCGGCGAAAACCGATCGCGTCGGCATCAACGGCATTCCGTACAAACAGTGGTGACGTGCATCATGAAATCCGTTCTCGCGCGCAAGGCTGGCGGCTTCACGTTGATCGAACTGGTCGTCGTGATGGCGATCATCGGACTGCTGCTGACGGTCGCCTTGCCGCGCTACATGCACAGCATCGAGCGCGGCAAGGAGCAGGTGCGTCAGCAGAACGTCGCGGTGATGCGCGACGCCATCGACAAGTTCTACGGCGATAACGGCCAGTATCCGGAGACGCTCGACGAACTGGTCACGAAGCACTATCTGCGTGCGATTCCAGTCGACCCGGTCAACGGCGACGACAAATGGGCTGCGATTGCCTCGCCGGACGAAACCAAGACGGGCGTGTACGACATCGCGCCGGCGAGCAGCCCGCAAGGCGCTGCCAGGGATCAGGCGGGAGCTGCGCAATGAACGAGCGAGCCTGTCCGATGCATCCGCGCGGGTGCCCGGCGCGGCGTGCCGGGCAACGCGAACGGCAGCGGCAGCGGCTGCACGGTGTCAGCGGTGTCACGGCGCGCGAGGACGGGCTGGTTCTGCTGACCCTGCTGATCGCGTTGATGCTGATATCGATTGCGCTGGCCGGCGCGCTCGATGTGTGGTCGCTGGAGCGGCAGCGCGAGCGGGAGCGGCAGTTGCTGTTCGTCGGCGACCAGTACCGGCTGGCGATTCTTCGTTACTACCGCGCCGGACGGGTGCTGCCCGCCTCGATCGACGATCTGCTCGAGGACACCCGCGTTCCGGTGCCCCTGCATCATTTACGGCAAGCGTATCCGGATCCGATCACGGGCAAGAACGACTGGGTTTTCATGCGCCAGGGCGACCGCATCTATGGCGTCCATAGCAGTTCCACGGATGTGCCGATCAAGCACGCGGGGTTTCCCCTGCGTCATGAGGACTTCGAAGACCAGAAGACTTATGACGGCTGGAAATTCTTCTATTTGCCGCCTGTCATGCGCAACTATTCGAACACCGATGCGCTGAAAGCGCCCCCGAAGCCGGCGACGACCTTCGACCCGATGAACGGCAATTTGCCCAGTTTCAACGGACGCAGTGCGGGCGGCTTGCGCTGAGTGGGTTCATGCGGCAGCCGCCGCGTGCGCCTTGGCGTTTGACGGCGCGCCGCCGCCGCCGCTGCCGCTCAGCGGATGCCGGTCGCTTCGTGGACTCGCGCCGAAGCGCGCGCGATAAGTTCGCGAGAAATGCGAGGGCGACTCGAATCCGCAGGCGACGCAAATCGACGTGATCGACATATCGGTCTGTTGCAGCAACTCGCGCGCGCGGTCGAGCCGCAGCTGGAGATAGAAATGCGTCGGCGTGTCCTTGAGCGACGCATTGAACAGCCGCTCCAGCTGCCGCCGGGTCACGCCGATTTCCTGCGCGAGCCGGTCCGACGTGAGCGGCTCTTCCATATGCTGCTCCATCACGCCGATCACCTGAATCAGCTTGCGGTTGTGCACGCCGTAGCGCGCCGCGATCTCCATGCGCTGATGATCCGAACGTTGCCGGATCCGGCTCACGACAAACTGCTCCGACACCGCCGAGGCCAGCGCCGCGCCGTGCTTGCGGCCGATCAGATCGAGCATCATGTCGATCGACGCGGTGCCGCCCGCACAGGTGATGCGCCGCGCGCCGATTTCGAACAACTCCTGGCTCGCGTCCAGCGCGGGATAACGCTCACGGAACGCCGACAGCGCTTCCCAATGCACGGTCAAACTGTCCGGGCCGCGAAAGAGGCCGGCTTCCGCGAGGATGAAACTGCCGGTATCGATGCCGCCTAGCGTCGCGCCGGCGCGCTCGAGGCGCTTGAGGCAATCGCCCAGCGCGCGCGTATAGCAGGCGAGCGGATCGAAGCCGGCCACGACGAAGAGCGTCTGAGCTTTTTCGACGTCGCCGATCGCCGCCTCGGCGTTCATCGAAATGCCGTTGCTGGCCGCCACCGGCGCGCCGTCGAGGCTCAGAATGTGCCAGCGGTAGAGATCGCCGCGAAAGCGGTTCGCGACCCGCAAAGGCTCGACCGCCGACATGAAGCCGAGCGCCGAAAAGCCCGGTAGCAGCAGAAACGAAATATCTTCGGGCATCGTGCGGGAACTCGACTGAGGAAAGACGCAGGCGGACGCGGGGTTGCCGGTACCGGGTGGCCAGCTCTGGATGGCCGCTTCCGGACGGCCAACTCCGGACGGCCAACTCCGGATGGCCGGCCCCCGGTTTTCCGGCGAGCGTAGCAAGCCGCGCGCGGACCGGCAAGACACGCCAAAAATCATCGCGGCGCCGCTGTTGCGCAGCATTGCACGCAATGCTGGTTTTCCCTCATGGTCGCACGCGGACAAGTACGGGTCGCTGGCGGTCGCTTCGGCGGGAAAATGGGGCATTACCTTTAGGTCACTCCTGGATTGATTCAGCGCCTCGAGCCGTATCACGTAAGTCTGGTGGGCCGCCTGTGCGCGGCCTGATTCGAAACACGCTGCAAAACGTGTCCGAAAGGGGGAACGTCATGAAGTCACGCATCAAAACCTTGCTTGCTCATCTTGCCCGCCTTGTTTGCGTGGCTGCCGCAGCCGTCGCTGCGCCGGCGTTCGCACAGGATCCGGCCGCCTGCCGCGCCGTCCACTTCGCCGATATCGGCTGGACCGACATCACGTCGACGACGGCGCTCGCCTCCACGGTCTTCGAAGGGCTCGGCTATCAGCCGGTCACCACCGTCGCTTCGGTGCCGATCTCGTTCGCGGGGCTCAAGAGCAAGCAGCTCGACGTGTCGCTCGGCTACTGGTGGCCCGTGCAGGAAAAAGCCATCGCGCCGTTCGTCGACTCGAAGTCCATTCAGGTGCTGCAACCGCCGAACCTGACCGGCGCCAAGGCGACCTTCGCGGTGCCGACCTATGAATACGACGCGGGCCTCAAGACCTTCGCCGACATCGCCAAACACCGCGCGGAACTCGACGGCAAGATCTACGGCATCGAGCCGGGCAGCAGCGCGAATGCGGCGATTCAGAAAATGATCGCGACCAATCAGTTCGGCCTCGGCGGTTTCAAGCTGATCGAATCGAGCGAAGCCGGCATGCTGGTGTCGGTGGATCGCGCGATCCGCGAGAAGAAGTGGGTGGTGTTTCTCGGCTGGGAACCGCATCCGATGAACATCCAGATCGACATGAAGTATCTGACCGGCAGCGAGGGCGTGTTCGGTCCCAACGACGGCGAAGCACGCGTTTATACGCTGACGTCCCCCGACTTTCTGACGCGTTGCCCGAACGCGGGCAAGCTCGTGAGCAATCTGCGCTTTACGACGCAACTGGAAAACGTCGTGATGCAGTCGGTGATGAACAAGGAAAAGCCCGCCGAGGCCGCGAAAGCGTATCTGAAGAAGAACCCGCAAATACTCGATGCATGGCTTGCCGGTGTGAAGACCTACGACGGCAAGGATGGCCTGCCCGCGGTGAAGGCGTATCTCGGTCTCTGAGGCACCGGGCCGTCAGCTCACTCAGTCGCCTTCGAAACACGCATTGTCAATTCACAGGATTTAGCACGTATGAATCATGAAGTCATCGTCACCTGCGCGGTCACCGGCGCGGGCGATACGGTCGGCAGGCACCCGGGCATTCCCGTCACGCCGAAGCAGATCGCCGAAGCTGCGATCGAAGCAGCCAAAGCCGGCGCCACCGTCGCCCATTGCCACGTACGCGACCCGAAGACCGGGCGCGGCAGCCGCGATCCGCATCTGTATCGCGAAGTGGTCGACCGGATCCGCTCGTCGGGCACCGATGTGATCATCAATCTCACCGCCGGCATGGGCGGCGATCTGGAGATCGGCCCAGGCGAAGAGCCGATGCGCTTCGGCGCCAACACGGATCTGGTGGGCGGCCTGACGCGGCTCGCTCATGTCGAGGAACTGCTGCCGGAAATCTGCACGCTCGATTGCGGCACGCTCAATTTCGGCGACGGCGACTACATCTATGTATCGACACCGGCGCAATTGCGCGCCGGTGCGAAACGGATTCAGGAACTCGGCGTGAAGCCGGAGCTGGAAATCTTCGACACAGGACACCTGTGGTTCGCCAAGCAGCTTCTCAAGGAAGGCTTGCTCGACGCGCCGCCGCTGTTTCAGATCTGCCTCGGCATTCCATGGGGCGCGCCCGCCGACACGACGACGATGAAGGCGATGGCCGACAACCTGCCGCCCGGCGCGCAGTGGGCCGGCTTCGGCATCGGCCGCATGCAGATGCCGATGGTCGCGCAGGCGATGCTGCTCGGCGGCCACGTGCGCGTCGGCCTCGAAGACAACATCTGGCTCGATAAAGGCGTGCATGCGACGAACGGCACGCTGGTGCAGCGCGCGGTAGAGATCATCGAACGCCTCGGCGGACGCGCGCTGACGCCTGCGGAAGGACGCAGGAAACTCGGCCTGCCCGCACGCGGCGAGCGGCAGTTGGAGCGTCGCGCGGCCGGACAGTACGCGTGAAGCAGTGCGCTTGAATCAACGCGCTTGAAGGAATGCGCATTGAAGCAATGCGCTTGAAGCAACGCGCTTGAAGCAATGCACTTGAAGCAACGCAGTGTCCAACGTGTTCAGCATCTGAAACCCTGAATCTGAAAACCTGAAAGGCAAAGGATCGTCAGCAATGGCAGTGATCGTCGATATCAAAACATTTGCAGCGATTGGGGCGGGCGTGATAGGCAGCGGCTGGGTGGCGCGCGCGCTCGCGCATGGTCTCGATGTGCTCGCCTGGGACCCGGCGCCCGGCGCGGAGAAGCAGTTGCGCGAGAACGTCGCGTATGCATGGCCGGCGCTCGAACGTGCGGGCTTGGCGCAAGGCGCTTCGCAAGCGCGTCTGCGTTTCGTCAGCACGATCGAAGCGTGTGTGGCGGAGGCGGACTTCATCCAGGAGAGCGCGCCGGAGCGCGAAGAATTGAAACTCGCGTTGCACGAGCAGATCAGCCGCGCGGCGAAACCCGATGCGATCGTTGCATCGTCGACCTCGGGGCTGTTGCCGAGCGATTTCTACGCGCGCGCTGTCAATCCGCAGCGTTGCATCGTCGGGCATCCGTTCAATCCGGTGTATCTGCTGCCGCTCGTCGAAGTGCTCGGCGGCGCGCACACCGCGCCGGAAACGATCGACGCCGCGCTGCACATCTATCGTTCGCTTTCGATGCGGCCGCTGCGGGTGCGCAAGGAGGTGCCGGGGTTTATCGCCGACCGTCTGCTCGAAGCGCTGTGGCGCGAGGCCTTGCATCTGGTCAACGAGGGCGTGGCGACCACCGGAGAAATCGACGATGCGATCCGCTTCGGCGCGGGCATCCGCTGGTCGTTCATGGGCACGTTCCTGACCTACACGCTGGCAGGCGGCGATGCGGGCATGCGTCACTTCATGCAGCAGTTCGGCCCGGCGCTGGAGTTGCCATGGACTAAACTGGTAGCGCCGAAGCTCACTAGCGAACTGATCGATCGCGTCGTGGAAGGCACCGCCGAACAGGTCGGTCCGCGCTCGATCAAGCAGCTCGAGCGCTATCGCGACGACTGCATCACGAGCGTGCTGACAGCCATCAATGAGGCGAAAGCGCGCCACGGTTTGCATCCGGATGAGTGACGCGTTACACGTGGCGCGCGGCGGCGGAAGCACACGTCAGCGTACTTGAGCGCACCATGCATCGGCCGGGCCTGGCCTCCCAGCAGGCCGATGCAGCCTGCACAGATGAAGGACACCATTGCACATGCCGAACACTGTCGAGTTGCCCAACTATCGCGATACGGTGCGCGCCGAATGGGTCGACTACAACGGCCACCTGCGCGACGCGTTCTACATGCTGATTTTCAGCTTCGCCACCGACGCGCTGATCGATCGGATCGGTTTGCCCGACGCGGCGCGTAAAGCGCGCCGCCGCTCGATCTATACGCTCGAAGCGCACATCAACTATCTGCACGAGATCAAGGAGGGCGCGCAGGTGCGCGTCGACATGCGGGTGCTCGCGCACGATACGAAGCGCTTGCACCTGTACCTGGAAATGTTCGCCGATGACGGCGCCGAACCGGTCGCCGCCGGCGAGCAGATGCTGCTGCATGTGGATACGAGCGGACCGCGCGCGGCGCCGTTCGACCCGGACGTCGAAGCGCGCGTACGGGCGCTGGCCGAGGCGCAGGCCGCGCTGCCGCCGGCCGCCTTCGCGGGCCGCGCGATCGGCTTGCCGGTCAAAGGGCCGAAGGGCGAGAGCAAGCATGCTTGAACCGGCCATCGCCGCGTTCGTCGAACGGACTGCGTCGATTTATCCGGCGCATACCGCGCTATTGCCGCCGCATGAACAGCGCGCGATCTACGATCGCTATGCGGCAGCGTTCACGCCTGCGTTGCCGCCGGAGGTGAGCACCGAAGACGCTGTGTTCCAAGCGCGCGCAGGGCATCCGATCAAGCTGCGTCTCTATCGGAACATTGGAAACGCCGGAAACGCCGGAAACGCAGGGAACGCCGGGAACGCCGGGAACACGGGGAATACCGGGAGCACGCGGGACACGGCAAGCGCACGCCGCCGCGGGACGGTCCTGTACTTCCACGGCGGCGGCTTCGTGCTTGGGTCGCTGGACAGTCATCAACTCGTGACCGCGCGTCTCGCTGCGGATACCGGTCTCGACGTGATCGCGGTCGATTACCGTCTCGCGCCCGAGCACCGCGCGCCTGCCGCGCACGACGATTGTCTGGAAGTTACGCTCGCGGCACTGGAGCACCGTCTACCTTTCGCATCGCTACAGGACAAAAATGGTCCGCTTCAACTCGCGGGCGATAGCGCCGGCGGCACTCTCGCCGCCAGTGTCGCGATGCGGTTGCGTGATCGCGGTATTCAGGGGGTGAGTGGACTCGCGCTGATCTATCCGTTGCTCGGCATCGAACCGCAACTGCCCGCGCGCGAGAGCGAAGCGCACGCGCCGATGCTCACGCTCGCCGACGTCCACGCCTTTCGCGACCTCTACTGGGGCAAGCTAACCGGCGCCGCATGCACGACGCCACCCACGGCATGGACCGTCCCGCTCGACGCGACCCGCTTCGATAGTCTGCCGCCGACGCTCGCGATCGGCGCCGAACACGATCCGCTACGCGACGATGCACGCGTCTTCGCCGGGCGCATCAACGCGGCGGGCGGTCAGGCCGAATGGTGGATCGGTGCCGGACTGGTGCACGGCTGCTGGCGCGCACTCGAATCGAGCCCCGGTGTGCAAGCGCTGCACGCCACTGTTTGCCGCTTCCTCTCCGAACATTCGGCACGTTCAGACGAGTAGTCGCCAGCGCATCGGACTCGCTGCAACTACGGAACGTATCGCCGCCCGCGAGATGCTTCGCGTCTCTCTCAAGCGTGAACATCAGGCGCGTCGTCGTTTTCGATCGACGTGGAAGGGAGTGTTGCAGACCTTGGTCATCAAGAAGCCGCGGCAACAGGCTTCCCGCTATTTCGGGGCCACTTTGCTTCCTTGTACGCGGATGGGTGATAGATGAGGAATGTCTCGATGCGAGTTTCAAAGAGGATAGGGAGCGGCGCCTTGCACCGGCTACGAAAAACTTTCCATCTATCCGAATTCGTAACGCTATCTTGAGTGGGTTTTCCGGCGGGACCGAGTTGTGCGTCGTTGCTGAGGGATCGAATGGGCCGCTTCGGGTCATCTCGCCACGATAAAAAGGCACGCGGGGCCTATGTTGCAGCGAAAACGCACACGCCGGCGGAAGGGCTTGCCGAAGCGCTGATCTGTCCCGCTTCGCCGCTCGTAAGATTACAAGAGCAAGAATTGGTAGATCAGTCGTAACGCATGGACGGCCAGCAGGCGCTATCGTGAGATGGACATTCTTCGTCTCACGGGAACAGGTCGCTCATGATGAAGCAATTTTCAAATCAATCCATGTCTCCGTACGTGCTCGCCGCAGTACTGCGTGCCAGTTCTTCTCCGCTGTTTTCTGAACTGCTGGCGACAGCTTCGCCGCTTTACACCGCGGTACAAACCGAGGTGCCGGTGAGAGGCGGAGAGCACGCTGACTCTCCGTCGCACCGCGATGGAGAATCCGATGTCTGATCCATCGACCGTGTATGTCCATTCGATTGGCGGGCTCGAAGTCACAACGAACGGCGAGTTTCTGCTGATTCACGGCAACCAGCCGACTGTCGCGTTTCATCGCTCGGTTTTCAACGATCTGCTGGTGGCGTTGCCGAATGCTTCAAATTCAATGACACGCGACGAGGCAGGTGACCGCGCCAATGCCGACCGCCGTACCAGCCACCGTGCCTAAAAGGAACGTTTCCAACGACGTCGCGCAACCTTGAAGCTGGGACAGCACCACCAGTGCTGCCAGGACGATGACTCGCCGCATTTATCGTTTCCTTTGCCGGATGGGTGGCGCTGCATGGAATATTCAAGCGCCCGTTGTTTGTCGAGAGGAGGACCGCTGCTTTCCCGCCGGACAAGCAGCGGTACGTTTCGAATTATCCTGATTCGAAACCCGGCGAATACCCGGAAAAAAGGACGTGCACCGCGCAGTCCTTACCAATAGTTAGCGCGTCCCGAAACGCGATGATCTTACGCAACCTTTCCTTGTCTCAAGCTCCCGGCAATCGCGACGTTATTCCTCACGTAACCACTCAAAATGGAGCGTGAAATGTCAGCTGCAACGCCGGATCAGATCTCCCGTATGGTGCGTATCAACCCAATTGTGATCGTTAGCGGGAGCGGGGACGCGACGCGATCCTTGCGTTACCGCGGCAGACATACCTTGCACGCCGTATTGGGTTTTCTCAATAGTCAGCGCGAGTCCCGCGCGCTTGTGTATAGCCACAAAAAAGATGGTCGAATGATGTGGATCGATGTGCGGACAGGCGCATTTTGCGTGCTGCATTAGACGTCCATGGCGATTGTTTTCCCGGTGCGATTCTTTGAACGAATCGCGCCGGTCGATGCCGGCGGAAAACGCTACAGCGCCTGATAACGCCGACGCAATCTTCAAAAAACTTTCGAAGATCACCAACCTGTAACGGACCCGGGCAAGCTCACCCGTTGAGCACGCGTATCGCATCGACTTGTCCGAGCCTCCCCATCTCTTGTACGACACGGCCCGCAGCGCCGCAACGCGGATCACGCGAGTGCTTCGACAGGCTGTGCGTGCCATGTCACTCGCGCAAACCTGAAACAGCCGGTAATCACGCACGTTGTCAAAAGGCGACGGCGCACGATGAATAGTGCGCTTAAATCCGTTTGCGACTGGCGTGCGTCGCCGGTCCGATTCGCAGTGAATGGCAGAACCCGTAAAGGGTTTGACTATCGTCGCGCCTGACATTCTGTACAACTTATTCAGCAGCATCAGTTTTCGGAGAATTGCCCATGAAGAAGTCACTCTTCACACTTTCTGTACTCGGTTTGTTCGCCGGTGCTGCCCATGCGCAGAATAGCGTGACGCTCTATGGCTTGATCGACGCGGGAATTACTTACACCAGCAATCAGGGCGGGCACAGCAACTTTCAGGAGACGAGTGGCGCGGTCAACGGCAGCCGCTGGGGGCTGCGCGGGTCGGAGGATCTGGGCAACGGACTGAAGGCGATCTTCACGCTCGAAAGTGGATTCAACGTGACGAACGGCAGCTTGGGCCAAGGCGGGCGCGAATTTGGCCGTCAGGCGTTCGTCGGGTTGTCGAGCGATCAGTACGGCGCGGTGACACTGGGCCGTCAGTATGATTCCGTTGTCGACTATCTCGGACCGCTTGCGCTGACCGGCACGTCGTCCGGCGGCACGCACGCGGCACACCCGTACGACAACGACAATCTGGATAACTCGTTCCGTATCAGCAATTCGGCCAAGTATCAGAGCGCTAACTACGGAGGACTAAAGTTCAGCGGCTTGTATGGTTTCTCGAACCAGTCGGGCGGCTTTGCGAATAACCGTGCATACAGCTTCGGTACGTCGTATAACTACGGCCCGTTGAATATCGCGGCCGGCTACCTGCAACTCAACAACAGCGGTTCGTCGACCAACACAAGCGGCGCGGTGAGCGACGATTCGACGTTTACCGCACAGTCCCAGCGGACCTGGGGCGTGGGCGCCAACTACGCGTTCGGGCAGGCGGTGGTGGGGATGGTCTTCACACAGACGCACCTGGACAGTCTGACGGGCATCGGCGCTTCGGCATCCGGTACGTCGAGTGGGCTTTCGCTGGGCAGTTCCGGTGCGCGCTTCAACAACTACGAGTTGAACGCACGCTACTACCTGACGCCGGCCGTGACCCTTGCCGGCTCGTACACCTACACGGACAGCAGGATCGACGGCGTGAACCCGAAGTGGAATCAGTTCAGCCTGCAGGCGTCATACGCGCTGTCGAAGCGAACCGACGTTTATGTTGAGGGCGTGTATCAGCACGTGAGCAATACGGGCAACAGCGGCATTCACGCGGTGATCAACGGGCTGAGCGCTTCAGATACGAATCAGCAGACTGCCGTGACGTTGGGCATGCGCGTCCGGTTCTGATCGGCTCGTCTTTCTTTGTCTTGTCGCCGTTCGACAGGCCCCAAGTCTGGCGAACGGTCACTCCCTGCCGTCCTGACGGCCGGCGGCATCGACGCGGGCATGAGCGACAACCTGTGCGCATCGCGCCTGCTTCTCCTCCGTGGGTCCTCCGTGGGTAACCATGCGAACGCCGTCGGTCCGGCTGGAAACCAAGGGCGCACGACGGCGCCGGCTCAGGTCACGTGGGCTCCCGGGCCGCTGGGCTGGCCAATCAAGCGAGTAGGGCAATCCGCCAAATGATACTAATGAGCATTTAATCGAGCATTTAAGGTCTTATAAGGATCATCCCGTCGGCCTAAAGTGGAGACTCCTACCCACCTGATGAAGGAGCAACACGATGAGCCGAATCACTGTACCCAATGTCGCATCCGCCACCGGCGCCACCGCCGAAGTCTATGCCCAGGTCAGGAAGGCAGCAGGCAGCGTTCCCAATCTGTTCGCCGCGCTAGGCGCGCTGTCGCCCGAAGTGCTCAAGACGTACCTGAATGCCGAAGGCGTGCTGGCATCGGGCACGCTGAGCAAGCAGGAAGGGGAGACGATCAAAGTGCTCGTCAGTGAGCTCACAGGATGCGACTACTGCCTGGCGGCGCATACGATGCTGGGCAAGATGGCGGGTCTGTCGCCGGAGACGCTCAAGCTGATCCGTGCGGGCCAGCCTACCGGGGATGCCCGGCGCGACGCGCTGGTGCGCTTCGTGCGGAACCTGCAGCAAACCAGCGGCACGATCACCGCAACCGAGTTTGCGGCGATCAAGGCGGCCGGCTACACCGACGCGCAACTCGTGGAAATCACGTTGGCCATCGCGCTGATCGTGTTCACGAACACTTTTAACCGCATCAACGACACCGACGTGGACTTCCCGCCGGTCAAGTAATGCGGCAACGGGCAGGCGCTCTTTTTTCAGCGCCTGCTCCTATCACTTCAGGCATTCGGCCCCTCTCACTCCGGTATGCGCGCCGAACGGCGCCAATCCCCGGGCGTCATGCCCATGCGCTGCGTGAAGGCACGCCTGAAGGCCGCAAGGGATTGATAGCCCACCACTTCAGCCACGCTTTCGGTGGAAGTCGATGGCTTCATCAGTTCATTGGCCGCGAGGGTCATCCGGATATCGGTCAGCAGATCGTTGGCTGAACGCCCCACTTTGTCCTGAAATTGACGAACCAACGTAGCACGCGACATATTGCAAAGCTGCGCCAATTCGGGAAGGGTCCACGGATGCGCAGGTTCACTGAACATGGCCGTCAACGCGGGTGCGAGGCGTGGATGTGCGCCGAGGGCCAGCAGGCCGAAAGGCGCTGCGCCCGATTCGCTAGCCAAACGCAATGTCAGCGTGAAAAGTGCCGCTGAAAAAGCGTTGAGCATCGCATGCCCACCCACGCTAGTCGTGGTCGATTCTGCGCGGATCAGCCCGACCAGCGTTGCCAACTGAGCGGAAGTCGCGTTCTGCCTGGATACATCGCTTTGAGCAGAGGCCCGCACCACGAGCGTGGCGGGGAAATAGTCGCGCATCAAGCGATCGTGCGGCGGCGCGAGGACGAAGCGGCCACAAAGCATATCCAGGCGATCGCCGGTTCCGGCGTTTTCACTGATTTCCACGTTCACGCCTTCGCGCGTGCGGGCCGGCAAGGGCGGTGCGCCGCTGCCGTCGTGAAGGACATGCTCCGAGCCATGAGACAGCAGCGCGATATCGCCCGCTGCGAGGTGCAGTGGCGCTCCACTGCCGGGAATCTCCAGGATCGCTGACCCGCCAAGCACGACGTGATAGGGCATCTCGCCGGCAGTCGCGCGATCGTAGGCAATACGCCACGGTGCGCCATAGGAGCAGCGGATTTCAAGCTGGCCGCTGACGGGCATCATGACGAGCAAGCGGCTAAGCCAATCCAGACGAGGCATGGCGGTCCTTGCAAAGAGAGGTGCGAGCATTCTATCGGGCCTGAAAGGAACCCGTCGGGCTGACCCGGCATGGTCTCGAAGGGAGGCGCGCACGCCGTTGCCGTCCAGTCCGAAACTGTTGCGTGCCGGAGTCAACACCGCTTCAACCGACCCTTGCGGTCAGTTCGGTCGTGCATCTTTTGATCGGCCCGGAATTGTCCTAGGATAGAAATCGCGAGGCGCCACAGTCGGTGCGCCGAGCGACCACAAGGAGCGACATGCCATGCACGCTGATTCCGTGGAGTACAAGACATCGACGATCATGCCCCTAGCCCCAATTTCGATGCCAGGCTACGCAGCAACAGCGATCGTCACGCACCGGAACGGCAAACGCGAAGCGTTTGGCATTCTTGGTTATTTCGCATCCGAGAGCGCGGCGTGCATGTTTGCCGTTGAATACGCAAAGGCCCATATCGACGGCCGGCGACACCCGAGGCCGCCGTTTTCCCTTCGGTGAGTCTGCGCGGATTGTTTGCGCGGTGGCACCGGATGGTTCGCGCAAACGCTGGAGAGATTCCGAATCTATAAAAAGAGGCCGCAGACGTTGCTGCGGCCTGAACACACACGTCGCGCAAGGGGCGCTGACGTTGGTTCCATCCTACACATCGGCGTTTCTTAAGCAATCAGGTATCTCGTCTGAGTATTCGCGAGAAGCCCAACTGCCGCATCTGTTGTGGGGCGGCCCTGTGTCGATCGTGGACGCAGGCGTTGCTGAATGGCTACAGGGCCGGTCGTCCGGTGCCCGGATGAGGTACCCGGACTGTCATTTGGCCGGGGTTCTGGCTGGTATTGTGCTGTGCCGTGTCGATGAATCAGTGTCCGTGCCGGCGATGTTGCCGCTGCGCGCATCGATCCACGCAATCGCCCATTTGCGCGCAACCTGGATTGCCTCCTCTTCATTGTCGAACCAGGCAAGATTGCGCTCGATGTGCATTTCAGCGTCCGCGTCATCGTCAGATGACGCGCGGATCAGCCGCGCGTGCGCAAAGAACTGACCAAGCGAGAAATCCGGGGTTGCGTCAATGACCCAGCCGCGGTACTCGTACTCCATGATGACCTCCGATACCTGGCTAGTCGGAATTCGAACAGACGAAGCATGGATTCATCTGGTCGAATTCGCTAAACCTCCAGGGTTTTGAGTTGCCGACTTCGGCGTCGGCGAGCGGGCGGCACGTCGACCTCGTGCTCGTCCAGGTTGGCCGAACTGAACACGGACGGCCCGTGTCAGGCTCGACATGCGGGTAGTTCAATTATCGTCAGACCTGCTCGGTAGATGCTCGTGCGGGACCGGCTCCGCTTCTGCGGCATCAGGAACGTTATCCGGCGTGCGTGGCGCAGGTTTAGGAGCAGGCGCGCCGGTGTCTGGCATCACGCCGTGGCTGGCGTGGTTCGGAAGTCCTGGCCGGTGACTCGGTCGTGTGGTCGGGTTTGAGGGCATGATTTCCTCCTACGCAGACGTGACCAGTAACGACCATCATACCTCTCTCAGAGACGCGGAACGTCCCGCCTCAAGCCTGGTATTTGACTACGTTCAGCGAAACCACAGACTGCTGGCGAGGCCGGAGTGGGCGGACGAATATCGCTGTCCTGCTGAGCACGCGCTTCGCAGCGACCGGTGCTGTTCAGGATTGCGCGCATACACCTCACGCAGCCGACACGGTTGTGTGCCGATCAAGTCAACTCCCGTTCCTTCGCGACAGCGGCAGAAGTCGACGATTGTCGAGTCTTTGCGCTGATTGAAATTCAGGGAGCATGGAAAATTTATGCGGCTGTAATAAATATTTCGCAATTTCGGTTTAGCGATATCCGTCTTCAGGAAAGCGCTAGCCTATAAATTTAATATTCAAATATGAATTCGCTCGACTAAATCAATTCAATAGACATAATTGACCAAGTCGTTCGTCCAGAACCCGGAGTGTAGCCAATATCAGCCGAGAGCCTTGCCAGTCAGGCATTTGCTGGCGTCCGCAGTTGCGTTGTGGGCGGCAACGTGCAGCTATGCGATGCAAAAGCATTCAACAGACAAATCGGCTGTGCCAATAAAAGCATTCCGCATATTGCATTCGGAAATTGAGCGGTTATGATGGCGTCTCCGTGATTCGATTTCTCGAATGATCGCTTCACGGAGACGGCAGGAATATTTGCCGGGCATACGCACTGGAGAGGGTAAGTAGTACTTCCCGCACAGACAGACTAAATCGAGGAGACGAAATGCTGAGTCCCCATGAATTCGCTACCTTAATGCTCATCAAGGCCGCGCCGGATCAGATCGATCTAGGCCGTGCCGAGCTCGACACGCTGTTCGAGCGGCAACTCATATCACTGGAAAATCTCGCGTCAGGACACCGACGTGCTCATGTCACCAGCGACGGCGATTCCGTTCTCAAGGCCGTCGCCCGGATGCGCTAGACATTGGCGGGGTCCACCTCCCGGCCCCGAATGAAATCGCGGCGTTTGCGGTCCCCATGTTCGACGCGAGCGCCGCAGCACCACACGGCGAGCGCGCCGAAGCAACAGTCATGAACGAAGCGTCGCTGCTGGAATTGGGTTCCCGGTTGGAGTTTGGTTTGTTGTGCCTGTTGATGTAACGATCGTCCGAAGTCTTCGCGACGCGTGCTGCGTGGCAAGCGTCGTTGCACTTCGGTTTATCTACTATCGCGATCCACCGCAACCCATCCGTTCGATCGGGGTTTCGCGTGCCGGACCGGATTTTGAGGAATTCAACAATGGCTCTATCGAACACTGAGCAAGTCGCTGCCGCAAAGGCCAATCTCGACGCATTCTTCGAGGTGGGCGGGAAGGTCTTTGAAGGCGTCGAAAAACTCGTCGCGTTGAACCTGCAGGTCGTCAGGTCCACGCTGGCCGAGGCGCAGGAGAAATTCACGAAGGCGCCCGGCTCGACGGACCCGCAGCAGTGGTTCGCGCTGCAAGCGGGTTTCACCGGGCCCTTCGCGGAAAAATCGCTGTCATATGGCCGGCAAGTGTTCGACATCGCGTCGACCACGCAGGCCTCTGTCGCACAAGTCGCACAGGCGCACTACGAGCGGTACAACGGCCGCGTGCAGACACTCGTCGAGGAAGCGGCGAAGAATGGTCCCGCAGGTTCGGAAGCCGCGATCGCTGCGTGGAAATCCATGATTAGCGCCACCACGACCCTGTGCGAATCGCTGCAGAAGACGGCGCAGCAGGCCGTGCACGCTGCCGAGAGTAATTTTGAAGCAGTTACGGCCACAGCGTCGAAGGCCGTGCGAAGCAAGCCCGAGCAGACTCCCGTAGCCGACGGCGCGAAGCGATAGGACCGGCGTGGGCAGCAATGCCCACCGCGCGGTTTCTGTTCTGTATGAAGGATTCCTGATGGGTAAGGGATTCCAGTTTTCAGCACATCCAATTCCTGGACTTAAGGCCGTCTTGCTCCACGAGAGCATGACGCCAGCTTTTGTGAGGACGCTACGATGGCAAAGCAAATCGCGGTGGTGACGGGTGGAATGGGCGGACTTGGCGAAGCGATCAGTATCAAGCTGCACGACGCCGGGTATGCGGTCGTAGTGACCTGTTCGCCGGGCAACACCGGTGCGAACGAGTGGCTCGCAAGGATGGAGGCGCAGGGACGGCAATTCCGCGCCTACGCGGTCGACGTCGCCGACTACGACTCGTGCCAAAAGTGCATGGCGCAAATCAGCGCCGAAGTCGGACCGGTCGACATCCTGATCAACAACGCCGGCATCACGCGCGACGCCAGCTTCAAGAAGCTCGACAAGANGGCTTCACGAAATCGCTGGCGCTTGAAGTGGCGAAGAAAGGCGTCACCGTCAACACGATCTCGCCCGGCTATATCGCGACGAAGATGGTGATGGCGGTGCCCGAGGAAATCCGCGAGACGAAGATCATTCCGCAGATTCCGGTCGGCCGGCTCGGACAGCCCGACGAAGTCGCCGCACTCGTGCTGTACCTGTGCTCGCACGAAGCGGGCTTTGTGACCGGCGCCAACATTGCGATCAACGGTGGGCAACACCTGCAGTGAACCCGAGAGATCAGCAAGGGAGGTTCCGATGAGTGAAGCAATGGCGATCGTCGTAGGTTCATTCGTGCTGGTGACGGCAACCGTGTTCGTCGCCGTTCACTACCACCGGGAGCTAATGCGCCGAAGACGGCTTAGAGAGCTGGATTACCGTCAGTACTGGCGGGAATGGAGCAGAGCCCCGCATTGAGCTTCTGCACTCCCTGCGCTGTTTCTTGTGGCACCGAGGGCGATTGCATCGTTGCCTCGGCTGCCGCGCTCTCAGGTGCGCTGGCGGCCCTCGCGCCGTCGGCGCGAGGCTCCGCGTGATTGAATTGCGGGTTGCTTGTCCACGGCGGCGAGGAGATGCTGGCGACCCTCCTCAAGTATTTCATCCGCGAGCGCCGGGTCAATGTCCGCAACAGCACGCGAAAGCAGCAGCGTACCGACCATCTGGCTGAACAAAGTGATCGCCTTCCCGCGGCTGCCTTCGCCGATCCCCTCCGTCTCTTCGATGACCTTGGCGAATTCACCGAGGTTCGCCGCGAGACCTGCTGCGTAAGAGCCGCGCGCCGCGTCGCCGAGCCGGCGGGCGTCGCCTACAAAACCCGACAGGGAGCACCCCGCATCGATATTCGCGCGATGCTCGGGTGAGAGGTACCACTCGATCCGTTGCCTGACCGGGTTGGCGTCAGCTGACCTGGCGCTTTCGACTATGGCGGCGAAAGTCTCGCCACCTTCTTCCATCGCCTTTTCAATCACCGCGGCGACCAGCGCGTCTTTTGATTTGAAGTGGTTGTAGAAACCGCCTTGCGTAAAGCCTGCCGCCTTCATCAGCTCGGCGAGCCCGACCGCATCGACGCCGCGCTCGCGAAACAGCTTCTCGGCGGCTGCCACGATCGCGCGCCGGTTCTCAACCGCCTGCTGCCTGGAAACACCCACTCTTCCTCCCTTTGGCCGACTACGGCTCAATCAGATCCATCGAAAAATACAATGTCGATCACCATTGACATTGCCAGGGTGGGCAACCACAATCCATCCCAATGACAATGTCATTCACCATTGTCTTGAGTATAGCGTTCTTTGCCTGAACGTCCAGGCAAAGAAGGCGGAAGGGCTATCCGACGCCGGAGTGCGTCATTACCTGAATCGTTAAAGAGGGCCTCAACATGACGAAGACAACCCCTGAGCAGAACAAGGCGCTCGTGCTGGAAGCATTCGACACCCTGTTCAACAAGCGCGACTACGTCGCGGCCGAGCGCTTCTGGTCGGACCGCTACGTTCAGCACAGCGCCCATATCCCGCCTGGACGCGACGGCCTGTTCAATCTGGTTCGCGCGTTGCCTGACACCGCGCGCTACGAGAATCAGCTGATCGTGGCAGAGGGCGACCATGTCATCGCACATGGCCGCTTCTCCGGGATCGGCAGGCCCGCTGCGTGGATTGCAGCCGACATCGTCCGCTTTGAAGACGGCAAACTCGCCGAGCACTGGGACGTCCTTCAGGACGAAGCGACCAAGGCCGAATCCGTGAGCGGCTTGCCGATGTTCGGCGACCGGTTCACGGCCTGACCACCCCACCCCCCACGACAGCAACATCAACAGGACAACGATCATGAAACTCACTGGAAACACGATCTTCATCACGGGCGGCGGTTCAGGCATTGGCCGCGGGCTAGCCGAGGCGCTCCACCAGCGCGGCAACAAGGTCATCATCAGCGGCCGCCGGCGCAGTCATCTCGACGAGGTGGTGGCGGCGAATCCCGGCATGGCTGCTATCGAGCTCGACATTACCGACCCGGCCAGCATCGAGAAGGTCGCGGCGCAACTGATCGCGGACTATCCCGATCTCAACGTGCTGATCAACAACGCAGGGATCATGCTGCCTGACCAGGCGGGCGGCCACATCGACGACGCGCTGATGGTGTCCACCATCACGACCAACCTGATGGGACCGATCCGCATGACGTCGGCGCTGATCGATCACCTCAAGACCCGGAATGACGCGGTCGTCGCCTATACCAGCTCGGTGCTGGCTTTCGTTCCGTTGGCGGTGACGGCAGTGTATTCGTCGACCAAGGCGGCGCTGCATTCGTACATCCTCTCGCAACGCTTCATGCTGCGGGATACGAAGGTCCGCGTACTCGAGATCGCACCGCCCTGGGTGCGCACGGACCTGATGAACAGCCGCGAAGCCGACCAGGCGATGCCGCTTGATGCCTTCATCGATGAAACGATCGCTGTCCTCGGAACGGATGTGGATGAGGTTCTGGTCGAAGGTGCGAAGCAGTTCCGCGGCAACCCGGGACCTGACGAGCACGCTTTCGTCAATGGCTTGAATGCGCAGATGGTGGAAGTGCTGGGCGGGTGAAGGGCTGCAGAGTGTCGGCGCGGCATAACATCGAATTCGGCGGCGCCGGCCCGGGGAGTCCCGGCATATCCATGTGTCGCATACGCTGCCGGTCTTGCTCGCGTGCAGTTGGTGAACTAGATTTTATTGAGGGGTATCAGGCGGGAGGGACTGCCATGGAACTGAGCGTAGAACGTGTCGATGTTTGGGCCGCTCCCATCGAAGATAAACCGGGCGGCCTTGCGAAAGTATTAAACGCTTTGCGGGAAGCTGGCGCTGACTTGCAGTTCGTCATCGCACGCCGCACGCCGGAAGCGGCGGGCAAGGGGATTGTGTTTGTCGCACCGCTGCAAGGCGAGGGTGAGATCCGTGCCGCTACCCAGGTGGGGTTCAGCGTCACCCCGAGCCTTCACTCCGTCCGTGTAATGGGTCTGGACCAACTGGGGATCATCGCGCAACTGACCCAGATGCTGGGAGAAGGGGGGATCAACCTCCGCGGCGTTTCGGCTGCCGTGCTTGGCACACAGTTCATTGCTTATCTCGCGGTCGATTCGCTGGACGATGCCGAAAAGGCGATCGACATTCTTCAGAGGGCCTGAAAGCGCCCGTGCCGCACTGCGAACTGGCCTGGTTCTCTTCCTGTCGAGGCATGGCCGCCTGGACGGCGGTGACTATTTGCCCGCGCCGGCCTCTGCAGCGCAACTCAGCACCAGCGTGCTGCCCGAGCCGGCTTCAGGGCTGAGCGCGGCGATATGGAATTCGGTGTCGGTGCATAGCCATTCGGCACGGAAGTCGTTGTGGCACCCCACGGATGGAGCACCCGTGGGAGCCTCGTGCAACATATACCGGCAGGTCTCCAGACCGTCGCACTGATGGGCGAGGTTTTCAGTCGCGTTGCCGCGTGACGCGCCACAGTTCTTGCCATAGGTACCCGACACGACCTTGATGGTCCGCGCTTGCCCGCTCGAGCTTGCCGCCACGGCGAGAATGACCAGCGTCGCCCAGACACCGCGACCGGCTCCGGCGAGGACCATCGATTTGTACCGACGGTGCGCACGTGCGTTGCTCATCGTGTCTCCTTCCGATTTGCCGGCAAGGTGCAGGCAAATCCCTCCCGGAAGTGAACGGCAGCCAATTGAGGTGGCTAGTGCCCGCCACTGCTATGGTCGTCCTCGTCGGCTACCCGCTGTAGTACGTTGGCGACCACCCGGTTGCAGCGGGCGCCGCCGAATTCGAACAGGTCGCGCTCGGCGAGATCGATCTCGTGCGCCAATGATTCGCGCAGCAGGCTCTTCGCGCGGAAATGCCGGCTACGCACCGTCGCCTGTGGGATGTCGAGACATTGAGCGGTCTCCTCGACGCTCATTTCCTCGACCGCGCGCAGCACGAACACGACGCGAAAGACTTCCGGCAGTTCGTCCAGCTTGCGCTCGAGCAACGCTCGCAGTTCGGCGCGCGCGAGCGCTTTGTCTGGGGAATCGGAATCTTGCGCGATCATGGCATCGATATCGACATGAGCGTTTGCGTCCACCATCGGAATCACGTTCTGACGGCGTGCTTCCCGGCGCAGTCGTCCATAGCATTCGTTGAGCACAAGACGGGACAGCCAGGTGAGGAGCGTGGCATCGCCACGAAACCGTGCGATCGATCTGTAGGCGGACAGATACGCCGCCTGCAGCGCGTCCTCCGCCTCCGCGTCGTTACGCAAGGTGGCGCGCGCCAGACGATACAACCGCCGATTGTGCCGGCGCATCAGCAATTCGAACGCGCATCGATCGCCCGCAACGATCCTGCGGACTGCCTCGCGTTCGTCGTCCGCGGGAGATGTGGATTGTGCTTCAGCCGTGTTCATCGTGACTGCCTCGCCGGCTCGCTTAATTCATTGCTCATCCTTCACTGCACGATCAGCGTGCCACGCATCGTGGAGTGAAGGGTGCACATGTAAGGATAGCTGCCCGGCCGGCGTGCCACGTAGCTCCACGATGCATCCGGCGAGATTTCGTGTGAATCGAACGCTTTCGACATGGCACTCGCCGTATGAGGAAACAGATCCCTGTTGACCCACACCACACGATCCCCGCGGTGTACCGTGAGCACCGGCGGATCGAAACGCATCTGCTCGATGACGATCAGATACGTTTTGGCTGCGGCGTCTGAAACGCCGGCCAGCAAAGTCGCGCTGATCGCAAGGAGAGCGCAGACAAGGACACCGCCACCGGGACGTATCTTGCCCCGGCGCTTTCCGGCCGCGCGGCGTGTCCGATCATCCACCGCTCTTGCCCAGCGTCGCCTGCAGATGCTTTGCGTGCTCCAGATGTGCGACGAAGGCCGGACGCACCTTGACGAGAAGCGCCTTCAGTTCCGCGTTCTGCGCATCCGGAATCAACGTCTTGTCCAGCGCATCGAGAACGCTCTCGTGATAGGTCACCTCGTGGTCGATATACGCCCGGTCGAACGCCATGCCTTTGAGCGTTTTCAGGTTGGCCAGGTTCGTATCACCGCCTTGCTTGAGGCTCTGGCTCGTCGAATTGTCTTCCGGCGTCACGCCCAGCTTGTGCACGAGGTCGGTGGCGGCCTTGTTGACGCCGCTGTGATCGGTGACCATGCGTTGCGCGAACGCTTTGACATCCTTCGACTTCGTTGTCGACTCCGCGAGCTTGCCCGCGTCGATATCCACCTGATTGGCGGTCACGACGATGGCCGCGATCTGGGGATCGGTGGGGCCGGCGCTCTGTGCCCAGCCTGGGAGGCCGGTCAACGTGAGTGCGCCGAACAGCGCTGCGCTGATCATTTTCATGTCGCGTCTCCTGAATAGGACGGCGAGTCCGAACCGGCCGCACGCAATGCGGCTCGCTTCGATCGTCGGTATGGTGTTGGATGTCACGTGTACGAGCCCCGTTCCCGGTTGCGGCTTGCGCTACGCGAGTCTTTGAAGCGATGGCGGAACAGCCATGAGGAGCACGACATGGCTTCGCAGTGCGGGGACGGTATTGTCCAGGGAATGGGTGCTGAATCAGCGGACAAGACAGGAGGGGCGTGCCCCCGAAAGGGCACGGAGGAACGGCACATCCGTGCCAGTTGCTTACGGAACCGGTGGAAAGTGCCGCTTGGCGGGCTGAAGCCGCAAGCGCCGGAAGCGTTCTTTCTTGTGCTCTTCGTCGAAGTGGGCAAGAGACGGCTTGATCAGATCGCTGCGCGACACGATGCCGACCAGTTGCAACGTGTTGGAATTCGCGACCACGGGCAGCCGTTCGAGACCGTGCACCGCAAGCTGCGTCGCGACGAGCCGGCAAGTTTCACCGGGCAATGCAAACGTGGGTGCGCGATGCTGCAACATGTCGTAGAGACGCGAGTCGAGCGTCCCGTTCGGCGCGTCATCGCGCATCTTTTCCAGTACCGCGCGATCGACAACCCCCGCCAGCACGCCTTGCCGCACGACCGGATAGGCG
>NZ_QHKS01000046.1 GCF_003353175.1 Paraburkholderia lacunae | reverse complement strand
GCGCAAGAGCGATGGCGAACCGGGCGCGAAGACGCTGTGGATCGGCATGCAGCGAGTCATGGATGCTGTGATCACCATCCAGATCTTGCGCGACGGCTACGACACTTCTGTATAACGAGATGGGGAGAAGGCTGCGCGGCGCAGACGTGGAGGCCTAAAACGAACCGACGAGGACCTGTATGTCTTTCATTCCCAACATGCGCCGGCGCGTGTCCGCACCGGTCGCAGCCGAGGCCGCGCCTCTTGCGGCCACGGCACAAGCGAGCTTCGGCTACATCGATACCCTGTTCGACTACGGCGCGTTGCTGGCCGGTTCGCCTGATTCACTCGGCAGTCTGCCGCCTTCCTCGGCAGGCAAAACCATCGCGATTATTGGCGCCGGCATCGGTGGCCTCGTGTCGGTGTATGAACTGCTGCGCGCCGGTGCGTCGAACGTCGTGATCTATGAGGCGTCAGGCCGGATCGGCGGACGCGCCCACAGCGCAACATTTACCGAAGCCGCGCCGGAATGCCTGGCCGAACTCGGGGCCATGCGCTTTCCGCCGAGCGAATACAGCCTCTTTCATTACCTCGATCGCTTCGGGATCAAGGCAAACTCAAGTTTTCCCGACCCTGGCGCGGTGCTGACCGATCTCGGCTATCAAGGCCAGGCCTATACATGGCCAGCCCACGGCAATCCGCCGACCATGTTCGCAACCGTCCACGCCGGATGGAACGCCTTCATCTCCGATGGCTACACGCCCGCCTCCGGCCCGGCGCTGATGGCCCCGGTCGCGATCACCGCCCTGCTGCGGGCAAACCAGCTGGGCGCGGCGCGTGCCGCCTGGCAGACCTATATCGATGTGTTCGGCAACCAGAGCTTCTACAGCGCATTGCGGACGATATTTAGCGGCTCGAACCCACCGGGCGGCACGCCGTGGCGGTTTCCAGACGACTTTCAACTGTTCGGCGCGCTCGGCGTTGGCTCGGGTGGCCTCGGGCCGATGTATCCGGTAGCTTTCCTCGAAATCGTCCGGCTGATGGTCAACGAGCTCGAAACAGACCAGTTGTTTATTCCTGCGGGCATCGAGTCGCTGGCGCGCGCATTCTCGTCGCAAGTATTCGAGGGGCGCTCGCTTGGCGATCGCGTCGAGCAAATCGCCGTGTCGCGCGTAAGCCGCACCGCCGAGGGCGTGATGCTAACGCTCGATGACGGCTCGCTGCGGTTTGCAGATCGCGTGATCGTGACGGCCAGCACGCGCGCGATGCAGCTCGACATGGCATTGAGTGCATCGCCGTCCGCACTGAGCGCACAGCAATGCAGTGCAATCGACGACGTGCATCTAACCAGTTCATCGAAAGTCTTTGTGATGACAAAGCGCAAATTCTGGCTGGACGGCAACCTCCCAGCGAACATTCAGACCGATACGCTGGTGCGCGGCGTCTACTGCCTCGACTACGCGCCGGATGACCGTGACGCCCCGGGCGTCGTGTTGCTCAGCTACGCATGGGAGGACGATGCGATCAAGCAACTCGCGCTCGGCAGCAACCAGCAACGCGTACAGAGGCTGGTTGCCGATCTCGCGCAGACCAACCCGGCTTTCGCGGCCCAGGTCGTGCCGATAGATGGAGACTATGAGACGTACGTGAAAATCGTCGACTGGGATTTGCAGCGCGGCTACTACGGCGCCTTCAAGCTGAACTTCGCGGATGGCGATGCACAGAGCCAACAGCTCTTCTTCCAGTTTCAGGACTGCCGTGAGCCGCAAACCGATCCGTTTGTCTATCTGGCCGGAGATAGCTGCTCATTCACTGGCGGCTGGGTCGAGGGCGCGCTGCAGACCGGCATCAACGCAGTTTGCGCGGTAATCAGAAGCCTCGGCGGCAAACTCAGCACCGCCATGAACCCGATCGACGCGATGTCGCCGCCATATCGGTACGGCGGCACTTCGGCGGCGACCGAGCCATCGCGGGCCCGATAGCTTTCGTTTGCCTTTCTCGTACGCGACATTCAGCCGACAAAAAAAGACCCGCACGTGGCGGGTCTTGCTCCTTCGCTCTCAGGTTCTTGTGACGGGACGTGAGCAGCACTCTCTGGTGGCTTCACATGACCCGTCAAAGTGCGGTCTAAGCGCCTGGCCCCGACTCTGCTTGGTAATTTAATGGAAGAAACGACTCCCGCACATCCTCAATTCTGATGACAAAAACGCTGGCGCAAAACCGTCGCAGGGTTTCTCAAAGTTGCCGCCCCCAGAACCTGCGCAGGCGGCCTACGCGCTGCGGTGGCAGACGTGTTTCCCCATACCGCCGCAGCTAGCCATTCCGGAGCAGCCTTGCTCGAAAAAACGCTCGACCGCATTCCCGACGCTAACGCCTGCGCCCGCGCGAGTCATGCCGGTCACCTGATGGCCGAGTGCACACAACACACGCACAAGCGGCAAGCCTACGGCGCCCGTCGCGCCTGCAACGAAAATCTTCATCAGTCTCTCCTTGCTGCAGCGCTTCAACTCGAGCGCCATGCAATCCAACTCCCAGGTCTCACTGCTCCAGCGCAGCCTGAGGCGTGTTCCGGAAGCTGATTGCCATACGGTTAAAAGTGTTCATCAGGCCGATTGCGATCGTGAGATCCACGAGTTCCCGCTCATCGAACTCCGCACGCGCTGCTTCGTAGGCTTCATCGGGTACGCCGGTCTCTGCAACACGAGTGACCGACTCGGCCCACGCAAGCGCGGCACGCTCGCGTTCGTCGAACAGATTGCCCGCTTCCGCCCACGCCTGTACCAGCGCCAGCTTTTCGATCTTCACGCCTTTCTTCAGCAGGTCGCGCGTGTGCATGTCGAGGCAGTAGGCACAGTTGTTGATCTGTGAGACACGAAGGTAAGTCAGTTCGACGAGAACAGGCGAAAGGCTGCTCTGCATGACGTAGCCGTAGACGCCGCCAAGTGCCTTGACGCCTGCGGGCGCGATCTGGTTGTAGTCGAGACGCTTGCTCATGTGTTTGCTCCTTGATGTGCTTGATTTACTTGACCGGTGTGGTCAGGGTCTTGTCGTTGGAATCACCCACGAACACCGCCAGCAGTTTCGCGGGCCTGGTCTTGCTCGCATTACGGCTCACACGGTGAAGGGAACCCGGCTCCTCGAAGAAGCTTTCACCGGCGTGATAGACCCGCTTCGGGCCGTCGTTCACTTGCGACTCTACGGCACCGGAGACAACGTAGGCATAGATGAAAGCCGACTTTGCGTGCTCGTGTGACGGCGACGCTCCGCCGGGGGCATAGTCGACGACGACGGCGGTCAACGACTTGCCGGGAAGGTTGGGGATGGCATGCTCCAAGTTGGGTGTGACGGTTTCACCAGTCTCATGCGCGGCAGCAGACATTGCAATGGTGAAAGCAACGGCTGCGCAGGCAGCGCCGAGGACAGATCGAATGTTCATCAAGATGTTTCTCCTTAGGGCCCTTGCATTGTGGCGTCGCGCTGGGCCACGAGTAAGAACCAGGAATGAACATTTTTTATGTACCATGAACGGATGGCCAAGTCGCTGCAAATACAACTCGATCGGTCTGCGAAGACTTCATTGGCCGAGCAGATCCGCCAGGCAATCAGCACCGCCATTGAGAGCGGCGTGCTTGCGGCGGGAGCACGTCTGCCGTCATGGTTGGACCTCGCGGCCCAACTTGGCGTTGCCCGGGGCACGGTGCGCCTGGCATACGACCGACTTGCCGACGCTCAACTCATCATTGCTTCCCGGGCGAGCGGAACCCGGGTGGCGGACCGGCCGCCCGCTCCCGTTCAGGTGGAAGAACGGCCTGATCCGGGCTCGTTCATGGAGATGTACGAGGAGCTCACTGCCGGGCCGGCGATGTTCCAGATGGGTGTGCCCGCACAGGAAACGCTACCCGCCAAACTCTTCACAAAAGTTCGCTCATTCGCTCTGCGCGCGGAATCCAACGCTTCAGTCGTTTATCCCGATCCTCGGGGCGAACTGGCACTGCGGCGCGAGATAGCGGCCTATCTCGCCATTGCGCGCGGCATCACCTGCTCGCCCGCCCAGATCGTCATCACGAGCGGGTTTAGCGGCGGACTCGGACTGGCACTACGTGTACTAGGCCTCGAGGGCAAAAGGGCCTGGGTGGAGAACCCGGGTTTTCCGTTCACCCGCCACGGGTTGGAACTCGCGAAGTTGTCACTTGCGCCGATACCGGTAGATGCGGATGGGCTCAATATCGATTACGGCCTCCAATATGAGCCGAATACAGATCTGGTTGTCGTCACCGCCGGGCAGCAGGCACCGCTCGGTCCCACGCTCTCGCTCGCCAGGCGTCTGCGCCTTCTCGACTGGGCTGCTAAAGAAGGTGTCTGGGTCATTGAAGACGACTACCTGAGCGAGCTGCAATTGACGGCACGCGCCGCGCCGGCGCTAGCATCGCTTGATCGTGGCCAGCGCGTTATTCATATTGGCTCCTTCAGCAAAACGATCAGTCCTGCACTGCGATTGGGATTCGTTGTCGCCCCCTTGCCGCTTGTATCCCGGTTCGCAGAAGTGGCAGCATGCCTCGCTCCCGCACCCTGGCTGTCTGTGCAACTCGCGACGGCGCAGTTCATGCACGACGGACACTACATGCGCCATCTTCGACGCATGAAGCGCCTTTATGCCGCTCAACGCGATGCGTTGCTCGCATGCCTCGCACAGCATGCTTTCGAGACAACGACTGCCGGTTTGGCCGTACTCGTGCGGTTGCCCGACGGTGTCTCGGATATTTCCATCGCGAGAGCATTGTTAGCGTTCGGCTTGGGTCCCGCACCGCTGTCACCCTGGTACGCGTCGCCGGCCTCTGCGAGATCAGGACTTCTGTTGGGTGTCGCGACCTCGCCGGAGAGAAACCTCGGCAGATCCTGCGACCGGCTGTATGAGGTGATAAGACGCTATGTATGAAGCAGTAATGCTGCGTCAGAGTCGAATGCGCCAGCGGCTGTTTTTCAACCTCCTTCAGACATCCGCGATATTCACACGCCCTGGAGATGTCTTTTACCGCTTTACTTTGGCCTTCCGATGGGCGACAGATTTAATACTGTCTACGGTTGGCGGCCCAAGATAGTCGATCCCGCTGTGGCCGCGTTGCCCGACGACGTCGATCGGGTCGTGCGTCACTATTAGGTCGTCGAGGATGCTGAACGGGATGGTTTCGGCAACGACGGATCTGCGGGGCGGATTCAACCGGTGGATGCAATAGTTTGCTGGAATCGTTCGTCTGGATAGTCTTGCGCCGCGAGAGCGGCGCCTCGTCCTTCTGGGTTGCTCTGGCGGGCGAGAGCCCACTGATGTTGACGTTGTCGTGCGATGCATCTGCCAGAACGGCGCCAGCGAGGGAAAGCTGTGAGCGCTTTTCCACCGGGTTCCGCTTACGCGGCAGCAGACGTGGGGTAGAGGTGGCCGGGCGAACCGTCAATTGGTCGTCTCCTGTGCCATTTCTTCGGTCCAATCAGGGTCGGGCATTTGTAGAAGGTCCGCGAGCCATGTCATGACAACGGGCCGTTCTTTCTGCTTGCTGGTGGATTGACCGCTGAGCTGGCGTTCCAGATTCTTGGCACCTGCCTGGATTGCCTGCATGTGCGTCGGGAAGGTTGGCATGCGGTCGTAGGTGCGGAGCGGCGACGAGGCGAAACTATTGCCGAAGTTGTACATGGTGGCGTAGATCCACACGCCTTCGTACGGTTGAGCGACGCGGATCACTGCGAGCGGGTTTTTGGTCCGCTTGCTAATTGGAGCAGTGATGTCAGCCGCATCGCAGCAACCGTCCTCGTCGGGTGCGCATACTGGATACTTCACGCGTTTTGTCGAGAGAGGGGCGAGCCGATCCGCGTGCGGTGTGAGCGCCGCATGCACACCCGCGATCGTGCACGGAGACAATTTACCGAACACTGGGTCGTGCAGGACCGACTGCAGCGCCTGCAAAAGTTGCTTTGCCTGAGTGTCGCTGATCTTTTCGCCAGCGGCCTTGGCTAGCACCTTCTTCGTGACCTTCGCTTTGCCGCCGGCCGTCGCCTGTTGCGCGGCATTCTGCAGGCGCTCTAATGCCTTCTCGCCGCCGTGTGTGCGGATCTCCTCGATAGCGAGCGTTCGTGATTCTAGGTTAAGGGATGTGTTGATGGTCCACGCGTCTCCTCCTACGAATGATAAAGTGCTCTCGAACCTAATCTCCGTGAGGACATTATGCCGAATGAATCAAAGCGCCTGAGCTCCGCTGGCTGGGCGGATTTGCGCCATCGGGAAGGTGCCGTGATGAACTATTACAACGATGTAGCGAACAACTGCACCTACGGAGTAGGCACACTTGCCCACCTCGGGTTCTGCTCCGCCGAAGAGCTGCAACGCCCGGTGTCGATCGCGCAGGTCAACGCGCAACTCGCCACGAAGGTGCGACTGACCGAACAGATCGTTCGAAGCAACGTGCGAGACCACGAACTCACACAGGATCAGTTCGATGCGCTGGTGAGCTTCGCCTATAACTCCGGCGAAAGCGGGTCGCGCGACACATTTGTTGCTGCTAACAGTGGCAACAATGCGCTGGTCGCAAGCAACATGGCGCTTTGCGTCTATGTGCACCCTCGCGACGCACAGGGGCACCGTCTGCCACCGCGTCGCGTGAATGGGCTTGTGAACCGTCGCCGCGAAGAGGCTGCGCCATTCAAGCAGGGTGTCCGATGAAGCGCGCGCTCCTGGTACTTGCACTCGCGTGCTCGTCGGCATTTGCTGATACCCCTGATCCCGCTGATGTAATCTCGCAGCAGAGCGGACTGCCGGCGAGCGAGGTGCAGGGCATGCTCGCGAACTGCGACGCGAACCAGACAAGCCTGAACTTCTGCGCATGGCGCGACAGGGTGGTTGCCGAGCAGAAGCTGCATGACGTCCTCGACGAGAAGGCCGGAACATCCCCGGGCTGCAAAGCGCGCCTGGAACACAAAATCGCCGTGTGGAAGAAACGCCGGGATGCAAGTTGCAAGAAATCTGCCGAGGCGGAAAACGGGGGTGGCTCCATTGTGCCGATGGAAATTGCCGCCTGTCAGGCGGCAGAGACCGACCGCATGACGAAGGTCATCGGATCGATCCGCCGATGCAATTGACCGTCAAGCCGACGCATTTTCGGTTGCTGTAATACCAAGAAAAAGCAACTGCCGCGAGCGCATAGACTGACTTGTTCGCAAGCGCATCGTGAAGCTCGTCCTTCCGAAGACCTGGATGCTACGCAAAAGCTCTTCTTCGGCACCTTTCAATGGCCTGGCACCCAGGAAGTTGGAGCACTATTGAGGCAGCGTGGCATTGGCACTCGGAGCGACCTTGAACTCAATTTTGGGGAGCACTTGGGGACACTGCGCTAACAGGTTCTGTCCGGGCGTCAAATGTAGAGCGCACCTGCCATGCAAGCCGGTCCTTGAGGCGGTCCGCGCCGTTCTCGTGCCTGATTCAAGAGTGCTTGATGAGCGCTAGCAACTACGTCGGACTGCGCCCTCGCAAAAGAGCGCAGGAAACAGGTCATGGCCAAAAATTCAATATTCAGACTAGTTCGCCTATAGGTATCCGAACGTTTCTGAACAAGGAGGATTCATGAGCTACCCCATCCCACACTCCGGTCTGCAACTGCGGTCGCTGATCACGCGCGCAGGACAACTGGAACTGTCATTGGTCGACGAGCCGGTACGTGAGCCAGGACCCGACGAAGTCCTGATCCGGGTCGACGCCGCACCGATCAATCCGTCCGATCTCGGCTTGTTGCTGGGTCCTGCGGATCTGTCGACCATCAAAGTAACGGGCACTGCCGAGCGTCCCGTTGTGACGGCGGCGATTCCGGAGGCGACCATGCGGGGGCTCACGGCACGGCTCGATCGTTTGCTGCCAGTCGGCATCGAAGGGGCCGGGCTGGTAGTGGCCGCCGGCTCGTCACCCGCCGCGCAAGCGCTGCTGAACCGCAGAGTGGCCGCGATGGGCAATGCGATGTACTCGCAATATCGCTGCGTACCGGTCGAGCAGTGCATGGTGCTGACCGACGATACGAGTGCGGTGGATGGCGCGTCGGCGTTCGTCAACCCACTGACGGCGCTGGGAATGCTCGAGACGATGCGCAGCGAGGGACATAGCGCGCTGGTTCACACCGCCGCGGCGTCGAACCTGGGTCAGATGCTCAACCGGCTCTGTCAGGCCGACGGTGTCAAGCTGGTCAACATCGTGCGCAAGCCGGAACAGGCGAAGCTCTTGCGCGAGCAAGGCGCCACCTATGTGTGCGACAGCAGTGCGCCAAGCTTCATGAGTGATCTGACCGAAGCACTGGCCGCCACCGGCGCCACAATCGCTTTCGACGCCGTCGGCGGCGGCAAGCTCAGCGGACAGATTCTCGGCTGCATGGAAGCGGCCATCAGCAGCACGGCCACGGAATACAGCCGTTACGGTTCATCGACCCTCAAGCAGGTGTATCTGTACGGCATGCTGGACTCAAGCCCCACGCAGTTCTCACGCACATTCGGAATGGCCTGGTCGATGGGCGGCTGGCTGATCATGTCCTTCATGAGCAAGGTCGGTCCAGTGGTCATGCAGCGTCTGAAGGACCGGGTCTGCCGGGAACTGAAGACCACGTTTGCCAGCCACTACTCGCGGCACGTCTCACTGGCCGAGGTGCTGCAGGCCAACGTCATCGCGCAGTACGCGGTGCGCGCCACGGGCGAGAAGTTCCTGATCTTGCCCAATGAGGTCTGAGCATTTGTACCCGATGCATCGCGTCTTTAACCGGCATCCCGACTGACATTGCGCATGTCGACGACACAATTCGACGCGAATTGCACTGGCTACTCCGGCGCGCGAAACACGCGCTCTGATACGCCCAGTAGTTTGAGCACCTGACGCGGCAGGTCCGTGAGTGGTACATCGAGGCACCTGCCGCGCAGCGGTTCTACCTGACAGAGAAATGGTCGTTGAGGTCCGCGAACTGCTTTGCATAACCGTCGTAGCCCTGCTCGGCCGCAAAGCGCAGCGGCAGCACGCGTTTAACGAGCACTTCGCGAACGTCCGGCTGCGCATCCAGAATCGACATCACTTCGTCGATGAACTCCGTGAGCGGCATCGCATTGGGATCGATTGCCTGCTGCTCGCCCATCAGTTCAGTCTGGACGTACGGCGGGACGATCTCGACGACGTCCACTCCCGTGCCGGCAAGTTGATAGCGCAAAGAGTCGCTGAACGAATGAATGGCCGCCTTGGTGGCGCTGTAGGTCGGCGTGAATGCGAGCGGCAGGAATGCCAGTCCCGACGAAACGTTCAGCACAGTCGATTTCGCCTGTTTGCGCAGCAACGGCAACAGCGCGGCCGTGAGACGAATGGGAGCGATCAGGTTCGTGGCGATCGTCGCCTCGGCGATGCCGGCGTTGACGTCGATCGCACGCCAGTCTTCGGGCTGCATGATGCCGGCGTTGTTGACGAGCGCGTTCAACGTCGGATAGTCGCCCGCGATCTTCGCCGCAACGCGGGCGATGTCCTGCGGATCCGTGACGTCCAGCACGACAGCCTCGATGCCCGGATTCGCGCGTGCGACGTCGTCCAGTGCCGACGCGCGACGCCCTGCAACGATGACCCGGTTACCGCGACGATGAAATGCTTCCGCCAGCGCGCGCCCGATGCCTGAGCCGCCACCGGTGATCAGAATCGTGTTTCCGCTAGTCTGCATGACTGTTCTCCTGTATGAGCCTGTGCTAGCGTATGCCAAATACTCTCAATCGGGAAGTAGGCACCGATTTGTGCAGTACGAACACATATGTAACTAATGGGATCAGGCAATGGTGAAAGGCAAACAACCAGGTCGTCGGGTGGTGTTCAAATCTGTTCAGGGACGCTCGTCCACTGCGGAGCTGGACGCGCTTGTGCTCGACGTGCTCGGTCGCGTGGCGGACAAGTGGACGATGTGCGTGCTCGAGGTACTGGTTCAGAACGGCGTGTTGCGCTTTACGCGCGTGGGTGAGCTGGTGGGTTCGATCAGCCAGCGCATGCTGACGAAGACATTGCGGGAAATGGAGGCGAACGGGCTCGTGCTGCGAACTGTGTATCCGGAGGTCCCGCCGCGCGTCGAGTATTCGCTCACCGAACTGGGAACGGGCCTGTGCGCTGCGTTTTGCGGCGTTTGGCAATGGGCCGAAAAACATGAACCGGAATTGCGCGCGCTGCGCAAGAAAAGAGAGACGGGAGATTGACGTTTCAGCCGCAACAGACAAAGAGGCCGTCTCGACCGGACTCGGTCGATAGACTAGCCACATCTTTGCAATAAAGGGCGAAGGTCGCACGCGACATGCCTGCGATCTTCACCAATTCGACGAAACTCCAGTCTTTGCCCGGTCGTTCGTGTACTGAGGCGAGCACTGTTGCGAAACGCAAATCGACTCTTACGCTTAGCCCGCCCTGGGTACGGTGACGAACTTATCGCGTGACATGGCTCGGTGAGGGGTTTGTCATCGTGTCGCCCAGTTTCTTCAAAAGAAATTCGGCGAAGACTCAGGCGGCAAGCGTGCGGTTCGGACACGTCTCTAATCTGCCAGCGTGGCGTTCAAAGAAATCGCCCTTTCCTTGTACTTGGGCCGTGCCTGACTTGATATGCTGAGGCAAAAATAAACTAGGCGTCAGGGCCCGCATCCAAAGCACGACCTCAACTAGGACACATGCCTCAAAAAGTCCTTCAATCGTTGCGTAGGCGGGCTGTCGATCAGCGCCGCCGGCTCGCCGTCCTCTGCAATTCCACCGTTGTCCATGAACAGCAGACGTGTCCCCACCCGCTTCGCGAAGCCGATCTCATGCGTGACGACGACCATCGTCATGCCTTCCGTCGCGAGGTCCTGCATGACCTTGAGCACTTCGTGACGAAGCTCGGGATCGAGCGCAGACGTCGGTTCATCGAAGAGCATCAGCTTCGGCCTGATAGCGAGTGCGCGCGCGATCGCAACGCGCTGCTGTTGCCCACCGGACAACTCCGACGGATAGTGATTGGCCCGCGATTCGAGCCCGACTTTGTCGAGCAGCGCCATCGCCTGGTCACGCGCTTCGGCACGCGTAGCGCCGCGGACCTGAATCGGCCCGAACATGACGTTTTCGAGCGCGGTCATCTGTGGAAACAGGTTGAACTGCTGAAACACCATGCCGGCTTCCAGGCGAATCGTGCGTATGTCCGACGCATGGCCTTTGACGCTCAAACCATCGACGAGCAGTTCGCCGCCGCTGATTTTTTCGAGTGCATTGATGCAGCGAAGCAGGGTCGACTTGCCCGAGCCCGAAGGCCCGACGATCACCACCACTTCGCCGTTCTCGATGCGAAGATTGATGTTCTTGAGCACAGGCACGTGGCCGAAGCTCTTCGAGACGCTTTGGAATTCGACCATGCTCATAGTATGCGCATCCTTCTTTCAACGAGACGCAACGACAGCGTCATCACACCCGTGAGGACCAGATAAATCACGGCGACGGCAGACCAGATTTCGACCGCACGAAAATTCCCGGCAATGATTTCCTGACCTTTGCGCGTCAGTTCGCCTACGCCGATGACGATGAACAGCGACGTATCCTTCAGACTCACGATGCATTGGTTGCCCAATGGCGGAATCAGCCGGCGAAACGCCAGAGGCCCGATGATTTTCAGCAGCACGCGCGGCATCGACAATCCCATGGCGAGGCCGGCTTCCATCAAACCCTTGGGAATGGACAGCAACGCCCCGCGCACGACCTCGGCCAGGTAGGCGCCTGAGTTCACCGTGATCGCGATGATCGCGGCGGTGAACCCGTCGATCCTGATGTGCACGAGCAGCGGCAGCGCAAAGTAAAGAAACATCACCTGAACCACAATCGGCGTACCACGAATGAGTTCGATATAGACCTGCGCAATGACGTTGAACGCGAGGGGGCCGTATGCGCGGAACATCCCGGCCATGACGCCGACGACAAACCCGCCGAGCAGTCCCATGAACGCAATGAACACCGTCAATTTCACGCCGGCCATCAAGTCCGGAAGAGCAGTCCAGATAACTGACCAATCAAATTCCACACACCGCTCCTGGTTGAGTCGTCGTCGCGCAGCGGGTTTCGCTGCGCGTCCTGCTGGAGACGATTACGACTTGGGCGGCTCCGAGCCGAACCACTTCTTGTACAGCGTCGCGTAGCGGCCGTCGGCTTTGATCTTGGCCAACTCCTGGTTGACCTTGGCGACGATCGGACTGCCCTTCGGAAAACCGATGCCGTACTTGTCACCGCTGACCGGCGTGCCGGCGACCTGCACCTTGCCTTTGCCCGCGGTGCTGACGAAATAGAGCACGTTCGGCGTGTCGTGCATGGCGGCGTCCACCCGGCCGGCTTCCAGCGCAAGATAGGCCTGGTCGATGTTCGGGAACTGGCGAATTTCCTTGGGCTTCAGGTGCGCCTTGATCCAGTCGATGGTGGCCGTGCCGGTTTTGGCCGCGATGACTTTGCCGTTCAGGTCGTCGATGGATTTGATGCTGGTGTTCCCGGTTTGCACCATCGCGGCGAGCCCGCTGTCGTAGTACGGGTCGGAGAAGTCGATCGCCTTCTTGCGTTCTTCCTTGATCGTCATGCCCGAGAGCGCGACGTCGATGTTCTGCGTTTGCAAGGCCGGAATCAGGCCGCTGAAGTCCATCGGCTGAATCTTGTAGGTCCAGCCCTGATCTTTTGCAATTTCCGCCCACAGGTCGAGATCGAAACCGACATACTTGTCGCCCTGCTTGAATTCGAAAGGCATGAACGAGGTATCGGTGCCGACGATGAGTTCTTTGTTGTCGGCGTGGGCGAGGGTCGTGCCGAGCATGGCGACAGCAACCATAGACATGAGGAAAGATCGACGTCCCATAAATTCTCCGCGGTGGTGAGCAATGCCCCTGGCAGCGCCAAGGGGCGGCTGACTAACACCGGGCGGCGTCGCAACATGCGATGCACAACCCGCCTGTTCGGCAACATGTGTTGTCACGGCAGATACTACGACAACAAAAAGTTTGGCAACAGGTATTTTCGTTGGTGAAAACCATGACGTGACAACACGCGTTTCTTTGCGGGTTAACCCTGGACATCGCGTTAGAGCTGTCGTCAAGACCCCTTCGAAGCCCGACTTTGCATCCCGGCGCGGGTCCGTCCGGCTCAGTCCGGCCGACATCAGCCATTCGCCTTGCAGCCCGTCAAGAATTTTTGTCGCCTGTGGGGTGAAACTTTCGCGGAAGTGCCGTATGGGAATGGTAGGGCCGCCCATGCGCCCCTTTACCTTACCTGGAGAATCCCTAATGCATGCTCTGCTCGCGTTCGCAAGCGCCGTGATGTCCATCGGTACCGTGGTAGCGATTCAGTTTCCTCGCCGCCGCAATCCGTGGCACAAGGTTGGTGTGGCGATGCTCTGCCTGAACATCTCAGGTATATGAGCTGAATGGCCGTAACGAGTCGGGTGGACGGTCCCATCTCATACCGCAACCCAACCCGGAAGCCCGCGCGTTACCTCGTGGCGTTGACAGCTCTCTCCATCAAAGATCTCAGGGGAAACGGAAGATCGACAATGTGAGCGTGCGCCGCGTCGGTGCCAACGAAGCTGCGGCATGCGTGGAAGCGCTGGCCGATGTGCTCATCGACTGTGTCGAAGGCGGAGCCTCAGTGAGCTTCATGCTACCGATAGCGCGTCAGACAGCTGTGGAGTTCTGGCGCAAGGTCGCCGATGGTGTTGCGCGCGGTGCGCGTGTGCTGCTCATCGCCGAGGATGGAGGCGGACAGATTGTGGGTACGGTACAGATCATTACCGCGCAGCCGGAGAACCAGCCGCATCGCGCGGATATCGCGAAAATGCTGGTACACCGTAAGGCTCGACGATGCTGAATCGCGCAGCGTCTTATGGTAGCTGTCGAGCATGCTGCGCGGGAGGAAGGCAAGAATGTGCTCGTGCTCGACACCGTGACCGGCGGTGACGCCGAACGACTCTATGAGCGTGCCGGCTGGCAGCGCGTCGGAACGGTGCCGAAATACGCACTGATGCCCAATGGTGAATTCTGCGGGACAACCTTCTACTGCAAGGAACTCTGATCGATACGGCTACCCGGATGGGCGCAGACGTTGATTGCTCGAACGTTTGCTTTCGTACCGATTGGAGGGCGGTTAAGGGTCCGACTTGCGTCCGATGTGTCGGGCTCCAAGCGGCCATCTTCTGACGTTCATCGACGCCGTCACGCGGACATTCGAAAGTCGGTTTCACGGCTGGAAGCGGCCCTTCGTTGAGCGATGCCATCCGGCGGGCCGTCGGTGCGGATTCAACCGGTGGATGCAACACACGAAGACTGCGCGAGCAGAAGGAGTGTTGCAAATGAAGCAGCGAAGCGGGTCTGTCTCGTCAGGAAAAACCGCTCAGGATTGGATAAATAATTGGCAGGATAAAGGACGTCAGAATTCCGTTCAGGCCCATCCCGAGGCCTGCAAATGCGCCGGCTTCTTCACTCATCTGCAACGCACGGGCAGTGCCGATTCCATGGGACGCGACACCCAGTGCGAAGCCACCCAGGTCATGCCTCGACACGTGAGTCAACCTCAAAAGGCCGCTGCCAATCACCGCGCCAGTGATGCCGGTCATGATCACAAGGACTGCCGTCAGCGACGGCAACCCGCCGATTTTCTCGGAAATACGGATAGCAATTCCTGCCGTAACGCTCTTCGGAGCAATAGTGGCAAGTATTTGACCCGTGGCTCCCAGGAGCTGTGGGATCAAAACGGCCGATGAGATGCCCGTCGCACATCCCGCCACAAGTGCGCCAGCCAACTGCGGGGCTAGCCGGCGCAATTTAGGCAATTGTCGGTGCATCGGTATAGCGAGCGCGACGATTGCCGGTCCGAGCAAAAATTGAATGGGCTGGGCGCTTTGCATGTAGGTGACATACGATGTGTTCGATTCACGCAAGGCAAGTATCAAAAGCGCTACTGCAATTAACACGGGATTCGCGAGCGCACTTTTTCCTAGCGAACCGTGGACGACCTGCGCGATCGCGTACGCGAGGAACGTGAGGGTCAGCCAAAGAAGCGGTGTTGTTCCGAGAAATCTCCACGCGGACGCGATGCTCTGATGAACGTTCACGGTGTATCAACCTTCGCAATCTCGGCAGCCGCAGGCGCTGTGTTTCCGTCAGCATGGAGCGCCGATGCAAACGGTGTTGTCAGCGGTGCAGCGCGCGGGGGCCATAAAGCGCACAAGCCTTGGCCGACAAGCGCGGTAACGACGATTGTTAGCGCCGTACTCACAACAACGGACAGGGCCATCGGGAGCAGGTCATGAGCCACGCGGCCGGCAAAGACCATGATGCCGACTCCTGCTGGGACGAACAAAAGAGGCAGAAACCTAAGCAGGGCTAGAGAGTCGCTCTCAATGGCGGATGAAAGGCCGGGGCGGAGACTCAGGGAGGCTAATAAGAGAATCAACCCTATAACCGCGCCGGGAATCGGCAGGTTCCCGGCGTAGGCTATTAATTCGCCAAGGCACTGGCAGGCGAGAAGCACAGTGAACGTCTTGATCATCGGGTCACCTTCGATTCGGACGCGCACACGTTGAGCCACCAGCGAAGCACGGCAAAGTGGGTGAAAGCCGTCATGCCAGAACTAGTTCACCCGTTGGCAATAGTCATCATTGCGGTGAGCAAAAAAGGTCGGGCATCCCGTGCATCTGCTCATTGCCCGCCGTAGAGCGCGTTCAAGCGATCCAGCGTGCCGTCCTTCTGGGCGCGCTGCAATTCCTGATAGACATCCGCGCGAGTCTTGCCAACGTGGGCACCGCTCATACTACCGCCCCCGGGCGTGCCGCCGACTGCGGCCGACGTCATGGCTGCGTTGCTGTCGGTTGCCGTACTCGCTATGCCAGCGTCGTCGCCCGCATAGGCCAGCGTGGTGCACAACGCCAATGCGGCAATAGGGATCAAAGTCAGAGTTTTCATCATATTTTCCAGAATGGTGTATGACATGCCCGACGCCAATCGAATCAAGCAGTTGGCGCCAGGATTTCGTGCCGCTTCGAAAGGCATCGAAGGTTCTTGCAAGGACTCGGCACGCTCTTGCAATACCAGGGCAGAATTTCCTTTATTCGCGAGTTATCTCCTTTTTGTATCGCGACCGCTCCAGGATAGGACCGGGGCATCCAACCAGGATCTATTTTCATCCCCTGCAATTTACTTCCTTGGTGTTTATGAAAGTTCTGCCGGTTGTTCCAGTTGGAACGATATTGGAATTATTTTTGTGATCTGTATGCAGAGCGTCGGCGTAGCGCACGCAAGCCAGCTCAAGGCTCTGTCTGGATGGACGAGTCCTATTTCCCACGGCCCATCCATAGGACCAGGACAGTGCGAAATTCAGGACTACAATGGTTCAATGGATATTGGTGTTCATGGCGACGGTCCTCGTGGAACTGCTGGGTTTCGACTGCCCAGCCCGTCCACGTGTTGCGGCACGCCGGCAGGTATCACTGCACTCTATGCGCTGACCGCATGCGCGTGAATAAGGCACTTTTCCTAAACGAGGCTAAGGGATTGCCGTATTCAGTGACCGGGCCCCGCCCTATTGGCTCTCGATCCACTGAATGGCGAAGCGCATCAGCTCGTTGCCGCTACGGATATTCAGCTTTTCCTTGATGTTGGCCCGATGTGCCTCGATGGTCTTGACGCTCCGATTCAGTTTCGCGGCGATTTCGCGGGTACTGAAGCCGAGTCCGATCAGGTGCAGGACCTCGAATTCCCGTTCCGAAAGGCTTGCAATTGGGCCCGCCGGCATTTTTTTGGGACCCGTAAGGGACCGCGCCAGCTTTTCATGCATAGCGGCGCTCAAATAAATATTGCCTGCCAGCACTTCGCGGATGGCGCTCACGACATGCTCGGTGGCCTCGAGTTTCATCAGGTACCCGTTTGCCCCGGACCGTAGTGCGCGTTCGGCAAACAGGTTTTCGTCATGCATGCTGAGGACGAGGATTGCCAGATCTGGATAGCGGTGGCGGAGGGTCTTGACAAGATCCAGGCCAGAGTCCGATTGCAGACTGATGTCCACAATGGCCATGTCGGGTTGGCCGGCCATCGCCGCCAGGGCTTCTTCGGCGCTGCCGGCCGCACAGCAGACGTGCAGGTCCTCTTGCAGATTCAGCAGGTGCGTCATCCCCTCCCGGATGATGGGGTGGTCATCCACGATCAGGATTTGAGTCGCGCGGCCTGGGCTAGACGAGTTCCCGTGCATGGTCTGGGCGCTCCGGTATCGGATAGCTGATGGCGACCGTGGTGCCACCCCAGGCATTGCGGGCCACCGTGCAGGAGCCGCCCAGAAGGCTCGCCCGGTGACGCAGGTTGTGGAGTCCCAGTCCTGAGGCACGCTCCATTTGTTCCGGGCCGACACCCACTCCGTCGTCACTGATTGAAAGCGTCTGCAAACCGCCTGCGCCCTCCAGGTCGATCCAGATGCGCCGGCCGTGGCTATATTTCAGCGCGTTGTTGACTGCTTCCTGTGCCGCACGGTAGAGGTTGATCTGCATCAGCGAGTCCAGCAAGTCCACATCCGGCGCGATCCGCAGCACGCAATCCACGCCATTGAGTGTGCGAGCCGTCTCCGCCAGCCCATGCAGTGCGGCCGCAAGGCCACCGTATTCCATGGCGACCGGGTCCAGGCCGTGGGCAATCCTGCGGGTCATCAATGACGCCTGCTTCACCAATCCGACGATGGTAGTGGCGTCGGCGGCGGCTGGGTGACCCTGCGTCTGCAGTTTCTGATTCAAGGCGGCGCAGTACAGACCCAGGCTCGTCAGGTGTTGCCCAAGTCCGTCATGCAGTTCGCGGCCGAAGAGTCTCTGCTGCTGATCGCCGATCTGGATCAGTTCTCCTTCCAGCAGACGGCGTTGCACCACCTCCTCCTTGAGTTCATTGTTTGTCTTCTCCAGGTCTCCGGTTCGTTCGTGGACGCGCTGCTCCAATTCGATGTGGGATGCCTGCAGCAGGCGATGGACGCGCTTCTCCTGAGCACGTGCCGCCACCAGCAGCAGTCCGGTTATCGCCACGACGTTCGCGAAGGTGCACCACCTCACGAGGCTATCCACCGGAGATTTGGCGGCGAAGGGGCCCGTGCCGCGGGTGGTACCCCAGATGGCCACGACTGAGACCATCAGGGTCGCGAGACTGGTGCCCAGGTGATCGAAGCGCAGAGCCGCCCAGATAATGAACGGAAAGACCGCCAAGGCTGCAGGATAGTAGCCGTGTCCGGCAAGTTGCGGTGCGCCGAAAATGAGGTAGCTCACCCAGAAGGTCGCAATGGTCAGTCCGCACGCCTCCACGGCCTGCGCCGCCGAACGGATGGGGTTCGGATACGCGAGGAAACTGAGCAGGGGCGGAGCCACCACCAGCACGCCCATCATGTCACCGAGCCACCATTTCAGAAAGGCTGCGCCGTACTCGGCGACCGGCACCAGGCCCCCTCCGAATAAGGCGGTCGTGCCGATCAGCGCACTCACTACCGTGCTGAGCACCGCAGCCAGGACGATGAGGGCTAACACGTCCTTGATGCGGTCGAGGGTGATCTGGAATCGGGCTACGCGGTTCAACAGTATTGCTGCCGTCAAGGCTGCAACCATGGCGCCGGTGCTAATCACCGCGGCCACTGGCAAGGGCACGCCCACCGACACGTTAGCCAGGAAGGAACCAATGACGATTCCGGGGGCAACTTCGAAGCCCAGAGCGAGAAGCGCAACAAGGGCGATGCCGCTGGAAGGCCACACCAGAGACACTGCGCCGCCCACTATCGCATAAGCAAGTCCTACTTTTGCGCCTGCGTAGTACGCCAATGCAACAAACCCGGTGTACAGGAAGAGCCTAAACCTGGAATTGCCCCGAATAATGACCATTGTTCGCTTCAAACCCTCTTCGCGAGTGATGCCTCGTGCTTCCCGGCACAGCCCGCAAGCAGCAATCCTGATGAACCTGTCAATATGGCGAATTTGATGCCGGGATTGCGCAGGTCACACACCTCATATCAAGGCAACCAAAACTACTATGAACCCACGTCGGAAATCTTCTGCGCGCCATCGCACATACGAAGGATCATCATGGCAGTACAAGGCGAGTTCGTTCAGGCGGGTGTTGTTCTGCCTTACCAAGACTTCGAGATTGAAAGACGGGGTTTCCGATCAAGGGGCAATGCCCGGATTCAAGGAGGCTCCGGATAATCGGGAAAAATCGCCAAAGAGCCGTTCCGGCCGACAACGTGCCGACCGGCACAACGGCTCCGATGACCGGTAGACGCGGCGGAGAGCGGCCATAGCTAGGGTGCCAGGACGAATGACGGTTGAGGGTCGACTGCCGTCGATCGCCGACAGGCGCGGTCCGGTCACAATGCGACAATCGCTTTTTACGGCTGTATCAGACAGTTGATGTCGACTTCGCAAGGGCGGCATAGCAGCAAACTGCTTCAAACTCGCATCGCCATGCAGTAACTTTATGTTTCGCCCATGCCTCACCATTGTTCCGTTGTCTTCACATCCACTGCCACTTCAGTAGTCGTACACATGCTCCGTAACCAGGCCGTCCTTCCCGGCCGCCGCCAGAAAATCGGACAGGCCGCGAACCGGCACCAGCAGCGCGACGCGTCGGGTATGGGCAGGCATCGTCAGTGATTGTTCGAACAACATACGGCCGCTACCGTGCGGCAACGCGGCGTCGTCTTTCATCCATACCGTGACCAGGATCTCCGATGTGTTGCCGGCGATATCGGTGAGATGAATACCTTGTTGCGCGAGCGATGTCGCCGCAAGCCTGAAGTCGAAATAGCGCGGCAACGCAAGCAACGCCCGACCGTCCGGCAGACGGGCAAGCACGCTGACGTGAGCCGGTGCCGACCAGTCATCGGGCAGGTGGTCCACAACAACATCGGTCGTCATCAGGGCCGGTGTGTAGGCGGCCCGCGTTGCCTTTTCGATCAGTTTTCCGTACACAGCTTTAATCGCGTATTCGGTGGTCAACGCGTAGCGGCGTTCCCATTTGCGCACGAGTCCCGGCCCCCACATCGGGACGTCGCTCCACAGGTGCCGCAGCCGCGCGCTGAAGTCGAACAGGTACCAGGGCTCCTGACGGATAAAGTCCACGTACGCCTGAGCCGCCTGGGCGCCGTAGCGGTCTTCGTCGGTCAGTTTCCTTCCGCCGAGCAGCCAGCTTGCGCGACCCACGGTATTTTCGTAGAGGGAGCGCAGCGCATATTCCACGGTCGTGCTCGATGCGATCACCCAGATCATCACGTGGTAACCAGGATTGAGCGGGCAGTTGTCGCGCATCTGCTCGCGCGTGACGGTCGCGTAGCTCGACCAGAGCTGGCCGATCTGGTCCAGAAACGGAAAGTCGTGCGACGGCTCGGATTGCACGATCCGCGCGTACTCCGCGGGGCTGTGCACGAGATACCACTCCGGAAAGGTCAGCAGCGTCTGCTCAGTGCCGCGGCGATCCGCTGCAGGCACGGGGCTTTGGTATGAGGTGCCCGGTGTCGCGGGCGCCTCCGCATGCGCAACCGGCGCGGCGAATGTCAGCGCGACACCGATGGCGAGAAGCGCGTTCCGCAACTGCCTCATCATGCGGCCTCTCCAAGGCGCACGAACGCCATCAGGATGTTGTCCGACGGATCGCCTTGCTGGGTCAGGCGCAAGCCAGTATGGCGAAAGCCTGCCGCTTCGACGCGTGAGATCCAGTCGTCCACACTGGCGAAATGACGCAGCTCCGACCGGTTGGTCTCCCACGTTTCGCCGAGGCCCGCGTTGAAGACCGTATGGGCAAGCGCAACGAATGCGTCCATCGTCGGCGTCGTGACATCGTGATCGCGGACCACGAAATAGCCACCCGGGCGAACGATCCGCGCGATCGAGTCGAGAAACGGTGCGAGCTTAGCCGGCGCCATGTGGTGCAAGCCGACAAAGCAACTTACCAGGTCTGCGCTAGCGGCAGGCAGCGCGATAGGTGCGTAGTCGTTCAAAGGCTGGAACTCGCCGATCGAGCCGATCTGCCCACGCTCGACAATATCGACCGGGCTCATTCCCGGCCGTACATCATGAACCAGCGTCACCTTGCCTTTGAGCCGCAGAAACTTCTTCATGGCCCGAACGTAGCGCCCTGTCGTGCCAATTTCGACATAGTCCTGCAACGGCGCATCGCCCAGCAGCATGGCGGCTTGCCGGCCCATTTCGGCCTTCTGCATCGACAGGGACGGCAGCGCGTGCGTGAGCATCGCGAGGCGCGGTGTGATCGGTTTGAGCCCCGCCTGGATCGCGCGATAGATGCGCTCGTCGCCAGTGTGTTCGGTCGCTGAAGTCTTAATCAACGCATGCAAACGGTCTTCGGGCAGCACATTGAAAATGTTCTGCAGGAACGCATAGAAACGATCGGCTTCGCGCTCGCTGCGATAGATCGTTTCGAACAGGGTGCCATCGCGGTCTGCCTGGTTCGCCGCAACGGCCAGCGAAGAAACAGGTGTTGCGGCCGCCGGCAAAGACGCCGCTTCCGGTACGCTTCGTTCGGGAGCGTAGTACCGGTCCCACAGCGCACCGCGCAGCCGATACTGCGGATCGAATTTCTCCTTGAGCGCAAACATTTCGCGTGCCCGCGGATAGGCACGATGGAACTGCTCGTGTGTCGCATGCAGCTGGTAGGGCAGATAGTACGTGCCACCCACCGCGAGTACTGCATCGATCAGCGCGCGCGTCCAGACTGCCACGCGCTCTATCGCATTCGCCCGGGTGCGCTGTTTGTAATAGAGCACGAAGGCAAAAGTTTCGCCGCGCGCCCACGCCATGACGGTGCGGTTGTCAGCGAGCGCGTGGCGGATCGAAATGTTGACCACGTTCACCCGATGCCGCGAAAGGATCGCCGATAGTGCCTCGGCAAATCGCGTGACGGCGTCCACGGGCACGAAGTACTCCTGCAGCACATACGTGCGCCGGCGGCGGCCGACTGGTTCGAGTTCGGCTACGTCGTAACCGGCTTCGTAATTGCGCCAATGGACCTTCTTGCCGAAATGCAGCAGCGGGTCGTACAGAAACTCGCGACGGAATTTGCCAAGCGGTGTTTCAGTGATGGCCCATAGAAAGTATTTCGCCGCAAGAAAACCGCGACTGAGCGGTTGCAGACGTGCCGACGTGGCCGGCTCGTCGGTGACCGTCCAGCTGATCGCCCGGCCGCGCGTGTAGCGCGGCGGATAGAGGTCGAAATTGTGGAAGATCACATCTTGATGGCTGCGCACGTTCGTATCGAACCATGTCTTGTAATCGGCGGTAGGCATTTTGCGGTCGCTGCGCTCCACCCGCGTGTTGGGCACAAGGTCAAGTTCGGCTTCAGTGATGATGCCTACGCCGCCATATCCGCCGATCGCCGCATTGAATAACGTGGTGTTCTCGGTGGGCGTGGCGTTGACTACGTCGCCGTTGGCCAGCACGAGCGTAATCGCCCGTACCGACAGCACGACCGGTCCCAGTCCCATGTACCGCCCGTGCGCGTTTACCGAAAGCGCACCACCCACTGTGAAGTTCGCATAGGTCTGCATGATCTTGACAGACAGGCCGTGCGGATCGATAAAGCGCTGGATGTCGCACCAACGGATGCCGGCCTGCACGCGAATCGCCGACGTGTGCGGTTCGAAGCGCAGCACACGGTTCATCTTGCGCATGTCCAGATGCAGGGTGCCCGGACTTGCGGTGTGCCCGCCCATGCTGAAGTGGCCGCCGCCTACCGACACCGGCAGATTGGTCTGGGTGAGCACCTCGACGACATCCTGCGTGGTGGTGGGCGTAGCGATTGAAAATACGGGGATCCGGTTCAGCTGGGTGACGTCGTTGACTGTTGCCATGCCTGTGTCACCCCCCGATATTGACTTTGAGGTAATCCGAGCGGGTTGCCGGATCGGGGCCAAAGCGGTTCTCGTGATCGACGCCGCGGCGCAATACGTGGATCAGCACCCAGATCGGCCCGAACACCGGGACGATGGCGGTCAGCAACGACCATCCGCGCCGTCCGATGTCGTGCAGGCGCTGGGTGGAGAGCGCGACCGCGCTCCACAGGAAGACGATTGCGAAGACGGCCGCACCTATCTCGCCGAACCAGGAGCCGGCGAGACTGCCAAAGGCGGCGCACACGAGCGCGGCGATGATGATCCGTGTCAACCATTCGCTGCGGGTGATACGACCGCGGCTCAAAAAGAAAGCGGGTGCGAGGGTGGATAAAAGCATTTTTATTCTGGCCTATTCCCGGGAGTCAGTTGTTGGTTCCAAAAACCGTTGAAACGTTTCAAGCTTCGGTGCGCAAGTTTAAGCGGACTTGATATTATCGGTCGATCCCAATACCGAGAAAATTGGCTGAGCATAACTGTACATAATCATCCGCCACAATAAGTGTGCCGCCGAACCCGCAAAGCATAAAAAGGAATGCGTGAGCCTCCATGAAACTTTATAAAGTCGCGATCGCGCTGGCCGTTGTGCCTATCATCACGCTAGTTGCCGTATTAGGCGGCGCAGATTTGATCGCCAGTAGCCGCGAACGGGACGTCCCGCAGAGCGCGGCGCCGGCCGGATCGCGCTTCGTGCGTGCGGCGGACGTGGACATGCTGATACAGGAGCGCGGCCCCGCTACTGGGCAGCCGATCGTCTTAATCTCAGGCGTGGGTGCCTGGAGTTCGACGTGGCTTCCGACCATGGATTTTCTCGGTCAGGCCGGCTATCACTGCATTGCGGTGGACCTGCCGCCATTTGGTTACACCAGCCGGCCCGCGGCCAATACGTACGACACGGGCCACCAGGCTTTGCGCATTCTCAGGATGCTCGACACGCTGAAGCTTTCGCAGGTGATTCTCGTTGGCCATTCGTTCGGTGGGCGAGCCACTGTCGAAGCGTTGATGGCTGAGCCTGCGCGATTCAAGGCGGCGGTGCTGGTGGACGTTGCGTTGTCTATCGATCCGCCGCCAGCCGACCGTGGCCTCGTCGGTAGCCTGATGGCGCTGCCGGCCGTCGCGCGGCCGGTGATTGCCGCGACGGCAACTAATCCACGGCTTACCGGATGGTTTCTGCGGAAGTTCACCTCGCGCCATGACACGCTGACGCCTGAGCGGATCGCCGTCTATCAGCGGCCGCTCTCGCTGGTCGGTACAACTGAGGCTTACGGAAACTGGCTGGATGCCTTTGTCAATGATCCGGGACTCAGCAGAAGCAGTCAATCGCCGGAATACGCGTCACTGACGATGCCGGTCGAAGTGATCTGGGGAGCCACCGACGGCGTGACGCCCGTTAGCGAGGGGCTACGCCTGTCACGACTGCTGCCTGACGCGCGCATGACTGTGTTACCTGGAGTCGGGCATATACCTCATGTCGAGGACAATGCGGCTTTCAATCGCGCGGTTGAGAACTTCCTGATCCGCCTGCAGGGCGTGCAGGCGCACTGAATTCAACGGTGCTAGCGGGCACAAGCCGGCCATGAAGCGCCGTTCGCCTGCATACTCCTTCGGACACTCGAGCGACCGCTCCTCAACGCGGAAGCTGCCGTTCAGATGTCGCGGGATTCAACGACTGCGACGGCGCGGATTGGAACGGAAATTCTCGCTTTCATGTCACGTCAGGACGAGCTAGGAGGTTTGCAGTCCCGCAGCACTCATGTTGACAGACAGGCACGGCGAAAGGTATTGCCCATCCGTATATCGATTGTGGAGCGCCGCTTCGCGGCTTCGAGGGGCACCCAACCGTCTTCTGGGACCTTTCTCTTGTTTGCGCGCGAACCTGCTCGCAGCTATTTCAGCTTCTCCCAGACTAGGGTAATGACACTCAATTTGCCGTCGCTCGAGAAGGGCTGCGGCTTCGTCGTATAGATCAATCGATCGCCGTCTCTCTTGACCTCTCGAATCTCAGTGGTCCCGACGCGCGACTCGTTGCCTGCTATATCGATGTGGTGCTCGACCGAGTCACCGTGGAATGTGTATGTCCCGCCATACGTATTCAGGGTCCGATATTGATCGGCCCGATCCTGGTCCGTCATGTCGGTCCGCGAAGGCTTCGACCGACCGTCATGCGTGATCAGTACCAGCATGCGGCCATCACTCCCGTACATGATATATCCCTTGGGATTCTTGCCGTATGCATCCTTGGTCTCGCCGGTCTCGACAATCATCCGCGTGGCGCTGACGAGCTTATAAGTGCCGCCGAAACCGTCTTCGGCACTCGCAGCACACGAGATCGCTATAAATATCAACGCCATCACAATATTGCGCATCACAATCTCCACCATTTCGCGGGGAATGGGCCACGCTATCGAAGCGGCTCATCGCATGCACTCTGCGGGGTGACCGATTGCGCGTTCCAACAGACAAAATAGCTCAACGCGACTCATATGCGGCTTCCGCTGCGTGCGGTAGCGAACGTTTCTGCTTGCTTGTGCGGAACGCATGAGTGTGTCATACGGGTGTTGCCGTCACTTTGACGGGCAGGCCTTGAAACGGGAAATAAAGCATAGCCGCCTGAGGAAGTTGATAAGTAAGAGTGGTGGCCATTGCGCTGGTCACAATTGGCGTGTCATGTCGAGGCAGTCCAATTTTATCGGACCGCTGAGGGTTGACGTCGGCGGCCGTTGTGCCCCTGTAACCCGCCATTCGCAGAGCGGATCAACGAACGTCTCAGGCGGGTCGAGTCCGGGCAAAGTCTTCACCTGCGTGCTCCCGTTCACTTCCCAACGGCGTGGTACCACGCCGATTGTCGCGGTGGCCAAAAGGGGGCACACCCGCCGCGGTGTAGTATTCCACCGTGGATAAATTATCGATTGGGCTCGGACGCGAGCACGTTCTCCGCACCTGTTTGAGTCTCGGCAGGAGACAGAAACAAGCCTGACAACAGCTCCGACGAAACGTCGAGTGGCGGTGTACGTGACAGCGGCGTCGATGGGGAATTCCTCATGTCAAATGAGTGGAAGCGCCGCGTAAGGCTGTTTGTTCAGCGTTTCTGGCAACCCACCAGCGCATGCATGACCTGCATGCCGGGGAGCTGGGGCAACGTCATGAGCCTTGTGCACTGGACGATCGCATTGCGGACAGGACTGTTCACCGGACTTCTGGCTGTACTCTTGACCTTTACGCCGGCTTCGAAACTCTACGGGCATCGATATGGTAATGCCCTGGTCCTCGGGTGCCTGACAACGTTGGGCGACGCTTACTCACACAGGAGTCACTACCGCATCCCCGCGATCGAGCACGTCGCGACGGGTGTTGTTTCGGGTTTGTTCGCGCTGGCCGCCTCGTATCTCCTTGAAGACCGCGCGCGGCGTGTTCGGGCCGCATGGGCACGCGTTTTCCGGTAGCCGTTCCGTTTACTGTCTGAGCCGTTCTGGTCGCGCACAATGTAGTGTCCGTGTTGTGGTGGCGGCGCCGAGCGGCCAATACCGGCCTGTCGCCGCTCTCGGACAAGATACGCCCCTGAGAGGCGCACAATCCAAGTTGAACGGAGTTCCCTTCCGTCGCCGGACGCGCCGCAAGCGGTGCGTCCCTCGCCTATAACGTTGGCGGATTGACGAGAATTCTCAATCAGAAGGAGTTTGAAAATGACTCTCAGCGGCGCGGCGGCACGCGAACCAATCAACGTTGGTCAATTGAGCATTCAGTACCTGATAGATGGAACTGCGACAGGCGGGATGGGTGTTTTTGAGTTGACCGTGCCCCCTAACTCGCAAGTTCCGCCACCACACAGCCATACACGTAACGAAGAATGCGTCTATGTCCTGGAAGGCATGCTTCGGTACTCGGTCGATGGGATAGTCCGGGACCTGACACCAGGAGAATGGATGTTCACCGCACGCGGATCGGTCCATCACTTTAGCAATCCGCACAATGGCACAGCCCGCGCATTGATCGTCCTTACTCCCGACATTGGTGCTCAGTATTTTCGTGATGTCGGAGCAATCGTAAACGCTGGCGGACCGCCCGACCGCGAGAAACTTATCGATGTCATGTCTAGGTACGGGCTCGTGCCAGCGCCATCACAATGAACAACGGTCGCCCAACGATCGTCCTCAATATCGGTAGTCCGTCCCGCTTCGCGGGAGTCCCTGAACCCAATCGTTGAACGTCGGCTTTCGGAAATCTCATCTGACCGCTCCGGGTCGGCTACGGCCGGTTGCACCAAATGGCGGTGCGGTGGCGGTCCCTTTGACAGCCTCCTTCCGATTATTCCGCCGCAGGTTTCGACCCGGCGCCTCCCGTTGCGCGCTCGTCGGCAAGCGGACAGTTCTCAACTTCGAGCGCCGACGGCAGCACGTGATCGCAGAACTGCTCGCGCAGCTTCAGTTTGTGCAGCTTGCCAACGGCCGTATGCGGCAATTCGTTGACGAAGACAACGTCATCTGGCATACACCACTTCGCGACCTTATCCTCGTAGAACGCGAGCAGTTCGTCGCGCGTGATCTCCGCGTCCTTGCGTTTGACGACGACGAGCAGCGGCCGCTGCAGCCACTTCGGATGGGCGCAGGCGATGCAGGCCGCCTCTGCGACGGCCGGATGCGCGATCGCGATGTTCTCGATTTCGATCGAACTGATCCACTCGCCTCCCGACTTGATCACATCCTTGCTGCGGTCGGTGATGCGCATGAAACCGTCCCGGTCGATCGTGGCCACGTCGCCGGTTGGAAACCAGCCGTCGATGAGCGGCGAGTCATCCTTCTGAAAATACCGCTTGATCACCCACGGACCGCGCGTGTGCAGTTCGCCGAACGCGACGCCATCCCACGGCAGATTGAGCCCATCGTCGCCGACGATCTTCATGTCCACGCCATAGATCACGTGCCCCTGCTTTTCGCGCAGCCTGCGCTGCTCGTCTGGCGGCCGCTGTGATTGTTCCCAGTTGAGTTTTGCGAGCGTGCCGAGCGGTGACATCTCGGTCATGCCCCATCCGTGAATGGCTTCGACGTCGTATTCCTCGAAGGTGCGCAGCATCGCCGGCGGGCACGCGGACCCGCCGATCACCGCGCGTTGCAGTGACGACAACCGCACGCCCGCTTCCTTCATGTAGTTGAGCAGGCCAAGCCAGACGGTTGGCACGCCGGCGGAATACGTGACGCGCTCCGCCTGCATCAGCTCGAACAGCGATTTTCCGTCGAGATCCTTGCCCGGAAGGACGAGTTTCGCGCCCGTGAGCGGCGCGGCATGCGGCATGCCCCATGCGTTCGCATGAAACATTGGCACGACGGGCAACACCGAGTCGCGCGCCGATAGACACATCGCATCCGGCAGCGAACCGGCGTACGCGTGCAGCACCGTGGAGCGATGCGAATACAGCGCGCCCTTTGGATTGCCTGTCGTGCCCGAGGTGTAACAAAGGTACGATGCCTGGCGCTCGTCGAGGAGTGGCCAGTCGAATGCGCCGTCGTGCGGTTTGAGCAACGTCTCGTAGCTGATGAGCGGTGTGGGCGTCTGCATCGCAGGCAGATGCGCGTCGTCGGCAAGCGCTATCCACCCACGCACCTTCGGGCAGCGGGGCGCAAGGCAATCGATCAGCTGCGCGAACGTCGTGTCGAACAGCACATAGCTGTCATCGGCGTCGTTGATGATCCATGCGATCTGCTCGGGGAAGAGACGGGGGTTGATGGTATGGCAGACGGCCCCGAAGCCCGTCGTGCCGTAATAAGCTTCCAGATGGCGGTAACCGTTCCATGCCAGCGTGCCGATCCGTTCGCCCGGCTGCACCTCCAGCGCGATAAGCGCCTGCGTCAGTTGCTTCGCGCGCTTTTCGCAGTCGCGATACGTGTAGCGATGCACGTCGCCCTCGATGCGCTTTGACACGATCTCGGTCGTGCCGAAGTGACGTGACGCATGGGCCAGCAGTGAGGAAACCGTCAGCGGCACGTCCATCATCTGTCCGAGCAGCGGTGTCGTCATAGCCGGGTCTCCCTACTATTGTCGGGAACTCGGAATCGCGTAAGAGTGCTAGGAATATCGGACATGGCACCCGCCCGGCAGCCGAGCCTTCCGGCTATTCAACATAGTTGAGGCCTGCGAGTGTTGCAAATAGATAAGATGGATATTGCTAATGTCTTCGTCAAGCAGATTGGGCCTTCCCGCCGGATTTCCTAAGCGTTCGATACGCGCATCCAGGAAGCGGTAACCGTCGGTCGAGCCGGGCATGGGGTTAGCCCTCATTAAGCTATGTCCCCTCGAGGCGGCCAGTGGAGGCTCGGTGCACGATGATACCCACAATGGGTCGACCAAATCTCTAACGCTAGTCAGTCTTGATAGCAATGCTCCGCCATTACTTAGCAGCCGTCGGAAAAAGATAAAAAGTAATTTCCGGTAACATAACTCAACCTATACTGGGTTCCAAGTGAAAGGGCTTCAAAATGATTAAGACTTTTTTGCTGTCGTTTGGATTACTAAGACTTTCGATGAGGATACTTCTTTAGAGCACGCCCGGATGACGAGCGCGGGAGGTTTTTCAACAGCCTGAACCAAGTACCAGCACAGTAACAGGAGACATATTATGAAGGCACGCACAATTGCATTGGCAATTGCTCTATTATGCGCAAATCCTACCGCCAATGCCCAATCGACCGACAACCGCATTTACGCACCCAATGAACTTATTCTTGGCATGACCTACGGTGACTGGTCAGCCGCTTGGTGGCAATTCTATTTGCAAATCCCCAGCCAAAATCACCCATTTTCGCCCAACACTTCCGATACCGCCTGTCATAACGGCACCCAGCCGGCCGCGCCCGTTTACTTCCTGGCGGGCGTTTTCTCGACAACGCAAATCATTCGAAACTGCACGGTGCCAGCGGGTAGCCCGATTTTATTTCCCGTTACTAATGCCGAATGGTCCAATCTGGAAATTGCAAACAAACCCAACGAGGCCGTCCTAAACAATCCGAGCGGTGCCGACCTCCGTGCGGCGCTTTGCAACAACCCGTTCCCATGTCCGCCGGCATTTTCGAAAAAAGCTTTGCCAAAATCGAGCACTTTGAATGTCACGCTTGATGGCGTGAGCATTAACTTCCTGGACCAGTTCCATTTTGAATCGCCTGTCTTCTCTTTCGAGCCACCTGTGCCAGTCAGCAAATTTGTTTTTTATTCGAACATCAATTCGCCCCCCGGCGGTACGCCCATTTCCGTATCGGATGGGTATTGGATTGCAATCAAGCCATTGCCCGTGGGCCAGCATACTCTGATTTTTTCCGCGCCCGGAATCAGCAATCTCTACTATCTCAACGTCCAATAGCGCTCAGATGAAATTGCGGTACGGTATGGTTCTTTGGGGGAGGCTGCGGCGGGCGCTGTGGCCTTACCCAATTACATGACCAACAACAGGCCCACCAGTCGCCTTGGCATATCGGTGGGCGGACTGCGCGTCCTTCTTGAGGATGCAAAGCAGACCGAGGCCGCTCAACAAAGTGCGTTTCAATGGATGCGCCCCTCCGATCGCCGAACTTCCCGACAACGGGCCGCTTCTCGGCCGCTTCGGCCGTTTGGCTTTTCGCTGTCGAATGGCCGGGAAGGGTCGGGTAGCGCCCATTGCAGAAGTACAGACTGAATCTCCCTTCATCTGAAAGGAGATTGTCATGAAAGCATCAACCGACACAGGCCCGTCGCGGGTACCGTGGAACAAAGGAAGATTGACGGGACAGAAGCCCCCGCTCAAGCTTAAGGAGATCTGGGCGATCCGCGTACGCTTGCAGCTTTCGTCCCAGGTGCGGGATCTGGCAATGTTCAATCTCGCCATCGATAGCAAGCTTCGGGCGTGTGATCTTACGAAGCTACGAGTGCGCGATATTTGCCATGGGGAGCACGTAGCCAGTCGCGCGACGATCATGCAGCAAAAGACTCAACGGCCAGTGCAATTCGAGGTCACCGAGCAGACGCGAGACAGCGTGGCAAGGTGGCAGCGTGGATAAGGCATGCCGGGCTGCATGCGACCGACTTGCTGTTCAAAAGCAGGATTCACGGCTCTCCCCACCTGTCGACACGACAATACGCCCGGCTGGTTCATCGGTGGGCCGCGTCAATCGGCCTTGACGACACTGCCTACGGTACGCACACGATGCGCCGAACCAAGGCGTCATTGATTTATCGCCGCACGAAGAACCTCAGGGCTGTCCAGTTGCTGCTCGGCCACACGAAGCTCGAAAGCACCGTCCGATACCTCGGCATCGAGGTCGATGACGCGCTTGAAATGGCTGAACAGACAGAGGTGTAGGGCTTCATGCCGGTCAGCAAGTGGTCGCAGACCGGCCAACTCCGGACGATCGACCCGGCAACATAAATCGTCGACAATCAGCGCTCTCGTAGTCCCGCATTGACAGTCACTTGTGAGGCTCAGCGTGCCCCTTCTTTCGGCAGTGGGAGATCAGGCAACCTCTTTCCGCAGCATCTGCTTGATACTTGTTTCGATGTTTTGCTTCGCAGTTGTTGACGCACTTGGCAAGTCTGTCGCGCTGCAGTACCCGGCGAATGAGGTGACATTCTTCCGGATGCTATTTGGATTGGTCCCCGCCATTGCGGTGTGCGTGCGTGACCGCCCCCTGATCGACCGGCTGCGAAGCATGGACGCACGGGGGCAGATTCTCAGGTCCTTGACGCTGCTTGGGGCATCGGCGTGTTTCTTCGCTGCCTTGCCTTACGTTCCGTTGAGCGAGGCCGTCGCGGTCGTCTATTCCGAAACGTTACTGATGATCGTCCTCGCTCCGGCTTTGCTGAAGGAAAGATTGATGCGCAGGGACGCACTTGCTGCGCTAGTCGGGTTCGTGGGCGTTCTGTTCGTGGTCCGTCCCGATGGATCTAACTCAAATTGGATCGGGCCGGTGCTGCTTATCGTCGCTGCGATTTTCGGCGCGCTATCGATAATTCAGATCAAGCGAATCCGGCCGACCGACGATTCCGGAACGACCGTCCTGTTTTTCACGGTCGTCGGCACGGTGGTAACGGGTGCATCACTACTGTTTGCATGGCGCGCACCATCGATTGGTGCTTTAGGCTTGATGGCGTTGCTAGGCGCCTTCGCCACAGCAGGCCAACTCCTGATGACCATGGCGTTCCGTCAAGCCGACGCTGCGGCCTTGGCGCCGTACAACTACACCAGCATTGTCTGGGCAGCGCTCTTCGGCTACGTCATTTGGGGGGGAGACGGTAAGCACCGTATCCCTGGCGGGAATCGCAATGATTGTCGGAAGCTCGATAGCCGTCGCGCTACGAGGGCGGCAAGCCGCGGGGCCTTCAGTCTAGATGGGGCATGAGGTGGGGCATACGGCTATTTCTGGCCGCATGCGGCGCGGTTCGGCCAATTTGAGCCGCTCAGACGGGCGTTCCGACCGTTCGTTGCTGGCCTGAACGAGCCAATCATGCGTTAAAAAACCGGTCATCCATATGCGACATGGGGCCATAACACGTTAGCACACCGGACTATCGTTCGATATCGATGGGTGTTCCCTCGCATCGCCCGCCAAAACACAGGTTCCAACTGGCGGAACTCCGTTCGGCCTTCGCCCGGGGTCTATGCTTGATTGGCGCATTCGCACAATATGACCAAGGAGGCGTGTCATGAAACCCGCGCTATGTGTCACCGTCGTCAGTATGCTGTTCGGGGTCCAACTGGCGCACGCCGCCTGCCCCAACGACGCCGTCTTCCTCGTTCTCGGGGATCAGATTCGCGGTTACTCCTTGCGCGCCAACGGAGCGACCGAGCCCTGCCAGGTGCTGCAAGGGCCGCTCACCACCCTCATGACCGCTGGAGCGACGGTGATCGACAAGAAGGACTCCTTTCACGTCGCGCAGTTTCTTACCAACAGCACGGTCGACATCTTTCTGCGGAAGGCCGAGGGCAATGAAGCGCCCAGTCGGTCGTTCATGTTGACGATAACAAATGACCTGCTCAGCATCGCGGTGGATTCCCACCTCAACGACTTCGTCATGACCGTTCGCCCCTCGGAGGCGGGGGTGCTGGTCGCTCCCGCCAACAGCTCTGGGCCTGTAACCAATCCGATTCACATTACCGATCCGAATATCGTCCAGTACGTGAGCATTGCCATTGATAAGGACGACAATCTGCTGATTGCGGGTTATGACATACGGGGGGCGGTGATCATCGACACGCTTGGCACGCGTCGGAGCATTACCTCGCCGCCGCTTCTGCGCAGCCTCACGGGTAGCAAAACCGGCCTGCTGCCGGGGGCCGGACTTTTTGCAAGGAACAACATGACGATCGCTGTCGATCCGCGTACGGACGAGTTATTCGTCTACAACCAGACCTCGGACCTGACGCAGATCCAGGTGAGCGTTTTCGCCGCCCAGGCGAACGGCGACGTGCCGCCGGTACGGACAATCAGCGGTCCAGCCACGGGAATCACTGGCTCTGGCTTGCCGGGAAACAAGATCGCCATCTCCTCGGACGGGCGGCTCCTTGTTGCCGAGCCGAACCTGCGCATTCTCGCGTTCGCGCCGGGGGCAAGGGGCAATGTGGCGCCGTCTCAGGTCATCGAGGACTCCACCCCCGGTCCAGTCACCCAGGGCGGGATCGCGGTCCGCTCGAGAGGAGGCCGGCAACATAATGGAAATGACGATGATCAATGAAATGGACGAAGCCGGTGGCAAATAATCCGGTCAAACTTAGACATCTAGCGTCGAACGGCCGCTTCTACGGGGACATGTTTGTTTGGGTAAATCTGAAGGTCTGTTCAGGGTCGAACTGAGGCGGTCGCCGTCCGACCCCGTCCGGTAGAGTCGAGTTGTGGCGCGGTAGTATTAGGTTCGGTTTGTCTGTTGCCGCCCCTTTCGTCTGGCGGTGCCCGAGTATCCTTGCCTTAACCCCGTTTCCACAACCCGCTCATCGAACCGGACGTGCAGATCTCCAGAATCCGGCTCTCGGACAAGACATCACGCCTTCGTACACGGCAAGTCACTGCCAAGGCCCTTGTAGACGAACGAGACCAAAGTGCCCGTAGAGGTGCGAGGGTGGATAGCTCCCGCCCCTGCGACGTCTTACCTTGTGCTTGGTACGTAACCACCGACGCAACCGCGTGCTGGTGTAGCTATCGAGCGCCCGATATGCGCGACTGACGGTGCCTACCTTGAAGTAGTTCGCCCAGCCGCGTAGCGTGCGGTTCAATTTGCCAATCAGCTCCGTGGTGTCCATCCACGTCATCGAAGCGGCGGTCAACGCATGAATCTTTTCAACCATGCGCCGGATACTCTTCTTCGACGGCCGCATGCCCATACGGGCCTGGCCAGTCGTCGCAGAGTACAGCCGCCCAAACGTGTAACCCCGGAAGTCGAATTCGCCTTCCGGCACCTTGCAGATTCGCGTCTTCTCCTCGTTGAGATCAGAGAAGTGCGTCCGGACGCTTACGGACATGTCGTCATCGACACGCTCAAGTTCGTCCATCAATGTCTCGATGATCGTCTCGATGCTCCTGCGAGTCTGGGCGTGGGCCAGAGCAAGCCGGTTGCGTTCGGCGCCAAGCATCGTGATCAGCTGTCTGCGGCGCGAAACCAGAGCGGCGAGTGCTTGCTGCTCGGCCGTCGGCAACGGCTTGACGAACTTCTCACGTTCGGGATGACGCTCAATGACATCGCCGAGTTGTGCGAGGATGCGCGCATCAATGCGGTCTGTCTTTGCCAGCTGGCCCATCGCACGCGCGAAGTCACGCGCCTGCCGGGGATTGATAACTGCAACGGCATACCCTGCAGCCTGCAACACGCAGGCTACGCCCATTTCAAGGCCGCCGGTAGCTTCCAGCACGATCAGCGCGACCTGATGCTGTGTCAGTTTCGAGAGCAGGGTCTCGAAGCCGTCCACGTCATTCGCGAGGCTCAGCGTAGGCACCTTCTGGCCGATCGCCACATCCAGGGTGGCCTTTGCCACATCGATGTCAATCGTGACCGGTTTCTGATTCGGATCTGGCAAGCTCGTCACTACCCCTCCTTGTACATGCGAATTAGGTTCAGACAACTGTTCGGGCTTCTGATGAGCGGCTAGGCTCGTGCGCCTTCTGCTATCAAACGGACTTCACACCCCAGGTTGAATCGGGCTACACGAGCATTGCCAAACCGACATAAACACGAGACTGTGGATTTGTGGACGACGCGCCTACGGCGCACCGCGCAGCTTACCGTGGACAACGCTGCGCGTTGCCCACCGCGCCCCGCTTCGCCCACAAGCTCCACAGCCTTCTACTACGAATAAAGACAGCGCCTTTCAAACCCAACTTCAAGATACAAGGTTGCCCAATCTCCAGGTCCCTCACTACGTATTGCGTTGGTCTTGAACTGAGGCCCCTTCCCTCCACCAGCATTACACCGGCTTCAGCGGTACTACGGGCCTCTCCGTCACCCCAAGGTGCCCGGCCTCTCCCTCACGGGCGTCCGGTTGGTCATCCCTGACCACGCCAGGGGGCTTCCCGTGTTGCGTGCGCTTCCCTTGTGAGCATGCTGTCGCCACTACCCCGGCGCAGCGACTGGGCGTCCTGCCTGCTCATTCACCGAGCCGTATCAGCCTTCCCCGATATGGCAGTCAGGTCGGCCTGCGCATCGTCCTTTTCGAGGCTTGCTCGGCGTTCACTCGCGTTACGGCCTGCACACTCGCGCTGTCACCGTATTTCGTGACACGCTTCACCGAAGGCTTCAACCGCTTCGTTACCTCCACGATTGCTCCGGTTGCTTCCGGCTGGAGCGGTTGCCGGGTGGGGCTTTCACCCACTGGAAAAGCGCCGCCTTTTCACGGCGCACGCCATGAAGAGTCATTCGTCTCGACCGCCATTGGACGTTCGTGCGACTGCTTTGAATCTGCCAAGCGGTCGTTGGATGTTGTCTTCTCGACGGACCGCAACAGGTCGGGCTTAGCCCGACCCCATCGGCCTGCAGGTATCCACAAGCCGTTCCAGCGTTTGCTCGCATAATCCATTACCAATGCAAGGCCGACACCCGCCACAATCGCCGGCTAAGGCCGTATCACGGTCATTCTGAATGGACCTCCGTTCGCAGCCGCATGGGATACCGCATCGTTGGCATCGACGAGCGGGAATGTCTTGATGTCGAAATGTCCAGGATCCAGCAAGCCGGAGCGGATCAGACCCGCCATGAGCGTCACAGCTTCCTTCGGATACATCCATTTGCCGCGTATTGTGATGTCGTTGCGCATGATCCATGGATACGCCAGGTCGAGCCCTGCGCCGCCCAGCATTCCCACGCCGCCCATCAAAATGACGCGACCGTTCGGGCGCACGGCCATCAAAGCGGCACGCACGGCCGTGGCGGGTGCCGAGGGCGGTAATAGATCGATGACGCAATCGATCGGACAAGGAGCCGCCTGTTGCATCCGTTCTCGGTCCGTCTGCTCATCGCCTGAAAGTTTGACCAGTCGCACACGTTCGCCGAATCGCTGTTTCAGATCGTCGAGCGCTTGTGCATTGCGACCCGGGGCAACCACGCACCGCGCCCCCATAGCGAGCGCGACGGCCACGCAGGCACTGCCGAAGTTGCCGGTAGCACCGCTTACGAGCAACGTCTCGCCCGCCCGCAGCGCGGCCGCAAGCAGCCCCCCATAGGGCACGAGCATGACGTTGAGCGCACACCACCGCCCCGCCTCGTCCGAATCGATCTCACCGATTCGAATCGCGTTCTCGGTCGGCACACGCACCTGTTCAGCGAACGGGCCATCATGAAAGTACCGTTGCAGACGCAGGCCGCCCTCGCCACGTGAGCTCCAGCCCTGTAGCGCAATATCGGGCATCAAGACGTCGTCGCGCGAGCGCACGGTCGGGTCGCAGAACACCCAGTCGCCAGCCTTTAGATGCGTAGCGTCAGGGCCGATTGCGCTCACGCGGCCGATCGCGCCGCAGCCGGGCACCATGGGCAGCTCGATCGGATAACGACGCTGACCATTGAACACTTCGTTGGCGTATTGCAGCACCGGCGCAGCGGCGACATCCACGATCACCTCGCCCGTCCCGATTTCCGGATTCGGTATCTGCGCAATCTCGAGCGGTCGGTCAAGCGAATGCAGAACTGCAGCTTTCATCGTCGTCCTCCTCAAGGATGGTTTGACGACGTGATTCTGGCGAGCCCAGAATAGACAACAAGGCCTGGTACTATCCTAGGATTCTGGCGTCCCCCCTTGCGAGACGAACATGCCAGCAGCGAGACTTAGTGAATTTGGTGATTTCCTGCGCTCGCGCCGGGAGAAACTGGTCCCGGATGCGGGCGTACTCAGAAGCGGCCGGCGCCGTCGCACGCCGGGTCTGCGGCGGGAAGAAGTTGCCGAACTGGCGGGCATTGGCGTTGACTGGTATGTGCGGCTCGAGCAGGGGCGAACGGTCAGTCCTTCCGATGCCACCCTCGACGCACTTGCTCGTGCCCTGCGACTTGGAAAAGCAGAGGCCGCACATCTGCGAACGCTCGCCCGCTGCAATGACCAAGGTATGTTTGCACCTGAGAGCGTTCCGCCGGCGATCGCGCGCATCGTTTCAAACCTGCCCCTGCCGGCATACGTGACCGGCCGGCGGTGGGACATCCTGACGTGGAACGAGGCGGCTGCGGATCTGTTCGGATTCGATCGCCTGGCGGAGGCGGACCACAACATCCTCGTTTTCATGTTCATCGAACCGGAAGCGCGACGGCTGTTCGGATCCGCCTGGGTGAACGAAGCGCGCCGCATGATCGCCCTCTTTCGCACGACGCATGATCTGTTTGCCGCCGACTCGTCGTTTGTAGAGCTAGTGGAACGCCTGCGTTCGCATAGTCCGGAGTTTGCGAGGTGGTGGAGCGCGCATGATGTCCGTGGTGGCGCATCCGGGCAGAAGGTACTGGTGCATCCTCACCGTGGCACTCAACGTTACGAATATGCTACGTTTCAGGCGAACGACGACCCGTCGCTGAAACTCTCGATCTACACCCCCGTCTGAAGGGGCTTCGTATGTTGGGGGACAGTCGACCAGGCATTCGGCGATACGCTTAAGCTGGCCAATGCAGAACTGCGTGTCGGCTATGCGCACGAACCGCTCGACGAGAACCGTGCCATCAACGTCGCCCCGCAGAACAGCACGGTGTTCGGCGCGCTGGGTACGAGTCCGCCGCTCAGTTCTGGCTCAGCCTGCACGACCGGTGAAGTTCGGAAACCGGCCGCTCGATCTGCGGCAATTGGTAGACCGCTTAGGGTCGGTTATCGTCCCCTGGTGGCTGCTCGCGGTACCCGTCGTGTAACGCGACCTTCCACTTCGCGGCCGCCAGTTCGAGCGACACCGCCAACACCCGCTCCTCCGTACCCCTGGATGCCTGATCTGTACGCATGATGCTCTCCTGTGAGCCAAGCCCGACACGCTGATTTTAAGCGTCGGCTTATCGACGGCCTGGATGTCTCATAGGATCTACCGCGCGAGCGGTTTCGTTCACCGGTAGAGTCGAGATGTGGCGCGGTAGCGGTAGGTTCGGTTTGTCTGTTGCCGCCCCTTTCGTCTGGCGGTGCCCGAGTAACCTCACCCTAACCCCGTTTCCACACCCCGCTCATCGAACC
>NZ_QHKS01000045.1 GCF_003353175.1 Paraburkholderia lacunae | reverse complement strand
ACATGGCCGACTCCGAAATCTCGCAACGGACCGACCAGCATGCCAGCGTTCAAAAACACGACATTTCTATCTAGCTAGAACACGACATTTACATAAAGCCGCTACACCAGTCCTGTTGATAATTTATCTTATGTCAAATATAGAATGCACCCCGTTTTAGCAACCCACCGACTGCCCGGACTCCGCTGCCCGCGCAGTGTCTCCGAAAGCATGGATCGTGGCGCATCCCTTCTTTTTGTCGCACATAGTATCGTTCCCGGACGATGCCGCGCGGCCAGCGCAGCTCACAGCCGATTGCCAGCCCTAAGGGGCGAACCGCAGTACTTTGCATCGACTTACAGCCCGGCGGCACTATGAAAGAAAATGTATTGACGTTCATGGACCTATCCCGATGGGCCGCCGCACTTCTAGTCGTGGTGAACCATGCCAGGAGCCTGATCCTGGTGGACTTCGGCGGCGTGCAAAATAAAAGTGTTTTCAGCAAAGTCCTGTATCTGGCAACGGGGCTCGGCCATGAAGCCGTCGTGATCTTCTTCGTCATCAGCGGCTTTCTCGTCGGTGGCTTGACACTTGAACGCTGGCAATTTAGAGGACCTGACATTCGCACCTACGCATCGGCGCGCGTGAGCCGGATCTACACGACGTTGATACCCGCGCTGATTATCGGAGCCGCACTCGATTTCATAGGGTTGCGCTGGTTTAATTCCAGCACGATCTACACCTCTGTTTCCCAATACCACATTGCCTCAATCAACTACACGATTGTTTCCGCGATGACGTTGCCGACGTTCATCGGCAATCTGTTCATGATGCAAGGCACGCTGACGCAACCGCTCGGCAGCAACGGAGCGTTATGGAGTCTCGCGTACGAATGGTGGTATTACTGCATCTTTGCGTGCACCGCCGCGGCGATGACAGGTAGCGGCAACAAGCGCTTCGCTTATCTCATGGCGGCGCTCCTGATTGCGATGCTGTTGCCCGCCAAGCTGGTGCTTTGGGGCTTGATCTGGGTTGTGGGCATCGTGACCCATCGCTGGATCAAATCTACGGCATGGCGTCCGGCGCCGATCGTCGGCATCGGGTGCTTCATCGCCGCGCTCACGGCGTCCCGGCTGAGCCATAACGTGGCGGCATTCGAGACCAATCTGCCCGGGTCGTTCCTGCGCGACTTCGTATTGGGCATCTGCTATGCGACTGCGCTCGCGAGTTCGAGCCGGTTGAGTCGACCAATGCGCTTTGCGCGGTGGCATCAGGAGCTTGCGCGGTTCTCCTATACCACTTACCTCTTCCACCTTCCCGCGCTACTGTTCATTTGCGCCGCCGCCTATCAGGTTGCAGGATTGCCGTTCCCGCAGCAACCACACCTTGCAGGCATCGGCTATCTGCTCGGCGCCATACTGCTTGCTTACGCTTACTGCCTGGCAATGTCGACGGTGACAGAACGCTACACATCGAACGTACGGCAAAGACTTGATGCACTCGTCGGATGGGCGTCGCCGCGCATCCGACCATCGCGCGCGCCGGAGGCTTGATCCGGCTTGGTCCGATTTGACAGCCCTGTCATACACCGTGCACCGCCTTCGTGATATGACATGGCGCTTACTTGCACGCGTGCCTTCGGCCTTTTGAACGAAGACAGTGAGCGAAGTTTCCCGAACTAATGCCGTGACATCTATCGGTCAGCCACCTTCTCAGGGAGAGCGATATGGCTCCAGGCGCATTCCGGTTTTTTCTTGCAACGGTGGTTCTGGCCTTTCATTACAGTAGTTTCGGCGTAGGCCATACGCCCGTTTACCTGTTCTTCGCATTGAGCGGTTATTGGGTCTATTCCATGTGGCAGAACAAATACGAATCGACGCGCGCCCCTTACATGACGTTCGTGATCTCACGAATCTGGCGGCTCGCACCGGTTTTCCTGCTTTGCAGCCTGAGCGCGCTGGCGATCGCGACGATCTTGCCGCACATTGTGCAGCCCAAAGTACCATTCGCCCCTGTCGACGCGCTGGCGTGGCTGTCGAGCTTCGTGCTCCTCGGCTACAACACGGCCAGCGGGACGCCTCTCGTGCCCGCCTGGTCGCTCGATGTGGAACTGCAGTTTTATTTCGTAGCGCCGCTCATCATCGTCCTGCTGCAGAAGCGGCCAGTGCTTCTCGTGGGCGTTTGCCTCCTGGCGAGCATCGCCTCGATCGTGATGTTTTACGATCGCGCGTTCATGTCATATCTTCCGTGGTTCGTGTCAGGCATTCTTGCGGCCAAATACCCTGCCATACGGCCGACCAGACCGGTCGCCATGGGGTCCGCTGCACATACGCTGTTGGTCATTGCGGTATTCGCCTGCGTGCCCGCGTTGCGCCCCGTATTGTTCGGCGGCGCCCATCACTCACCCCTTTACGTCGCCTACAATCCAATCCTCAATATCGGCCTTGCAGTCCTTGCGCTGCCGTTTGCCTTCAGCACGGTAACCATGCGTAGCGGCTGGTTCGACCGCTTTCTCTCAGACGCGTCATACTCGCTCTATCTCGTGCACTGGTTGCCGTTGCTGTTCGTCTCACACTACGCGACGCATCTGAGCAGCCTGCCGTCGCCGAGGCGGGCACTCGCGACGGTGCCCCTCATCGTCCTTTCCTTTGCAATGTCCGCCGCCATGACGCAGTTTGTCGACAGGCCATGCAGCCGCATGCGCGAACGGTTCGTCAGGCTACGCCGCACCGACAACGAACCGGCGCCGGTGGGCGTGACCTACTAGAAAGAAGGTGCGGCACCGCGCGACGAGCTGGTGACGGCGCACGTATGACGCGCGCGGTCCGTGCGCTGGCGCAACGCACGCCCCTATTTCGTCGCCGCGACGAAACGGAAGCGACCCCACAAATTTGGCGTCAACTCGGCCTCGCCAGGCAAATCGCTGAGCAATCCGCTTGCCTTGTTGGCCCAGTACGCGCGTTGCAAAGTCTGGAATCCGTTGCCGCGCAACACGCCGACATCGCCGGAGATCACAGTGCCTGGCGTAACCGAGAGGTTCAGCACTTTCAGCGGCACGTCGATTTTGTACAGCACTTCCTGCGGCGCGCCAGTGCCCGCTGTTCGATCACGCGTCACCGAAACCGCGCCCTTCTCGCTGACATCGTCCATTCGATCAAAACGAATGGTCCGCAGCGCAGAGCTGAATGTGACCGGCGTGGGTCCGCGCGGCGATGCAACCGGCCGATACAACATCGCCACGATTTGACCGTGCGCACGCGACACTACCAGCCGCTCGTCACCCGCAACAGCAACCGTGCGTTCCGCTGACGCACCGGGATCGGTGCCGAGCATGAGATCGATGCCGCCTCCCGTCGTAAACAGGTTTTGTAGCGACTCGCCGCTGTTGTTGAGCAGGTCCGCGTCGTCCGTCTTGATCGCAATGAGAAGACGGCCTCCGAAAACAGCCAGCGCTGCGCGGGTTTCAATGCTGGTATGCCTCCAGTCGCCGGATTGCACGTTACGCGTGTCGATCTTCGCCCACTGAGTGTCGGCGTTCGGCCACATTGCCGCGTCGGCGCCTGGAGCTGTCGGGGTTGCACGATATTCGACGTCGAGCAACGCCGCTTGAGTGCCGGGCTGATATGCATTCGTAGCCTGCCGTTGCGCGGCAACCAGTTCGCTCGCACTCACCGTCAATGGCAAATCCGGCAGACGCCGCACGCCCGCGAGGCCAACAATCCTCAACAGAGGTGAAGTGGAACCCGCCTGGAGAAATACCGCACCGTCGGCGGTTCGCGTCAGCATGGGATGGAAACACTCGTATTGCAGACTGGTGGCGCTCAGATCCATTCCTCTGACGGCCTGCCTGGGTGGCGCGGCGGTGGCCAGACGCGCGTCCTTGAAAAGCGTCGCGACGAAGAGCCCGTCAATCGTGAACAGATAGACGTTTCCTTCGTTGCCGTTGATCGCCCAAAGTTGTCCGGCATCCGATGGAGACGGGGCATCGATCGGATTGCCCAGCACGCGCGTGGTGCCCACGAGTTCGCCCGGTCGTTCCGGCACCGCGGCCGCATGGGACGCATGCAGCCCCGGCCAGACACTCGGATACGACCACATTGGCACGCCGTTGCGGGTGCCCCCAAGACTTTGCGGTGCGAACGGTGCGGGAGGCGTTGTGAATACGGCCCATCCGCCGCGCCCTAAGAGCACTTGGCCGCCACCGGAACTCACTGGCGGTTGCATGTTGCCGGCGAGTACTTTCGCATGCGCGATGTCGTAGATGGGCACGCTCCGAGGCGTGAGCCCGACCGCCGGAATCACCATGGCGACGTCGCCCGCGTAAGCAATCGCGAGAGACAGGTCGTCCAGTACCGTGACGTTGCCGACAAACGGCTTATTCCCCTTTGTCCCGCCCTTGGGGGTGAGGAACGAGACCTCCTCCGGGGCGACGCGCCCATCGCCGTTCACGTCGCGCCAGACGAAGATCAGCGGGTCCGCTTGCGGGTCGATCCCCTTCGGCATCCGTGCACGCATCGCTGCTGAGTTGAATGCGGGCAAGAGCTTTGCAGCGCTATCGAGCGTGCTGCCGGCGGCCGCTGCCGGTCGCGCCACCTTGTCTTTGCCGATATGCCACAGAACGACGCTCGGCCGCCCTGTCACCTCGGCACTATGGGCGTTCGTCAGATAAAGCTCGCCGTCGCGATACAACGGATACTCGGGCATTCCGCCGGTGCCGGTGCCCACCAGACCGGTCGCGTCATCCTCGGCACGATAGTAGATTGCATCAGGCACACCCGAGCCGGCTTGCCAGTCCAACTTGAACCCCATCGCACCTGCTTCGTCCGCATAAAAGAAGCGCGTCCTGTCGCGTGGATCAAGCGCCCCGCTACCGCCGTATCGCGGCGGACCGTAAAACGCCTGAACGAAACGTCCCGTGGCTGCGTCCCACACGCTCACCCGCTTGGGCGTCTTGTCGTTCTCCGCCACCCAGAGCCTGCTGGCACTATCGATGGTGATCCCAGCCGGATGGTTCATATGTCCCGGATCGTACACACCGGTCGCCGGCGCTCCCGGATGGCCGATCACGCGCACATGCGCGCCGTCCGGCGAGAAGACCTTGACCTGGTGGCTTCGCCCCAAGTCGCTCACGTAGATCTTGCCGCTCGAATCCAGAGTGACGGCCTGAGGATCTTCGAGACCGGTGGCCACGACACGCTGCGGCGACGATACCTCGAGGGCGTCGCCATAGTTCACGTCAAAGCGCACAAGCTGCTTTCCAGAAAGCGCGAGAAGCCGCCCGCGCCCATCGAAAGCGAGTCCCCGGGGATCGACCAGCGGCGTCGTCTGCAGAACGCGATGATGTACGGCATCGATAAACAGAAGCTGGGCAGCGCCACGCAATGCGACGACCACCAGACCGTTGTACGCCGCAAGACCCGCCACCGCCTCTGATCGTTCAGGATACGACGGGTCCACGTCGGGGCGCGTCGGCGTCGCGGGCAACTGGATCTGGTAGGCGGGTTGCAGAACGGACACGTCCTCGCCCGTGCCAAGCCGGGCGTCTGCCGGCGCGGCGTGCTGTCCATCTTTCGACAGCAACGCATTCAGGCGTAATTCGCCAACCTTGCCATTGTGCTGGTCACCGCTCCATGACGATGCGGCATAGGCGTACACGCCAGCGACAGGGTGTGGGCCTATGTCGCGAGCCAGTTGCGCGGCGCCGGTCCACACGCCCCCGAGCCACATTTGCCCCCACACTTTCCGGCCGGAAGGGTCGAGCCATGCAAGACCGCTGCCGCCCTCGGACACATAGCTGCCTACAAGGATCTGGCCTGTGGAAGCATTCGGGGTAGCTGGGCGCTCCGGGGCGGCACCTGATGGTACGAACAGCACCGCACTGGGTGCCGAGTGGTTCGCCAGCCACTCGCTGCTGCGATCCTCCGTCTTCCACGGAGGCCGTCCGTCGTCGTACGGGTTGAATTCGTATTGAACCTTGATTGCCGGACGAACCAGTCCTCTCACGCGGTAAGTGCCGGGCGCGACGAGCCGCCCGGGAATGTGATATTGCCCGTGCGCGGCCGCGTCGGTGTCGCGTGCGAGGTCATCGAGTCCATCCCACCACGCGGTATTGCTGCCGGCGGGAAAAGCCTCTTCACTCACGAGATTACGAACGCGTGTACCGTCCGGCTTCTCTATAACGAGCGTGACATACCCGGACTGCGGTATCGAAAAATGTATTGCGATCGGCGGATGAGGCGCCGGCTTTACAGCCTCCGCCGCCGACGCAACTCCATGCGTCAGGTACAAGCCGGCCACGCACAGGGCAGCGAATCGAACCAGGCTCATTTGAAAAGCCGCTGATACCGCGTGCTATATCGCAAGTCGGTGTTTCTTCGGCCAACCGGTTTTGCCGGAACGCCAGCCACAATATCAAAGGGTTTCACGGAGCGTGTCACCACCGCACCGGCAGCCACGACCGCGCCCTCTCCTATCGTGACGCCTGGCATGATGACCGCGTTAAGCCCGATCCACGCAAAATCGCCCACTGCCACACCCTGCTCATATCCGGCGAAGTGTTCACTATTCGGATCGTGCGACGCGGTGAGAATCGTCGCGCGAGAACTGACGGACACATTGCGTCCGAGCACGATGCCGCCCCGGGTGTCCATTCGCGCGAATTCGTTCACGACAGAGTTCTCTCCTATCACGAAGCCTTTTCGCGCATCGAATGTCACTCCCATCAAGACGGCTGACGAGTCCGCCACATCGAACTTCATGATCTTCCGGTACCAGTTTCTCCGCACAAAATGAAAGGGCACCTTGTTGGCAATGAAGTTGTTCAGGAAGATAATCAATTCACTGATGAAATATCTCATTTCATTCTCCCGAAGTGAATCGTTGCCGATATGACGTACACACAGATCGACACAACCGGACTAATCGAAGAGAAGATGACGACCCGCGAGATCGAGTCGATCGACATGAAGCCAAGCAACACTGCCTGGCACCCCAAAGTCACGACGACCTGGATCCAGGACGGCGAAATCCACGCCCTCGACATGTTCAACGAGTACAGCAGCCCCTCGATCACATAGAGCGAAGCTGACGCGAGGATCAACAGCAACTCGCTGTTCAGTCCGCTGTATTTGCCGCCCAATATGTCCAGCATGAACTCAGGAAACAGCAGAGCCGTACCGAGGAACACGGCGACGATGCACAGGAACAACGACACATAAAGCAGGTATTTGCGCCGCATCTCCGCCTTGTTCCTCAACACGGAAAAACGGGGCATCAGGATGTTCGAGAACACTGACTGTGCGACGAGCAGCAAGGCCGAAATGCGGCCCAGCGCGCCGAGTTGGGCGACCTGGGTCGAGCTGCCAAAATAACCCAACAAAAAGACGTTCAATTGTCCCTGAATGCAGAAATAAATCGACGCCGGCGCCTGCCTTCTTGCCACGCGCGAGAACTCCTGCTTGACCTCCGAGAGTACATATCCGTCGTCCGTGTTCGACAGTTCATAGTGCCGTCTGATCTGATAGGTCTGGAATGCCATTGCAATCAGTGCGGCCGCGAGCGCCGTCACCGCACGAGGCGAAATTAGAATGAGGGAAAGAATGGCCAGTCGCAGCAACGCTCCGGAGATGGTCATTCTCTGCAGCACACCGAGGCTTTGCTCCAGTTTCGGCAGCACCGCCATCAAGTCGAAGTTCAACTGGAAATACGTGATCAGGACCACGAGTCCCATGATGCACACCGACATTGCCGCCGAAGACTGAGATCGGGTCAGCAGCACAAGCCCGGCTGCGAAGATAAGGAGCCCGAAAGCGATGAAGAATTTCGTCCGGGTCTGGAACGCCACGACAAAAACGCTGTTGATCTTCGCCCTATCCGGCCACAACCGCCCGGCCACGCTCATCAGCGCGGCGCCGACGCCAATGTCGCTGAGCACACTGCCGGCGCCGAGCAACGTGACCGCAATCGTGTACCAGGCGTACTCCTGAATCGACAGCGTTCGGACCACCCATATGCCGCATAGGAAGTTGATGCCCTGAAGCAATGCTTCGCGCGAGAAAAATTTGGCAAGAAACACATACATCCCGCCGGTTTTCTGAACTGCGGGCTGACATACGGCTAGCGTGCCGTCAGCCCTTGCTTCTGTGGAGGTGTCAGGGGTTTGAGTCATATGGAGAGCGTTCCGCTGTGAGGCACGATCAAAGACATTGCAACTCTCCCGTCACGCCCGGGTCCGGAATCGGCAGACACCCGAAGCAATCGGTATCTTCGCGTACGTCTGGTCATCGCGAATGTTCGCTCGCCCACCCTGCCCCCCGAGATCGGGTTCGATGTGCGGAGCGCTTGACCAATCAATCCTGTTCCACAGTCGCGATCAATTCCCGGATCATTCGATCCACGTTGTACCGTGCGACATTTTCGAGTCCGGCGTTCCTCATGCCTTCGAAGTCGGCCGACGCAATTGTCGCGGCCGCGCGCACTGTATCGTCAGGGTCGATATATTGCGCAGCTGTTCCGCCCACTTCCTGCATCGGGCCCACGTCCGAAGCAAACACCGGACAGCCACACGCCTGCGCCTCGATCACCGGCCAACCAAATCCTTCGTTACGCGACGTGAAGATGAAACCCTGGGAGCCCGAATACAGCGCGTTCAGCAATTCCATCGGTGCGTTCTGGAAGAAGTGGACTCTCGAGCGCAATGCCGCTTGCGTCATGATCTCGCTCATTTCCAGGTTCGGCGGGGGGCCGACGAACATGAGATGGGCATCGGCGAATGCTGGGGACTTCAAAAGCTCGACAAAGATCCGCACCACGGCCGCCCGGTTCTTTCTCGGATGATCGGATCCCACATGAAGGAAATAGGTCGTCATGCGTAAAACACCGAATCCGTAGGCATCGAGCACGTCGCGCCAGTCAGGATCATGGGCGAACTTGCTGTGCAGAGCCTGGCGGATGACCGTGGTTCTGTCGGTCAGATCGGGACGCAACTCGATCAGGTCGGAGCGCGTGAAATCCGAGACGCAAATGATCTTTTGCGCCCGCGCTATGCCTCGCAATATCAGCGCCTGAAAGACCTTCCCGGTCGGACTGGTGCGCCAGCCACCGATTAATCCGCGTGCAGCCCGAATCGCGATAACGTCATGGCAAGTAATGCTGGTTTTCTTCGGCGGCAGCCAGAAGAGATACATTCCATTTGAATGGTCGCATATATGCGTCCGGTCGAAACGTTTGGCCCGCCGGCTTAGGAACAGCGGGAAAATAATGAACTTGTCGACGTATGCCACCCATTTCGACACACCCACAGGCTCTTTGGAACGAGACAGCAGCACGGATTTCGGCGCCGTCAACTCGACGTCGACACCCGCGTCACGACAACCCTGCAACAACATCTGCGCATAGGCCTGCATGCTTTTGATGTCATCCGCTGGATAGTTTCCTACTAGAAGAAGCTTCATTTCGATACCTCCGCTGCATAGCGATAGACCACGGTCCGCGCGGGAACTGCCGGGCGAATGGAACACAAAGCAAGGCCGAGGACGATGTAGCCGAAGGCATTCGCACTCACTTGCCCGCTGACAGGCCACGACGACATGCCGTAAGCCGCGGTCGCCCAAAGCATCGACGGCAGCGTTTCACCGAGCCGTGTCAATCGACCGACGCTTTTTGCCAGACCGAAGCTGAAGATCGTGCATTTGATCAATAACCATGCAACGCCGACGAGGCCCATTTCCAGCAACACCCTGGCCGGTTCCGACTCCGCAAGTTCGAATGTCCGTTCGCCCGTCAGTAGGACAGAGCCGGCGTTCGTGCCGGCTCCCAGGCCGTGGCCGATGAAGTTCATGTCCTTGAGCGCGGCCGGTTCGCCGAGGAGTTCCGTTTCCACGCGACCGAGAACGTCCTCCTCGGCGGCCGCGTTCGTGAAGCGTTCCTGGGTCGCCACAAGCGCATCGCTGAAAACAAATAAGGTCGCTGTGAGCGCTGCGGCTGCAATCAAGGCTTTAGCCAGCGAGAAAATCAGCGCTTTTCCCGATTTCGCCCCGACGACACTGCCGACAGTCTGGATGGCAAGCAAAGCGCCAAAGAACATGATCGACGCTCGAGATCCGCTGATGAGCGTCCCGATCGAAACAGCGAAGAAGGCCACCAGCGCGAACCACTTGCGCCTGTAGAGACGCATACCGTTCCACACGGTACTCATTGCAAACGGCGCAACTGCAGCGATAAAGCAGGCGTAGCCCATCGTAAAAGTGAAAGTTCCACTCACCCGGACAATGTTGGTCGATACCCGGAATATCTCCTCCTCGTCGGTATCGGGTTGCACGTTTAGCGCTGACGACGGCGGCAAGAAATGCTGTAGCACGGCGAGTGGCATCATCAGCACGCTCAGCACGATCATCAGCCTGATGATCCTGATCACCTCATTTGCTGAGAGCGAGCAGGCCATCGCAAGGGCGAACCATAAATACAGGAGCCAGAATCTAAGGCCCAGAAAATACAGAACCACCGGCCCCTGGACAACGACGAGCTGCAATGCCCCCCAGATGACAACACAGAATGACCAGAGCACGAGGCACTGGCTTAGCATCGGCATTGCTCGAAAGCGGTGCTGCATGGCCGCGCGCAAGACGAGCGTCAACGCCGCCAGGTCGCGGCAAGCCAACAAGGGGCTGGTGAGAGCGGGCAAAAACCATTTTCGGGCTGCGCCCTCGCAGACCGCCACGAGGATAACGAACACAACCAGCTTGAACTCCAGGCTCAAGGGTTGGCTCGACTGGCGCACGGAAGGCAATGACACAGGCCGCATGGGTCACTCCAGGGTGTCGGCGATAAGACTCGAAACGCGACGTCGGTACGCACGCCACGTGAAGTGACCGGCGGCTTTCAACGCATAGGGCGACGCCTGGCGGATCGCCTGGCGGTTCACCACCTTGTCCTCCATACAGCGAAAGATCGATTCCGCCGTCGGTTCGACCACCCACCCGCTGTCGGGGAACAGCGCAATGATTTCGCGTGCACCGGTCATGGTCGATACGATTGCCGGTGTTCCCGTCGCCATCGCCTCGACGACCACCATCCCGAACGCGTCGAATCGCGACGGCAGCAGCAAGCAATCCGCCTCGGCGAAAAGTTGATATAGCTGCGCCTGCGGCACATTAGGACGGTGGCGCACGTGTGGTATCTGCTTCGCCTTCGTCAGCCATTGCGGTTCTTCCGTCCCGCCGACCAGTATCAGATCGGCACGATGCGAATCTGTGTTGAGCTGTGCAAAGGCGTCCAGAATCAGATCGATCGATTTTCTGGACGAAAGTGTTCCCGCAAAGATGAACTGGACTGGTCTCTCGTTTTCAAAAGGCCTGGCGACCCCTTCCGGAAGCTCCGCTCCGAGTAACACGGACTTCACCTTGGTGCCCGACACGCCTGCTTTCATGTATGAGTCGCGCGCCATGTCAGAACACGTGATCACGAGATCGGCCAGTTCGACCTCCTTGTCCTTGCGCCGATTGATTTCTTCGATGTACCCATTCGACGGCACCTCGATCAACAGTTTTGCATCTTCGTGATGCAGGGAAGGTGCATCGAGAATGCATATCGCCCCCACGGAACGTGCCGCCATAAAGGTGTGGTAGGAAGAGTTCTCGTAACCGACCACGGCACGCGGCTTCAGCGCATGCACCTGGCGAGACACCCACCAATCGAACCAATGGAACACGCGGTGTGTGTAGTCGTGGCGTGCGGGTGCCGAGCGCGCGAGCGAACGCGCCCGCAACAGTACTTGCCACCAGACTGGATGGTGTCTGAGTGCATGAGGTATCACGGTGCTGCGCATCTTCGCGCGCAATCGAGCCGGAATGATCGGTAATGGCCGCGCACCGGTCCCGCTCAACGGCACACCCGACCAGAAGGTTTGCAACAAACCCCGCTCATGCAGCCCCCATGCCAACTGGTGTGCATGCTGCAAGCCTGGATGGAAGACGGCGACGGATTTCATTGAAGGTCTCCGGCCCGATCGTCTCCCGGATCGGCGAGAGTCTGCGCACAGAAAGCCGACAAGTCGCACAGGTTCCCGCTCATGATGTGACCTCCAGAATCTTCTCAACCAACTGGTTGCTGCGCACATGCTCGGCGAAAACGCGTCGGCTGATTGTCTCGGACAGGGTGTCCACCTCTTCGGCCGGGCGCCAGAACGACTCTCGCCTGACAAAGTGCGTGTCGGGCAACGGATAGTGCGTAGGCGCGGGGTACGCGCCAACATCATCGAAAATGGAGACTGGCGCCACGCCGTGCGTTGCATAGGCTGCGAACACACCGGACTTCGATGCCTGCCCCCACGGGGTATTGAAGAATCCCCACTTTGCGTCTGTCAGCAGTGCCGAGACTTCCGATGCTGACAGCGTGCCGGCAATTTCAAATTGATGGGGGCGCAGAGCGTGCGCTACTTCATCCAGCCACGCGCCCTTCGCACCAATATCGACTACACGCTCGATGCAATTGCTGGCTAGCTGAGCCGCGAGAATCGGCGTCACGTATTCGTACACCTGTCTGCGTGCGTGCTCCGATCCGAAGACGACGGCTATGTTTTTACGCTCGCCCCATGCTTTCACCTGCCCCGGCTCGCCGACATTCGAGAACGTCGGCGAATAAATCGCCCTGCTGCCTATCTTCTCGACGCCCCATGTGTGGGTGAAATCCGTGTTAAAGAACGCGTAGTCAGCGAGTTCGACAAGTTGTTCACAGATCCCTTTTTGCAACGGGGCCAGCCAGAAAGCCGACGACATGCGCGGTGCGACCAGCACCCACAATTCGTGGAAGTAAACGATCAATCTCAGACCCCGTCGCTTCGCCCTCTTGATGAAGGCTGGCAGCCACAGCGGTACCCCTTTTCGATCAAAGCCATAGATCGACACTTGCAGAATCCAGATATCCCCCGGCACAACCGGCACTTTCCTCGCCGCCTGGCGATCCGGCACGGAATACCGCTCGACAAGCACGTCCTTCTCGCGCAGGCACTGAAGCAGCACGGTCGAGTGGTCTGTCACACCACATCCGGTCGTTTTGACTTTTGGCTGGACGATCCGAAAGCTCAGCATGGTTTGAGTCACATGTCAGTTATCGTCGCCGGTGCCATCTCGCGCTCACCGGCCAGATTCGCGTGATCCGGTTGAAGCGGCATAATCCACGAAGGGCATCCCTTCAGCCGACTCCAAACGATCAGTTACATGAATTGATTTCCGCCACCCCATCAAATTTGCACTCCGCAATAGTTATGCGAAGAAATTCAATATCAATTTTGAATCTCACCAGTTCATTGATTCCCGTCGCCCGGAGGCGGGTTCACAGGTTTTTCTTCCCATCGACCGGTCTAACCAGCTACTTCGCACCCGCGGTTTTTGCGTAGTAATCCGGGAAGTACGCGCCGTAACCCAGCGGACCTCGTGGAACGTCGGTGAAGACCACACCCTTCACGGTTATTCCCGAGTGGCGCAACCGCCTGACTGCCTCGCCTATGCCCAGCAACTGGTCTTTTCCATGACGGACAACGAGCAGCGTGGCCCCTGCGGATTTTCCGATGAGCGCGGCGTCGGTCACCGCGAGTGCCGGCGGCGTATCGATGACCACGACGTCGTATTTCGCGGACAACTGCTCCATGACGGCACGAAACCGCTCACTCATCAACAGTTCAGAAGGATTCGGCGGAATGGTCCCTTGCGGCAGCACATCCAGTCCGGGCAGCACGTCTTTGACCACCGCACGATCCAGATCCGCGCCGGTAATGACATCGGATAATCCGGGTTCACTTTGGATATTCAGATATTCGTGGACATCGCCGCGTCGCATATCCCCGTCGACCAGAATAACGCGCTTACCGCCCAACGCCATGACGGTTGCAAAGTTGATCGACACAAACGACTTGCCCACCTTGATGCCCGTGCCCGTCACCGCGATCACGTTGGTGTTGACGTCGAGCATGCCGAATTGAAATGCGGTACGCAGGTTGCGAATACCCTCGACGGCGATATCGTAGGAAGCACTCCCCGCAAGCAGATATTGGCCGCGATTTCCGCGCTTCATCGCTTTCTGCAAGCGCTTTCGTGCCGTGCTCCGAGGTACGACCGCATAAACCGGAATGCCGAGCGCGCGCTCGATCTCATCCGAGTTCTCGATCCCGCCGAAAAACATCTTCTTGCTCAAAGCCGCGACGATTCCCACCGTCGAGCCCAGAATGGCGGCGCCCAGCATAATGACCGACCAGTTCGGCCGAATCGGCGCTTCCGGGGGCAGCGCGTGATTCACGATGCGCACGTCGCCGACCTGCCCGGCCTTCAAGACACGCAATTGCTGTGCACTATTGAGGAGATCCGTGTAGAGCTGGGTATCGACTCGTACGTCACGAAGCAGGCGAAGTGCGGTCTGCTGTGTATCCGGCAACTTTTGCACCCGTCGATTCAGCTCGTTCTGCTTTTGCTGCAACGTTGAAATTTGTGCTTCCAACGATGCAATAGCCGTATGGCCGGCGGCAAACCGCTGGCTAAGATCGTCGCGTTGTTGCTGAAGATCGAGCAGTTTTACCTGTGTTTGGGATACCTGCTCGAGAAGCAGCCGACTTTCTTCGTCCTGATCGATGGTGCCGTTTTCATTTCGGAATTGATTGTATTTCTGCTCCGCGGTGTCCAATTCCGCGCGCAATTGCGGCAATTGCTGCTCGAGAAACTCCAATGTGTGCTCGGCCTCAGCTGACTTTCTGTCAATGTTCTGCTTCACATACTGCTGGGTAATCGCATTGAGGATGTCTGCCGTGCGCTCGCCATGCTCTCCCGTCAGGCTGATGCCGACCATTCCCGATTGCTTGGCCTTCTCCGCAACGGTGAGCGAATGTTTTAGCACGTCAACGGCACGCTGCTCGGATATCTTTGCCACACTGAACTCGGTCGACGGATTGGCGATGAGCTGATCGACCTTGATCGCAACGTTTCCGCCTGAATACGGCGCTGACGCAAGCAGACCCAGATGGCCACGTAAGATGAAAGCCCCCGACCTGGTGGACAAGATGTATGCGTCGTTATTCGTCGCAGTCAGGACCACCCCTTCAGCTGCGAGCGCGTGCGGCAGATCAAGCGCGCTAACCGAAATCCGTTCTCCACCCCACGCGAACTTCGGCATTCCAAACTTGGGGGACGCTAGCTCACCACGCGGTGAGCGCCGTGCGAGTGCTGCGCCGATAATCGGAAAATATCTCGGCTCCGCAATGATGTCGAGATGCTGTTGCTGAACGGCCTGCTCGATGACGAGGTCCGAACGAATCAGTTCCATCTCGGCAGCGGTAGTACCACCTTTGTTGAAAATGGACGTGAGTTCGCCGAGCACCTCCTTAGCCTTCGACGAAGATTCACTATCCTCTACCTGAATCATCGCCTCGGCCTGATATACCGGCGCCGCGACAAATGCGTAGCCGAGTCCCAATACGAGCGCAACGATGGTTGCTGCCGCGATCAGCCGCCAACTGTCGGCGAGATGGGACAAGTAGGAGCTCAGAGCCGCTCCTCCGACCTGCTGGGACCCAGTCGATTCACTATCCATGACAGCGTTCATAAGATACCAGTCGACACTTAGGGTTATCTAACTTCGAGCCGACACGTGGCTCGGTCTACTGTCAGCAGCTACTCCGTCTTACGACGCATGCCCATCAAACACGCGAAAATCCAATCGAGTACGGCGACGATCGTAGACGGGCTGGCCGTGGCTCAAGTCATCAGCCATCAATATGCATTGCGGTTGACCAGCCCGTGTACGACCGTTGCCGCGACGATACGCATATCAAGCGCAAAGGACCAATGCCGCAGGTAATACAGGTCATGCTCGACCCGTCGCTCCATCTTTTCGACGCGATCCGTCTCGCCGCGATGTCCGTTGACCTGTGCCCAGCCTGTAATGCCAGGCTTGATCCGGTAACGCTGCAGGTAGCCATTGACAATATTCCGATAGAGTTCGTCGTGCTCGAGTGCATGAGGACGCGGCCCGACCACTGACATGTCGCCGCGCAGGACGTTGTAGAACTGCGGCAACTCGTCGAGACTGGTACGCCTGAGCAACGCGCCTATCCGGGTAATGCGCGGATCGTTGCGCGTCGCCTGCTTGAGTTGCCCAACCTGCTCGGTATGCAACTTCATCGTGCGGAACTTGTATATGTCGAACACGCGGCCATCGGCGCCTTTGCGTTTTTGTTTGAAGAAAACTGGACCTGGCGAAGATAGCTTCACAGCGATCGCCACCACAGCCAGGACGGGCATCAGCGCGATCAGCGCCAGTGCAGCGAATATCCGGTCGAAAATTTCCTTCTTCAGCAGCGCATGCGTCGGCAACGGAGATCCGACGAGGCTTATTGCCGGCATACCGATCAGGTCGGTGACGCCGCTATCGAACAGTGCCAGGCTGCGCACATCGGGAATGAAGCGGACATTCACGAAATCGTCGCGGAACTCATTGACGAATCTCAGGATGGTCTGCTCTTCGCTTAACGGCAAAGCAAGCCAGATTTCCCGGACCATATTGCGGCGCACGAAGCCGACAAAACTGTTGAAGTCATCGAACGTAGGCACGCGAGCCCGGGATACGTTACAGGTCGGCCGTGCATCGAATGCCGCCAATGCACGGAAACCGCTCCCCGGCGAGCGCCGGATGTTGCGGGCAATATCCTCGCAATGGACTCCGCACCCGACTATCGCCACATGACGCAGATTCAATCCCGCGTTTCTCGCGTGCGACAGCACCGAACGAACTGCCATCCGCGTCCCCACGAGGCTTACGGCGGTAAAGGCAGTCCAGCAGGCGAACCACAAGCGCGAAATCGAATCGGTGCGATGTAATCCGAACAACAACACGAGCACGCAGATCTGAACGACAGACCATGCGAGCACGACCTGGGCGGCGAGGCGCAACGTGGAACGCCCGCGCCACGACTGGTATATGCCGAACACTGGGAACACCACCAGGGCGAACGCCGCTGCGAATGTGACGAGCGCCGTGTCGATTCCTTGCGGCGCAAGCTCTTCGAAACGAAGAAGCGAGGCGAGCCGCGCACACACGACGATCGACACGACATCCAGCATGCGCACAACCAGTTCGTTCATCCCGAACGAGGCCGGAGTTGCCGGAGCGAACTCGACACTGCTCATGGTGCTCTCCCAGTGTGTCGGTCTTCAGGCTCGCCCGTACGTGTCGTCGAAGCGAACAATGTCGTCTTCGCCGAGATAGGAGCCCGACTGCACCTCGATGATCTCTAGCGGCAATTTGCCTGGATTTTCGAGCCTGTGCATGTTGCCGAGCGGGATAAACGTCGATTGGTTCTCAGTTAGCAGAAACTTCTCGTTGCCGCACGTGACGAGCGCCGTGCCACTCACGACAATCCAGTGTTCCGCGCGGTGGTGATGAAGCTGGAGCGACAGTTGCGCTCCCGGATAAACGACGATGCGCTTGACCTGAAAACGGCCGCCATGATCGATCGAGTCGTAGTAGCCCCACGGCCGTCGCACCTTGCGATGCGCATTGGCCTCGGGAGCGCGCTCCGCCTTGATACGTGCGACCACCCCCTTGATGTCCTGCACGTGCGAGCGATCGGCTACGAGCACGGCATCGTCGGTCTCGACGACCACAACATTGTCCATGCCAACGCACACGACAAGGCGTCCCTCGGAATGAACGAAGCTGGATGTCGAGCCGTCAAGCACGACGCGCCCACGCGCAACGTTCCCGTCGGCGTCCTTGTCGAGCGCATCCCACACCGCATCCCACGAACCGAGGTCGGACCACCCCGCGTCAAGCTTGATGACAACACCGGGCGGCAACGAATCGTCTGCTCCGAGGCGCTCCATCACCGCGTAGTCGACGGAATCCGAAGGTGACGACGCGAACTGCTCGGCGCTCGGCCGGAAGAACATGCCGTCGCTTTTCCCTGCGGCGAAAGCCGCCACACACGCATCGTGCACAGCCGGTTGCAAGCGCTTGACTACATCCAGCCACACCGTTGCGCGCACAACAAAGATGCCACTATTCCACCAATAGTTGCCCGACTCAACGTAGTGCGCGGCGAGTTCCGCCGCCGGCTTCTCGACAAATCGCTCGATCCGATGCCCCCCTCCCGGCAATGGCTCGCCGAGCCGAATATAACCAAATCCGGTGTCGGGTCGTGTCGGAGGAACGCCAAGCGTCGCAATCGCGCCGGCCTCGGCCTGGCGCGCTGCAAGACCGATCGCCTGCTGAAACGCGTGGATATCCGCGATCGCATGATCGGCAGGCATCGCCACGATGATTGCATCCTCACCGTCCGCGCAGGCGGCTGCGGCCGCAAGCGTCAGCGCCGGTGCCGTGTCGCGGCGAATGGGTTCGACCAGAATGCGCGCATTGATTCCGCTCGCGTGCATCTGCTCCGCGGTCACGAAGCGGTGCTCTTCCCCACAAATCACGATGGGCTCAGGCATCAGCTCCCACGGCCCGGGGAAACCCCGCATCCGCTGCACGGTCGCCTGCAACAAGGAGTCGTGGCCGAGCAGACCGATTAGCTGCTTTGGGAACTGCTCACGCGACATCGGCCACAGTCGGGTACCAGCGCCGCCTGCCAGTATCACCGGCGCGAGACGAACTATAGGCATGGATGGCATCAAGGATCCCACCGCAATGTCTGCAATAGCATCGCCCGCTGAGACTGGCTGATGTACTCTGGGGAAGACTGCGCCTTGCACTTCTTCGACATTGTCGCTCATCTCTATGCACTCCTATGTACCGTCAGGTCATTGAATCGCATCGCAAATACATTCTCCTGATCCGCGTATGCCGCGGGCCATTCATGCACTGCTCAACCACATCAGCAATCTTTCAGAATCAAGGCCGGTGGCGTGGATGTTCTGCCGTGGCCTGCGCTCGTCTTTTCGAGCACTCACCATTGATGGGCAAGTGCATAAGCCAATTCAATACTGGCGGAGGACGCGACCGCCATGACGCTTGATCAGCGTCTATTCTTCGACACGATTGCGAGTGAGGCACTCCGTTAGCGACACACCGGGATGGCCGCGGCGACCTCGTGAATTATGCGAAGTCCGGCAAGCAAACCTCCGGCACCAGGCGGGATGGAGGATCTTTCTTCATCCGCGCCATTGTCTGTGACGCACTGCATCATAGGCATTGCAATGTGTGATCCATATTACTTGACTGATAATCACGAGATCTTGGCGGATCATCTCGACACAGCGAACTCCACGTTTCGCGACGAATATGCTCGCGGGTGGGAGGTCGCGATTTTATTTTCGAAATTTGCATTATTTCGTCATCCGAATAATGGTTACATGAATGAAAGTATCTGGTACATGGCGAAGCCACGCGTGGCGTGGCTTGGCGAGAGAAAGATGAGTTCCAGGCTGTCATCCGCTTCGGCACCATGTTGGGCCAGCTTCGCCATTTTCGCCCCAATGCTGGGTTTTTCCGATCTCTTTTAGGGAACGAAGATCCGTCGTGGTGCGCCAATTCTCTCAGCGTCACACTGTCAATTGAGTGGTGGCCGATAGCGCGTAAAGCTTGTCTATTGTTCACTGCACAATGCGCGCTATCGTTGCATCCAGGTCGTCGCAGTGTGTTTCAACTGGCAAGCGGCATGGCGGCGGTGCGAAGCTGAACTGTCAGAAAGATCTATCAACAAGCAGCGCCTCTCACGATACGAGGCCGACGATGAATGTGAACGATCAAGCGCGTCATGGCAGCCTGGTAGATGTATACGTCAATGTTGTGCCACTGAAACTGATCGAGACTCTTAACGCGACTATTGACGAGACAAGGCATGATTGGAAGCCTACTGATGGCCGCCGGGAATCAGTCATGGCACAAAGCTTCGCCGAGCTGTTGCGGGAAAACGCCGCTTTTCACGCGATCGAGACGCAAGTCTGCGCTGCGGCACAACTATGGGCTACGACGGTGCTAAAGAGGGAAGTCTCCGACGACCCGTTGCATGTCTTGCGCTGCGTGGACCCGCGCGCGGATTCACAAAGCTATCTTCGCCACTTCGATTCACATATCCTAACGATGCTGGTTCCGTTGCAACTCGCCCCAAACGGGGAACGCAACGGCGATCTGGTCATGCGCATCTTCCAGCGCGAGGCGAAATCGGCAACGGCCAACTTTCTGACAAAGACTTATCTCTTCTTCGAACACGGTCTGCCATTCCTTATTCGGCGCTCGCTTGCCACTCGCGACTTATCAAATGCGAATTCGCAACGTATTGTGTGCAGGCCCGGAAACGTTTACGTCTTCAACGGCCTCATCACGCTGCACCACAATCTCGACGTCGGCGTCGGCGAGCGTCGTATGTTGATTATCCATCACTACGACGCAGGCCTGACCGCCGGTGCAAGAACGGTGATCCGCTCTTTTCGCATCCTTCTCGACCGTCTTGCCGGTATTTATTGAATTAGCTTCGTGATCTCACGGATCGCGGAACCAGGATCGATATTTCACAATAGAAAAACTATTTCGTTATCCGATATTCATGGATTATTGGCGTGCGCGGACATTTTCTTGCCCTCAATAGTCCTTGCCAGTCAACGTGGATCATCGACTGACCGGAGGATTTGTGAAAATCTTGATATACGGCATTAACTACGCCCCGGAGATGACCGGGATCGGCAAGTACACTGCCGAGATGGCAGCCACAATCGCCGCGCAGTCGCATGACGTACGCGTGGTTTGCGCACCGCCGTACTATCCTGAGTGGCGGATTCCGTCAGGATTTTCGTCCCGACGCTATGCGCACGAACTGCGCGACGGCGTACGCGTGTCGCGTGCGCCGCTGTGGGTACCCGCGCGGCCCAAGGGTGTGGCCCGCCTGTTGCACCTCGCCAGCTTTGCGCTGTCGAGCCTGCCAGTCATGTTGCGTCAAGCGTTCTGGCGCCCCGATATCGTGTTCTGCGTGGCGCCCAGCCTGCTCAACGCGCCCACCGGCTGGCTCGTCGCCCGGCTATCCCGCGCGCATGCATGGCTTCATATACAGGATTTTGAGGTCGATGCCGCGTTCAAATTGGGCATCCTGCAGGGCTCGTTCCTCAAGCGCGCCGCGCTGACAGCGGAGCGGGCACTGATGATGCGTTTCGACACTGTCTCCACGATCTCGAACAAGATGCTGGAGCGCGCATCAGATAAAGGCATCGCAGCAGCGCGTCTCGTGCGTTTTCCCAACTGGGCCGATACGAGTGTCATTTATCCGCTCGCGCGGGTAAGTTGCCTGAAGGAAGCCCTCGGACTCGCAGCAGACGCGATCGTCGTGCTCTATTCCGGAAACATGGGTGTCAAGCAGGGACTCGACGTCCTGGCGGCCGCGGCACTCGCACTGAAGGACCACGCCGATCTGGCGTTTGTGTTTTGCGGCGACGGCCCTGTGCGCAGCACCGTTCAGGCGGCGTGTGGCGCAATGCCGAACTGCCGCATTATCGGCCTGCGCCCTGTCGAGGAATTGAACGAGTTGCTCAACCTCGCCGACATCCATGTGCTCCCGCAACGGGCAGACGCTGCCGACCTGGTCATGCCGTCCAAGCTCACTGGCATGTTTGCGAGTGGCCGGGCAGTCGTCGCAATGGCGGCCCCGGATACCGAATTGTATGAAGCGGTCGCGCCGCGCGGCATCGTGCTACCGCCGGGTAACGCGCAATTGCTCGCAAGCGTTATTCGACAGCTCGCGGACGACCCGGCCGAGCGCGCGCGGCTCGGGCGCGCTGGCCGCGAGTTTGCATTGTCCTCGCTGTCGCGGGAAGCGGCGTTCAGTGCACTAGAAGCGCGTTTGTGTGCGCTGCATGCAGCACGCCAAGGCGGAGCGAAGCCATTGCAGCAGGAACCGGAAAACGAAGCACGTTAACGAACGGCGAAAATCGCGCACGCCGCGCCAGTTCGTCACTTGTTCTGGATCGTTCCTCTGCGTCGAGAAGTCGAGATGGCGACGTCAAACTGGGCGATCAACGGCGGTTAGTGCGCGTCTCACGCGCATCGCCACGCATCTGCTCAAGGCTTCGCCGACATGGCAAAACGTGACGCCAGCGCGAACATGCAGGCTTTAAGATTGTCGATGAGCCGCGTGGCAAGCGGCGACTTTCTCACGAACGCCGCGCTCATCCGTGTTCAGACGATATCCGCAAGCGTGGGCTTTGTCACATTGCCGAAGCTGTCGCGTAAGATCGCGTGATGAAAAATTCTAAATCGCTTTATCACGGTCACCGCTTTCCGGCTCCCGTCATCAGTTGTGCTGTTCGCTGGTACTTTCGGTTTCAGTTGAGCTTGCGCGACATTGAAGAGTTGTTGTTCGAGCGCGGCATCGTGGTCAGTTATGAAACCGTGCGCCGTTCATGTAGATAAATTTGGCACGGGCTTCGCGCATCGCGTTAAAGCTGCGCGTCGCAAGCCGGGCTCGACCTGGCACCTCGATGAAGTGTTCGTGAGGCTGCGCGGCGAGCCTTATCTGCTGTGGCGAGCAGTCGATCAGCACGGCGTCGAGCTCGATATCCTGCTGCAGAAACGTCGGGACAAANCGAATGCGTGGTTTCCGCGATCCTGAACGCACGCAAGCCTTCTTGTCGAGCTTCGGACCGATCCGGCAACACTTCGCACTGAAGCGACATCTACTGCGTGCGTCGCTCTATCGAAAACAGCTCGGCGAACGCTTTGCCGCGTGGCACCGTTTCACCGAACTTAGCCAAAATCCGTCTTGTTTTTGAGGAAAGTTCAGTCTATCGAACTACCGCGAGCCCAACGCGTTAATGTGACAAGGCCGTAAGGGCAGTTGCCGTGACTGGCACATGAGCGCTCTTCAGGATTTACGCGAGCGGGCGCGCCAGCTTTTAAACACACTCAAGTCTCCATCGCCCCGTACATTCACCGCGCACCGGCCAGGAAACGATGAATCTGCCCCACCACGGCCGCGCCTTCGCCCACTGCCGACGCGACACGCTTAGTCGATCCTGAACGAACGTCGCCGATCGCGAAGACACCCTCGACGCTCGTCTGCAACGGCATCGATTGCACGCCCGCTTCCGCAAGATCGGTGCCTGTCAATACGAACCCTTTGCTGTCGAGCGACACGCCGCATGTCTTGAGCCAGCCAGTATTCGGTTCCGCGCCGATGAATACGAACAGATGATGTCCCGTCATGCTTCCTTCAATGCCGCCGGCACCGCGGTAGTGCACGCGCTCGAGGCGCGCATCCCCCTCTAGCGCGGTCAGTTCGATACGCGTATGAAGCGTCACATTCGGCAGCGATGCGACACGTTCGGCCAGGTAGTGCGACATGCTGTGGTCAAGGCTCGCGCCTCGAATGAACATATGCACATGCTCAGCGTGTGATGCCAGAAACACTGCCGCCTGCCCCGCGGAATTGCCACCACCGACCAGCAACACCGGCTCCTTGCGGCACAGCCTCGCCTCGATCGGCGTAGCCCAGTAATAGACGCCACAGCGTTCGAAGCGCGGGAGGTCCTCGACGACAGGTCGCCGATACTCTGCGCCACTGGCGATGACCACAGTGCGCGTGGTAATGCGGCGGCCATCGGCAAGCTCCACGACAGGCGGTTGCTTGTCGCAATACAACGCCTTGACCTCGCACGGGATGCCGATATGTGCACCGAACTTCTGCGCCTGAACGAACGCGCGGCCCGCGAGAGCTTGACCAGTGATGCCGGTGGGGAAGCCCAGATAGTTCTCGATGCGCGCACTCGTACCGGCCTGGCCACCGGGTGCGCGACAGTCTAGCACCGCGACCGACAGTCCCTCGGATGCCGCGTACACGGCCGCCGCCAGTCCCGCCGGGCCTGCGCCGACGATCGCCACATCGTAGACGTGCGCCGGATCGAACTCGGGAATCAGTCCGAGGCAAGATGCGAGCTGCCCCTCATCGGGGTTTCGCAGCACAGTGCCGTTCGGACAAACGACGAGTGGAAAGTCGTCGGGCTGCGGCGTCAGGCGCTCGAGCAGCGCGATGGCTTCGGCATCCAACTCCGCATCGAGCGTCATGTTCGGAAAAGCGTTGCGGCGCAGGAAATTCTGCAACGCGAGGAGTTGTGGGTGATTGGAGGAGCCGACAAGAACGACGCCCTGTCCGCGCTCGATCACGAGGACACGCCTCAGAATCAGTGCGCGCATGATCTTTTCGCCAAGATCAGCTTCACTGATCATCATGGCGCAGAGTTCATCGGGCCGCACCAATACCGCTTCGACATCTTCGACGACATGCGCGTCTACAACTGCCGGCTTGCTCGAGAGCTGGGTGACATCCGAGGTGAACTCGCCGCGCTGCGTATAGGTGTGAATGATCCGTTCATGACCGAGGCCATCACGACCGACTATCCGGACTTTGCCCGAAAGCAGGACGAACATTCCCGGGCAGAGACTTCCCGCACGGTAGAGCAATTCGCCCTTGGCGTAGCGGGACAGGCTGCCGAAGCGACGCACCCTGTCGACTTCAGCACTCGTGAGGACCGGAAACATCTGGTAGTAACGCGGATGGTCGCGCACGGTCGGGTCGTCGGCGAGCACGCCGTCGTCGATACGGCTCCCATCCCCTTCCGGCTGACGGGTGGGCGTACCGCCCTCCAGCCCTGAGTCGTTGCTCATCGCGGATTCTCCTTCAACGGCTGATCGGCGCCGCCGTCGCCTGGTCGACTGTCGCCGCTGCCGGGGGCCGATGGCCAATGGCCAATGGCTCCGACACGTCAATCAATGGAAACGGCTGTTGAATATTTCCGCTCGCCTTCCTTCGACAGTCATCGGTGCGCAGGGGAATGACTGGGCACGATGGCCGCCTACGCGATTGCAATGAAAAGAGTAATCGCGTTATTGCCGCAGACCAAGAATTCTTGCATTCGTTCTTTGGGTCCGCATCGGACTTTATGGACGAGCGCCCCGCGGAAGCCCAAGGCTGGCCGGCACGATAGAAGATGGATGGTGAGGTTCTCAAGTCCGCGCATGGGGTTCCAGTGCAGCCCAGCTGACACCGAAGAGAATACGTCGCGATAGAACCCTACATGATGATCAAAGTTTTCTCGCAATGTCTTCGCCGACCTATCTGTCAACTCCGCCTTGAAAGTCGCCCATTCTGACGCATACTGGAAGGGGCCCGCTGACCGGCAAGATAACGCGAACGAGGCGTTGTCCACGCGGCGGCATTCGTCCGGTCGAACCACGCACGCGCGTGGTTCGATGCTGATGCGCGGTTGCGCCAAACAACCATGCGCTCGAAATAGCTCTGCACCACGCCCCAAAGCCTGCCAGAAGATCAACAACTCATCGATATGAGACTCCAGATGTCGCCAGAGATGGAGCAGCGCTTCGGCCACTTTGTGCGCACCTCGGGCGTTTAGGCTCACAACCTCGTTACGTGCGGCACATCGCGTTAAAGCGGTTCACGAACTCGGCATTGCGAACACCGGCACCGGTGTTCGGACTCAATGTCATTGCAGCTGGCTTCAGGACCTTTCGGTGCCGTTGGTTCCATCGGCAAGAGAGCGCAATCAACTTTTTTGGAGGTTTAGCATGAACACGTCGCAAAAAGTCGTTGTCGTTACTGGTGCGTCGCAAGGTATCGGCGCAGAGACGGTCAAAGCTTTCCGCCAACGTGGCTACCGCGTGGTCGCAACGGCACGCACCATCAAGCCATCGGATGACCCCGACATACTGACGGTGGCAGGTGATATCGCCGATCCTGAAACTGCTCGTCGCGTGATTACTGAAGGCGTGGCACGCTTTGGCCGTATCGACACGCTTGTCAATAACGCCGGCGTCTTCATTGCGAAGCCCTTCACCACATACACCGCCGAAGACTACGCAGCGGCAACGGGCGTGAACCTCGCTGGTTTCTTCCATATCACGCAGCGTGCAATCGCTGAAATGGAGAAGAATTCGAGCGGCCACGTCGTCAGCATCACGACCAGCCTCGCCGACCACGCAATCGACGGTGTCCCTTCGGTATTGGCATCGCTGACGAAAGGCGGTCTGAACGCGGCCACGAAGTCACTCGCGATCGAATACGCAAAGCGCGGCATCCGCGCGAACGCTGTCTCGCCTGGCATCATCAAGTCGCCGATGCACGCGCCTGAAGCCCACGAGGCGCTCGGGGCGCTCCATCCTGTCGGCCACATGGGCGAGATGAGCGATATTGTCGACGCCATCCTGTATCTCGATTCGGCGCCCTTCGTGACAGGCGAAATCCTCCACGTCGACGGCGGCCAGAGCGCTGGTCATTGAAGCACCCCCGGGCGCCGCTGTCCGGCGCCCTTGTACGTCAATCACGATAAGGAGAGAGGCATGCCTATCGTTACGATTCAGGTGACCCGCGAGGGTACCAAGCCTGGCAACGAATCGGTCACAGCGGAAGAAAAGGCTCAGCTCATCAAGGGCGTGAGCCAGCTGCTGCTCGACGTACTGAACAAGCCCCTCGAGGCAACCTTCGTAATCATCGAAGAGGTGGACACGGAGAACTGGGGCTGGGGCGGACTGCCGACCGACGTCTATCGCAGGCAGCGAGGATTGAAACCGCCCTGACCGCCAGGACGTGCCTTGCGAGTCAGGTTGAACTAACCTCGTTCAAGGCACGGCAAATGCAGGGGCATCGATGTAGCATCAATGCTCAACTACCCATAACCTGAATCAGGACGGTTGCACGATGACCGATAGCAACCGTCCCTCGCGCCTATCGGTGCTCAGCGGCTATACATTGCATTCCAGTCGGCAGCCGAGACGCGGCTACCCGACTGCGATGTGCCGCTCGACGCGCCACCGTAATTGCTCGCCGACGCGTCGAGCGCCCCCACCTTCGCTTCGGCGGTCTGGATTGCATCGGGATAGTGCGTCGGATCGCCGTCACCGACGTGATAACCCACGCTCTCCAGTTGCGCGAGTTCTGCACGGACCTGCGCACGTGTCGTGTGACCCGTCGATTGAGCGAACGACGCAGCTGGAATCACAAGAGCGCTGGCAATAACGGCTGCACGGATAATTGATTTCATGGCAAACACCTCGACTAATGTTGGATGGCCTGCAACAAACTCGGTTGTTTGAAGCGGTGAATGAAGTCTATGCTTCAACGTTGTCGGGGTTAACCCAAGATCGAACAAGGCATTGTTTACCGAGAGCGCGTGAATGCGGGCAATGGCAACGACGGGCTCGCAATGCGCGAATGTGCGTCCCACCTACATCAATTGCGATCTGATCGACCCGCCAGCGCGCAATCGATCGACATTGTCCTTCTGCGGTAGCATCATCACCACAACCCGGAGGCTCGAATGACTGCGAAACCACTAACCCTTGGTATCGATCACATCGGCTTGACCGTTCGCGATCTGAACCTTACTCGCGACTTTTTCATCAGTTGTTTGGGATGGACGCAAATTGGAGAGAAGCCGGATTATCCGGCTGCATTCGTGTCTGACGGGCAGGTGATGCTGACGTTGTGGGAGGTGCAGAATCAATCGGGCCGCGTGGAATTCGACCGCAAAACGAACGTGGGCCTGCATCACCTGGCTTTGCGCGTCGGCAGTGAAGCAGCGCTCGAGGAGGTTTTCTCGAAGGTGTCCAAATGGCCCGGCGTCGAAGTTCAATTTGCACCAGAAACCTTGGGGGCCGGCCCCAAGCGGCACACAATGATTTTTGAACCTGGCGGGATTCGGCTCGAGTTCGACTTCGATTCGCGAATCTCGGCCGCCTAAGCGCGCACACGTTGGTATGAAGCGATATGCGCGCGACCAGGCATGCCGTGCGGACGCAGTGAAACTCGACGATCTGAAGGCAAAACGAACCGCGAGCCTCCACCTGTGAGGTTCCTGTCTGAGAAATGGCGCGCAGCAGGCTCAATGCGGTAAGCGGTCCGCGACTTTCGCTACACCCGCGGCAGCGCATACTTCATCCTTGTCGCCGCCGGGTGCGCCACCGATACCGAGCGCGCCCACCATCTCTCCGTTCACCTTGAACGCTACTGCACCCGGCAGCGCCATGACGTTGTGCACGGTCGCGAGCTGCGGCGCGTATGGACTCGTCTTCATCAATTCGAAAAAGCCGCTCGACCGGTCGAAGCCAAATTCCGGCCCTAGCGTCACAACGGTGAACGCTTTACGCATGCTCGATTCAGCAGTGTGTACAGTGCTCCTGTCTCCGCGCAGTACCACTTGCGGTACGCCATCCATATCGACCACCGTAGCGGTCACCCAGTAATGCTTCGTTTCACACACGCGAATCGCTTCTTTCGCCGCATCGAGAGCGACGTCGAGCGGCAATGTGTAGTGGTAGCCGGACGTCTGCGGTTCTTGTGCCTGAATTGCTGGCGACATTAGCGACCAACGCATAGTGACGCGCTCAGACCAAAACGTTTCATGATTACACCGTGCGGCGCCGCGATGGGCCGTTGCAAGTCAGATCGGTAAGGGGCAGTAGTGCGCATATCGACCATTGATACGTGTTGGCTATAGATCCAATAGATCATAGGTCACGCCACTCTAACTTCACACGTCGCGCGCACAAATACCCCGTTTTTAAAAAGAGGCCGTCGACGTGCGCCTGGATCAACTTAACGCAGGCGATCTGAAACCGTTCGGTCGAGCGCCTGAGTTCCGCGGCCTGACCTGCCAGAAAAGCGGCCGAGGCCATGAAGTTTCACTGGAAAAGATCGAATCGTCAGAAATACATCGTTGCTTTCCACGCGATCTACACTTTGACGGGCGTCTTCCTGAAAGTAGCCTCGTCGGCGCTTAACGCTTGTGCGATCGACTCGCGCAAGAAATCAATCCATGTTTTGATCTTCGCGTCGAGGTACTGGCGTGACGCATAGACCGCGTAAATATTCAGATGCTGAAGATGATAGTCGGGCAGTACCCTAATCAACGAGCCAGACCTGAATGCCGATCTTATCGTCAAGGTCGGCAGCGCACCGATGCCCATGCCCTCGTGCAAGGCCGCCGCCATGGCATCGGGTACGTTCACCTTGAAGCGGGCGTTCTGCAACTGGAATTCACGCTCCCCATCCGGTCCGATCAGCAACCAGCGTTCGGACGGAAATATGGGCATCGCCACTTGCAAACAAATGTGATGCGAGAGATCGTCGACGCACGTGGGTGTGCCGTGCGCCTCGAGGTACGCCGGCGCCGCGCACAGCACACTGTAAAAAGTCCCGAGCTTATGCGAAATGTAATTCGAATCGGGCAAAGCATCTGGTGACAACCTGAGCGCGACGTCGTATCCCTCTTCAAGAAGATCGGGCACATTCTGCGACAGCGTCAGATCGACGGTCACCGCCGGGAATCGCTCCTGGTAGGCAGCGATCGCAGGCACGACATAGTTCTGCCCGAGACTCGACATCGCGTGCACTTTCAGCGTTCCCACCGGCTTTGCATGCGCGTCGGAGGCTTCGGCCTCCGCCTCCATCACCGATGCGAGGATCGCATGGCACCGGTTCAGATAGCGTTCGCCGGCTTCCGTGAGCGCTATCCGGCGCGTCGTGCGATTCAGCAATCTGGTACGCAAATGCGCTTCGAGTTCAGAGACCGAACGGGATACATAGCCCGTCGTCGCATCGAGTTGACGCGCGGCGGCCGTAAAGCTGCCGGCTTCCGCCACCTCGACGAAAATCTTCATGTTACGGAACGTATCCATACGTGCGAATCCACCGACAAATTAAGGCCTGCGTCTTTTGTCTCGATTGTTGCAGCGCCGAATTGAAATAAGGCCCGCCCTACAGGTAGATGCTCGAGGACAACCGAATCTTGCCTCAATTTGCCATTGCCCGCAGTCGCTCGATTGCTATGTGCTTTTGTAGCAATACCGTTTTCCACTCAGCGTGCGCATGGTCAAGGAGCGGCTAGCTGTGCGCGTCGACGGGCATGTTCCTGACTGACACAAGTGTTGTGCTCGTGTTGGCGTTTACGCCAAGTGCTTGCCTACACATAATGCTTTCACCTACCGCGAACCATGGTTTGCGGTCAATCAAGGCGGTGACGATTTGAGGTTTGCCGACTGGCTGTCTGTATAAGTGATCAGGTGGGCAATCTTGAAAATGTTTGCTCAGGATTGCATTGCTGCGGCACTCATCGCTCCCCCTACTTACGCTTATTGCCAATGGAGCTTGTATGCCGAACGATATCCTTCCCCACACCCCGTCGCGCCGTCGTTTTATCGGTACGGCAGCGGCGGCCCTCGTTGCGGGCTGATTGAGCCGGTTCGCTTTTGCAGAAACGAATCAAGCTATCACTGAAGTTACACAATCGACGGGCAGTGACAAGGCTGCAATTCGTCCACTTCGTGTGCATGCGCCGGAATCGCAACTTGTCGAATTGAGGCGGCGCATCAAAACGACAAGATGGCCTGAGCGGGAAACGGTAACGGATGCATCGCAAGGCGTGCAGTTCGCGACGATGCAGAAACTCGCGCGCTATTGGGACTCAGATTACGACTGGCGCAAAGTCGAAGCGAGGCTGAACGCCCTGCCGCAATTCATCACCGAGATCGATGGGCTCGACATTCATTTTCGCCCTTGCTGCCTCCTTACTCGTCAATCGCTGCGTGCAGGTACGTTTCCTGACGCGCAACGTGCATCGACCGGTAACCCGGTGCAGTCGATGCGGTTGCCTCAGGTCCGATATAGCGCAGCGCTGCAGGTGTCTTCACAATTTCCAGCAGCTGTTCCATTACGAAATTCCACGAACCCTGGTTTTTTGACTCTTCCTGACACCAGACGACACTCTTCAGATTCGGATAACGCTCCAACTCCGAACTGATCTGCTTCGCAGGGAACGGATACAACTGTTCAACGCGAATCAACGCGATATTGTCCTTTTTGGCCTTACGCCGACGCTCCAGAAGTTCGAAGTAGACCTTACCCGAACACAGGATGACCCGGTCGACCCTGGACGCGGCTTCCTTCGTAGGCGATTCGGCAAGAATCTCATTGAATCGGCCCTTGGCGAGATCCTCGAGGCTGCTGACAGCCTCCGGGTGGCGCAGAAGTGACTTTGGCGTCATCACAATAAGCGGAACGCGATCGGGGAGTACTGCCTGCATCCGCAACAGGTGAAACATCTGAGCCGGCGTCGTGGGCTGACAAACCCGCATATTTTCCTGTGCACAAAGTTGCAGGTAGCGCTCAAGGCGGGCGGACGCGTGTTCCGGACCTTCCCCTTCCTGACCGTGCGGAAGCAGCATCGTTACACCACTATGTTGCCCCCACTTTGCAGCGCCTGCGGACAGAAAGTTGTCGATAACAACCTGCGCCCCGTTCGCGAAGTCGCCGAACTGCGCTTCCCACAATACGAGTGAGTTTTGTCGAACAATCGAGTACCCGTACTCGAAGGCTAGAACTGCTGCCTCCGACAGAACCGAGTTGGTAACCGAGAATCGTCCCTGGTCATCCGACACATTGTCCAGCGGGACGTACGTGCCCTCTCCCCGAATCGACCGCTTCTGATCGTGGAGTACCGCGTGACGATGGCTGAACGTACCGCGTTCACTGTCTTGCCCGCTCAAGCGCACGTCAATACCAGCGGAGAGAAGAGAGGCGAAGGCCATATGCTCGCCCATACCCCAGTCCAACGGACGCTTACCTTCCGCCATCTCGCGACGGGCAGTCATGACTTTTCCAACGAGCGGATGCAGCGAGTACTGCTCGGGAACGCTTGTGATCCTGAGTGCGAGTTTTTGAACGAGGTCTGGCAAGGGTGCCGCGTAATAGACACGGCCAACGTTTCCATCGAGCAGCTGCGGCCAGCTCACCTCTTCGCTCTGTTTATGGACCGGTTTTTTCTCTTCGGCGGTTTGCGCAGCGTCAAGACGTTCACGGTAGTCATGGACATACTTCTCCACGTCTTCCGCCGTCACAACCCGCTCGTCCACAAGCTTCTTTGCATAGAGGGTACGGACACCAGGGTGGCCCGCAACGGAACGATACATCAACGGTTGCGTGATGTTCGGGGTGTCCTGTTCCTGGTGACCATGGCGGCGGAAGCAAACCAGCTCGATAACGACGCTCTTCTTGAAGATCGCACGGAAATCGATTGCCAGGCGCGTTGCGGCAATAACCGCCTCAGGGTCGTCGCCGTTCACGTGCAGGATCGGCGCCTCGATCATCTTGGCAATGTCGGTGCAATAGAACGACGACCGGACATCTTCCGGGTGGGAAGTGGTGAAACCAACCTGGTTATTCACAACCACATGTATCGTGCCGCCCGTGCCGTAGCCCCTGGTATTCGAAAGGTTCATCGTCTCCATGACGATACCTTGCCCCGAAATCGCGGCGTCCCCGTGGATCTCCACTGGCAGGACTGCGCTTGCACCTTGCCCCAATACTTCGGCGCGCGCGCGAGCGATACCTTGAACAACCGGGTTGACGATTTCAAGGTGCGACGGGTTGAACGCGAGCGTGACTTCTGCCGGCCCGGTTGCCGTCGGGAGCAAGCCGGTAAAGCCCTTGTGATATTTGACGTCGCCCGCCGGAAGAAGATTCGCGGTTTTCCCGTCGAACTCGTCGAACAAGGCAGCCGGCGGCTTCCCGACAATATTGACGAGAACGTTCAGACGTCCACGGTGTGCCATGCCGAGAATTGAGCTCTTGACTCCCTTCGTGGCGCCGTATGCGACCAGCTCATCCAGCAGGACGATGAGCGACTCACCACCCTCAAGCGAAAAGCGCTTCTGGCCGACGTAGCGGGCATGCAGGTATTTTTCAAGACCCTCGGCAGCCGTCAGCCGTTCGAGGATGTGTAGCTTGTCGCCGGTATCCAAGGTAGCTTTTGAACGCGAAGACTCGAGACGCATTTGCCACCAGTTACGCTGGTTGGGATCAGCCAAATGCGTGAACTCGGCGCCCAGCGTCCCGCAATATGTCTCTGTCAGCGCCTGCACCAGATCGCCGAGCGTCGCGTCTTCGTCCGAAAAATAAGTGTCCGCCATGCTGAACTTCGTGTTCATGTCCGCGTGGGACAGATCGTAGTAGCTCGGGTTTAATTCAGGCACTGGCACCGGCGCGGTCCAGCGCAACGGATCCAGATGAGCATTGCGGGTGCCAACCATGCGATAGGCCGAAATCAGGGCCTGCACGGCGACCTGCTTCCGGGCGAAACTCAGTACGTCGTTCTCCGAGCGTCCTCCAGTTCGCGTCTGCCTGGCCAACTCGACAAAACGAGACACGACCGGTGCGTGCGCGACGTCCCCTGTGTCTGATCCATCAACCGCCGGCACTCCCTGCAACGCGTCGAAATAGCCACGCCACTCTTCCGACACCGTGTTCGGGTCGGCAAGGTATGCCTCGTATTGCTCCTCGACATAAGGAGCATTGCCTCCAAACAGGAAGGAGGTATTCCGATTCCGCATCATCATGATGACTCTGTCCTCAGTCGGGCTCATGCCCGGTATCTGCCACGAATTTACCCACGGCAGCACCCGCTGCCGCCTTGGCAAAGCCAATGCTTCCACAGGCACACGAAGACAAAGATCCGAATGCGAAAAGAGGCAAGGTTCAGCGCCATCCAGTCCGCGTCAATTTGTGCAAGACCCGGTGACTCAAGTCACCAGGTCCCTGTGCCCGCCAGGTCCAGCAATCTTCTGACCGCTGATGAGAACAGTTTACGTTTTACCGGTTCTCAGTGACGCTCTAGCTGTGACGGTTTAGGGACATTTCCTGCTCATTTCCGGCCATCACGTCAAAATTTTCAGAAGCTCGTGTATTTGGTGCTGGAAAGCTGTGGATAGGCGTCCGGGGTGGTTTGCAAGCCCTCACCGGATCCTGACCTGTTTAAGCTTCAGCAATGGTCACGTCATAGTTTTCGTCGACGAAAGCGACAAGAAACTCTTCAGGCATCAGCCACGAATCAACGCTTACCGTCTTCGTGTCAATGTCAACGTTGACCTTCGCGTCGGCGTCGACGGTCTTCATCGCATGTTCAATAGTTAAAATATCGTCAGAGCGAATTTCATCTTTCACCGAGAATTTCATTTGTCATTTCTCCAGTAGATAACGCTTAAAATATGGCACAACCTATCGACTCCTCGGCGTCAGTGGGTCCGCTTGTAGATTGCACCCACTAGCTGTTTCGCGCTCGACGAAGCTTCGCCGCAGTTGTTGATCCACGCGGCGAGACCTTAGTTGTTCGGCTTCTACGCCGAGCCGGCCGAGGGCTCCGATAGAGGCAAATGTAGGCGCATTGACTCAGGTTTCGAATACCCGCAGTGGACAAACAGTCTTGCGCAGCGAGAACAAATCGAAAATCAGGCTGGAGGACTTGCTGGGCCGCCTTGTGCAGCGGTCGTCGGTGGATCGGAGCTCTGGAAAACGCGAGATCAACAGTTGGAACCGCTTCGCGATCGCGTTCCGCAAGATACCCACGTGAAGGGGCAAGCGATCGAGCGCGACCGCGTGCCGGCCACGACGCTCGCGCTGTGCGGCGCGCGAGCCGCTCACGCGCTCGACGCAGCCGTGCAGCCGTGCAGCCAGCATGCGACTGGCCTATCGCGAGACGGCCGGCAAGTCCGTCCTGATTACGACCGTCTCATACGTGCCAGATCAGATATCGGCGCGCACATATACCCGTGCTTGATTCCTGCTTACTTGTCCCACGTGGTTTCACAACGGTGGGCGGGACTGCGAAATGCTATGCAAACGCGCTTCAGCACGATGAGCCGGCCTGGAAAGCATGGCTTGTCCGGCAGCAAATCGTCCTCAAAACGGCAAACAGACCTGCGCCCACAGGCGCGTTCCCTGCGGCCGGTTGCACACATGGAATTCTTGCTGCAACCGGCGCTGAACTCAGTGGTCGCTTCATCACCGGAAGCGGCACTCGGAGGCCACGTTGGGCGCACTGCCGAGCCGCCTGATTGCCGTTCGCGGCACGGGCGCAGAAAGGTTATGATGCTACCGATCCTGATGGTTGTGTAGCTGCATCGTTCTTTGCAACGGTAGTCAAGAACGCATTCGTTCTCGACCACATGTGGTCCATGGCGTCTGGTTGATGCCCACTGCGACGTGTTCGTCACATTGAGGCTCTCTACATCCGAGTTGCCTGGCCGCATCGGCAGCCGGGTCCGTGGCGCTCGAGGCTGCTGCCTCGAAACAGCAGCGTGATCATCTACGAGAGCGAGGGTGTGCCAGATCATGGTTACATTTGCCTCATGAAAAGCGGGCTCATCCAGCCAGTCTCCACGATGCTCGCCACTATGTTGCTCGCAGCATGTGCGAGTTCCAGTGGCTTGCACACTCACGCCAAGGCCATCGATCCGCAGGACCTGGAAGCGGCGCACAGTCTTTCATCGGTTTCATTGTCGACCGCAGCCTGGCCGGGGGAGGCGTGGTGGATCGACCTCGGCGACGATCAGTTGAACCGGTTCATGAGCGACGCGCTGCAGGGGCAGCCAAGCCTGCACGCCGCCGAGGCACGAGTCAGGGCTGCGCAAGCCGTATCCGGCATCGCCGGGGCCGCGCTCTACCCACAGGCTAACGCCAGCGCCACCAGCACACGCCTGCGCTTCAGCGAGGCGGGCACCGTGCCGCCACCGATTGCTGGCACCTGGCAAACCATCAATGACGCAGCACTGGGCGTCAGCTACGAACTCGACTTCTGGGGCAAGAACCGCGCGGCCGTGGAGGCGGCGCTGGATCGTGCCCATGCCACGGAGGTTGATCTGCAAGCCGCACGGCTGGTGCTGACCACGACATTGACAAGGACCTATCTACGCCTGGATGCCGCCTACGACCTGCGTGACCTGGCCGAAAGCACGCTGAAGCAACGCGAGCAGACGCTGGCATTGACCCGCCGAAGGGTTGCTGCCCAGATCGACTCCGAATTGGAACTGACCCAGGCCGAGGCCGCGTTGCCAGCTGCCCGCGAGCGCATTGCGTCGCTCGACGAATCCATCGCCCTGCTCAACAATCAGCTAGCGGCTCTGCAAGGAAAGGGGCCGGACGCCGGTCTGGTCGTACAACGGCCGCATCTGGCCAAAGTTGGAACCGTGCAATTGCCGAGCGATCTTCCCGTCGAGTTGATCGGTCGTCGCCCTGATGTCGTCGCGGGGCGATGGCGGGTCGAGGCGGCCCGCCGCGACATCAAGGTTGCCAGGGCGCAGTTCTATCCAAACATAAGCCTGAATGCCTTCGTCGGATTGCAGCGGCTCGGCTTTGACGACTTTCTCTCGGCCGGCAGTCGCGTGATAGGTATCGGCCCGGCCCTGTCGTTACCCATCTTCGACGGTGGTCGCCGACGCGGCAATCTCGCGTTGAATCAGGCCGCCTACGACGAGTCGGTCGAGACGTATAACGCAACCTTGATCGATGCCCTCCACGATGTGGTCGATCAACTGGTATCACTGCATTGGCTCGAGGCGCAAGAGAGGGAACAGAACGAGGCCTTGCAACTCACCCAGCACGCGTACGACCTGGCCATCAGCCGGTATCGCAGTGGTGTCGCCAACTATCTGCAGGTGTTGATCGCTGAAAGCCAGGTGCTGCTCCAGAAACGCCTGGTCATCGAATCGCAGGCTCGCGAACGCGAGTTGCGACTGAACCTGATTCGCGCGCTCGGCGGAGGCTATCTACCGACAACCTCCCCCGATCCTCGCCTCGCCGACAAATCATGACACCTGGGGGCTCACCATGAATGCCAGCGCAACTGACTCTGGGGCTGGAGGCAAGCCACCGGGTGATTCGGGCGGCGGCAGGGGTGGTGCGCTTCGCTGGCGAATCGCCGGCTCGATCCTGCTCGCGCTGGCAGCCCTCGGCATCGCCGTCTGGTGGCTCGTCGCTGGTCGGTATAGGGAGTCCACTGAAGACGCCTATGTCGACGGCAACGTCGTATCGGTGACAGCTCAGGTAAGTGGCGTAATCACTGCCATCAACGCAGACAACACCGACTACGTAACCGCGGGAAACCCATTGGTCAAGCTTGACGATACCGACGCGAAGCTCGCGCTTGCGCGAGCCGAAGCTCAGCTGGCCAAGACGGTACGCCAGGTGCGTACCCAATACGCCGCTGTCGAGCAGGGTCGCGCAAACCAGCAGCTGCGGGAAATCGAACTTGCCAGGGTCAAGGCCGATCTGGCTCACCGGAAGGAACTCGTGGGCAGTGGTGCCATCTCCGGCGAAGAGGCCCGACATGCAGAAGACGCTGTACGCGCATCTGTCGCCGCGCTGAATGCCGCGAACCATCAATTGGCTGCGAGCACTGCACAGGTCGACCATACCACGCTCGCTACGCATCCCGATGTCCTGGCTGCGTCCTCTCAGGTACGCGACGCCTATGTGGCGGCTTACCGTACCGAGGTGCCTGCGCCCGTGACTGGCGTGGTGACCAAGCGTAGCGCACAGGTAGGCCAGAAGATCAGCCCGGGCATCTCGTTGATGTCGGTGGTGCCGTTGGACCACCTGTGGGTCAATGCCAACTTCAAGGAATCCCAGCTGCGGCATATCCGAATTGGGCAGCCAGTCCGTTTATATGCCGACGTGTACGGCGACGACGTGGTCTATCAGGGCACGGTGATTGGGCAGGACGCCGGTACCGGCAGCGCGTTTTCGCTTTTGCCGGCGCAAAACGCCACCGGAAACTGGATAAAGATCGTGCAACGTGTGCCGGTCCGCATAGCACTCGATCCCCAACAGGTTGCAAAGCATCCCCTGCAGCTGGGGTTGTCGATGAAAGTAGTAGTGGAGACGCAGCAGCGCAACGGCACGCGGTTGGTCGCTCCAGGATCTCGCGCCCACGGTTACCAGACCGACGTATTCGCCGGCGAACTGGCGCGTGCAGATGACGTCGTGCAGAAGATCATCCAGGCGAATCAATAACGGCTTCACGGATAAAGAGGGGCTTCGTCATGTCTCCCAGCAGTCCAGGGCGCCTGTTCTACGCCACGATTTTTCTGCTGGTCTCCATCGATTTCCTGCAGTCGGGAATGACCGCTTTTGCCGCCGGTCCTCTCATGGGCGAATTAGGCATGGCTCCGGAGGACTTCAGCTTTGCCACGGCGGTCTACGCGAGCGTGGCGATCCTCTCGATTTCCATGCAGCGCTGGTTCGTGGAGCGCCTTGGGCCGCGTCGATTCGTCCAGTACACCACCGCCATTTGCGCGGGAGGTGCCGTGCTGTGCGCAATCAGCGACGACTTCTCTTCATTCCTGGCGGGACGGGCCGTGATGGCACTCGGTGGTGGCGCACTGTTCACGTCCGCCCGCATGATGATTCATCACGCGCTTGTCGGACCCGCGCGCTTCGTCGGCATCAAGTACCTCGTCGGTGGCCTGGCGCTGAACACGGCCGCGGCGCCGTGGCTAGCTTCGCTTGCGGTATCCCATGAAAGATGGAGCGCCATCTATTGGCTTCTTGCTGCATTGGGCGGATTGGTTGTGTTTCTGGCATCCATGGTCCTGCACAATCGGCCGCTGGTCGCGCAGGAACATCGTTCGGAGCCGGATCTATGGCCACAGATTATCCTGGTAGGCGGAAGCTTTCTGATGCTCTACGCACTGCAGCGCTTCTATTACGACTTCTACGGGAACGTATTGCTCATCGGGATGGTGATGGCCTTGGCCGTCGTCGGTCTGATGTTCTATGGACACACCCAGCATGTCGGAGATAACCCCATACTGCGTGTACGCGACATGCTGAACGTTCGCTACGTGTCGGGCGTGGCCCTGTTCATGTTTATCTACACGATGCTTGGCGCAAACAACTATATGATCCCGATGACGCTGCAGCGAACCTTGGGTTTTGGGTGGGCTACCGTGGGCGATTTCGAGGCCCTGGGTTTTGCCGGAGGTACGCTGGCCTGGTGGGTCGTGATGCGGACCTTGCCACGTCACCCCTCTCCACGAAAGTTTCTCGTTATCGGTTTCTTCGCACTTGCCGTGTTCGGCGCATTGCTCTCCAGGATCGATGGTCAGGCTGACATGTGGCGTGACATTCTTCCGGCGCTTGCCATCTACAGCGTATTCCTTCCGATCGTCATGCCGGTGGCTGCCATGAACACGTTTCGCGAACTGGAATATGACGAGTCGGTTTTCGCGAATGCCCAACAGATGAAGAACATGCTCGCGCAAATCGGTATAGCGCTGGGCATTACGCTGGCGACGCTTGGGCAACAATGGCGGACGACGGCGCACTATGCCGTTCTCAATGAACGGGTGGCGTCGAACGACCCCATTTACGTGGAGATATTTCAGAAGCTCCAGGAGTCGTTGACCAACGTGACCGGTGCCGTGCCGGCAGCGCAAATGGCGACGGCCGAGGTCGCCCAGCTGCTGGCCCGGGAATCAGCCTTGCTGGCGCATATCGACTATTTCGGACTGGTCGCTGTGCTAGGATTGGCGGGTGTGCTGGTGACGTTGATCCAGCGGGTGTTCCGATGAGATTGGAAAGATGAAATCCCCCGTCGGAGCGAATACGAGAAAGCGATAGAAACTGGACCTCCATCCGGTCCCGTTACGCCTGAGATGGAATGCCCGCATCAGGCCTGCGGATTCAACCGGTGGATGCAACACACTAGAGACTGCGCAAGCAGTGGGAGTGTTGCAGATGAAACAGCGACGCCGGATTTATTACAGCGAGACGCAGAAAGCGCTGATGTGGGAACGTT
>NZ_QHKS01000044.1 GCF_003353175.1 Paraburkholderia lacunae | reverse complement strand
GGCGCAAGAGCGATGGCGAACCGGGCGCGAAGACGCTGTGGATCGGCATGCAGCGAGTCATGGATGCTGTGATCACCATCCAGATCTTGCGCGACGGCTACGACACTTCTGTATAACGAGATGCCTATAACCAGCTCGCGCAACTGTATGCGTTCCGCGATATCGCGCAGCGTGAGATCGCCAACCGCCAGGACATCGGCCGGATTACCGATGGCCGCGTCACCGCCGGTCTCGACACCAACGTCGAGCGGCAAACCGCGAACGGCAACATCGCGACCAGCCAGTCGAATTTGACCGACCTCGACGGCCAGATCACGGTGGCGCGTTATCAGCTGGGCGCGCTGCTCGGAAAAGGCCCGGATCGCGGTCTGCAAATCGCCGAGCCGGTGCTGACCACCGGCAACGCCGTAGCGTTGCCGAACAACCTGCCGGCCGACCTCGTGGCGCGCCGCGCCGATATCGTCGCCGCGCGCTGGCAGGTCGAAGCGGCCATGCACGACGTGAAGGAAGCGAAGGCCGAATTCTTTCCGGACGTGAATCTCGCGGCCGGCTTCGGATTCGACGCGTTCGGCTGGGGCCGCTTCCTGAAATCGAGTAGCCGTCAGATGCAATTCGGCCCGGCGATTCACCTGCCGATCTTCGACGCCGGCGCGCTGCGCTCGCAATTGAAGGGCCGCTATGCCGACTTCGACCTCGATGTAGCGAACTACAACGAGACGCTGATCAACGCGCTGTCGGATGTGGCAACGCAGGTCTCGTCGATCCGTTCGATCGACCAGCAATCGGGCGACGCCCAACGCGCGCTCGACGCGTCGACCAAGGCGTACCAGCTGGCAGTGATCCGCTATAAGGCCGGTTTGTCGCCGCAGTTGCAGGTGCTGACCGCCGACCAGAACCGCCTTGCCGCCGAACAGACGGTGACGGGCCTGAAGATGCGCCGCCGCGGCTTGCAGATCGGCCTCATCAAGGCGCTCGGCGGCGGTTTCGACGCGACGCAGACCGGCCTCGTGGTGCCGGCCGACGCCCCGGTGACCGCCGCGACCGCCGCCGCAAACTGAAGCTACATCGACGCGACGCATACTCGCCCGAACATCCGCATAAACGACGACGCTTGAGAGAACCCGGAGCACATCCATGAGCACCCCCCAACAGCCCGCGGCCCCCGCACAACCGGCGAACACCGGCAAACGCAAGCTCATGATGACGCTGCTCGTCATCGTGATCCTGACCGCAGCGATCGCCTATGGCCTGTACTACTTCCTCGTCGCGCGCTTCCATGAGGACACCGACGACGCGTACGTGAACGGCAACGTCGTGCAGATCACGCCGCAGGTCACCGGTACGGTGGTCGCCGTGAACGCGGACGACACGCAAACCGTGAAGGCCGGCGACCCGCTCGTCGTGCTCGATCCTGCCGACGCGCGCGTCGCGCTCGAACAGGCCGAAGCCAATCTCGCGCAGACGGTGCGCCAGGTGCGCGGCCTGTTCGCCGACGACGATCAATACCTGGCGCAAGTCGCCGTGCGCCAGTCCGATCTGTCGCGCGCGCAGGACGACCTGAAGCGCCGTCTCACGGTCGCGCAAACGGGCGCCGTGTCGCAGGAAGAAATCTCGCACGCGCGCGACGCCGTGAAGAGCGCGCAGGCCGCCGTCGACGCAGCCCAGCAGCAACTGGCGTCGAACCGCGCGCTGACCGCCAACACCACGATCGCGAATCACCCGAACGTCCAGGCCGCCGCTGCGAAGGTCCGCGACGCGTACCTGAACAACGCGCGCAACAACCTGCCGGCGCCGGTCACCGGCTACGTCGCGAAACGCTCGGTGCAGGTCGGCCAGCGCGTCTCGCCGGGCACCCCGCTGATGGCGATCGTGCCGCTCGGCGGCGTGTGGGTCGACGCGAATTTCAAGGAAGTGCAGTTGAAGCACATGCGCATCGGTCAGCCGGTTGAACTGACGGCCGACGTGTACGGCTCTTCGGTAGTGTTCCACGGCAAGGTGGTCGGCTTCTCGGCGGGCACGGGTTCGGCCTTCTCGCTTTTGCCCGCGCAGAACGCGACCGGCAACTGGATCAAGGTGGTGCAACGTCTGCCGGTGCGGATCGCGCTCGACCCGCAGGAACTCGAGAAGCACCCGCTGCGCATCGGCCTGTCGATGCAAGCGGACGTGGCCATCAAGAACGATGAAGGCGGCCAGCTTGGCCAGGCGCCGAACACGGTTTATCAAACCAACGTGTTCGAGAAGTACGGCGACGAAGCCGACGCGGAAATCGCCCGCATCATCTCGGAGAACGCAGGCCCGAACGGCGGCTCGCAGAAGTCGACGCAAGCAGGCGCCGCCAAGCCCGCTGCGAAGCTGATGTAAGCCTCGCCACGACTCATACAAGGCTTTTTTAATGGCTCAGGCTCAGGCGCAAGTCCCTCACCCGCCGCTCGAGGGCGCGCAACTCGTGATCGGCACCATCGCGGTGTCGCTCGCCGTGTTCATGAACGTGCTCGACACGTCGATTGCGAACGTGTCGATCCCGTCGATTTCGGGCGACCTCGGTGTCTCGTCCGATCAGGGTACGTGGGTGATCACGTCGTTCGCGGTCGCCAACGCGATTTCCGTGCCGCTGACCGGCTGGCTCACCGACCGCATCGGCCAGGTGCGCCTGTTCATGGCGTCGATCGTGCTGTTCGTGATCTCGTCGTGGATGTGCGGCCTCGCGCCCACCCTGCCCTTTCTGCTCGCCTCGCGCGTGCTGCAAGGCGCGGTGGCCGGCCCGATGATTCCGCTGTCGCAAACGCTGCTGCTCGCCAGCTATCCGCGCGCCAAGGCGCCCATGGCTCTGTCGATGTGGGCGATGACCACGCTGATTGCGCCAGTGGCCGGCCCGATTCTCGGCGGCTGGATCTCGGACAACATCTCGTGGCCCTGGATTTTTTACGTCAACATTCCGGTCGGCGCGATTGCTGCGGCGGCGACGTGGATGATCTTCCGCAAGCGCGACTCGGTCGTCAAAAAGGCGCCGATCGACGGCGTCGGACTCGGCCTGCTGATCGCCTGGGTCGGCTCGTTGCAGGTGATGCTCGATAAGGGCAAGGATCTCGACTGGTTCTCGTCGACCACCATCGTCGTTCTGGCGCTGGTCGCGGTGATTGCGCTCGCGTTCTTCATCGTATGGGAATTGACGGCCGAGCATCCGGTGGTCGACCTGTCGCTCTTCAGCCGGCGCAATTTCACGGGCGGCACGGTCGCGCTGTCGATCGGCTACGGACTCTATTTCGGCAATCTCGTGCTGTTGCCGCTGTGGCTGCAAACCGACATTGGCTACACCGCAACCGAAGCCGGTCTGGTGATGGCGCCGGTGGGCCTCTTCGCGGTGCTGCTGTCGCCGATCACCGGCAAGGTGTTGCCGCGGACCGATCCGCGCTATATCGCGACCCTGTCGTTCCTCGTGTTTGCGCTGTGCTTCTGGATGCGCTCGCGTTATACGACCGGCGTCGATACCTATTCGCTGCTGCTGCCGACGCTGATCCAAGGCATCGGCATGGCCGGGTTCTTTATCCCGCTGGTGTCGATCACGCTGTCGGGTTTGTCGGGCAACCGGATTCCGGCCGCGTCGGGTCTGTCGAACTTCGTGCGGATCATGTGCGGCGGGATCGGCACCTCGATCTTCCAGACCGCATGGGATCACCGGACCATCATGCATCACGCGCAGTTGTCGGAACAGGCGAATGCGTACAACCCGGTGTTCGATCAATCGATCCGGCAGATGGGTGCAGCGGGGTTCAGTCAGCCGCAGGCGTATGGTCTCTTCAACACAATGGCCACGCAGCAAGCGGCGCAGTTGGGCGTGAACGATCTGTTCTTTGTTTCCGCCGGCATCTTTGTCGCGCTGATTGCGCTCATCTGGATCACCAAGCCGGAACGCGCGGGCGGTGACGCTGGTGCCGCAGCCGCGGCGGCGCACTGAGTTCTAGCGCCGGTCCAAGACAGCCGGCCGCATGGAAAAAGGCGGAACCGCTATCGAGCGGTTCCGCCTTTTTCGTTGCTGCGCGCCGGGCTGCGAACGCGGTTCAGCTCGCGGCTGTCACCACCAACCGCTCCGGCGCAAGCACGCCCTCGCCCTGTTTCGCGACGCCAAGCAAGCGGCCTTGCGCGGCGTAGACGCGAACCCGTGGCGCGTTCAGCGCGTCCGCGCTGAGGGTCAGTTCGGAGAGTTTCAAGCGCTGGCCATGCAGGAATCGCCGTGTCGCGTCTTCGTTCAATTGCACGAGCGGGAAGGTGGACAGCAACGCATCGACCGGTTGCAGCCACGCATCGCGCTCGCTTTGCGTCGCGTCGGACAGCGCGTCGAGGGTCACCGAATTTTCCAACGTCAGCGCGCCCACACTCGTGCGCCGCAACGCGACCAGATGTGCGCCACAACCGAGCGCTTCACCGATATCCTCGGCCAGCGTCCTGACGTAGGTGCCTTTACTGCACGTCACGCGAAACGTGACGTCCGGCAGCGCGCAGGCGAGCAGCTCGAGCGCATGGATCGTCACCTGACGCCCTTCCCGCTCGACCGTCTGACCAGCGCGCGCGTATTCGTAGAGCGGCTTGCCGTCGCGCTTGAGCGCCGAATACATCGGCGGAACCTGAACGATGCCGCCGAGGAAAGTGCCCAGCGCAGCCTTTACAGCAGCCTCGTCGCACGTCACCTCGCGCGTGTCGAGCGCTTCGCCTTCGGCGTCGCCGGTGGTCGTGCGGATGCCGAGGCGCATGGTCGCCTCGTAGGTCTTGTCGGCTTCGAGCAGGTCCTGCGAGAACTTGGTGGCTTCGCCGAAACACAGCGGCAACAGACCGGTGGCTAGTGGATCGAGCGTGCCGGTATGGCCCGCCTTTTTCGCCAGATAGAGACGCTTCGCCCGAATCAGCGCGTCGTTGCTCGACAAGCCGAGCGGCTTGTCGAGCAGCAGCACGCCGTCGAGCGCGCGACGCGGCACGCGGGGGCGTTGAGGTGCGGTCATGTCAGAAAGACGAAAGCTTCAATGGGTACGAAAAACAGCGCGGCTGAGGACGCTGGGTCAGGACGCAAGCATGGGCGCAATCAGCGCGCGGATGAGGACGCGGACAGAACCCGCGCGTTCAATCCTCTTTCGCGCGATTGGCATTCGCCTCGTCGATCAAACGCGACATTTCGACGGCACGTTCGATGGTCTTGTCGTAGTGGAAATGCAGCGTCGGCACGGTGTGGATATGCAGGCGCTTGAACAGCTGATTGTGCAGATGGCCGGCCGCGTGCTGGAGTGCTTCCAGCGTCTGCTGCGGGTCGCCCGTCAGCGTCGTGAAATAGACCTTCGCGTGCGCATAGTCCGGCGTCAGTTCGACGCTTTGAATCGTGACGATACCGATGCGCGGGTCCTTGACCTCGCGCAGCAGTTCGGACAGATCGCGCTGGATCTGATCGGCGATCTGCACGTTGCGATTGGGAGAAGTTCGTTTTTTAGGCATGGTGAATGGATGATCCGTTCCGGCGGATGGCAAAGGTTGTTCGCGCGTGCCGCGGTTTTTTCCAGGCGGCGATGAAGCGGCTGGAACAACCGCCATGACCGCTGCGGGCGCGAAACGGCACGGCCAAAAACAACGGGCGGAGCGGGCGTTGAAGCCCGCTCCGCCCCTTTTGCCGTGCCGCGTGAATTACAGCGTACGCGCGACTTCGGTAACCTCGAAGACTTCGAACTGATCGCCTTCGACGATATCGTTGAAGTTCTTGATCGACATACCGCACTCGAAGCCCTGACGGACTTCCTTCACGTCGTCCTTGAAGCGCTTGAGCGAATCGAGCTCGCCCGTAAAGATGACGACGTTGTTGCGCAGCACACGCACCGACGACGAGCGCTTGACGAAACCGTCCGTGACCATACAGCCGGCCACCGCGCCGATCTTCGGCACCTTGAAGACCTGACGCACTTCGACCGTACCCGTCACGATCTCGCGCTTCTCCGGTGCCAGCATGCCCGACATCGCGGCCTTCACTTCATCCACTGCGTCATAGATGATGTTGTAGTAGCGAATATCGACGCCGTTGGCTTCCGCCAGCTTGCGAGCCTGTGCATCCGCACGGGTGTTGAAGCCGATGATGACCGCCTTCGAAGCCGTTGCCAGGTTGACATCGGACTCGCTGATGCCACCCACGGCGCCGTGCACGATCTGCACGCGCACTTCGTCGGTGGACAGCTTGAGCAGGGACTGCACCAAAGCTTCCTGCGAACCTTGCACGTCGGCCTTGACGATGAGCGGCATGTACTGCACTTCGCCTTCGCCCATCTGTTCCAGCATGTTCTCGAGCTTCGCGGCCTGTTGCTTGGCCAGCTTGACGTCGCGGAACTTGCCTTGGCGGAACAGCGCGACTTCACGCGCCTTACGGTCGTCGGGCATGACGATCATTTCTTCGCCAGCCTGCGGCACTTCCGACAAACCCTGAATCTCGACCGGGATCGACGGGCCAGCGGACTTGGTCGGCTTGCCGGTTTCGTCGAGCATGGCTCGCACGCGACCGTAGGCGCTGCCTGCCAGCACCACGTCGCCGCGGTTAAGCGTACCGGACTGGACGAGGATCGTTGCAACCGGACCCTTACCCTTGTCGAGCTTCGCTTCGATGACGAGACCCTTGGCCGGTGCTTCGACCGGTGCCGTCAGTTCCAGCACTTCGGCTTGCAGCAGCACGTTTTCCAGCAGATCGTCGATACCCGCGCCGGTCTTGGCCGACACCGGCACGAACGGCGAATCGCCACCGTATTCTTCCGGCACGACGCCTTCGGCGACCAGCTCCTGCTTGACGCGCTCCGGATTCGCTTCGGGCTTGTCGATCTTGTTGATCGCGACGACGAGCGGCACGCCGCCTGCCTTCGCGTGGGCGATCGCTTCCTTCGTTTGCGGCATCACGCCGTCGTCGGCTGCGACCACCAGAATCACGATGTCGGTTGCCTTCGCACCACGGGCACGCATGGCCGTAAAGGCTTCGTGACCCGGCGTGTCGAGGAACGTGATGACGCCGCGCGGCGTTTCGACGTGATAGGCGCCGATGTGCTGCGTAATCCCGCCTGCTTCACCCGCTGCAACCTTGGCGCGGCGGATGTAGTCGAGCAGCGACGTCTTGCCGTGGTCGACGTGGCCCATGACCGTGACGACCGGCGGACGCGGCAGTGCTTCCGCGTCGGAAATTTCGCCTTCGACCAGCATGGCTTCCGGATCGTCCAGCTTGGCCGCAACCGCGTGATGGCCCAGTTCCTCGACGATGATCATCGCCGTTTCCTGGTCCAGCATCTGGTTGATCGTGACCATCTGGCCGAGCTTCATCATCGATTTGATGACCTCCGATGCCTTCACCGCCATCTTGTGCGCCAGATCGGCGACCGTGATGGTTTCCGGCACGTGCACTTCACGCACGATCGGTTCGGTCGGCGCCTGGAACGTGGTGCTCTGCTCCTGATGCTTGCCGCGACCCTTCGGGCCACCGCGCCAGCTGCGATCGACACCACCGCTCGTATCGCCACGCGTCTTGATGCCGCGGCGCTTCGCTGCGTCGTCCTGCCAGCCGCCCTTGCCGGCGCCCGGCTTCTTCTTGTCGCCAGCCGACGACGGTGCAGCGGCCGGAGCAGCCGGAGCCGCGGCAGCCGGCTTCCTGGCTGCCGGACGCGCCGGTGCTTCGCCTGCCGGACGCGCCGGCTTGTGCAGCGTGCCCTTGGCTTCAGCGGCCTTGGCCGGCTCAGCAGGCTTCGGTGCCGGTTCCGGCGCCTTGACCTGCGCCTTGCGCGGCGTGCTCATCATTTCGCGAATCGCCCGTGCTTCGGCTTCCGCCGCCGCACGGCGCTTGCTGATTTCTTCCTGCTCGGCGCGCGTCTTTTCGGCGGCCTGACGCGCCGCGTCTTCCGCTTTCTTCGCCGCTTCGCGTTGAGCGGCGCGCTCTGCCGCAGCGCGCTCGTCGTCCTGCTCAGCCGTCGGCTCGGCGGCCTTGGCAGCTGCCGGCTGAGCCTTCGCTGCGGCCGGCTGCGCAGTGGCTTGCGCCGCTTGAGCCGTCTCGCGAGAAGCCGCTTCGGCCGCAGCCGCCGCGCGCTTCTTCGCCGCTTCTTCTTCCGCACGGCGGCGCTCGGCTTCGGCAGCCTGCTCGCGCGCCTGACGCTCGGCCTCTTCGCGTTCGAGTTGTTCCTGACGCGCCTTCAGCTCCTGAGCCTGCTTTTCGAGCAGTTCGGCTTCGTGACGAGCTTCCTCTTCACGACGCTGGAGTTCGAGGTCGTCCACCTCGGCCTCGGCCACATGATTCGATGCTTCCGCGCCTTCAGCGGCGGATTCGTCGCGGCGGACGAAGGTGCGCTTCTTGCGCACCTCGACCTGAATGGTGCGAGCTTTACCCGTCGCGTCGGACTGCTTGATCTCCGACGTATGCCGGCGCGTCAGCGTGATCTTGCGCTTGTCGGCATCGTTGGAGCCGTGCGACTTGCGCAAGTGGTCGAGCAGACGCGCCTTGTCCGCCTCGGACAGGTTGTCGTCTTCGCTCGCTTTCTGGACGCCCGCCGCCTGCAGCTGCTCGAGCAGCACGCCTGCAGGCATTTTCAGTTCCGCGGCAAATTGGGCTACGTTGTTACTCGCCATTCATTCCTCTTAATGCAAGGACCGATTCCTTGCGGTTAGCATCGGGTCATGCGGCCTGACGGCCGCGTTCAATTTAGTGCGCCATGGTCATTTCTCACTGGAACCAGTGTTCACGTGCTTTCATGATCAACGCCTTAGCGGCATCCTCTTCCATTCCGGTCATCTCGACCAGTTCATCCACAGCCAGTTCGGCGAGTTCGTCGCGCGTCTGGATCTGATGTTCGGCAAGCTTGGCGAGCAGGTCGGCGTCCATGCCTTCCAGACTCTTCAGGTCGAGTGCGACATTTTCGACCTTTTCTTCATTCGCGATCGCCTGCGTCAGCAACGCGTCGCGCGAGCGATTACGCAGTTCGTGAACGGTGTCTTCGTCGAATGCTTCGATTTCGAGCATCTCGTTGAGCGGCACATAAGCGATCTCTTCGAGGCTCGTGAAGCCTTCGTCGATCAGGATGTCGGCGACTTCCTCGTCGACATCGAGACGCGCCATGAACAGGTCGCGCAGTACGCCGCGTTCCTGATTCTGCTTCTGCGCAGATTCGTCCGGCGTCATGATGTTGATCTGCCAGCCGGTGAGTTCGCTGGCAAGACGCACGTTCTGGCCACTGCGGCCGATCGCGACCGCCAGTTCGTTTTCGTCTACGACGACGTCCATCGAATGCTTTTCTTCGTCGACGACGATCGACTGGACGGCTGCCGGCGCGAGCGCGCCGATCACAAACTGGGCGGGATCTTCCGACCATAGCACGATGTCGACGTTTTCGCCACCGAGCTCGTTACGCACGGCCTGCACGCGCGAACCGCGAATGCCGACGCAGGTGCCGATCGGGTCGATGCGCTTGTCGTAAGCGACCACGCCGATCTTGGCGCGCACGCCCGGATCGCGCGCCGCCGCCTTGATTTCCAGCAGGCCCTGTTCGATTTCCGGCACTTCCATTTCGAACAGCTTCATCAGGAATTCAGGGGCCGTACGCGACAGTTCGATCTGCGGACCGCGCGCGGTGCGATCGACCTTGGCGATATAGGCGCGCACGCGGTCGCCCACGCGCAGGTTTTCCTTCGGAATCAGCTGGTCGCGACGCAGCAGCGCTTCGACACGGCCGGTTTCGACGATGAAGTTACCCTTGTCCAGGCGCTTGACCGAGCCGGTCATGATGCTTTCGCCACGCTCGAGGAAGTCGTTCAGGATCTGCTCGCGCTCGGCGTCACGCACCTTCTGCAGGATCACCTGCTTGGCGGCCTGCGCGCCGATGCGGCCGAATTCGATCGACGGCACCGGTTCCTCGATGTATTCGTCGAGCTGGATTTCGGGCTTCTGTTCACGTGCTTCGAACAGCAGAATTTCCTGATCGGGCTCCTGCAAACCGGCTTCGTCCGGCACCACGCGCCAACGGCGAAACGTTTCGTGCTCGCCGCTTTCACGGTCGATCTGGACGCGGATGTCCGCGTCTTCTTCGAAGAGTTTCTTGGAGGCCGAAGCGAGGGCCGCCTCGAGCGCGGCAAATACCACGTCTTTGTCGACGTTCTTCTCGCGTGCCAGCGCATCCACCAGCATCAACACTTCGCGACTCATTGTTTGCGGCTCCTAAAGTCAACTTTCGGAACGAGGCGTGCTTTATCCATGTCCGCGAGCGTGAAATCAAGCATCGCGGCGCCTTCCTTCCCTTCAAATTCCAGACCGATCGTCTCGCCTTGCGGAGCATGCAGAATGCCCCGGTACGATTTCCGTCCGTCCAATGGCTTTTTCAATGTGATAACCACTTCGCTGCCCGCGAAGCGTTCGAAATCCGCCAGTTTTTTCAGCGGGCGGTCGAGACCCGGCGACGACACTTCAAGCCGCTCGTAATCGATATTTTCGACCGTCAGAACGTGCTGGAGCTGACGCGTGACTTTCTCGCAGTCTTCGATCGCGATGCCGGCCGGCTGGTCGATATAAATACACAACATGCCGCGCCCGGTGCGCTCGAGATCGACGAGCTCGTAGCCGAGTCCCACGACCGTGGTTTCAATCAGTTCCGTCAGTTGCACAGTGCCCTCTAAGATGTTCGCGCGGCGAGCGCCGCTTGTTTTGCAAACAATCCATGCGGGCCGCGCGCCAAGCCGGCGCACGTTCGTGCTACCCGAGATGCCGAACCACGATGAACTGAGCGGCAAAAAAAAATGGGCTAAACGCCCATCATCTTATTGCCGGTGGTCGCACCTGAGCCGCACATGAAAAGCCGCACGCCCAGCGACTCTGCGATTGTAGCCATTTTTCGGGACAAACGCAAACCGCGGAACGCCGCGCGAAGCGCATTTCCGCGTGATTTCATCGCAATCCTGCAACGCTATTTCAACGATATCGCGACGGCGTCAGCCTTTTGCAAGCTGATTCGCACCATGCGCCAGCGGCGGCCGGTAAATCGGGCAAGAAACTCTGCCCCTACTTATGCGCACGCTGCGGTTTTTATGCGCGACATTTTTGTGCGCGACATAAAACCCGCAGCGCTTAGCTTATTAATTGATTCTCACGGCAGCCTGACGTTATCGCCAAAGAACAAACGAGCGCGCCGGCTGCCCGGCCAACTGCGCCTACCGCCTAACGGCCCCGCGAGCGGCCGCGCGGCGCGCCGCCACCACGATTGGCGCCGCCCGCGTTAGCGTTGCTGCCGCCAGCACGATTGGCGTTACCGCCGCGATTGCCGCCCGGCCCGCGGTTGCCGCCGCCCGGATTGGCGCTGTTGCCGCCGGCACGCTTGCCGCCGCCCGCAGCGCGATTGCTGTTGCCCGACGGCGCACGATTGCCGTCGACGTCACGGCCGCCACGCGGGCCGCCCACGCCGCCGCCCGTCGGGCCGCCAAAGCCACCGGCGCCGCGGCCCGCACCGCGATTGCCGTAGCCGCCGCCGAAACCGGAGCCCGCACCACCGCCGCCGAAGCCGCCGCCCGCCGCCCCGCGCCGGCCCTGACCACGAGGCTGCTGCTGGTCGAAACGACCATGGGACATCAGCACCGGCTCGCGGCTGATGAAGCCCATCGACGTCTGCATCGGATCCGGCTGCTTACGCTCGGGCGCGGCATTGCGGCCACCTCGTTCTTCAGTGGGCGCCTTCAGACCGACTGAGGCCATCAACGCGCGCACCTGATTGTCTTCGAGTTCTTCGTAGCGGCCGCGCTTCAAGCCCTTCGGCAGCGAAATCGGGCCGTGACGCGTACGGATCAGGCGGCTGACCATCAGGCCGGCCGCTTCGAACATGCGGCGCACTTCGCGGTTACGCCCTTCGGCGAGCGCGACATGATACCAATGGTTGGTGCCCTCGCCGCCGCCGTCGCGAATACGCAGGAAGTTCGCCGGACCGTCGTCCAGCTCGACGCCGTTCAACAGCTTCTGACGCATCCCTTCAGCCAGCTCGCCAACCACGCGCACCGCATACTCACGCTCGACGCTATAACGCGGATGCATGAACCGGTTCGCCAGATCGCCCGAGGTGGTCAGCATCAGCAGACCTTCGGTGTTGAAGTCGAGGCGGCCGACCGCGAGCCACTTGGCGGTCTTCATGGGCGGCAGCTTGTCGAACACGGACGGACGGCCCTCCGGATCGGCGTGGCTGACGATTTCGCCCGTCGGTTTGTGATACAGCAGCACACGCGGCGGCTTGCTGGCCACTTTGCGCTTGACCGGCTTGCCGTTGATGCGAACCTGGTCGGTCGGCATGATGCGCTGGCCGATGTGCGCAGGTTCGCCGTTCACCGATACCCGGCCGGCCACGATCAGCTCTTCCATGTCGCGGCGCGAGCCCATGCCCGCTTCGGCCAGCACCTTGTGCAGCTTCGGCGCGTCGTCATCCGGCGACAGCACGCGCTTGGGCGCAGCCGGCTTGCCACGGCGCAGCATCGGGGCGCGCACGCCGCCGGTGGCGTTGTTGTCCGCATCGAAAGCGGGCGACGTGACATACGAAAACAGATCGTCCTGGCTGGCTTCAGCCGCCGCTGCCGGCGCTTCGCCGCCGCGCCGATTCTGACGCTGACCGCCTTCGCGGGGCTGACGCTCGCGAGGTCCGCCTTCGCGGGGCGCGCCCTCGCGCTGACCGCCTTCGCGCTTCGCGCCGCCCGCGTTGCGGCGCGGCCCCTGGCCCTTGGCGCCCGCATCCTTACGCGGCGTACGCACTTGCGCGACGACTTCGCCGTCCGGTGGCGCCTCGGTGACGACCGGCGCGCCTTCGGCGCCCTTCGGCTTCGCCCCGGCGCGGCGCCGCGCAATCAGGCTGCGCGGCCCGCGACGCAGGCCACGGCGCGGACGGTCTTCACCCTCTGCTTCCGTGGTCTGCGCCGGGCGCTCGCCCTCGCCTGCCGACGCTTGCGTGGTGCGCGCTTCGTCGGCGCGCGCCGACGGCACGGCGCGCTCGGATTCGGACGAATCGGTGTCGTGGGTATGTGTCAAAACAACCTCAAAATGTCAGGTCGCGCACGCCCCTTGCGGGCGCGGCAAAAAAAATAGTTCGGTTACGTCAGGCGCTGCGCGACTCGGGTTCGTCGTCAGTCAGAACACCTGCGTCCTGTGCAGCATCGCGGCGATCCTCAGGATCGCCGTGCGCCACCTTGGTCGGGTTCGGCTCGGTGGTGTGCTCCGTTTCGCGGAGTACGCCCGAGCCGTGCGCGGGTATTGCCGGATCGGCCTGGGAGACCGGATCGTGATTCAGTGCAGGCTCGGCGGCGCCGGCTTGCGGTTCAACGTGTGCAGCTTCAGCATGCTCTCGCGCGGCCGGCCTGGCAGCAGCGTCCTGATGCAGCTCGGACGCCGGCGCGGCATCCGCAGCGCTATCGGCCTGCTCTACCGGCTCACCCTGCTCGCCACGCTGGGGCCGATCGTGCAGCGCTTGATGCTCTCTAGCAGGCTCCACTCCCGCTTGTTCGACGTCGCCGCCATCGGCGTGACTCGCCGGGACCGCGGATTCAACGTCTGCGGATTCAGTATGCAGCGTCTCGCCCGCTGCTTGCGGGGCGCTTTGTTCCGCGTCGCTCCCAGCCGCGCGGAAGGATTCGGCCGCAACCGGATCGGCTTCGACCGCGGCGGTTTCCGCATCCGCTTCGGGCTCAACCGCCTCGCCCGAGGCCAGCGCCTGCGCGGCTTCAGCGTCGGCGAACTCGATCGCGTGCTGCCCGAGCAGATCCGCATTCAGCTGCGCCGACGGATCGGCAAGCGGCGGCAATTCGTCGAGCGCCTTCAAACCCAGGTCGTCGAGAAACTGCCGCGTGGTCGCGTACAGCGCCGGACGGCCCGGAACATCACGATGGCCGATCACTTCGATCCAGCCCCGATCTTCAAGCTGCTTGACGACCTGCGTATTCACGGTGACGCCGCGAATCTCTTCGATATCGCCGCGTGTGACCGGTTGCCGATACGCGATGATCGCGAGCGTTTCGAGCACCGCACGCGAATATTTCGGCGGTTTCTCGGGATGCAAACGATCCAGATACGAACGCATCGCGGGCTTGCTTTGAAACCGCCAGCCCGAAGCCAGCCCGACCAACTCCACACCGCGCCCAGACCAATCCTGCCTGAGGTCTTCGAGCAAAGTCCGAACGGTATCTGCCGACACGCCGTCGGCAAAGAGCTTGCGCAGTTCGCCGAGCTTTAACGGCTCCTGCGCGCAGATCAAAGCAGTCTCGAGGACGATCTTCGCCTCTTGGGTATTCATGCAGCCAGGTCGACCTTATGAGTTAGGGTCAAAGAACCGGATCAAACAGACGATGTGGAACTGAAGACGCGCTCGCCCGATTCTGATCGGTCATATTGATGGGAGCACGCACCGGGGGGAGGCGAAACAGGCAATCGAGCCAAACCCAGCCGGACGGAGCAGCGATATTCCTGAAAGGAACCGCGTGACTGAGCGCCATATTACGCAAAAACAACCGGTGCGTAAAGACGAAATCCCTGACGAAATCCACCGCGCATTTTCCGCCGATGCTCTGGGCCATCTGCTTCAGAGCAAAAGCGTACGAACTTGGACCTGAAACTCGCCTCTCCGGCCGGCTTCGCCTCCGCCATCGTTCAATGTGCGCCGTGCTGCGCGAGAAACCGCTGCAGACGCTCGACGCCCGCGTCCAGCCGCGCCGTATCGCAGGCATAGCACCAGCGCACGAAACCCTCGCCCTGCGGGCCGAACGCGCTGCCGGGCGCCACACCCAGCCCCACTTCGCGCACCAGCGCCTTGCACAACTCGAGACTGCGCGAGGCCCCCGGCATCGAGAAAAACAGATACATCGCACCCGGCGGCGTCTTCAGGTCGACGCCCGGCACCGCCGACAGCGCCCGCACCAGATGATCGCGCGACGCCTTAAGATCGCGCACCAGCTCCTGCGTGAAGCGTTCGCCCAGCTGGACGGCCGCGATGCCCGCCTGCTGCACGAAAGCGGGTGCGCACGAAGTGTTGTATTCGACCAGTTTGCCCAGATCGTCCATCAGCGCGGCCGGCGCGACGATCCAGCCGAGCCGCCAGCCGGTCATCAGCCATGCTTTCGAGAACGAGTTCACGCAGATCACGCGTTCGTCGCGCGCGGCCAGGTCGAGAAAGGACGGCGCGGTGCGTGACCCGGCGCCGTCGGCATCGATGCCGGCATCCCCGTAATAAAGACGCTCGTAGACTTCGTCCGCGACAATCCAGATGCCGTGGCGCCGGCAATGCGCGAGCACGGCGCGCTGCTCGTCGCGGCTCATCACCCAGCCGGTCGGATTGTTCGGCGAGTTGACGAGCAACATCTTCGTGTCCGGCGTGAGGGCAGCCAGCAATTGCTCGAGATCGAGCTGCCAGCCGTGTTCGCCATAGCCGAGCGCCACCGTTTCGACATGCGCGCCGAGAATCTTCGGGATCTCGACCAGGTTGGGCCACAACGGCGTCACCGCGACGACACGGTCGCCCCCGCCGACCACCAGCTGCGCGGCCAGCATAAGCGCATTGACGCCCGCGCTCGTCACCGCGACGTTATCGCACGAAGTCGGACCGTGCAGTTCGCTGACGTAGTCAGCGAGCGCGGCGCGCAACGGCGCGATGCCCAGGTTGTGCGTATAGAAGGTCGCGCCGGCGGCCAACGCGGCGCTGGCGGCGTCGCGGATGAAAGCCGGGCTCACCCGGTCGGACTCGCCGAACCAGAACGGCAGCACGTCGGGGACGCCGAAACCGGCGTTGGCAACCTCACGGATCTGCGAAGGACGCAGTGCGCGCACGGCATCGCGCGCGTTAGGGACGGATGGCACAGGCAGATCCGATTCGCTCATCGAGGCTTCCACACGAATGACAGGTCAAGGTCGGGGTTCAGGAAAGGCGACAGTTTAGCGCGACGCCTGTTTCCGAGGCGGCGAAGCCACCGGTCGAGCAGCCGCGACGGCGCCCCACGCGACGCCAAACGCGCACTCGCACTTATTGCGCCTCAACCGCGCACCCAAGGACTTCAGCCCAGGTCCTCAGCCCGCGCCGGCAATTGCCGGATCAGCCCCCACACCGCCTCCGCCGCCGGCGACAGCGACCGGTCGCGTCGCCGCACCAGTTCGACCGTGCGTTCGGCGCGCGGCACCAACGGTCGCGCCACCAGCGAGGCGTTCGCCGGCAAAGGCAAAGCCAGCCACGGCAGCACACTCACGCCCACGCCCGCCTCGACCAGCCCAAAAACGGTCGCCGAATGCCCCAACTCCTGCACCACCGTGGCGCTGACGCCATGCTCGTTCATCACCGCGTCGATGATCGGCCGGCTGCCGGACGCATAGTCGAGCATGACGAGCCTCTGGCCCTCGAGATCCGTCCACGCCACCTGTTTCTGAGCCGCCAGCGGATGATCGTCGCGCGACACGACGCAGAACGAATCTGTCATCAGCGATTCGCTGATGAGGTCGTCGGTGGAAAACGGGCCGATGATGACGCCGAAATCGACTTCGCCCGACTTGACCTTGCGCACCACGTCGCTTTGCACGTCGTCACGCAAACCCAGCGCAATGTACGGGAATTGCCTGCCGCACGACGCCACCACGCCGGGCATCAACCGGCAGGCCACCGTCGGGCTGGCCGCGACCACCACGCGGCCACGCCGTTGCTCGCCGATTTCGCGAATCTCGCGCAGCGCGTCGTCCAGATCGGTCAACAGACGCGACACGCTCGACACCAGGTTGCCGCCGACGTCAGTGAGTTGCACCTCGCGCGTAGTGCGGTCGATCAGCTTGAGGCCGATTTCGCCCTCCAGTTCGCGCACGCAGCGGCTGACCGCCGATTGCGTCAGGCCGATCTCATCGCCCGCGCGGCTGAAGCTCCGCAAACGGGCCACCTCGATGAAAACCCTTAGCTGACGCAGCGTCACATTCATTTACCGATCTCATCAATAACATCGTTTGATGCGCATTGTATGGCGAAATGCCGCACAGGCGCCGTGCCGGATTACCTCGCTGCAATGCGGCAATAAGGCGCAAACGCACGCTGGCCGGGCTTGATTGCACAAGATTGGTGATTGTCCCGATTTGCGAGATGGGTTTTTTGGATTCTTATACGCCCCTAGCTAGCGCCCGCGCTGGCCCGCCGTTACGGGGCTTGCAGGCAGTCGGACTCAACTTGGCACACTTCCTGCATTTACATGCACACAGGGTCGGCGCCATGACTTCTGACTGCATAGCAGACCGTGGCAAGCCCGACCCCCCTTGGCACTCGCCTATCGAGTGCATGGAGAGTGCGCGGCGCGGGGCAGCGCACCGGAGTTAGCTTCGCTGAGGTGAAACATGATGCTGTTCGACGATTTGAGAGACAACGAGTGGGCGCTGGTCGAGGCGTTGTTCTGTGCGGAGCCAGCACGGAGCGAACGGCGCGGTCGGCCACGCGTGGAAGCACGCGCGGTTGTCAACGCTGTGCTTTGGGTGCTGTCGACGGGCGAAGGCTGGTCCAAGCTGCCCGGCCGGTATCCGTCGCCGCCGACTTGCCGCCGCCGCTTCGACGAGTGGCAAGCCGATGGTACGCTCGCCGAAATAGTTAAACGACTCGGCACGAGCGGCCGCGAAATTTCGCTGCGTGGGCGCATTGGCGCGACCGCTGCGAAACCGCCGGCACCGCCGAGCCGCGACCGTCTGCGTGGCGCGTTCTGGACCAATCCGGAATCGTGGCGCGCGCCGGTCAAGATGGCCTGACGCGAATTGTTTTGCCTCCGGGCGCCTGCGGGCGCCCGGCGCGTATCCGGGCCGCCCGCGCGTTCGCGCGCTTGACCGGCCTGTCTTGGGCAGCGTTCTACGGCGCGCCCATCCTGATCGTCCGCTTCAGCTTCCTCGAATTTGCCGTCGCGCGGTTTCACGCGGTTTCAGATAGGTGAAGCCGCACGGCTGTTGCCGGTGAAACATCCATTTACTATTGCTTACAGCGTGCTTTCGCTACCCGGCATACCGTATGTGTATGCAAACAGGCCTTGAGTCGATCGGCTTGACGGGAGCTCAGCATGAAACCAATGTCACTGCTTCTGTGCGGCATTGTCGTTTCATCAATGGCCGCACCGGCGCTCGCACAGCAGCGCCCGCAAGGCTCGAGCTCGCGGCCGGATCACACGGCCTCGGTGGACGCCTGGCAACAAAGCGCAGCGCGCAACCGCGACTTCACGCCGCCGGTGCCACGAGGCGATTTGCGCGGCGATATCGCAAGCAATGTCCGCGCACGGCCCGAACCGCCACGCGAAGATCCGCCGCGCCGTCGCTAGGCGCGGACCTCGCGTGCCCCATACATCGTGAGTTGAAGTGCGCGGTAGTGCGAATCAAGCGATTGGGGGAACCACCCGGCGCTGAATCAGTCTGATTTAACGCCATTAGCACAGCGTGGCAGTAGTAATTCCGGTACGCCCGTATCCTTGCGATACGGGCTTTTTTTTTGCCAATTTTTTCGCTCAAGCAGGGACGGCCCGGGCCGCGCCCGCGAATCAGCAGAGAATAAAATTGCCGCCGGCCGCGTGGTACGGCCGGGGAAACAACGCCAGTCCGCCGAGGGCCCTAAGGCCTGACTTCGAGAGCGGCTGCAGGCCGCGTTTCGGCTGTGGCGACGGCGTAGTCGTTCATTCGCTGCGCAGACCAGCTCAGCAGACGCTCACTGTGCTCGAGTCGTGCGAACTCGGCTCTGCCCCGCTCGGTCAGCACGGCGATATCGACAGGAGCATGGAAACCCGGTGCAGGCGCGACCGTGCGCTGCCGGACAGTGTCCATCAGGCCAAGCGCCCGGAGATATTGGAATACACCCGGTCGTTTGGCCCATGGGACCTGGCGATATTGCGCTCGCCGCAGCGCTTCAAGTACCGCTTCGTTGGAATACGTGGTCATCTCACTTCTTTCTTAAAGTGCAGCTATGACACATCTTTGCCCAACACGTCACCGCGCCACCAGTGATGCGCATAGCACCCGCCCGTGACCGAAAGCCGGCTGTACGTATGCGATGCCGCCGGCTCCCGCCAGGTTCTGCTTGGTCTCGTTTTCAGGACCCCCGTCGCGACGCATGATAGCGTTCTGTCCACAAGCCGACGATGCAACCGCTGCGGCGCGATAGCAAGCTGGTGGATTGTCCCGAAAGTCATACGTTACCCCATTTAAATTGATTCTATTCACTTTATTAGCGCTTTTTTTTGCAGCAATCGTGCTATGGAAACGCGCCCGCGGACACCTTGCCGTTTGCACGGTTGCCCTGTTCTGGCTGCTCGCCGCCGGTTGGCTAACCGCCCCGTTGCTCGAACTGGCGCAGCCGCATCGGCAGACGAACGCACCCGCCACCTTCGCGCCGCGCACGGCGATCGTCCTGCTCGGCGGCGGCACCGAGTACGACCACGAAGACGAACTGGTTCCGCCGCGCGACGTGCTTGCACGCATCGCGGTCAGCGCCGACAACTACGCCGCCTGCAAGCGCACCGCAGCGACGTGCGCGGTGATCGTAAGCGGCGGCAACCCACAGCGGCATCGTTCGACCGAAGCTGATACCTACCTGCCCTACCTGCTGCGCAAACAGGTGCCGCGCGCGGATATCGTGCTGGAGAACCGCAGCCGCACGACGTACGAAAATGCGCGCAACGTATCGGCGATCGTCGAACGCACACACTACGATGCGTTGATACTCGTTACCTCCGCGTATCAGATGCCTCGAGCATTGCTCGACTTCCATCGCTTTGGGCTCGCACCGCAACCGTTGATCTCCAGTGCGCGGCGCGCACATCTCGGTCTACTACCGTGTTATGACAATCTTGTGAGTGCCGAAATTGCGCTGCACGAACTGGTTGGGATTGCACAATTTCACGTCTACCGTGCGATCGGCTGGTTCTGAATTACCGCTGTAATGAAAAGCGATTTATTTAGCAATACGAATGTTTTAAAACACGAACAAGACACAGCGGTGTGCTATATGGGATCTGGCGCGGGGTATAGGCTGGGGGCGCAGCGTAACAAGATGTAACCAATTGTCAACGCCGTTACAAACGTCCGCTGGAGCGGATATTGCTCGCTAGAATGCATTGTCTCTCCGATTGGACAGGCAAATACTCGGGTCCACAACCACTCTACGGAGGTAACATGAAGAAAGTGTCCCTGGCGATCCTGGTTTCCCTCAGCGCCGTAACGGGCGCGGCTTATGCGCAGGAAGGCGGCGTCATGATGAGCACCGATCCGGCCAAGGCCGCTGACGTCGAGCAGCGTGCGCAAGATTTGCAAAACCGGCAGCAAGCAATGGAAAGCGCGCCGGCCATGCCGGCTGCCAAACATCATAAAGCTGCCCCGCATCATAAGAAGGCTGCCAAGGCCGAGGCCGCGAGTTCGTAAGCGTAGCTGACAGCGTCACCCGTGGCCTCTCCGCGAAGATGAAAAGCCGATACCGGTGCCGCCGGTTTCGGCTTTTTTGCTGTCTAATGAACGAGAGAAGGACCCGGGAACGTGCGATGAGTGGCATGCCGGCCTGGGCCTCGTTCAAGAAGCGCCACGGCGTTCCACGCGCGCCTGCGCGTGGCGGACGGTATGCTAAAGTCGCGCACCGACCGGAAGCCCAGCCGGAATCCCCCTAACCCGTGCGCACCTTGGTGCGGAGGACAGCATGAGCAACATCCAGCTAGATATCGAATGGACTGAAGCAGCATCCCGCAAAATCGAAAAACTGATGCCGCGCGGCGGTCAGGAAGCGTTCCTCGCGCTGCCGCCCGTCGAGTGCCTGCCGATGGAAGGCGACGTGCTGTTTCTCGGCCCGGACGGCAAGCAGCAACCGTTCATCGTCGCGGAGCGACAATATCATCACGATGGCGACGCCGACTGGACCATCATTCTGATTCTCGACGTCCCGCAAGCGACGCACTAAAAGCAACGGCGAGCGAAGCACAAGCCCAAGCCGGCCACGCGGCTCGTTCGCCCTTACCTGGCGGTTCACATCGCGCTGAACCGCCGTTCGTCCGCTTTGCATTCCACTTCGCGCCTCGCTTCGCTTCCCGCTTCACTTCCCGCTCCGCATCCCGCGCTCACCCCGCTTCGCGCTCGCTACACGATCTTCGACACGACTCGAATTTCCCCATGCTCGACCCAATCCGCCGCGGCTTTCCTGTAAGCCAGAATATGCGCGGATCTGGCATGCACAGCCAAAGCCTCCTGACTTTCCCAACGCTCGACAAACACGAACCGGCGCGGCTCCTCCACGTCGCGATGCAAGTCGTATTGAAGGACGCCCTGCTCATTGCGGGTCGGCCCGACGATGCCTTCAAGCGCTTCACGCAATTGCTCTTCATAGCCCGGCTTTGCCACAAAGATTGCGACCACCGCGATTTCCGCCATGCTTGACTCCGTTTCATGAAAAGCAGCAGCATACGCGCCACCCGGCAAACGTGCAGGCGGCCGAAGCCGCGTCAAAACGTAAAACGTGTCTGTTTTCGAGGGGTGACTTTTCCCCTCCCGAGATGCTCAGAAGCCCGTATAGAGCGTTCTCGAAGGCCCCTCTTTACGAAGCCGTCGGCGGCCGCGTGTTTTGACACGGCCTCGGCCAGGACCGGCCACCCGGCAAACGTCTGAGCACCGTCCTTGCCTGGAGTTTGGCGGGCATCCGCTTGCCGCCCTGATACGCTCGGCTTTATAAGGTTCGGATTTATAAGGTTCGGCTTCATAGGTTCTGCTTCATCCGCGCGACTCGTGGGCCAGGCTCAGAGGCTCGGATGCCCGAGACAAACGCCGGCGAATCACACGCCGACGCCCGCGGCGCCGTGTCGAACTCGCGTGTCGGCGGCCGGTTTGCTGTGAATCCACCGTTGCCTGCGTCTGTGATAACCCGCACATTCATGCGAAGTGCGAGCTGTTAGACTGGTTTTGACTAATCCGCCGGAGTCCAGCATGGCTGGCATCGCTCTCCGCGTTCCCGGGCCTTGCGTGCCTCCCCCTGCCGGCGCTTGGGCTTTGCATCTATCGCGCGCACAATCCATTTGTGCGCCCCGTCACCCGCCGCTTGCTGCGATTTCCTTATGCCCGCTCTCATGTCCGCCCTTATGCCAACCGTCAGCGAATTGACCCTGAGCGGCCTGCTCCCGCATCTGGTCCGGGACGAGTCCGGCTGGACCGCGACGTGGCGCGCGCTGAGCTTGCATAGCGTGTTCCAGCCGGTACTGTCGGTGACGCATCAATGCGTGGTCGGCTACGAGGGGCTGCTGCGCGCGTTCGATCCGGTCGGCTTGCCGGTGTCGCCGGAGGTGCTGTTTTCCGGCACCCGTTCGGCCGCTGACGCACGCGAGATCGACCGCATCGCGCGTTGCCTGCACGTGGCGAATTTCATGGAGCAAGGCATCGAGACCGGCTGGCTCTTCCTGAATACCCGCCCGCAGGTGTTCGAAACCGGCTGGCCGCAACGCGCCTTCATCGACGAGCTTTCGGCGCACTTCGGCCTGCCGCAGGAGCGCATCGTGATCGAAGTGCTCGAACAGCCGGCCGACGACGAATCCGCCGTCGCGAGCATGCTCGCCGCTTCGCAGCCGCGCGACTTCCTGATCGCGATCGACGACTTCGGCACCGGCTTCTCGAACTTCGACCGCGTGTGGCGCTTCCGTCCCGACATCGTCAAGCTCGACCGCTCGCTGGTGGCGCGTGCGGGCAAGCGCGAGGGCGACGACTCGATGATCAGCCACCTGGTCGCGATGCTGCATCAGTCCGGCACGCTGGTGCTGGCCGAAGGCGTCGAAACCGACGAAGAACTGATGATCCTGATGCAGGCCGACGTCGATTTCGTACAGGGTTTCTGGCTCGGCCAGCCGAAGGGCTCGGTGCAGGCCGCGTGTGCGAAGGTGCCCGCGTTGATCGAGTCGATGTGGAGCAAGTTCGCCGACTACGAACGCGCGCATGTCGGCCATCAGCGGCTCGGCTTCGAAGGTTTCGCCGAAGCGGCGCTGGCTGCCGCCGACACGTTCAAAGCGACCGGCGATCTGCAGCAGGCGGCGCAGAAAGTCTGGCATTTGCGCGAGGCGCGCCGGGTGTTCGTCACCGACGGTCAGGGCGAACAGACTCAGCCATCGGTGACAGCGGCGGCAGTACCGCCGCCACCGCAGCGGCTCGCGCCGCTCTACGCCAACGCGCGCAGCAACTGGTCGCGGCGCACCTATTTCAAGCATGCTTTGGCCGCTCCGGGGCGCGTCGCAATGATGGGTCCACACTATTCGCTGGCCGACGGCGAAGACTGCTACACCGCGGCGATCGCGTTCGACCGCGACGGTACCCACGTGCTATGTGTCGACTTCGTGCCGACACCCTCGCCCGCCGGCACGCGTTCTACGGGTACGGGCCGGGGCGGCAAGCGCTGAGCGTTCGCCGTTCGCCGTTCGCCGTTCGCCGTTCGCCGTTCGCCGTTCGCCGTTCGCCGTTCGCCGTTCGCCGTTCGCCGTTCGCCAGGCCGTTTTATGCCGGCGTGATCGCCCACACCAGCGGATTTTCCAGTTCCTTCAGTCGACCACCCGGCCGCGGCCGGATTTGATCTCGCCGCGCTTCGCCTTGCCGTCGAGGCGGCGCAGATTCGACGCGCGCGTCGGCCGGGTTGGGACGCGCGGCTTGCGCGTCACGCTGACGCTTTCGATCAGTTCATCGAGCCGCGCGAGTGCCGCCGCGCGGTTCATCTCCTGGGTGCGATGCTCCTGCGCCTTGATGATCACGACGCCGTCGCGCGTGAGCCGATGATCGGACAGCGCAAGCAGGCGCATTTTCAGCACCTCGGGCAGCGACGAAGCCTGGACGTCGAAACGCAGATGGATGGCGCTCGACACCTTGTTGACGTTCTGACCGCCCGCCCCTTGCGCACGCACTGCGGTCAACTCGATTTCATTCGGCGGGATCGGATAACGGGAAGTCATAACGCAATAAAGGGCCGGGAAATGCAAGTGTACACAGGGCGCTGCCGACCGCCGACTACCGACTACCGCCGCCGACCCAACCGCTATCGGCCGCGCCCGCCGATGCGAAAAACTATTTGCGTGCGAACAACCTGTTCATCGATACTGCCATTTTCCGCTTACAGCGTAAATCAATATGAAGCTCCGCCCGGATTTTGTACTGGAACTGGCCGTCAACTTCCTGCTGCCGTGGCTCGCTTACCGGTTCGCGCTGCCTCATCTGGGCGAGACGGGCGCGCTGATCGCGTCCGCCGTGCCGCCGATGATCTGGAGCCTGATCGAGCTGGCGCGATTCCGCCGCGTCGACGCGCTGAGCGTGATAGTCGTGGCGGGCATCCTGCTGTCGATCGCGGCGATGGCGCTGGGCGGCAGTCCGCGGATGCTGTTGCTGCGTGAGTCGCTGGTGTCCGGCGCGGTGGGCGTGGTGTTTCTGCTGTCCTTGCCGATGCGCCGCCCGCTGATCTTCTATCTTGCGCGCGCCACCGTCGCCCGTGAAATGGAAGGCGGCGCCGCCCACTTCGAGGCCTTGTGGCGCGAGCGCCCTGCTCTCGCCGCTTCGCTGCGGCTGATGACGCTGGTCTGGGGCGTCGGCCTGACCGGCGAAACGGCGCTGCGCGCGTGGATGGCCCTTACCTGGCCGATCGAGCGTTTCCTGGTGATTTCGCCGTTCATCGGCTACGGCATCTACGGCGGGCTGACGCTGTGGACGCTGTGGTACCGCAAGACCATGCGCAGCCGGGCCGAGGCGCATATGCAGCCGGGCGGTATCGCGAACTGAGCGGCACGCCGCCTTGATCGTCCTTACAGCGCCGTCCTGATTGCGCGCGCCATCTTCCCTCTATGCGCCGCGCCACGCCTCGGTTATTCGTGCGGCCAGTCCCGAGTCGCGCTGTGTGGGCGTCGCGATGGCCTGGGCCAGCACGGCACGCGCGCCGACCACTTCGACCCGCTCGCGCGCGCGGGTAATCGCCGTATAAACCAGCTCGCGCGACAACACCCGGCTGAACACCGACGGCAGCATCAACACCGCGTGTTCGAATTCCGAGCCCTGCGACTTGTGAACCGTCAGCGCGAAGGCGGTGTCGTGCGGCGGGAGCGCCGCCGGCGAGACGGCGCGCACACCACCGTCACCGGTGCGGAAGTACACCCGCAATGCGCCGCCGGCGCCCGGCAGCGCAATCCCGATATCGCCGTTGAACAGACCGAGCGCGTAGTCGTTGCGCGTCACCATCACCGGCCGGCCGGCGAACCACTGTGCACCGACCGCCAATGTCACGCCCGCCGTGCGCCGCACCTGCGCGGCCATCGACGCATTCACCTGATCGACGCCACGTGGCCCCGAGCGGGTCGCGCACAGGATGCGAAAACGGTTCAACGCATCGAAGAGCGGCAGCGGATCCGGTGTACCTGCTGCAAGCGCCGCGGCAAGCGCATCGGCATACGGCGCAAAGCCCGCGGCAAGACGCGCGACGGTGCGCTCGGCCAGCGTCGCATGCGTGTCTTCGTGCAGCGCAGCGGCGCAGGGTTCAGCAGGATCGACGCGCAACACGTCGAGCGCCGCCTCGGCGGCGCCGTTGCGGATCGCGAGCGATAAGCGCCCGATCGGCGATTCGAGACCGAATCGGTAGTTGCGTTCGAGCCAGACCACGCTGTCTGCAAGCGGGCTCTGCGCGGGCAATGCCGATGCGGGCGCCGACGCGTTTGCGTTTGCGTTTGCGTTTGCGTTTGCGTTTGCGTTTGCGTTTGCGTTTGCGTTTGCGTTTGCGAACAGATCGTCGGGCGGCCCGCCGAAGACGCCGGGTTGGTCCGCGTAGGCGAACAGGTCGGGCGATGACGGATCGGCGCCGTCCGGTGCGCCCGCATGCGCGAGGAGGTCACCGGGTCCCGCATCGAAACCGCCCGGCGCCCCCGGCAATGCCTGCGCGAGCCGCGCCGCTTCGGTACCGAGCGCGTCGGCGATCCGCTGCAGCCCTGTGCGCGTGAAAGCCGGCCGCGCGCTGAGCTCAGCGAACACCGCGCCGGCCTCGACGGCCGCCAGCTGGTCCTTGTCGCCGAGCATCACGAGACGCGTGCGCGGCGCAACGGCATCGAAAAGATGCGCCGCCATCGCGACGTCGATCATCGATGCCTCGTCGATCACGACCACGTCGTAAGGCAGCGGATTGTCGCGGTGATGCCGGAAGCGCCCGCCCGGCCCGGAACCCAGCAACCGATGCAACGTGTACGAGGTCTGCGGCAGCCGCGCGGCGAGTTCCGGCGGCAAATCGCCGGCGCGCGCGAGCAGGGCTTCCTGCATCCGCTGGGCCGCCTTGCCGGTCGGCGCGGCCAGCGCAATGCGCAGATCCGCGCGTGCATCCAGCAGGCAAGCCAGCACGCCGACCACGGTAGTGGTCTTGCCGGTGCCCGGACCGCCGCTGACGATCGTGAGCCGTCCGGACAATGCCATTACCGCGGCGACACGCTGCCAGTCGATCGCGTCGTCCCGCGGCGGGCCGAAGTAACGCAGCAGCCGATCGCGCAGGGTTTGCGCGGTTGTGGCCGATCGCGTCTGCGGCTGTGCATCGGCGTCGGCGTCCGTGCCGGTGCCGGTGCCGGTGCCGGTGTCCGTGCCGGTGCCGGTGTCGGTGCGCGTTGACCCAGAAGCAGGAGCCGCGCCTTGCGCCTGCGCTATGTCACTTCGCCCGCCCGCACGCTGCTGCGCCTCAACACCCGTATCTGCCCCAGCATGCGCGACCAGCGAGCGCGCAAGTCGCCGCTCGTAATCGTAGTAGCGCGCGAGATAAAGCCGCCCTTGTCCATCGATCACCAGGGGCCGCAATGCCGCCGCGCTCGGCGAACCGTCGCTGACCATGCCGCTGGCGAAGAGCGCCGCGCGCACCTCGGCGCTCGACGCCTCGAAACGCCGCGCGAGCACTGTAAGCAGCACGCAAACGTGCCCTTCGGCAGTCGCGCGGCTCGCGGCGAAAGCCGCACGCGCAGCCCACTTCGCAGCCTCTGCGGACGCGCCGCTACGCCGCGCCAGCGCACCGATGCGGCGGGCGAACCCGTCGGCGAGCGCGGTGCTGAAATCGGCCGGTGCGGGCGCGTTCACCTCGATATCGTCGAGCGACAGCGGCGCCGGCGGCGTCGGGTCGAAGGTGCTCATGCCGCACCTCCGATCATCGCCGCGTCGAGCAACGCGACCAGCTCGAATGCGGGCCGGCGCATGTGCACGCCAGCCGGTCCATCGGCGTCGCGCCACTGCGGACGCACGCCGCGCACGAACAGATACAGATAGCCGCCGATGTGCGTGTCGTACGCGTAGTCGCGCACCCGTGTTTTCAGATAGCGATGCAGCGCAACCGTATAAAGCAGCGCCTGCAAGTGATACGCGTGGCTCGTCATGGCCGCTTCGAGCGGTGCCGCGGCGTAGTCGGCGGCGGTGTCGCCCAGATGGTTCGACTTCCAGTCGACGATCCAGAAACGTCCGTCGTGCTCGACGATCATGTCGATAAATCCTTTGACGAAACCGCGCAACACGCCCGGCTCCAATGCGACGTCGGGATATCCACGCTCGACCAGCAACTCGCGCAAGGCGGGAAAATCGAGCGACGGCGCCGCAAACAGAAACTCGAGCTCGTTCAGCCGCCGCCGCGGATTCAGTTGCGCGAGCGCCATGCCGGGCAGCAGTTCGGTCGACACCACATCGGCGATCAGCTTATGCATCATCGCGGGCAAGCGCGCTGCGAGTTCCGGCACGGCCGGCGCCGGGCGCTCGCGCAACGCGCCCCGGATCGCGTCCGGCCACGTGTGCGGCTCGGTGAAATCCGCGAGTTCGAACATCCGGTGCAGACAGTCGCCCGCCGCCGCGCCGCGCGGAAACGCAAGAATGTCGTCCGCTGCGTGGGACGGCGCTTGCGGCGCTGACACTGGAGCTGACAGCGCCGCAGGCGCGAGCGCGTCGGCAATCTCATCGTGGTCGGGCCGCACCTCTTCGGCCGGCGCCTGCATGTCTTCGACTTTGCTGCCGGCGGCGATCAGGCCGCTGAAGCTCGCCATGCGCCACTGATCGCGCAGCGGCCGGCGACTGACGCGCGCCTGCATCCGCGCGCCGCTGTCCTGCAGGCTTTCCAGCGGCACGCGGCGCTCGACCTTGGGCAAGGCTTGCAGCGCAATCGGGCCGCCGGCCAGCGCCTGCCATCGGGCGGACAATGCGGCCTCGTCGGGCGGATCGGTGAGCCAGTCGTCGAAGCCGTGCCCGCTGCCGCCCACCAGCCAGTTCAGCACGCTGCGCCGCGACTCCCTGGTGGAGCGCGACGACAAGTACGTGCCGGCAACCAGGTAGCAGCGATACACCGCGCGTGTCAGCGCCACATAGACGAGCCGCGCCCGCTCGGCCGCCTGTTCGCGAGCCGCGTAACGGGACGCGCGCTCGGCTTCGTCATCATCGCAGCCGTAGTGCAGCACCGCGTCGCCCGTTTCATCGTGATACTCGCGCGCATCGGGCAGACCCGACGACGGTGGATCGCGCAGCGCGCCGTCGTTCAGAAACGGACAGAACACGACCGCATATTCGAGCCCTTTCGATTTGTGGACGGTGACGATCTGCACAAGGTTGCGATCCGACTCGAGCCGCAATTGCGCGTCTTCACCGCCGCCTTGCTCGCGTTGCGCGGCCAGCCAGCGCAACGTGGGCGCGATGCCCGGCTGCGTGGCGGCACGCGCCTGCACGAGTTCGGCCAGATGATTCACGTTCGTCAGACGCCGCTCGCCGTCGGGTCCGGCAACCAGCCGCTGCGCGACCCGCAATTCGCGCATCAGCGTGCGCCACATCACCGCGAAGCCGCGCTCATGCCACAACGTGCGATAGCGCGAAAAACGCTCGACCCAGCCCATTGCGTCGGCGGCGTGCGCGGGATCGTCGGCCGGTGCGGGCGCGTCGGCAACCTGCTCCAGAGCCCACAGCGCGGCGGCGTCGAGGCCCAGCCAATCGGTGGCGAGCGCGGCGCGCAAGCGGCGCAGATCGCCTGGTGTATCGACGGCGGCCAGCACGCGCTCGATCTGCTCGGCGTCGAGCGTGGCGAACACCGAGGCCTGCGCCAGTTCCACACTGCCCACGCCCCATGCCGCCAGCACGCGTTTGATCAGACTGCCCTGCTTATGCGTTTGCACCAGCACCGCAATGTTGCCCGGCGCGAGCGGCGCGTCGCCGATCGTCACCGTGCCTTCGCGCGCGCCGCGCAGGAGCCGCACGATCTCGGCGGCGCATGCTTCGCTCGCCGCGCGCTGAGCTTCGCGTTTGGTCAACGCGGTGTCGGCTTGCGGCAAGGTCCAGATCCGGAAGTCGCCCGCGTTCGCCTCGGGATCGGACAGCGGCGGGCGGCGCCGCTCGCCCGCGCGCACCGGCTGATAGCCGAGCCCGTCTAGCACGAATGCCTGCGGGTTGGCTTCGAACAGACGATTGCAGGCCTCGACGATGGGTGCGGTCGAGCGCTGATTGACGGCCAGCGTGTAGCACGCCGAAGCCGCCGCGCGCGCCGCCAGATAGGTATGCAGGTCCGCCGCGCGAAAGCTGTAGATCGCCTGCTTCGGGTCGCCGACCAGGAACAGCGGCCCGCCCGGCGCGAAGATGCGGCTGAAGATCGCGAACTGCAGCGGATCGGTGTCCTGAAACTCGTCGATCAGCGCCGCCGGATAGCGCGTGCGCAAAGCGTCGGCAAGCCACGGATGCGCGGCGAGCGCGCGATACAGATTGGACAGCAGATCGTCGAACGACACCACGCGGCGTGTGCGCTTGCGCGCCACCAGTTCGGCGGGCGCGTAGTCGAGCCAGACCTGCACGAGTTCGAGCCAGCGCGCGCGTTGCGCGGCTTCGGCCGCGGCCACCGCCGCGGCCAGTTCGTCGGCATGCACGAAGAACGGATGCTCGGGCGGTTCGAACTTGACCTTGGTGGCCTTCTTCAACGCGGAAGCCGTCAGCTTCAACGCGGCGCGCGGCGGCGGCGCATGGGGATCGCCCTGCGCGAAGTAGTCGGCCCACGCCTGAATCGCGGCGCTGACGGCCTCAGACTTGTGCGAGGTCTTGCTCAGACGGTCCTGCGCCTGAGCCAGCAAACTGACGATCGCGTCGCGCTGCGCGTGCCAGACCTCGCTGGCGGCGTCGAAACCCGCCTGCGGATCGGCAGCGCCTCCGTCTGCACCGACACTGCCCCAGCGCAATTGCGCGAGCGGCTTTTTCAGACGCCGCGCGAGTTGTTCGTCGAACGACGCGGGGCCGGCGCGCCTCGCCACCAGCCATGTGGCAAACGCGGGATGCGCATGCGCCACCGGTTCCACTTGCTCACGCCAGAAGTCGGCGGCCATGTCGAAACGCAGTGCGGCGTCGTCAGCTTCCATCCCGAACGCGAATGGCATGGCGGCGGCGAACGGCGCTTCCTGCAACGCGCGCTGACAGAACGCGTGGATCGTGTGAATCGCGGCCTGGTCGAAGGTGCGCAGCGCCCGGCGCACCCGCTTCAAGGCGTCCTCGCGCCCGATACCCCGCTGCGGCGCCAGGGTCGTCTCAAAGAGGCGCTTGATGAACGGATCGCCGCCGTCGTCATCGGCTTCGATGGCCCGGTGCAGTTCCGCGAGCCGGCCGCGAATCCGCTCGTGCAATTCGGCGGTCGCCGCCTTGGTAAACGTGACGACGAGAATCTGATCGGCGTTGAGGTTCTTTTCGAGCAGCAGCCGCACGTACAGCGCGCAGATGTTCCAGGTCTTGCCGGTTCCCGCCGACGCCTCGATCTGGTTGACGCCGTCGAGCGAACAGGCGAAAACGTCGAGTTCCTCGGCGGCCAGCGCGTCGTTCCGAAGCGCGTCGCTCATGATGCGCTCCGCAGGTGCTGGACGAGCGGCTTGAAGACGATCGACGCGAGGCTCCCGAACGGTTCGTCGAGCGTGAGCGGCGTGCCGCGCAGCGCGATGCGCAAGGCCGGGTCGTCGGATTCGCCGCGCACACGGTCGTTGATCCACACGCCCTGGGCGGCGGAGTCGCTCTCGCTGACCTTGGCCCAGGCGCTCTTCGGGAAAAAGCGCAGCGGCAACCTGCGCCCCGCTCTGAACAAGGCGGCGAGCGGCGCCAGTTGATCGAGCGGCGCAGCAACCGGCGTGAACTCGAAACTCTCGTCGCTGCCATGCCAGACCGTGCGGCGCGGGCCTGAGGGCAGCGCCGCGCAATAGACCAGATGCGCGAGCCATGTGGACAGGTAGTCGCGCGCGGTGGGTTTGGCGTAGCGGAACATCACCTGGCCTGTTTCGGTCAGCAAATTCAAGGTGCCGTGCAGCTGCAAAGGGGTGTCGGCGGCATGGCAAAGTGCCGCATCATGCGGGCCGAAGAGCGTATCCGCCATGTCAGCGCTGTCGGGCCAGCGCGGCGCGATATCGAGCAGGAACGGCAAGCGTTCGACACCTGAGGCCACCGCGCGGCGCACGCTGTCCGCGAGCTGGCGCAGCGCGCCCAGTTCCCGTGAGCGCCACACAGCGCCGGTCGCGCCGCCCGGCAGCTCGGGACTCGCTTCGGCGACGCGGCGCACGCGTTCGAACACGCCGTCATCGTCTTCGAGATCGCTGTCGAGCAGCACCGGCAAGAGACGCTCAGCCAATGCGTCACGGCCCGCATAGTCGAGTTCGAACGGCTCGGTGTCGAGCAGTTCGCCCTGCGCCTCCGACAACACGATACCCAGCCGGTCGCGCAGCAGCGCACGCGCCGGATGACGCCAGAAACGCACGAATTCGTCGAAGGCAACCGGAGCGGCGTCTTCGGCCGGCAACGGTCGATCGAAGAACGGCGCAGCCGGAGGCGCTTGCGGCGCCGCCAGCAAACTCGCCAGTTCCGCACGATCGGTGTCGTAGGTGAAGAGCCCGCGCTGCGCCGAAAAATAGTCCGACGCGAAGGCCTGCAACGGATGGTCGACGATAAACGCATGCCGCGCGGCTTCGATCTGCGCGGGGCTCGTGTCTTCGCCCGCCGATACCTGCGCGAGATGGTCGAGCAATTCGTCCACCAGCGCGGCCGGCGGCAACGGTGCATTGTCGCGAATGTTGCGGCCCGTATAGGCGATGAACAGACGGTCGCGCGCGGCCAGCAAAAGATCGAGGAACAGGTTGCGCTCGTCGTCGCGGCGTTGCCGGTCGCCGGCTTTGCCGAAGGCGGCCATCAGGTCGAATTCGTCGGCGCGCGCGAGACTCGGCAGCACGCCATCGTCCATGCCGAGCAGACAGACGATGCGATACGGTAAGCCACGCAAACTGGTCAGCGACGAGAACGTGACGCTGCCCCAAGGCACGCCGCCGCGCGCCGGGTCGTCGAGCGCTTCGGTGAGTGCGCCGCGCACCACGGCGGCCGGCAGCGCCACGTCTTGCGCGCCGGCCTCCATCGCGTCGCCCATCTTGTCGATCGCGTCGCGCACGGCGGCCAGCGAATCGGCGAACTCCACCCCGCCGTCGAAACACTGCACGAGCGTTCCGAGCAGCAGTTGCGTCCATTCGGCAGGCGTTTGTTCGACCGCGCAACGCTGCGCGAAAGTGTCGATGTCATCGACGAAACGCGACAGCCGGCCCAGCAGTTCGGCGTCCGAGCCGTCCGCGCCTTCGACCGGCAGCCACGCGTCGACCGGCTCGCCGCCGTCCGGCATCGCGTAGCCGAGGTACAAGCGCGTGAGCGCGTCGGCGAAGGTGTGGCGCGCGACCGGCACGTGTGCGCCGGTCGGCTCGACCGGCGCAAGGCCGCGCCGCGCGCCGGCTGCCGCGAGCCATTCCTGCGCGGCTTCGAGCGCGCCTGCGTCGATCCCATAGCGGGCCGCGACGGCATCCACACGCAGCCATTCGATCAGATCGGGCGCACCGACGCTGCGCTCCGGCAGCGCCAGCCAGTCGAGCAGCAGGCGGGCCACCGGATTCGCCTGCGAAGGCGGCAGCCCCGTGATCCGATACGGGATGCGGCGCGTATCGCCGGCCGGCGCAGTGCCGAACACCGCATCGATCAGCGGCCCGGCCGCGGCGAGATCGGACACGGCGACCAGCACGTCGGACGGCTGCAGATCGTCGAACTCGTCGAACCATCCGAGCAGGCGGTCATGCAGCACTTCCAGTTGCCGCGACAGGCTATGACACACGTGCACCTCGATACCGCGCTCGACGGGCAGCTCGTCGGTGTCCGTTTCCTTTCGCAGATCGAGAATGCCGTTCTGCACGGCGGCGAGCCAGCTCGGCGCGGGGTTTTCGGTGAAGTCGCCGGTCTCGCCGGACGCGGCGCTCTCCGTCAACTCGTGCAGCATGTGCAGTTGCGCCTGGGTCTGGCGGCCCCACTCCGCCAGCAACGGATGGCCGACTTCCTGATAGTCGAGCTGACCGGCCGCGTCGAGCGCTTCGACGCGCCCCGCACTGACGACATCGAACCAGAACTCGCGGCACGGGTTCATCACGTACAGACGCACATCGACCCAGCGCGACAGTTCGCGCAGCAACGCGACATGCAGCGGCGGCATGGTCGGCAGCGCAAACACGTTGACGGCTTCGGGCCACTGCGCGTTCGAAATCGCTTCGAGATCGAGCGCGCCGATCTCGTCGAGAAAACGATAGGCGGGCGGCAATGCGGCCGCGGGCGTTTGCGCATCGCCCGCCACCTCGGCGAGCACCGCACGCCACAGCGCGGCTTGCCAGCGCTCGTCTTCGCGTGCCGCTTCGCTCGCGCCAATCAGACGCGGGCCGGCGTCGTGCGCGGCGCCGCCGGCGAAGATCGAACCGCCCTTCTGCCATTGCAGCAGCCACTCCGGGCGATAAGTCAGATAGTGGTCCAGCACGGTGGCCACGCGCCGCGCCAGCTCGTAGCGCATCGACGCATCGGCCGCATCGAGATACGTGCGCAGGCGCGGCGATGCGTTCCACGGCAGCGCGGCGTCTTCCTCCCCCAGCAGCCGGTAGCAACGCCATACGAGCCGGTCGGGTGCGAACGGCGAATACTTCGGCACCTCGATCACACCGCCGATCTGCGTCCACAGCCATTGCGCGAGGTAACTAAAATCTACATTTGCGCAAATACCCTGGCGAGCCGCGATATCGAGCTCGAGCCGGCGCCGCACCGCCGCGCTCGGAACGATGACGGGCTGCGCGGCCCAGGGATCGGACGGCGCTTGTGCCAGGTCGTCGAGCAACGCGCCGACAAGGGTTTCGTAGCGGTTCGAGTAGAAGAGCTGGAGCATGGAGTCGGGGTAAGCGCGCGGCGCGAACGGAACAATCGAGCCGCAACAGACATTGAGGCGACAGCATAACAAACGCGCTACCAGGGCATAACCCGGCCAAACGGACGAGGTCGGATCGCCGACAAAATCAGTTAGACTCGACGGCAGTTTGGGTCTGTCCCTTCAACCGCTGTTTTCTCTGTGAATGGAATTCAGGCAGTCGATGCGCTATTCGGTCGAGATAAAAAAATTCCTCTATAGCCAGTACTTTTATGGCGGCCTGCGCATCGCAGTCGGCGTGTCATTACCGGCTGTACTGTGCCTGATCGTATTTAACGATCGCGAGCTCGGCTTCACGATCGCGACCGGCGCGCTCGGCGCGTGCGTGGTCGATATGCCGGGACCGCTCAAGTACAAGCACAACGAAATGCTGGCGTGCAGCGTGATCGGCTTCCTGTCCGCACTCGCCACCGGCCTCGCCACCGTCAACTCGGTGGCGCTGTGGTGCACGGTCGTACCGCTGACTTTCGTGCTGTCGCTGATCGTCGTGTATGGCAACCGCTGGCCGCAGATCAGCTTCGCCACGCTCTTCATGATGATCATGACGCTCGAAGAGCATTTCACGCCGATGCAGGCGCTCGTCAATGCGTCGTGGATTCTGGTGGGCGGCCTCTGGTACACCTACTGGTCGACCTTCGTGAGCCGCTGGATGATGCATCGCATCGAACAGCAGGCGCTCGCCGAAAGCGTGTTCGCGTGCGCGGACTATCTGCTCGCGCGCGCGGCGTTCTACGATCTCGATAACGATCTCGACGAGTGTTATCGCAATCTGGTCGACAAGCAGATCGGCGCGGTCGATCGTCAGGATGCCGCGCGCGACATCGTGCTCCGCAACCTGCCGAAGCTGAAAACCGGCCGGCTCGAACCGCGCCGCGCGATGCTGTTCAATCTGTTCATCAACACCGTCGATCTGCATGAGCTGTTTGTCGGCACGCATACCGATTACTCGCTGGTGCGCAGTACGTTCGGCGGTTCCGATCTGCTGGTGTTCTATCGCGATCTGATTCGCAAAGCCGCGGCCGACCTCGAAGAAATTGGGCTCGCGGTGCTGCAAAACCAGGCGCCGCGTACACGCGTGAATGTGAAAGCCGAATTGCGCGCCATCGAGTTCGAGATCGAACTGATGCGCAAGCGGGATCTGCCGTCCAGAAACCCCGAGGCCTACTCGGCGGTGTCCGCCACTTTCCGGCGCATCTGGAGCGCGACGCGGCTGATCGACAAGATGCACAAGAGCCTGTCGAGCGACGCCCGCGTCACCGAAACCGAACTGCGCCTCGACCAGGCGCTTTCGCGCTTCGTATCGAGCCGCCGCGTGCCGTTCGGGCAGATATTCTCGAATCTGACGATGGCCTCGCCGAGCTTCCGTCACGCGCTGCGCGTGACGATTGCGGTGGCGGTCGGTTTCTGGCTCGGCCGCCTGCTGCCGCTCACCAATGCCTACTGGATCGTGATGACCACCGTCATCATTCTGAAGCCCGGCTATTCGCTGACCAAGCAGCGCAACGGGCAGCGGATCGTCGGCACGCTGATCGGCTGCGCGGCCAGCATCGGGTTGATAGCGTTCGTCAAGGAACCGCACATCCTGCTGGTGGTGATGTTTGCGTCAATGGTGATGAGCTACAGCCTGCTGCTGTTCAATTACACCGCGAGCGTGGTGTTCACGTCGTCGTATGTGTTGCTGATGTTCCATCTGCTCGCGCCTGGCAGCATGCGCATCATCGGCGAACGGGCCATCGATACGGTGGTGGGCTGCGCAATCGCGATTGCGGCGAGCCATCTGTTCCCGTACTGGGAATACCGGTTGATGGGCAAGCTCGTCAACAACATGATCAACGCGACCCGCCAGTATCTGGAAGCCAGCTGGTGGTGGAGCGGTAAACCAGCCGCTGCGGTTGCGGCGACCGTGACCGAAGCCGGCGCGCGTGCGCCGGCCGCGGCAATGGCGGACCCGGCGATCGGGTTCGGCACGCCGGCACTGGCGGTTGTCGGTGTGAATGCTGGTTCGAACGATGGTGCGAATGCTGGAGCGAATCCTGGTGCGAGTGCAGGTGCGAACGCCGGTGCGAATTCTGGCGCGAGCGCAGGTGCGAATGCAGGTGCGGTGAGTGGCGCTGGTAATAGCGGAGGTGCAAATCCGGGCACCGCCGCCGTCAACGCCACCCCAGCCAAACTAGCAACTGCCGCGTCTCCTGCCGCCGCGGCCGCCGCTACCGCACTCGATCGAGACTATCGCTACCGGCTCGCGCGCAAGAACGTCCACGTGGCGTTTGCCAATCTCGGCCAGGCGTTCCAGCGCATGATGCTGGAACCCAGGTCGGCGCAGAAGTTCGTGCCGGAACTGAACGGCTTGCTGGTGCGCAGCCACGTGCTCGCCTCACAGATCACGGTGGCGGCGCCCTTGCTGCGCACCTCGGCGCAACAACCGGAAGGCGTCTCGCTGCAGCCGCTGCAACGCGCGCTGAGCATCGTCCGCGACAATCTGACCGAAGCCGAGGCAGGTAACGCGCCGCCCGCCGATCAGGGCGAGCAGATCAGGCAGTCGACGCGTGGGCTGGATGCGATGGTGGTCGAAGCGGAGAAATCGCCGGGCTATTCGGCGGACGCCGTGCACGACCTTAAATTGCTGGCGCATCAATGCAAGCAGATGCTGGCGGCATCCGCGCAGATCCGCAAGGATGCGAGCGTGATTCGCCTGCCGGAGGAATAAGCCCTTTTAAGGCAACGGCGGACCGCCGCGGCACGACGCACCGCCCCTCAGCGCGTTATTGCGAAGCGCCGCCGGCCGCTTTGGCTACGACAGCGGCCGCGTCCGATGCAATCGAAGGCGCCGGCGCGTTCTGACGGTCGAAATCGCGCTTTTCCGTGATGGCGTTATAGAACAGCGTGGCGATCACCAGCGACACCGCGACCACGATAAAAACAGCAATGCCGAAAGTCGGGTTCTTCTTACGCGGTGGATTGTTCATGAGGCGGGCTCGGTTCGCGAGTTAGTCGCGAATGTGATGTCTGGGAAGGCGGCATTCTACGCCCCCTGAGCTTGCACAAGGCTTGCAGCCGGCACGCAAGCTCAGCAGATCTCACGCAGTCTAGCGAGGCAGGTCCGCCGTCTTGCCTCCGAGACAGGGCAAGCGGCGAGCCCGCGCGCTAACGCCCTTCCGTCACGGCCGCGGGCCGCACCGGCAACGCCGTCGAATACTTGATCGGATCGATTTCAGCAAAACTTTCTTTCAGATCAATTGCCTGGGCTCAGGATTCACGTGCATGGCACCTCCGTGGCACCGCTGCCCCCTTGCCGCGGATTGCGATGACTCATGCGACGACAATCGCCCAGTTTGAGACATTCGACACGGCTCGCCAACGTTCGCTCATGACGCCGGGCTAGCCTTTGATCATCGATGCGCGAGTTAGCCGGGGGCGCGAAAGTCTAAGAAAATATTGTATTTAGCGCTTTGGCTCCTAAGTAGTTGCAGATTGAGTGCGGGCCCTGTTCCGTTTTGCCAGCATGCTTCGCAATGAGTTGTCCGACGACGACTTCCCAAGGCTTGTTGGTGAGAAGCGCGACGATGATATTTCTGAGATCCTTAATCTTTACCGTTCGCCGTTCGTCATATTTCCCCAATAAATCCTTGAGCTGATCCGCGTACTTGTGCCCCGATGCTTGCGAAAGCCATTTCTCCAGCTCGCCCTTGAAAGAGTCAGCTGAAAATCCATGTTCTTGAATACATTGGTCGGTTAACAGCAAATTTTCAATGGCGTAACAATTCAACCTTACGCGGCAAATTATTCCAACATCGTCAATTTCCGTTTGAGATGAGTCGTCCAAATCACGCAAAGAGTATGCGACTGGTTCGTCATATATCGCCGGCATAATCTTGTCGAGCCATTTCTCCCATTCAGCCAGTTCGGTTACGCTACCTACGACACAAGGTGAATAAATAAACTTTCCTTTTCCGGATCTTATAACCTGCTCAAGAACTCGTTTGTCATCCTCTCCTTCGACCAGAACGATTGGCGATTTATTAAACATACTTGACAACGGGTGTGCCCCGAAAATCGGCAAGACTTCCTCACAAACAGCTGAGCGCTTAAAGCAGTTGAATTCAGTCTGCTCACGGCCGGTGATAGGTAATATTTGCAGATCTGCATCCGGAGAGAACGCTCCGATCACTGCCGTGCTGTGCGTCGCAATTACAACACGCATGTCCTTTTCCTGTGCTTCTGATTCAAGGAATGCTACGAAACGGTGCTGAAGATCTGGATGAAGATGAACGTCCGGCTCGTCCAGCAGCAGTATCTTGTCTTTGACAGACAGACGAGAAAAAACGAGAACTTCAATCGCAAGCGCGATAGTCTCTGCCTCGCCGCTAGAGATTTGATCTTCCGGGATGAGATCTCCAGATTTTGACGAGATCGAGAAGCCTCGGTCGGTCCGCACAAACGAAATCTTTGGAAGAAGATTATTTATCTTGTCAAGGATGACATCAAAATTGTAGGTTTTATCCTCTCTTTTATCTCGTTCGATTTCCCGCAACACTAACAGTTCTAGCGCGCGGAATTGCACTGCGCTTTGCTCCCGGAACATTTCAAGTCTATTCCTGCGCCTTGTGTCGTCAATCCATGTTGGAATGTTGCTAATGTTGGTTTCAACATTGGGATCATACTTCAATGTCCCGCCGCGTTCGGGAGATACATACTTTACGTTTGGCTGATTCGTCTTGAAAGCTCGTAACTTGGTGCTTTTTCCCGAACCATTTTTCCCCAATAAAATTGTAAATCTCGCATTATCTATAATATTCGCGATGCTCACACTAGTTTCCTTCTAAAGCGGTTAGTTCGGGTTGCAATTGACAAAGCTTCGCTAGTATATAGAGTACCTGTGCCTCAGCTCCCGCGGCAACATTCGCCTTACGTGAAATGCGATTGAGCGTGCCCGTACCCCCAAACCATCGTGTCATTGCGTCGCTGCGCAGCCGTCGCCCGTCCCAGATCGGCCATGTTCGGACGTCGCACCCTGCATTCACGCGGACATTGGAGCGTCGGCTCCGCTCAGGTAACGGACCTTCCCTCGGTGGTCATGCTCCTGGGGTCTCGGCAAATAACAGCCCTTCGGCCCTCTCTGAATTCATGTCCAGGCGCACGCGATACGAAGCGAGACACATTCCGATGACGAATTTTGGCGCGCATTGCCAGTCACTGCTGGCACGCCATCAGACGCTCGATTGCCACCGCATCCGGATGCAAAAAAACAAGAGTTGGGCGGTAATCCGAAGCATGCAGCGCTGGATCTCGCTCGTGGGCGGCAAGTGTTTGCGCGGGGGACTGCCTATGAGTCGCCATCTTGCAAGGATAAAGAAAGAAAAGAAGAGCGCGGAGGCGCAAAAAATTTCTAGCCGTATTCAGAACTTTGTCCTTTACTGCTTCTTGCGCAGTTCGCATCAGTGTTCCCCGAGGCACTTCCGGCGAGGAGCTGGCCATGGTTACAACTGTCTTGTTGTACATCGCATTGGCCGGTGCTGTGGGCGGTCTTGGGAATGCTTTCCTCTCGGACAATGGGATGGTGTTGCCGAGGGTCGAAAAAGTCGCAGGCACCGCGACCACAATTTATCGACCCGGATTTCTCGTGAACATGTTCATCGGCGCCTTGGCGGCCGCCATCTCATGGGGTCTCTACGGAGCTGGTGCGAACGCATCACTGCTCGGTACACCCGGCGCACCTAACGCAGTACCTGTTAATTTGACAGTCTCCTCTCTGGCAGGAGCAATATTAGTGGGACTCGGGGGAGCTCGCTGGTTGTCGAATGAGGTGGATAAGAAGCTGTTGAGGGTCGCCGCCACCCAAGCCTTAGATGCAGCGGGAGCTACTGAAAAAGCGCAGCAGGCAGCAACAGGTACGCCAATTCAAGCGCTGCATATCGCGGAAAAAGCAGCAGAAGAAGCCAGGAAAGACAGAAAGCCCGCAGGACTTCCACCAGGACCCGTGATTACACCACAGCCCAGAGTTCACGTTGATCCCAACAAGGGCGTTGGTAAAGATTCAGGCGCCAACGTGTGACGCCCGATTGCCATAACCATTTTCCGCTACGGTGAACATCATGTCGGTACATCCCGGCTCGATATGGATAGACAACAATTGGCACCGGATTCGGCCTGGGCTATGGGTGGCGGCGACAGCTGGCGGGATAATAGCCGAGGGTACTGACTACAACCAAGTCATTACTCATCTTCAGAACCTCGGGGTTTCTTTGGACGAGGTCACAATTGTCCTTGCTCCTCAGCTCCCTATCGTCCAATGAGCACTGTTAACATTGCTTTCCCAAACCAAATTGCGTATTCGGGCAATCGACCATATGCGGATGTCGTCCTGCTCGGAGGAGCGGCCGCTATAAATCCGGCGCCTACGCATAAGTGCTTGGTTGACACCGGCGCCGATTACCTCCAGTTGCCGGCGTCGGCAGTTTCTGCGGGTCTGCTGTCGGCAGGAACCGCCACGTCGGTATCGACCGTTGCCGGCGCAGTTCCATTAACCCTCGTCCACAACATAACCGTCTCAATTGAAACGTGTCAGGTTACGATTGACGTGCTGTTCGACCCTAGTAATTCAACCATAGCCATTGCTGGGCGTCAGTTGCTTCTAACAGCGTTCAAGATGGGGTTTAGACACAGCGACTGGCTCTGGGTGTAGCGGGCTAAATCTGAGACCGAGGCTTCCAACCGCTAGTGTAGGCGCCGTAACAACGCTGACTGCATGGCTCCTTGGCTATGCAGGTGTGACCCGCGCCGGAGCAGATGGCCCGGGCGGATCTTGTCGCTATCTTGCCGTTCCGACCGCTCGCTTGGGCAGACGTTAATTGTCGACGCGCGGGTGAAAGTCACGAACGGCCGTGGCGAGTCGCTTACTGAAAACGAGGACTGTGCGCTAATGGATGCGCTGCTGGACGGCTGTAAAGCGCAAAGGCCACAAAAATATGTGCCCGGAGGAAAAATGAGGGAGGCCGTGCCCGACGCCAATAAACGAGCTGCTATCGTTCAATATCTGAAAAGCCAGTAGCTACCGTGTGTTGATCAACGCACTCTTCTAGAGTTACGTGTAGCGCCGTGCAAATGCGTCTGCTGCGATCGGCGGATTCAACCGGTGGATGCAATAGTTTGCTGGAATCGTTCGGCTGGCGTTTCGTAGTTCAGGGTTTTTCTCGGACGCTCGTTCAATCGTCTCGCTACGGCATTGAGTTTAGCCTGTGAA
>NZ_QHKS01000043.1 GCF_003353175.1 Paraburkholderia lacunae | reverse complement strand
TCACCGAAGGCTTCAGCCATTTCGTTGCCTCCATAGCTGCTCCGGTTGCTTCCGGCTGGAGCGGTTGCCGGGCGGGACTTACACCCGCTGGAAAGCGCCACCTTTTCACGGCGCACACCCATTGCGGTCGGTCGTAAGATCGCGGTCCCTTCGTCGCTTCTTGAAGTACTGCGGTCATCCGACCGCCGGTCTTTTTGGTCGGGCATCGGCCAACACAGTCAACAGCTCCGCAGAACCTTATCGACTTGGCGTACGCCGACTTCCGAGTCATTGGATTTGAGGAAGCCGCGTCAGAGAGAGATTGCGCTGGAAGCCGCTTGTATTGCCGCAGCAATCTCGTCTTCGCTGCGCCCCCCATTTATGGCAATGCTCCCCCCAAAGACAAAGTGAGGAACCGAACGGACACCGGCATTGGCCGACTTGAACGCTTCCGCTTCGACGCGATGGTGCTGTGCAGGATCAAGCGCGATAGCACGAGCCTGATCACGGTCAAAATCGTAGTCGGCTGCGATGTTGGCCAGCACGTCCGCATCGGCGATGTTCTTCGCTGCGATGAAATAAGCATGGGTGATTGCAACTGCGAGCCTGTGCTGCGTGTTAAGCCCAGCGGCTGCCAGAATCACGGCATGAGCAGCTTGAGTCGGATAGGTCCAGAGCTGGCGGCCAAGATCCAAGTCGAAGCCCGAAGCGCGGGCTTCTCCTTCAGGGCGAGCAAAGGCGATTTTTGGATCGGTTATGCCGTAGCGCGAGCGCAGCAAATCAGGAATGTAGAGGCCGCCTGCCGGCGCATCTGGCAGTAGCAGGACTGGATGCTGCCGAATGTCAACGGCCAGGTTGGGGAAACGCTCTGCCAGCACTTTATCGAGACGGTGATGCCCGACGATGCACCACGGGCATGTGATTTCAGTATAGAGGTCTATTTGCATAACCATGTTCTGGCGATCTGATCTGCGCGCTATGAATTTGAAGGTAGCTCCGCATCGATTCCGGTCAGTTGAACCGATACGTCCCACAGTCGTCTTGCGAGTTCTGGATTCCGCGCGTCTTGAGACGGAGTGCATTCGCCAGAGGGGCCTCGCAATTCGGAAGTTTTCGTCGGCCCGTAATAGCCGCCGGACTCTATTTGTCCGGTCGCCGCTTGCAATGCACCCCACGCGCCCTGAGCCGGCGTGTTGAAAAACAGGCCGATCAATGACATTGCGATGCTGCCCCACCAGCTATCGCGCGCAAGGTTGGTTCCAGCAAGGCCCGGATGGCAGGCCACTGCCGTAACAGGCGTACCCGCCGCTCGCAGTCGCCGATCCAGCTCAAAGATAAAAAGCAGATTCGCAAGCTTGCTGGCTGCATATCGAGGCATCCATTTGTAACTCTTCTCCGCATTAGGATCGTCCCACTCGATCTTCGCGTCCCTGTGCAGACCGCTGCTCGTGACAACGATGCGCGACCCGGATGTTTCCGTGAGCTTGGGCAACATGAGCGCGGTGAACGCAAAGCACCCGAGATGATTGACGCCGAATGTCAGCTCGAAGCCTTGCACCGTGTGCTTTAGCTTCGGCCCTTGCACGCCCGCATTATTGATGAGCGCGTCGATGCGCGGCTCCTTTTCGGCCAGTTTTGCCGCGTTCCGCACGCTCGTCAGGTCTGCGAGGTCAAGCGGCAAGAATGCGAGATTCGCTTCAGATGTCTTCAGACGAATCCGGCTAATAGCTGCTTCCGCTTTCCGCTCGTCACGGCACGCGAGAATCACCCTTGCTCGCCGCGTTGCCAACGTACTCGCTATTTCAAAGCCTATGCCGGTATTGGCGCCGGTGACGATAAAGGTCTTTCCCGATTGATCGGGTACATCGGCATCGGTGAATCCGCTCATGGTGTGAACCTTGTCAAGACGTTCCTGCGTCAATGGTTGGCGATGCCTGGCGCGGCACGCACGAGCTTCCTGTCGGTCACCTGGTCAACCAGGAACTTCGCAAGATTGCCTCTGGAGAGCTTCATGCTGAGTTTGGCCTTTCCATACCAACCCACATCCACATCGCCATCGGCAGGACCATCCTTTAGGTTCGGGATGCGTACCAGTGTCCAGTCCAAGTCGGAATTGGCGACCAGTTCGCCAGTCGCCTTGATGTCCTCATATCCCTTGCGCGCGATAACCTTGAACAACAGCGCGAACGCATGGAGTTTGAAGGCAAAGCCATCCTTTGGATCGCGATAGGCAGCCGTAGAAATCTGGATAAGACGGCGCACGCCTGCGGGCTTCATCGCGGCGATGATGTTGGTCAAGCCGTGCATGATCGGCTTATCGCCCTGCACCTTGAGACTGTTGGGACCAAGGGCGCTAATGACTGCATCGGCACCTTGGACGCACTTCGCAATGGCACTCTTGTCTTGCAGGTCGCCGACAACAATTTCGACCCTTCCCGCGAACGACGCGAGTTTCTTTGCGTCGCTCGTATAGACCGACAGGTTGTAGCCCTGCTTCAAGGCTTCCTCGATGATGTGCCTTCCGGTCGGCCCGGTCGCACCGAACAGCGCGATGGTTTTTTTCCCGGTCATGAGGTTACGCAGCCTTCGCCAACAAGGTTTTGATGGCCGTTTCGGTGTTGGCGATTGCGGCCTTCGTCGCATCGGGGCCGAAAACCGTGCCTTCGACACGCACCGTTTCAACGTCGGTTAGGCCGATGAAACCGAGCAGGTGCAGCAAATAGTTGGTCTGAAAGTCGAACGGTGCCCAAGCACCTTCCGAGAAAACGCCGCCGGTAGCGGTAACGAGATAGACCTTCTTGCCGGTCAGCAGCCCCTTCGGCCCAGTATCGCCGTAGCCAAAGGTGACGCCCGGCCAGGTGACGTGATCGAACCAAGCCTTGAGCTGCGAGGGCAGACCAAAGTTGATCATGCCCGAACCGAGCACGATCACATCGGCGACCTTCAACTCATCGACCAACTCTTGCGCGACCTTCACCGCCTCGACCTGTTCCGGCATGCGATCTTCGGGCGGCGTGATCCGGCCTTGGATGTAGGCCGGCGTGATGTGCGGCGGCGGATTCGCGGCAAGGTCGCGCACGGTCAGCGGGCCGCCCGAGCGAGCCTGGATGCCCTCTGCGATTTCGGTGGCAAAGCGGGTGGAAAGGCTGTCAGTCCCGCGCGGACTGGAAGTAACAAGTAGGGTTTGGCTCACAACAGCTCCAAGGTATAAAATGAGAACCAAGTCATCATCACATCCTGACTTACCGATTCATACAAAGGATCGTATGGCTCCTGCCGTTTCCCCACAAGAAGGCACACGCATGTCACTTAGTCACACCAAGCTACTTGCCGATATGCCTGCACCTGACGCCGGCGGCTGCCTGGCAACCCGTGAAATCCTGGATCGCATCGGCGACAAGTGGAGCCTCTACATTGTCGCTATGCTGGCCAATGGCCCGCGGCGATTCAACGAATTGAAGCGCGGCATCGACGGCATTTCCCAGCGGATGCTGACACTGACCTTGCGCGGGCTGGAACGCGACGGACTGATAACGCGAACGATGTATCCAACGATTCCTCCTCGCGTCGATTACGAACTCACTGAAATGGGAAGAACGCTGTTGAAGCCTGTCATGGCGTTGGTCAACTGGGCGAGCGAGAATCAAGTCGCCATTGCCGAGGCGCATAAACGTTTTGACGAGGAGCCGGAGCCAGATCAGATCTTGGTTCAGGGCGTTGTCTACCAGCGCCGATAAGCGAGTCCAGGTTGTAGGCTTGTGCAAACACAGCGGCGAAATCCAACTGACGGCTCGCGTTGGGACCTGTCCCAACGCGGATTTTTCTTTGGGTGCGAAGACGCTGCATTTTCCGATCTATCCAACCAGGAGTCGGCCACGGCCGATCGAAAAAGCCGCATAGCATGACTGGGTGTCCGTTCCCTGCGCCACACGGGACGCCTCAACGTCTCGCCGTCGATGCAAACCAATGACCCTTCATGGCCGCGTAGAGGCAATGCCACTTCCGATTTGCTCGCCGAAGACCGGGCTTTGAGGGTGACCAGACGAGACCTTTGATATCCGAATTGGATGGCGACCTCGATCGACCGTTGCCGTTGGCGGCGCCTCGCATCGGAGGTCAGCTCGTCTCACGAACGGCTCGCCGCATTCTTTTGGTAATTTCCTGTTCGACTGCCGCCACGCCGTCGCTTGACCGCAGTCTGGTTTCCTCGATGCCATTCTTGACATTCCAATCGGAAGCGCCGCGGAGTTTGGACAAAAAGTTACGGAGAAGTGGACAGCAAACATTTCAACAAAATCAAATATTTAGATAAACCCAACATGGTCCATTCGGAAAGACCAAAAAAATGGACAAGGCCGCTTGAACGGCTTGAACGTGCATGCACCAGATCGAACTTCCAGCACTGTTTCGAGCGCTTGAAAGCTGGCTAGCGTCAGTCGGTGTCATGCGAAGACCTTCGCTCGGATGCCGACCGGCTGTAGCCGACCCCGGAGCCGCCACTTGATCCTCGCAGTAATGGGGACTGCTACTGAGGTGTAGCGGCCGTTGTGCCACTCGCTGATATTCACGAGTTGTAGTCCATCGGTAACTCCGATGGCAAACCTGCTTTATGTCAGTTCATGCCGCTAAGGCTCATTCCCCGCACCGCGTTTCTATTGATATTGGCTTACGCCGTTCGCACAAGGATTGCCGCCGCTTGCAACGGTCCAAGGAACTGAACAACCCATATATGCGGCTTAACCAGAACCAGATGCGAGGACTTCCGTTGGATGCGCACTTCCGATTAACAGCCACACTGCGACGATCCCAAGAGCGAGATAGCCAACGTACTCGGGCCAGCCCTGAAGACCGACCGATCCCTTCCGACGCCACGCCCCAAGGTGTGCTTTCGGATATGTACGGGCAGCACCAGGAATGGCACCCAAAGAAATCAGAACACCATGCAAAGCCGTTCGCTACCGCTTGCGGCCCGCGCGAATATGTTGCTGCTCATATGTCATTTCCCTCTACCAATGTCACGGACTCGTATTCTCTTTCGTTCGTCCGGATGTTGGCCCAATATTTGGCCACTCGAGGTCTTATCGGAGTTTTCGCAAAATACTTGAGGGCATGGACTTGGAGGGAGATCGTCAATCGCGTTCGGGGCGATTGGCGCGGCCAGCGCGGTCGACAGCTGCTGCAGGTCGACCTGCGCGGATCGATACCAGAAAAGCGCGCTCCCTCGCGCCGGCATAGACAGAATTAATTTGCTTTACGAATCCTGGTCGTCTCTAGTCACGCCGCTGACGAGCTTTGTGGAGAGAGAGAAATTCGCGGATGCCAATCTTCAAACGTTGGCCGAAACCAGATGGGCAGCAATACCAAACATTGTGACAGCGACAAATCCGTCGAGTGCTCGCCATGCGATGCTACGGGAAAAGAGGCGGCGACATGCATACGAGAGATGCGAAAGAAAGAGGAACCAGACACAAGACGTCAGGATCGCGCCAAGTGCAAAGGGCCAGCGCGCATCAGCTGACTTGCTTGCGGTGATAGAGCCCAGCACAAGCACTGTGTCGACCCAGGCATATGGGTTGAGCAACGATACTGCAGCTGTGGCGATCAATGTCTGAGCGAAAGCGTGCTTGACATCGTCGGCGACAACCGTACGCTCAGCACGTATCGCGGCGCAAAGGGCGAGCGCTCCATGACAAAGAAGATACCCGATTCCTCCCCACAGCGCGACGGACACGATGATGGGATGGCTCGCCAGCAGGGCGGCAAAACCGCCAGCGCCAAGTGCGATGAGCAGAGCATCACTACCTGCACAGATTGCGACAACGAGGAGCAAATGCTCACCGCAGATGGCGCGTTTGATGACGAATGCGTCTTTCGGACCAACAGAGGCGAACAGACCGAGGCCAAGCAGCAGACCTTCGACAAAAACGGAGGTGTCCAACATGAGTCATGCCGACAACCTCTTAAGCTGAACCGGGAATAGTTTCGGTGCGTACCAAACTATACGAGCGACGCGCGTGTATTGCAATCCCCTGCCTTGCCGCTCGCGTTCACACCCGCGCATCTGGGATGCCGACAATTCGTGGATGGCCTTGTCATCAGCAATGGATGTTTTCGTCGACGAGGTGGATCGGGCATGGCCACACGGCTGAGCTTTCTCGACGAGTCCTGGCTGGAGATATGGGATGACAGTCGATGCTCAGACATCTGCAATCTTTATTCTTGCCGGAGGCAATCGTGCTGTTCCCCACACCTGTTCTCTCACTGATATGAAGACGCTTGCGGAAAATGAGGGCGTCGTGTCCGAAAGCGATCTGGCTCAACTGAAAGTTGCATCAATCTGCCAACCGCAACACCGCATGGAGACGATTGAGGCCACCGCTTTTCTCGGCCGCCGAGCAGATACCGCCTGACGTCGTCGCGATGAACACGATGATCAAATGCGCGGTACTCAACCGTGCGGACACACATCGCTGGACGCTGGTGTATCCTGACAAGGCGGACTACGATACGGATCGCGCCGAGCTCGACGCGCTGCTCGAACGCCAACTTCCTGATTGGAGCTTGCTTCACTCACCAGCGAGTTCTCCAAGCGTGAGCGGCTTGATTGGCGGACGAATGCGGTAATAGCCGACTTCAGCGGGCGAAACGTGGCGCGCATCGGCGATCACTTCTGTCACCGTCAGGCCGCACATGCGCCCTTGGCACGGACCCATGCCGCAACGCCCGAAAGACTTCGCCTGATTTGGTCCAACACAGCCCAATTCGACGAACTTGCGCACTTGACCCGCGGTAACCTCCTCACAGCGGCACACAATCGTGTCGTCGCGCGGAATGCGGTTGACGTCGCGTGGGCGATAGAGGCTGTCGAGAAACGGCCGGATGCGCATAATACTGGCAAGCTCGCGTCGATGTACGGCGGCTTCGGCATCGCGCTTTTCGGTGTCGACCGCACCCAATTGGCTCGCAACTGCAAGACCCGCGAGCATACCCTGCAAGGCCGCCGCCTGCGCTCCACCAATGCCAGCCCCATCGCCCGCGACGAAGATGCCGGGCACATCGAGTTCGCCCCAGGCGTCGACTTTCGGCGTAAAGCAAAGTTGCGCTTCGTCCCAGCGATGCGACGCACGCAGCGCCTGCGTGAACTGCGTATTCGGCACCACTCCCTGATGCAGAAGGATCACGTCTGCTTCGATGCGATGCGCGTTGCCCTTCGTCGTAACGTGCAGTGCCGCCGCGCGCTCCAGACCGTCGGCGTCCTTGCGAGATTCAATGCGCAGATCGTCGGCGGCTTCGAACATGGGCACGCCCGCGTCACGCAGCGTGCGGATCAGTTGGAGGCCCTTGCTGATGAACGGCCACGCGCGCAGCGCCGACAGCATATGACGCTTGGCGCGCCAGCGGTCTTCGTGACGGGTCGTATCGACGAGCGCCTTGATCGGCACGCCGGCGCGCACATATTGCCAGCCCAGCAGATACAACAGCGGCCCACAACCGGCGAGCACCGGCGGTGCGGCAGGCACTTCGCCCGCACTCTTGAGAAGAATCTGCGCCGCGCCCGCCGTAAGTACACCCGGCAGCGTCCAGCCCTGAATCGGAAACGGACGCTCCAACGCGCCGCTGGCGAGAATTACGCGCTGCGCCTTAAAGCTGCCGACCTTACCATCTTTCAGATAGTTGATGCTACGTTCGCGCGTGACTTGCCACACGCTTGCGTTCGTCACGTGCCGTGCGCCCGATGCAGCCAAGGCGTCGGCGATCGCGGTGCCCGCTACGTAATCTGGGCCGAGAATTTCCTTACGACGTGCGTTGGCACGGCCGATCGCTCGATAGATCTGACCACCCGTGGCGTCCTGTTCATCAATCAGGACCGTCTTGAGGCCTGCGCGGGCGGCACGGGTTGCCGCACTCATACCCGCTGGACCCGCGCCAACCACGACCACGTCTACTGCTTCAGGTGAAAAATCAGCGGCCATGGACGTTCTCTCCGGAAACGTTAGTCACATTCATAGGCGGCAGGTCGCGCGCGCCTTCCTGGGATCGGATGCGCATGCCGGCATTTACCTCCACCATGCAACTCTGGCGGTTCGGTACGCCGTCGATCTCAACGAGGCATTCGAAGCACGCGCCCATCATGCAGTACGGAGCGCGGGAGGTGCCTGATACCGGTGTCGCGCGAAAGCGCGCCACGCCGGCCGTAAGTAGTGCAGCGGCAACCGAACGATTGCCGGGCACGACCAGTCGTTTGTCGTTGAACCAGACCTCGACCGTTGCGTTTTCGGAGTCCACCAACGGCTTGAAGAGCGTATGAGTCAGTTGCGATGTCATGTCGAACTCAATGTGCTGGGGTGAGAACGTCGCCGTGCTCAAAGCGACGGGCAGAGAAGGTCGTCACTTCCTCGGGCATCGGCGCGCCGAGAATCCACGGTGCAATGCGCATCGCGTGCGCGGCGGCCAGCGTCACTCCGCTGTGACACGTTACGACGAACGCGCCTGGATGCGCCTCGGACTCGTTGTATATCGGAAAGCCGTCGGGGCTTAGAACGCGTAGCGCCGCCCACATGCGCACGAGCCGCACCTGGATCAGCATCGGGAACGCGCGAACGCCGCGCCGGGCGATGGCGGAAAGCACGTGCGTCGACGTGAAATCGTTAAAGCCGACTTCTTCCTTTGAATCGCCGAACTGCACGGTGCCTTCATCAGTCTGGCGCACGTTGAGCGTCGGGTAATTGAGAAACGGAATGACCCGCTCGCTTACCAGCACCTGCCCGCGATTGGGTATGACGGGCGCATGCAGTCCGACGAAAGGCGCGAGCGCCCTATTGCCAAGCCCAGCGGCCAGCACAACGCGCGCCGCGCGATGCGTACCGCGCTTCCCGTGCACGGTAAAGCTGCCCCGCTCCGACACAATGCGGTCCGCGCGCTCCCCCGGTACAAGCCGGACACCGCGCTTCTTCATCGCGGTGTGCAGGCCGCGCAGCAGCTTGAGTGGATTGACATGGCCGTCCATCGGTGTATAACTCGCGCCGATCACAGCAGGCCCTATTTGCGGAATGCGCTGGCGCACTTCGGCGGCGTCCAGCAACTCATAGGGGTAATCGCCGAGTTTGTCCCTGAGCGTCGACAGGCGCTTCTCGCGCTCAGCGAGCTCGTCGTCGTTGAAGCAGAAGTGAAAGCCGCCCGGCTGCTTCAGGGCGACGTCGACATCCGCTTCGCTTTGCAGCGCCTCGGCCAATTCCGGCCAGCACATGGCTGAATTGCGCGACCACCGCGCGTAAGGCGACAGGTCGTGTCCCTTGCCCTGGACCCAGACAAGGCCTAAGTTGCCGCGTGAGGCGCGAAAGCTTCCGTCATCATCGTCAAGCACGGCCACCCGTGCCCCTTCGCGGGCAAGGCCGTAGGCGATTGCAGATCCGACGATGCCGCCGCCTATCACGATCACGTCCGCGGGTACCTCGGTGCTGGCGATGCCCGATATTGTCATTGGTCTTCTCCGATCAGAATGCGGTTTAGTCCGACCACGCGTCCACGCGGGACCTTCCCCGGAACCGTGCCTATAGTTGGCGACGCGGAAGACTCCGCTGCTGTTACAAGAAGGTCAGTGACCTCCTCCTCATGCGTAAGACGACGAGAGTGTGAGCTAACACCAGCGCCGACAAAGAACCGGAGACGTTCGTCTGCGTGAAAAAGCGCAGCGATACAATGCCTAAAATCAGGTTCCGAATCGTCAATGGAGAAACTTGTGACCGTTGAATTCAACCACGCGGCTACGGATCGGCCCTTGAATAGGTTAGCCTGTGTGTGTCGTCGTCTGTTGAACAATGCTGTTGTACCCACCGAGTGCCTAGCCCGCGCGATCCGCGCTCCTGTCACGCTGCCAATCACCTGTTCTGGTTGGGCGCGCTTACCTTAGGCAGGTTATCGAGCGCGCGTTTCAAAGCAGCAACACCGCTACGCGGGCTAGATAACACCGGAACGCGCACGCCCTCCAACTGCGGCACGAGCCGCGCCATTGAGACCTGCGCCAGTACGATCACATCGACCTGTTCTGCAAGGGTCGAGATTGCGCTCTTTACGATTTCGTCATGGCGTGCACCGTCCCCCCTTAAGAGGCCCTCGAAAGCGCCTTCGGCAATCCGCTCGGTCACTTCGACGGCGCGTCGCAATTCTCCGGCCTTCTTTTTAACGAGGCGAACGGTGGGCTCCAGCGTAGTCGGCACAGTCGCGATCACCCCAATGCGAGAACCGATGGCGCAAGCCTCTGCTGCCATCGCCTCGTCAATTTTCACGATCGGGGTGCTAACCAAGTTGCGCACCGAGTCAACAGCTTCGCCGACGGACGAACAGGCGTTTAGGATGATTTCGACGCGCATCGCCTGCGCATTGGACATGTAGGAATGAATTCGGCTTGCGACTTCCGGAGTCACGTGACCGGCGGCAAGAACGTCATTGAGCAAGCTGTCATCGACGATGTTGATCACCCGCGCATCAGGAATAAGCTCACTGATTTGCTCCTTGATCGGCTGGACCGATACTAGTCCTGTGTGAACCACGGCGATGGTTGTCATAGTCAATTTCGAATCGTAAACGTCATTGATTAGAAGTCAGATCGCTCAGGTGTAGTCTAGAAATCGGCGACCTTACCCCAGGAGGAATTGGCGAATCGGTCAGGTCGATACGGTATAGGGTCAACGATCGGTTCCGCACCGCTGGCAAGGTCCGCGATCAAGTGCCCCGCGCCGGGCGCGATGCCAAAGCCGTGGCCCGAAAAACCCGCAGCCAGGATTAATCCGGGCACACCCGGCAACTCGCCAATACCCGGCACGCCGTCGGGCGTGCTGTCGACGAAACCGGCCCACGCGTGCGTGATGTTGGCTTTGCGAAGTTCGGGCAGCAGTTCGACGGCGCGGCGGTGGGTTTCAGTGACCGTCGCCCGATCAGGCTTGGGATCCAGGATGCGTACGCGCTCCATGGGTGTCGGCGCATCGAGCCGCCACAGCTGTAGCGTTTCATGGCCACCCCGGACTCCCTCCAGGCCGCCCGGCAGGAGGCTGCGCCAGCGCTTGGCGAACATGGGCATGAACTGCGGGGCAAACCGCAGGAACTGTGGCGTCAGATCCACCCGCGCGCGACCACTGATGGCCAATGCATAGCGTCCGTCGTTGCGGCGAGTCACCGATACCCCAGAGGTGAACAAAGCATCCGGCAAGCGATATCCGACAGGGGACACGCTCAGGATAGACTGGCGGATCGACGCCTGAGGAAAACGGACGCCCAACTGGCGGCAGAACGCCGATGCCCACGCGCCACCTGCGAGAACGACTGTGCGCGTCTTGATGACGCCGGCTTCCGTCACGACGCCGCAGACCCGCCCGCCCTCCAACTCAATGCCGCGCGCCGCGCACTGTTGAATGACCCTACCCCCGAGCTTCATGAGTGCGGTTGCCACGGCGGGCGCGGCTTTCGCTGGATCCGCCGTGCCGTCGCTGGGCGAGAAGACGCCGCCTTTCCAAGGCCGGCCAGTCGCCTTTCCGCGCTCGGCGGCTTGGCGGCTATTGAGCATGTAGGTCGTCACTCCCGCCGTCTTTGCGAATTCGCCCCAACTGGCCCAACGAGCGAGTTCGGCGTCGTCATTGCTCAGATACAGCAGCCCGCAGCGATGAAAGCCCGTATCTTCGCCGGTCTCGATGGCAAATTGTTCCCAGAGATCAAGGCTTTTGCTTGCCATCGGCAATTCGCGTGCGTCGCGATTCTGCTGCCGGCACCAGCCCCAATTGCGGCTCGATTGTTCGGCGCCGATCCTTCCCTTCTCGACGAGAGCAACGGACACGCCGCGCCGGGCTAAATAGTAGGCGGTAAACACGCCGATGATGCCGCCTCCGATCACGACCACATCGGCAGCGGCCGGTAACGTCGGTGGGGATTGGATAAGGTTCAACGGAGGGGACATGACTAACCTCGTTCGCTTGAATCCTGGACGGTCTGAACAACGTAGTACTTCGCCACGCGCTCGCTGCTTTCCCATCCAATCGGCGCCCCCTTTGGCACGAACAGTGCATCGCCCACGCCGAGCGAGAGCACGCTGCCGTCAGGCGCGGCGAACCGCACGCTGCCGGCCAGAAGATGCATAAACTCGTTCAGGCGATGTGGGCGAATGATCCGGTGATACGGCGTCGAATCCCACGTACCCGCCTTGTACTCCACGTCGTCCTCGGTGAAGACATTGTCGCTGCGACATTGGGGAGCCGGCCCCAGCAGCACCTCCGCCGGCGGGGTTGCCGTTGGCTTGAAATCGGCGTCGGCGCGTAACGGGGTGAGCCCGGTCTTCGTCGGCCGCTTGCAAGCGGCGGTACAGAACACAAAACGCGTGCGAGATTCCGCGCTCATGCGAAGCGCGGTACCGCAACCGACGACGGCTCCCGCTCCTGGACCGAGCACCAACGGCGGCTTCCCGACCGTTTCGAGAGTGAGCTGTCCGTCCACCACGACAATCGTTTCAATGTGGGGGAAACTCGGGACGCGGAGCTCACCAATGAAGCTGGCCCGACCTGCGCTCATCGAGTCGGGTCCTTCCCACGCGATTTCGCGATTTCGGCCAAAAGGGTCGTCAGTTCCGAACGCCGCCCAGCGGAAAGGGGTTGAAAGTGGTGCACCGTCGGCGCGGTGCAGCACAAAAGCCTCGGTCATTTTTACTCCTGCGCATTGCGCAATTAACGACTGAAAGAAGGGAATGCAATATTGAGCTGCTGGCCAAGCGAGCCTCGAGGCATAAGATCAATTAGGAAATTCAATGTACTTGCCCATCGAAGTCGATCATGAAAGAGTTTTATCGTTGAAAAGTTTGTTAAACGGCTAAGGTCGAGGCCTGTCCTACTAGGCCTCCCTTATCGAATATTTAACCAGTGTTAAAAGTCTCGCGGTCACTGATTTGCGCTGTAAAAAAACACAATCCAGTTGTCCTGAAATCCCAAACAGCACATCCTGCGGGCGAATCTCGCGGACGACGGCTCTCGCCGGACTCGAAATCCGTATCCCGCCTTCAGAGGCCCGAACAGCAATGTGCCGCCTCAAGCGACGTCGACAGGGCGTGCATCCACGCATTCCGGGTGGTGCGCTCGCCCTCCGCCGCGCATGCGGCACGCGTGCTCATGCCGTCACCGGATCGGTTTTCTTTGCGAGCTCGAGTTCCGTAGCGGAGCGGTGGCACAGGATCACGGCACCCGAGGGCAGCTTCCTGACAGAAGGAGGCGTCACGTTGCACTTGCCGTCTATGCGGACCGGACAACGCGCCCGAAAGCTGCACAGCTCAGTGGAGTCGCTAGCGGGCCCCATCGAAGGCAATGCGGTCCCCGTGAGCGCGCGCCGTGAGTCAAGCCAGCCCGGACGCAGTGCAGGCACTGAGTCAACCAGCAGCCCTGTGTACGGGTGGTGCGGTGGTGCGGCCAGTACATCGCGCTGGCCGGCTTCGACGCACTGACCGGCGTAGAGCACCATCACGTCGTCGCAGATCGCCCGCACCGTCGAAATGTCGTGGCTGATGAACATGTATGACACGCCCAGTTCGCGCCGCAGCTCCACCAGCAGGTCAAGAATCGCCGCGCCAACTACGGTGTCCAGTGCGGAGGTCACCTCGTCGCAGAGAATCAGCGCAGGCTCGGCCGCAAGCGCGCGCGCCAGGTTCACGCGCTGCTTCTGGCCACCCGACAGACCGGCCGGCTGACGCCTGGCAATAGACACCGGCAGCTTAACCAGATCCAGCAGTTCGAGCATGCGCTTCTGTGCCGCCGCGCCGCGCAGGCCGTGATAGAAGTTCATCGGCCGAGCGAGGATGTCGGCGATCGTGAGGCCCGGATTGAGCGCTGTGTCGGCGTTCTGGAACACGATCTGCACGCGGCGGTACTGATCGGGCGTGCGCGCGGAAAGTTTCGCGGGCAGTGGCTTGCCGTCGAGTAGCACGTCGCCCCGGGCACGATCCACCAGTCCCGCCACCACGCGCGCGAGGGTCGTCTTGCCCGAACCCGATTCGCCGATCACGCCGAGCGCGCTGCCGCGCGCAATCTTGAGGCTCACATTGTCGAGCACGCACACGGCTGGTATGCCGTTCGCGTCGATCCGTCCATACCCGGCATTCAAATTGCGGACCTCAAGCAGCGGTGGCAACAAATCTGCGGCCGCGATTGCAAGCTCTGGCTCCGGTCGGCGGGTTGCCGCGAGCAGTTGCCGCGTATAGTCGTCGGCCGGCGCATCAAGTACCTGCCCGGTCGTGCCGTTTTCGCGCACGGTACCGCCGTTGAGCACAACAATACGGTCCGCCATCTGCGCGACAACGGCAAGATCGTGCGACACATAGACGGCCGTGGTGCCCAGTTCGCGGATCACTTTCTTGAAAGCGGCGAGCACTTCGATCTGTGTCGTGACGTCGAGCGCCGTCGTCGGTTCGTCGAACACGACGACGGCGGGATCGGTGATCAGCGCCATCGCCGCCATCAGACGCTGCAACTGACCGCCGGATACCTGATGGGGATAGCGCGCACCGATGGTCTCGGGCGACGGCAAAGCCAGCGAGCGAAACAGTCCCAAGGCTTTCTCGCGGGCCGCAGCAGGCGTCATCAACCTGTGCAGCAGCGCAGGCTCGGTCACCTGGTCCATGATCGTGCGGGCCGGGTTGAAGCCCGCCGACGCGCTTTGCGCGACGTAAGCGACGGTGCGTGCGCGCAGCCCGCGCCGTCCGGCCGCATCGAGCGACAGCACTTCGACGCCGCCGATCTTCACCGAGCCGCCCGCAATCGAACAGCCGCCTCGTGCGTGCCCCAGCAGCGATAGCGCAATTGTCGTCTTGCCCGAGCCCGACTCGCCAATCAGCGCGAGCACCTCACCTTTCTTCACGGTGAAATCGCCCCCCTTGACGATCTCGACGACCGGGTCGGGTGCCGAGCCCGCGATCACGCGCAGGCCTTTGACTTCGATCATGTTCATTTGACGCCTCCATGCGCGCGCGCGGCATGCCGGCGCAGGCTGTCAATCAGCAGGTTAACGCCAACCGTGAGTGTTGCGATTGCGACGGCAGGCATCAGTACAGCAGGCGCTCCTTCCGCCAGCCCGCCGATGTTCTCGCGCACGAGCGAACCCCAGTCTGCATTCGGTGGCTGCACGCCGAGGCCGAGAAAGCTCAAGCCGCTAAGCAGCAGCACGATAAACACAAAACGCAGGCCGAAGTCAGCGAGCATCGGATGGATCATGTTAGGTAGCACCTCGGCGCGCGCGATGTAGAACAGTCCTTCGCCGCGCGCCTTTGCGACCTGCACGTATTCGAGCGTCATCAGGTTGACCGCAAGCGAGCGCGAGATGCGAAACGCGCCAGGAATGTAGGCGAGCGCGGCTACCATGATCAGCATCGGCACTGACGAACCGAACGCGGCGATGACGACGAGCGCGAGGATCTTGCTTGGAATGGAGATCAGGGCGTCGAACAGTCGGCTCATGATTTCGTCGACCCAGCGCCCGGACACGGCCGCAACCAGCCCGAAGAACGTGCCGATGCAACTGGCGAGCACCGTCGACGCAAGCGCCAGTCCCACGGTGTATTGCGTGCCATACAGCACCCGGCTCAGCATATCGCGGCCCAGATAATCGGTGCCGAACAGATGCGCCGCGCTGTAGGACCCGAATACCTCAGTGGACGTCACCGCGCCCTCCTTGTATGGCGCAACCAGCGGGCCGATGAACGCAACGCAGAGCCAGAGCACGACGATCACCAGGCCGACCAGGCCCAGCAGCGAGAGACGGTTCGCGAGACGGCGCAGCGAACCACGCTTCCCGACGGGCACTGCGGGGGGCGCGTCATCGAGCGCATCGGCAACAGGGCGGGATTCTTCGCCGGACACTGTGTACAGCACGGTCCGCGCATGGGATGTATTGGGTCGGTTCATCGTTGACGCAGCCTCGGATTAGAGATGATCTGACACAGGTCGGCGATGAGTACCAGGGCGAGATAGGCCGCGCAGAACACCATCACGCAGCCCTGCACGAGCGGCATGTCGCGGTTCGTGACGGCATCGACCATCAGGCTCGCGAGCCCGGGATAGTTGAAGATCGACTCGACGATCACGACGCCGCCGAACAGATACGACAGACTCAGCGCGACCGCATTGGCAATGGGGCCAATCGTATTCGGTAACACATGACGCAACACGATGCGTACCGGCGACGCGCCCTTGAGTACTGCCATCTCGACGTACGATGCGTTCAGCTGGTCGAGCACCGCGGCGCGCGTCATGCGAGCCATCTGCGCCACGATCACGCAACACAGTGTCATCACGGGCATCGCGTAAATTCGCACCAGCGCGCCGAACGACGTGACCTCCGACAGATAGGACAGCGCTGGCAGCCAGCGAAGCTTGACAGCAAAGATCAGCACGGCGATCGTCGCGATCAGAAACTCGGGCACGGCGACGGTCGACAGCGTCAGCACGTTGAGGGTGCGGTCCAGCAGCGAACCGCGATACATCGCCGACAGAATGCCGATCGCCAGCGCGATCGGCACCGACACGCGTAGGCCGTAATGATTCTGTCACCGGCCTTCCCTAGCAACCACGGGCCAAAGAGCGATCGTGTTGTCACTTTTATTTCACTTCGAATCGCAATGAAAGCGTCAACTCACGTAAGTCCGTATTAATTTTGTCAACTGGCCTCCTACACTTTGAATCCCGTCCATAACCTATTGATCTTATGGAAGATTCGTTGCGCATCGCAGAGCCGGTCGCGCTCGCCCGTCCACGCGGCGCGCATCGGTTCGAAGCGTTCAGCCCAAAGCTCGGGCGCCGGGTGACGTTTTACCGGCGCCCGTTACTGGAGCAATGGCTGCTGCTCGAGGCAAGCCCGAGAGTGATCACGTTTTGCGAGCGTCCGGGCTACGTGCTGATCAACGGGTCCCGTCAGATTGCCGATTTCTGGATCCGTTACGTTGATAATCAAGAATTAGTTATCCTAGATGATTCGGCGTCGGAATGTAGCGTAATCAGTTCGGGTCGTGACATCGGCGACAGCGCATTGCCGATCCGGATAGTCGCGCCCGCCGAGTTCGCCGCCGCGCGTACCTGGACCGACAACTGGAAGCGCATACTCCCCTACCTTGTCGCCAACGAAGGGCTCGTTCCGTCAACCTTGCCCCGCGCGATCGTCGGGTTCCTGGGAGAGCCGCAACGATTGCTCGCTGTTGAACGCGAATTCTCCGCAGTCGATCCGGTCCTGGTCCGAACTGCCCTGTTTGACCTGCTCCATCGCGGACGCGTCAGCGCGCCCGAGCTTCACGCGCATCCGCTGTCGCTGCTCACGTCATTCGCGGCTTCGGAGGGGACATCATGAGCCGCCGCAAACTGGAGTTGCAGTCAATCGACGTGAGCGCGTGGCCTACTGTCGCCTTTACCGAACTGGACGATGTGGCGCGGGCCACATTCGAGACACGTCAACAGGCCGTGTTGCGCTACACAGCCGGAGAGTCGGTCAAGGCAATCGAGCGTTCAACGGGCATCAATCGCCGGCAACTGTACCGATGGCTCGAACGAGCCCAGGCACCACACCCTGATGGACGTCCATTCGGCTTTCGGGCGCTCATTCGCTATTTGCGCATCGCGGATTACGAGCAGGTGTGCGACGTGCAGGTGCGAGGCGAGCGCGGCAGCCGGGGCGCCGCTGGTGCATTGACGCAGCTGTTCGAGCGTTACCCTGAATTGACTGGATGGCTTCTGCTTCAGGTCAAACAGCGCAGGGTGCTGCTCGAGCAGAGGCATACGGATGGACATCTGCGCACGCGCCTACGCGGTTTGCAATCGATGCACGATGAATTCCTGCGCCGATGTCGATCATTGGGATTGACGGCGGCCGACTATCCCTTCAACACCGGCGACCATGCGGTTCGCTCGCTGTCCCGACGGTTGAAGGCGGAACTGCTGCGTACGTTTGGCACGGCGGCACGCTCAGCCGGCGCCTCGCACCTTAAGGGCCTGCCCCGGCTCGACGGCGCGGACGCACCTGCGGCGGTCCGGCCGTACCAGGTCGTCGAATTTGATGGTCATCGGCTCGATATCAGGCTCAAGGTTGTCGTGCGGGATCCACTCGGTTTCGCACACGAATTCGAGATGGAACGGGTATGGCTCCTGGTAAGGCTCTGTCGCATTAACGCGGGCGAGGTAAAATTCGAGGCGGACGAAAACGCTCTGGCCACACGATGAAGAAGACAATGACGCCACGAACGACGCTTGCTCCAGACATCGCTAAGGTTCTGAAGCGGCTGCACTATCCGCTTGAAGTGATCCTGCTGTGTGTGCGGTGGTACGTTGCCTACTCGCTGAGTCTTCGCAATCTCGAGGAAATGATGGCCGAGCGCGACATTTGTGTCGATCATTCGACGGTGCATCGCTGGGTCATCAAGGTGGTGCCACTGTTCGAAAAGACATTTCGTAAGCACAAGCGTCCGGTCGGCAAGAGCTGGCGTGTTGACGAAACCTATATCAAGGTCAAGGGCTCGTGGAAGTATCTTTACCGGGCAGTGGATAAGGCGGGCAATACCATCGATTTTCTGTTCAGAGCCAAGCGGGACAAGGCTGCTGCGCGGCGCTTCTTCGAAAAGGCAATTGGTCAGAGCGGCTCGCCCGAGACCGTAACCATCGACAAAAGCGGCGCCAATCTGGCCGCGCTTAGCGCGGTGAACGCCGAGCGCGAGATGCCCATCAAGGTTCGTCAGATCAAGTATTTGAACAACATCGTGGAGGTGCGACACGAAGTCGCTTACAGAAGTTGTTCGCCCTTCTCGCCGTATAGAAGGAGTGAACCACCGGTGTCACCCGGTGAATCCAGGAGCCTGAATCAAGAGCGGCTCTGACAACGTAACGAAGCGCCGCAAGGCGCGGGGTATCAATCGCGAGAGGCGTACCCTTCTGGCAGCCATACGCCGGATGAGTGCCAGACAGTCGGTATGGTGAAAACATTTGAATCTGCAATAGGGTCGTTATGTTGAACGAGCGGAAATGGCTATTGCGCTCGAACCAAAACGGTACCGGAGGTGGGAACAGCGTTTCTCTACTACGCGTTCGTGACCCATACACCTCCCGGCCCAGAGCAGGCACCTAACCCGACGTACTTCCATAAGCGGAACGTGGAAACCCCGTATCGCTCCCTTCGGGGACAGCAGGCTGCGAGGCTTGCCCATGGCGGTGCGGGCACAGGATCGGGGAAAAAGCGAATGCCCGGCTGTAATGGACGGGATACGGGTTGCAACATCACCCGACGCGAAAGCGGGCAGACTTCCTCGTGGTCTCTCCTCACCAGAGAGTTTGCAGAACCATCTATACGGAAGGAAAGCAAATGAGTGCAGCAACACGGGCGCGTGCACCTTCTGGCGTGACGTGGGACGGCATCAATTGGGCCGATGTTCAGCGTCAGGTAAGAAGGCTGCAGTCGCGTATGGTGAAGGCGGTACAGGCCGGTCGCCATAACAGGGTGAGAGCCCTGCAATGGCTGCTGACCCACTCGTTCAGCGGCCGTGCATTGGCCGTCAAGCGGGTGACTGAAAACAAAGGCAGGAGCACCCCCGGTGTGGACAAGGTAACGTGGAAAACACCGGCGGCAAAGGCCAACGCGATTGCGTCGTTGAAGAGGCGGGGCTATTCGCCCCTTCCGCTTCGGAGAGTGTTGATTCTGAAGAAAAACGGCAAGACGAGGCCGCTCGGCATCCCCGTGATGCGCTGCAGGGCGATGCAAGCGTTGCATCTGCTTGCTCTGGAGCCGGTTGCGGAAACCACTGCCGACCCGAACTCTTACGGGTTCAGGCCGGAACGCTCAACTGCTGACGCGGGAGGACAATGCTTCATCTCCCTGGCGAAAAAGGCGAGTGCGGAATGGGTGCTGGAGGCCGACATCCAAGGCTGTTTCGACAAAATTTCCCACGACTGGATGATCGCCAATATCCCTACGGACAAGGTGATCCTCAAGAAGTGGCTCAAAGCGGGCTACGTGTATCAAAACGAACTCTTCCCCACTGACGCCGGCACCCCGCAAGGGGGAATCATCTCACCGGTGGCAGCCAACATGACGCTTGATGGCCTCGAAGCGATGCTCGCGGAGAGATTCCCGCGAGCCCGGCAGAGAGGACTGAAAGTGAACATGGTGCGTTACGCGGACGATTTCATTATCACCGGCCATTCGACAGAGTGGCTGGAACATGAGGTCAGGCCGGCAGTAACTGAATTTCTGGCGGAACGCGGGCTGGTCTTGTCGCCAGAAAAGACCAGGATAACGCACATCAAGGACGGGTTTGATTTCCTCGGATGGAACATTCGCAAGTACAACGGCAAGCTCTTGATGAAACCGTCGAAAGCGAACGTCAAGGCACATCTTGACAAAGTCCGTGAAATCATCAAGGCCAACAAGACGGCTAAACAGGCGAACCTGATAAGGCTGCTCAATCCTGTTTTGCGAGGATGGGCGAATTACCACAGCCATGCAGTCGCCAAGAAAGCCTTCAATCGGGTTGATCACGAGGTCTGGTCAATGCTATGGCGATGGGCGGCAAGACGGCACCCTAACAAAGGCGCCCGATGGATAAAAATCAAATACTTCAAGGCCAAGGGTCTCCGGGACTGGGTATTTGCCGCCACAGAAAAACAAGAGGATGGCACGACAAGAGCGGTCACCTTGCTGAAGGTCTCGGACACGCCAATCAAACGGCATGTCAAGATCAAGGCGGGCGCCAATCCGCACGATCTTCAATGGGCGCGGTACTTCGAATCCCGCTGGGGCCAGAGGATGCTGAACTCGGCGCGAGGTCGCCGTAAGCTGTACCGTGTCTGGCTAAGGCAAGATGGCATGTGTTCCAACTGTCAGCAGCCCATCACAATGAACACCCGCTGGGATGTTTCGCATATTGTGAAGCAAACTGACGGTGGGACGGATGCCGCAGGCAACCTTCAAGTGCACCATCTCAATTGCCGTAGAACTCCGCAACACGCCTGAAAAGCAGTTGCACCACCGGGTGTCGACAGATGCCTTTGTAGAGGCTTGAGCCGTATGCTCCTAAAGGCGCACGTACGGTTCTTAGGGGGCCGTACCACAGCAATGTGGTACGGCTACCCGACCAGGACCATCGGGCCATCAAACGCCGAACCCGACCGATGCTCGGGCTCAAGGATTTCAACTGCGCGCGCGTCATTCTGAGTGGCATCGAATTGATGCACATGATCAAGAAAGGACAGATGAAATGTTCGGGCAGAATTTCGCTGTCTGCCGCCCAGCAATTTTACTCGTTGGTTTCATAAGCCATCCTCCGCATATCACCTTTGCTTGACCCGCTTTCCTTACCGCGACAGAACCGTTTCACGACCCACACCGTCGCGTCCTTCGTTTCGATCGACTCTGCCAGGGCCATCTTTGCGCCAAGATGCGAGTCAAACTCAGTCAGGCCGTTGTAGAGCATAAACGCGCGAACATAGTCCGTGCCAAGCGCGCCCTTTGCGGGATCAAGCGTATCGGCCGTGGAAGCCGCTTGCGTCGCGACGCGAATCTTGCCGCCTTTCCGTGGCTTCTCTTGCGCGAAAGCGAACCTGCCCGACGCCAGCAGACCCGTGCCCGTCATCGACACCATGCCGCCGACCGCCATCACGCGAAGCAGATTACGTCGCGACACGCCTTTGTGCGTAAGCTCTTGGAGTTCATCGTCGACGCTGGCGGCAGCGTCGCGCATATTTATCTTGTCCATTTGTCTCCTCCACACGGGAGTTGTTTCTCAATAGAAGCCGTCTGTGCCGATGCGCGCGTTTGCGAGTTTCATCGGTGCCCTCGCGTAACCGAGGGCAATGGATCACAGGCCGAGCTCAGTGGCGAGATCGCCAATGGTCTTGACTTCGTAGTATTCGCAGTACGGCGTGCCCGGCTCGTGGCCGCGATTGACGAACGCCTTATGCTTGATGCCCATGTCGTGCGCCGTCATCAGGTCATAGCGAAGGCTCGACGAAACATGCAGCACGTCCTCAGGATTGCAGTCCAGCTGGTCGAACATGTACTCGAAGCCCTGCATGCGAGGTTTGTACGACTGGGCCTGCTCTGCGGTGAACACACGATGAAACGGCGCGCCCAGCTTCTCGACATTGCTCTGGATGTGCTCATCCGGCGCGTTCGTCAGAATGACCAGCTTGTACTTCTTCGCGAGGCGCGAAAGGCCTTCCGGCACGTCCGGGTGCGGCCCCCATGTCGGCTCGGCAAGGTAGAATTTTTCCGCCTCAGCTTCACTAAACTCGACGTTCATCCGCTCGCAAGCCCGGCGCGCGGCGTTGACCAGCACGTCGCGAAACGGCTTCCAGGCGCCGAGCGCTTCATCGCGCCGGTATGCCGTAAAGAAGTTAACGAGTCGTTCCAGTTCGGCGCCCTGCAGGCGATTTCCATACACCTCGCGAGTCATCTCGCCTATGCGGAAATTCGTCAGCGTGCCATAGCAGTCAAATGTGATGTATTTCGGCTCGAAGTCAATCATGGTTTCAGTCCTCACGTCTTGTGACTCCGCGTGGAGTCAACTGGAAAAAGCAGAAATCGCATTCCTGGGCATACGCTAAACACCACTAACAAAAATGGCTCAAGCGACTGCGCGTCGGGCAAAAAGGCGCTCTTGCGCTACACGGTACCGAAGTAATGCTGTGCCAAAGCGACCCAATACCGGACGCCGGCCGGAATGATGTCGTCGTTGAAATCGTATTTCGGGTGATGCAGAGCCGCCGCGGTCATTCCTATAGGGGTATTACCGATCAGTACATAAGCGCCGGGCCGCTCCTCCAGCATGAAGCCGAAGTCTTCCGATGTCATGTTCGACGGAATGTCACGGCTAAGGCGTTCGCTGCCGAACGTCTCGCGAATGACCGCTTCGCAGAGTGCTGTCTCGGCCGGCGTGTTGATTGTTGCGGGGTAGTACTGGAAAAACGTGACCTCGGCTTGCGCGCCATAGGCGGAGCCTAGCCCTTCGCACATGAGCTGGATGTCGCGCTGCAACTTCTGTTGCAAAGCGGACGACAGCGTGCGAATCGTCCCTCGCAACTCGGCGCTGTCCGGAATGACATTGTCCGTATTGCCTGCATGGAACATGCAGACGGAAATGACGGCGGGATCCACGGGATCCTTGTGACGCGCAGCGATGGTCTGACACTGGAGAACCATCGAACACGCCAGCGGTATTGGATCGAGGCCCAGATGCGGCTGCGCCGCATGAGCCCCCTTGCCTGTTACCGTGATCCTGAATCGGGAGCCGGCAGCCATGATTGGGCCGGTGCGCAATCCGAAATGCCCGGCAGGCAAACCGGGCCAGTTGTGCATGCCGAATACCGCTTCCGTCGGACATCGCTCGAACAGCCCGTCATCGATCATCTTCCGCGCGCCCGCGCCCCCCTCCTCTCCGGGCTGAAACACGAAATGAACCGTGCCGGGCAACTGCGGCAATTCCTTCAGGATGCGCGCGGCGCCCAGCAACATGACGGTATGACCGTCGTGCCCGCAGGCATGCATGATTCCTTCCGCGCCCGAGGCGTGTGCGAAGTCATTGGCTTCCTGGATCGGCAACGCATCCAGATCCGCACGAAGCACGATTCCGCGGTCCGGGTTCGCACCGGGCAAGCTCGCGACGACTCCCGTTCCGCCCAGCCCCCGCAACACCGCATAACCGAGCTCTTCAAGCTCACGCGCAACGACGTCGGCCGTCCTGTGTTCTTCAAATCGCAACTCGGGATGGGCGTGCAGATCACGTCGCAACTTCGCCCAGTGCCCACGATGCATTGTCAACGATGTCTCGGGGATCACGGAGGTTTCCACTCTCAGCACCTTTAGAAAGCGAACAGCATCAAATCTGCAGCGTCACGGCGACCGGCGTCGCCACCGGTTTAATCGTAGTACCCGAGGATCGACTTCACCTCCATGTACTCCTCCATACCTTCGATCCCATACTCCCGCCCATTCCCAGACTGCTTGTACCCGCCAAACGGAGCCTGCGGATCCCATGCCGGATAGTTCAGATGCACCTGGCCCGACCGGACACGCGCCGCTACTGCACGCACGAGTGCCTTGTCCGTGCCTTGAACATGCGCACCGAGCCCATAAACCGTGTCGTTCGCGATGGTGATTGCTTCTTCGACGGTGTCGTAAGGAAGGATCGCGAGGACCGGACCAAAGATCTCCTGTTGGGCGATCGTCATATCGGTGCGGACGTCGGAAAAGACAGTCGGCCGTGCATAGAAGCCCTTGCTGAACCCTGCGGGTCTTCCGGGGCCACCCGCGATCAGCTTCGCGCCTTCCCCGATGCCAGCTTCGATCATCTGCTGAACCCTGCCAAACTGCATGCGATTGGCCAGTGGGCCGTGCGTCGTCGCTTCGGCGAACGGATCGCCAACGATCATCTGTTCGGTTGCCGCCACGGCCAACTCATTAACCGCGTCGAGGACACTGCGCGGTACGATCAGGCGGGTCGGTGCGCTGCACGACTGGCCCATATTCCGGAACGCGGCCGCGACGCCTGGCGAGACGGCACGCTGCAAATCGGTATCAGGTAGCACAATGTTGGGTGACTTGCCGCCAAGCTCCTGCGCCACGCGCTTAACACTCGGAGCAGCCGCTTGTGCGACCAGCACGCCAGCACGCGTCGAACCGGTGATCGAAACCATGTCGACCTCCGGGTGCGACGCGAGCGACGTGCCGACTTCCGCACCAGTGCCGCTCACCAGGTTGAATACGCCTGCCGGAACACCAGCGTCCGCGATGACTTCCGCAAACAGCAACGCGCTTAGCGGCGAGAGTTCGCTGGGTTTCAGGACCACGGTGCAGCCTGCTGCCAGCGCCGGGCCGACCTTGGCCGTGATCTGATAGATCGGCCAGTTCCACGGCGTGATCAGCGCGCATACGCCGATCGGCTCACGCACGACCGCAGTCGTTCCACGCTGGACGCGGAACGGGTAGTTCGCCAGATTGTCGCGCGCGACACGGATATGTTCGGCCGCGAGCGGCACATGCGCGGCGCGCGCATAGCTGATCGGCGCACCCATTTCCATGGTCAGGGCCGTGGCGAACAGTTCGGCGCGCTCCAGTATCAAGGCATGAACACGGTCCAGCAGCACGGCGCGCTCCTGCGGCGAAGTCGCGGACCATCGCACGAACGCTTTGCGCGCGGCTTGCACGGCGCGTTCGACGTCGAGCGCGTCGCCGAGCGGAACCTCGCAGAGCGTGTCTTCGGTGGACGGCGATACCACCGCGGCTCGCGCTGTACCCACGGGCGCAATCCATTCGCCGTCGATAAAGAACCGGTCCAGCCTTCCCGCTTGCATCAGGTGACAAACAGGTGAATTCATTGCAGCGTGTCCTTGAGTCGGTACCACGCGCCCACGAAGGGCAAAAACCATGGCTTGCCAAAGTGACCCGGGATAGCAGGCCAATCGAAGTCTTTCCATGGATTGAGATCGGCGCGTCCGTCCATGATCTCTGCCATCAGCGTGCCCATCAGCGTGGCCATGTGAGTGCCGTGGCCGCTATAGCCCATCGAGTAGTAGACACCGTCTCGCTCGCCCGCGCGCGGCAGGCGGTTGGCCGTCATGTCAACCATGCCGCCCCAGCAATAGTCGATGCGCACGTTGGCCAGTTCGGGAAACACGGTGGCCATCTGCTGTCGCAAGATCAGGCCACTTTTTTCGTCCGAGCTGGGGTTCGACGTCGCGAAGCGCGCACGCCCGCCAAACAGCATCCGGTTGTCGGGCGTGACACGAAAGAAGTTGACGAAGTTTTTGGTGTCGGTGGCCATCCGGCGGGTTGGCAGCAACCGGTCGAGCTGTTCCAGCGGCAAGGGCTCGGTGACGATAATGAACGCCCCAACCGGCACGATCCTGCGCCGGATCCAGCCGAACGGTCCCACCTGCGAGATGCCGCTCGCCAGAAGCACCTGCGGCGTGCGGATCTCTCCACGCGGCGTTCGGACGACATATGCGCCCCGGGATTCCCTCCGTAACCCGAGGACCGGCGCACGCTCCATGATTTGCGCTCCACGCGCTTGCGCAGCTTTCGCGAGACCACGGACATAGCGACCGACGTGCATCCCGGCACTCTTCTGAAAGATCAACCCGCCGTGATAACGGTCCGAGCCGATCTCGTCACGAAGCTCTGCCTTCGTCACAAGGCGCGTATCAGGGTCCACGCTCGCGGCAAGCAACGCCTGACTTCGCGCAAGCTTGTCGAAGTGCTCCGGCTTCGCCGCGAGCTTGAGTTTTCCCCTGCGGACAAAATCGCAATCGATCGACTCTTCCCTGACCAGCCGCTCGACTGTATCGACACCCGCGTCAAACGCCAGATATAGCCGGTTGGCCAATTCCGTGCCGATGCGCTGCGACAGTGAAGCGTAATCCTGCGCGAAGCCGTTGTTGCACATGCCGCCATTGCGTCCCGACGCCGCCTGGCCCACGGTTCCTGCTTCGCAGACGATGACACGTGCGCCCTTTTTGGCAAGCGCCAATGCCGCCGCCGTGCCCGTTATACCGGCACCAACCACGACTACGTCGCAACTTCCATCGGGCACTTCGGGCGAGCTGCTAACGAATGGCTCCGACGTATCCAGCCAGTAAGAACTGAGATGCATTACAAACTCCAAGCGCGCAAGCGCCAAAAACTGGTCTTAAAAGTCGGCAACCTTTCCGCGCACCGATTCGTTCAGTCGCGCAGGACGGTAGGGTTCGGGATCGACGATAGGCCGCACACCGGTAACCAGATCCGCAACGAGATGGCCGCATCCTGGCCCGATACCGAAACCGTGACCACTCAGACCTGCGGCCAGCACGAAGCCAGGCAGTTCCTTTGCTTCGCCGATGGCGGGAACGCCGTCCGGTGTCGTGTCAATGTAGCCCGCCCACGATGCGGCAACCCGACTTTCTCCGATCGCTGGACACAGCTCGATCGCCCGCTTGCGGATTTCCCTGAGCGTGGCTTCATCGACACAAGGGTCCAGCACGCGCATCTTTTCCATCGGCGTGGGCTCGTCGAGTCGCCAGTGCCGCATTCCTTCGTGACCAGAACGCACGCCTTCCAGATTGCCTGGACTCAGGCTGCGCCATCGGCGTCCAAACATAGGAATGAAGTCCCTGGCGTAGCGCAGTTTTTGCAACGTCGGGTCCAGCTTCCCCAAACCGCTGATCGCGAGCGTATACGTGTCGTCACCGCGTCGCGTGACGGTGATCGCCGACGTATGAAGCGCGTCGGGCAACCTGCCTCGTGGCAGCGAAACTGACATCAACGATGAGCGAATCGTTGCCTGCGGCAGACGGATACCCAGTTGCCGGCAGAATGTCGAAGCCCATGCGCCGCCCGCCAGCACCACGGTCGTCGTGCGGATCGTGCCATGCTCGGTCACGACACCGCTGACCCGCCCGCCCGAGGTCTCGATGCCGCGTGCCGCGCAGTTCTGGTGAATCGTCCCCCCCAGTTTCATGACGCTGCGAGCGACGGCCGGCGCGGCGCTCGCCGGGTCGGCAATGCCGTCGGTCGGTGCGAACACCCCGCCCTTCCAGTTGCGTCCCGTCACGGTGGCCCTCTCAGTAGCCTGTTTGCTGCCGAGCACCTCAGTCCTGACGCCCGCCGTGCGCGCAAATTCGCACCAGCGCGTCCAGGTGTCGAGTTCGCCGTCGTCGTTGCTCAGGTAAAGAAGGCCGCTGCGACGAAAGCCCGTGGTCTCGCCGGACTCGGCTTCGAACTGCTCCCACAGCCGCAGGCTCTCGGTCGCGATGGGCAATTCGCGTGCATCGCGGTTCTGCTGCCGGCACCAACCCCAGTTCCGGCTGGACTGCTCCGCGCCGACCAGGCCTTTTTCGATGAGAGCGACTTTCACGCCCCGCTTCGCCAGAAACCATGCGGTAAACACACCAACGATGCCCGCGCCTATCACGACGACATCAGCACTTCGCGGTAGCGTCGGTGTGGTATCAATACGGATCAACGGTACGCGCATCTTCGGAAGCTCCTTCCCGGGGTCTGTTCTGTGCTGCATCGTATGTCAGGAATTATCGATCGCCTGAAGCTCGCCTTGCTGAGAGAACAGTTAAGCCGTCGTTAAGGCTGGCTTAATGGTCGGATTGTGCGACGCCGCAATCCGGCACATCTCAACGTTTGGCGGAAGAATTCGCTGCTCGTAGTGAGACCTAGAACATGGCCTGACTGATAAGTCCGTACACCCGGCAAACCGGATCGGGTGCGCCCCGGTGTGCACCGGCGGGCGCATTGCGAACCATCTTGGAGACGGTGTCCACACGCTTCAATCCCTGTCCGCTTAGCCAGTCGGTCAAACTCGTTCCCCAGGGGACGTCAATACGGACGAATTCCCCCTCTCGTCGGCTCAGCCAATAGCCGGCCAGCGCCCTCGCACGAACGTCGTCACGCGAACGCAGTGCGACCACCGGGCCGATCACATGACCCCGGCCAAAGCGGCGGAGCACCGAGAATCCGACAATTTCGCCCTCACGTTCGAGCACTACGCTCTCCCCAAGCTTCAGCAATGCCGACAAAATTCCGTCGCGCTCCAGCCCGGAAGCGCGCGAAGCCAGTGCAATGAGGTCAGGAAAGTCGGCAGGCGTGCCCGACCGCAGTCGCTCGCCGTCGAGCAACGCGACCGGGAAAGTCTTGCTGACGGTCCCTTGATATTGTTCCAACGATCCACACACGTTAAAACCTAGCTTTTCGTAGAGCGGCAGACCGGCTGGCGTCGCATGCAGGAAAGTGATGCGCGGCCCCAGCTCTTCAAGGACGGCTTCCATCAGCTTACGGCCGATGCCCCGCCCCTGGTGCCCGGATGACACAATCACGTGACCGAGAGAAGCGCGATCCGTTCCGAATTTCCAGCACAGCGCCGTACCAATCACGACACCACTTTCTTCAGCCAGGAACCCTGTCGCCGAGTCAGCGGAAAATTGCCAGTCTTCCGGTCTATATGGCCAGTTGAGCGCCATTGAAAGGGCGTGAGCTGCCGGTATATCGGCCGAGGTGAACGTTCGATACCGAAGGCTAGTCGTTGAGGAAGGAACGTTCACAACGGATTCCTGTTTCATTAAGCTGTCCATACCAAATTTGCCAGTCTATTACCCATCCATTCCGCGAGAATGGATGACTCACCCGATCAAAGAAGCAATCCTGGCGCCCACCCTTGCGGGCTGACGCCACGGTTGCGCCTTTAACGCCCACAAAGCGCCAGGCTAGCACGGCCCTGATGTCAACGGTTTCATCCGGTCGCGCCCGCTGCTTAAAGCGCCAAGCGCGACGCGTCGGCGCCATCGCGAATCCGCACTGGTTACGCTATACCAATGCGACCGCTTCGATCTCGATCTTCAGACCGAAGTGGAGCGCTGGAACCGGCACAACGGCGCGAGCGGGTCTCGCATCGCCGGCCCAACGCGCGTAGATTTCGTTGAAACTCGCCCAATGCGCGACATCAACGATATAGACACGGACCTGGATCAGTTTCTTGACATCGCTGCCCGCACCGGCAAGCGCGGAGCCCAGATTTGCCAACACCTGCCTGGCCTGGGCTTCAAAAGGCCGGTCCGTGAGCTTTGCGCCGCCCGCGTCGATTGGAAGTTGACCAGACACAAAAATCAGGCCATTTGCGATCGAAACGTGGCTATAGTGCCCCCCCGGCGTTGCCAGCCCAGCGGGATTTATCGTCTGAGGGAACTGCGCGCCGTTCTGATACTGATCCATGACGACCACTCCGGGTAGAAAGAACCTCGTCGAGCAATGCTCCGACGCAGTCAGGGAGCTATCGGGTTTTGTTGAGTCCGTGCCAGCGCTCCCGCAGCATCGCGGGCCGACCGCAAGTTGCCAAATCCATGCGGGAACTATAGAAAAAAATCTTTTTGTCGTGTTTAATATCCAATAAACCTCCCGTTAAAGATTGCTTAATGCTACAACTGGAAGACATGCAGCTGTTCCGTGCGCTGGGCGCGTCACAATCCCTTGCCGCTGCCGCAAGGCTATTGGATCTCACGCCGCCTGCAGTCACGGTACGCCTTCAGCGCATAGAAGAACGGTTAGGGCTTCGCCTCGTGACGCGCGCGGCCAGAGGCATTTCACTCACCAACGAGGGCCAGCACCTTGTTCAGGAAGCGATTGAGATCCTGGAACGCATAGAGTCGGTTCCTTCCCGCGTCTCTGGAGAGTCGCACGGTGTAAGCGGCCATTTGCGCGTCGTGGCACCGTTCGGGTTTGGCCGCGCATATGTCGCACCGCTGGTCCGCGATCTGCATCTCTCCCACCCAAGTCTTGCGATTTCGCTCATCCTGTCGGAAAGCCCGCTCAGGGCAGCGTCGGGCGCCGACGCGGTCGTATCGATCGGCAACGTCAAAGGGTCCTCCTGGATAGGACATTACCTCGCCCCGAACGACCGTTTCCTGTGCGCAAGCCCGGCCCTTGCGCGTCGCCTGTCGAAGCTGGAGCATCCATCCCAGCTCACACGGTACGAATTCCTGAGTTTGCGAGAGAACGACGAAGACGTGACTCGCCTGCGTTTCACTCAACAGGATGCGGCGGGAAAGCGCGTAAGCAAAGCCGTCACGGTCCGGCTGAACAGCGCCCTGTCGTCGAACGACGGCACCGTGGTCACTGACTGGGCGGTGGACGGCCTGGGCATTGTCGAGCGATCCGAATGGGATGCCGCACGGCTGATCGCCGAGGGAAAGCTGAAGCGCGTGTTGCCCGCATGGCGCCTCGAGCCCGCGCCGGTAATGGCGCTGACGCCCACGCGTCAGGGCCTAACAATTCGCCAGCGCGTCTTTCTCGACGCCGCAAAGCAAGCCTTTAGCCCCACACCCTGGCGCAATTGACTTGACATTCAATGTGGCTTAACGGTCGCTTTATCCTCGGTTAAACACAGGCTCGCAGCGAACTCCTATAGTGGCGATTGTTTACGCACGGTACCGTGCCGACACCGAGACACCAATCGCGCGAAGAATCGCAAGGAGCCGCAGATGAGATTGCAGTCGTTGAACACGCCCGCAGCATTGATCGATGTCGAGCGCATGAACCACAACATCGAACGGATGCAGCAACGTTTGAACGCCCTCGGCGTGAGTTTCCGCCCGCACGTGAAAACAACCAAGTGCGAGCAGGTGGTAAGGGCACAATTGGACGCCGGCGCACTTGGCATTACCGTGTCCACCCTCAAGGAAGCCGAACAGTTCTTCGCAAGCGGCATCCGTGACATCGTCTACGCTGTGGGCACGGCCCCGACGAAGCTCTCGCAGGCGCTCGCGCTGCGGCGACAGGGCTGTGCCCTGAAGATTGTCGCCGATAGCGTCGCATGCGCCAAGGCCATCGTCGCTTTCGGCCAGCAGCACGAAGAATCATTCGAAGTCTGGATCGAGATCGACGTGGACGGCCATCGTTCAGGCATTGCACCCGACGACGACACGCTCATCTCTGTTGCAACGACGCTCTCGGCCGGCGGCATGCACCTCGGCGGTGTAATTGCCCACGCGGGCTCCAGTTACGAGTACGACACGCATGAAGAACTGGTCCGCATCGCCGAGCAGGAACGCTCGGGCTGCGTGCGCGCCGCTGAGCGCCTTCGGGCGGCGGGCCTGCAGTGTGACGTCGTGAGCATCGGATCGACGCCGACAGCGCTGGCTGCCGAGCATCTGGAAGGCGTCACGGAAGTTCGCGCAGGCGTCTATGTGATGTTCGATCTCGTCATGCATAACGTCGGCGTGGCCGAGACATCCGAGATTGCACTGAGCGTTTTGACCACCGTGATCGGCCACCAGAGCGAGAAAGGCTGGGCCATCGTCGATGCGGGGTGGATGGCAATGAGCCGGGACCGCGGTACACAGCGCCAGAAGCAGGACTTCGGCTATGGACTCGTATGCCTCGAAAACGGCGATGTGCTGGGCGAATATATGATGAGCGGCGCGAACCAGGAACACGGTATTGTCTCCCGATCTGGCACACCGGATCATGAGATCGAGAGCCGCTTTCCCATCGGGACGCGCCTGCGCATCCTCCCCAACCATGCGTGCGCAACCGGTGCGCAGCATCCGGCCTATCAGGCCATCCGTCCAGACGGCACAGTTGAAACCTGGCCGCGTTTCTACGGCTGGTAGGCCGCTCCGAACGCTGGACGCACTTCATTCCACGAAGTCTGCCGGCTCGCCCGCTGCCTCGGGTGCAAGCCCCAGGTCGCCGAGTCGGGCCTTGAGAAAGACGTCGGCGTTCATGAGCCAGTGCCCGAGTTCATCGTCGCCGGTGCCGAGCACCTGCGCCGCGGCAACTGGCGAAAGTGCTTCTACCCGGCAGAGCAATGGTGCGCGGCGCCATGATGTGGGCAGGTCAGCAAGAATCGTCGTCATGAGCTGCCGCATCGCCCGTGCGCTCCCTGCCTCCTCGGGCGTGCTTCCGTCGGCGACCGGCATCACGTCCTCGAGCCGGAGAACCTCATCGGGCTGCCAGTATTCGAACAGCATGTCGTTACCGTGTTCATTCGGTTCCTGTACCTGCGGCGGCAGCCTGCTATCCAGGGAGACCCAGCGGCCTTCTCGGTCTGTTGGCGGGATGCTTCCTCAGCCAGGACGGTAATCGCGATCTGCGGGAGCCACGGCAAGGATTCGAGCCGGCGCGGGCGCTGCGTCAGCTTTTCGCAGGTCCGTGCCAGCGCCTCATCGACCATGTCGCCGATCAGCGGATCGCCCAGGCCGAGGTCGCCGCGCGCCTGCAGATACGCGAGTTTGCGTTGCACGGAGCGCTTGAACGCGGGAAGCAGCGGGCGTACGAGCTCGCCAAACAGTGGCCGCCCGGCGGCGTCGCGTTTCGTCAGCGCGGACGTGGCAGGTGCCAATCGCTACAGAACCGGCGCGATCAGATAACGTTAGCACGTGTGGGTCGTACTGGATTCGAACCAGTGACCAACGGATTAAAAGTCCGCTGCTCTACCTGCTGAGCTAACGACCCGAGCTACGCCGCTTCATTCACCGCGCAAGCGCAACGTTGCCAACGCTAGCCAATATCGATCGTGCGGCTCGCGGATCGTGCTGGCTCCTGTTTCGGCACGGTCAACGTCAGCACGCCCTTGTCAAACTTTGCGAGAGCGTGCTCGGGATCGGCATTTTCCGGCATCGGGATCGTGCGCGTGAAGGCCCCATATGCACGCTCAAGCCGGTAGCAGCCGTCTTCCTCGCTATGCACCTCCTGCTTTTTCTCGCCCCGCAACACCAGCGCGCCATCCTCGACGTTGACGGTCACATCCTCCCGCTCCATGCCTGGCAGCTCGACGGTCACGCGCAATATCTTCCCCTCGTCGACCACGTCGATGCGCGGCTGGAAACGCGATGAGCTGAAATCGCCAAACCATCGTTCGAGCGTCCCGCGGGCTGCAAACGGATCGTGAAGGAAATCCTCCATCGCACGCCACGGATCGCGGGAAAAAAGTCGCGGAATGTCAGGCCATGGACCACGCGACGGTTCGCTGCCCGGCGGGCTTTGCGGACTGTCCGCATCGGGCTTGCGCCCCGAACCGCGGAGAAATTTGAAAGGGTTCCACTTTTTGAGGTCGGTGTTCATCGTATGCTCCTCGATGGTCTGACAGGAGAACCGGATGTCCGTCACTGCGCTTACGTTGCCACGTTTCTGCTGGCGTTCTTGGGCGGCGCCCCCGAGCGGGCGCCGTCCGGGCGCCGTCCTCTGGCGTCAACGCTCGCGATACACCGTTTGCAGTCAGCCTGACGGCGGGGCATGGCGCCTGATCCTGACCGGCGCGATCTATCCGTCAGGGAGGGCCGGGCCGCCTGCGAGCTGACGCACCGGCACGGCCCCCATGCTCATCGTGTATCCGTACCAGCCTTCCTCCATGACGTTCTGTATCCAGCCCTCCACGAACGGGCGGTGGCGACCTCGCGGCCGCCACCGCTTGTTCTCCTATCGTCGTTGCGGCTCTGCCGGGCTCAGTTCGTCTGCACTTCGATCCGGCGCGGGCGTGCTTCGTCGCGACGCGGAATCGTCAGCTTCAGCACGCCGTCCTGGAGGTTGGCATCGATCTTCGATATGTCGAAGTCCGGGCTCAGCGAGAACGCCCGTGCGAAATGCGGTTCACGGATCTCGGCGTGCTGCAGCCGCAGAGCGGCAGGCGTCGGCACAACCGCTTCAGCCTCGATATATAGATTGCCGTCGTGCACCTTCACGTCGAGTTTGTCCTTTGTGACGCCTGGCAGGTCCGCCCACAGCGTGATGCCCTGGCTGTCCTCAAACACGTCAACTGCCGGTGTGAGCGTCATCCGCCGCGCCGGCTGGTCGCCCTCACGTCGTGCTACCGCTTTCTGGTCGCGTTCAGCAACCTGGGTCTTGTCGTTCATGGCTTGCTCCTTGAATGACTGGCGTTACTGGACAGTGATGGCCCGCGGCTTCGACGCTTCCCGCTTGCCCACGCTGATCGACAGGCAGCCGTTGGTGTAGCGCGCCTGCACCTTGTCGGGGTCCGCATTCTGCGGCAACTCGATCACGCGCCGGAATGGGCCGGTGAACCGCTCCTGCGCATAGGTTCGGGTGTCATCGCGGGATTTGTCATCGCTCCCGGCCTGGGCGGCCTTGCGCTCACCGCTGATTGTCAGCAGGCCCTTGTCGATCGACACGTCGAGCTCGGCCAGCTTGAGGCCGGGCGCGAACGCGACGATTTCGATCGAGTCGTCGGTCGTACCGATGTTCACCTGCGGAAAGGCCCCGAAGCGGCCCGAGCGGATGCTGGACGGGAAGCCGCCGAACAGGCTGTCCATCTGCCGCTGCAGACGGTCAAACTCACTGAACAGGTCGGTTCCGGAAAAGAGATCACTCATCGTATCCTCCTTCGATGCAGCGAGGAGGCGAACGGGCCTACGCGCTCCAGTTCGCCTGCCAGGCTGCTGGCAAACAAATCGAAACACGCAGTGCACCGGATGTGACCGGCGCATCTGCCTGAGCGAATCTAAGATAGGCTCTATGGGGAAAATTTCAAGGGGCGGTGGTGAAATTCCGCTCTTGAAAACCGCCTGCCCATCGTTACTTTCGCGGTGCATCGCAACGGTAGGCGGAGGACACCATGGAATTTGATTCGGACTGGCTCACGCTTGGCAGACATCGCGTCCGGCTGCGCTCGACCCGAGGCTTTCCGACCGAAACGATGGGTAGCGTGGCGGAGGTCGTGCGACTCGCGATCGACAACAACCTGAGTGCCCGCGCGCGGCTGGTCGAGATCGTCTTCCGGCAGGAACAGACCTACGATATCGCCGTGGGCACGACCCTGATGGAAGACAGCGTTTGTGCACCGCACCTGGAAGCGGCCATCGCGGTCGTGCTCGGCCTGCTGCCGGAGCAGGTGAACATCACGGTCACAACCGTGAGCCAGGAAGACGTTGATCTGCCCTTCGGCGTGTATGAGCGCATGCTCGCCGAGAAGTTGGGTGTTGTGCCACCGATCCAGTGATCGTCGGGCGATCGCGTCAGTCCGCCGCGGCCGGTGAACAGGACATCACCGCACCCATCGCCCTCCTCACGCGTGCGGACGGGCAGATTCACGGGACGGCAATCACGTCTGGTTCGGCGGATTCGATAATGACCAGGCTTTGCTGCAGCCCGACGGGAAGCTTTAACAGACGCGGGAGCAGCGTCACGGTTCGCGCTTTACATTCGAGAGGGTCAAAGCAGCTCGTTGCAGGGGTGGGTCGCTGACCGCCGGGTCGACCTCGCCGTGGTCTACAACCAGCCTCCGTTGGACGCTTTTCTGGTCAGGCCGCTCTACACTGAGCCGATGATTTTGATCGCTCCGCCCGGAACGGCTTTGCCGAAGGGCGGATATCAGATAAGAGACCTTGCCAGCCTACCTCTGATCCTACCCGGAATGCCCCACAGTAATCGGCGTGTCATCGAACACGCTGCGGTCCAGAACGGCATTCGACTTCGGATAGAGCTTGAGGTGGACAGCGTCGCACTCACAAAGAAACTCGTTAAAGCAGGTGTCGGGTACTCGATCCTCACGTCGATCGCCATCCGCGACGAAGTAGCGCGCGGTGAGATCGTTGCCGAACCCATCAAGCGCCCATCGATACGTTCATCAGTCGCATTAACAACGTTGCGCGAGCAACCAATGTCGAGATTTGCAATCGCCTGGACCGAAATGTTGCGCGAGAAACTTGTCCAGTTCATGGGCAATGAAAATTGGAAGGAGGATGTTGTCTGGTTCGATGATAAACAGGCAGCCAGTCGGGATAGCGGTTAGTTTTGTCTAGAGTTCCGCAGTTATCTCATCGAAGCACTGCGTATCGATGGACGGTAGCCGGATGATCGGCCGACCGCCGTTTTTGAAGCGTCGCAGCCGTTTGACCGCCCCCAATATCTCGCCGCGAAAGGCGGCTCATGGGCCGTTCTCATGCGTCGCTTGGCGGACGCATTTCGGACCCTGAACGGACGGCCTCTTGCATATGTCGAATGTTCCTTAATTCGCGCATGACGGACCATCACCTGAAGTCACATTGCAGATTGGACCGCTGATCCGTCTGCCGCGACAGACAGCGCGGAGGAACATGGCGGTGATGCCGCGTTTCATCCAGCTGCATTGATAACATCTAAACATCAATGCTTCGAAAAAATGCACTTATCGCGTAACTCCATTTGCGTGAGTATCTGTACTCAGGATTCCAGCGAGATTGGAACGAAAGTAAAACGCATCGGAGACAAGGCGATGTACAACACAAGGTGCACCTGGCGCGCGTACCGATCGCCCCCTTGGGCCCGCTAGTCTCGAGCGCCAGCCGGTTCGAGCACCGGACAACTCAACAGACATCAGCCACACTCCGAACGCCATCGGCGTCTCGGCCGCTCGTTACGCCTGGCGCTTGCGCCTAACGAGCAATCCGAACACCCGTTTCTTTTTATATCGCTATGCCTTTCAGGAGACAACTTCATGCAAATCACCGGTATGTTGCACGGCGCGCGCCTGTTGCAATTCGTCGGATTCCCGGCGAGTGAGATCCTTGGCCCGAGCGCCAGCGAGGAGGAGATCAAGAGTTTGATCGATCGTCATCGCCAGATATTCATCAAACCCGTCTTCAAAGGCGGAGTGGGAAAGAAGGGGAAGGCGGGCTTACTCGGCCGCGCGACCGATCTCAAGACGGCGCTGATCGAAAAAGAGCGGTTGTACTTCGCCGAGCATTCCGTCGGCCACCTGAAAGCAAAGTCGAATGGCGTGACGTTCGAAGCCAGCGTTCCGGCCCAGCATGAGGTCTATTTCTCGATCACCGACTCCACGCGTTTTCGTGCGCCGACCATGACGCTCTCGCATAAGGGCGGCATGGATATCGAAGAGGTCGACCCGAAGCATGTGGCGATGGTGCCCTTCGACGCGTTGACGGGTTTAAAGGCGTTTGTCGTGGCGAACGCGCTGAGCGAGATTGGTGCGCCCAAGGAGATCATCTCGCCGCTCGTGCAGCAGTTACCGAAACTCTGGGAGCTCTTTCACGATTTCGGCATGACGACACTGGAGTTGAATCCGATCCGAATGCGCGAGGACAAGAAGGGGCGCCTCACACCGGTCGCCTGCGACTTCAAGTGCGGTTTCGATCGCGACGATCCGCGATGGACGCGCCTCGGGCTGCCGCAACACCTGTTCGCAGCGGACTACTCCGACTTCGAGCAGGAGATCAATCAGTTGCGCACGCACCAGGGCCAGAGCGACGTGTATGTGATCAACGAGGAAGGCACGATTCTCGCGCCGACGTTCGGCGGCGGTGCCAACTCGCTCGTGACCGAAATGCTCGGCGATGCCGCGATCATCTCGTCGGATTTCGGCGGCAATCCGCCGTACGCGAAGATGAAGGAAGTGGCCCGTATCTGCTTCAAACACTGGCTCAAGCAGTCGAATGTGCTCTTCATCATCGGCGGCAAGTCGAACAACACCGACATCTTCGAGACGCTACGAGCGATGGCCGACGCTCTTCGCGAACACTTCAGCGAGTATGGGCCGACGCCGCTTTACGTGGTACTGGGCCGGGGAGGCCCGAACCTCGTGCGTGGGATGGCCGCGCTGAGAGACACATGCGACTCGCTCGGTCTGCCCTATCGGCTCTTCGGATTCGACTCTGACATCAGCGAGGTCATCCAGTACGCGCGTCAGGCGGACGCCTGGATGCGCGCCGGTGGCCGGGCCGAGATCGCAGCACGGATCGGCGCACCCGCGACGGAAACCGAAACGGCTCAAGACTGAGGAGAGTAACGTGTACAAGCAAAACAGCAGCCAGTTCAAGTATTTCGTCGGCGTCAACTCGCTGGCGCAGATCGCCACGCGTGACGATCGCGTGTGCGTGCTCAATATCCTGGGCGGTGAGTCCTCGGACGTGACGCCCGTCAGTCATGCGTTCTCAGGCAGGAATATTGTCTTCGGCACGGCGCCGGGCAAAGGCGGGCACGTGCTCACCACATCCATCGGAGATATCCCGGTGTACAACAACGTCCGCGAGGGTCTGGAAGCGGGGCATCGATTCAACTGCGGCGTGGTCTATCTACCGCCATCGGCGGCTCGCGACGGCGTCGCCGAACTGATCCGCGTCAATCCCGATCTGAAGAAGATTTTTATCATCACCGAAAAGATCGCCGTACACGACGCCCGCGAAATTCGCGCGATGGGTCAGCAAGCGGGCATCGACATCTTCGGTGCGAACGGGCTCGGCGTCGCCGACTCGTGGAATCGCGTAAGAATCGGCGGAGCACTCGGCGGCGATAGTCCGGACGATTCATTGCGCAAGGGATCGATCGCCATCTTCTCGAACTCGGGCGGCTTCAGTACGACGATCGCGCAGTACCTGCGCATGAGCGGCTGGGGCACATCGACCGTCATCTCGAGCGGCAAGGACGTCTACATCCACTATGCCGCGCCGGAATTTGCGTTCGCACTCGCCAACGATGCTCGAAGCAAGGCCGCTGTGCTCTATTGCGAACCGGGTGGCTACTACGAGGCCGATGCGGCCTTCACGAAACCGGTGGTCGCCTGTGTGGTGGGCCGGTGGAAGAGCCGCCTCACGCGTGCGGTCGGCCATGCGGGCGCGATGGCCGGCGGCTCCGACGACGCGCAAGCCAAGGAGCGCTGGTTCATGGAAATGTTCGGCGTAGACCGCCTCTTCACGCCCGACGATCCGTGCTGCTCCGCCAAGGGCGCGGTTGTCACGAACATCGCGCATATCCCGGCGGCGCTGACCGCCGTCATGCGCGCCAACGCGACGATGCCTGATTTCGAGCCCGAAGGCAGCCTTGCGCTCAAGCCGTGGTTCGGCTCCGACCAGGGAATTCAGCTTCCGTCCGACCTTGCGATCCCCGTAGTAGGAGCAGTCGCGCCCTACGACGAGCAAGTCTTGCAGGTCAATCGACAAGTCGGTGCGATTGCGCCACGTCAGGCGTTGAAGGATGCGTCGGGAGCATCGCAGATGGATGCGAAAACGCAGGTGAGCAGCCTGTATGGCGCCTCGATGCTCGACGCGGCGACGCATTCGCTCGAAGCGAACGTCAGCCTTGCCCTGCTTCACGAGTTCGGCGGAGAAAACGACGAGAAGCTCATCAATGTCGCGATCGCTGCGTCCATCAATCTGCACGGAACGCCGGAGCTCGCGGCAGCGCAGGCCGCACGCGAGGCCGGCAATGCACCCAACGCCATCCTGGCCGCCGCGGCCTCGATCATCGGGCCGAATCGTCAGCGCGCGGCGCGGGATGCCGCGAAATGGATGATCGAACGCTTCTCGGCAGCCAGCCTGACGAGTACGCTCGACGAGAACTTCGACATCGCACGGATCGACGTCAGCGGCTGCGAGCCGCTCTTTGCCAACACGCGCGATCTGCGCGCCGAAGCGATGCTCGCGGGACTCGCCGAGCGTGGAGTCAGATCGGTCCTCGTGCGCTGGCTCACATCTCAGCCCGCTCACCCGACGGCAGACGCTGTTCTGGCCGCGATCTGCGTGACGCTCGCGTGGGGACCGCTGATGCGCAAGCGCATCTCGCGCGTCACGGCCGAGAGCCTGCCCTGGTGGACCATGTTGTTCGGGACGCTGATCGGTGCATCGGCGGACGCCTCGCGACACCGTCCCGACGGCTTTTGCGGCTTTACCACGCAAGCGCTGCTGAACGAACGCAGCCTGACCGAAATCTGTTTTGCCGCGTTGCTCAACCTCGCGCCGGGGCCGAACGATCTGTTCGCCTTCAGGACGCTCGTCGGTCTGCTGCTCACCAACGGTCCGGGAGCCATATCGGCGCAGGGAGCAAAGGGCGCGGTATCCGCTGACGGCCCGGAAAGTCCAGAGCGAGTGCAACTCAACAAGGCGCTGGTCGGCTTTCTCACCCATACAGGTTATACGCATGGCGGCAATGGCTATGAAGGCATCGCGTTCCTGATCGAAGCGTTCTGGGACAGCGGGCTTGCCGATCCGTCCGACCCCGCGCACGGCGTGGACCTGCGCTCGCTGGCCGAGCGCTCGGTCGAGCGCTATGCGAAGTACAAGGCCCGGCAGAAGCATGCCGGCAGCCTCGATATCGCGAAGCTGCCGGGCGTCAACCATCCGGTCTTCAAGGACAGGCCGGTCAACTACGACCCGCGCGAAGTGTTCATCGCGGAACTGTGCGAGAAGCGTGGCGAATACAACGTGTTCCATGCTTTCTATCGCGAACTGGTGCAGGCGTTGTTTGATGCTGGCGTCTCCCGCAACGTGTACTGCGTAAACGTCGATGCGGTGATCGCGGCCCTGCTGCTGAAGATGCTGTGGCAGCCGCTGCGACGTGGTGAATTGACTGAGACCGATCTGGAAACCGCCGCATTCACGATCTTCCTTTATCCCCGCATGCTCGGATGCGCGGCGGAAATCGACGATCACCTGAACCGGGGGCGCAACATGGACACCCGAACGCCCGCGTCCCAGTGCCGCTTCGTGGCCTGAGGGCTCCGCCAGCACTGATAACCAGCGCACATCAATCGTTTCGAAAATAGCACTTATCGTTTCGTGTGGTTCGGGCCAATATTCGACAAACAACAAATCGCCCGAACATCGCAAAGTTCAAAATTTCTGGAGACACCTCGATGCATCCCTCCTCACCTCCGCTGGCCCCCGGGCAATCGAAGGCATCCGCCGTGCTACGCGTGACGGCAGGCAACTTCCTGGAGCAGTTCGACTTCTTCCTGTTCGGCTTCTATGCCACGCAGATTGCCGCGGTCTTTTTCCCTGCGGGGAGCGAGTTCGCTTCACTGATGATGACGTTCGCAGTGTTCGGCGCGGGCTTCCTGATGCGGCCGCTCGGCGCGATCATCCTCGGCGCGTATATCGACGATGTCGGTCGCCGCAAGGGCCTGATCGTCACGCTGTCGATCATGGCGAGCGGCACCATCCTGATCGCGTTCGTGCCCGGCTATGCGACGATCGGACTGTTCGCCCCGGCCCTGGTTCTCATTGGCCGTCTGCTGCAGGGCTTCTCCGCAGGTGCGGAACTGGGCGGCGTATCGGTTTATCTCGCTGAGATGGCGACGCCGGGCCGCAAGGGTTTCTTCACGAGCTGGCAGTCGGCGAGCCAGCAGGTGGCGATCGTCATCGCGGCCGCGCTCGGCTTCGCGCTCAATCAGTGGCTCGACACGGCGGCGATCGCTGCGTGGGGATGGCGCGTGCCGTTCTTCGTCGGCTGCATGATCGTGCCTTTCATCTTCATCTTGCGGCGCAATCTCGAGGAAACACAGGAATTCAAACAGCGCCAGCATCGCCCCAGCATGAAAGAAGTCTTTACGACGCTCGTGCAGAACTGGAACGTCGTGATCGCGGGCGTGCTGCTGGTCGCAATGACCACCACGAGCTTCTATCTCATCACCGTGTATGCGCCGACCTTTGGCAAGACGGTCCTGCATCTGAGCACCGCCGATAGCCTGCTCGTCACGCTTTGCGTGGGGATCTCCAACTTCATCTGGCTGCCGATTGGTGGCGCGTTATCGGACCGGATCGGACGCCGTCCGCTCCTGCTCGGAATGACGATCCTGGCGATTGCGACCGCCTACCCCGCGCTATCGCTGCTGGCTCACGCGCCGGGCTTCGTCAACATGCTGCTTGTGCTGCTCTGGCTCTCGTTCATGTACGGGATGTACAACGGCGCGATGGTCGTCGCACTCACCGAAGTGATGCCCGTCGAAGTGCGTGTCGCTGGATTCTCGCTGGCCTACAGCCTCGCGACGGCGGTCTTTGGCGGTTTCACACCCGTTATCTCGACCGCGCTCATTCACATGACGGGCGATAAAGCCGCGCCGGGCTACTGGATGAGCTTCGCCGCGGTGTGCGGGCTCGGTGCCACACTCGCACTGTATCAGCGCCGTCGCGTTCCGCTGCATGCGGCTTCCTGAAGCATCGCTTCGCTCCTCGAACTTCAGCCTGACGTCCTTTCAACCATGAAATCCATCCTTCTGAAACTCTGCACCGCGGCGCTCCTCGGCAGCGCCGCCGCTGCGGCGAATGTGCAGGCCGCCGATCTGCACGTGATGAGCTCCGGCGGCTTCACCGCCGCCTACAAGCTGCTCGGCCCGAAGTTCGCGGCGTCCACGGGCAACACGCTCGATACCGCGCTCGGACCGTCGATGGGCAAGTCGCCGGAGGCCATTCCGAACCGGCTTCAGCGCGGCGAGCCTGCCGATGTGGTGATCATGGTCGGCTATGCACTCGACGACCTCATCAAGCAGGGCAAGGTGATCCCCAATTCGCGCGTCGAGCTCGCGGATTCGCGTATCGGCATGGTGGTGCGCGATGGCGCGCCGAAGCCCGACATTGGGTCTGAGGCGGCGCTCAAGGAAACCTTGCTGCATGCCCGGTCGATCGCTTACTCGGATAGCGCGAGCGGTGTCTATATCGAGCGCGAGTTGTTCAAGCGGCTCGGCATCGAGGAACAGGTGAAGACCAAGGCGAAGATGATCCCGAAGATCCCGGTGGCATCGGTGGTTGCAACCGGCGACTACGAAGTGGGATTTCAGCAGGTGAGCGAGTTGCTGCCGGTGAAAGGCGCGGCGTACGTCGGCAAGATTCCGGAGTCGATGCAGTCCGTCACGCGCTTTGCGGCCGGCATCCCGGTTGGCGCGCAGCATCCGAAGGAGGCGAAAGCGCTCCTCGACTATCTCGCGTCGCCCGCCGTGCAGCCGGAGGTGACATCGACCGGGCTCGATTCCGTCGCCACGCACTGAGACGACGGAATCGATTCAGCCCGGCAGGTCGGCGGGCTGATCGAAAGCTTCTTCGGGCTCATGCGCCAGGCTCAATGCTTCTCTCAGACGCGCCCGGTCGCAGGCGCGCTCCCACATCGATACGAAGATCACCGCGCAGGAGTTGCTGATCACGCTCGTCAGGGCACGCGCCTCGGACATGAAGCGATCGATGCCGACCAGTAGCGCGACGCCTGCAACCGGCAGATCCGGAATGACGGCGAGCGTCGCGACGAGCGCAACCAGTCCGCTGCCCGACACGCCCGCCGCGCCCTTGGACGTGACCAGCATGACCACGAGCATCGTCGCGATCTGGCCGCCCGAGAGATGTACATCGCACGCTTGCGCGATGAACATCGAGGCGAGCGTCAGGTAGATCGCCGTGCCGTCGAGGTTGAAGGAATAGCCGGCGGGCAGCACGAGACCCACGATGCCCTTGTCGCAGCCAAGCGCTTCGAGCTTGATGATGAGGCGCGGCAGCACCGGTTCGGTCGACGACGTCGCGAGCACGATGACGAGTTCCTCGCAAATGTAGCGCAGTAAACGCCAGAGGGAGAAGCGATGCAGGCGTGCGAGCGGACCGAGCACGCAGACGACGAACAGCAGGCACGCCGCATAGAACGACACCATCAGCATGCCGAGCGAGCCAATCGAACGGATGCCGAAACGGCCCACCGTGAACGCCATCGCGCCGAATGCCCCGACGGGGGCAAGCCGCATGATCAGCGCGAGGATGCGGAACAGCACGTGTGCAAAGCTATCGATGAATTCCTGCACTCGCCGTCCGGCGCTTCCGCTGGCGTTCATTGCGAAGCCGAACAGAAGGGCAAGCAGCAGGACCGGCAGCACCTCGCCTTTCTCGAAGGCGCCGACGAGCGTCTCCGGAATCAGATGCAGTGCGAACTCGACGAGCCCGTGCGACTGCGTGCGCGTCGAATACTGCGCCAGGATAGCCGTGTCCAGATGATGCGCGTCGATATGCAGTCCCGCGCCCGGATGCAGCGCGAACGCGGTCGCGAGCCCCAGGACGAGTGCAACGATGGTGAGAAAGTAGAACAACACGAGCGCCTTCAGGATGGTCCGGCCGATCTTCGAGCCGCTCGCAAGCGACGTGATGCCGGTGACGATCGTGCAGAAGACGATTGGCGCGATCATCATGCGTACCAGCGCGACGAACGCATCGCTGAGCGGTTTGAGCGATGCACCGATCTGTGGCCAGAAGTGGCCCACGGTCATGCCGATCCCCATTCCAAGCAGTACCTGGACGTAAAGCAGCCGGAATGGCCTTGGCGGTGTCATTTCGAGGTCTTCTTCGCCGCGCCGGCCATGCCGCTGCGCTTCGTGTCGAGAATCGTCTGATAGAACTGCTGCGCGGCCGGCGCGAGGGGGCGTCCCCGGCGTCTGACAATACCGACTCGCCTCGTCACGACCGGATCGACGAGCGGCACGCTGGTCAAAATCGGATGGTCGCGCATGGGCATTGCCATTGAAGGCACCGCTGCCACACCGAGTCCCGCTTCGATCAGGCCGAGCATGGTCGTGACATGGCGAGTCTCGCAGACGCTCGGCGCAGCCGGCGCCACGTTGGTCAACGCCTGATCGAGCAGCAGGCGGTTGCCGGAAGTCTTGTCGACGGAAACGTATTCGTGTTCATAAAGCTCGCTCCAGGTCACCTGCTTTTTCCGAGCAAGGGGATGATCGCGGCGGCACGCGGCGACGAACCGTTCCTGCAGCAGGACCTTGAACTCGACTTCGGTTTCCTGACTGCCCATGAAGCTGACGCCGAAATCGGCTTCACCGCTGATGACCGACCCGAGCACTTCGTTGGCGCTCGAGTCCAGCAGCTTGACCCGGATCCGCGGGTAGCGGCTGTGATAGGCGGCCACGACGCTCGGCAGGAAATAGTAGGCGACCGACGGCACACATGCGATGGTCACATGACCGAGGCGGCTGCTGGAGACGTCGCGGATGCCGAGCAACGCGACATCGAGATCGTCGAGAAGTTGTTCCGCACTTGGGGCGAACACGCGACCTATGGTGGTGAGCGTCACGCTGCGGGTGGTCCGCTCGAAGAGCCGCACGCCGAGCGCCGCTTCGAGCTTCTCGATGCGCCGGCTCAGCGCTGGCTGCGAAATATTGACCGCCTCCGCTGCTTTGCGGAAGCTACCCAACTCCACGACGGCTCGAAACGCCTGCAAATCGCTCAGGTCGAAGTTGACGCCCACGGGCCATCCCCCGCATTTTAGATGCGACTATTTTGCATGATACGGACGAAAGCGCCCATCGAGGCAACACTTGGTGATTAGCCCGCGCCGGTTTCTTCGTGTCAGCGGTCATTCATGGCCGAGAGGTGGGCGTCTCTTCAGGGCCGAACCTTGCCGATCGTCTAGCGATCGAACGGTGCTTGCCAGGAGCGGCAGCACGCGGACACATTGCCTCCGTTCGGACCAACGTCGCTGCCCGTCCGCGTAAGAAGCGAACCGGCCTGAATCTTTTGAATCTCCTCTCCTGGTGCTGGGCCGACGAGTGACCTGGTTCGGCGCCGTCTGTCAAGATGCGCACCGTCCCATCGAAGCGTTTGTGGCGAAAACACACACCGCATTTTTTGCTCTGAATACTCCGCAAACGATTGCTTATACTCTGTCCACCTCTTTCTCCGAGGCGCATCGTATGCGGCAGGAATGGTTTGAATATCTCCAGCGACTTGGCGGGAACACTCCGATGATTTTGGCGCTGGCGTCAGGGGCAGTCGGCTCTGTCATAACGCTCGCGTGGATCTCAGCAAGGGATGCCAGGGAGCGCAAGCGTCAGCGACGCGACACTGCATTGGAGCTTGCGTTATCGCTGGAAAGCTACGCTCGAACCTGTCGGACAATGATGCATAAGGCCGCCTGGGCGGCATCGGAGCCGGTCGGCCCGACGAGCCGCGAAGCCAGCAAGGGCGTGTCCATCCCCGTCTTTGCCTATCCGGACAAGTTTCAGTGGCACGTCCTGAGCCGCAAAGTTATCTCCGAGCTGCGCGAGTACCCGGCAACGGTGTACGCCGCTCGGGAGTATGTGGAAGCATTCCGCGAATTCGGTGAGCCGATCGACCTTTGTGGCCAGGTTGAATACGAATGTGCAAAGGCTGCTATGGCAGCGTTAGCACTTGCTCGGACCACGCGTCGGCGGCACGGAGCCGCGACGTGGAAGCCGGGCGCCAAAGATTCAGCGATGGAGCGCGAACTGTCCGACTTCATCGAGAACGCTGAAGAAAAGCGCAAGGCGTCGCTCGAGCGTCGAACGGAGTCCACAGTTGGTCGGCGAGCTGACGCGCAACCGTTCAATCAGGCGCTTAGCGCCTGAGGGAGCGTTAAAAACCTTGGGGTTGTAACTGCGATGCCAACCCGAGCTGCTCCATTAGCAGGTGCAGCTGAACCCGCGACTTTCTTTCTGCTCCCGCGGCGTCGTTCCGAATTTTTCTGGCGCGCCCCGTTCTTCAGCGTCAGCCATGATTCCTGGCGAGGCTATGCGCAGAATGAGCGCCTGACTTGCATGTGATTCTCCGATCGTTAAACGATTGCCCAGAGGCAGCCTCCGACGGATAGAAGGAAACGCCCAGAGGAATGCGCATACCAATAAGTGCCATGCAGCGGCATGGCCCAATGGGTCTAAGAAAGTATCCTCAGGTTGCGAATGCGACCAATTGCCGGGGACCGCTCAAGGATCAGGTTCGTGACGAACTCGGGCAACAATGCCCGGGGCACCGTGGCTGGCACATCGCTGACTACCTGAAGGCACATGCACGATGAAATCGTCCGGCGCGGCAGCCAGGCTGTGCTCGTAGGCAACTCGATAGTCCATTTTATTGGTGCTCTGTTGGTTCGGGTCCTTCATTCGGTCCCAGTTCCGCCTCGATCTGTTCAATCGATGGCAGGTCGGGCATAAGAGGAGCTGGGATGTCGCGCAGCAGCTGGTATTCGGCCACGCCCATCGGATTGGCGATGCCGCGCAGCGCATACTCGGCGACCAGGCGATTGTTTTCCTTGCAGAGCAGCAACCCTATTGTGGGCTGGTCGTGCGGTGCTTTCACCTGCGCGTCGACGGCTGACAGATAGAAGTTGAGCTGGCCGGCATATTCAGGCTTGAACGGCGTCGCCTTAAGCTCGACCACGACGTAACACCGCAGCTTCAGATGGTAAAACAGCAGGTCAATGAAAAACTCATCCCCTGCCACGTCGAGCCTGTATTGTCTTGCGACAAACGCGAAGCCGGCACCAAGCTCGAGCAGGAAGCGCGTGATGTGCCGCGTTAGCGCGTTCTCGATGTCCCGCTCCTGAGCGTTTTCGGTCAGGCCAAGAAAATCGAAGGTGTACGGATCCTTGAGCGCGTCGCGGGCGAGGTCGGACTGGGGCGGGGGGGCGCCGGCATCTCAAAAGCAGTTGGAGACACTTTTATTTCGGTTCTGGTAACAGACTGAATCTGCTGGAGTTTTTTGCGCCGCTGCATTACACGAACGCGAGTTGACAGAATTATTGGCGCAACGGAGACACTTTTAATACTGTCTACGAGTGGCTGCGAGACGTGCATGACGTGCTGGATCGCCAGCAGATCAAGCTCTTCACGTTCCTCGTCGGGCAGGAGGAACTGCTCGCGCAGAAGACCGCGTTGCAGGTCGCAGGCAAGACG